>CBDFMC010000024.1:120000-598273 GCA_965249435.1 Lacipirellulaceae bacterium | reverse complement strand
GTATTCACTTGCCGCAGCAGGGAGTCTTTGTGGATGTGCCTCACGGCACCGATTGTGAGACAGTGAAGGACGTATTGCAGGCGTTGCGTGAGGTGGCGTCATGTTGATTGTGCCATCCCAAATAAAAGTCTTCGCCGCGTTGGCTCCCACGGACATGCGTAAAAGTTTTTGTGGATTAATCGGTATCGTCGAAAAGGAGCTTGGCAAACAGATTGAAGACGGAGATCTTTTCTTGTTTTTCAACCGACGCCGCAACCGGTTGAAGGTACTCTATTTCACGGGTGACGGCACGATCATCCTCTACAAGCATCTTGAACGAGGAACGTTCGAGACACTACGTGGCGCCGACCATGGAGGGGCGATTGCATCCCCCGGTGATTACTTGACACTGCATGTGGACGACCTGCGATTGTTGCTGGAAGGCATCGAGCTATCGAGTGTCAAACGTCGCAAGTGGTGGCGTCGTGAGCAGGCAAAACAAATTACTCAATCGCCTTGGAAACCACCTTGACGCGCAACGTGAATTGTCGATAAATAAACATGTGTGTTCTACACCAACGGTGTGTGATCATTTGCCATTTCGTGACGCACCTTCAAGGACCGAAACGTTGTCGATGGAATCCGACAAACTCCGAAAAGAGATCGAAGTGCAGCGCGCCGAGATCGCACATCTCAAAAGGGTTAATAGCGAGCAACAGGCAACTCTTGAATCGTTGCAGAATCACATCGAGGTGATGCAAGAGCAAATCACCTTACTCCGTAAGGCACTCTTTTCTCCACGGCGTGAACGGTTTATCCCTTCTCCCGATCAAAAGCTTCTTTTTGATCCCGAGTCGATCGAGGGCAACGAGATTAGCGAGGATGACGAGGCGACCGACGAAGAAGAGCCAGACGATGAATCGTCTTCGAAACGCAAGAAACGCCGTAAGAAGCGCAAACGTTTTGAATTCCCCGAGTGCTTGCCGGTCCAGCGTTTTGAACACCCACTGCCGCCGGAAGAACTCGATTGTCCTTGTGGATGTGGCGGCAAGCGGACGGTGATCTCCGAGCAGATCTCACGGCAACTAGAATATGTTGAGTCTAGCGCCTACATCGCCGAGCACGTTCGGTTTACCTACGGTTGCCCTGTTAGCCGGGATGGCCAGCAGATCGTCACCAGCGAAAAGCCACCCAATATCAACGAAAAAGGGATATTTGGGGCCAGCACGTTAGCCTGGCTGGCACACGCCAAGTTCGAGCGTCACCTGCCCCTGTATCGTCTCCAGGAAGAGCTTCGTTCCACCACCACGATGTGGTTCAACCGCAGCGTGTTGAGCAACGCCGTGGTGCGAACGGGCGAGCGTCTGCTGCCGGTGTGGGATCTGATTCGCACCCAAGTACTGGATAGTTTTTATGTACGGGCCGACGAGACCACGGCCCGTGTCCTGCGTCCCGGGGCTGGGGCGACCAAGCTGGTTTATCTCTGGGTCTACGTTGGCGATGACCAGCATCCGTACCAACTATTTGACTATCGACTTGATCGATCCCGCGCAGGTCCGCGGGAAATACTTGATGATTTTCAAGGCGGATTATTAACCGACGGTTACAGTGTCTACACGTCCCTAGTCAAGGAATCGGATGGCCGACTTCTGGATCTGGGTTGTTGGGCCCATGCGCGGCGGAAGTTCGACGAAGCGTGCGCCGTCTCAACGCAGCCACTTGCGCACGAGGCGCTCGCTTGGATCTGGCAACTGTACGACATCGAGGATCGCCTGGCCGATGCCGATGTGGAAACGCGACGACAAGTGCGCATGCGCGAGTCGGTTCCCATTCTTGCCCTTCTGCACGATCGTCTCACCGAAGTGCAGCCGACGGTACGGCCTTCGACCAAGTTGGCCGAAGCGATCGGCTACCTGCTCAATCGTTGGAACGCGATGACGCGATTTGCAACCGACGGGCGCTATGCGATCGATAACAACATGGCAGAAAGAGTCATTCGCCCCTCGGTTATTGGAAGAAAAAATTACCAATTTTTTGGGAGCGATGCGGGTGGTCGCGCGGCATGCGTCTGGTACACGCTTATCCAGAGTGCTCGTTCTAATCATGTCCACGTCACCCCGTATCTCAACGATGTTCTCGTCCGGCTTCCTCAGATCGTTCCCGAGTACTTGCGGGTGGGCGACGCCCAAACCCCGTTCGAATCGCTTTCAAGGGACCAGCGTGAACAGCTCTCCGAGCTGCTACCTGACCGATGGCTCAAGGCACACCCTGAGCATCGCAGCGAAGATCGCCAGCGCGAACTTGATCAGGCCAACCAGCGCCGCCGCCAGAGGCGTGCTTCACGACGTCGGCTTGTCAAGATCTGAATTACGCTCCTGGCATGACGGAGTTCACAGAGCGCTAACGCTTGTACGGCTGCGGGTTGTACGTTAGCCGTACAAGTAGAGACGGAGAAGTATGAGCAGTAAGCGTCGTGAATTGAAACAACCGTGTGAGGTCAAAGGCCTTTCGGCATTTGTGCAGCAAGTTGCTGTATCAACCATTCCCAAGGGTTACCGCTGGTATGTGTCCGGCTGGATTCCAGAACATAAAGACCCTTTGCAAGTAGACGAGAAGCTGCGACGCAAATACCGGGCGTATGGCTGCGAATCCACTCGGTGGCGTTGGAAGAAAGAAGGTCTTGCCAACGTTCGCTATTACCGCTGGGGGCAGAGGTTTATCTTGTTCGTCACCGACAAAAGTGGCGAGAGCCCAATTTGGGAAGAGGAAGAGAACAACCTGCGAGACGTTTGGCACCAGCCGCTCTATATCGGCAACTACTCGATAAGCTACCGAAACGGTGGGCGAACAAGGGCAGGTAAGGTTGACCCGAAGCGACGCTCTCACGTGCAAATCGAGAGAATGCACTATGAAAATCTCATTGCTCAGTTTGAAGGACTTGCCACAAGGCTCAGTGCAAAGGAGCTAGGGGAGTTGCTCTACAATTTACCCTTCGATGCTTATAAGCCTGTGAGTCGTCAGTTCTGGAAAATACTGCGGGCAGTGAACAAAAAACGGAGACTTGCTGGCATCCATGACTATGTTGACAAAGACTACGTTCGCACCTTCCGCTATAGCAAGCCGGTCTTCAAAGAATCCATTGATTCCTCTGGAAAATTCCAGGGAGAAAGTTTCTTGTCATACTCCACCAGCCAGGCAGCATGAATTGCATAAGGTAGCGAACTAAGCGATTTGGGAAACTGAGCATTTCATTCAGCCTATTCGTCTTTTATCAATATCTCCATTAAAACCATGTGCAGGCAATCTAAGAAGATGTGCCACAAGAATCGACCCGGAACAACTTAGCCGGTAGAATGCGTAGACTGACGAGGCGGTCGCTCAATGGAGGAGATTTTATGAGAAATCTGAAGAAAGAATGGATAGCATTCTTTGAAAGTCTTCTACCGTATGAGCCGCAGCTTGGCGGGGGTTATAAGTTTTTTACCATCAAGGGTTGGCTAGTCAAAAAGGTGTTCGGGGAACTGATGGTGCGGGGAGCATTATTCCTGCTCCGGCTACCCGACTACCTTCGTGATTTGCGGCCACTTGGACGCCTCCGCAAGTTGACGAAAAGAGTGTGGAGAGTCATAAGCTCAAGTTTAGGTGAAGCTTGGACACCGATGCTCTTCCTCCGAAGGGCCTACCGCGAACGGTTATGGCGAAGCGAAGCGTTCATAGGCACGTTCTTCAACGTGGTCTTGGTTGGTCTAGGTATTCTCACGATGTACGTGATGGGGCCCGGACGGGACCATTATCGCAGCCTCTACAGAATCGAAAGAACGGCACCTGCCACGCCAGGCGTTAATCAGCCTGGCGACTGGGAGTACGATGACGCGACCGGACACGACATAAGAATTGTTGAGGAGATTTCAAGGGGCAACTGGACGTTCGACGAAGACAAGCAGCAATGGATAAGAATTGCAGACAGTGCGAGGTAGGTCCTAGGAAAAGGTTGCCGCTTCCGTGCAGCAAAGAACCATCAATACTCGCTTGCGAGCATTAGAGTTAAAACGCGACGAGTCACCATTGGGTCCGCCGGAGTTTCTGACCCGAATTCGTAGTTCGCATCATAGTAATCGAACTTCCAATAGTATTTCTCCTCGGCGTGCTCGAAGTGACCAAAGTCATGCTCGCCGTAAGGGTCATCACCTTCGGGAAACTCGTGGTGCTGGGCAAGCTTGTTGAGCACTGCAGCAAGGTCTTCTTCCTTCAGGTGTTGAACTCCTTCGGTAATGAAGAACTTACCGGGGTAGGCCTGGCACGGGCAGCCCGCTGCAACAGTATGGCGAAACGTATCATTTTGCTCTGCTAGTGAGGCGGGCATGGTGAAACTCCCACGGGGTGAAAAGGGGTAGAACCGTAAAGCACGGAAACGGCATTAGATGATTTGGGGCATCTGATGCCGACTCAAAAGAGCTACCCGAGTGGGAGTGATAAAGACCTCAGCGAAGTCTGCCACGACAAGATGTAGAAGTCATGCTTGGCGGCTGTTCACCACGTCGGACCGGGCTAACCCGGGCTAGGGGTCGAATTAAACAAAGGTACAGAATCCGTCATAGGATTTTGCCCTTCTTAACAGCCAGATTCGATGAAGACCCAATCAAGGGCTTATTTCGATAAGTATTCTTGCTCGAATATCAGTGCCTTCTATCGAAGGATTCTTATCGTAGAAACGTTCGTTTTCACGATAATCGAGCAGCTCCCGAAGCTGCCTCAGCCGATGAAGCTGAGGCAGTTTGTAAATCTCGTACTGTCGGGCCATGTGGCCGCTCGCAGCAGTCTAATCGCGATTCCCGAACACCTTATCGTATTTGGGATTTCGTTTTAACGAATCGGAAATATATTGAGCCCAATCATCGTTGCGATTTGCCAGTTCAAGCAGAATGTCTTCTGGGGTGTTCGGATTCCGTGCAAGGCAGATTTCTGTACCAACCTGTTCGGGTCGCCCGTGAAGCAACCGAAGAATATCTGGTGGCGTGTTTGGGTTAGATGCAATCCGATTGTCGAGTTCATAACCTGAATGGATGCCGTCGAACTCCGCTAACTCGCTCAAACGCTCAGGTGAAGTCGAAGCCGAAGAGGCATCGGAGAGAGCCCGCCCTGCACTGACGTAGCCAACACTCGCCCAGCCTATTGCTGCCACCCAAACCAGGGCCACGCCTAACGCAACCACTGCCACCGGCCGCCAGCGATTCTCCCAAGCACCCGCGAGCAGTCTCGCTACGACCAGACCAGTGAGAAGCCAAAACGCCATCTTCACGACCATGACAATGAACCAGATTCCCATTTGGGCATCCGTTCCATACTCATTCATCATGCTATACTCGCAACCCGCTCTCACGAAGACGAGCAGCGTGGCTATCGACATTGCAACTAATTTAACCGTCATGGCACCAGGTATTCTTCGCATTCGTCGCGGGCAATCAACAATGCCCTATTCTAACAGAAAACTCCCCGAGCCATCGTAGGATTCGGACAGAGCGTATGGTGCCTCAGCGTGAAACGCCGAGGCGTCGAACGGAAAATAAACTATCAAGGGTTTAAGTCATCTTCATCTATTGTCAGCAGAACTAGCAAGCTTTTCAGAATGGGTATTGGGAAATAGTGCTCGATAACGACAGTCGAATCGCGACTATCGGAGTCATAAGTCCTAAACCAATCTGCCACGGTAGCCTCTTTCGTCGGCGTCGACGTTCTGCCCTGCTCCAATTCTTTCCAAACATCAGCAGAATGTAATGGGACCGAGCAACCGCGTTCACCAAGATAGCAACCGGCATCGATAAGTGAATTCGAGCAAAACATCCATGCAATTTGAGATTGCTGGATGCAGGCGAGTCCACAAGGAAAATGCGAGAGTCTTACGGTGCGAATTGCCGTACTGAGGATAGAAGTCTGACAATCGGTTGCAACATGGCAAATAATATCAAAATTCGGCTCTGCCCTATTAACTTTGGGGCTGAATAACTTACTTGGCATCAAGAGCCCAGCAGCAAAAGCATCAGCCTCTCGTTCCACTATGGCGTCACTCGTGAACTCACTCTTTGACAAGTGAGAGTTTCCACCACTCATAAGGTAAGCCCGATGCGACGGCAGGTAATAGTGTGCTAATTCATGGGCTAACGAAAATCGTGTACGCGGATGATGCTCACCGGAGAATTGTTCAGTATCATATTTTGTGTTCAAGAAAAGTAGAAAGCGATTTTGCTTCCGATGATATTCCAACTGCCCATCGAACGCATCGCGGAAATCACCAGTAGTGTATTTCAGCAACGGGCTTTCGCTCTGAGCAACGCCAAACGGGTCAATTGGCAAGTCGTCTTTGCTAGCAATATTCGCGTAGTCTTCACCTAGGCGTTCAGCGTGGCCAAGTCGCGAATTAATCAGATTCCACGTCGTTTTTTTCATCGTTGCTTTCTTCTAGGGCGTGCTTACGGAACTCTTCCATTTGCTTTTGAATGTCTGAGTCCGTATCGCCCTTGTTACGGTTAAGTTGCAAGACCCCCTCCTCGACACTTGAGGTGTCGACTTCTTCTATCCAATCGAAATCGGGCTCTGGCTCAGTTGAAGGGCATTCTCCACGACTTACGGCGTCAACAATGGACTCTATCTCGTGTTCAGACATTGGCTTAACGCTTAACTTCGCTATCTCTTGCTCCAATTCGGTAACAGACATAGGCGTCTTTTCGACGCGATGATACTTGCGAACAAGGTTTGTCCAAAATGTTTCGTATTTTCTACTCATAACTCACCCCGGTAGATGCTGTGGCTCAAAGTGACCTAGCTTTTTCATTTCGTGTTCAATTTTATCGTGTGCTTTTTTTCGTGACACGTATATCGAGCCTACTGTCGTCCCATGCAACTTGGCTAACCTTTTGCCGTCCGCCGCCTCTCCACAGGCTAGGTCGGCTTCGATAATTGCTTTTTGTAACTTTGGTAACCGTGACAGCACAACTTTAAAGTCTCGAACGATTTTCTTCTCTTCTTTGGTTGGTTCATCTTCAAGTCCATCTTCCGAAAACTGAACTCCGAGGTATTCTTCATCAACCAATGCAAAGTCAGGTTGGTTCTCAGAGATGAGGTCTTTAGCTTCGTTCAGGGCTATCGACACTAGCCAAGTGCTTAGCTTGCTCTTGGAATCGTCGTAGCTACCAGCATACTTCCAAGCTCTAGTGACGGTACGAATTAGCACCTCATGCTCTTCGCCGTCTGCGAGTTGTGTGCCAAATTGCTTTCGGACCATGCCTTTTACGATTCCGCCATACTTGCGGAGCAGCTCAGCCATTGCGGCATCACGTGACTCCACTGAGTCTTCCATCAAGTTGACCATAATACGGAGGTCATCTTCTTCGTCGTCGGTCGATTCCATCTTAGAGTCTCACTTCGCATTTGGGGGCCACCAACGGTGATACCTGGAAACCTTAACCAGTTCGCGGAAGACTTTCTGGTTAAGGTGCTGGAGTACCACTGATGCAGCAATTTTCGTGAATCTGGTAGTTTTTTACCGCCCAAAAACCCCACATCGGTCAGTTAAGGTGCAGCAGTATCACTTATAGCAAGGGCAGGATGGCTGCCCTGCATATTAAACCCCTTTTTGGAGACCTGAAATATGGCGAAAAAGCATTGTGGTGGCAAACCAGCTACCGGCCCGAAGACAGTCCCGGTTAAACCGCACAAGCGGTCGACACCAGGCAAAACGTGTCATGGCCCAGGAAAACCTGGCCCAAAAAGTGTGCCCGTAAGACCGCACAAGCGGTCCAAGCCGTAGCCCTTTTGAGCTACCAATCATGAAACTGGCGGTCCAACCTCGACATTGTCGGGGTGCGGACCGGCTGTGTTCAGGTCTGTAGGAGAACAGCAATGAAGTTACAAGGTGCAATTATCAAGGAACAGGGAATTCATTTCGCCATTGTCGTGGTCAAACAGCATGTCGTTCAGAATCCCTCGACGGCGAATGGAATGATTCAAACATGTCGCCCAGTATTTGCTGGCGTGCCGGTAGTTTTGATGGCTCAGAACTCACGTGGTACGCCGACTTATTACGGCAGAAAAGACATTGCCAAGTTTATGGCTGGTGTGCCGCTTAGTGCGGTGCGTTGGAAAGAATTCACTATTAGTTGAAAGGACGGGAGTAATGAGTGTCGTAGCAAAGAGCCGCATTCGAGGCGGCTTTCAAGGCTGGAAAGGCAACGGAGTATACGAGCTAGAAAATGGTCAACGATGGCAACAAACACGTTATTGTTATCGCTACCGCTATAAGTACCGCCCGCGTGCGGAGGTCATTAGGCAAAGCGGTCGGCACTACCTCTATGTTGAGTGCATGGACAAGCCCATTGAAGTCCGACGTGCGTAGAGACTCTTTGTCATTCACGCAATCGCCAACTTCATCGACCGACACGATTATGTGTGGCGGTTATTCTTCCTCTGGCCAATCCCAATCCTTGTATCGCTGAAGTCGCTCGCTTAGGTCGGCGGCGGCGTCTCTATCAACAATGTGGTCGTGGTAACCAAATGTTTCAGCAGTATCCAAAGGTTCGAACTTAAAAGTCTCGTAGTACTGCAACTCGTACTCAGAAAAGTCCACGTCTTCGACCTTGCGGTAGGCTTTGCTCAAAGTCTTTAGCAGGGCAACGCTAATGACCTTTGCCCGAGTCCTCTCGATTAGTGTCCTGGCCGCTTCGAGTGAATAACCTTCGGTGACAATATCATCGACCACCAGAACCGTCTTAGTATTCTTGAGCGGCGGATTCTTATAGCGTTCAGTGGGACTCTTTAGCGGCTTGGCATTAAGTCGCACAGTATTCAGTTGATGTTCATGACTGACGATATTTCGGTTCTTCTTCGATTCAAGAGCTGTCGTGTGCCGAACAATCAGGTCTTGCAGGTAATTGCCTCGAAAACACTTGGCGAAAACCGAGAGCGGTTTTTCTAGTACCGTCGGATAATCCCCCGCCGTGTGACAGGGATACGGAACAATGAAATTGACTTCTTCGTACACGCCCGAAAAATAAAGGCTGGTGCAGAGATACCACGCCCAGAAGTTGACGCTTTTCGCATCGCCCAACTCACGCTTCACGGTTTGGATAAAGTCTTCCGAGTGGGCCTTAAATCGCGGGTCAGCATAGGTCGAGAACGGGGCAAGGGCATAAACTCGCAAACCGGATTCTTCAATCGCAAAATACCACCAATGCTCCCGCAAGCAAAACACGTCGACGAATCGAGCGACCTTCTTTGGTGACTTAATTCTGATTCCGTACTCGCAGTTATCCCCAAACCAGAGAGCATTAATAAACAGCACTTTGCCATTGAGAGCTGAGAGCATGTCGTCTTTGGAATTGCCGACGTAAAGCATCTCATTGGCTTCCCAGTTTTTTTGCTTGCGAATGTACTCAAGAGCAGCGGCAGATTGCTTGGCTGGGAATCCTTCATTTCCGTAGCAGTAGCAACGAACGGAAACTCCCCATGCCTTCTTGAGCAAGACTTGCAGCGGCTCTTTGTCACCGCCGCTGGTATAAATCCACGATTGATTCGACACGGCAACGCACTCGATGCCCTGAGCGTCTAGGTACTGCACCAGACGACCGATTTTTTGGAACATCGCGTCGTCAATCTTGCCACTTTGAGTCAGCACATCCCGGATGCCGAAGACGACTCCCTTTAATTTTGCCACGATTCATCCTTCTGGCTCGAATCATTGCTGTATTGCACGAAAAGCGAGCTGCAATTCAGCACTGCCGTCAGTATATCATTACGCCGACACCGCAGAACACGGTGATTCTGCACAGCTAGAATCGCGATGGCCTTTTGGGAGCGACATTATTTGCGGAATGCGGTATAACCGAAGGTAAGTTCCACGCTGGATATTTCTATGGATTACCAACAGACAACCCCTGCTGAATTGCTTGGACCTCTCAACGAGGTCGAGCAAAAGAACGCACCGGAGTCGCTTTTTGTGAGCGGCAAAACGGATTGCCTACGTTCGGGTGCTCGCGTAGCAATTGTCGGCTCTCGTAAGGCATCCCCTGAGGGCTTGGCCCGAGCCAGTAAGCTCGCCGCTTTGCTCGTAAAACACGACTTTGTGGTCGTGAGTGGCTTGGCCGCTGGTATCGACACAGCAGCCCACACACGCACAATCTCGGAAGGTGGCCGCACGATTGCCGTCATCGGCACTCCGCTCGACAAAACCTATCCGCGTGAGAATGCCGCTTTGCAAGAGACCATTATGCTTGAGCATCTTTGTGTCTCGCAGTTTCAAAGCGGATATCCAACTAAGCCTGGTTGCTTTCCGATGAGAAATCGCACGATGGCACTTATCTCAGACGCAACGGTAATTGTGGAAGCTGGCGAGACGAGCGGCTCGCTTTCACAAGCCGCCGAAGCGTTGCGGCTAGGGCGAGGTCTTTTTATCGCAAAGAATCTCGTCGAGAATCCCAATTTGAAATGGCCAGAAGAATTGCTCCATTACGGGGCACGTATCTTGTCAGACGAAACGCTTGACGAGTTTTTTGAGTTTTTGCCCCCTAGAACAGAAGCAATGTT
The DNA here is from genome assembly GCA_965249435.1 of Lacipirellulaceae bacterium. GTDB lineage: Bacteria > Planctomycetota > Planctomycetia > Pirellulales > Lacipirellulaceae > JAJRWS01. Next base: position 587,719 of record CBDFMC010000024.1, on the reverse strand, counting down.
CGATGAGGCAATTCCCTTCTAGTCTGAAATTCGCCTCGCTGCTGCAATACTCGCCGCGTGGCAATGCTGATGTCTCGAAGCAATCGAGAGTCGTCACCTATGCCCTCAAGCAAGATGGTGTCTATTCCAACCGAAATGTGATTGACTACTCGGCGGAAGTCGTGGGGCAAGAGTTGGCATCGCATTCCTTTTTAGCCGATTACTTTGCGGATGATGTAAGTCTAGTGCCCGTTCCGCGAAGTAGTCCTCAGCGGGCAGAAGCCTTGTGGCCGCCGCTTAGAATTTGTCAGGCGTTAGTCAATCGGGGACTCGCTAAAGAAGTGCTACCGTGCTTGAAACGCAAGACACCCGTGCGAAAAGCGTCTTCACCTGGATTGAAAAGACCTGAGCCAGCTGACCACTTCAATTCCATCTTGCTCACGTCGCAACCTTCATCAATGCCATCAAGGATTACTCTGGTCGATGACGTGATTACTCGCGGAAGTTCGTTCATGGGTATCTATCCTCACCTAGCAGCTGCATTCCCAGGCGTGCCGATTCGCTGTTTTGCCATCGTTCGAACAGTAAGTGTAGGAGAAATTTCAACGATTCGTGAACCAGTTAGCGGAACAGTGACTTACCAGTCTGGCCAGTGCGTGCGACTCCCCTAGTCGTCCTAAGGGAATGCCAAAAGCTATAAGCGGGCCAAGTATTGGGATTTTGATTGTGGAACCAGTTTAGGGACACTGGTATCTACGTAAGTGCTTACGCCAGGCTCTGGCTTGCTGTAGTCCCAAAAACGTCCGTTTTAGGGACTCGCTAAGCTGCCTCAGCCGATGAAGCTGAGGCAGTTTAGCAGCCTGCATTTTCCTGCCGAGGAGAGTCACACCTATGCCCTTAGCAATTGCGGAACGGGCACTTTTTCGTCAACATGAGTCTGTGAGATTACGATTTCACTTGCGGGCTTGCATACACCGATGGTTCGGACATGAACAGGTTCTAAGAACATGAAATACCAGCTCACTTCCTTGCTGATTCTGTCCATCGTTTTTCATCTGGATGCACACGCTGGTGAATATCAGCATGGCCATCACGCCTTAGAAATTTTCGATGCACAAGGAATAGAAGCTACACCATTTTGGGTGATGGCCTGGATAGTGTTATCGACAGCCTGTTTTACAGCAGGGCTGCTGTTGGTTTGGCGGCATTCTGTCGCACGCTGGGTTGTCGGTTGCTATATCGCAGGCTTTATGGCTCTGATTGCCTCGTCTGTATTTGATTCGGATATACTAAGGCTCGCGGGGTTTAACGCCCTAATTCATGTTATCTTCTGGCCTCCTGCACTGTATCAATTACTGTCAAAACGGCCATTTCTTTCCAAGAAAGTGACCGTTTTCTCCATTTGGTCAGGCGTAATTACTGCTGTAATTCTAGTTTCGTACAGTTTTGATATTCCCTATTCGTTTATCTATCTAAAGCATGTTTTCTTCCATCAGTAACGAGAGTCTCCGTTCATAGGGACTGGGAAGAACCGATTATTGCCATCCTGCCTCCGTGAAACGCTGAGGCTGCGTAGGCACCCAAAATTGGGCGGATATCGGGGTCCCATATTTGGGAGTATGATATTCGACCTAAGTCTAATGCACTGCTGCAATTGGCATCGTTCGCTGTGACGGATTCTGTACCTTTGTTTAATTGCACCCGGCTAGGGGCGAAAGTCGCCAATGACGCTGAAGTCATAATTGCCAAGCGGTAGCTCGGCGACCGCTCCGACCGGGTTGGCAATGATTTCAATGCTTCGCATTTGGCGGCGAAGTGGCTCAGGGTCAATTCCCCGTAGCGAGATATTGCCGCCTACCCACACGCCAGCGGCGGGTTGGTCATCAGCGAAATACAGGTCGTCGAACGCAACGAGTGTTTCACCATTTCGCTTGAGGTAGTACTCGCCATTTGACTGCCCCGGGTCGTTCCAAGCAAAGTAATACTCGGTGACGATGGTCTCGCCGGCGGCGACTGGGAAGTCATAGTAAACCGCCGTGTCCATCGGACTGAAGTTCGTATCCTGGCGGCCGTTGCCCCAGATTTGCAAGTTCATATACTCGCCCCCAACGGGAGAGACATCGAAGATACGCGATTGCTTTATCGCTCCCGGAATCTCCAAGCCGTCAGGAAACGTTTCCTCGATGCGAACATAAACGCTGTCAAAGTCGATTGGGTACTGCTGGAGTTTGAAGGACTCTTCATCACGTTGGTACTGAAACTCGTAAGCGTAATCGCCGTCGGCAAGCTGCACGATTTCACCTCGGCCGTCAGTCGAGTAGACCTCGGTCCAGTCTGCGGTGAACTGACCGCCGTCAAACGTTTCGTTGATAATCGTTTCGCCGAGGCCTGGCAGGGGGGTGCCTTGTGGTAGCTCGGGTTCAATCTCGCCCCCGACAGAGACAACAATCGTGTGCGTGCCAGGCTCGAGCTGACTGAGGTCGAGTGTACCAGCTTCGCCGTCAAGTGTGACGCCAGTGGGAGCGGAGACAATTTCAATGGTCTCAGTCTTCGGTGCGTCTGCGATTGAGATTACCTCAAACGTAGCAACGACGTCGGTGAAGTCCTGGTCACCACCACCGCGAATATCTTCGGCGGCAACGCTCAGGACGCCGTCTTCTGTGTTGACAAAGCGAAAGTGCGAAAAACCATCGACGTTAGCACCAACCGTGGAGAAGAACGCGTCTCGCTCGCGAAGAGCTTCGCCGCTCTGGAGTGCACTGAGGTATTCTTCACTGCTGGCATTTGCAATCAGATACGGCACAAGGCTTGTGCCGCCAGGCAATGTCAGTGCTTGCTGAGCACCAACACCATCACCGCTGGCAAAGACAAGTTCGCGGGCACTACTGGAGAGTGCTGAGACGCCATATCCGGGGCTCGTTGGAGCCAAGGCTCCAGCGGTCCCTGAGCTGTCTGCAACGCGAATCAAGCCAACCTCGTTGGCATATTCGGCTTGCTTGGTAATCCATGTTGCTTCGACAGTGACAAGCTGAGTTTCATCACCAGGCAGCCGCAAAGTTTCGCCGTCGACGGCGACTTGCGGCAAGGTAGCTGATAGCAGATTTCGGGCTTCAAGCGTCTCAAACATTCGAGGTGCGATAGACACGGGTTCCCTCCACGTGTGCTAGAAAGAAAATGTTTGGCAGCAACCATGCTGCACTGCGTAAACCCGAATCTACGCAACGTGGCTAGAAAGAGTTCGCGGCTGGAGAGATTTCTTTCAGTCGCTTCTATCAAAAAGCAGCGTGGTCAATGTTGTGAGCTTGTCACAGAACCAAGGCCTCCGAGTCGGAAAGCGTGAGTTTGTCTCAAAAGCGTGGTTTGAGGGGCAGATTACCGGCGTCTCATCGCCCGGTAGAGATACTTCTCCATCGCATCGGAGATTGTTGACTCATCGCGTTCAGCCAACTCTGTGACGTAACGCCAGGCTTTCTTGGAAATCGTGATGGTCTTTCGCTCTTCGTTGCGGCGGTCCATTCGGGAGCGGAACTGACGCACAGCGGCTCGCATTTGAGACCATTGCTTTGGTGAGAGATACTTCTCACACCAGACGTTAAGAGATTTCGCGTCGCCTGCGGAGAATGCTCTCAGTGCTTTCGCCCTGGACTGCTCCGTCGGAAAATCCAAATCGTTCTTGAGCTTCCCACCAATCCAGGTATGGGCGAAAGGAGCGTCTTGCCGGGTAATGCGGTAGCGTACAGGGGGCATTGTTACAAGCTCACAGATAAAAATATCGACTAAATTTCAGCAAAAATATTTTTAGAGCGACCGAAAGAGTTTCGGGCGTTTGTGACAAGCTCACATTTTCTCCGCCGTGTGGACAGTAGAGAAGAGGAACCCGTAACTCCGTCCAGAGAAAAGAGGAAGGTCGCTGCGTGTTCGTAAAACCCGTAGTGACCTTATTGCTGCCGACCGCCAAGCGGTGGCGGTTCAATGCCCAGCTTAGAGCACAAATCTAATGCTGCGTCGTAAACGGTCAGCTCGTGGACTTGAGCCCAAAGGTCAAGTTGATTGCCCTCAACCTTACACTTGAAACATTGGAAATTGTTACGAGCTAGGTTTACAGAAAAGATTCGGCTAGTGGTCGACGTCGAACCGTGAACGGGACAAGCTCCGCGAAGCTGGTCCCCCTGTGTTGCTCTCGGCTCGTAATTGAGAAGCTCAAGAACTTTCGCCATGGGCACCTCTGCCCGCAACGCTGCAAAGTCGATGCTAGACATGATGGTGACTCCGGGGATGATAAAACCTTGTGAACACGCAAGCGACAATTGCCTAACGGTGTTAAGCAATGGCCACCTAGTAAAACTCTACCAAGTTGGAGCGGAAAGAACAGAATTCTCTGAAGCGTAGCACAGCGAAAGAGAAAATTGAAAGCGGCTTAGCCAAGAAACGGCGATTCGCCACAACCTGGGCACGCGAGCCTGCGTTGTTGCTCTAGGTATCGCTCTCGCATTTCGTCCTCGCTCGGTTGCTGCGTGGCAACCAATGTTGATTGAGTTTCGCAAGCTGGAGTAGTTGGCGTTTGCTGAGTCGTAGGTAGTTGCGACATTTTTTGCTCTCCATAGTGTTCAATTGCTTTTGCCTCTCGCCCGGCCGATGGGGGCAAAAAAATTGAATGCGAAGGGGAATTGTCAGCGATAAATCTCGACACGCGTTAACCTCTCCTGCTGCCCGCAATAAATCACGTAGTCGCCTGGACGCAAATCGCGTAGACGAACACTTGGCTCTGCAAGCCGCGTGTGCTTTGTCCGGCCACGCCAAACGATGACACTTCGCCGAAGCTGCAATAGGTAGGGCTTAAAGTAAAGCTGCAACGCATGACAGTTTTCTAGCGTCGTATGCGGATTGCAATAACGCTCACGCTCGACGCCTTCGAGGTCCAGAGTCCGTTCGGGCATTAGAAAAGGGTAACTATACAGGCGTATAGTATCAAGCCCAATTCAGAAACCAAGCGGTAAGCCCAGTTTTTCAACGGCCTCCCGTTACCTTGCGGCCGACGATAACGGAATAGCTGTTGTTGTCGGTCGGACGCGAGTAGGTAATGAATTTCATATGGCTACGGCGATTTGGGACGGCTCGAAGATTGTCGATGAGGACAAGATTTGGTCGCCGACGGTCACCGAGTAAGGCAGCAAACCAAGGCTTATCTCATTTAAGTTCGTGTAACCCACTTTATACGAACTAAGAAGTGGGCGTTTTCACGGTCGAGAACCACCTTATGACCACAAAAGACTTACGGAATCGATAGCGGAATAAGCACCAGGCGAACTGTCGAGAAGTGACTGTGAGTAGTCAGATTCTAAGAAAAATTTTGCCGCGTTTTTCAGCGGTTTCAGGCGAATTTGGCCGTCTGAGAAGCGAAATTTCGGTCACGGGCTAAAAAACGGGCCAAGTTGCTGCAGTCTACTCTCAGAAGACGAGGTCCTAGCCGGCACAAGCCTCGAATTCTACTTCGGGCGGGACCAACCGTAGGTGCCCGCATTACTAGCCTGAAATTCCACTTCGAAGGAGAAATCCGTGGAAAAGAAACCCCAGAAGGTTCAGCCGCAAGACCCTTCGCTTCAGAATTCGCCAATCGTTGGCGAGTCGCAAGCGAAGCCTGCGTCGGCTGACGCCACCGCTGATGGTGGATGCTATTGGGACGGTCAATACTACTCCGAGTATTCGACCGTTTGTAAAAGCCCTGACTTGCTGCGTTGTGAAGGCGGCAGTTGGGCACTATACGGCAACTGCTAGGCTATAGCCTACAATGAACAGCGAAGCCCCGCGATTGTCGCGGGGCTTCGTCTGTGACTTCGCGTATATCATGAAAGCAATTTGCTAAGTTCCCGGTTACCCAGGCCATGATTCACCAGCTTGACCAAACGTTTGACGCTTCCACTGCCATCGAAGAGGTCGTGGATAATTTTTCTGACAGAGATTGGAGTAATCTGCGAAGCTTCTTTTCCAGGCGTGTTTATTGGAATCCCGAGTTGGCCGAAGAGTTGATGCAAGCGACGCTGGTGGAACTTCTCATGCATCCGAAGAAAAAATGGCCAGTTCAAACCACATATAGGACGATATTCTTTGTTCGTGCCAAGGATGTGGTCGCCAGACACCTTGGTCGGGAGAGCAAACATCTTGAACTTCTAAAAAATGCCGCTTCGAACGGGCGACTTGAGACCGGTGACGAGTCGCCTGACCACGCCGAAGAGATTGAGCGGATAGACTTGAGCAGGATTTCATATGAACGCCTGGCTTCCGGTGTTGGAAAAGAAATTCTTTGGCAACGCCACGTAGAGGGCGAGACTCTGGCCGCAATTGCGGAAATGTTTCGTGTGCCTCTTAGTCGCATTCATACGGAATTGCCACGATACAAGAGGCACCTGAAATATCTACTTGACGTTGAAAAAGGGCTCCAGACTCGGCCAATCATCCGTGATATCCGCGTCTGGATGAGAATGTTTACAGATAGCAAAACAGCCGAAACCGCGATTGAGCAAATGCCGTTCGTGATGGAACAGATAGAAGAACTGTTCAATCATCTTGCTGGTGAGTGTCGGAAAACCAGTGAAATCTTTGCAGGAGCCTTCTCAGGGGAAGATGCGTCGCTAGATAAGCTGCACGTTCTTACTGACCTGCACGTGAACTTTTTTAGGTCCCTTCATGGAAAGCGACCTTTACACCAGCACTTTGAGGAACACTTTCCTAAGGCCGACGGCCTAATCGTCGGGACGATAAATTCGGCTTGGGGGTGCAAGTGGGGCGTCGCCGGTTCGCGAATTGTCTACGCGAAGGACGGCACTCCATATCAGTTTCTCTGCTTCAAGGGCCACGAAGAAGGGCAAACCCGTTTTACACCGTATCTGATTCGCGAGGTCATCGAGCCGTAGGACAGTCTCGAGAGTGACCCAAAGAAAGCAGCTTGTTACACCTATCGTAATAGTCCATCATCGTAATTTCGTAGACTCGATGACAACCAATCTGTAGCGAGTCATTAAACCGTGAAAATCAGCGAATTCTATACCAGCACTTTAGGAGCAAACCTGGCGGGCATCCGCTGGCCTTGGGGAGCCTCGATGGTTGAGCCGAACTAGCAGGAGCCTTTCTATTTTCAGGTCTTAGAAGTCGCGTTAGACTGCGTGCGTGCGTTAGGACCGAAATGTCGAGGCCCATTTTCGAGCCGCAGATACAATTCTCGACTATTAGCCCTCGGTGGTCCCGCGACGCTATTGAGTGCGTTCTGTGTTGAAGAATCTACGCCGGCATTCTGACAGAGACGGCCGTCAAACTAGCTACTGGGCAAACCAGGATGAATACTTGGTGAGTTTGGGTGAATCCCTCGATAACGCATTCGTGACGAGTGCCGTTTCGGTCCTTGAGAACCATGGTCGACCGACCACTCATTCTTCGACCAACGACCGGAATCGCTTTTCCAATTGCGTCGTTATCCGAAAATTGTAAAGGCAACTCCATATCCCCAAATCGTTCCAAGAACTGTTCGGATGCTACGAAACGTCGTAGCGTGCAAACTCGCCCTACGCCTTCACACATTTGTGGTTTGTTCAGGATAATCACAGCACAGTCCCGATGATTTCGCGAGACGTAGCGGCGAATCGCCGCGTAGATTGAGGAGCCGTATTGCTTGGCGAGTTTCAGCGGAGCTTCGAACCCAAAATCGTAATCGGCCGCTTCCTGAGTAAACGTATCTATCTGGAAAAGCACTTCTGATGCAAAGCAGTTGGCTTGACGGTCGAACAGGTCGCTGACATCTGAGGACAATTCGGTCTCGCTGTCCTCAACAATCTGATAAGCCTGCCGCTGAAAAGGCAGCCAAAGGTGTGCTGTCTCGTGGAGCTTGAGAAACGTTTGCTTCACGACGTAGACGCCACGGTCGATGTAGATAATGCTGGCCAGGGTGTCGACGACGCCAAGCACTTTTGCGACGGCCCGTTTGAGTGCGTCCTTGGCCTTCCGTCGCATTTTCTTAAGGAAGGAGTCGTTGAGCACGTCTTCTGGAGAGACTACTATCTTGGCTTGCTCTAAAATCGCTTCTACTGGGGTCGGAAAGACACCGAAGGCATCTGATTCGCTCAAGAGCCGATTCGCTTCCTTACGAATCAGCTGGAGGTCAGCTGGTGTGAGTGTCGAATCATCAGGTTTGGGCATGACATTTACTTTCGAGTCCTGAGGTAGGCGAGGTATTTGATGAGCTCCGCTTCCTCCTCGCTGGTCAGGTCCTCGACGGCAAACGTCGCTGCCTTCCCATGCTTTTTCTTCTTTGAAGACTTACTCTTCTCAACAATATAGCCTGCTTTTTCCATCAGCTGGTTGTATGAAACTCCATACACTTCAGCCAATTCATAGAGAATGTTTGGTGAGGGTTGTTTGATTTTGCCATTTTCGATTTGGCTAAGGTAGGCGTTTGAAACTGCATTGTCCGTCGCCTCCTCAACCTCACGTAGCTTGAGCTTCTTGGAGGCTCGTAAATCAGCCAAATAGGTGCCCAGCACTGTCGTCTCAGGGCCTGGTGAGGCCTTCGCCATAAGGAACTCCTTCCGGTTGGTATGCCCACAGCATTCTGCAAGTGTAGCTTTTTTTGCTAATAATGTCAAGCACAGCGTATAATTTGCTTGCAATTCTTAGCACTGCTTGATATAATACGTGTAGAGGATTGGAGATATCCGCCTCGCAAGCATGCCTAACCCGGTGCCCAGCTATAGCGGTGGGATAGCTGGTGCCCGATACGTTTTTCACCCACCACATAAGGAATCTCATATGAGTTCTGTAGCAGAGAAGAAGCGGCACGACGACTGCAAACCAAAGTTCAAGTTTTGCCTGAACATTGAAGGCGTCGAGCGTCCCTGGCCCGTGTCCATTATCACCATGGAGCAAATCGCTGAGGTCGGCGGATGGGACCCATCCGAAGGCGTTGTGCAAATCGACGACGAGAACAACGAGCGGGCCTTGGAGCCTGGCGACGTTGTCGAGTTGAAGCCAGGCGTCGGCTTTTGCAAGAATGTCCGTTGGAAGCGAGGTGCCTCGCATGGATGAACGTATTGAAGAGGAATTTACCTTGCTTCAATCAGCATACCCAAAAGCGGTCTACCAAGACCGCTGGGTATTGCTGCCTGATTACCCACTGCCCCCTGACTGGTCTCTATCGAAAATCGACCTGGCGTTTTTTCTAAAACCTCCGTATCCGGCAAATTCACCTTACGGAATCTATACTCCCGCCGGTTTGACGTTCAAAGCTAAGCCGCCGGCAAACTATAAGGCAGCCAGTCCACCGCCACCCTTTGAAGGACAGTGGGCGGTATTTTCGTGGCAAGCCGAGCAATGGCGTCCAGGTGCCAATGCAGCCGACGGTCACAATATGCTTACTTGGGCTCAAGGAATTGGCCGTCGTTTTGTGGAGGGAATCTAATGAAAGACTACCGATTAGTGTTGGACGGCCTAAGTTTCCAAAGTCTTCGAGAGCATCTTGTAGGACGACGGGACAATCATTGCGAGGAAGCTGCGTTTTCGTTTTGCCAGACACGCAATGAGGGTGACGGGCTACTATTCTATCCTCAAGACACTTGGTTGCTTCCGCCCGAAGCGTTCGCAAGTAGGTCTGAATTCTACTTAGAACTGACGGACCAGACTCGTGCGGCAATTATTAAGCGGGCCCACGACCTCGACAGTAGCGTCGTCGAGCTTCACTCTCATCCTCGCCAGGTCGACGCCGAATTCTCATGGAGTGATTTGTCAGGGTTCGAGGCGTTCGTGCCGCATATTCGTTGGCGTCTAAAGGGTCGGCCGTATGCAGCCCTGGTTTGGACAACGACATCGTTTGATTCTCTTGTCTGGGACACTACTAATGAGGTGGCGAGTTCTTGTTCTGTCGTGGTCGACGGCGTGAACCAGTCTCCGACGAGACTTACCTATGGTTCACTGGAGTTGAAAAGATGAATGATGAACGATTTGACAGAAGCGTCCGTTTTTTTGGATGCGAAGGCCAACAAGCAATCGAGCAGTCCTCTGTGCTGTTTGCCGGTGTTGGGGGGCTTGGGGGAATGGCTGCTCAGCACGGGGCCTTACTTCACATAGGACACATGACGTTGGTCGACCCCGGGCCTTTTAAAGAATCTAACCGCAATCGTTATGTCACTGGTCGCCATAGCGACCCAATTCCCGGCACACGAAAAGTGGACATTGCTCGCAGATTAGTTGAGAGCATTGACCCGAGCATCCGCGTCGACACCATTTGCGATTCGATTATCTCTGAGCCTGGCCTGGCAGCAATCAAAGAAACTGATGTGGTGGTAGGCAGCCTGGATAACGAAGGTTCTCGCTTGTTGCTCTTGCAAGCATGTGCCTCGCTCAGCACTCCGTATGTAGATTTTGCCACCGAAATCGTTCCTGGGGATGATGCACTTCGCTATGGCGGACGCGTATGCTTCTCGTTTTTCGGAAACGGTTGCTTGTCGTGCCTCGACGTGCTCGACCGCGAAGAAGCTGGGCAAGACCTGGCCACCGATGACGAGCGGGCTCACCGCGAAGCTCTCTACGGAGTAGACCAGAGCTTCTTGGCTGACTCAGGACCGTCAGTAGCTCCTTTGAATGGCGTCGTTGCGTCCGCCGGGATGTTTGAACTAATGGCTCACCTGACTGGTTTGAGACCACCGCAAACACATTTGAATTACAACGGAGCAACTGGAAAGCTGGCTGTTAGAGTTCCGAATCGCAGTGAAAACTGTTACTTTTGCCATGGGCTGTTTACTGGGACCCAGCAGTTTGATGTCAACGAGCTACTCTTGTGCTAAATCGCAACCACGCTGCCGCTGCTATTAGCGTCTGTGTTTATAGAGCGGTTTACTCAACTAAAGGCTTGAATTCGACTCCTCTCCAAATTTTGTCCTGACCAGCGAAATGGGGGGCAATCAATCCAAGCCACGACTGTATCCCCAGGTAAACCGGAGCACCCGTAACGGGGTCTTTGTTTGCAGTTTTGACCGTTCCACTAACCCACTCAACGGCTGCTACTTTGGGCTTTAGGTATCAACAACAGAGTATACTTACTGGCTCTTTGCCCGTGAGAGTCCATAGTCAACGATTCGCTTATGGAGGAGAAAACCAGATGGGTGAAACAAGCAGTGCTGACAAAAAAGACTGTTCAGTTTGTAGGGGAACCGGACAGCGAGCTGGCGGGATTCCATGCACGAGTTGCGATGGCTCCGGGAAAGTTTCGGCGAGTTCAGAGTCAGCCAGCGACAATAAGTAGCTTTAGAGCTCTTGTAGTAAGCGATTGCAGCTTGAGTAAGGCAAGTGAAATCGACGCTAAGATGACATAGCTCGCCCAGATTCGCAGAGTCGGCGGATGTCAATGAGAGGGGCCTGCGGCGACTGCCATAGTTCGGCGAGTTGCGGAGCTGTAGCCGCCGCCTGTTCTACTAGAGCATCGAGTTTGAGGCCATAAAAAGGCCCATAGCCTGGAATCAGGAAAGACCCCCGAATATCTTCACGTGCAAGCTCTTCACCTTCGATGGCAGCGACATCGAGTAGAAAATGTTCACGCACCGTATCGAGACGGTCAGGGACAATTCCGATTTCCTTGTCTGCGTTTGTGAGAATTCCATGGGAAATCGCGTCATCGATGGCCCGGTCAATTTCGTCAGCGGCATAGCCTTCTTCGAGAAGAAGGTGGGCTACTTCTGTCCGGTTTCCGCCTCTACGAAGAATCGCGTGCTCAACTTCTAGAGGTGTCAGAAAGCCAACTTCCTGTAATTCTCGGCGGAGCCTAATGCAAGCCGTGCGAATTTGGAAGAATGACTGTGTGTCGTGCATTGAAAGTATTGATTTCAAGTCGCCATTTAGAGACGAGAAGTAACCGGCTCCGTCAACGTATTCGACGAACTTGGGTGAATGGATGGCTGCGGAAACAGCTAGTCGCGAGGACGTGGTTTGGTCTACGTTCTTGTGCGATACACTGCCTGAATCGCCCGCGTAGAACTGGCACTGCACTAGGACCTTGGGCTCCCAGCCATCAACTTGATAGGGAAGTACGAAGTCGTATGCACGGGTCTTTGAGCGGTTGGAACCAGAGTTACTTCCGTTGCCCCCGACGATTATATCCGTGGTGTTGTATCCTGCATTGGCTCGTAAGCCCCATTCCGACAATGTGGAGCGAAGCAGCTCCTCCGGACCGTGACCTCCCGAAGCAGATACAGAGCCACGAACTTGAAAGACGACCAATGGCGTAAGTAAATGTTTTTCGCGGCTCAACACTTTGAGTGTCGCGTAGCTGTACCCGATGCTCCAGAGCTGCGAGACATAATTCGTATCGCTCAGGACGAATGAGACGAATTCTCGCAGTAGCTTTTGCTGCATTTCAGACTGGTGTTGCAGTGCCGCAACAACTTTCATGTACTTATCCGACTTGAGTTCTCGCGGGATGGGCCCGGAGCTGACTGTTGGCTGTTTGCCCTTACGACGACGTACAATTGGAAAAGAAGTCCACTTTGCAACGTCTCGTAGGTGAAGCGGCAATTGGCACTTAGCATTGTTATCTGATTTTCCGGTTACCAGGAACAAAACAGAGGCCAAAGAGTGAAGCGTTTCTACCGATTGCTCATCAGAAAGGGATTCGATTCTACTAGTGATGGTTGCGGCAATAGCATCAGGCGAGCAGTGTGCAATGTCCGAAAAATCATCGGTGGCATCCGAGAGTGCGTCGAAGATAGACGCGACTTTGTCCAATTCCTCTTGGAATCTGTCCGTGTCTCGAATCTCGCCCAGCGAAGGGGTAATCCACACGTCGAATTCCGCGAGGTCTCGTGCAACTGAGCGTTCTGGTATGGGAAGTTTCATTTGAGGCAGCAACTCAAGGCCGCTGAGATTTGCTCAGCGAGACAGCGTGCGAGGGGAGGAGGAACGGCATTGCCGACAAGGCGGTATCCGTCGACTAGAGAAACTCCTGCATCGACGAAAGTAAAAGAGTCAGGAAACCCCTGTAAACGAGCACACTCTCTGAGAGAGAATGGCCTGTCTTCTGTCGGGTGCAGGAAGTATCGGGGGTTGTTGAAGTTGGTGAGCACGGTCGGCGACGGCTCGTCAAAGTTAGGCCGCTTAAAGAGACCGGAGCAGAACATCGCCCCCTTTAAGTCGTAACCGCCATCTTTCTCCTTGAGATAATTACCTGCGACTAGTTTATCGATGTCGTCGTCCAGGTTTTTTAATCCTGCTAGGCGGCAAATCTCCGACTCAGGCAGTGGGTTACCGTTGGGTATATCGCCATATCGTTTGTGCCTGCGATGTCGACCAATGGTCTCTAGTATTTTTTTCTGCCGAGAGGTTGTCTTGCCGAAGGCCGCTGGAATCTGCCAAGTGTAGACTGAAGACTCGGCATGCCTGACGTTACAGAGCTTTTGTCCGGGACCTATGGCTTTAAATATAGCCTCGTACTTACTAGGCCAACCGTAAGCTATCTGGTGGTCTGGCACGTCGCTAGAGAGCTCAACCAAGTCGCCGATTGCGTCGCAGATAGTTAATGGCGGCTTTGTTGGCGAAGGTCCATGCCACAACTCCATTTGATATCGTGTTTTGAATTCGCCATTCCGGTCCGCAACATCATTAGTAGGAGTCGGCCAAGTGAAAGGTTGGTCGAGCCTCGTGCCGACAAAGAGAATGCGACGACGATGTTGCGGAACCCCAAACGCTGCGGCGTTTAGAATTTCGACCTCAACCGAGTAGCCTAGTCGCTGGAAGTCGGAAGTGATTGCCGAGACAAATCGCCCCTGAAAGTTCTGGGACAAGCCATCGACGTTCTCTGCAAGAAAAAACTTCGGACGGAGTGTGTCGATGGCTCGATGCATCTCTAAGTAGAGTTGATTTCTAGGGTCTCCAGAGACTTTCGGTCCCGCCTTGGAGAAGCCTTGGCAAGGAAATCCTCCGAGCACTACGTCACAAGCTCCAATCTCGTTTATCTCACGGTGAAACTCCTCTGAGGTGACGTCGCGGCAAGAGACATTCTTGTCGACGTTGTGCTCGTAGCAGCGAGTAGCTGCTGGGTCGGAGTCGCAAGCATAGAGGAGTTCAAAGCCTTGCTGCTTGAACCCGAGGTCGAGGCCACCACAGCCTGAATACAGACTAACTACAGTTGCCGATTCCATGGCGGGTCGCAAGATACTAGGGAGAGTGGTGGACTATGGGCGTCCGTCCGGAGGGCTGGATTAGATAATCCTCAGTAAGACGGAACTCAAACGTAATCTGTGTATTCTAGGCTGCTGTAGGCTTCAGTACAAGCTTGGGTCTGGTCGAAACAAAGGTGCCAGATGCGTCACAGGGAAAACGGTAAACCACGAATTGCAAACAACTCGCTTGACCCTCGGCTGGGCCAAATCCCCGGCAAAATCCACTTGCTTGTGCAATCCTGAGCAAACGCAAATAATGAAAGGGCAGTCATGCTGCTCTTTGGCAATCTATCACCCCCCTCCTCACTCTATCAGTATCCACACCATTATTGGTGTGAACTGAAATTGAGCGAATCTCCGAACGTTTTTGGTTCACTGCTATTTCTCCATTCAGCATCCGGCGTTGACTCATGTCTCGGCATTGGTCAGCGAGGGACGTTGATTAAATACAAAGTTTCGCAAGTGTGGCCCTCAACGCTTACGAAACTATTGGAGAGAAGCATGAAAATAAAAAACACAATCGGGAAACTCGTAGGGAAGCAAGATACTTTTGACGCTGAGGCATTTGTCAGTGGTATCCCATATCCCCGCTCGAACCTCACTCCTGCTATGGGCTCAGCCGAGTGGTATGACAGAATCTTGAAAACGGCAACAAGTGAACTTCACGAGGCCGATTTTCAAAAGGTGCTGCAATACCTCGGTAAGACCTATGAAGAGCTGAGGACCTACATTCGAGAGCATAGTCCACGCCGTAAGTTTGCAAGCGGCAAAGAACTGGTCGACAGCATTCCGATGTCACGTCTCGGTTCTATTCCTGAATGGAACGAAGCCCAATGGTTGGAGTCAATCCTAACTGTAATGCAGGTAGCCAATGTGGCTCCTGAGATTACAGCAGAGGTTTTCGAATACCTTGGCATGTCCCTAGAGGAAATGGACAACGCAATTGCGTATGGATACCACGTCATGTGGGAAATTCGAGAAGAGTTATACGGAGGTCAGGGTTAAAGGCGACTTGTCGCCGGCAAAGGACACTTTCTAGTGTCCTTTGTTTTTTGGTGCTCAGCCGGAACTGCAAAGTTCATCACGGACCCTTGAAACGCGGTCGACGTCCGTCGCTCGCTTAGTCACTCCACGGAGACAGCAGCGGGACGCGAATTGTTGGCAGCAGGGGAGTCGACTACGGCAAGACGGTAGCCGGCTGGCGAATCGACGAATCGCTCATCGGCTAAAGCTTCGCGGAAGCGAAGAGCAAAGCCATTCTTAGTATAGCCACCATTTACTAAAAGCTGCTCAACAAACGCTTTGAGTTTGTCCTCGGCGAGCACGCCTTTCTCGCTAAGCACTGCCTCGGCCGTCTCAACGACGATGGCTCGCGTAGGGGCCGGCTTGCCTGCTTTCGATTTAGTTGACTTAGGTTTTGGTTTCGCAGCCCTGCCGGTTAGCTCACGAAGTGCAGACCTAGTGCGAGCAAGTTCCGCCTCGGCCACTTGAATGTCCTCTTTTAGAGTAGCTAGTCGTTTCTCTTGCGTCTGAACGAGCTGCTGAAGCTGCTCAACGATGACGTCAGGCGTCGGTGCCGGCATTGGTAAGCTCCTTGGGTGACAAGAGGACGAAGCGAACGCTTAGACCGTTAAGTTTACCAAGTGCTGCGACAAAGTACAGCAAACGCAATCTATGGAGATTTCATAATCTCTTAGCCTTTGACGAGTCGCAACTTGGGCCGCGTGACTTCGGGAGCGGAGTACGGTTGGAACACTAGGCCACCGTCACCTTGCTCTGCTATCAAGTGTTGGATAAGCAGTGCGTGCAAATTCCAAAGGTGCTTTTGCGTTGTCTCATCGACACCTTGTATTTGGAACAACTGAGCGAGTCGGTCTTGAGCTTTGTAAGCGTCTCGGCGGTTTTCGTAAGAGAACAGTCGTGCTTGTCGAACATCGTAAGCCATTCGATGACACTAGCACACTTTCTAACAGTTGTACAAAGTTGAGACAGCTTAGCGTCGATGCTTCGGAACCCTGGTAAGTCAGCTCGCAGAAAACATTCCGAGTAACGCCAGGTGTCCTTCCTTGATGGTTTCAGGAAGCAGTGGCCAACCGGCGACGCAAATCAGAGGGACAAGCAGCAGTGCAAGCAGCTTCTCTTGTCTTGAGCCAACGCGGAGATTGCTGCCGCTGTAAGTCTTTGTTGAAAAGGGTGAGAAGACGGGCACACCGGCGAACGTCATGTAATCGCCATAGATATGGAAAGAATAACCGAGCCCAAACCAGTAGAGCCAGGCAATACCACCAAGCCCGCTAGCACAGAGCAGAGTGAAGCCAAGTAGCGGAGCGTGGAGCACGCCACGATGGCCAAGCAGTTTGCTCACGAGCTTGGCGAAGACTTCAAAGAAGTCATCAAATGCGTTAGACACTCGCCAGCCGACAAACGGTTTAATTAAGAATCCAGGGCGGCGGATAGAACTCTCGCCGTCAATATCAGGAGCGAGCGAACCAACGATTACCGCAAACAATCCCAGCGGAGTCGGTGTAAGTTCAGCGGCATGGCCGCAAAGGACGACGGCAGAGAGCCCGATTAAAACGTGAGTTGGTCCAGTCACAACAGCAAGAAAAGGACCTCAGTCAGTATTGACTGAGGCCATGGTTTGTTAACACCCAATCAAAAGGAGGATTGGAGAGTCTTGCTATGATGCCATGACAGCCATCCGCTAGGCAAATTGGGTGGATAACTCCTCTAACCCTTTGAAATCATTGTGACTCATAAGAACAGTTATCGGGCAAATCCGGCATTCAGGAAGGGCAAAAAGCTGCGTTATCAGCGTCAGTTGCAGATGGATTAACGGCCGGTGAAGGATGACGTTCTTACACCTACGCAAACCACTAATATTACAATCGCGATGGCTAATAACAAGCTCGTCTTAGGTTCTGGTACAACCTCACCAGATGGCGTCGTCGTCATCCCAGTAGCAAATTCAAGAGAGAAGGACGATAAATTGACACCCAAACCGCTAAACGTCTCTTCCGCAGGCCCTAGCGTACTGAGAACCTCGAAAGTTGCGAACTCACCTGGCAAAAACTGTAGAGAGGCGGCGGAACCATCCCAGGCTACAGATATGCCATCTTGCTGTGTCTGGTAAAGCCAACCCGCAGGAGTGAGCTCTTCGGCTACAAGGGATATGTCGCCAACGTTTATTGCAAAAGCCGAGAAGCCACTGCTGCTGGCTGCTGTGTTTTCGACTGTGTAGGAATAACGATACGAGGACGCTTCTCTCGATACAACAACTTTGACATCCAGCATCAACTCGGCCATACATTCATTCTCTGACTGAACAACCAACGCCAAGAGAAAAAGCATTGAAATTACTATGCGATTCTTCATATTCGGCTCCGAAGGCTTAATTTTTGCGTTAAAGCTGAAGCCGCGTCCACAAAGCGACTTGGTACTATCTGTTCTTCGATGTTTTCAGTTAGCTCATGGTCTGACTTAGGGCGAGTAAGTCGGAAATTGTTCTTTCGAATTGAGCGGTGCTTATCGTGCCGGAAGTATGTATTCACTTCTGTAGACGTCGGTTCAACCGCATCGCTGAATTGGTCTTTCTCAGGATATATAGTGTAGGATTTATATTCTGTTCTTCTGAGGAGACTTTTGTTGATTGTTGCAAGACCAGCATGGTGAATCCGCTCCAGTGGAGAAATTGGCAGTTCTGTATTGGGGACTGGCTGAGATTCCACGTTAGCGGTGGCTTGTAGAATTGACGGGCCATCGTTCTTTCTAATAACAGGTTGTGTGGTCTGGGGAATCTGAATATCTCCTTGTACTGGCAGAAGATTAAAAAGCTCGAATATTCCGTAAGGCCCGTTGCCAGGAGTATAAGTCCACAATTCACTCCCGTTTACATAGACTTCTAGAGCGGGAAAACCGTCCCATGTTCCCTGTATTGTAGCCGTTGGGGTGTCTTGCGAAGCGTCAATGGTGATTGTCAAGTCCCAATCTATAGTGGGTGAGCCCGGTATTAGCTCATCTCTCGGACCCTCCAAGGGATTCGAATCGGTTCTCATCCGAATCTGAACCTCGTTAGGGCCCAGTCGAATAGGGTCATCGATTATCATGCCCTTTCTACCACTCAAATTATCCGATTCACCGTGCTGAAGATGAAAGTCACCCAACACGCCATCTTCATCTCGTTCATCAAGAACTCCGTCATCCAAAGCGTCTAAAGTAAATGATTTCGAGCTGTTTATTTCGTTTAACTTAGTTCCATCCTTAAGTCCATCACTATCCGCTGATTCATTTGCGATTAGCGTTACGCTTTGCCGAGTACGATACCTATCAGAATCAGGGTCAAAAGACCTATCGTCTCCAGAGTTCACCAGTGCTGGAAGTAGTTCTGTTGGAAGTCCTCGCAATCCAGCAGTCGCGTCTGGAACAAACGGAGCTGGAATAAAAGTCGTGACGACAATATCGAATTCGATTGGTCCGGCGAGAAACGCTTCGTTGTCGTTCTCGTTCGACTCCTCCAGTAATTCATCGGGGTCAGCAACGACCAAGTAGAATGCTTGGTCTTGTGTGAGTGGGGCAACTGAAGTAAACGTTCCAGTGCCAGTACCCGCTTCACTTTCGATGACCATTTGGTCTAACCTGACATCATCTTGTGAAAACGTATTGTCCGTCGAGGCATATAATGCAACCTCTATAGGCACGCTACTTTGTGTGGACCCTTCTTCGATTTCGTAGTCGAATGTGATGGCATTTTCATCGGCAAATGCGGCATCCAAAACAGCCACATTAGGCACGTCTGAACTTGCAGCAACACTCCAAGAAATATTCAGGTTCGCCGCTTCTGGAGCACTAAACCCTTGCATTTCCGCAGGAACTTGTAACAGGATGGCGATTAGGACATCAACGTTTGTACGATTTTGGTCGTTTTCTGTTCTCGGGTCCAATGTCAACAAAACATTGCCGCTGCCAGCACTAAAGCTCTCAGAAAACTCTGGCTGATAATTCCGAGCTCCCCCGATGAGCGGAACTCTAGAAGTCGAGACTCCGAACGTCACAGTTGAGCGAGTTCCTGCATCTAACGCATAGTTCATGCTAAGCATTCCAGTTCTCGGTGATTCCATATTTATAGAGAACTCGTTAATCAATAAGACTTGTGCTACTTGAGGACGCTCGGCACTAAGCGTACGCGTTACTACGCCACCGTTGAGTTGAGCAGCAGATAACGTTGCATTGGCAGAATAGACCTCACCCTCCCAGGGTTTGAGAGTTCCCGGCAAGAATTGACGGCTGTAAAGGTCTATTGAGGAACGCATATTTATCACATCACCGTCAGCAGTTCGTCTAAGTTCACCAGTTCTGCTTCTACCTGTTATCGTTTGACGTATCAAACCGTCTGGGCCATCGTCTTCAACGGCAAATTCGCCAGCGTCAAACGTTGAGGTCCCCGACTGGGTGTTAAATATATCGACACGGTCAGTTAATTGTCGGATAAAAAAAGAACCGTGACTGAGGGTTCCGTCATGTGACGATTGCACGTCCTCTGAGGTGACCGTGACTTCAGGTAGAGTCTGTATAGGTCCAAAGGCTTGACGTGAATTCGGCCTGTATGGTTGAGCGACTGTTTGTTGCTCAGTCTCTGGGCTATTACGAACGACAGAAGGCGTGAGTAAAGGGCCAACGAAGGGCGCGTTCTCATCATAGTTGCTGTCATTTTCGAGCTTAGTTACAAGTGACCTAGCCGAACTGATTTGTTGAAATCTTGGTGCGGCCACAACGGCAGGAGGAAACTGCAACGGGCCCACGAAGGGCGTGTCTTCATATACGCCGTCAAAGGAGCCGGAGAACGTACCGATAGCGGTTAGCATATGTCGGTCTTCGAGGCGTTCAAAACGCGGTGAGCGACCATTTCTTCTGACAGACTTAGCGTAAGAAGAACTCTTCATCAAAAGCCTCCGATTTCCTACGAAAAAAGCCCGCTACCCAATAACCTCAACCCGAATTAGGGCCGAAGGGTATTTGGTAGTGGGCTTCGCAGTGGCAAAAACGTATTAGGAGTTTGGATGTCCTGTCTTGTATTGAGGATTGTAACCGTAACAGGATGACAATGCAATTGCCTGGACGTGATATAATTGTGGATGGTTTGCCGTGACTACCCACCTGATACTTTTCCTCTCGACTGCCGCACTAACTCTGGCAGTAATCACGAGTTATGGTGGCCGATGAAACTAACCGCTTTGTAAGATGGCTGCTCATTCAGCACCAGCATTTCATGACTCGACCAAGAGATACTTGGGCAATCTTCGGAGAAGTGGTCTCAAACATTCTTCGACCGACGGTAGACGCCGTATTCAGACTCCTCCTCATCGCGGTCCCACTTCGCGAGCTGGGCCGTAGCTTTTGCTAAGTCCTGCACATCACGCCGACGTAGTGGAGCTTTCTCCCACTTCCCGGCCTCTTTTGGCGAAGGCCGCCAGCGGTAGGTGTTAACGTATCCAGAACGTGGACCAACTCTCGAACCAATTAGCTCGACGTTAACAGAGCCTACCTTGAATTTCGTGAGTGGTCCCCAGCCCTCTGAGGGTTTGCGTGTGGCGTTGCCCATTTACTTGGCGATTGCCTCGCTAGCAGTTTTCCAAAACCCCTCCTCGCCGTTTGCCTTAATGTCCATATAATCTTGCTCCAACACCCTGCACTTTTCAACGCTGACGCCTTTGAGTTGCTCCGGCGAGAATCGTTCCTTAAGTTTCTCATTGACTTTAGGTGGAAGCATTTGACCTTCGTCTCTGTAGACTGCACACCGCATGTCTGCATCTTGCGCAACTTCGGCGATTGCTGAAGCGTATCCTGGCCAAATCTTTGAAGAGTAACCGGACGTGCCATTTTCGAGTTTGTAAAACCGCGTGAGGTTGTCGAAATAGTAATATGGCTTGTTGTCGCTGTCATATTCTTTGTAGATGGTGACGGAAATCGCTTTGCGTTTCGTGCTGCGAACAGTTTCGATATAGACCCGTTTCTCGTAAT
This sequence comes from Lacipirellulaceae bacterium, assembly GCA_965249435.1. Taxonomy (GTDB): domain Bacteria; phylum Planctomycetota; class Planctomycetia; order Pirellulales; family Lacipirellulaceae; genus JAJRWS01. The sequence continues at coordinate 566,531 of CBDFMC010000024.1, read as the reverse complement.
CGCTATTTGCTTCGCTCATATTATTCACTCCCCTGGTCTGTTCGTATTCCCGATGACGATACTCGGAATTTAGTTGCCGTATTCTTTGAGACTGCCACAGCTTGGCACTAGATTTCAAATTAGGCAAATTGCAGTAGCCGGGAAGAAAAAGCGGACGCAGAGAATCGGCTCTAACGCACGAACGACGAGTGCGGAGTGTTCTGAGTCACCAAAGAAAAGCGGACCGCAGGAAGCTTCCTGGCGGTCCGCCATGTTGCACGAATTTCGCCCTGGAGGGTTTGGGAGTTAGGCACGCGGTATATCAAGGACCCTCCGGGGCGGAAAGACGTATGGGCAGTAACGCCTTCCAAGAATGTTATCGGCCGCTGTAGCGGCCTGTTCCAAGAAATTTTCGCCTGCAAAATTTTCGTGGACAGAAGAGAAGAGGAACACGTAACCAGGCGGTATGGATGCCGCCGCACTTTGACATGGATGTCCGCCCCGGATTGTGGTTCACCAAAGCAAACAGAGAGAAACCCGGCGTCCGCTGCCGAGCTCTCTCGTTTGCAGTAAAGTTTTGACTACTCGCTATCGGCCTGGCTCGATTCGTAAATCCAAGTGTGAGCCATGTCGGCAACTTTCATCACGAGCGGGAGTTGGTCGCGACCGAAGCTCGAAGTCGTTTTCCAGTCATCGCCATCCTTGTAGAGCTGCTGGATGGTGACGTTGTGGCGGATGCCTTTTTCGGTGTCGTTTGCCCAAACGTTGGCTTTGATGCGACCGAGGCGAATCTCATGAACTGGTTTCTTGGCTGCCATTGTTTTGTCTCCTTGTTTGACGGAAATCGGATTGACTTTTCACCTAAAGCTGAATGTCATCTGCTTTCCCCAAAGGAGACATGAGGCGAGCGAGCGTAGCGTCGGGCAGTCGAAGCTGAGCAGCAGCTTAGTGACAACTGTGTTGGCACGCTGTTGCCTGAGACAACCAGAGCAAGTGAGCGAGCCGGTTTTGGCTAGCCGCCGTACCCTGTTCGATTCGCACGTAGTCGATTTTTCAAGAAGCCTAATCGCAAACGAGTAGGCACACGCCATGGACTCATCGGCATAGACTCTTCAATGGATGGTTCGGAACAACGTCTTCAAGCAGAGCGACGTCGCTGCCATAGCGTAGCTAAAGCAAGTTGCACTACATCTTGTGGCTCAAGAATTTTCACGTAGAGACGCCCCTAGTAGAGTTGACAATCTTTTCACAAGCGGCATGGCAAGTGACGTTGGGTTTTTATCTGCCCGTTTGCTTTCCTCTGAAGATGAGAATTTCAACTGTGGGCAACCTAGCATCCGCTGGGCCTAATGCGTGTCAAGGTCAAGACGCGTGGAGCAAGCTCCAACCTTTGACACGCGGCCCAGCTCCTGCACGACGGTGCCCGTTGAAATACTAATCATTACAGGAGAACCAAAAGATGAAAACAGAAAAGAAACCTAACATCATCAAAGCAGGACGCGGTATTAAAGCGAAAATCTGGACCAACACGGGTGAAAAAGGTACGTTCCCTTCCGTGCAGATTCCTCGCGTCTATAAAAACAAAGATGATGAGTGGCAAGACAGCTATAGCTACGGTCGCAATGACCTACTGCATGTCGCTTTCGCAGCTATCAGAGCGTTTGTTGAAACCGAACCTCCTAAGAAAGAAGAGCAACTCTCAACCGAAGAGTTGTTAGAGAATCTTAGCTAAGTTGTTCGCCCGGTCGCTTGCGGCCGGGTTTTTTTACACCTCAAAAAAATGAGACGTCTGTAAAAACAGACGTCTCGGGGTGTTAGTTGTTGCGGAGGAAGAACAATACCAAGGCAACGATTTGTCCCGCGAATAACATAATAATGGTAATCGTGGGAACATACCGTGGATAACGATTTCTTACATCATCCATCTGGTGTTGCGCTTCCAACACCGCTTCAACTAACAATTCCCGTCCTTCTTTTATCGCATTGACTAGGAAGCCATATGCTTTTTCTATTTCCATTCTAATCTCCTCATCTAGTGTTGTAAAACCGTTCAGAACCAATGGTTCTCAAAGGTGAACAACAGATGAGGTGATAGTAATGGTAAGAAAGAAGGGGGAATGGAAAACGGTAGTGTATGGCGAGCTAACGCAACTCATGCTTGTGAAGGCAGAGTGCGTTAGTTGAATGGAAAAATGAGACGTCTGTAAAAACAGACGTCTCGGGGTGTTAGCTGACAGACCGAAGGAGCAATTTGCAGATGAATCCTCCAAGCAGTGTCATGTAGATGAACGCTGCTTCAATGAGATGTTTCATCGCCTCGTGGGTAAACCAAAAGGCAGTTGCAATTGTCTCACCGGCTACAGCTAACGTCTCCCGTCCTTCTTGATTTAGATTCGCAAGCGAATCTTCGTATCTATCGTTTTTCATCTTTCCTCCTCTTGTTAACAAACCACTCAGAACCAAAAGGTTCTCAGCGAATCGCAACGTAGGGGAACAGACGTAACGAAAGGGGGGAGAGAAAACGGGAATGTATGGTGACCAATCACGACTCTTTCTTGGTGACTGAGCTGCAGGTCAGAAGACGCACGGGTGCGACTACTGACAAAGAGTCAGTTGAAGAGCGAGATTGAAGACAAACGGGTGTTTGGATGTGAGTTGCCAAAGAGCGATTTGAAGATACTGATATTATTGCGGGGTGTTGCCTAGAGTACAAGCGTTGAGAAGAAAAGTTGGGAAGAGCGGGTATCGCCGCTAGAGGTGGAGCGGCCACTCGCCACGCTCGGGCCGCATAGTAACTATCGCTCGCTTGGGAATTCCCGCCGGGAAATTCCCTGCACTCGCTTAGCTCAGCTGAAACAAAACCCGCTTCTGCCGGAAGCTCTTTTGTGCCAGCCTCGCACCCCACCCCACTTCCCAGCACCCGCCCCACCGTTTCTCCGCAAACAAGTTTGCGGCCCCCTAAGTTGTCTCGGTTGCAAGCAACCTCGGCTCCAAGCTGACGAGTTTTCTTAGGCAAATTGAATTTGCCTAAGAACTAGACGCTGGCTTTGGTTTGAAGCTCGCCCCCGGCTTCGCTTCTTCACCACGCCGCGTAACTCTTTGCGAGCATTTGCTATTCCCGACCTTTGGTCAGGAGATAGCGGCATATCGCCCACCCTCACCCCTTGCGGTCGCCTATTTCCGAGCAGCACTCGCTTTACCCTAGAGGTAAAGCTCTCTTGTCGGAAAAGACTCAACGCAGTCGGTCGCCTAGTGCTCCCTCCCTGGAGGTCTGGCTAAAGCCAGCTTTTTTGTTTCTTTGCGAGATTCCCCCGCTTGCCTTGCAAGCAAACGTCGCGGCCAGCCTTTACAGGCTGTCACGCCGCTTGCTTCTGCTGCGACAAGCTGGGACAAGCTGGGACATCTCGCCGCGGCGGTCTGAAGTAGGTAGAAGCAAAGCCGCAGCGGCTTAGCTTCTACCTTGCTCCCCGGTGGGCATCGCGGAACTGCTCGCCAAGCGAGCAAATCCGCTCTTCTCACCTTTACTTGTTGCCAGGCGACGGTTATGTCGCGACTAACTGACTGCCTAATCGGCAGTAAGTCAGTCGCTCCAGTGCGGCTCATGCGTCTGGCGAGTGTTGCACCGGGCGTGAGTCCAGCATGGAACGCCGTCGCTAACTCTATGCCGAAGTGAATTTGTAATTTCCGCCTGCAATTCGGGGCTAAGTGCGACGGACCCGGCCCTATGTTGAGCCCGTAGTCCATTGGGGACCGGGCCGGCCGCAGGGCTGTTTGGACAGAGCATCTTATCTGCGGTGTTGTGACAGCATTTATGATGCACATTTGAAAGGTACGCAGATTTCGGAAGAAACCGTATAATATGTGACCGTGGTCAAACCCAAACATGCATCCACTCCTAGCCAAGATGGGGACCGTAGTGACCGACTACTGTTTACCCTATCGCTGCAAGTCCGATTTCTGAGCGTAGAACAAATTCGGCATTGGGGAAGCTGGTCCTCTAGGAACGCAACCAAGCGATTCTTAGAGCGACTCTCAAGGCAAGGTCTTATTGAACGGGTGGATGTGACGACGCTTGGGTTTAACCCGGCAAGCGAGCCGCTCTGGACAAGCGGGGATGGCCCCGTGCCTTACTCAAGACTTGAATATGAAATCCGCTCAAGGTTCCGCGAGAAACCTCTGAGGGAGTCCGTTTACGTTGCCACGAAGCAAGGTGCTGCCTTGATGGGCGGCTATAGCGGAAAGAAGACATTTAAGCAGACGCAAGTAACCCATGACCTACATGTCGCTAGCATCTGGCTTTGCAAGTTCGCTACCAATCAAGAGCAAGCCCGCGATTGGCGGGGTGAAGATACTTTTGCGGCAAAGAGAAAGGGAAAAAAGTTACCGGATGCGATGTGCTTCAATAACGACGAGCCCTACCTGGTCATTGAGTCTGGAGGAATCAGCTACGGAGCGGGCCGCTTAGAAGCGTTTGTTAACGACTGCGAATCACGAAAGCTGGAATGGGAACTTTGGTAACCGCTTTACATTTTCTGTTCTTTCCCGGCAGGGCGGTTATCTAACGTGTTTCAGTGAGAATTCTCCGTTGTCATCATAAGCACGTGTGCCATGCCTCCACCGTCCGTTTAGACGTCGTTGCTCGACAAACTTCCCTGTCCAGACTACGCCGTCGTAAGTGTTCCGGTCTTCTTCTACGGACACTGTGACCATTTTAATGCCTTCCGCGTAGATGCGGCCTGCCAACTTGATATGAGCCCCATCGTTGTCCTTGCCGTGATAGTAGCCGTCCGCTTCGAAGAGGTCACCGTCCCGACTACTGACAATCAATGTCATTGGCCATGAATGGTCCTCACCCCGTTTTGTAACCGGCTTCCAGGGACGCGATACTTTACCCTCAAAGCGTTCTCCTTCGGCAATGAGGTTTTCACTAAGGTCCCGTCGTGTTGGATGAGTGAGGCGAATCTTTGCAGCATCGTGTTCCAGTGCTACCTCGGCTAACGTTCCACTCAAGGGAAATCGCAAAATCGTCTCTTTGTTGCGTTTGCCCAGCGTCAACAAGCCTTTCGCTTCCCAATGAAATTGTTCAATCACTTGCAACGACGAGAAGGGGTTGTATTTACCCAAGACATTGCGGAAATTCGCTTTACATCGGACAAGCCAATCACGCTGGCGTTCAATTAGCCGTGTCACTTTTTCTGTTTCAAACTCATCGTAGAGTCTAAAGAACTTGTCCGCTGTTGTCGCGTCGTTTGCTAAATGCTTGCCCTTGTCGTTAGTTAACAGTGAGGTAATATCTTCTGCCCAGTCCAGCAGCAGTTGCTCCAGCTCTGTGTGCGTCGCTTCGAGCAGTGCCATCGCGTCCTCTACCTTGGCAAACTCGTCCATCGTATCGTTAATAACGAAAATGTCATCAGCAGCTTGTTTCTTCTGCTCCACCTTCTGCTCGGCGACCCATTGCTGCTTTGCATCTTTGCGGTGCTTCAAGTTCGTCCACATCGCAACGGCCATCCCCAACATTATCGCCATCCACACCAGCCAGTGAAAAAGACTGACAAGGCCAATAAACATTTCCTTGAAGAGCTTATACATTTACTCGTTGCTCCTCTTTTGTAGCCAACTCGTCGCCCGCTCCATCAGCTCGGCAACTACTGCTTTGCCCTCTTTCGTGCTAATACTGACAGGCTTCACCGTCGGGTTCTTCACTTTCGATTTAGGCTTCGCTCTGTTGCGAGAAGTGCGAGGCTTCTTTTTGGTCGTACCATAATCGGCTGGAGCTTCTATCGTGCCTGCTGCATCGCTTAATTCCGGCCAATCTGCCTCATTACGTTTTTTGTACTCGCCAAATTCAATATGATGTCGCAGGTAGATGTACTCTGGGCGTCCAAGAGGGTCGGAGTGCTTTGGGTTCGCGTCTGGGTCACGAACGGTAATTAGTCCGGCATGGGGGTTGGTTGCCATCGCCCGCAAACTCCGCTCATCGACTGCCGGGACGCTTCCGTAGGCAACGTCAGGCACTCCTACCGCCGCAAGCTCTGCCAAGTATTCCAATACATAGAGGCCTTCGACGTTGTCTTTTGCGTCATGCAGCACCTCCGCCATATTCTCTTTATCAAGCCCTCCAAGTTGCACACGACAGCCAACGCCTTCGCGAGCCACTGCACGCAAGTCACGTGTCGGCGTTCGTAGCTGAGCCATTGACTGGTGTGCAGCAATGACGCCGATTCTCTTCGAGCGGGCTTGAGCAAAGAACAGGCCGAGGTCGCCAGAGCTGTCAACAATCTCTTGGAACTCATCTACGAACATGTAGATGGGTAACTGCTCCTCGCGAGTCCGTACGTTGGCAGCAGCAAGTAGCTGATTCATGAAAAGCTTTGCCACCATCCGCGAATCCATTGGTTGCTCCGTTACCGGCAACCAAAGGTAGACGACCTGCGGCTCAGAGAAAATTGAGGTGAATTCAATGCACTGGTCAACGACTTCTTGCCCGTATTGCCCCTTGCTGCGGTCAGCGTCACCGTTGTCAGAAAAAGAATCGCTCTGATTTTGCATATTCAGAACTGGCTGAAAAGCCATCCGTCTAATGACATTGACAAACGCCTCGGCCTTATCAAGTTCCTTCTGAGTAAACAGCGAGCTATGGTCAAGTATATTCACCAAGTGCTCGAACGAAAGTATGTCGTGCTCGTGCAAGCATCGACCGAACAATCGCCAGTTGGCACCCATGAAGAAACCACGACCATAGTCATCACCGTAGTCGAGCCCCAGACCTCTCATACTTTGTTGGGTTAGCTCGCTAAATCGCATTCTCTTGTTTATTTTCTGCGTAAACATATTCCAGCCGTAGCTTGCTCTACCGGTTTCAATCGTGAGCCACTTAAATGGAACATTCATCTTCTCTGCATCACTTTTCACACCATGAAACCACGCTGTGTCCCCTTTTAGGTCCACACAAATAACTGTTCCCGGTGCCTTCGTTCTTCCTTTGGGTTCGCGACGCGACTTGCCTATCCGCTCCATCAGCTGATGGACAAGCGGACTAATCACAAGCGAGGTCTTTCGCGAGCGTGTTGGCCCGGTAATTAGCATATGCTCCCGAAGCAGCGACTGCGTGATTCCGTACTTCGTATTTGATTCTCGCACGGTGGTTTAACTCCTTCTGTCATCGCGTTCAGCAAGAAACAGCTCTTCCCCGTCGCCCTTATCAAGAAAATGCTCGGCCGCGTCTTGAAAGTCGTCGCTCTCTGTTTCGTCCCTGACGTTACCTAGTGCGATGGCAGCAGGTGTTGCAATGGCAATCACAAAGCAGCCAAAAACTAGCACACCAAGCAACATCGAATTCACGGCAGCCGCAAAAGGTGTTTGCACCTTAAACATTCCCTGAGCAACACAAAACACGCAGAAGAACACTACCCAGGAGAGGACCTCTTGCCGCATCGGATTGGCTGGTGATTCTTTCCGAATTAACACGCCCCGCCAACCGTCAAGGTATCCGGGTGGAGCACCGGGCACGAAGTTTACCCAAGCACAAAGGCCATCGAGTGCTGCAACGCCTCCCCGCCAATGCTTCCAAACAGTTATTACTGCACCAACACCTACCCCGAAAACTCCTGCACTTGTTTCAGAGAACATCGACAAACCGGGGATAAACATAACGGTAAACACCGCTATGGCTCCGCAAACCACACATGCCCCAATAAGCCGCTTCATGGCAGCTATAGTATCCGCATGATACTCAGGAAGCACCGCACGTTTTTTTTTGTTCTTCAACCAGGCATAGTAATCAAGGCCAACGGCGTAAGAAAAACCGAGCCCACCAAATAGCAACAACGCTCCCAGCTCAAAGTGTAAGTCCGCCATCCATCGACTCAGCGTATCTACATCGCTATCATTCCACTTATATTCCAACCACCGCACCAAGCTAAATACCCCTGCTACAACGACAGCAGATAGCGTTCCGGCAACAATCGCCGGTATCACCGCTTCCATCACGCCGCTGTCTGGAGCCTTGTCTTTGAAGTAGGCTTTGTCTGAAAAATATGTGGGCTTCGCTTGTTCAACAGGCGTCTCTATATCATCCTGCGAAACTTCCACGTGCTCATCCGCGGCGGCCCTTGAATTGTAAAACAGCTTTACTGCACCGTTTTTAGTTTTTTCGTATTTCATGACTCCTCCTTCGGCACCAGGTGACGTAATCCAGGACAGTGATACCCGCGAACCTCGAAACCAAGACTTGGGTGTTCGAGGGCTGCTTTCTCAATAGCCAGCGTGGCCTCTTCAGTAGCGGTAACAACGACAGCCCCCAGAGAATTTTGAGCTATCAGTGTTCGAAAGGTGGCACTCTGTTTTGCTCTAGTCCGAATACTTTTCACAATGCCTTTGAGAGTTGCCTCAGTGCCGTTCCATCCGCTCCAAAAGATTATTCCAACCCTCTCAGTTTTGCCGGCATCGTCGACATCAAAGAAGTACCGCTCTTGAAAAACCTCTACGCCTTCGAACAAGTCAAGGAAATCTGCACGTGTTAGCGCTCTGTGAACCCCGTCATGCCAGGAGCGTAATTCAGATCTTGACAAGCCGACGTCGTGAAGCACGCCTCTGGCGGCGGCGCTGGTTGGCCTGATCAAGTTCGCGCTGGCGATCTTCGCTGCGATGCTCAGGGTGTGCCTTGAGCCATCGGTCAGGTAGCAGCTCGGAGAGCTGTTCACGCTGGTCCCTTGAAAGCGATTCGAACGGGGTTTGGGCGTCGCCCACCCGCAAGTACTCGGGAACGATCTGAGGAAGCCGGACGAGAACATCGTTGAGATACGGGGTGACGTGGACATGATTAGAACGAGCACTCTGGATAAGCGTGTACCAGACGCATGCCGCGCGACCACCCGCATCGCTCCCAAAAAATTGGTAATTTTTTCTTCCAATAACCGAGGGGCGAATGACTCTTTCTGCCATGTTGTTATCGATCGCATAGCGCCCGTCGGTTGCAAATCGCGTCATCGCGTTCCAACGATTGAGCAGGTAGCCGATCGCTTCGGCCAACTTGGTCGAAGGCCGTACCGTCGGCTGCACTTCGGTGAGACGATCGTGCAGAAGGGCAAGAATGGGAACCGACTCGCGCATGCGCACTTGTCGTCGCGTTTCCACATCGGTATCGGCCAGGCGATCCTCGATGTCGTACAGTTGCCAGATCCAAGCGAGCGCCTCGTGCGCAAGTGGCTGCGTTGAGACGGCGCACGCTTCGTCGAACTTCCGCCGCGCATGGGCCCAACAACCCAGATCCAGAAGTCGGCCATCCGATTCCTTGACTAGGGACGTGTAGACACTGTAACCGTCGGTTAATAATCCGCCTTGAAAATCATCAAGTATTTCCCGCGGACCTGCGCGGGATCGATCAAGTCGATAGTCAAATAGTTGGTACGGATGCTGGTCATCGCCAACGTAGGCCCAGAGATAAACCAGCTTGGTCGCCCCAGCCCCGGGACGCAGGACACGGGCCGTGGTCTCGTCGGCCCGTACATAAAAACTATCCAGTACTTGGGTGCGAATCAGATCCCACACCGGCAGCAGACGCTCGCCCGTTCGCACCACGGCGTTGCTCAACACGCTGCGGTTGAACCACATCGTGGTGGTGGAACGAAGCTCTTCCTGGAGACGATACAGGGGCAGGTGACGCTCGAACTTGGCGTGTGCCAGCCAGGCTAACGTGCTGGCCCCAAATATCCCTTTTTCGTTGATATTGGGTGGCTTTTCGCTGGTGACGATCTGCTGGCCATCCCGGCTAACAGGGCAACCGTAGGTAAACCGAACGTGCTCGGCGATGTAGGCGCTAGACTCAACATATTCTAGTTGCCGTGAGATCTGCTCGGAGATCACCGTCCGCTTGCCGCCACATCCACAAGGACAATCGAGTTCTTCCGGCGGCAGTGGGTGTTCAAAACGCTGGACCGGCAAGCACTCGGGGAATTCAAAACGTTTGCGCTTCTTACGGCGTTTCTTGCGTTTCGAAGACGATTCATCGTCTGGCTCTTCTTCGTCGGTCGCCTCGTCATCCTCGCTAATCTCGTTGCCCTCGATCGACTCGGGATCAAAAAGAAGCTTTTGATCGGGAGAAGGGATAAACCGTTCACGCCGTGGAGAAAAGAGTGCCTTACGGAGTAAGGTGATTTGCTCTTGCATCACCTCGATGTGATTCTGCAACGATTCAAGAGTTGCCTGTTGCTCGCTATTAACCCTTTTGAGATGTGCGATCTCGGCGCGCTGCACTTCGATCTCTTTTCGGAGTTTGTCGGATTCCATCGACAACGTTTCGGTCCTTGAAGGTGCGTCACGAAATGGCAAATGATCACACACCGTTGGTGTAGAACACACATGTTTATTTATCGACAATTCACGTTGCGCGTCAAGGTGGTTTCCAAGGCGATTGAGTAATTTGTTTTGCCTGCTCACGACGCCACCACTTGCGACGTTTGACACTCGATAGCTCGATGCCTTCCAGCAACAATCGCAGGTCGTCCACATGCAGTGTCAAGTAATCACCGGGGGATGCAATCGCCCCTCCATGGTCGGCGCCACGTAGTGTCTCGAACGTTCCTCGTTCAAGATGCTTGTAGAGGATGATCGTGCCGTCACCCGTGAAATAGAGTACCTTCAACCGGTTGCGGCGTCGGTTGAAAAACAAGAAAAGATCTCCGTCTTCAATCTGTTTGCCAAGCTCCTTTTCGACGATACCGATTAATCCACAAAAACTTTTACGCATGTCCGTGGGAGCCAACGCGGCGAAGACTTTTATTTGGGATGGCACAATCAACATGACGCCACCTCACGCAACGCCTGCAATACGTCCTTCACTGTCTCACAATCGGTGCCGTGAGGCACATCCACAAAGACTCCCTGCTGCGGCAAGTGAATACGCAGCGTGGACGCAGGTGTCGTCCCCTCGATCCGCACAGGCACCAGTTGGGTGCCCTGGACGGCGTTACGACTGGTTTTAAGAGACTTGGTCGAACGGCTCCCCTGCTCTGGGGAGGCTTGCTGCTCACGGAACTTACGCTGCCAGGCATAATAGCTGGTTTGTGTAATCGAGTTCTGGTGGCAAAACGCCGCGATGCTCAAGCCGCTTGAGGACTGCTGTTTCAGTAGGCCACGCCAGTGGGACTCTTGGGATTTGTTTCGATTGGTCATTGTGCTCGTTCCTGGAATAAAGGGAATGGTTCACCTCTATTAGGATAGCGCGCAATTTTGGGACGCTGTTCACAGAACGCTTACCTGCACGTAGCTCTTCTCTAGTTGGTGAAACAATTGTTCCTTCTTGCATGCAGCAGAAATGCAACACTGCATAACGACGTGATATGGCCTGAACACCTAAAGGCCTGCAGTAGTCTTTGGAACGAAGGTTTTTCGTTCGGCCAACATTGAGAACTCTCAACCCAGCAGGACCAAGCGTCCAGTAGTCGCCACATATCGGGCTATTGGCTACAAGTTGATGCTGATTGAGAAAGCCGTCCTTCGTCAGTCGCCGAAGATGATGCCCACGAGTGGTTTCCTTGCCGTCAAAGAAAAGCTTGTCCAGCACCGGCCCGACAGTCATGCGGTAGCGAAGCACGTGGCGAAGTATTTGCGTGCGGCGTTCATCTGACGATGTGTCAATTCGAGCGAAGCTTTGTTTTGCCATGGTGACGTCTTCATTGAATTGGGCGGCGGGGTGAGAAAAATTGTGAACGGTCTTAGAAAGTTAGATATGTGTTTCTCCGTTTTGCAAAGCTGACACGGATTCGAATACAACCTCCTCGCATACTTGGTGAAATCCCCAGTAACCCAGATTTCGTCGAACAGATTCAGAAGTGATTCTGTCGATTGTCTTTGTTGTTAAAATGACCTTTGTGGTGACTAGAGGACGAATGAGATTTGGCATTGGATTCAAGAAGCTTTTGCACCGTAGTGCCTCACAAAAGTCTTTCTTTGTCGGCATAAGATGAACAACAGTAGGTAGTGTCATCAAGCGAAGGAATTCATCTGGAACACCGGACCGGCTCAACCCCGATTCAATCGAACTGGTACTAAATCCTGAAGCACCGGCATTTGAGGCGTTAGTATTGAACTTACCTACTAGAACGACTGAAAATTGTTCGCCGTTTACGTTTTCGCTTACTGCCTCGATAGGTTTAATAAGAAAATCCAGGAGGTGCCCCAAGAGAAATCCGTTAAACGAACGATTGCTGTTAATGAGACATTCAAAATTGTCAAATATTAGAATGCGAGACAGCTTGCCACTTGGTGATACTCTGCAGGCATCAATGACGAGTTTAGAGAGGTGGGCGAGATATCCGCTTCGCAAGAGGTCAAACAGGTCGATAATTGCATATGGAATGTTCAAGTAGTGGGCCATGGAAATGACACCTTGCGTCTTCCCAGAACCTGAGGGGCCCACTATGAGACCAACCTGCCGAGGAATAGTTTTTGAAGAACGAGCAGCGAGAGCTAACTTCTGCCAAAAAAAGCTATACCTGCCGAAGACTGAAGGCTGAGACAAATGATTATCTGCAAGCAATTGGGTAACCTCAGAGAATAAGGCCTGGGATTCAAATTCTCTTTTACTGCTCTTACCAATTACTTTATAAGTAATTGGTTCGGATGTGACTCTGGTCAATTTGGTCATCACTACACCTTGCTAGCTAGATTTGAAAATTGCAGAGCGTTCATGTCGGCGGCCTCCACAAGCGGCAACTTGTAAGAGCAACATAGAACGCAACTGATGCGACAGAAGGAACAGGAACTGCAAGCGGCGTTCGGTCAGAATCTTCAGCAAGCTCCAACGCAGAAGCAGGATTTGACCGATTGGCTGAACGACTGTAGCGGTGCTCGGTGGACGATAGAGTGAACGGCCGTTATCAGAAAACGCCTTTAGTCGCAGACCCGATATGTCACCGCTAAACGGTGATACACAGCGGTAGTAGTTAGGTATCGCAACAAGCGTTTGATAAAGGTTCGCGAAGCGTCTGCGGGAACAGTCAGAATGGTTTGGTCGGGAGTTCTCGGCAAAAAGCCTTGATACAGAACGCGATACAGAATCCCTGGTAAATGATACGGAATTCGTTAGAATTTGTGAGTTCCGGCAGGCCTGCCGCGAATGCTGCGTATCCCCAAAGCGTTTGGCAGCAACAACTTTTGCTACACGCCCCCGTAGCTCAACTGGATAGAGTGTCGGCCTCCGAAGCCGAAGGTTTATGGGACTGTTGGCGAGAGGTCTCATGACTGCTCTCCTCCCAACCGTTGTTGGAGAAGTGCAGCATCAATCAACGTTAACAGGGCCTCACGAACGTGAGGCTGAAGAGACGGCCAAGCACATCGAATGTAATCGAACGACGGGCCAGGGTCTTGAGTGCCAGAAGCTGCCTGTCGTTGACAGTTTGCGTCCTGGTTCCGCTGTCCTACCGCTGTCAGGTCAGAATTGGTTTCCGTAAGTTGAGTGTTGGCACCACTTAGATGAATTGGGACGCGGGTTCGATTCCCGCCGCCTCCACTTTACACCGCCTGAGTCAGGCGGTGCTTTTTTATGCCTGTCAGTGTCAGAAGGTGCTTGTGGGCAAGGACTTGTGTCATCGCTACCCGCCGCCTCATTGTGAACATCGGTGACAGCCGGCGACTTGTCAGGACGTCCAAAGTCGCCCGATTTCCTGACAATATCCTGACAACTTTCAGGTGCGGGTAGAAATTCCAGGGCCTTGGCCTGGTCATCGAGGCCAATGTGGGTGTACTTCATCGTCATCCGAACGTCCCCGTGCCGTGCCAATTCCTTGGCCTCGGCCAAGGTGGCTCCATTGCGGAGCAGTTCGGTGATATGGGTATGCCGACCAGCGGCATGAAAGTCAGCGAAGCCAGCATCAGTCCTGTAGGGGATGCCCACGCGTTCCAGATCCTTCTTCACCATCAGCCAAGTCTTGCGGCTTGCCAGCTTGGCAAAGAGCGGCTGGTCAGAGGCCAAACCGTCGATCCATTCTCGCAGCATGACAACGAGTTTGGGGTGCAGCGGCAGAACGTCTTTGCGGCGGTGCTTCGAGGCTCCTGCTTGAACAGTGACTGTCGGTTGAGCCACTTCCAGCTCGAAGCTAGCCGGCGTGAGGCTGGCAAGCTCCCCTTTTCGCAGCCCGGTCATGTACGAAAGGATGTAGATGCGTGCTCGCATTTCGCCAGAGTAGCACTGAATATCGACCCCACTGTCACGCGCCGACTGGGCAAGTTTGCTGAATTCTGCCGAGGTCAGAGCACGGCGAGGATGCCGCACGTCGGTTGCGGAATTAAGTCGAGCAATCCCCGCTAGGGGGTTACGATCGAGCCGGCGACGATTGACGAGCCAATTACAGAATGAGTCGATCGCTTGCAGGTAATGGTTGTAAGTTCGGTGTCCGAGGTCTTCCTCCTCGCGCAATTCGGTCATGAACACCTCCACCGTATCGGCATCGAGGTCTCCAAGTATTTTGAACTCGCACCCGTCAATGATTCGTTCGATTCGCGACAACGTCAGCTTGATGTGTTTGTCGGTGTTCTTCTTGGATCCTAAACTCTTGCGGAAAGCAGCCAGGTGCTCTTGAACTTCCGACGTTTTTTGTTCCGCTCGCTCTTCCTGCTCAGTGTCGATGAAACCCATCGTGCGAAGTCTCGCCTCGGTTTCAAGTTTCATAGCGAGTTGCTCGGTCAAGGATTTATCCGTGAAGCCCTTACGCATTTTCTTCTTGCCGTGCTGGTCCTTGTATTCGAAGTACCACGGTGAGGACTTTTTCTTCTTGTCACGGCCAAGCTTAAAAACGGATGCCATCAATCACCAACCTTTCAAGAATCATTATTTGGCACATGTCGGCTGCGGGCAACCCTCGGCAATCCATCGGTTGATTTCCTCCACTCTCCAGCGGGTGTTGCCTCCGATTCGGATGGGCGCAGGAATCTGTCCAGCGCTGAGAAGTCGCCAAAGGGTTCGGACCGACACCTGCATCATTTGCGCCAACTCGGCGACCGTAATGAGAGCTGGTTGGACATTGGGCGCATTGTTGTCGCTCACTGAGATCGCAGGAGAAGAATCATCGGGAGTCATTATCGTGCATCTCCTGGGTATGAATTGAGTTTTCGATGTTGTTGACCGTTCAATAACTTTGGCTATCCACAGGCAGAGCCTCGTCCAAACAAGACGACAGACGACGCAGGTCGTCGCGCAGCTCTCGGCTCAAGCAACCATCATCGGCAATGGCAAAAGCCAAGACGCGGGCCAATTTCACCATGTCGGTGATGTCACTGGGCACGAAACGCTGCTCCACAATTCCGTCACTCTTGCTCATGCGAAATAGATTAAAACGGTATTGCCAGCCACTTTGCTCGTCACCTTCCTTGTTGACCGCAGCGCAGAGCTGGCCCGCGCCAAGCATCATGTATGGCTGGTTGTTCGTTGGACCTGTTGCCTTAATCGCATCTGGATTGTTATTCATGGTTTCGTCCCTAGTTTTTCTTCTATGCAAGCTGGTGGCTGCCGCTTGAGAGACAGTGTTTTTGTTTCAGAACAGCCGTCGCTCAACCTGGTTGCCAAACACGGTTCAATCTGAGTTTGGTATTTCTTCGCGTCCAAAAAGTTCGAGATAAGGTCCTGGGCTAACTTGTTCGATTATCTCGCGAACAGCATACGGTTTTTCACTATGCCGACGTCTCCTACTGAGCAGCCAACTTCGCTGCGCGTTGTCCATGAATGAAAGCTGTCCACGAATGGCAAACAGCAGAAACTCATGGGATACTCGCCAATAGTTCCCCATTCCCAGTTGAGGCTTCACCCATACAAAGCACTACTTATAGGTGAAGCCCCATGCTTCGATTACGCGAAATGCGTCTGGCAAAAATCCGTTGGTGGTCCACAGATGTAGGTGAGCATTTGGCGAGGCCAGCTGAGCCACCGGCAACTCGCAAAGCTCATTGAGATCCATGGTTGGGTAGTGATTGACGGCAGCCCCGCGTGCAGCAGTGTTGGAATACTGCCACGGCGGATCTGCATAGATTGTGGAGAATTGGGCAGCCGTTTCCACCAACTCGTTCAGGTCATGAGCGATTGCAGGAAAATGCGGATTGCATTCCCCGGCATCACTCTTACCTTCAGGATTGATTGTGGTTGCCCTGTCCATTCTTCCCCGCTTACATTCCTTTCTCTTCATTGACATCACCATGGACGAAGATCCACGTATGGGCCAAATCAATCACTTTGGCCAACACGGGAAGATCGTCACGACCGAAATGCGTCGATTCCTTCCAGAGATCCCCATTTCGATAGAGGCGACAGACCGTCACGTTGTGGCGATCTCCAGAACGTGTCTGATTCTTCCAAATCAGAGCCTTAATCAGCCCGAAACGAATTTCATGTGCCGGCTGTTTCTGCATTTCCCTCTCCTTCTTCTGTAGGCTTCGAGTCAACGGTTGACTCAATCGAGGTGTTGTAAATGGTCCAGTTGCTAGCCTCACGACGCCCGAACAATTCCAGGTAGGGACCAGGGCTTACTCGCTCGATAAGCTTGCGAACGCGATCGGTAGCAGTGCCGACAGAATCACGCCCGCTGCGCATCCAACTCTTCAAGCCGTGTTCTTGCAGCGCAAGATTGCCGCGAACGCCCAGCAGCAGATACTCGTGAGCCTCCGCCCAATAATCCCCAGGCCGACCTGCTGAGTTCAGGCACAGCAGGCAGGACTTCAACTCAAAGCCCCAGTTCTCCAGGGCACGCTTGGCATAAAAGAGCGAATCATTGGTCGCCCAAAGATGAAGATGGGCATCCATTCCCATCAACATCTCAATCGGCATCTTGCTCAGTGCTGCCAACAAGGCCTTGTTTTCGTCACTCCCCGGCCATGGGGGATTGGCATAGAGACAACCAAACTTTTCGCCAGCGGACAGCAACTGCTCCAGATTGCTTGTCACCAAGCAATCGGTGACCAGTGGGGCTGTCACATTCTTCTTGCGTTTGTTCTGCTTGGCGCGCCGCACACGGGCAATCCGCACCAAACCGGCGGTAGTCACCTCACCCCGCTCTTCGCCGATGCGCTCTAGGTAGCGATCAAATTCTTTTTCCGACACAATGGCGGTAAGCTGCCATCGAGAAGATTGGTCCTTGGTGATTCCTATATCACCAAGCGTCAGGCGATCATCGGCAGTTTTCTCACTGCGATCCCCACCATGAAGTTTCAATTTGGCAAGCAGTCCCCCAGCTCGGCGTTCTGCTCGGAGTTTAACCTCCGCCGCATAGTTTTGGATCTCCAACCCCATGCCGGCGGCTTGGGCGTACTTGCGCGCCGCCTCGGCCTTGTCACGGATGTCCTTGATCTCATCCAGCGATTGAGCTTGGGCAATCGCGTTTTGCGCCTGGGAAAGTAAGGAGAAGGTATTGCTCTCTTCACTCTGGCTATTAGTAACCACCAACTCGCTAGATTCTGGCGAAGGCGTTTCCTGGCTCTGCTCACCCTCTTGCGATTTGTTGAACCAATTGGCCACTGGTGACTCTCCCGCTACGTGTAAAATTTTGGACACGTAAGTAGAGTACGAGCAAAGCCCCCGAGTGCGATGAAATAGACACTCCCAGTGGCACTACCTTGAAATGGAAAGTGCCTTAATTCATCGGAGATTTGGAGAGGAGCACCCCTGACACCTTGGCTGAACACCTTGGGTACGATCTGACCGTCCCCGAAGAGGCCGTTTAATTTATTTCACCGACGCAGGAGAAACCTACCTGCTCGTCCAGCCACTTCAGAATCGCGGTTCTCATTAATTTGTGCGATTCCATCTTTACGTGCCATGTCGGCATGTGACTTGGGTCAAACAGTAAGTTTGCATGGCTAAAGGCGAGTTCACCTAGAGGAAGATTCCCCGAATGCCAGTGTGCAGAGCGAACCTTGGAGTGCAGGAGTTCGCACATCTCCCTATCTGCATTGCCGTATCGCATCATGAACTCGGTAAAGCTGCCATATTCATTCTGGTTCGAGGACACGATCGAATCGATCGCCCCATACTGGTAAGATGCTTTCACGGTCGGTCGATTATGACCAAGTAGCAACGAGAGCTGATACATTCGACAGGCGGCCTGGAAGGTCAGCTGAATCTTGCTAGCTGCCTCACCAACACGCTTGAAGATGCGACGGATCTCGTCTGGTAGCGTCAGTGATTCAGTAGCGTACCGAATCTCCGTGAAAACGCTGCCATTGAAAGCACCCTGAGGACAGATTTCGCCTTTGCTTGGAAGCTCTTTTGGAATATTCGTGTCAATCAATTGAGTTGACTGACGTAGCATTCGGAATGCGCTTCCCTCTCGCTCAAGGAAATACCGGTGCTCGTGAACAGGCTCTTCTAACCCAATATCGAGAATCAACGATAGATATGAAGCGATGATCGCGGTCTCACTGCGTGCGACCTCTTGGGCATGTTCTATGTCTACCGCATCAACATTCTGATCGATCACGTAAAGCCTCTCGGCATTCACTAGAGAGCAGTCGTCTTCAGGAAAGAGCTCTGCAAAGCGAAATCCTCCGAACCAGTACTCCTCCTGCAGCCTCCAGCAGTGGACTGCTCTCAGGTATGTCCGAAGGTAAAATCGTGATTTCTTTTCGGCGATGACCCGCTCCAACACACGTGAGATGATGTTGTTGAGTGTCTTGTCGTATTCGGGATCGTCTACCGTGTTGAGATTTTCGATGGATAGGATTCGTCCTTCCCCGGACTGCACAATCCGCCATATCACGAAAAGGTCTTGGTCATTGTACTGGAACTTTGCCGCCTGTTCCGTTACGTACAGGCCATCTACATACGAGGCACTCCCGTCACCTGCGATCATACCCGTCCGAGGATCTCGAATGACGGCCTTGAAATGCCGCAAGAAGTCTTGCGTCTGCGACGGATTGAGGTCCTTAAACTCCATCTTCATGATCTAATAGTCGCTTTCTCCGTTTCCAGCTAACCAAGTTTGAAGTCAATCAGCCACCATCACTTTGGTTGATGCGATTCTCAAGATCGGACAGCATCCCAAGAATGTCATCGAAGGTGACAGGCTCTGTCAGATACATATCCCGCATCGCCTGGTAGTCACGTCGCAGTGCAGGTTGACGTTCTGTTGGTGGGACCAGACGAAAGCTGCCCGGTTTTGCCTTCTCGTAACTCGCCCAGGTGCTGCCGAAAAAACGACTCTTCCATGCTACGACCCGGTTACAAAGTTCGTGTTGATCGATGGCCGCACTTGCCTTGGGATGCTGTGCCAGTGAGGCCGTATCGGCATAATGCCTGGAGAACCTTTCCGGAGTCGCCTTGCCTGCAGGTCGGTGGTATTCCGAGTGAAGAATTGTGGCTTTTTCCCAGAAGCTTCGCTCAATTTCCAAGGCAACAACTTCGCATTGCCAATCCAGAAATACATCAGCAAATGTCTCAGCGATCCAAGGCCGGATCGGATGACGACCGATTGGTTGCTGGTCGGTAAGAGATCCGAATTCCATCTTCACCGAGCGTTTGAGATATTCGAACCCGTCCGGCTGCAATGACGGGTAGTGAAACAGCAGTACCGGTGAGCGCGTATTAGGATCGATCAGAAATTCAAACCATGACCGTTCGTTTTTCCCCAACACATCCTCTACCGCAGCTTCCATCGCCCTCTTGATCTGGTTTTTGACCGCATCTCCGCAGGCCGCTTCCGCCTTCTTCATCCACTTGTTCGCCTGGTTCCGGCTTGTGCCCGCTTCAGGGAGCTTGAGAAATTCCGGGGACAAGGACAAATCGATGTCTTCGGAGAACCGCTCTATAACTCCGAAGACTTTCGATAGTGATGTGCCCCCTTTGAACACGATGTTGGCGGCGAATTCTGAGTTGAATAGAATGCCCAGCAACCAGCAGACCCAGAAATCTTTTTCCATGACCACCGCGGAGACATTCTGTCGCAACGCTGCCTGCTCAATGTAGAGGAGGCGTTCTTCCGTAGCCAATTCCAGAAAGTCCAACCTCATGCTTCCTCCTCGGCAAGCTCTCGAAAAATCGGATGCATCCAAGCCGGTCCAAGGCGGATATCCTTGACGAGTTCACGGCGCTTCTCGATCGGCAACGTTCGTTTCAAATGTTGCACAGTTTTTGCAGTGACATGCTCTTTGCCCAGTTCACGCAGTGCCTGGATCACGAGCCCACTCAATCGCCCTGCCGCCGCCATGTTCTTCGCGGTTGTCTGCCGAAGCTCAATGGTGGTCGGCCCGATCTTGACCGTCCGACTTCGTCCGTCCGTCAAGAAGACCACCTTGGCTGGTACTTGCTCGGAGAGACCCAGCATGTTGGCCGCATAGGCCCCCGCTGGCTGCAAGCGAGTGCAGTCGCGACCCGCCAGTGCTTGAGCCACCGCCTCGGCAGATGGCTGGAGTTGGCCAAGCACAGGATGCTCTTTTGGATAGTCGTACACCCCGCGGGCAAGCCGCCGAATGGTGCCGCTGCGAGTGAACCTATGCAGGGCGATATCGATCGCCTCCCGGCTCCCCAGATGGAGGAAGTCAGCTGGTACGAATACCGCCCCTCGTCCACGTCGGCGAATCAACGAGAGCACTTTGGAGTCGATGGACTCTCGCCCGTTCTTCTTCTTATTCATGTAAGAAATACTACCCTGTTTTTCTTACAAAAACAAGTGCCATTCAGACCCGTCATTCTGCTCAAGAATCTCCTCCACACCGCAAGATTCTCAGGGTTGAATTCCATTCCCATAGTTGACCCCTCGGGAATTGGAGCAACAAACCTCAGTTTCTTTACCATTGCATCAGGAGTGTGGTATGGGGCTTCGATGGCCCCGGCAAAAACACATACGCCGTACGCGGTTCAGCTCCTCAAGACCAAACATGGGAGCGTCCATGCCGTCGTCATCGGCCCAGAAATCGGCTGGCGTTGGCGACGAGTGAAATACTATCGCTCCAAGCGATCCACCACAGTTCCAGGTGGTTGGGACGAAATCACCGACGACTGGGGCAAGCACAATCCTAGCCTCATCAAATGTGCGCTTGCCGTCCAGAAGTTTCTCGATACCGAAGCAGAAATTGAAAAAACGATTAAATGTACTTGGTCGGAAGCGCACACACCAGCCGAGCAGCAAGCACTACTCAATCAGGTCAGGGCGCTGCGTAAGAGCATTGCCATACGTCGAGGGTAACTCGATCACCAACTACTGCATTGGAACCTTCGCCGAAATAAACGGCCTCTTCAGAAAAAGTGGTCACAGGTTGGATTGACCTCTGGGCGCTTGCGCGAGCAAGGCTCATGCCAGCTTAGGGCTGTCATGCCCCTTGCTTTTTCGCTCCAGCTTCCGCCGCCCAATCCAACCTGCGGCAGATCTTCTTTATTCTTGGTGGCACCAGTCAGTTCTTAGAGCACTGGCTTGTTAAGCCCTTGGTTTGTGTTCATCCCTGCCAACAGGGACATGGATCAAGCCGGCTTCCGGGCGCTTGCGCGAGCAAGGCCCATGCCAGCTTATGGCTGTCATGCCCCTTGCATTTCGCTCCAGCTTCCTCCACCCGACTCAATCCACGTTGTTTTGTTGTTCTGTTTTTCTCCCAAGCAGCCTTCAACGGGAGTGAAAGGCCACTTGGAACAAAAACATGCCGCCGGCGGCCTTAGAGAAAATAGGGGCAATGGTTGCCCAACAATTAGGAGAAAATCATGGAAAAACAAAAAGACCCAACTGAACCACCGACAATTGTTCTTGCTGGGGCAAGATTCTCGCTAGGGGGGCTCTATATGACTCCCGGCGCACGCGAGCTTTTGCAACCGATAGAAGTAACCTTGTTGCTAAATCGGCATGCCCGAGGAGATTGGGGTAACTGCTGCGAGGAAGACATCGATGCCAATGAGGATGCCTTGCTAACGGGTGCCCGAATATTCTCGGTCTACGAAAGCCACTCGGGCGAAAGAATCTGGGTAATTACCGAGGCAGACCGGAGTGCCACCACGTTTCTACTCCCCTCGGAGTATTAGCTCATGAGCAGCTCAAACCCAGGGCGGATGCCCGGACCAGGACCGCCATTTTCAACCCTGACGAGAATCGAAAATGAAAAACTAACTAACAGGAAATAGAACCATGAAACAGCAACAACTCAACGCCATAGACGAACGGATGCTAAGAAAAGCATTGCTACAAATCGAAAAGAAAAAAGCGACTGCTAAAAAGTTGCCAGAGCAAAAACCAGAGTCGCCACCACCGGCGAGTAAGGAGAAAAAACCACCTCGCGAACAACCGGCCAAAACGATCATGGTAGGAGACGTATCAACTCGAATCTGGGCCAATAAAAACGACATGGGAGAAATCACCTGGAGTATCGACCAAAGACGCCGACGCTCTGACGGTTGGGGCGGACCCGTTTGTAAAACGTTTCGCCGAGAGCATTTGCAAGATGCGATGCGTGGACTTTACAAAGCTTCGGCTTGGATTAAGAAAACGGAAAGACGCCTCCGCTGGAGACGCCTGTTCCTGTAGAGAAAACAGAAAAACAAAATGAGAAGTACAGCGGAGTTCGCGCCCCGCTTTTTTGCTTTCTAAATTTAAGCTAACGCGCCTACTATTCTTCGCGCAAGTCATTTGGGAAAATAGATTTCCCGATCATTGACCTGCGTAAATCGCGCGCCGCTGGACGCGGCTTAGCCTGAACGGCTAGGCGTGACCGGCCGGGGGCCGGTGCACGCCGCGACCTGTACGGTCGCTGGGCTCGCTAGGCCGCTCGCCCCAGTTTGACCCGGCTGGGGCCGGGTGCAAACTGTCCGGCCTGCGCTGGCGCTCCGGCCTCTTCGCGGGCTGAACGCCCGCGAGGGCGTCGCTGCGCGACGCCTTACTCCCCTGATGGCACCTGGGTTGCCGGTGGCAAGTGCCAACAGACATGCCACTTGCTGGGGCGGTAACTGAGCCTCACCACGGAACTTAGGGCTTTGGCAAAGCTCCAAGGTGTAACCTGTTGGTATCTTCCGACACCTGCGCTCAGCCGCTATACTCTTAAGTTGGCCTCCCATGGCAAAATTTGGACCTCCTAATGAAGCTGACGGATCGCGACAGAGATATTATCCAATCTCTCTCTGCCTGCGTTCGCATGTTTCACTTGGGACAGATTGCAGCTCATTGGTGGCCAACGCAAAAGAACGCCAGAGAGTCCGCCAGACGCCGTTTGGCAAAGCTTATTTCCGGTGGACTTTTAACGACGACTCCTGTCTTGGCGGCGGATCTTCCTGAACTTTCAGGGCCGGTGCTGCAATGGATGCCTGGCGACGCTCCGCCCGATCTTGGGGCTGCTGCTTGGATTCTGCAGAGCCGATGGACCACCCAGCCGAAGCGTCGGCATGCGTATCTCGCTACTGCCGCAGCGGCGAAACTTTTTGGAGGCAAGGCAACCGGACGACTCAAACACCAATACCAGGCAACCCATGATTTTGGAGTGGCGCAGATGTTTTTGCAGTTGCGCGTGGCACGACCAAAGCTCGCCCAAGATTGGGTTGGCGAAGACGTGCTGGCTCCCCAAAGACGTGGCCAAAAACTTCCCGACGCAATTATTAACCCATCCAATTCCCCCCAACTAGTGCTTGAATTCGGCGGTGCCTACAACAAAGCTCGCCTGCTGGACTTTCATCAAGATTGTCAACTTCGAGTGTTACCTTATGAGATCTGGTGAGCCGTGGCAAAACGCAGAGGAAAGCACCCGCGACTAGTTAGCGCTCTGTGAACTCCGTCATGCCAGGAGCGTAATTCAGATCTTGACAAGCCGACGTCGTGAAGCACGCCTCTGGCGGCGGCGCTGGTTGGCCTGATCAAGTTCGCGCTGGCGATCTTCGCTGCGATGCTCAGGGTGTGCCTTGAGCCATCGGTCAGGTAGCAGCTCGGAGAGCTGTTCACGCTGGTCCCTTGAAAGCGATTCGAACGGGGTTTGGGCGTCGCCCACCCGCAAGTACTCGGGAACGATCTGAGGAAGCCGGACGAGAACATCGTTGAGATACGGGGTGACGTGGACATGATTAGAACGAGCACTCTGGATAAGCGTGTACCAGACGCATGCCGCGCGACCACCCGCATCGCTCCCAAAAAATTGGTAATTTTTTCTTCCAATAACCGAGGGGCGAATGACTCTTTCTGCCATGTTGTTATCGATCGCATAGCGCCCGTCGGTTGCAAATCGCGTCATCGCGTTCCAACGATTGAGCAGGTAGCCGATCGCTTCGGCCAACTTGGTCGAAGGCCGTACCGTCGGCTGCACTTCGGTGAGACGATCGTGCAGAAGGGCAAGAATGGGAACCGACTCGCGCATGCGCACTTGTCGTCGCGTTTCCACATCGGCATCGGCCAGGCGATCCTCGATGTCGTACAGTTGCCAGATCCAAGCGAGCGCCTCGTGCGCAAGTGGCTGCGTTGAGACGGCGCACGCTTCGTCGAACTTCCGCCGCGCATGGGCCCAACAACCCAGATCCAGAAGTCGGCCATCCGATTCCTTGACTAGGGACGTGTAGACACTGTAACCGTCGGTTAATAATCCGCCTTGAAAATCATCAAGTATTTCCCGCGGACCTGCGCGGGATCGATCAAGTCGATAGTCAAATAGTTGGTACGGATGCTGGTCATCGCCAACGTAGACCCAGAGATAAACCAGCTTGGTCGCCCCAGCCCCGGGACGCAGGACACGGGCCGTGGTCTCGTCGGCCCGTACATAAAAACTATCCAGTACTTGGGTGCGAATCAGATCCCACACCGGCAGCAGACGCTCGCCCGTTCGCACCACGGCGTTGCTCAACACGCTGCGGTTGAACCACATCGTGGTGGTGGAACGAAGCTCTTCCTGGAGACGATACAGGGGCAGGTGACGCTCGAACTTGGCGTGTGCCAGCCAGGCTAACGTGCTGGCCCCAAATATCCCTTTTTCGTTGATATTGGGTGGCTTTTCGCTGGTGACGATCTGCTGGCCATCCCGGCTAACAGGGCAACCGTAGGTAAACCGAACGTGCTCGGCGATGTAGGCGCTAGACTCAACATATTCTAGTTGCCGTGAGATCTGCTCGGAGATCACCGTCCGCTTGCCGCCACATCCACAAGGACAATCGAGTTCTTCCGGCGGCAGTGGGTGTTCAAAACGCTGGACCGGCAAGCACTCGGGGAATTCAAAACGTTTGCGCTTCTTACGGCGTTTCTTGCGTTTCGAAGACGATTCATCGTCTGGCTCTTCTTCGTCGGTCGCCTCGTCATCCTCGCTAATCTCGTTGCCCTCGATCGACTCGGGATCAAAAAGAAGCTTTTGATCGGGAGAAGGGATAAACCGTTCACGCCGTGGAGAAAAGAGTGCCTTACGGAGTAAGGTGATTTGCTCTTGCATCACCTCGATGTGATTCTGCAACGATTCAAGAGTTGCCTGTTGCTCGCTATTAACCCTTTTGAGATGTGCGATCTCGGCGCGCTGCACTTCGATCTCTTTTCGGAGTTTGTCGGATTCCATCGACAACGTTTCGGTCCTTGAAGGTGCGTCACGAAATGGCAAATGATCACACACCGTTGGTGTAGAACACACATGTTTATTTATCGACAATTCACGTTGCGCGTCAAGGTGGTTTCCAAGGCGATTGAGTAATTTGTTTTGCCTGCTCACGACGCCACCACTTGCGACGTTTGACACTCGATAGCTCGATGCCTTCCAGCAACAATCGCAGGTCGTCCACATGCAGTGTCAAGTAATCACCGGGGGATGCAATCGCCCCTCCATGGTCGGCGCCACGTAGTGTCTCGAACGTTCCTCGTTCAAGATGCTTGTAGAGGATGATCGTGCCGTCACCCGTGAAATAGAGTACCTTCAACCGGTTGCGGCGTCGGTTGAAAAACAAGAAAAGATCTCCGTCTTCAATCTGTTTGCCAAGCTCCTTTTCGACGATACCGATTAATCCACAAAAACTTTTACGCATGTCCGTGGGAGCCAACGCGGCGAAGACTTTTATTTGGGATGGCACAATCAACATGACGCCACCTCACGCAACGCCTGCAATACGTCCTTCACTGTCTCACAATCGGTGCCGTGAGGCACATCCACAAAGACTCCCTGCTGCGGCAAGTGAATACGCAGCGTGGACGCAGGTGTCGTCCCCTCGATCCGCACAGGCACCAGTTGGGTGCCCTGGACGGCATTACGACTGGTTTTAAGAGACTTGGTCGAACGGCTCCCCTGCTCTGGGGAGGCTTGCTGCTCACGGAACTTACGCTGCCAGGCATAATAGCTGGTTTGTGTAATCGAGTTCTGGTGGCAAAACGCCGCGATGCTCAAGCCGCTTGAGGACTGCTGTTTCAGTAGGCCACGCCAGTGGGACTCTTGGGATTTGTTTCGATTGGACATTGTGCTCGTTCCTGGAATAAAGGGAATGGTTCACCTCTATTAGGATAGCGCGCAATTTTGGGACGCTGTTCACAGAACGCTTACCGTTAAACGGCATTGGGGCTAGGCCGCAGGTAAACTGATCGTTGGTTCGGCGGCGCAGATCGGCCTCCTTGCCAGGGGGAACGTGGCTGTCCGAATTCCAATGTTTACTCGAAGGAGGCCGTTTTTGTCACCATCAAATCGACGCAAACTCATGGCTCGTATCACCTTGCAACTGCAAGGAACACCGGTTACACTCGAACGGTTTGTACTCGGAGCGAAAGTGTTAGTTAACCTAGTACTACAGCGCTAAGTCATTGGAACCACAACGAAACAACGAACATCACGTCATACTACACAAGCAGGACGAACGATGTGAAATGGATATTTTTTTAAGTATGTGTTTTGTAGGAAACAACATGCCAGCCTGTTGATTGAGGCAGAATCCTTGAAAGCCCTGTATTCCTAGTTCCGATTCGTTGTGCCCGTTGTGCCGTCGTGGTTCAACCTAGCGCAGTAGTACTAGCCAAAAGAAAAGTCCTATTTCCGCCACAGGGGCTTTTAGCTATCGGCTGTCGGTTTTCAGCAAAAGAAATGCCGAACGATTTGCATTTTCTGGCTGAAAGCTGATCGCCAACAGCCGATAGCTTTCACTCTGAGGTTTTGTAATACCTGTTGCATACACACATGATCGTTCACGCATCGCTTCACCAACATTAACATGGACTCACCATGAATTACAAAATCCCCATCATTCTTTTTGCAATCGCTATTTCTTCGGCACTGGCCACACCGCTCTGCGGTAAAGGCCGCACGAGGCCGACGATTCCTGATGTTCCCCGTAACAAGGTGATTTGTTTTACACTTTACACGGTCGAGAACGATGTCCTCAAACTGAGTGCTCAGCTTTACCCGCTTCGCGACAAGGAACCGCGCGAGGTCCAGTTGGAAGTGAAGGCGTCGGAAGTCTGGAAACCAATCGCCACCAGCAAGGTCGATGAGAAAGGCTGGCTTGCAACTTTCCGCATGGAAGGTTGGGACAATCGCCGCGATGTGGACTATCGCGTTACCCATGCGGGTGGCTCGGTCTATGGCGGGAGAATCCGTAAAGACCCGATCGACAAGGATGAAATCGTCGTCGCGGCGTTTACGGGCAACTCGAACTCGGACCGCGGGCCTCGTCAGGATATTATTGACAACATCAAGGCTCAAGATCCCGACCTGCTGTTTTTCTCCGGTGACCAAAGCTACGATCACAAGCAGCACACCGCAGCGTGGTTGCTGTTCGGTCGTCAATTCGGCGAGATCATCCGAGACCGTCCGACGATCACCATCCCCGACGATCACGATGTGGGTCAGGGTAATCTCTGGGGCGAGAGCGGTGGGGTAGCCTTGCTGCCGGGGGCCTCCGACGGTGGATATCTCATGCCGGCGGAATACGTCAACATGGTACAGCGTGCCCAGACGAGCCATCTGCCTGATCCCTTCGATGCGACGCCTGTCGAGCAAGATATCTCGGTCTATTACACCTCGCTCCATGTCGGTGGAATCGATTTTGCAATTATCGAAGATCGCAAATGGAAAACAGGTCCGGCCGGCCTGATCCCGCCGCATGGCCCTCGAGCCGATCATATCAAATTGCCCGATTACGATCCGCAAGTGGTGGATGTGCCCGAGGCGCGTTTGCTCGGTGCGCGACAACTCCATTTCTTGCACACGTGGGGACAAGACTGGGCAGGCTCGGAAATGAAAGCCGTGCTGTCGCAAACCATCTTTGCCGGCGGGGCCCATGTGCATGGCAGTGGCGATGGCCGTGTGACGGCGGACCTCGACTCCAATGGCTGGCCTCAGTCGGGTCGCAACAGAGCATTGCATGAAATCCGCCGCAGCTTCGGATTCCACATCGCCGGCGATCAGCATCTCGCTACGGTCATGCACCACGGGACCAACGCGTGGGAAGACTCGGGCTATTCGTTCTGCGTGCCGTCGATTGTCAATTACTACGGACGTTGGTGGCTACCGCTCGAAAAACCTCTCGACCATGACCCGACGAACCCACTGGAAAATTCGGGCCCACTGGAAAATACGGGCAGATACCGTGACGGGTTTGGCAACAAGTTATTGATGCACGCGTATGCCAACCCTAACAAGGACAATTACCAAGCTGCCGGCTATGGCCTGGTGCGATTCCAGAAATCGACCCGTCGAATCACGATGGAATGCTGGCCGCGGCATGTCGATGTGTCGAAGCCCGATGCAAAACAATACCCTGGTTGGCCAATCACGATCCATCAGGAAGACAACTATGGCCGAGAGGCAATCGCTTGGCTGCCCACCTTGCAGATCACGGGTGCCGAAAATCCCGTGGTGCAAGTGATTGCCGAGAGCACGGGCGAGATTGTGTATACGATTCGGATCAACGAGAATTCGTGGCGTCCCAAGGTTTTCTACAAGGGCAACTATACGATCCGAGTAGGCGAAGGCGAATCGTCGAAGACTTTTTCAAGTATTCCCTCAACAGACAAAAGCGTCGTACGCACGCTGAAGGTCGAGCTGTAGCCAGTCGAATCTATTCTCTTGGTTCTTCAGGGATTTTAATGGCTAGATTTTGCAGTGGAAAGGAGAATGCCCAAGTCACAATTTCAGCTCCCGGCTTTGCCGGGGGGTTGCGTAACAGTCCTCCTTCCCAACAAGCAGAGCATTTTCACGAAGGACATTTTCCTCGAAAGCAACATCTCCTCGAAGGCTACCCCCCGGCAAAGCCGGGGGCTTAAATGCTTTCTTCGAACGGTAGCCACTAAATTCCCTGAAGAACCATTTTCTTAATCGGTTCTCCAGAGATTTTGTAATACTTCAGGAACCTGAAGCAAAAATTTAGCCACGGATGAAACACCGATTGAACTTATCGCAGCCGTTGGCCGCAACCAAACAACCAATTTTGACAGGATTTACAGGATAAACGGGATGGATCCAATGGACCACTATCCTGCCGATCCTGTTAATCCTGTCGAAAAATCTTTGCGCTACACAAAGAAATTGATCGATAGTAACACGGACATATCCGTGTTTCATCCGTGTTTCATCCGTGTTCATTCCGTGGCTTAATTCCTTTTGCGTACGACTTTTTAAGCTTCTGCCATCAAACGGCTGAAAAGTCCCCAAAATCGTTATTTCCCGTATCCTTGCCCCTATCTGGCTAGTTTTCCACCTAATTTGTCGGCGTAGACTTCGTTGCCAATTCTCGGTAGCTTATCTAGTTGGTAGTAGACTGGCAAACTGTCTGCTGCCTGCTGTTCACTGCCCCCTGCCCGCTTTTTATCTTGCCTAACACGCTGAATATTTTGATGAAACAACCTTCGTTTCTAGCTCGCAAGACGTTGAGATGGCCCTACTGGCCCAACTATTTCCTGATTGCCTTTGCCGCCACGCTCTTGTTTTCGTTTATCCCTCGGGGTGCGCGCAAGGCGATCGAAAGCAATACCAACAAGGCGGAAGATTGGCTGCCTAGAAATTACGCTGAGGCGATCGACCTGCGTTGGTTTCGAGAGCACTTCATTGGTGAACAATTTGCACTTCTGAGTTGGGAAGGATGCACGCTGGGGAATGCCGAAAAGCTCAATCAATTGGTCAGGCAACTGACGCCCAGTCAGGCGACCCTAGAAAAAGCAGGCAAGAATAGCGAGTTGGCGCAGGATCTGAAGAATCGCAAGGCATGGTACAAGCGCATCATCACTGGGCCAGCGGTGCTGGAGGAATTGACCAAACCCCCGCTCGGTTTGGACTACGGTGACGCGGCCCGACGGCTTGAAGGAGCGCTCGTTGGCCCGGTGCTTCGAGACGCCGAAGGAAAGTCGCTTGGCAACGAGACGCGAACCACCTGCATGGTGGTCTATTTATCCGAGAAGGCTACCCGTAGCAATAAAACGATGCGGAGGGCCATCGAGCGAATCAGCGAGATTGCCTCCTCCGAGTGTGCCATTGATCCATCAACCATCCACATGGGCGGACCGCCTGTCGACAACATCACAATCGACATCGAGGGCGAGAAAACACTCATTCGTCTGGCGGGACTCTCGGGAATCGTCGGCTTCGGACTTTCTTACTGGTGTTTTCGCAGCCTGAAACTTACCAGTATTGTCTTTACCGTGGGGGTAATTAGCGCGGGCATGAGTCTGGCGATCGTGTTTTACTTCGGTATTGTCGAAGTTTTCGCGCTCGGTCTTCTCACGCCACGGCTCGGCACGGTCGATGCTATTTTGATGTCGATGCCCGCGGTGGTCTATGTGCTGGGGCTCTCGGGCGCGATTCATATTGTCAACTACTACCGCGACGCCCGTCGCGATCATGGACTGGCGGGGGCTGCCGAGTCGGCCGTGAAGCTAGGTTGGGGGCCGTGCGCCCTGGCTGCGTTTACCACGGCCGTGGGGCTTGGCTCGCTCTATACGAGCGATATCTTGCCGATCAAAAAGTTTGGCATGTTTACCGCGATCGGCGTGCTGGCCACGGTCGGCGTGCTGTTCACCATACTCCCCGTGTTTTTGCACCGTTTCCCCATTAGCGACGCGCTGGTGAAACGTCAGTCGGACGGGCAGGACGAGAGTCATTTGCCCAACTGGGCAAGGCAGATTTTTAGCTTTGTTGTTCGTCGGCACGCGCTAGTTTGTCTGCTTTGGCTAGCGGTCATGGGGGCGTTTGCCTTTGGGATTACCAAGATCGAAACAGAAGTGCAATTACTGAAACTGTTGGACGAAGATACCGATCTGATTCACGACTATGCCTGGTTGGAAGAAAATCTTGGCAATTTGGTTCCGATGGAAATTATCTTTACGGTTCCGCACGAGCGTTGCCGAATGGCAGACGAACATGCCGAGTCGGACGGAAAACAGTATCGAATGACGATGCTCGAGCGACTCGACATGATGCGCGAGATCCAGCAACGCATCGAAGTACTGCCTGAAACCAGCCGTGGGCTTTCGGTAGCGACCTTTACGCCCGAGAGCACCAAGACGAGCATCTCGGCGGCCAATAGCAGCGCGAATTATGCCAAAAATAAGAGCCTGGAAGAAAACCGCGATCTATTGCTCCGCGGCGACTATTTGCGGATGGAAAGTGCGGCTGAACATCCCGAGCAACCGAGCGATCGCGAGCTGTGGCGGGTCAGCGAGCGGGTTGCCGCGCTAGGCGATAAGGATGGCAACAGCGTAGACTACGGCGAGTTTGTCCAAGATTTGAGCCAGGTCGTCGATCCTATCTTGATGGCTTATCAGCAGCGCGATTGGATTGTTCGGCGGTTGCATGAAAATGGCAAGCGGCTCGATGGAGCTCAACTCTGTATCTTGTTTCGCAATCCCAGCGATGTAAAAACACCCGCCGAGGATACGCAGGAGTGGGAGCTTGCCAAGCTGTTGCGTCGCAGTGGCGTGAAACCGAAAGGGGTTCGATACTACAATCTCGCCAAGCTGGACGATTCGCGGAACAGCAGTTCGGAACGAGACGCCTACCGCGATGGGGTGATTGCCGCCCTCACCGAGCAAGATGCGCTCGTGCTGGTCTCAGCAGGCAGCGACCCCATGGCGAAACAATTGGCGAGCGGCGGCTTGCTCGTGGTCAATGTGTCGGACATGCCGTTGATTGAGGCGACGGCCGCTGTGCCACTTCTCAAAAGTTCAGAACCCAGGCCCATTCGCGCGGTTTACACCGGCATGATCCCCTTGGTCTACAAAACCCAACGACAATTGCTCATTAGCCTGCGCCAAAGCATCCTCTGGGCGACGGTACTGATCGCCGTGGTGATGATGCTGGTGCTGCACAGTCCCACGGCAGGCTTGGTTTCGATGATCCCCAACATCTTTCCGATCGTCATTGTGTTTGGCACCCTGGGATGGGTCGGAATCAAGGTCGACATTGGCATCATGATGACAGCCAGCGTGGCACTGGGCGTGGCGGTGGACGACACGATCCACTTTCTCACATGGTTTCGGCGTGGCATGCAACAGGGCATGAATCGCATGGAATCGACGATGCTTGCCTACGATCGGTGTGCAACCGCGATGACACAAACCACGATCATCGGCGGCTTGGGGCTGGCGGTGTTTGCTACGAGTACGTTTACACCAACCCAGCAATTCGGATACCTAATGATTACGATGCTCGCCACGGCGCTGGTGGGCGATCTGCTGTTGTTACCCGCTCTTTTAGCGGGCCCGTTGGGATACTATTTTGGCGGCAAGCAGCAAGGCAGTCGGCAATCAGCTCTCGGCTCTCAGCCAGATTCTAGCGGAGAGCTGACATCCGACACCCGACAGCCAGTCAGTGAAACAATTGGACAGCAGGAAGATTCGAACGAATCAGACAAGCCACTTCCGCCTGAGGGTGAGCCGCTAAGCGATGGCCCCCATGCAGCGCTACACGCCAAGCTACGAAAACTGCGGCGCAACCACTCAGAGGATTCGGCAAATGTATGATGTAAGGCGAGCGGCAAATGAAATCTTCCCGTAGCCGAAGTCGCCAGACTTTGGAACGGAAAACCAAAGTCTGGCGACTTCGGCTACGGCTGATTAGAAAATCGGTCTGACATCATCAATCTCACATTAAACATCAAACTTCCCCGCTCCCATGCCCCACCGCAATATGTTGCTGCTTCTGATTGCGGTCATCCTTTCCTACACATGCTACGTGCGTGCCGAGCAGAACCCCTATTCGCGTTATGTGGCGTCGGGGTTCTCGGTGATCGACCGTTGGGCATTGCAAGAAGTCCCCGATCAGCAATTGTTTGAAGGGGCGATGCGCGGCATGATTGGTGTGCTTCAAAAACAGGGTGACGAGCATTCGCGATTTGTCGACGAAGAAGAGCGGGAAGACTTTCGCGAATATCTGCGTCAGGAATTCGGTGGCGTCGGGGTACGAATTCGCCTATTGGGTGAGCCACCGTTGCTAACGGTCATGGGACCGCCTGAGCCTGGCACGCCCGCTTTCCGTGCCGACATTCGCTCCGGCGATCATATCGTCGCCATCCAAGGTATTTCCACCAAGGGCATGAGCATGCTTGATGTGCTGCACCACATGCGGGGAAAACCGGGCACGAAAATCACGCTTTCATTGCGGCACGAAGGGAGTGCAGAACCGGTCGACATTCGTCTAAAGCGAGCCATTATCACCGAGGATTCAATCTTGGGCGACATGCGCGATAAAAACGGGAATTGGCAGTTCCGATTGGCCGCCGACCCGCGAATTGGCTACATTCGGATTACCAAATTCGGCGATAAAACGGTCGACGAGCTAACGCGTGTCCTCGCCAACTTAACCCACGAAGAAGTCCAATCGCTGATACTCGACGTGCGCGACAACTACGGTGGAGCGCTCGACGCTGCCGTGGCAATTAGCGATCTGTTTCTCCCCAGCGGGCTACCAATCGTTACCACGCGCGGACGCAACAAAGAAATCCGCGACCGGTACGTTTCGTCCGGCAAAGGCACCTACACAGAAATTCCTCTGGCTGTGTTGATCAACTTCAATAGCGCTAGCGCCAGCGAAATTGTGGCTGCCTGCCTTCAAGACTATGGTCGTGCTGTCGTGGTCGGCGAAAGGTCTTACGGCAAAGGAACAGTCCAAAGACTAATGCCCGTCGAATCGGGCCGTAGTTTGCTAAAACTCACTTCGGCAACTTACTGGCGACCGAGTGGAAGGAACATCCATCGCATGCCCGGTGACACGATCGACGATCAGTGGGGCGTATCCCCTAATCCGGGATTTGAGGAAAAGCTGGACGAGACCGAGTATCTGGATTGGCGTAAATACCGCAGACGTCGTGACGTGATCGGCACCGCCGACAAGGGTGCCCTGGCCGAGCAAATCGACAGAGAAGATGGCCAACTACCCGAGACATTCACCGACCGAGCATTACAACGGGCGGTGGAGCATCTTCAGGAAATGCTCGAGTCGTCAGCAGGAGAACAGCAAAGTCCCGAAGCATGATTTCAGCCCCCGACTTTGCCGAGGGGTAAAAATGCCGCGAGTTTGTTTTTATGTGAGCGGCAGATGAGTATTTACCAAGCACTAGGTGGGCGGCAGAATATGAATTACTAGCACGCAGCGCAAGCAAGTGGGTCTAGCACACACTCGCTTGCGCGTCGTGCTAGTATTCTGGTAAATTATCAATTGCCGCTCGCCTTATGTGAATTTCGTTGCGATCCCTTCCCGTCAGGCGACCCCACGGCAAAGCCGTGGGCTGAAATTGCGATAAGAATTCTTGGCTGAATAGCAGTCCCAGAAGTACGTCGGGACGATGAAACCGGTGCAGTATTTTTGGAAATTCCGTTTCTGCGGTCGGTGTGTCACACCTCCGGTAGGTGGCGGCAGTTGGCCTGAAGGGCTAGAATGTGGACGTACAGAACATCGCAGCAGTTTCTTGTGGAGCTAATCGGGACAGTAAGATTTGATACGAGCAACAATCTGTGTTTAGATGCGAGATCTCTATAAGGGTCGTCATCCTATGCCAAAAGACTCGACACCGGATAACCTCTTTTCTAGGCTTTTGAAGAAATTCCACCATGATGTAGATCGTGGTCGGACCGAAGATGTCGAGGCAACTGTAAGTAAAGTCTTCCAACATGCCGAAGACTGGTGCGATGAAAACCCATCGCCTGATTTTGACTTGACGATTGCTGCGGGAGAGTGCGAAGAAGTTGCAGATTGGAACGGTGCGGAACTAGCTTACCGCCAAATCTTAGCACTCCTCGGCCTTGAAGCATCCGTTGAATCCAAGGCATTATCCGATCTAGCGTCGCTGTATCGACTCACGAACCGTGAGTCGGATGCACTTCATCACTCGCGCCTTGCTACCGCCGCAGCTAGGCGGTGGGACGCATCTGTTTGGCTTGCGATGATGCTGCAAAGCGAGGCGCGGCAACTTCTTCGATCTGGCCAGATCGTAGAGGCGCGCCAATCGGTCTCTGAGGCACTTTCAGTCATTGATAATGACAAGATGTACGATCATATGCGTGCTAGCTTAATCACGTTGCGTGCCCAGTGCGAAGTCGAGTCTGACGAACTGGAGGAAGCCGACGATGATCTGGCAAAGGCATACACGCTGATGCAGCCAATGGCGGATTTCGACATAGCGGCTGGCGTGCAAAGCGACTTAGCGAAATGGTGGACAGCACATGCCCGACTTTGCAGGGCTAGCAATGACCATGAGAAGGCTATAGATGCGTGGCAGAATGCCGTAGCTATTGGAAAACAGGTTGCTTCTACTCCTCATGCGGAGAATGTGTACACAAAGGTTGCAGTTGCCGATATGCTTGCTGGTCTCGCTGACTCGCTGGCACGTTGTGGTCGAATGAATGAGCGTGCGACAACTCTGGCAGAGCGAAACGCACTGCTAGAAATAGTTGGTGTCGAGGGCAATCGATAATCCATGGAATGAGGTTGCGAGACTCCCGGCGACACAATCGCCTTCAACCCGACGCGACTAAGGAGGCGTCGTTGGGTGCTGTTTTGGGACGTAACCAAACTACCGTCGGGCACATCGACCGCCGTCAGGTATAATAGATAGCTGCCACACTACCATAAGAGGTAAAATCCGATGTTCGCCGACCTGCTCTCTTTTGCGGTACTAGCCTCTTTGGTGCTTGTGCCTCTGACACTGCGATTAGGAGGTTGTACCGTTGAGTCGCTATTCGAGTCCCCCAGCAGCAGAGCAATGCATTTCTTCTTTACCTTCGTGCTCATCCTTCAAGGGGTTGCCGCAGTCGCGTGGCTGAGCATGAAGCTTCGCATTTTTGGTGAGCCTGTGATGCTCTGGACACTCTTGATGTTCCTTAGCTACTTTTGGTTAAGAGCATTTGTGCTAATCACTGCCCACAAATCTGCTTAACTGCGCATCACTACTGCGATGTAACGTAGGATGGGGTGCTCGCACCCATCTTCAACCGATGCCCAAAGAAGATGAGTGAACCTGTCGGCGGCAGCAATCAATGGAAGGCAATACCGTTACCCGCCGACAGAATCACCCATCCTACGCACTGAACGCGATAATTTCCGGGGCATCGCATGATGTCTCGCCAACCCTATGGCCTGCCGTGCTAATGGAGTATAATGAGATGATTGGAAATTGATGCCGTTTCGCCAGCCAATTCGCTGCCGAGCACATTCGATATGAACAGCGGCAAAGTTAGACCGTTTCCTAATGAATGACCAAAGAGTCGTACCATGTCAGAAACCACCGCCCAGTTGATGGTAGCTTTTCAGTCACTCCCTATGCAGGAACAACATGAGTTCTTGACTGAGATGCTTCGTTGCACCGGGGAATTACCGGCAACATTGTTGGCGGACAACCACTTAGTAGGAGTCGCGGACGAATTGTTCCAAGCACTGGACGCAGAGGAATCCGATGGCTGCAAATCCGATCCGAAATGAAGTGTGGTTGGTTGACTTGGGCATGGTGGCCTTCGCTTCTTTCATAGTTTCATCCTACGCACTAGTAGTCTATCGCAGCTTAGGATTAGGTTTGAGCAAATCAGCCGTTTTGGCGCTAGCCACGGTTTTTTCCGCATCAACCGTGGCTAGCGCCAAAACGGCTAATCCGAAAATTAAGCTGCGACAGAGTGCTAGGTTTGCTATGGCGAATTCTGGACCTTTGGACGGTTGCACCCCAACTTGAGAAAAATTGCCTAATCGTCATATTTTCCGGCAATTTGCAGAAGCGTTTGAAAAATGTTCCTTAAACGCTTCTGCATCGGACCCGTTGGGATACTTCAGCCAGCAGCCCCTGCAATGCCGTAAGTCCTTGCATTGTAATGCTTTACGGCATATCGCTTGGGCTTTTTGTGCCGCACCGATTGTTTTGGCACGCCGGCTGCGTTAAGCATTGCCGGTCGGCTCTTGTGTTGCTGCTCCAAGGCCATGGGATGATTGGCTTGGACGGGCACAAACCTCTTTTCGACATACTACTTGTCAGTACTCTTTTACAAACCTAGCGGGCTGTTCTCGCCCCATTTACGGAAAGGAATTCATCATGGTTGCGCCCCGAAAAGTTAGGAAGATTGTTTGTACTGTGATTCGCGTACCGGAAAACACCGAGGCCCCAACGACTCGCAACAGAGCCTCGCAGCACCGCTATGCAATCCCGCGTTTCGCAACCCGCCCCAGCGACCTGCTGCCCTGGGCCGATCCCTACATTGCTCAACTAGTCCAAAACTTGCAAACGGAAGTCCGAGATGAACGTGCCCAAGCTAATCGCTCATCGGTTGCAACGGGCAGCCCGATTGCGGAAATGGAACCGCCCTGTCCCAGTACCGAACCCGAATGGCCTTGGTCTGACTGGCGGAGATAAATGTGAGGGAGATCGGTGGGTGTTGGTGCTACAGCGCAGAATTAAACCACAAAGGCACGAAGGACACAAAGAAAGAGAATTTGGGAAGCAGGGAAAAAACTATCTCTAATTTCTCACACAAGCAGTTTCCTATGTCCGAAAGTTGTTGACTTAGTATTGATTTCTGGCAGTTTGCAAAAAACGCTTGATTGCTTTGAGTTCTTTGTGCCTTTGTGGTTAATTTACTCGTAGCCGTTCACGGAATGAAAAATATTGAACCACGAAGGACACGAAGAGCACGAAGAAGTCAGAGGGCAAACCGCTTGCTCCCGCTTCTCAGCGAACTCAAACGGAAAACCCATTCGGAGGAAAACCACGAAATAGACGAAAACTACGAAAAAAGTGGGGGAGTAGGATCGCAGGATTTGAAACTGAAAGACTTGACCACCAGTATTCGCAAAACTTTCTCTTTCGTGTGTGTCGTCTATTTCGTGGTTCTCTTCTCTTCACCTCAAAGTAGGCTAAATTTGCACCCTCATCGACTTGATTGGATAGCCTCACGAAAAATAGAATTCTATTCTTTGTGGCCTTTCTTTGTGTCCTTCGTGCTCTTCGTGGTTCATTTTTCTTCCATCCCGTGAACGGTTACATTTACTCTGCGCTGTAGGATTAGCCTGCCGCTGATCGGCGGGCTAACGTCCACCACTCGCCGTCGGAATTGATAAAAGTTACTGCACTGAACATATCGAAAGGATTTTGACATGTTAACCCTACTGACGATGGCGTTGGTCTATGCGTTGCTGCGTTCTCTCAGGCGGAAACGCTATGCTCTGATGGAGTGGCCAGAAGGATCGGACGCAGTTCAGCCGCAATAAAAAACGAGCCGGTAATGCAGATCAGTTGATCCAGCCCAGCAATCTGTTGCGCTAGTTGCCAAGCATCGGCGGGGAGTGGTTGCTCGTGAATTTCTGCGGCGACACTGGCTGTGGCAACATGGGCATCCGCGAGGGTCCGTTGCTCGCTCGCAAGCTCTGCTAACCGGCATGCAGGCACAGCCCGCGGATTGTCTTGATATTGCGTGGCAATCAGCACGCCAAAGTGGGGCAGCAAAACTTGCAGCATTCCACGGACATCTTTATCCCGCGAAACCGCCAGCACCAGTACGCGCCGGTGACAATCGAAACTTGCGGTAAGCGACTGGATCAGCGCCTGGGCGGAAGCCACATTGTGCGCCACATCGAGCACGACCGTCGGTCGGCGGCTGGTCACCTCCATTCGGGCTGGCAGCGCTAACTCGGTAAGCCCCTGGTGCATCGCTTCGTCCGAGATCGACCAGCCTTGCAGTCGCAATTCCACGGTCGTCGCCAAGGCCAAGGCTGCGTTGGCCGCTTGATGCTCGCCTAACAGCCGGAGCGGGATATTGGACAACTCGATCTCCTCGCCTGCCATGCGACCGACAAAGTCGAGTTGGCCCAACTGGTCCGAAATATCCAACTTTTGCGGCTGCCGATAGCGATAATGAAAATCGTGTCCGGCCTCCATCAGCCGACAACCATGGTTGCGAGCAATGCTGGCAATCACGCGTCGCGGCTCGTCTTCCATCAGGCCACACAACAGGGGGACGCCCGGTTTGATAATGCCTGCTTTTTCCGCAGCGATTTTCGCCAGCGTGTTGCCAAGCTGCTTGGTGTGGTCGAGACTGATGCTGGAGATAACCGTTGCGACCGGCATGCAGACATTGGTCGAATCGAGCCGCCCGCCCAAGCCGACTTCCAGCAAGGCGACGTCGACCTGTCGCTGTGCAAAGTGCATCAGCGCCAGGGCGGTGGTCAACTCAAAATAGGTCGGCCGTAGATCGTTGCCGACCTCGCCTCGGCGATCCCTTTGCATTGCCTCGGCATCCATTGCGCGGACAATCGGCCGGAGCTGATCGACCAGGGCGATCAATTCCTCGGCCGAGCAAGGCTGGCCATCGACGGCAAAACGCTCTTCGATGCGGTGCAAATGAGGCGAGCTAAACAGCCCTGTTTGGTAGCCTGCGGCCTGCAACACCTTGGCAATCAGAGCCGACGTGGAGCCTTTTCCTTTCGTTCCGGCAACATGAACGATTGGCAGGCCTGCATCGGGTTTGCCCAGCCGCGTGAGCAATTGTCTCATGCGGTCGAGCTTCAGGTGCCGCTCGGCATAGGGTAGCGACGGCGTCCGCTCGTAGTTAATACGGCCCATCAGGAAATCAATCGCATCGCGACGGCGGTTGGGCGTCGTTGGCGTCGATGTGGTGAAATGATCGGTAGGGGAGCGCATTGCAGCTTATGTATCCAGGGGGCGTCGCTGCGCGGCAAGGCAGCCGGCAGGCGAGTTTCGTGGCACCGCTTGCTGCGAATCGATCCAGGCGATGGTTTCTTGCAGAACTTTCCACCGTTGCCGGGGGTCCCAGCAATGTTCGCGTTTAAGCTCCTCTTTCTGTTTTAAGTCGTTCATGTTACTAACGGTCAAATTCTTTGTTTGGTGCAAAGATTTTCAGTAGCCACAAAAAACACAAAAAGGCACGAAAAGAAATTATTAGGCTAGTGAATCACACGAATGTAACTGTTTGTCATCCTCCCGATTCATTCGTGCCAATTTGCGTGATTCGCGAGCCATGTTTTTGTGGTTTTCGTGTTTTTTGTGGCTATTTTTTCTTTGGTTGCGGCTACGCCGCGCTGGGTCATTCATGGCTATTGGTCGTCGGACTGAAGAATCTCGCGCAGAATCCGTACACGTTCAGCTTTTTGCTGTGACTCGGACAAAGCCAACTGGCATTGGAGCATATCGTTGTCCGAGAGACCCCGATAGCGCGTCCCGGCGCCTGTTTTCTCATCGATGCCTCGTCGCCAAGATTCTTGCCAGTTGTCCAGGCCTTTGACAACCCGCATGATATCAATGGCTCCATGCGGGCTGTTAAGACAATAAATTGCTTGCTTCTCTAGCCAGCCTGCGGAAAGCTGGCTGGTGGGAGCCCAGTTTTCCTCGGTACTTCCCCACTCCGCATTAAGGTTGGCAAGTGCTTGCTCACATGCGCGACGATTTTCCTCGGTGTCTTCGATCCAGAAGTCGACGTCGTAGGTAAGCAAGGGACGATGCCGGAGCATAAAGTTCATCCCACCGATGAGAAGGTAGTGAACGTCGCTTTGGTTCATCGCGGCAAAAATTGCGTCGATATTCATGCCTGCTATTTTACGCAAGCAGTAGAAGTCTTGCGAGTCGAGAAGCGTGCATAGAGCAATAAAAAAGGGCCGACGAGGTGCGGGAAACCTCGTCGACCCTCAAGGAGGGGGGGGGATTTAGGTGGGATCGTTGTGAGCTGCCAAAAACCTTGGGGCATTGACGTTGCTCACCCGCTTTCTCTCTTCTACCGACATCTGGCAAACGCAAAGAGTATGCCAAAAGTTTGTCAGAATCGGTCTGCGATGGATGCTAGCGTCGCTAATTGCTTGTCACAAAACGGTTTTCGATTGGGTAAACTTGGATGCTGGCAATGGATGTGAGCAATTCGTTGACCGTCCGGTTGTAAGTTTTACCACGCAGCTTTGTAGGAATCGTCTCTGTTTGACCTTGAGTTAGCCGCCGGGCTTGTCCCGGCGCTCTCCTCACGCGCCGGGACAAGCCCGGTGGCTAACTGCGACTATTCCCGCGAGTTGGAAACCGCTATCATGCATGTCCTTCGCAATCCTTCCAAATTCCCGCCCGCTCTCGTTTGAAGATTTGGTTCCACCCATGCTGCTGTTAGAAAATGTCACCAAATCGTACCGCGAGGCGAGTGGCGAAATGCTGCCGATACTCGACATCGGGCGGTTTGCTGTCGAAGCGGGTGAGCAGGTGGTGCTCATGGGCCGCAGCGGCTGTGGAAAAACAACGCTGCTCAACTGCATTGCCGGGCTATCCAACATCGGCGGGGGGAAAATCTCTGTCAACGACCGTGATCTGTTCAACATGCCCGAGGTGGTTCGCGACCGCTTTCGAGCACGCTTTATCGGCTTCGTATTCCAAACTTTCAACCTGCTGCCCGCCTTCACGGCCCTGGAAAATGTCCTGCTCGGCATGACCTTCACCGGACAGAAGCCGGATGCCGAGCGAGCGTGCGAACTGCTCGATAGCTTGGGGTTGGGGCATCGACTGGCTCATAAGCCGGCGGCGCTGTCGGTGGGCGAACAACAGCGCGTGGGCGTGGCCCGGGCACTTGCGAATCGGCCCCTGTTGCTACTGGCCGACGAACCGACAGCCAACGTCGACCCGGCCCATCAGCAGCAGATTATCGACCTGCTACGCGAGGCGTGCCGGAACGAAAAGATCGCCATGCTGCTGGTCACCCACACGCCGGAGGTCGCCAACCAATTCGACCGCGTCGAACAACTGGAAAACGTAAACCGAGTTGCTATTCCCCATTCCCCAACCCCCAACTCCTCCCCATGAGTTTCTGGAAAATTGCCTGGCGCAACATGCAGCAGCGAGCGCTTGCCTCTTCGCTTACGGGGCTGTCGATGGCGCTGGGCGTGGCACTGATGATTCTGGTCATCGTCATCCACGGCGTGATGGTCGAGCAACTGGAAAGCGACGCCCAAGGCTACCACCTGATCGTCGGTGGCAAGGGAGGCGAATTGCAGTTGGTAATGAGTACCGTGTTTCATTTCGGCAAGCCGCTGGTGCCCATTCCCTACAGCTACTACAAAAAATTTATCCGTGGCGAAGTCGACGGCGAGTTCGCCAACTACGTCGAAGCGGCGATCCCTTATTGCTTGGGCGATAGCTACGATGTCGACGGCCATCGGTTTCGCATTGTCGGCACGACGCCCGACTTGTTCGACAAAATCGAGTACGGCTCGCACGCCGACGGCTCGCCCAAACAGTATCGATTTCAAGCGGGGCACAACTTTCGGTCGGACCATTTCTTCGAGGCGGTGGTTGGTTCGTTCGTCGCTCGCAAGTCGGGCATGAAAGTCGGCGACACATTCCGCCCGACACATGGCATCAGCGGCAAGGGCGACAAGCACGACGAGTTTACCATCACCGGCATCCTCGAACCGACCGCCACCGCCAACGATAAGGCCCTGTTCATCAACATCGAAGGATTTTATTTGCTCGAAGGCCATGCGATGCCGACCGAGTCGCAGTCGCCCGAACCAACATCCAAGCCTTCGGCTTCGCCGGGGGATAGCGAACCGGAACACTCTGAACATGTGCAACCCTTGCCCGAAGAGCAACGCGAAGTAACCTCGATCCTGGTCCTCTGCAAAAACGAGTTCGGCCCGATGATACTCGATCAGAAAATCAACAAGGGCAAAGACCGCATCGCCCAGGCAGTGGCCCCCACGGCGGTTGTCACGCGGCTGAAGGACACGATCGTTGGCCCGATCCGCGTGGTGCTGATGGTGCTGACGATCTTGATTGTCGTCGTTGCCGGTTTGGGTATTTTGGTGAGCATCTACAATTCGATGAGCGAGCGGAGCCGCGACATTGCGGTGATGCGGGCGCTGGGTGCCAGCCGTTCGGCCGTGATGTCGATCATCCTGGTCGAGTCGATCCTGCTCGCGCTCTTGGGCGGGGTAGGGGGGGTCTTGTTGGGACATGCGGCGATCGGCCTGGCAGCACCGCTGGTCGAAGCGCACGCCGGCATCATGCTTCGCTTTTGGCAATTCAACTGGCAGGAAAGTCTGCTGATCCCGGGCCTGATCGCCTTCGCCTCGCTGGTCGGCTTTTTACCGGCGCTGACCGCCTATCGGACCGACGTGACCCGGTCGCTGGGGGGTGGCGGATAGCCGGGGTACGGTTTTTTAGGACAGGTGACGAGTAGTAACGAGTAGGCCGGAACGAGCGGTAGCGCTGTTCCGGCAGCGTGTTACAGTCGATGCCGGAACTGCGCAGAGCTTGTTCCGGCCCACAAAACTTTGGCAACTCAGTTCTTTCCGAAAAATGAATACGATGATAAAATGGAATCGTGGCAGAATCACTTTATCGGAGGAAACACAAAATGACCAAGCATCCTAAATTTACCACTTGCTTGTTGTTGACAATCGTTCTGCTTGTGGTTGGCTGGGCTGCGTCTGCAACTGCATGTCCGTTCTGCAGCGCCGCCGCCCAAACGCTTAGCGAAGAAATTGCCGCGGCCGACGTGGTGGTGCTGGCGGAATTGGTGACCTCATCCGATACTGCGTCCTCCTGCGCTGAGGAATCACAAGATGGCGATCCATCCACCAATGCCCCGGCCCGCGCAGACTCGGCCGTGGCGACCTTCCGTATCCTGGATACGCTTCGTGGCGCTGAAAAACTCCATGGCGCCAAGCAACTGCAAGTCGTTTATTTTGGCGACGGCGACGGCGACGGAGGGAAGCAATTCATGGTTACCGGCATTGCGGACCTGCGCGTCGATTGGTCTACGCCGCTACCCCTTACCTCGCAGGCAGTCGGCTACGTCAGTCAACTCGGCACACTGCCAGAAAAGGGCCCCGACAGGCTGACCTTTTTCTTGAAGTATCTCGAGAACAAGGATCCCCTGTTGGCCCAAGATGCTTACGATGAATTTGCTCGGGCTCCCTACGCGGAGATTATTGCCATGGCAGATCGCATCGATCGCAAGCAGTTGGTGCGGTGGATCGATGACCCGCGAGTTGGCCCGACGCGACGCCGTT
Source organism: Lacipirellulaceae bacterium (assembly GCA_965249435.1). GTDB lineage: Bacteria > Planctomycetota > Planctomycetia > Pirellulales > Lacipirellulaceae > JAJRWS01. The sequence continues at coordinate 522,200 of CBDFMC010000024.1, read as the reverse complement.
TGTATCTCACGATGTTGGGCGTCTGTGGCCAGGCGGAAGATATCGCAATGCTCGAGAGCCTGCTGCAATACGACTATCGGCAAATGAAGCCGGGCATCGCCGCGATGGTTTCGGTGGCCGGTTTGACCGGTTCGGCTTTTGGACTTCCGATTGTGGATGAACTGGTGCGTGCTGAGGAGCGACGCAAGAAACAATGCCTCGATGCGCTGGTGGCTTGCTACCTCAAACTCAAAGGCCCCGAAGGGCTGGCACTCATCGAAGAAAGGTTTTTAAGTAATCCGGCTGCGGAATACACGCATGTCTACGCGACGATCATGGCACTGCGGTTTCATGGCGAAGAGACCGATGTCATCTCCCGAGAGCGGCTGCTCAAATCGCTCCGTATGGTTCTGGACAACAGCGAAATCGCAGATCAGGTTATTCCCGATTTAGCCCGGTGGGAAGATTGGGAGGTGATGGACCGATTGGTTTCGATGTTTACGTCGTCAAAAGAGGACGGTTGGATTCGCCAGCCGGTGGTGTCGTATCTGATCGTTGCGTCGGAGCAGTCGGGCGAGGTTGGCACGCGTGCCAAGCAGGCGATCGAACAGTTGGAGCAACTCGATCCCAAAACGGTGGAGCGAGCAAACAGCCTCATGGCCTTCAGCGGCTTTGGCCGGTCGAAGCCCCCTTCTGAAGAAAAACCCAACGCCGAAGAAAAACCCAACGCCGAAGAAAAACCCAGTGCCGAAGAAAAACCACCGATAGCCGAATCGTTGGCCACAGAAACGACAACCGAGAGCCCCCAAGCCGACGACTTGTCGTCAAAAAAAACCGAAAGCCCAAAGCCGAGCGAACCACTTGCTCCCCAGCCCGTAGAGCAGGAATCGGCTGCCCAGGCTCCTTCTTCCGCCGAAGCACCCAGTCGCATGGCAATCATCGGCGTGCCGATCCTCGCCGGACTGATTATGATGGCCATTTTCGTGATTTTGCTGCGAGGCTCCGATTTCCGAGGATCGAGTTGAGCTGCCGAGGTAACCGTTAGCCGCCGGGCTTGTCCCGGTGTGGCAATATCGCGCCGGGACAAGCCCGGCGGCTAACCTTTTTTCGTAGCCGTTCACGGAATGAAAAATATTGAACCACGAAGGACACGAAGAGCACGAAGAAGTCAGAGGGCAAATCGCTTGCTCCCGCTTCTCAGCGAACTCAAACGGAAAACCCATTCGGAGGAAAACCACGAAATAGACGAAAACTACGAAAAAAGTGGGGGAGTAGGATCGCAGGATTTGAATCTGAAAGACTTGACCAACAGTATTCGCAAAACTCTCTCTTTCGTGTGTGTCGTCTCTTTCGTGGTTTTCTTCTCTCCACCTTAAATAGGCTAAATTTGCACCCTCATCGACTTGATTGGACAGCCTCACAAAATATAGAATTCTATTCTTTGTGTCCTTCGTGCTCTTCGTGGTTCATTTTTCTTCCATCCCGTGAACGGCTAACTTTTTTTAATCGCTGTAAGTAAAATCATGTCCGCAACCGAAACAATAGCTGCCGCTGGCGACCTGGGGGATGACCTCTCAAGCGGCGCCCGGACGGATGACGACTTTCAATACCGTCCGATCAGTAGCAGCGCGGTGGCGTCGCTGATCTTTGGGCTTCTCTCGGGCTTGGTGTTCTTGGCTGGAAAAAGCAGCTTGCAGGCTTGCCTGTGGATGTGTCCCATTCCTATGGTCGGAATTGTGCTAGGCGTGCGAGCCTTGGGCCAAATACGGTCGATGCCCGAGGGGCTGAGCGGCAGCAAGCTGGCGACGGTAGGAACGCTGCTTTCAACCTTTTGTCTTGTCGTTGGCGTCAGCTACTCGGGCTACATTTACGCAACGGAAGTCCCCGAGGGCTACGCGCGGACATCCTTCGGCGAATTTCGGCCCGACGAAATCGATCGTCGCGGTGGGCTGCTGGTTCCAAAAGAGATTGCTGAGCTTGATGGCAAACAAGTTTTTATCAAGGGCTTCATGCGAGCCGACTCGACGCCGCAGCGGCACAACGTCCGTCGCTTTCTGCTGGTGCGAGATAACAACCAATGTTGCTTCGGTGATTTGTCCAAAGTAAAATATTTCGACCAGGTGCTTGTGGCGATGAGTAACTCGGTCCGCACCGATTATTCCACCGGCCTGTTCCGCATGGGCGGCACGTTGCGTGTTCACCCAGAAAATGCACGCAGGGGTCCCGGCTATCCCGTGTTTACGCTCGATGCGGATTATGTGCAGTGAAGGAGGGGAATACCCAAACGACCAATACCCAATGACAAATGACAAATGACAAATGACAAATGACAAATGACAAATGACAAATAGACCGCCGCGCAATGGCTAACCCCGAAGGGGTGGCCCCATGCCAGCCCAGGGTGCAGCGGAGCGAGGAACGAGCGTAGCGCAACCCTGGGTAAATGTTGGACCTCAACCGGTAACCCCGATGGGGTGGTCCTAGGGTCATCGATTCCAGGCTGCCGAAGTGTTACGATTTTTTTAATTTCTACGGTACGACATGACTCACGCTCTCTCGGCCATTTTGACTTTCGGACTCTTCGTTTCGCTTGGCAGCGGCTGCGATCGCCCCGTCACTGGCAGTCCCGTCAACGGCAACCCAACCACGGGCGTAAGCGAACCTGCCGGCGACTTGACCAAAGCAACAGCCCCAACCAACTCCCAACCCCCAACTCCCAACCCCCAACCCCCCATCGAGACCACGTTCGACGACATCAAATTCGAGATGGAAAAGACCGGCCCGTTTGGCAAAGCGATGCTCACCCCCCAGATCGAGCAGCTATTTGGTCAGAAAATCCGCATTCGTGGATATATTTATCCGACCTTACGCAAACGGGGCCTCAAGCAGTTTGTCTTGGTCCGTGACAATCTTGAGTGCTGTTTTGGCCCCGGGGCGGCCCTGTTCGATTGCATCTTGGTCGATATGCAGGAGGGCAACACGGCCGAGTACACCATCCGTCCCGTGGCCGTGGAGGGAATCTTTCAGTTCCACGAAGTGATAGGCCCCGACGGCAAACACCTGGCAATCTTCCGCCTGGAAGGCGAAAAGGTAAAGTGAAGGTAACACTTTAGCCATCTGCAGTTGCTTAGGATGATTAACCACAGAGAACACGGAGGAACACAGAGGAAAATGAATCCTACATGCCCATTCATTGAAAGGGGTGATAGAACCTCCGTGACCTCTGTGTTCTCTGTGGTGATTTTCTGATTCGCTGCATTTGGCTGAAGTGTTACAAGTGAAGAAGAAAAGAGGAAAACCGATTCCAACCGATCCGTTTCTTTTCCGCTTACCGCTTTAATTTTCCTCCTCCTCCTTGATCCCCAACGCCGCCAGCCAGCGCCTTCTCGGTTTCTCGTCGGCCGCCTTACTAGCCGCTGGCGGCATGTTTTCTAGCGTGGCAAGTTTTTCTTTTAAGGATGCTTGCTCGCGTGCCAGTTTGGCCCGTTCGACCGAGAGCGACAACTCCGCCTCGCGCAGTTTCTCCTTCCATTGGTCTTGGATTTGCTCCAGTCGGGCCCTTTCTTCCCGAATCAATTCGTCGCCGTTAAAGAGTTCTTCTCGAGCCGCCGCTTCGATTTGCTCCTGGCTTACCTGCGCCGGCTGCTCCTCGGATTGCGACTGCAATTGGGCGCGTAGTTCCTCGATCTCTCGATCCTTGTCGGCCACGACGCGATCGGTGATTGAAATGGTCCCTTCAATCGTCGAGCGATCCGCCTTTCGCTCGACGGTGATCGATTCGCCATCTTCTTCTGCTAAGCTGGCAAGCAAAAGCGCCTTCTGCGCTTGCCAATCCAAGGGCCCGTCGGAAGCGGATGCCGCGGAAGAAGCATCGCTCGAAGAAACCTTCTTACGCAACTCGGCATTCTCTTGCTTCAATTCCCGCACATCGTCGACCGCCATCTCAAAGCGGCGTTGCAAATCGTCCATTGCTTGCTGCTGGTCGACATCAATCACGGGTGCCGGTACGCTTTCTAACTCGACAACACGTGCCGCAATCGCATCACGCTCGGCCCGAAGGCTCACCAATTCGGGCGATTCGTCTTCATCCGCTTCGGGACGATGAGAAAGCTCTTCCTGGAGTTCCGTATTCTGATGTTTGAGTTTTTGCACGTCGGCCAGCGCAAGTTCAAACTTCCGTCGCGTCTGCTGCAGTTCTTCGCCAAGGTCGGGCAGGTCGTCTAGCTCCTGCAATTTGGCTTCCGCGTTGCCGAGTGCTTGGGAGGTTTTTTCTTGCGTGGCGATTGCCTCTTGCAGCGCATGGTGCGACTCATCGCGTTCTTTTTCGAGTGAACCATTCTGCTCTTGCAGTTGGCAACACTTTTCCTCCGCGCCATCAAGATGTTGCTGTAATTGATGACACGCTTCGCAAGGTTCGTCCTGGGCTTTCTCTAGCGAGTTACGAGAATCCTCCAATTGCTTGGTTTTCTGAACCAACTGGTCGCGGGTTCGCTGGTGCTCTTGCTGAAGCAGATCGAGAACGCCCATCCTTTCCGCAAGCAATTCATCTTTTCCCGCAAGTAGCCCATCTTTTTCAGCCAGCAGTTCGTCTTTTCCCGCAAGCCGATGGTCTGTTTCAGCCAGCAGTTTTTCCGCTTCTTCCAGCCGTTGTTCCTTCTCCTCAAGCTGGGCATACGTTGCCGCAAGCCGTTCGTCTTTTTCTGCAAGCCGATGATCTTTGTCAGCCAGAATTTTTTCCGCTTCTTCGAGCCGTTGTTCTTTCTCCTCAAGCTGACTACGCGTAATCGCCTGTTGATCGTCCTTTTCTGCGAGCTGGCGATCATTGCCCGTCAGCAGATTGTTTCTCTCCGCAAGCAGACCTTCCATCGCCTTGAGCTGCGAGGTTGCTTCTTTCAGCAGCTCGGTCTTTGCTGCCAACTCCTCGGATTGTTGTTTTTTCTGTTTATTGAGCTGTGCCAGATCCTCGACAATTTCTTCCTGATCTTTGACAGCCTGTTTGAGCAATGCTGAAAGATCTTCGACTTCAGGCACACTTTTTTCGGAGTGCGCGTCGGTCAAATCGTGGGCAATTTCTTCGGCAATCTGCTTAACGCGATGGTTGATCTCCGTCTCCATGTCGCTCAGGTGACGGCGATGGGCGATCAGCGACTCGTTCGCTTGCTCGTGGAGAGCGCGCAGTTGCTCCGCAGTTGCTGCGGACCGCTGGGCCGCGGAGTTGTGCTTGTGGTTGGTTTCTTCCATGATGTTAAAGTCAGAGCCGCGCCTGCTGAGGATGGACCGGTCCGCAGCGCTTCACGCCTTCCCTTTCGCGAGGTGGGCGGAGCGGTGCCGGGGAAACAATATGCCAAAGATATGTACGCCGTAGAGGTCGCTTCGTCAAAGAAAAAGGACGTGTAGAATCGGTTGTGAGGATTTTTCCGATTGCAAACCTATGTGAGCCGTAGGCGCTAGCCTCGGGCGTTTAGGTGCGTAGTTGCGTAGGCCGGAACGAGCCGTAGCGCTGTTCCGACAAAACGGGTAAACAAAGCATTTGTTCTGCTGCCGGAACTCGCGTAGCTCGTTCCGGCCTACATGACTTTCGGTTGCAAGCCGGGAGAAGCCAATCAGCTTATAACACTTCAGGATTGACGACATGCTCGGGCACGCCGCCAGAAAGCCTTGTGCCTACTTGACGAGCAACGCGCGTGCGCAGCTCCGCAACCGATTCTTCCGAGTAGAAAGCCGCGTGGGGCGTCACCAGGACGCGAGGATCGGTGTACGGCGGTGCGCCGAGGTCCGGTGGCTCGGGTTGATGCACGTCGAGTGCCGCTCCGGCAAGCTGGCCAGCCGATAGGGCGCCGGCCAAAGCGACTGCATCCACCAGTCCGCCCCGGGCCGTGTTGATGAGAAAAGCGGTCGGTTTCATCCTAGCAAATTGTTCCCGGCCGAGAAGATTTTCCGTTTCGTCGGTCAGTGGCAGATGGAGCGATAGGTAGTCGCTTTGGGTGAGCAGATCGTTGAGGGGAACGAATGGAACCGGTTCGGTCGAGCTAAGTCGCGAGCGGCGCGTGGCGATGACGTGTAAACCTAGCGCCGCGGCTTTTTTTGCCACGCGCCGGGCGATTCGTCCGTAGCCAACCAGCCCCAGCGTTTGCCCCTCGATCCGTCGCAAGGGGAATCCCGTGGACAAATTGTATTGGCCTTGCTGCGCTTGCGCATAATAGAGGGGCAGCTTGCGCGCCATCGCCAAGAGCAATGCGATCGTATGTTCGGCAACTTCGATGAGGCAGTAGTCGGGCACGTTGGTTACCACGATGCGTCGTTCGGTCGCTCGGTCGACGTCGATGTTGTCCAGCCCAATACCGAGCCGGGCGATGATCCGGCAGCGGGTGGCCGCATCGATCACCTCGGCCGAAACCATGGCCCAGTTGGTAAGAATCGCATCGACTTCGGTCGCCAAGTTTGCCAAACTCTCGGCATCGGTCTGCTCGGCAACCATCAGGTCAACTCCATATTCGGCCAGCACCGATCGCTCGATTTCCACGTCGGGCCAAGCATAGTCGGTTAGCAGCGCACGAAGATTCATGATTCAACTTTCTGCATATTTTGCTTCAATGACCGCCGAAAAATTGCTTTCGATCTTTTTTCGACGGAGGCTAAGTTTTGGCGTCATCTCGCCCTGCTCCACCGAGAACATTCGATCGAGCAGCACGAACTTGCCGATCTGCTCATGATCGCCCGCATCGGCCAACTGTCGGTCGATTTCGCGGCGATAGAGCGCAAGCACCTGGGGATGGATGACCGCCTGCTGCGGCGACGTCACCCGCCATTGCTGCTCGAGGATCTCGCGGCGGAGCGTTTCGGCCTGGGGCACAATGAGGGCAACGAGATATTTTTGACCTTCTCCGACGACGCAAACCTGCTCGATCCATGGCGATCCGGCCAGCCGCTGCTCCACGCTAGCTGGCGAAACATTTTTGCCGGTCGAAAGGACGAGAATCTCTTTCTTGCGCCCAACGATTTTGAGACTCCCCTCGCTATCCAATTCGCCCAGGTCGCCCGTATAAAGCCAACCATCGCGGATCGCTTTGCGGGTGGCTTGCTCGTCGTTCCAATAGCCTTGCATCACATTGGGGCCGCGAACAAGCACCTCGCCCTGGCCTTTCAGCCGCGGGTCATCCCCTTTTTCTGGGGCAATGCGAACTTCGACATTCGGCAATACCCGCCCTACCCTGCCCGGCCGATAGGTTTCCTTGGTGCTAACCGAAACCACCGGCGACGCCTCGGTAAGCCCATAGCCGCTGAGCATCGGCAATCCTTGATCGAGAAACAGTTGTTCGACCTCGGGCGCAGCCCCCGCTCCGCCCGAGTAGCATTGCCTCATGCATCCCCCCAACAATTCTCGCAGCGCCCCAGGCTGCTTGGAAGTTCCGGCATCGTGCAGTTTTTGGGCAGCCTTTTGATAGAAGTACGGCACGCCGTTCATTGCCGTGGGACGAACCAGCTTGAAATCTCGAAAAATTGTGTCGCGGTTTTCAGCCAACACCAATCGCGAGCCGCGAGTGACCCAGCAATAGAGATCGCACAATCGGGCATAGATGTGCGATAGGGGTAAAAAGCATAGCCGCAGTTCATCTTCTCGGCCGCCGATGCTGCCCGCCGTTGCGATGGCATTGGACGCCAAGTTCCCGTGAGAAAGCATTACCCCTCGCGGCTCGCCGGTGGTACCCGAGGTGTATAGAATCGTCGCCAAATCTGTCCCAACCGTATTGCAACGCAATACACGGCGACGCATCACACGGCCGACTTCTGCAACAGACGCTATCAAATCCGCATGAGTAACGACCGAACCACAGCCGCAGGCATGATCCAATTCCTTTTTTCGCAGCTCGGTGTCGACCACAATCAGCTTTGCCCCGCAGTGATCTTTCTGCTGGGCAATCTGCGTGACCGAAAGCGCGGTGTGCATTGGCACATGGACCAATCCAGCCATTTGCATCGCCAGGTCGGCGACAATCCACGGGGTGCCGTTGAGCGAAACATGGGCCACCCGATCGCCCGATTGCAAGCCCCGATCGAGCAGCGCTGCCGCAGCGTCCTGGACTTGCCGATCAAGCTCCGCCCAGGAGAGCCAACGGAGCTTCCCATCCCGGACATAGCCGAGCGCTTGTTCACCCGGTTTTCGCGCAACGGCAGCCTGGAACAACTTGGGAATCGTGTTGAGAGCTGATTCATCCGACATGCTGCGAGACGCGCCTCTGTACGATGCCGTAGTTTAACCATCAATGGGAGTTTGTTTGTCAATATATCCCCAATGGATGGTTCTTCAAGTCGAGTGGTTAGCCGCCGGGCTTGTCCCGGTGCGTGAAAGCAGCGCCGGGACAAGCCCGGCGGCTAACTTGCATTTCTGGGGGGTGGCCAAGAATAGCACGTGCAATGGAGGCTGAAATCACTAAAATGGGGCTTGTTGTTTGTGCCCGAGTGGGTGAAGAGGTTTACGGTTGGTCGTCTAACTTGCAGCGGCAATGATTGCCGTTTAGACAGAGCACCGGTTTCCCGGAAACCGGAATGACAGACTGGCTGGGCCGTGAAGTACTCACAAAGGCACGCCCCGATGGGGCCCCATCTATTTTGAAGCAATCAGCATTTAGCAATCAGCCTGAAAAGTAGTAGAATACGGGTTGAAAAAGCTGACCGCTGAAAGCTGACTGCTGTTGTTAATGTCCAGTTGAGGAATTATTTGAACTGACAACCATGGGTTATCGCAGCCTGAAACATTGTGTTGACGATCTCGAGCGCAATGGCCAACTGATCCGCATCGAACAGCCCGTCGACGCCCATTTGGAAGCGGCGGCGATCCATCTTCGCGTCCACGCGGCCGGCGGGCCAGCCGTGCTGTTTGCCAATGTGCGCGGCTGCCGGTTTCCGATGGTTAGCAATCTGTTTGGCACGATGGACCGAATGCGGTTTATCTTCCGCGATTCGTTGGGGCCGGTGCAGCAATTGATCCAGTTGCGGGCCGATCCCCGCGATTTTTTTCGTCGACCGTGGCGCTATCTCAACATTCCGCGTAGCGCGCTGACGATGCTGCCGGTGAATGTGCGGCGGGGTCCGGTGCTGGCCAATCAAACCGAGATCGACCAATTGCCCCAGATGCAAAGCTGGCCTGCCGACGGCGGGGCATTCGTGACGCTGCCGCAGGTTTACACCGAAGACATTCGCCAGCCCGGGTGGCGCGGGTCGAACTTGGGCATGTATCGAGTGCAGCTCTCGGGTGGCCAGTATGAGTCGAACCGGGAAATCGGATTGCACTACCAAATCCATCGCTCGATCGGCATCCACCATGCGGCCGCGATTCGTGAAAATAAACCGTTTCGCGTGAACATTTTTGTCGGCGGGCCGCCAGCCATGTCCGTGGCGGCGGTGATGCCACTGCCCGAGGGGATGAGCGAACTGACGTTTGCCGGTGTGCTGGGCCGCCGCCGAGTGCGGATGATTCGCCAACTCAACGGGCTGCCAATCCACGCCGATACCGACTTTTGCATCACCGGCATGGTCGAACCAGAAAGGCTGCTGCCCGAGGGGCCGTTTGGCGATCACCTGGGGTATTACAGCCTGGCGCATCCCTTTCCCGTGCTTCGAGTCGAGCAAGTCACCCATCGCAACGGCGCGATTTGGCCCTTCACCGTCGTTGGCAGGCCACCGCAAGAAGACTCGATGTTCGGCCAACTGATCCACGAGATTACCGGCCCGATGATCCCCAGTCTGCTGCCGGGCGTACATGCCATTCATGCGGTCGACGCGGCAGGAGTTCATCCGCTGCTGTTGGCCATTGGCAGCGAGCGTTACATGCCGTTCATGGATTCCGACCGGCCGCAGGAACTGCTCACGCAGGCCAATGCCATCTTGGGGCAAGGCCAATTGTCGCTCGCCAAGTTTTTGTTGATCGTCGCCAAACACGATGCGCCGCAACTCGACATTCACAACGTGGCCCATTTTTTAACGCACCTGCTCGAACGGGCAAGTTGGAAACGCGATCTCCATTTTCAAACGCAGACGCCCATCGACACACTCGACTACACGGGCAACAGTCTGAACGCAGGCTCCAAAGTGGTAATCGCCGCGGTGGGGCCGAAGCGGTTTGATCTGCCGACCGAGCTGCCAGCCGAGCTGCGATTGCCGGACGGATTTAGCAATCCGCGCGTCGTGCTCCCCGGCGTGCTCGCGGTCGAAGGGCCGCGCTGCGAGGCGCCGACGTTCCAGCACGCTCGATCGCTACTCGTCTTTGACCAGCACCGTGAAGAAGTTGCCGGCAACATCCGGCGATTTTGCGCGGCTTACGACCTGGGCGATCCGATCAACCAGTTTCGCTGGATTGTGATGGTCGACGACAGCCAGTTTGTCGCCGAATCGTTACAGAATTTCCTTTGGACCACCTTCACACGTACCAACCCGGCCAGCGATCTGTACGGCATCGGGCCGCTCGCAATCGACAAACATTGGGGATGCCAGGGGGCGCTGGTGATCGACGCCCGCATCAAGCCGCATCACGCCCCGCTATTGGAAGAAGACGCCGAGATTTCCCGCCGCGTCGACGCCCTAGGGGCGCTCGGCGGGCCGTTGCATGGAATTATTTGAGCCGCGAAATCGTGGTGCCTGCCGATTCCGCTGTTTAGCGCGGTGGCGAAACCGAGTATGCTTGGGGGCGGTTGGTTCGCCGTATTGTTCGCGTGAATCCCCATCCCAAGCCGACCGCTTGCGATCGTATTCGACGATAAATCTCGACGATAAATCTCGACGATAAATCTCGACGATAAATCTCGACGACAAGTCGTCGGCTTGGAATACTTTACCTCGACGTGAAAAACCCCCCATGACAAAAATCACTTTCCACGGCGCTGCACGCACCGTCACCGGATCAAAATATCTGCTCGAAGCGGGCGGCGCACGGGTGCTGGTCGATTGCGGAATGTTTCAAGGCGTCAAAAAACTTCGGCAACGCAACTGGGAGCCGACGCCGTTTGACGCGAAAAAACTTGATGCCGTCGTCCTCACCCATGCCCACTTGGACCACACCGGCTACCTGCCGCGCGTTGTCAAGGAGGGCTTTCATCGCAAAGTCTATTGCACCCCGGCGACGAGCGAATTGGCCGAGGTTATTTTGCTCGACTCAGCCAAGATTCAGGAATCGGATGCCAAATATGCGAACAAGAAAGGGTTCTCGAAGCACAAGCCCGCGCTGCCGCTCTACGATGGCCGCGACGTGGAGCAAACCGTAAAGCTGTTCCATGAAACGCCGCGTGGCAAATGGTTCTCGCCGGCCGAGCCGATTTGGATGCGATTCCACGACGCGGGTCACCTGCTAGGCTCGAACATGATTGAAGTAGAAATCCGCAACCAAAGTTCCTCTCAGGAGGACCAGCCGCTGCGGTTGCTTTTTTCCGGCGACGTCGGCCGCTACGATGGGCCGCTCTATCACGACCCATCTCCGCCGCCGGCCTGCGACTATCTGATCTGCGAGAGCACCTACGGCAACCGCGATCATCCCGAAACCGATATCATCGACTCGCTTGAGAAGGTCGTGAATCGGGCGGTCGAACGGGGTGGCGTGATGCTGATCGCCGCGTTTGCCATCGGCCGTTCGCAACAGTTGATCTATCTGCTGCAAGTGCTGAAGCAAGCCAATCGGATTCCCGATCTGCCGATTTATCTTGATAGCCCGATGGCGATCAATGCCACGAAAATTTACCGAGAGCATAGCGAGGACCACGACCTGAGCGAAGGCGAGCTGGACAATGCGCATCCGGTGCTTGCCGGACCGAATGTTCACCTTTGCCGCGCCACGGATGAATCGAAAGCGCTGAACCATCTAAAAGGCCCAGCGATTATCATCGCCAGCAGCGGCATGATGACTGGCGGCCGAATTGTACACCACCTAAAACGCCGCCTCCCGCATTCGAGCACCACCGTGGTGCTGGGGGGCTACATGGCCATCGGCACCCGTGGCCGGCGATTGCAGGACGGAGAGGAAACAATCCGTATGCATGGGCAGGAAATACCGGTCCATGCGGCAATCGAAACGGTCTCGGGCCTCAGCGGACATGCCGACCGAAGCGACCTACTGCGATGGCTCGAACCGCTGCCAGCGCCGCGCAAAGTGTTTCTTACGCACGGCGAACCCAAAAGCGCCGACGCGTTGGCCGAAGAGCTGCGGAACTCGCGGAATTGGAATGTCCATTCACCCGAGTTGGGAGAAACGCAGGAGTTGGATTGATGAATGATGAATGATGAATGACAAACAGCCCCAACCACCCCCCACCACATTCCATGAACAAAGACGTCGAAAAAAATCGCCAGGCCATTCTCGCCTCGCCCAGTTATCGATTGGCAGAAAATGATATCGATTTTCTGGGCCGAGGGGAACAACGGCCTGTGCGAATGCAGTTGGAATTGCAAAAGGCAGAAACCCTGCTGAAGCAAAACAAGATCACCTCAACGATTGTCGTCTTTGGCGGGACGCAGGTCGTGCCCAAGAAAAAAGCCGAAGCAAAGCTTGCCCGCGCGCGGGAGCGGCTGCGACGCAATCCGGACGATCCGCTCGCAGTCCGTGCCGTTGCGCGCGCCGAGAAAACCGTGGACAAGAGTCGCTACTATGACGAAGCACGCGAGTTTAGTCGGATCGTCTCCTCGACCTGCCAACGCGATGGAAAGTGTGAATTCATCATCATGACTGGCGGCGGGCCTGGGATTATGGAAGCTGCCAATCGGGGTGCCTTTGAAGTGGGTGCCAAGAGCGTCGGGCTCAATATCGAGTTGCCGCACGAGCAGGAGCCCAATCCTTACATCACGCCGGAGCTATGCTTCCAGTTCAGCTACTTTGCACTGCGCAAGTTTCACTTCATTCTTCGGGCGGCAGCGCTGGTAGTTTTCCCAGGTGGCTTTGGCACACTCGACGAGCTGTTCAACACGCTTACTTTGCGACAAACCGACCGGATGCAAGAGATCCCGATTATTCTCTACGGCGAGCAATACTGGCGGCGGATTATCGATTTCCACGCTTTGGCTGACGAGGGAGTGATCGCCGACGACCATCTTGATTTGCTACAATTCGCCGAAACGCCGCAGCAAGCCTGGGATATAATCGCCCAGTATCACAATGTCGAGAAAAGCTAGCAAAAAGACGTAAGTTGTTGATATGACTAAAGTACCAGCTTCCGGAATTGCTCCTATATCAGCCCCCGGCTTTGCCGGGGGGTCGCAAAATGGTGCCGTCGTGCCCTCTCGAAAACATGCCCCCCTAATAAATCCATCAAACCCTCGGCAACCCCCCGGCAGAGCCGGGGGCTGAGAAATCGCCCCCAGATTTCCTTGCATTGCGAGGCGAAAAACGCATAATGAGAATCCCAGCCTGGAATCCCACCTTAACCATCCATGCGTCCGTGAGCGGATGGCCCTGTTGCCGACCGCACAGTCTGAGTTGATTCGTGGCGTCTGATTTACCTTCATAGGGTCGCCAGCAAGTTACCCTTGCTAATAATACTTGCCTTGTTATTAATAAAATAGGAATTAGCGTAATGTCGCAAACAAACATTTCCCCATCGGGCCGTATGTTCAAACCAAGCGTTCAGGTCTTGGCAATTACTTTGCAATGGGCACTGACGATGTGTGGTGCCACGGTTGCCGGCGCGCAAGAACAAGAACCGCAGGCAATCTCAACCTCTCCCAAGAATTCCAATCCGGACGACGCAGCTTCCCCGGATGTCTTCGCTTTGCCATCGGGCGACGCGGATCACAACATCGAGGCATTATTTCTCTTTGCGGAAAAAATATCTCAACTGGCACCCGAAGGCAAAAGCGAAGCAGAACAGAGTGCGCATCAAAGGAAGGTTGCCCGTACGATTGCTCATGTTGCCGACAAAGTTTTAAGCCTCAAGCCCAATGACGAACAGGCGGTCCAAGGTCACTATTTTCGTTTGCAAGCCTACGACGTGTTGCGCGATTTGGGCGAACCGAAGGCGGAAGAATCGCTGGAGAAAGCCATCGCCGTGGCCCGTGCTGACAAACGGACCGATGTTGTCGCGGTCGGCATGAAATTTCTATTGGAAACGAACTTTGCCAAGTGGCCTACGCTCGACGATCAAAAAAAGACGGCGGTCATGGAAGATGTCATCGAGCACCTCTCCCGAAGCAAGTTGGAGTCTTATCATGTACAAATGCTGATGGTCGTGGCTGACTTTTTGAGTGATATGGAAGAGAATCAGCGGGCATCCAAGTTGTTGGGCCAAACCCTTCCACTCTTGCGAAAGAGCGAAAATCCCGGGATTCAGCAGTCGGTAGCGATGTTCGAAGGACTGGAACGACGGTTCAATCTGCCGGGCAACAAGATGGATATCCATGGCACGCTGCTCGATGGCACGGAGATCGATTGGGAATCGTATCGTGGTAAAATTGTGCTGGTCGATTTTTGGGCTACCTGGTGCGGGCCATGCCGAGCGGAGCTACCGAATGTGTTGAAGCTCTACAAGGCTTATCATGACAAGGGATTCGACGTGGTCGGAATTTGTCTTGACGACCAAAAAGAAGGTGTCGAGGCATATTCAGAAAAAATGCAAATTCCTTGGGCCACTATTTTTAGTCCCCAAAAATCGCAACGCGGTTGGGAGCATCCCTTGGCTGCGTATTATGGCATTACCGGTGTGCCGCGTGCCATCCTGGTCGATCGAGAAGGGAAGGTTGTCGACATGAACGCCCGAGGCGAACAGCTTGCCCGACAACTGCGCAAACGGCTTGGCGAACCACTTGCCAAAGTGCAGCGACAGGAAAACCCTTTGGTTCACCAAGTGTCGGATACTTCGCCCGTTTCAAAATGAGCGCCCGTTTCAAAATGAGCCGTAGGCGCTAGCCTCGGGCGGCGGGGTGATACGCTTTCCGTTTGGCCGCCCGACGCTAGCGCGTTCGGCTCAGGTTTTGAAGCAAAGCCTAGCCAATCCTCAACCATCAGGCCTCAACCATCCGGATCATCCAGCAATCCCTGTAAACGGCTGGCCAGTTCGGGGGTAAAGCGAGCTGGCCAAGTGGCGTCGATCAGGTCGACATCAATCATGTCGCGCAAATGTGTTTTATCTTTGTCCCGGAAAGAGGTGAGCTTCATCCGAACGAGGGCCTCTAGCGATACAACAGAAAACGTGCCTGTTGATTCGGTCTCCGTCAATTCGCTTTCTGTGATCTCAGCCGAAGCGGCTAAAGAGTCGGGCCGAACTTTCTCACCAGCGAATAGAATATGCACGGCATCACGTGCCTTAGAACCGGGGCCATCGAGGAACATGTCAATGCCTCGGACGTGCCGATAGACAAACCCGACCGCTTCCATGGCCACTTTCGCTGCGTCAAGATCGGAGCGTTGCAGAAGAATGTCGACATCGCGCGTGTTGCGAACCGCTGCGGTGTCTACCTTGGCAACCCACGCCGCAACCGCATTGCCACCGATAATCGCGTAGGGTATTCCCGCCGCTTCCAAGGTCGTCGCTGCCCGTTTGAGACGATTGCGCACAAGTTCCACAGCAAGCACCATCCTATCCAAAATCGAGTCGTCGAAGGAAACGGTTGACATCGCAGGGCCTTTCAGTGGTCATCGCTACGCCAATCATTATAGCACGATCCGGCACGAACGCACAAAAAAAGGCGGCCCGATCCGCACTTAGCGAATCGGACCACCTGAAACTTTCTTCGACCAAGCCTTCTTCCCTACGAAGGAAGCTTCGGCTTAGCTAAACCCCGGCTCACGATCAGTTGCAGCAGGGGCAGCAGACACATACGGGAACTTGCTTGCAAACAACCCGTCGTACACAACGTGTGACCGTGTAAGCTTCTTTACGCGGAACACATCGGTAGCACTTGACGGTCTTCTGCTCGCAAACTCGCTTGCAAACCGTGTAGCACACGGTCTTGGTTCGCTTCTCAGGAACCATGCGGCACACTTTGTAGCAGCAGGTCTTGGTCTCGGGAACCATCTTGCAGACTTTGTAGCAGACGGTCTTCGTGCGCTTCTCGGGAACCATCTTGCAAACCTTGTAGCAGCAAGTCTTGGTCTCGGGAACCATCTTGCAAACTTTGTAGCAGCAAGTCTTGGTCTCGGGAACCATTTTGCAGACCTTGTAGCAGACGGTCTTCGTGCGCTTCTCGGGAACCATCTTGCAAACCTTGTAGCAGCAAGTCTTGGTCTCGGGAACCATCTTGCAAACTTTGTAGCTGCAAGTCTTGGTCTCGGGAACCATCTTGCAAACCTTGTAGCAGCAAGTCTTGGAGCGAGTTTCGCAGACATACTTGGTGCAGCAGATTTGCTTCTCGCGGCACTCGGGCACCCAAACTCGCTTGCAGCAAGTTTTGGGGGGAGCTTGGCAAGTGAGCGTCTTGCAAGGACCAGGCTTGTAAACACAGCGGCACTTACAGGGATCCCATTCCAGTGTGCCTGCCTCGCGAACGGTGCGAGTGCAAACCTTACCAGGGACTTCGTATTGCTGCGTTTCCCAATGACCCGTCTTGATCTTAATGGTCTTGGTATACTTGACCGGGACGCGAACTTTGTAGCTTACCTCGCGCTGGCGAGTTTCCCAAACCGGCTTGCATACCGTGTAAGTGCGAGTCTTGGTTTCCCAAACGGGCTTGCACACGGTGTAATTGCGAGTCTTGGTTTCCCAGACTGGCTTGCAGACGGTGTAGCAAACTTCCTTTTGACGCGTTTCCCAAACCGGCTTGCAGACGGTGTAGGTGCGAGTCTTGGTTTCCCAAACCGGCTTGCACACGGTGTAAGTGCGGGTCTTGGTTTCCCAAACCGGCTTGCAGACCGTGTAGCAAACTTCTCGCTGGCGGGTTTCCCAAACGGGCTTGCATACGGTGTAGGTGCGAGTCTTGGTTTCCCAAACCGGCTTGCAGACCGTGTAGCAAACTTCCTTTTGACGCTTTTCGGGGACTAAGCGCGTCACGTTGATGACCTTGTCTTCGCAGACGCGGTCGTAGACCGTGCGGTAGCAGGTCACTTGTTGCCGCTCGTACTTGACGCAGCGGACTGTCTTCATCACGGTGTGACATTGCTGCTGGCAGCATCTGGGGACACACCGATTGTACCGTGCCGCACCACAATACCTGGCTTGCGCTGTTGATGCCAACATTGCAAGGGCGAGGATTGCGAGAACAGGCACACAAACTTTAGCTCTCATTCCTTGGCCTCCTTCTTGTCGAAGCTCTCGTGTTGAAAAAATGGCTTGATCAAGACGGATAAACTTCCGTCCTTTTGGTATTCGGACGATACAAGCACCCTGCCTTAGCTAGAATCCCCACTTTTTGCATAGCCCGCAGCTTTGTCACGGCGCGCAACCACTACTATCCACACGTTGCATTTTCTCCAACCAGATGACCCTAGCCCGGTGGGTTGTCCTGCGACGATAGTGCTGTTTGGCTCGGATTCCCCGATGGCAAGGATCCTTGAATAAGGGGAATGTGTAATCGTTAGTGCGGGTGCTCTGTCAGGATTAGATTGATGGGATTGGTCGTTGTTTGACGTTGGGTGCCCAGGAGAAATTTCAGCCCCCGGCTTTGCCGGGGGGTCGCCTAGCGAGGAAGTATCGCTACGGTTTTCTCCAGCATCATCGCACCGCGGTATTCTTACCCCCCGGCAAAGCCAGGGGCTTTCATAAAAGCTGCACCCGACTCGCCGCTGGCTTGCCGATTTAGGGCAAATGTTGCTAGAGTGGCAGTCAGCTCTCCCAACCCGTGTTGTCGATCTGAATTATTTGCAACCGCTTCATTTTGCTATGACCGACTCGAAATCCAATCCCAATCGGCCTAATCCGGCCACGGTCCCAACGGCCGTGGTCAATCGGCTGAGCTTCTACTTGCGGGAGCTACAATATCTGGTAAACGATAGCAAGGAGACCACCAGCAGCAGCGAGCTGGGGCGACGGCTCGGATTTACGGACGCCCAGGTCCGGAAGGATTTGGCCCATTTTGGCCAGTTTGGGCATCCGGGCATTGGCTATCGGTGTGATGAGCTGATCGAGGCGATACGCAAGATCTTGGGCACCGACCGCCAGTGGCAGGTGGCACTGGTCGGCGTAGGCAACCTGGGTCGGGCACTTTTGGGGTACCGAGGTTTCGCCAAACAAGGATTCCGCATCGTCGCGGCATTCGACTCCGATGCTTCCAAAATCGGCATGCAGATCGAAGGGGTGTCGATCTACGATATCTGCCAGCTCAACGAGGTCGTTGCCCGGGAATCGATTCAACTCGGGCTGGTGGCGGTGCAAGCCTCAGAGGCCCAGAGGGTGGCGGACCAATTGGTCGCAGCGGGCGTGGAAGGCATCGTCAATTTTGCCCCGATCACGCTCGCAGTCCCCAAGGGCATCAGCAAAGTCGGCGTCGATCTGGCCCGAGAGCTGGAGCAGGTCACCTTCGCCGTAGCGAATCGATTGCGTGTGGAGTAAACGAATTTCATCCACCCCAACGCCACTTCCCGTCGCCGCTGGTTTGCTCTAAATTATCTGAAGGAGTCCGGGAACTGTTCCCACCCTCCACCAACTACCCCGTAGTGTAATTGGTAACACTAGGGATTTTGATTCCCTCATTCCAGGTTCAAGTCCTGGCGGGGTAGCTTTTTTATGCCACCGTTTGACCAGCCCCCATTTGACCAATCCGAAGTTCAATTCGCCATCGACGCGGTGCGCGAGGCAGCCCAGCTTGTTCGCTGTGTGCAAAAGAAAATGGTTGGCGGTGCGCTGGCCAAGGATGACAAGTCGCCGGTGACGGTGGCCGACTTTGCCGCCCAGGCGATTGTCGCCAAGCGACTCGCCGAGCGGTTTCCCGATGCCGTGCTCGTGGGCGAAGAAAGTGCCCAAATGCTGCGGGATAGCGATGGCCAGGAGACGCTTGGGCAGATCGTCAAGTTTGTCCAGTCGCTGTTTCCTGAAGCAACGCCCGGAGCGGTGTGCGACTGGATCGACCGCGGCGCCGGCGACCCCCCAGCGGACTATTGGACGCTCGATCCGGTCGACGGCACCAAGGGTTTTTTGCGTGGCGATCAGTATGCGGTCGCGTTTGCAAAGGTCGAGAATGGTCAGGTGCAAATCGGTGCGCTCGGTTGCCCCGAGCTGGCCGAGGCAAGTCGACCCGACAAGGGTGGCGTGGGGAGCGTCCTCATTGCCGCACGAGGGCGAGGGAGTTGGATGCAACCGCTGGATGGTGCTGCGGGATGGATCCCACTCAAAGTCGACCAGCGCATTGACGTCAGCCAGGCACGCCTGCTCTGCTCGGTCGAAAAAGCGCACACCGATATCGGCGGAATCGGCGCACTCGTTTCCACGCTCGGCATCACAGCCGATCCGGTGCCGCTCGATAGCCAGGCCAAATACGCAGTGCTTGCGGCCGGCGCGGGTGATGTCAATCTGCGACTGCTCTCGCCATCGCGGCCCAATTATCGCGAGATGATTTGGGATCATGCGGCCGGTTCGATTGTGGTGGAAGAGGCGGGCGGACGGGCGACCGACCTGGATGGCAAGCCGCTCGACTTTTCGCACGGGCGTACTTTGGCGACCAATCGCGGTATGCTAGCGACCAACGGGCATCTGCACGATGCGATTCTGGCAGGACTGAAGCAAATCGGGGCGTAGGGGCGCCGTGCGTCGCGTTGCAACACGGCTAGCCGCATTGCAACGCAATGCACGGCCGAATTAACGCCCAATTGACGTTCGGCAACCTAGCCGATAAACTGCAGGGCTACACGCGTCTCGCACGGCCCGAGCCGATGGTTGTGGTTTTGCATTCCCTGGCCGAAAACTTACCCAACGCCGGAAGTTGAGTACCCTGTACTCATCGCCGAGTGCCCTGTGCTCGAACGTCCGGTGTGCCTTTGGAGATTGATCTGTGGCGACGACTCTCGTAAAGCAGTTGGTCGAATCGGGTGTGCACTTTGGCCACCGTTCGAGCCGCTGGAATCCCAAAATGCGGCCGTATATTTACGCCCGCCGTAACCTGATCCATATCATCGACGTCCGCGAAACGATCCGCGGCTTGCTGCGGGCGAAGAAGTATCTCGCCCAAGTCGCTTCGCGCGACAGTCTCATTCTGTTTGTCGGCACCAAGCGACAAGCGGGCGATATCGTGCAAAAAGAGGCCGAGCGCTGTGGCATGCCCTATGTGAACGATCGTTGGTTGGGAGGCACGCTCACCAACTTCCGCACAATCCGAAGTCGGCTGACGCGACTGGAAGAGTTGGAAGTGATCCGCGAAAGCGAAGAACTCAATACCTACTCGAAAAAAATGCAATCGGCCCTTAATCGCGAATACCGCAAGATGTTCCGAAATCTCAACGGCATTCGTTCAATGAGTCGTTTGCCTGAGTGTTTGGTGATCGTCGATCCCAAAAAAGAAAAGAACGCCATCAAGGAAGCCCGAAAGTTGGGCATTGCCACCGTGGCGCTAATCGATACCGATTGCGATCCCGACCAGGTCGACCTGCCGATCCCCGGCAACGACGACAGCATGCGTTCGATCGACCTGATCGTAAACATCCTGGCGGGCGCAGCGCTGGCGGGTAAAACCGAATTGGCCACCGCCGAGCAGCAACAGGCCGAAGGCGAAGAGACGAAAAGCGATTAGCTGTTAGCTTTTAGCGATTAGCAAAAAAGCATGGACAGACTTTTAATTTGAACACTTCCGGCTAACAGCTAACAGCTAACAGCTAATAGCCAACAGCTTTTAGGAGTACTCATTCGATGGCAGAGATCACCGCAGTGATGGTCAAGGCGCTACGCGACTCGACGCAGCTGCCGATGATGGAATGTAAGAGGGCGCTGGCTGAATCGGACGGCGACATGGAAGCCGCCAAGCAAAAATTGCGCGAGGCCGGTAAAAAATTCATGGGCAAAAGGCAAGATCGGTCGACCGAGGAAGGCCGCATCGCCTTCTTCGGCCGAAGCGATTCCCGTGCCGGTGCCATCATCGAGCTGCAATGCGAATCGGCTCCCGTGGCAACTAACGAAGAGTTTATCCAGTTGGCAAACGACCTGGCCGAGCAATTGGCCAAAGGTCCCCGTGTTGCCTCGGCTGAAGAGCTTTGGTCGCAGCCTTCACTCAGCCGCGAAGGAATAACACTGGAAGAACAACGGGATGAACTGCAAAACAAAATTCGCGAAGTCTTCCGGTTGGCCCGGCTCGAACGGATCGATGGCACCTGCGGCGGCTACGTGCATCACGACGCGAAAAGTGGGGTTCTACTGCAAGTGGAAGGGGGCAACGACGAATTGGCCAAGGATGTGAGCATGCATGTCGCGGCCATGAAACCCCTGGCGATTACCAAGGAAGACCTCGACCCGACCGAGGTCGACAAAGAACGGGCAACGCTCTCCGAAGCCGCTCGAAAAGAAGGCAAACCGGAGAACATCATCGAGAAAATGGTAGAGGGCCGACTGCGGAATTTCTTTGCCGAGCGTGTGCTCGAGGAGCAGCCTTTTGTCAAAGACGAAAAGCAAACCGTCGGCAAATATGCCAAGGCGGGCGGTATGAAGTTGGTGAGATACATCCGTTGGCAATTGGGCGAAAGCCCGGTCGAGGAGCCAGCTGCAACGGCTGGCTGATTTAATTTCCACAAGCCCAGGGATTGCAACCTCTGGGCTTTTTTCACATGGTGCGTTTACTTATTTGAAAGCATTGGCGATGTCGATCGACGATTCAACTCCAACCGCCGGGCCGTACAAAAGGTTGGTGCTCAAACTTTCCGGCGAGAGCTTTGCTCCCCAGGGTGAACGGGGCATCAGTATGCAAGAGATTGTGCACATCGCGTCGCAAACCTATCGCGCCTCGCAGCAGGGCGTACAAATTGCGATTGTGATCGGTGGCGGCAACATCCTCCGCGGCGCTCAGTTCACCTCCGGAAACAGCAGCATCCAGGAAGCAACAGCCCACTACATGGGCATGCTCGCCACGGTCATCAATGGGCTGGCATTGCAGGATGCGCTCGAATCGCTCGGCTGCGAAACGCGGCTGATGACGACGATCAAGATGGATGGCGTGGCCGAGCCGTTTATTCGTCGTCGGGCCAGACGGCATCTGGAAAAAGGGCGAGTCGTTATCCTGGCCGGTGGCACGGGCGCCCCGTTTGTCACGACCGACACGGCCGCCGCCCAGAAAGCTTTGGAACTGGGGGCTGACATCCTGATGAAGGCGACCCGCGTCGAGGGCGTCTACAGCGACGATCCCGAGAAAAACCCCCATGCCGTACTCTACCGAGAGCTTTCCTACCAGCAAGTCCGCGAGCAAGAGCTGCGCGTGATGGACTCCACGGCAATCGCCCACTGCATGGAACACGATCTGCCAATCTTGGTGTTCAACTACCGCGACGATGGCAACATCGAACGGGCCGTCCGCGGCGAGCAACTCGGCACCATGGTCAGCAGCAAAGCGACGACAAACACGATAACAGCGAACCACGAATGAACACAAATCAACATGAATTGGATTGGTCGATGTCTGGCGGTGAGGATTCACGAAAGTGGCATGAGTCATGTCTTTTCGTGTCCATTCGTGGTTTTCTCTGAACGGTGAAAGCAGGTTGGCGTTTTATTCGAATCAGGTAATCAAATGAGCATCGAAGAAATCCTACTCGATACCGAAGATCGCATGGAAAAGGCGATCGCCAAACTCAAAGTCGATATGGCTGGCATCCGCACTGGGCGTGCCAGCCCGGGGTTGGTCGATAGCCTACGGGTTGATGCCTACGGGTCGCCGACGCCGGTGAAGCAAATCGCCTCGGTCAGCGCTCCGGAGCCGACGCAGCTTGTTATCCGCCCGTTCGATCCATCGACGATCAAAGACATCGAAAAGGGCATCATCGCCAGTGACCTGGGCCTTGCTCCCCAGAGCGATGGCAAAGTGATTCGGCTGAACATCCCGCCGCTGTCGACCGAGGTCCGTCGCAAGCTGGTCTCTCGAACCAAAGATCTGGCCGAGGAGACGAAGGTCACCATCCGCAACATTCGCCGCGACGGCAACAAGCATTCTGACCAGGGCGAAAAGGACAAAGAGCTAACCGAAGACGACCGCGATCAAGCCAAAAAAGAAATCCAAGACCTCACCAAAAAGTACGAAGCTCAAGCAAACAACCTGGCCAAGGCAAAAGAAGCCGAGGTCATGGACGATTGAGGGGGAATTCAGAACTAATTGGACTGCGCCCCGCCTATTTCCCCTGCCTCGCTGCTCGGCGACGGTCTGCTTCTTTGAGCAAGACCTTCCGCATCCGAATGGAATTGGGCGTTACTTCTACCAGTTCATCTTCCTCGATGTATTCCATACAGCTTTCCAGCGACATCTGGCGGACGGGCCGTACCTGGGCGCTGTCGTCTTTGCCCGAGGCTCGTACGTTGGATAATTTTTTGCCTCGGACCACGTTGACGACAAGGTCATCCGCGCGACAATGCTCGCCAACGACTTGCCCTTCGTAAACCTGTTCACCCGGCTGGATGAAAAACGTGCCGCGGTCAAAAAGGGCATCAAGCGAATAGGCGGTTGCTTGTCCCGTCTCGTTGGCGACGAGCACCCCTGCGCTGCGATGGGGGACTTCGCCCCGGGCCGGTTCATAGCGGAGGAACGTATGGTGGATGATCGCTTGACCCTGTGTCGCATTGAGCATTCGGCTTCGCAGGCCCATCAGCGACCGGGCAGGCAGATGGAATTCCATATGGACAAAACCGCTGCTGGTCGATCGACGACCCACTTTGATGACCGTCGCCCGGCGATCTCCAAGCAAGGACATGACGGTCCCTTCACACGCATCCGGACATTCCACGACCAATTGCTCGATCGGTTCATGCCGCTTGCCATCGATTTCTTTGACGATCACCTGCGGCTTGCCGACCGATAGCTCGAAGCCTTCGCGGCGCATACTTTCGATCAGAATGCCCAGGTGCATCAGCCCTCGCCCCGAAACGCGAAACTGCTCCTGCGTGGGTCCGGCAGCGACTTGCAGCGCGATGTTGCTGCGAAGTTCGCGGCTGAGCCGTTCGCCCAATTGTCGGCTGGTTAGGTATTTTCCTACTCGACCGGCATAAGGGCCATCGTTCACGCGAAACATCATGTGGAGCGTTGGCTGGTCGACCGTGACCGCAGGTAGCGCGACAGGATTCTCAACATCAGCGATGGTATCACCAATTTCAATTGGCTCCAGTCCCACCACCGCGCAAAGGTCGCCTGCTCGAACCTCATCGACTTCCACTCGATCGAGCCCCTCGAACGAAAGCAATTGGCTTACTTGACGCCGAGCGACGACACCCTCGCGATCGACGACTGCCACCGCTTGCCGTTTCTGCAGCCTGCCCGCGGCGATTCGTCCAATGGCAATCCGGCCAACAAATTCGGAGTAATCGATGGTAGTAACCTGCATCTGCAGCGGGGCGTCTGCGTCGCGACCTTGGGGGGGAGGCACATGCTCGACGATCGCATCAAGCAGCGGCACCATCGTTTGCGACCGATTCGCCCGATCGTCGAGTGATGCCAAGTCGCCGGTCGCCCAACCCTCTTTCGCGGAAGCATAGAGCACGGGAAAATCGAGCGCCTCGTCCGGTGCATCGAGATCGACCAGCAGATCAAACACCTCATCGACCACCGCAACAGGTCGGGCGTCGGGTCGATCTACCTTGTTCACGACCAAAACGGGCCGCAGGCCATGTTCGAGCGACTTTTGCAGCACAAATCGCGTTTGCGGCATAGGACCTTCGTAGGCGTCGACCAGCAGCAAGATGCCGCTGGCCATTCCCAGCACACGCTCGACCTCGCCGCCGAAGTCGGCATGTCCCGGCGTATCGATGAGATTGATGCGATACATTTCTCCCGTGGGGGATTGGTATTGCACCGCGCAATTCTTGCTTGTGATCGTGATGCCCCGTTCGCGCTCCAGGTCACTCGAATCCAATATGAGACCATGCTGGCCTCCGGCTAGCTTGTTGAGCTGCTCATTGCGGTACATACCCGACTGGTAGATCAGTTGGTCGACGAGCGTCGTTTTCCCATGGTCAACATGGGCAATAATGGCGACGTTTCTGAGACTAGCGGTAGCAAGTTGCATGTTTTTACGGCATTCTGGTGGACTATCGGATGGACTAAAGGCAGACGAACAATCACCCGGCGAAAGCAGAGGAAGGGCTTCCGATGGTAGTTGGCAGCCTGCCCTAAAAACAGAAATCGTAGGCCGGAACGAGCTATGCGAGCTCCGGCAATGCCTGAAAACGCGAACCTAGGTACTGCCGGAACTCGCGGGGCTCGTTCCGGCCTACAAATCCACTATTTCAGCAGACTGTAGGAGGTGCGGTAGCGCAGCAGGTGGGGGACCGCACATTGTACGATACGGATCGCAGTCTGTGCAGGCCAATGAGGCTCTGTCTCCATAAATCTCAGAATGAGTTGAAGCTGAATCGAGACACGTTGTGATGGAAATCCGGAAGAGTCCATGGGGTGGCCATGGTTCTGGGCGGATTTTGTACGGCTGGCTCACCTATTGCTGGCAAACGTGCCGATGCCAAGAGAGAGGTGCCTTTGGGCTGCTCTGCACAGTTGTTATACCGAATCATGCTACGTATACTTTGGGTAGAGGCGGTATTCTGTCCATGTGATTTTCGAGTTGGCTGACAGAGTTATACCGCAGCACCCATTACTTGATACTCTGATTTACATCCTGATTTACACCTTTGTCGGAACACTGGAAACAGCGCGGTGTCAGAATCCACGGTGTCGCATAATCCCGCGTCTGCAAAAAACGCTGCTGTGTCAGCGCTGCCTAAAATTCTCTACCTAGGCAGCAGCCACAACAAGTCGATCGAGCTGGTCCGCCGGCTCGGCGACGAAGTAGAAATCGACGAAGTGCGTTCGCCGATTAAAGCGATTGCTCAGCTTGCGCGCAACCAGTACACCGCCTTCTACGTCGATGCGGAATTCTTCGCCCAAGCGGCCGAGATGGGGCTGCTGATCCAGAGTGATCGCTTGTTGCAAGACATGCCCGATGGGGTTGTGTTGCTTGACAGTGAAAACAAGATTCTTTGGGGGAATGGTCGACTGCGGGAGTGGAGTCAATGCGAACAGGTCGTTGGCGAAAACTTCTATCAGGTACTTGGTAGCCCCGAAATTCTCGGACCCGATTATTGTCCCTTTCATACGGCATTCTCAACGGGGCGGAGCAGCGCTTCGACATTGCGATGCGCGGACAATCGATACTTTCGCGTACATGCGGCCCCATTGCATGACGAAAACGCCGATGCTCCGCAGCATCTGGTCGTCACGGTCCGCGATGTTAGTGATGAGGTGCTGCAGCAACAGAAGGTGGCTGCCATTCATCAAGCGGGTACGGAATTGGCCGACCTGACAACCGACGAAGTTGCCAATCTTTCCGTCGCTGAGCGAATCGAACTGCTCAAAGATAACATCTTGCATTGCACACAGGATGTACTCGATCTCGACGTGGTTGAAATTCGTATGCTCAATCAGAAAACGGGCGTGCTTGAGCCTGTTTTGTCGCTGGGGATGGAACCCTCGGCAGAACAGAGGCAACTCTATTCCAGCGCTGAAGGTTCTGGAGTCACTGGTTTTGTTGCGGCTACGGGCAAAAGTTACTTGTGTGAGCATACGACCGAAGACCCTCTTTACCTGGAGGGTGCAAAAGGCGCGCGTAGTTCGCTAACCGTCCCACTGATGTTGCACGACGAGGTTATCGGGACGCTCAACGTCGAAAGCCCGGAGCCGAATGCCTTTAGCGAAAGCGATCTGCAGTTCCTGGAGATATTTGCCCGCAATGTGGCGATCGCGCTCAACACGCTGGAATTGCTCGCGGCAGAAAAAGCGAGTACCGCGGTCGCCAGTGTCGAAGCGATCCATAGTGCCGTCGCTTTGCCGGTCGACGTGATCCTGAATGACGCGGTCAATGTGATGGAGCGTTACATCGGCCACTCACCCGACGTGGTGGAACGTCTGCAGCGAATTCTGAAGAACGCCCGAGATATTAAGCGCGTCATCCAAAAAGTAGGCCAGAGCATGGCCCCAGGGCAGGCGCAACCCAGTTGTGCTTTAGAATCTCGTCCTCTTTTAGCCGGGAAACGGATTTTGGTCATCGACGCGGATGAAGCGGTGCGAAATGCAGCCCACGAATTACTCGAGCGATATCATTGCGTCGTCGAGACGGCACACGATGGCAACGAAGCGGGCTTCATGGTCCGCACGCTGGGGCACGAAGAGCGTTATGATGTCATCATTTCCGACATCCGTTTGCCAGACATGAACGCCTACGAACTGCTTCAAAAGCTTCGTGAGACTTTGGACCATGTTCCCTTGGTGCTAATGACAGGCTTTGGCTATGATCCAGACCACACACTCATCAAAGCAAGGCAAGAAGGGGTGAGCACGGTGCTTTACAAACCGTTCCGCCTGGATCAGCTTGTGACAACCATCGAAGAGGTGGTGGAAAGGGATAAAAAAAAGGATGAAGGATGAAGGATGATCGATGAATGATAATCACCCAACAAACCAAGTGTTCATCCCTCATCGATCATCCTTCATCCTTTGATTATCTATGTACCTCACACTGCTTTTTTGCATTGCCTGTTTGGCCCTTCTTGGGCATGGCTACTTTTGGATGGGCTTGGTCAATCGAATTCATGCTTGGGCTGGGCCGCGATGGATTGTTGATCTCTTGACGCATCTCTGCGTCCTGGCTTTTGTGGGAATTCCACTTTCTGTCTGTTGGTCCTCGTACTGCTACCATTCTGGGCGTGTCGACAGTCGAGAGCAAACTACCCTTGGATTGAACGCTGCCGAAGTCGCTTACATTGAGTTGTGTGTCTTGGGTGGTGGTGCAATGCTTGTCGTTCGTTTGCTAGGTCCGAAAAGGGTTGATCTGCCCGATACGTTACTCCATTGCCAAAAGGAAATGTTCGATGTGGCCGAATGTGCCAGCATTTCACCATGGGTAGGCGTGTCAGCCCGGGCGTTAAGCCTTGTACCAGGTAACCAGATGCTTCGCCTCTCGATTGAGCGAAAGCGGATTGCCATCCCGCGGCTTAGCACGGCGCACGAAGGTTTGACCATCGCACACATTAGCGACCTGCACATGACTGGACGAATCGGGTCAGAATTCTTTCAGATCGTAGCCCAGCAAGTCAACGCCTTGCAGCCCGATGTTATCGCACTGACGGGTGACATCATCGAAAACGACTCCTGTCGCCGATGGATTGCCGACTCCTTGGGGCAAATGCATGCGAAGCAAGGCAAGTATTTTATCCTTGGGAATCACGACAAGTTTGTCGACTTCGAGCAAACTCGCAAGATGCTTGGGGAGTTGGGTTGGACATCGGTCGGAGGCAGATGGTTGCAAACCGAGTGGAACGGCGAGGCGGTTGTCATCGCCGGCAATGAGCTACCTTGGTTACCACCAGCAGCAGCGATGAAAGATGCACCCGTGCGACAGGCCGACAATTTGCCAATGCGGGTCATGCTCATCCACACACCGGATCAACTCGCCTGGAGCTGCCGGCATGAGGCCGATCTGGTGTTGGCGGGACACACGCATGGTGGCCAAGTTTGCTTTCCGCTGCTCGGGGCCGTGGCATGTCCCAGTATCCACGGCACGCGCTATGCTGGCGGCGTCTATCGCTCGGGAGAGACCGTACTGCACGTCACACGAGGCGTATCAGGTGAAACCCCCATCCGCTGGAACTGCCCGCCGGAGATCGCGCTGCTAGAATTGGTACGAGGCAGTTAGCGGTTAGCCAGAGGGGAGTCTTGAAGTTTCTTGCAAAATCTCTCTGGCTAAATGCTAAATGCTAATTGCTAATTGCTAATTGCTTGGCTGAACGGTTATGTTTTTTCAATCTCCACGCAGATACCGCCAGCGCGAAAAGCTTTGTGCATCTTGGTGAACCATATCTCTTTTTTCCAACGAAGATTGAACTGTTCGCAGAGCCGCATCAGATCGTGCCGATTGTAAGTGCGGCAGCACCACATGCGGCTTGTCCATGCGCCGGAGAAACTGTCTTCGGTGGCGAGCAAAAACATGCGGCCACCCGTTTGCAGTACGCGTGCCAATTGTTCCAATCCTGGTTTCGGATCGGGCAAATGTTCGAGCACATAGCCACAGGTAATGCAGTCGAACGC
Organism: Lacipirellulaceae bacterium; assembly: GCA_965249435.1. GTDB lineage: Bacteria > Planctomycetota > Planctomycetia > Pirellulales > Lacipirellulaceae > JAJRWS01. The sequence goes on along the minus strand of CBDFMC010000024.1, from coordinate 493,064 downwards.
CCCATCGGCAAAAGGCAAATGGGCAAGGTCTGCGGTAACAAAATTGGGAACGGGGCTCTTGAGTCGATTGCGGGCACGGCACAACATTTGGTGCGAAATATCAATGCAAGTTATTTTTGCATCCGTGTCGGCATATTTAACCAAATGACGTGCAATTTGACCCGCACCACTTCCCACGTCGAGAATCGAGCGGGCTCCACGCAGGTCGAATTTCCGGCTACGGAAGATACGTTCGCCCAAAGGGAGATGGAGCGAGATCATGCTGCACGTCGAAAGCAACGCCCCTTTCGGCCCACCGTAAACCCGCTGGACTTTATCGCGATATTCATCGTAGCTCACGCGCCGGATCAAATCGTTTTCGATCAGGCGGCGCAGCACCTTTCGTGGGCGGCGCTGTCGCTTCGCTCTTCTGCGTATCGGCGGTTCCGGGATTCGATGCATCTTTGATAACGTCTTAGCCGCCGAGCTTGTCCCGGCGCATGAATGCAGCGCCGGGACAAGCCCGACGGCTAACCGTTCGACCAACAAATTAAACATAAACGCGTCGATTGTAGATATACCATTCCAGAACCAGCACGGCCAGGGCACTCAAAAGCAACCACTTCCAAAGTTCGCGTCTTGCAGGCACCAACTCAGCCTGGGCCGCAATGTCGACGTAACCGATCGAAATGGAATCGACCTCGCGCAGGCCATCCCCTCTATCCTGTCGCACCCGGAGACGGATGTCGCTTTCGGCCGGATCGAATAAATTCACCGCGAAACGATGCAATCGCTCGCCGCCAGCTTGAATCTCGTACACCCCTAGTTGATCGGTTTCATGGAAGGCGAATTTCCCGCGCAGCGGTGGCTGCGTTGGACGGCGTGTGCCATCGGGCAGGATCACGTCAAAACTATTATTCGCCGTGCTATATGATTTGGGGGCCAACCGCATCTCCATCGACTTTCCAGGTTGCCGAATTTGGGATCCCCGATCGGAATTTCCCACAGCCAGATACTCAAGCACGTTCATCCAAAAATTCGGAAAACTGTGCCGTCGTGGCCAGTTGGTATTGACCGTGCGCTGCCCTTGCTTGTCTCGGCCAACAATCTCGAACCCCAGCACGGCATCCTCAAAGCTGTCGCGTGGAGCAATGGCAAAGATTGGCCCGGCAGTGGAGTCAATGAGCACTTTGCCGCCGGGTGGTGGATCGGTTAGCAGCGTGTCGGCAATTTGCATGTTGCCCAACTCGACCAGATTCAACAGTGGATGAGCCCGTTGCCAATCGATAATCTGCGGTGCAAACACCGCTTGCGGCTTCGCGGCGTCTGCGTTCTCTTTGAGCGACCCATCTTTATGCCAGCCAGGAAGTGGCGGCAATCGCCCCACCATCAACGTGTTACACTGCGGCATCTCGTCCGGCGCGCACTGGTCGAAGATAATCAAATCGTACAAGTCCGAATGGGCAAGCTGCTTGTACTCGGGTGACTTCAACATTTTGGGATCGCCTTTCTCGACCTGGACCAAGCGTCTTGCTCGCTCGGTCGACAGAACGAGTTCCAGCGGCGTGTTCCCCGGCGTGACTAGCAGCACTCGTCCACCACTCTGTTGGCTGAGTACCGCATAGGCTGTGTCGTCCAGCTTTAGCTGATCACCAAATTCGACCGGCGTATCCAACCGCGCCCGCAACGTGCCGGATTGCACCTCGCCTAGTGTGAACGTAACACCTGCCACGTCGCCCGGGGGAACTTCCACTTTGGCCGCGTCGACTAGCCGCTTGTCGAGCGAAAGCTCGACAACCGTGTGTTGGGCCTGGTCCGAAAAGTTGGCGACCTGCACAAAGGCCTGACGTATCTCCGGCCGATTTTCGCTGCGCCGTGTGCTTAGCGCCGTAATGGCCAGATTGAACGCTTCGTAGGTGCCAATCGGCAAGAACACCGGCCGCAGGTTGCCGAGCGAAAAATCCTCCACATCATCAAATCGGCCATCGCTGAGGATAAATAGCTCGACGGGCGACTCGTCGGTCACCACATACTCTTGCCCATCCTCCTCCGAAGTAATTCGGCCCGGGTTGGCAAAACCATCGGCCAATTCCAGCGCTCCGCGCAGATTCGTACGGCCTGAAGTTGGCCGGATCCGCGCTAGCGCTTCGTGGAGCAACCGATGGTTGTCGGTGAATTCCTGCACCACGTCGGTCTGTTCGGCAAAGGTAACGATCATGGCCGACATGCCGGAGGTCATCAGGTCGATTTTTCCTGCGACGTGTCGCTTGGCCTCTTCCAACCGCGTAAGCCCATCCGCGGCATCAGGGCTCGCATCGGTAGCTGACATGCTGGCCGAGTTGTCGACGAGAAAAATAAAGCGTTCGCCCACCAGCGTTTCCCCCTGCCACCCAGGCCGCAAGAGAGCGATGATCGCCAAGCCGACCATCAACAGTTGCAGAAACAGGAGCAAGCTACGACGCAGCTTTTGCCATAGGCTGTTCACATGCAAATCTTCGATCACGCGATGCCAGAGATAGGTGCTAGGGACTTCGAGCGGCTGGCGACGGAGCTTGAGAAAATAAAGCGCAAAGATCGCCGGCGGGATCATTCCCAGCAGCAGCCACTGCCACGGCCCAAGCGAATTGCGAAAAAGTGTGTCCATGCTAAGTCGTTGGTATATTCTGAGCTTTATATGAAAAAAATCTCACGCAGAGGCGCAGAGATCGCAGAGGATGAAAGAGAATATCGAATCCTGAAATCCGAACTTTGATATTCGACATTCAGTATTCGATATTCTGCGGTTCAATTTCCTCTTCCTCTGCGATCTCCGCGCCTCCGCGTGAAAAAATTGTATCACCGCACCAACCCTCGTCGTCGCAGGTGGTTAGCAACCAACTCTTGCACGGGTAGCTGATTATTGGCCAACAGGTAGTGGATTCCGCGCCGTGTGCAGAAATCTTGGGCACCACGAGTGAATGCTTTGAGGGTACGGTCGTAGCGAGTCAAGAGTGGGGCGCTGACGGTGATTTCGGCTTCGTCGCCATCTTCGCAGTCGACCAGTTTGAGATCGCCCTTTACGTCGGGATCGATCTCTTCTTGCGACAGCACATGGATCACATAACAATCCATCCGATGAGAGACGAAAAATCGCAAGGCCGATTCGTACCCTTGCTTATCCATCAAGTCGCTGATCATCACGACGACGCCGCGCCCCGCATTGCGTAGGCAGAAGTTTTTCACCCCCTCGGCCAGCGGCACCAGATCGTCCCGTACGTCCGGCTCGATCGCTTCGATCTGCCGCAGCATCCGCCACACACTCGCCCGACCACGCAGCACAGGGCTTTGCTGCCCGACCGGTTGCCCCAAGGTTTCAATTCGCACCCGATCGGCACGAACCAGCCCGATAAACGCCAGCGCCGCGGCCAACTGCTTGGCATACTCCAGCTTGGTCGGATCGCCAAAGTCCATCGACAAACTCGAATCGATCAGCGTATAAAAATGCAAATCTTCTTCTTCGAGAAACAGCTTGATAATCAGCTTGTCGAGCCGGGCGTACAGATTCCAATCGAGCAGTCGCAGATCGTCGCCCGCGACGTAGTTGCGAAAATCGGCGAACTCGACGCTTTGCCCTTTGCGCTTGCTGCGACGTTCGCCTTTCATCCTCCCACGGAAAATTTTTCGCGTGACGATTTCCAGCCGTTCGAGTTGAGCAAGCAACTCGGGCGAAAGCAGCGGTGATTGGGTGGATGGCATGAAAAAAATCACGCAGAGGCGCGGAGATCGCTGAGTTTAAGGTGTTTCATTGTAGCAACTTGCTCGGTAAAAAGCCCCGGGGTTGCAACCCCGGGGCTTGGCAAAGCATCACTTATTCCGCTTTCCGCTTTCCGCTTTCCCCCCACCATCCTTCTCCGACACGTTTTTCAGAATCTCGATCAGCACCGTGTCGGCATCGGTGCCTTCGGCCTCGGCCTCGAAGTTAAGGATCACTCGATGCCTTACCGAGGGCAGAAAGACGCGGCGGACATCCTCGAAACTCACGTTGAACCGACCGGCCAGCAGAGCGCGGACCTTCGCTGCCAGCGTAACGGTCTGTGCGCCGCGGGGGCTGCTGCCCCAACGCAAGTATTGATTGGTTATCGGCAAGGCAAATTCCCCCTCAGGGTGCGTGGCCAGCGTGAGACGGACGATGTAATCCTGCACGTGTGGGGCGACGATCACTTCGCGGATCACCTGCTGCCACTTAATGATTTCCGTGCCATCCATCACCTTGTCCGGTTCGACCGTCACGCCGCGCGTTGTTCGGTCGATGATTTCCGACAGTTCCTCACGGCTGGAATAACCGAGGAGCAACTTGAAGAAGAATCGGTCGAGCTGTGCCTCGGGAAGCGGATAGGTCCCCTCCTGCTCCAACGGGTTTTGCGTCGCCATGACAAAAAACGGCAGCTTCATCGGAAACACCTTGCCAGCCGTGCTGACCTTATGTTCCTGCATGGTTTCGAGCATGGCCGATTGCGTTTTGGGCGTGGCACGGTTGATTTCGTCGGCTAGGCAAATCTGTGTGAAGATCGGGCCTTTCTGGAACTCGAATGCCCGGCGTCCTTCCGTCGTTTCGACCACCATGTTCGTGCCCAGGATGTCGGCCGGCATCAGGTCGGGCGTGAACTGAATCCGAGAGAAGTCGAGATCGAGTGTTTCAGCCAGCGTACGCACGAGCAGCGTTTTCCCCAGCCCAGGCACCCCTTCCAACAGGCAATGCCCGCCGACGAATAGGCAGGTGAGCACGCCGTGAAGAATGTCGCCATGCCCTACGATCACGCGGCTCAGTTGCTGGTAGACGGCCTTGTATCGAGCGGCAAACTCCGCTGCCTGCTTCTCCATCGATGTTCCGATGCTCATGTCTGCTCACTTTCGGATAAAAGGAACCACGAATGGACACGAATGAACACGAATTTTGTCAGAGGACAAAACGTTTCCATTCTAGCGTGGGATTTTTGAAATTCAGGATTACACCGACTTTCAAATTGGTAATTTTCAAGTAATTGAGAATCTGGCCTTTTTCATGGTTGGTAATTTTGTCGATCGTTTTGGTGTCGACGATTATTTGGTCATATGCGATCAAGTCAGGAATGTATTTCCCTACTTGAACACCCTTGCAAACGACATCGTAGCAAGGCTGCTGCTTGAAGCGTATGCCTCGCAAGCCAAATTCGACCGCCAGCGCATTCTCATAAGGTTTTTCCAACAACCCGTGACCAAGCGTATTCAAAACTTCCATCGCACAACCAACAATCTGGTAGACTTCTTCCTTAAAAAATAATTCGTGTTTATTGGTGTCCATTCGTGGTTCTACTATTTAGAATCCTTATCCCGGTCGCGCCAAACTTGTTTCTTTGCCTTTAGCAGTCGTTCGGTGTAGGAATCTTCGCGTGGTTCCTCGGGTTTGTCGAGGGTTGGTTTTTTGGATTGCGACTGGGGTGATTGTTTCGCTAAGTCGGCAAGCGGGGCCTCGGTGGTGGTCTCAGTCAGGGGATCCTCGCTGGTTTCGAATCGGGCGCTCGCTCGGCGGCTTTCGATTTGCTCGCCGATTTCTGCTTTGCGGCTGCGTAGGCGGCTCATCGTTTCGGGTAGGGCTGACGGTTGTTCGCGGCGGAGAACGGTATCCCTCGCTCTCGCAAGCATCGGCAGCAACCAAAGAAAATTCACCTGCACCCGACGCTCAAAGACATCGGCAAAAAACACGCAACATCCGATCAGCACCATCCATGGCCAAATCGATTGGTTCGACACAGCCAGCGGCAGATCGCGCCGGAATGGATTGGCCTCAAGCATCTGATCCATGCGGCTCGTGTTAAGACCCGTGTCGACCAGCACACCCTCTTTGCCATTTTTCGCGACCAATCGGGCAAGCGATTCCAGCAGCGCCAGGTTCGTTTCATTATCGCGGTACTCGGCCGAGTAACCGACGTTCACGCCCGTGCGGATCGCGGCCCGCCCCGCCCCCGTGTTGACCATAATGAGATAACTACCCGCCTCTTCCGAGGGAAAATCGCCCACGTAGCGGCCCGGGGCCGTTTGCTCGATGTGGACCGTGCGGGTCGACATGTCGGGGGCGATGATCGTGGCCGACATCGATTGATCATTCAGAAACTCTTCGTTTTCGTCGAGCGCGGTAATCGTGATCTGCGTGCTGCCATCGCGGAGATTGACATCGGCGCTAAAGTTGCCCGTGTCGCCTGTGGGTCGCATCGACCATCGTACCATTTGGCTAAAGAGCTTGTCGTAGCTTTCCCACTCGGTCCAAGCATCGGCCCAGCGCCGGCCGGCATCGGTGGTCAGCGCCACCGATTTGCCAGCGCCATAGGTCCAAGCGGCGAGTATTGTAGAATTTTTTTCCGATATCGGTTTGGGTGACCGCAGGATGACCTCGACCAACGGGTTTTGCTTGACCGAGGTGAGCACAAATCCGCTCACGGGCGGAATAGTTTCGCCCACGCCTTGCACGATTTCATGCTGCATAACAATCGCCGGCTGCACGGGGGGCTTCGGTTCGTAGACCAACGATCGGGCGACGCGTCGCGCTTCGCGTTGATAGATTTTTGGCAGTGCGTTTGCGCTTTTAACCTGGTAGTACTTTCCGCCCGTTTGGCGTGCAACGTCTTGCATCATCGAGCTGCCGAGCGTGCCGTGGGAACCGACTGCCACGGTGGTTACTTTCACGCCTTGTTTTACCAAGGCTCGAATCGTTGCTCCCGATGGTGGCGTAGGATCGCCATCGCTAATGACAATCATGTGTTTCACCGCGGCATTCGGCACGCCGGCGAATGCCGTGGCGGCCATCTTCAGCGCGGGATCGAACGCCGGCATATCGCCAATCATCATTTGATCGACTCGTGCCAGCATCATGTTGCGGCTGGGGCCGACGCGGATCAACCCCCCCTTGGATTGTCCCCAAAGCCACTGATCGGTGCCATTCCACTGGACCATGCCGCAGTAGTCGCGGCTGCCGAGCAGCTTGATCGCTTCGACGGCGATTCGCTTTTGCCAATAGTTGGCCCGAGGCATTTCGCCCGCATGCATCATCAACACCAGCGCCCCGACAGGTATCACCTTGGCGCTTTTGATCTGAAAATCGACCGGCATCGCCTTTTCAATCTCCGTGTTGGTCCATCCGCCCGCACCAAAGCTGTCGGGCCCGCCGATCATAATCAATCCGCAACCCATTTCTCGCGTGTTTCGTTCGAGCATGCTGATCTGCGCATCGCTAAAGCTGCTGACATTGTCCGCTTCGCTGCCCGAGCTACGCGAGACATTGGCCAGAATAACAGAATCGTAGCGTTGCAGTTCGGCTAGCGAGGTGAAGAGCTGATTGCTAGGTCGGACCGTGACTTCGATATCCTCGCTTCGCAGTCGCTCGATCAAATAGTCGAACTCGCCCTGCTTATCCCAATTTTCGATTAGCAGCACACTCCCTTTCCCGCGGACATGCGTAAACGCGGTGGCCAGGTTGTTTTGCGTCATGCCGTCGGCATCGGGGTCGTCGGGAATGAATCGCGCCTCGTATGTGTAAAAGTCGGGCTGGTCGATTTCTTCGCGAATCGTGAAAACCCGTTTGCCGGGCGGGATTCGTACCTCTTGCTCCGTAAGAATTTCCTCTCGGTCGCCCGCCTTGCGAACAAGTCGCAGTTTGCCGGAGACCGATTTGCCGGTGCGTGGTAGTCCGCTGGCGTTCCCGGCGGCATCCTCTCTGGCATCATTATGTAGGACAACGCGCAAATCGAACGGCTGACCACGACGCACGCCGGCGGGAATGTCGACCTTTTCAACGGCCACCTCATTGCGCGCCGTCAGGGCAACCGGCACAACATCGATACTCACACCCGAGTCGGTCGCCGCACGCGCTTCGCGCAGGGCGTCGCCCAAGTTTTGATTGCCGTCGGTTACCAGCACAATCCGCTTGGCCGTGTCGTACGGGAACATCGCTTTGGCTCGCTGGATGGCCGTGGCCAGGTCGGTATGCTCCGGGTCGAGAAGGCTCTCGACACGCGATGGCAATTGCACGTCGAAGTCGACCGGCGGGATTTCCACGGCAGCATCGCGGCCGAATGCGATCACGCCGACTCGATCCTGGTGCTCGTCGCTACGCTGGGCATCGATCGATGCGTTGACATAATCGATCATCGCCAGCCGCTGGTCGGCGGGGATGCTCAGCGATTGATCGAGCAAATAAATGACGGTCAGCCGGTCGCTTTTTCGCTGATACTGTGCATCGGCCAATGCGAAGATAATCAAGGCAAACACAATGGACCGCAGCGTCAGCGCGAACAGCCGTCGCCAGCGTCCCAGCCCCGACAAACTGTGGAAGCTGAGCCACCACAGCAGCGGGATGATCGCTAGCAGCAAGAGATAGCCGGCACTGTCGAAGGCTAGGCTGTGTTGGAACATGTTTTCATGTCAGGACAGAGAGAGGGAGAATATCGAGTGATGAGTGATGAATGATGAGCGAAGAAATCAATGGTGGCCTCTCTCCTATTTTCATCATTCATCACTTAAAAACTATCCGCTGCACTCGATGATTATTCGAATCTAAAACATGAACCCTACCACGGCTATCACGGACCAAGGCCCAAGGATTATGTAATTGTCCGGGCAGTCGTCCATGGCTACCCCAGCAGGCGAGCGATTTGCCCTCCCGTGTGAATTTCTGAATGCGATGGTTTCCGTATTCGCACACAATCACATGCCCCTGGTCATCAAGGATCAAATCGTAGGGGTAATAAAGTTGCCCCGGCTCACTGCCCTGTTCGCCCCAAAGTCTCACCAGTTTACCATCGCCATCAAAAACCTGAATGCGATGATTGCAAGCATCGGCGACCCAGATGCGGTCCTGCTCATCCATGGCCAAATTTTGCGGACGGCGGAACTCTCCCGGCTCTGATCCATGCGTGCCCCATTGTAGGATAAAATCTCCGTCAGGTGAAAACTTTTGGATCCGATCCCACTGGCCATACTCGGCAACGTAGATATTTCCCTGGGAATCGTCGATCGCGTCGGTCACAAAGCCAAACTGGCCGGCGGCGCTACCCATCGTGCCGCCGATCATGGCCGATTCGATGGGCGTGCCATCGGGCTCATAAACCAGAACTCGGTAATAGTGCGTATCGGCGACAAGCAGCTTGCCCGAACGGCTGATCGTCAGGCCGGACGGCTTGCCATTTTTGCTCTCAGGCGTGCGCCAACCACGTAGGAATTTTCCATCGACGTCGAAGACCTGGATCCGAGCAGTCGTATCGACCAAATAGAGATTGTCATGGGAATCGATCGCCATCGCCCGCGGTTTTTGCAATCGGCCCGGAGCGATCCCCCGACGGCCCCAGGTGATCTCTAAATCGCTCACATTGCTGCCGGAATCGAGGCATCCGATATTTCCAACAACTGTCCATGCTATGAGGAAGAAATATGCGCTCGTCCCCCCGGCAAAGCCGGGTGCGGAGGTTTTGGCATGTTGGTTTCGGCAACGACGGCGCATTGGAGATAAGAACATAAGCAGACGTCTCTAAACCGATTGCAAGGGTACCTATCAGTCCGCCCGAAAACAGAAATCGTAGGCCGGAACGAGCCACGCGAGTTCCGGCCTACAGAAATACTTTATCACCGCGCAGCTTGACCACTCCACCTAAACCATTTGACAGGAAGGGATTCGGTCAAGCAAGTGTGTCTCCAGGAGAACTGCAAAGTCTTTTTCTTCGAACTCTGGCCTTATTCGCACCGTAGAGAGGCACACCAGGGGGGCTCTTTTCCTGGAAGGAGCCTGTCCGATGCATACTGAAACTCTTCTCGGCGCATTTTCTCAACTGGAAGACCCCCGTAGTCGCCGCGGTGTGCGACATCCGTTTGCTGGCATAGTCGTGCTGATGTTGCTGGGAATGATGGCACGCATTCGCGAAATGGAAGTGCTCGTCCGGTGGGCGGCTGTTCATTGGGACCAGCTCCAGGGGCCACTGGGCTTTGACCGGGATGAGCCGCCTTGCGCCACCACGATTAGCCGCACGCTAGCCCAATGTAGCGTGTCCGAGTTTCAGACAGCGTTGGACATCTGGTTGCGGAACTGTTTAGCGGAAACACCCAGCGAAGGAGTGGTTGCCGTAGATGGGAAAACGGCCAAGCAGGGACTCGACGACAACGGTCGCCCACTGCATATGCTCAACGCGTTTGTGCATGACCTACAGGCGGTTGTTGGCCAATGGTCGACCGGAGCGGAGAAAACCAACGAGCCCACCTTGCTGCGTCGTCATCTGCAAGCATTGCTCGACACCTACCCGATGTTGCGACTGATTACCGGGGACGCCATCTTTGCCCAGCGCCCACTGGTCGAATTGATGCAGGCAAAGAATCGCGATTATCTGTTGCAAATTAAGGCCAACCAGGGTGATACGCTCGATGCTTTAGAGCACTGCTTCGCCCAATCCGCCGAACGCCCGCCAGCAGCCGAAACGACCGAAAAAAAAGGGCGCTCCAGGAAACCCGTCGTGTATGGGTGGATCTAGACAACGCAGATTATATTCGCGAGACGCTGGATCTGCCCGGTTGCCAAATTGCGCTGCGCGTGGATCGCGAGTTGCGTGCTGACGATGGTGAAATCGTGCTGCACGATACGCGCTACTATGTGAGTAGCCTCGATCCTGATCAGGTAACCGCCGCCGATCTCTTGCGGCATGTTCGTCAGCACTGGCGAATTGAAAACAGCTTGCACTTCTTGAAAGACCGCTGGTGGGACGAGGATCGTCACCACACCCGTCGGCCTGGTCTCTCTGCTTGCATGGCGGCGATCAACAACGCCGCCCTCTCAATCCATCGGCTACGATCCGACCCCGATCTACCCGTCCGAGCCGCGGCAGACTACATCGCCTGGAGCCCAGCCATCGGCCTGAAACTACTCAATTCCTGACTTTGCAGTTCTCCTGAAGTGTGTCTCCCAATACCTTGACCCTAGAGGCCGAGCAGCAGTATATTACATATTTGGAGCTGCGCGATCGAGTAGCCCGTAGATTTCGGTTATTTGCCTATGCCTCCGATTGTTATCGACCTACACAACGCCGAAGATACCCGCGACGTTGTTCATCGGGCCGTACAAACACTGGCTGAGGGGCAGTTGGTGGTTTTTCCCACCGAGACGGTCTACGGTGTGGGGGCTAGTGCTAGAAGTGCCAAGGGCATCGAGAAACTGTTTGAAGCGAAAGGAAGATCCGCACAGTCGCCCTTGGCTTTAGCAATCAAAAGCGCGGAAGATGCACTCGACTACGTGCCCAATTTGGGCTCGATGGGGGAGCGTCTGGCCCGACGTTGTTGGCCGGGGCCTATTACATTGGTCGTAGACTACACGCCAGGCACTGGACTTGTCAGCCATTTGCCTCCGAGTGTGCAACAGGCGATTTTACCCAATCGGTTGAAAAGGGCGAATGAGCCGCAGGGTTTATCGGCAGAGCGGCAGCAGACATTGGGCCTTCGGGTCCCAGCTCACCAAATTGTGTTGGATGTGTTGCAGATGTTAACAGGGCCTATTGCGCTGACCAGCGCCAATCAATCAGGCGAGCCGGACGCGATCACGGCCCAATCTGCATTGGAGAGTTTGGGAGAACATGTTGCCTTGATTTTGGACGATGGCAGGTGCCACTATGGCCAACCGTCAACCGTGGTACGAGTCATCGATAACCAGTGCGAGTGCTTGCGAGAAGGTGTGGTTGGCAGGAGTGCCTTGGATCGACTATCGAGCATGATTGTACTTTTAGTTTGTACCGGCAATACTTGTCGGAGTCCGATGGCCGAGGTGATGATGCGTCGCCAAATTGCGGAGCGATTGGGTTGCACGGAAGACGAGTTGGACGGGCGTGGCTTGATTGTCACCTCAGCCGGCATCGCTGCGATGGCCGGTAGTGCCCCCAGCGGCGAAGCGATGGAAGTCATGCAAAAAAAAGGGTTGGATCTTCGGAAACATGAATCGCAACCACTGACCGACAAACTAGTTCGCCATGCCGATTTTATTTATACCATGACCGCCAGCCATCGTCAGGCAATATTGCGTCGCTGGCCCAATGCTGCATTGCGCACGTTTCCACTACGGACGGACCAAGGAGATATTGCGGACCCAATTGGGGGAACCACCGAAGTTTATCGCCAGTGCGCCGATCAGATTCAGCAAGCTCTACAGCAACGAGTAGCAGAGTTAGATATTTCGTAACTCAAGACGGCCGTTCCTTTTATCGAAAAAAACCAATGCTATTCCTTTTCGTGTTACTAACGATTCAAATCTTCGCGCCTTGCGCAATTTTTTACAGAGCCGTGAATGTAAGTCCCATGTGTGAAAAGAGATAGATCAAGTATGCTTTTCAAGGAATTGAACCGCGGAGTACGCGGAGAGCGCTGAGAAGATCCCTAAAAAAAGACCTCTGCAAGACAAACCCGTAAAAGCTTGTTATTTTGACACTCTTTTTGAAAAGCCACGGATGGAACACGGAAAAAAGAAGGTTTTTTCTACGACAAAGTTATCAATTTATCCGTGTTCAATCCGTGTTTCATCCGTGGCTAAAAAATCTTTTGTGCCTTTTGGTGTTTTTTGTGGCTATTCTTTTTTGGTTGCGGCAATGGGCCGCGCTGGGTTCTCTGCGGTGATAAAAAAGAATCTGATATTTTGGTTGCGGCTTTGCCTCGCTGGGCCCTTCGTGGTTCAATATTTTTCATTCCGTGAACGGCTACGAAATAAGAAAGGTTGACTAGTATGCGTATTGCCATAGGTAGCGATCATCGGGGCTATCATCTTAAAGAGAAGCTCATATCGGTGCTTCGTGCCAAAGGGCACGAGGTTGACGACGTGGGAACGTGCGCACCCGACTCGGTCGACTACCCCGATTTTGCTGTCCTTGTTGCCCGAAAAATAAGCGAGCAAATTGTCGACCGAGGCATTTTGATTTGCGGTTCAGGGATCGGCATGGCGATTACCGCAAACAAGTTTCCTGGAGTACGAGCAGCACCTTGCACGGATGAAATCACCGCAGAGATTAGCCGCTTGCATAATGATTTGAATGTGCTCTGCCTATCTGCCGACATGCTTAGCCCGCGCGTTGTTGATCGCATGGTCGAGATATGGCTGAACACCGAATTCGAAGGAGGCAGGCATGCGCGTCGCGTTCAGAAAATCCTCGATATGGAAAAAAACATGGACTGCTGCGGAGAAGACGAAGCTTGAATTTCTTCCAAGGTGCGGCAGAAAAACTACTTGGGGTGTCCAGAAATTGTTTCCATGAAAGCCCCCGGCTTTGCCGGGGGGTTGCCGAGAATTAGAGTCCACACTGCTTCCGCCCCCCGGCAAAGCTGGGGGCTTTCACTTGTACCCTCAACCACTTCGCGGGTGGGGCCGACAGTCGTTCAGAGTTGACGTTGCCACTAAATAGCGGAGATAATCGACGCCCCGCCTACGATCCAGAACATGTCGAAGCCCCGTAGGGCGTCAAGCGACCTAAGACGCGAGATAGGCTCATTCGATGAAGTCGTCTTCGTCTGGGTCAGAGGTGTCATGGCTCGCTGATAACGATTCACGGTGATGGGGAGTTGGATGCTTGCACTAAAACAGAATTGTTGACCACTTGAATCACTGCTTCACGTAACGCACGCGATTTGATCGGCATACCGATAATCGCATGATGTTTCTCTGGCTGTATTTCATTTTTCCAGTCGCTGTGCCCGTCGCCCAACAGTAGCACTGCCGGGATTTCTTTTGTCCGAGATTCCGTGATTAATCGTTTGAAGCCATCGAGCGCCGCCCGGCCGATATTACCGGTGCTGAACAGTAGAATCTGGGCTGTCTGCTGGTCCGCATAGAATCGCTCGAATAATCGTTCCGGGTCGCTGGTCACCAGCACACGGTAGCCGCGTTTTTTGAATAGCTTTCGAAAGAGGTCCTGCATCTTGACATCCGATTCGACAATCATCAGCTTCCGCTGCTCGCCTTGGTTGTCATGCCCTTCGAGACGAACATTTTCCTCGGGGGCATCTTCCGGATGAAGTTTGTTCGATTGAATACGTTTAACAGCCAATTTCAAGTCGGCGAGCATCTCTCCTGGCGTCTGATAACGCTTTTCCGGATCGAATTCGAGTGCTTTATTCACCACACGAGTGAGAGCTAAGGGGAGCTTGGGTGACAACTTCAGAATAGGAGGGATATTCTGATATCGTTCTTTGCTGAGCCTTTGCACTTTGTCTCGGGTTTCGGCAATCGCTGCTTTGCCGCTCAACATCTGATAGAGGATACACCCGGTAAAAAAGATATCGCTACGGGTGTCGTCTCTGCGCACACTGGTAGCGCGTTCTAGCCCCGCATATTCAATCGTGCGGGGATTCAACCCGTCACTAGTATCCTCGGCGTCTATGCCACCAAGACTTGCGAGACCGAAATCAATCAATTTTGCCTCGCCCTCGCTCGAGACGATCACGTTGGACATCTTCAAGTCGCGATGGGTCACCCCTTGCTGAAAGGCATGATTTAACCCGGCAAGCATCCCTGTAACAATATGAGATGCTTCCAAAGGTTCAAGCATGCCCCGAACTTTGAAAAAATCTCGTAAATTGCGACCTTCGACAAAATCCATCACGATGTAATGGACCGTTCCTTTGGAGAAGACTTCGTGAATGGCAACAATATTGGGGTGTTTTAGCGTTGCGCCAAGCTCCCCTTCGCGACGGAAAAGCTCGGCCTCTTTGGGTATCGAGCTAAAGCTTTTTCGCAACACCTTGATTGCGAACAATTCGCTGGTAAGTCGATGCGTGGCCCGATAGACACGTGCGAAAGTGCCCGCCCCGACACCGTAGAGAATCTTGTAGTCACCGTAGAAAAAACCTTTACGGTAGCCCTCGATAAGGCGATTGATCTGATAGTTGGTGAGCAGACCGCGGCGTAAGAGAACTTGCTGGAACTGTTCCATCTCTACATTGCGCGTTCCCAACTCATCCCATGCGGCTCGCAAGCCGCTTTCGGTGATGATGTTGACATCCAGAGCACGCTGGGCCAATTTTTCAGCAGTCAGTTTTTCGGCCATAACGCGCGTTTTCCACTACTAGCCCCCACTAGCCCCCAAACTCTTCCAGCTTTGCCTGCAGCTCATCTCGCTCTCGTCGCGTTGCTTCAAGATCGAATATCAAGTATTTCATATCCAAGCGGAGTTGCCCCAACGCATCTTGCACGAGAGAAAGTATTCGACGGCGGCGTTTGGTGCTTTCGATCACCGCATCGGCGAGTGGAGCTAGCTGGCTCGCATGTTCACTCGGCAATGTGGCAATCGCAGCAGCTAACCTTTGCAGGTCGGCGGGAATTTGGTCTTGCTCGGTCGATGGGGTTGTACGGGTGTTCGGCATGGGATGTTTCTCCAGGATCAGGGTTGTGAGGTAGCTACCAGCACTCTGCATACCGAAGCCCAAGGCTACCGGCCTGATCCACCGCAAGTAATTGTAACGAAAAGACTTGCATCACATCAACTCTCCAGCCGGAGGAAATGCCAGAAGAGCATGGCTGTCGCTAAAACGCCTCGAATTGAACTGGATATCGGACGGAAATACTGCTACAAGCCCAAGTTACGTCGAATTGCATGTTGCTGAGAAAAATGTTGCTAGGGTGCATCATGCGAGCTGGGTGGCAGGCAGAGAACATCAGCCCACGGCTTTGCCGGGGGGTTGCGTAAGGCGAGCAGCAGACTAAAAATTACCAGCACGCAGCGCAAGCAAGTGGGTCTAGCACACACTCGCTTGCGCGTCGTGCTGGTATTCTGGTAAATTTTCAATTGCCGCTCGCCTAACAGTCCCCATCTCCACCAAGCAGAGCATTTCCCCGAAAGCAACATTTCCACAAAGGCAACCCCCCGGCAAAGCCGGGGGCTGAAATGCGGATTTTCGCCATCACGGTCGGTGATAGCCACTAAAAACACGGAAGAACCAAACCAGCACGCAATTTCAATCCGCATGATGTACCAGGGGTTCACCGATCAAAACCGAGCCTTGACGTTTACGGAGGAAAGAGTAATCAATCTCAGCGGTTCCCACTTCAGCTCTCGGCGCAAGCCAAGGGTTCGGCCTCTGGTATGCGAGTGCCTTGAAGCCCCGTGGCTTGCGTCAGGGGCTAAGTCTTGGGTTAGCGTCGTTCTCTCCGTACTTAGCACTTTAATAGGTGCATCTGCCATCACGGCCGCGGGACCGGCGCTGTTGGACAATCTGAACCGTTCCGAGCTTGCGTTGACGCTCGCGAACCAAACGGACAAGGTCGAACTGCTCGACCATGGTTTCGAGACTGCCCGATCGCGTTGGGGAGGCCAGGCAGAGCGGGTTGTTCTGAATTGTCGTGCAGGCGAAACCGCCAGGCTTGTCTACCAATCCCCCAAAGCACCCGTGATCAACGAGTTGCGTTTAACGGTTTGGACCATGTCGAGTCGACCTGGGGTGCGATTGGCTGCACGGGTTGTACTTCCGCGTAGCGAAAACCCGAAAACGGGCGTCCCTTTTGAGATGACCGTCCGTGGGAGTCGCTCGACCAGCGTGGGAGCTTGGCAAGAAATCGGTTTGAGAAATTTTCCGCAACTCGTTGCCATGCAAGCTCGTGTTGCACGGGTTCAGCATCACGTCCCGATTGACGAACGTGGGGCTTATGTCGATCAGGTTCTGCTGATTGTCCCCGGTGGGCCTGGGCCGGTCGAAGTGCTTCTGGATCGGGTTGAGATCAAGGGTGTGTTGCAGCCAGCGAAAAATAGCCCCAATGTCCTGCAAACCTTGGCAACGGCAAATGTGGCTGCCAATGTCGCCGGACCTCCAAACGCAAGGGCCTTGTCACAAAGCTCGGCCGAAGCAAACTCCCATCGCACTCCGCCTCTAGTCCCACGTATCATTCAATGGCAAGGCGAATCGTTCCGCTATTTGGCACGCATGGGATTCGATACGGTTGCCATGAACCGAATGGCCACGGCCCGCGAACTGGCCGACGCAGGTCGGTCGGGGCTCTCTCTATTCTGCCCTCCACCCTCTCCAAGAGAGCTGACCGCAATGGGCTTGGCCTCAAAACCTGGGCCGAACGCGCTAGCGTCGGGTAAATCTGCAAACGTCGTCTCTAAGTTGCCCGAGGCTAGCGTCTCTAAGTCACCCGAGGCTAGCGCCTTCGGCTCACATCACGTCATGGCGTGGAACTTGGGAAAACTTGCCATGGAAGCAGATATCGAGACGGCTGCTCGATGGCAAGAATTGCTGGAACGGTACGACTCGGTTGCAAATCGCCGCTCAGTCATTGTGCCAGGAAGGTTTCCACGCGAGGCGAGCCGAATTGCGAATGTGATGCTCTTGGGCCGAAACACTTTGGGGTCTTCTCTGTCGCTACGCGATTACGCAACCTGGCTAACGCAACAAAGACGCCAATATCGGCCCGGTATCTTGGTTTGGTCACGGATTGAAACCGAGATGAATCCGGCGCACGCAGCCCAATTGGCGTCGCAAGGGCCTGCGGGCCAACTGGCGTCGGTCATTTCCGCTCAGCAGTTATCAGCCCAGATCGCGTTGGCCTCGACGATCAAGTCGCAAGGTTTCTATTTTACTTCGCACACATCGTTAGAGTCGAATGACCCTGCCACACGTCGACGTGCATTGACGCTGGAATTGGCGAACTTGCAGCTAGGCCTGCTTGAGCCTTGGCTGGCGTCTGGCAAGTTGATCGCCTCGGCAAGATCGAACGATCCGCAAACAACCGCGGCCGTATTACAGGTCGAGCGGTCGTATCTCATAGTGCCCATGCGCTGGCGAGCTGCCGAGCAATCTATTGAGACGAGCAGGGCCGAGATAAACAGGGCTGGCGAGTCTTATTCGTTTGTCGTTCCGGGCATACCGGAATCGAGCGAAGTCTATTATCTGTCATTAGCTGGTACCGATCGTTTGCGACATCGCCGCGTGACGGGTGGAGTGCGAATTTTCTTGGACTCCCATGATCTTAACGGATTGATTCTGATAACCGATGATGGCAATGCGTTTTCGCAAGTTGCCAGCTACCTAAAAAAACAGGGGCCAAGGGCTGTGAAACTCGAGCGCGATTTGGCTGCCGTACGGTTGCAACAGTTGAGTCAAATCGTACACAAACAACCAGCTTCCGGACGAAGTCAAACCGAGCGATTGCTCGAGGCGTCTGCCGGGCAAATTCGCCAATGCGATCGGCAACTATCTCAGCGAAACTTGCAGGTTGCCCACCGCTTTGCGACGGGAGCCAATTCCACGCTGGACCGGTTGGATGAGTCGCTCCGGAAGCCAACACCGAATGAAGCATTGCTTGCGACGGCCCCGTCCGTTTCATCACCCGAATCACCAGCGATCGTGCAACGTCATTGGGTCACCGATTTTGAGAAACTTGAAAAACTAATGCAAGCCGGATGGCGTCATCAGCGGATGCCGACCGCAGGAGTTGCCACGGCCGTGCGGCTTTCGCCCGTTGCGCCACACCAAGGCGCTTACTGCCTGGAGATGGAAGCGAAGGGCGAAAAGAAGAATGGGGCCGAAAGTATGGCGCCTCTGGTTATCGCAACCGCACCGGTTTGGGTCACGTCGGCGCCCGTGCGGATTCGAGCGGGCGAACGTGTGGAAATCAGCGGGATGGTTCGGGTGCCGAAACCGATTTTAGGGACTGTCGACGGCCTACAGATATTCGATTCTTTGGGTGGGAAATCGCTTGCACTACGATTTCAGCAAACGCCCTCATGGAAACCCTTTCGCATCGTGCGTACCGCCCCAATCGAGACCGACCTTCGCGTCACGTTTGCACTCACAGGGTTAGGGACGGCGCAGCTCGACGATGTTGCGATTCGCACAAAAGAAAAGGAACCACAAAGAACCCAGTGAGGCCAAAGGCCGCAACCAAAACAGATAGAATTCTCTCGCAAAGGCGCGAAGGCGCAAAGGAAAGATCATATCACCGATAGGAGAATAACCACAGAGTTGCCGATGGGATTTTTGAGATTTGTGATTGGTCATTCATCCTTTTCTTTGCGCCTTCGCGCCTTTGCGAGAGTATGTTTTTTGTTCGATGTGAGCTTCACACCCCGCCTCTTCCCATTTCAATTGGATCGTGCCAGATGACTCGCATGCAACGATCTGCCGAACAACTCCTGGACGATGCCCTGGGCATCTGGCATGCGGGTGTCGATGCGGTGCGGCCTGAACGGCTGATCCCGCGGTTTGTCGAGGTTCGGGATCATACGTTGCGGATCGGGGACGAGCAGTTCGATTTGTCGCGCATCGGTCGCATTGCCGTGGTTGGGGCTGGCAAGGCGGGTACCGGCATGGTGCTCGCTTTGGAAAAGGCGCTCGGCCAGACGGTGCTGCGTGAAAAGCAGGTGGGTGGGTGGGTGAATGTGCCGGCCGATTGTCTCGCACCGACCGCGGCGATCCATCTGCACGCCGCCCGGCCCGCGGGAGTGAACCAGCCGACCGCCGCAGGAGTTAACGGAACGCGACGAATCATCGAACTGGTCACCTCGCTAGGGCCAAGCGATCTTTGTCTGGTGCTAATTTCTGGCGGTGGGTCGGCACTGCTGCCTGCGCCGAGGGAGGGGCTCACGCTGCAAAATAAAGTTGCCATGACCCAACTGCTCTCAGCGGCTGGCGCGACGATTGTCGAGCTCAATGCCGTTCGTCGCGAGTTGAGCCTGGTCAAAGGAGGGGGACTAGCCAGATCATGCAAAGCGGGAAGAATGGTTTCGCTGATCCTGTCCGATGTGCCGGGTGACGATCTGGAAACGATTGCTTCCGGGCCAACCGTCGAGACCCCCGCCGATCCGCAGCGTGCGATAGACATCCTGCACGAACTAGGTTTGGCCGACCATCCGGCCGCCCGCGACGTGATCCTCGGTTTGCGGCAGAGGCTTCGGCTGCCATTATCAAAACTTTCGCACCCGATGCCTGCAACCGATTTGTCCGAAACCAATTTGCCCGTGACTAATTTAATCGTCGGCAACAATGCAACCGCGGTCGATGCGGCAGGCATGGAAGCCGAGCGACGTGGCTACAGCCATGCGATGATCTCAGCCACCCAGCCCGAGGGCACGGCCGAGAAAGTGGCATCGCACTTGGTGAGAATGGCGAAAAAGATGCGCGAGGCGACTGGCCCCGATAGCTTGGGCCCCGATTGCTTGATCTCCGGCGGCGAGCCGACGGTAAAATTGGTGGAATCGTCCCGACGGGGCAAGGGTGGTCGGAATCAGCAGTTGGCCCTTGCCGCACTGTCGCAGCTTGACGACTGGCATGGCCTGCTGTTGCTTTCCGGTGGTACCGATGGCGAAGACGGACCTACCGACGCGGCAGGTGCCTGGGTGGACGAGCAACTTGCAGAGTGCGCAACCCGATCAGGCATGGACCCCATCGACTATCTCCACCGCAACGACGCCTATCACTTTTTCCAACCACTGGGCAGACTGCTCAAGACGGGTCCAACGCATACGAATGTGTGTGACTTGCGGGTGGTGGTGGTCGGAAAGCGGAAAGCGGAAAAAACCAAGCCGACGACTTGTCGTCATAAATGCAACCCACCAACCACAAAAAAACCGCCTCGATCCAAACACCGGATCGAGGCGGCTAATACGTTCGCTAAAATTGGCCGCGATTAGAAATCGGAACTGTTCACCACTTCGCCGCCGGCGCGTGTTACCAAATGCAGGTAGACGTTCCGCTCAATGTCCTCATTGATCGACTTGCCATGGCCGTCGCCGAAACCATGCTGGACCGTCCCCGGATGGGCACTGCTCGGACCATACCAACGAGGATTGCTACTACCTTGCTCGTGAGCGTAGTTAAACGCATAGAAGTAGGCTTTCCCATTTGAAGGATCGGGGGTGCCAGGACTCGCCTCCGTGGCACTATCGCCCCCGGCCCGTTTTACATCCGAGCCGACGTTCAGCGCGGTTTGCCCTTCGAGGTCGCCCTCTTGCCAGCGAAGCACTGGCGGAGCTGTCGTTGTCGACGAAGCACTTTCCTTAAATATCTTGCCTCCAGGACCATCCGGATCGGCGGCAACCACATACGTGGACAACCCACTGATCCATCCTGCATAGCGTTCCTCCCGCGACTCTCCAAACAGAATCGTGTTGGATGTCCCGTCACGCAGGCCGGCAAAGCTAACGCCCTTCAGCCTACGCTGCGAAGCAAGCCCCGATGAACTGCTGCTGGTCGATACTTGTGCGAACACCAACACGCCATCGCCAGCCAACCGCTTGGGCTTATTGCTGCCCGAGAAGCTATCGTAAAGCGTGCTTTGCGTGCCTGTTTGACCACTGTCTTGTGCAGAGGAATCCCCATCGGAGTTATAGTGAGTCGAAGGGATCGCCACGTAGTTACCCACGGCAGCTCTCAAACTATTGCTAGGGTTATAGATTCCACCATCCTTCGACTCTTCCGCCCCGGGGAAGCTGGGGCAGATATAGACCGTCATCGGCTGCTGAAATGCAAACTTCTTCTCGTCGCCCGGATCTCCGTCCGCGATCACCTGAATCGGTTTGGATCCCGGGCTTCCGCTTGCGCCAAAAGGCCCAATCTTGAGTTTTAGTGAAGTGTTAGGAGTCGTTGCATCTCGAGTTCGGTTGTACAAATTCTGATTTTCCATTTCAGGCAAAATTTGGAACAGCCAGCTGTAGCCATCTCCCATGCTACCTCCCGAGCCCCAATTCGAGGGATCGGGATCGGAAATGTCGCTGCCTTGTCCGACTTGGGAATCGGGATCGAACGGAGTGGTCGACGCCAGCGGGAAGCTTTTGCGCCGGTCGGCAAAGTTTAGCAGTGCCAAAGAAATGTTCTTGATGTTGTTCAGACACGAGTTGCGTCGTGCCGCCTCACGTGCCGCCTGAATGGCGGGCAGCAAGAGAGCCACCAAAATGCCGATGATGGCAATCACCACCAGCAACTCGACGAGGGTAAACCCCCGTCCCCTCAATCTTGGTCCTGTGCGCCTTACGACGCCCTTACGTTGTGCATTCATTGCAACACCTCCTTAAGTGAGAGAAAAAAGAAATAAAAAAAAGATAACGCTACCGTGGAATCCTGAAAAAAGAATTGAAATCAGGCTCCGAATAGAAAAGCCTCTTCTATCCGGGCACCAAGCCACGCCTAAGTGCCCATACCAGTTTATGCGGTAAGGGGCTATGCTGTCAATTACTTCTTTCAGAAAGCGGTCGGTAGGCTGAAAAGCCATGAAATGTACATTTCAGCCCACGGCTCTGCCGTGGGGTAGCGATACGGTGAGGCTGTTTTTCTTGGGGAAAACCGTTGTAATACTGTACGGTAGGCAACCCCACGGCAGAGCCGTGGGCTGAAATTTTGACTTTGCAGATCGCCTGAGGACCATGGACAAGCGGAAACAGTGGTAAGTCGTTGTTATTTATAGACTTGCGGCTAGTCATGGCGTCTCCAGCGACCCGGACGCTCTGAGCGTCGACGCTCAGAGTGTCCGGGTCGCTTGCTCGGTATCCATTTCGATGAGAAAAAACAAGTGTTGCAGGTACTCTTGAGTCCAAACCGCCGAGAGAGGAGAGCCTGGCTGCTCGAAGGGTATCGAGCCAGTTTGCGGGAGCAAACCATCCTGGGGCCAGGCTGCTTGTGGATTGCACCAAGCTTCACGGCGGCTGGCTTGGTGCGCGAATCGCTGATCCGCACGGCAGACGATGCCTTTCTGGCACCGGCGGTTGTGACCTTTGCCCGATTGGCCGAAATTGTCCTTGGTGAAGTGACCCCTGGTGAAGAGACCCCTGGTGAAGAGAACAGTCGAGTCCGGCCGCTCGGCAAGCTGCAACAGGGCCGATTGTTGCGACAGGCCATTGCCAAGGTCGTCGGTCGAGGCGAGTTGCAATACTTCGGAGCGATCGCCGAGACGGGCGGCTTCGAGAGTTTGCTCGGCGAGTTGATTCGAGAGCTAAAGAAGCGAGAAGTTTCGCCCCAACAATTCCGGCACGCGCAACGGAACTGGTTCCAGCAATCGAAGCGTCGTACGGAAGAATTGGCACAGCTGTATCAGGAATATGAAAACCTGCTGCAAACGGGCAACCTCGCCGATGCCGAGAGCCGCTTGGCTAGCGCTTGCAGCGCGCTGGGCAACCGCCAATCGCCATCGTTCGATTCGCTTGCCATGGTGGTCGTCGAAGGATTCTCAGAGTTCTCTACCCTGGAGCACAAGATTCTCGCCATTTTGTCGCGGCGTGCCCGTGAGATGGTCGTCTCGCTGCCAGGCGATCCGTTGCCGTCGGAAGAAGGCGTGGAGTCTGATCCGCGGACGCATCTGTTTGCCGATGTCGAGCGGACCCTAGCTGAGTTGCGGTCGCGTCATGCAAAGATTGAATTCCGTCGCCCTTCGTCCCATGCGGAACAGGTAGGCCGGAACAAGCTCCGTGCAGTTCCGGCAAGAGAATGCCAGGAAACGCCGGAACTGCGCGGAGCTTGTTCCGGCCTACTTACGACGGAGAAAGTTGCTGCGAATTGGCCTGCGCAAGAATATCTCAGGCGGAATTTGTTTCGGAGCTATCGGCATCTTGAGCCGGCGGGCGACGGGGTCTCTACTTCGCTCGACCGCATGGAGATTGTTGCCGCAAGCAGCGTAGAAAACGAAATGGAAGAGATCGCCCGACGTATCAAGCTGCTGCTGGTTCGTGGCGAGGCGAAGCCGGCCGATATTGTCGTCGCATTTCGCTCGGTCCGAGAAGCATCCGATCAACTCCGCACGGTGTTCCACGATTATGGCATCCCTCATGCAATCGACGCACCGAAGAAGGTAGCAGCGACGGCACTTGCCCGTGGTCTGTTGGATGTGCTACGGCTGCACCTGGAGGATTGGCCCTTTCGTCGGTTGCTGGCCGTGGTGACGAACCGTTCGTTGGCTTGCTTCGATTGCATCGATGCCAATCAGCGGGCCTCCGGTTTAGCGGGAATCTATCTTCGGGCCACCGTGGAACTTTGCATCCGCGAAGCCCAGTTGCCGTCGGGAAGTCGGCCACTGTTGGACTTGCTTGCCCGTTGGGCTGGCTCGGCATCGGAGGAACCGGAGCCAGATGCCGACTCTCGTGCGGCTCGTGCGGGGCGTGCGCTTGCCGTGCTGCGGCCGTTGCGAGAGATGCTTGCCACTAAGCCGGCGAGCGGCTCGATGGGCGACTCGATTTTGCATCTGGAAACGCTGATGCGCGGCTTGGGTTTGTTGCCGGCATCGAAGGATGCTGACCAAAACTCTAGCCATGCCGCTTGGCAAATTCTTTGCGGTGGGCTGCGGTCGATTGCCCAGGTCGATGGGTGGACTTCGACGGAAGCTCCAACCTACTCGACCGCCGAGTTGGCACAACTGTTGACGCACCTAGCTGCCGAAGAACGGTTGCCGACTGGGCATGACGACGTGGGTCGAGTACGCATCCTTTCGGCACCCGCGGCTCGGGAGTTGACCCCACGCTATTTGTTCCTGGCAGGCTTGAGCGAGAAAGCATTCCCCGCGACGGATCGTCCCGATCGACTCTACCAACGCCACCAGTACCAAAGTTTCACGCAAACGGTCGACGGTTCTGATTCTGACGCGGTCGAGTTGGCAGACGATGCGCACTCCGGCGAGATGCTGCTGTTTTACGAGTTGGTAACAGCCCCCACCTGCCGATTGACGTTGAGCTATCCGGCGCTCGATGCGAAGGCCCAGGACTTGCCACCCAGCCCGTTTCTGACTGAACTGGAACGGTGTTTTGGCGAGCAGCGCATCCCTCGGACAAAGATCCCTTTGGGGCAAGCGTCCCCGACGGGGGACACGGTTTGTGGCACCAGCCAATGGCGACAGGTTGCGGTCTTGAATGCTTTGGATCGCAAGCGTGAGTACCTGGCCGGCCTGTGCAGCAACCATCGTTTTGGCAGCGGTGCAGCGATCCTCGATGCGATCGAAAGCATTGGCAGGCGTGCGGATCGCCAGCGGTTTGGCCCGTTCGATGGGTTGCTTGAGAGCGAAGCAGTCGGAGAGCAGCTAGCGAAGCGATTTGGCTCGGACCATTTGTGGAGCCCCAGCCAATTGGAGCGCTACGGCAGTTGTCCGTTCCGATTTTTTGCCGAGCAGGTGCTTTCTATCGAGCCACTTGCCGATATCGCGCTGGAAAGCGATGCGCGGCGGTTGGGGAATTTGGTCCATCAAACGCTCGCCACGTTGCACCACGAGCTGCGCGATGTTGAGTCGGCACTGGCTCAAGCCGACCAGCTCGATCCCAAGTTGGTCGAAAGTTTTCAGCAGGCGTTGGATCAGGTAGTGGCTGCTACGCCCTTGGGTGGATTGGATCAGGTGCTGCGAAAAATCGATTGCCGCGAAGTAGAAGCGTGGGCTGATCAATATGGCCGGCAATATGCCGATTATTGCAAAAGCTGTGAGTCGATGGAGACGCCGATGCAGCCTCGGTTTTTCGAGGTTCGCTTCGGCCCGGGCAGCCGCAAGAGTACTTCTGAGTCGGATGCCGATCTATCAACCGACGAGCCTTTTGTGTTGCCATTGGACGTGTTGCCAGTGGATGGGGGCGACTCGGGCGACGAGCTGATCCGCATTACCGGACAGATCGATCGCATCGACGTGGGCAAGGTTGCGGGGCAAACGGTTTTTAATGTCATCGATTACAAATCGGGCAAAGCCGTGAAACTAAAAATGGCGGAGGTTTCCGCAGGGCGGCAATTGCAATTGCCCCTCTATGCGATGGCTGCCGAACAGATGCTGCTTGCCGACTTCGAGGCGGTTGCCTGGCAAGCTGGGTATTGGAACATCCGCCAAGGGGGCTATGAGATCAAAACGAGGGGCAGTTCCGTCATGGCGATGCGGGAGCGCGTCGCGGAGAAAATCGAGACGGCCCCTATCCAAACGACTGAGCCGTGGAAAACGCTGCGCACCGAAGTGCTCGCACGGGTTCGCGCCATGGTGGCCAACGTGCGCGCCGGTAATTTTCCTGTTTACAACGAGGATGCGAATTGCACAGGCCACTGTCCCATCAGCACGGTCTGCCGCGTTGCGCATATCCGAAGTTTAGACAAGCAGTGGGTGGACGAAGCGGCGACCATTGAGGAATCATAATTTCGTTAGCCGCCGGGCTTGTCCCGGCGCGTGAGAATTGTCCCGGCGCTGCTCACGCGCCGGGACAAGCCCGGCGGCTAACCGGTCGATCCATTTTCACTTGAATCGGTCAATCAGACGGTGGTTTTTACATGAGGATATTCCAATATCTTCTTGTCCGAAGTCAACAGGGGCCAATCGTGTACTCTCGAAGTAGCGACGATAATTTGATCGGCCGGGTCACGATGAAATTGCCCTGGTAAATCGGTAGATTCGACAGCAATTTGTGGAGTTAATTCCAGAAGAGTCATTCCCGGATACCGTAAAGCGTCGGTAAACCATTGATTTAACGAACAAGGCAGAGACAAACGCCCTAGCTCGACCAACTTAGCAACCTCCCAAAGTGAGATTGTGCAGAGGCCAATCCCAGAATTTTCATTTTCACTGAGCCATTGTTGGTGAGCACCAGATAAATGGGAATCACCATGTACCCACCATATCCAAACGTGAGTATCCATGATAATCATTCTGATGCTTGCCAGTCCGATTCGGCAACCGGGTTTGTGGGATTGTGATATTGCATCTTGGTGCCACGGAGTGGATAAGGATTGTCTCCGTTGGGCTGAGACGATGTGAGGGTGACGATCACTTCGACAGTTTCACCCACGGCAAAAGGAAGTTTTTCAAACGTCAGCGCATTGTTCTCGCTGACAACCGCTTTGAGATGATGTGATTGCATGATAGGCAGTACTGCTGACAATAAATACGGACAATGACCAACTGGCTCATTTCCATCATACCACGAAGGTACACGCAATGCATGGGCGTCAACCATGACAAATCACTCACCTCAACCGAATCTAACACGTCAGCAAGCCGAGGCCATCGCGGCGCACGACCGCTCGACCGCGCTGGCTGCTGGGGCCGGGTGTGGGAAAACGCTGGTGCTTACCGAGCGGTTTTTGTCGTATCTCGATCCCCGAACGGTCGAGCCGTCGGCCGAGCTGCATGAGCTGGTGGCGATTACCTTCACGGATGCAGCCGCCCGCGAAATGCGCGATCGGGTCCGTCGCCGTTGCTACGACCAATTGCGGGCGGAAAGCGATTCGTCCGTGGCCAGTGCATGGCAAAATCTATTGCGCTCCATCGACTCGGCACGCATCAGTACCATCCATTCGTTCTGCACGTCGTTGCTTCGCAAACATGCGGTCGAAGCAGGATTGGATCCGCAGTTCGAGGTCTTGGACGCCGCAGCAGCCGACGTGCTCAAGCTGCAAACGGTCGATGATGTGCTACGCCGATCGTTGCTGGCCGAGGATGAGCGACTGATGCAGCTTGTGCAGCGATTCCGACTGGGTCCGCTACGGGAGCATCTTTTGCTATTGCTTGATCGCCGTACCACGCAGGCATTTGAAAGTTGGCAGGATCAATCGGCAGCGGACGTGCTCAACGCATGGAATCGCTTCTTCGCGGAGGAAGCGCAGCCCGAGGCTCGGCGAGCCTTGCTGGAAAGCCTGCCGCTTGTGCAACTGCGAAACCTGCTTCATGACGCCCTTGTCGAGAACCCTGTCGAAAACGACGAACTCCGTGAACACCTGGGCCGGTTGCTCGCGATGCTCGACGAGCTTCAATCCGAGGACGCATGCCAGCCTGCACTCGACGAGTTGATAAAGCTGGCTCGCACCAAGGGCCCCTGTAAAAAGGGGAACTGGACCGATCCGGAAAGGTATGGAAACTTTCGAGACATCTGCACAGAGGTACGAAAGCTGGCAGGCAAAAGTATCCTTGGCAAATCGCTGGAGACCGATGCAGCCGAGCAGGCGGCCGAGGTGGGGCTTGCGCTGTTACAGCTTGCGGCCGAGGTGAGCGATGCGTATGAGCAAGTCCTTTCCAGCCGGCAGGCGCTGGAGTATGACGATCTGCTTGCCAAAACGCACAGACTGTTGACCGACCCGCAGCATCAGGCGCTTTGCGACAACCTGGCGGGTGGCGTCAAACTGCTGCTGGTCGATGAGTTTCAAGACACCAACCCACTGCAGGTTGCCATCATTCAAGCCTTCTGCGGCAACGATTGGGCGGAGCGCGGATTGTTTGTCGTTGGCGATCACAAGCAGTCGATCTACCGATTCACCGGCGCACAGCCCAAGGTTTCCCGCGATCTTCAGGCAGCACTGCCCGACCAGTCGCGGCTGTCGCTTACGATCAATTTCCGCAGCCAACCGGCAATTCTCGATTTTGTCAACGCGCTGTTTTGGGATGCGTTTGAGCAAGATTACCAACCGCTGGAGCCTTCTCGTCCACAGATGGCACCGACGCCGAGCATCGAATTTCTGTGGGCCGTCGCGGAAGAAAAAAATGTACAGCAAGCCCGAGCCCTCGAAGCCCGATTCATCGCCGGCCGGCTTGCGCAGTTGCTCGACTCGGGCGAGCCGATCGTCGTCGAGGCAGCCCAAGATGGAGCGCACACCACACGCCCCGTGCGGCTTGGCGACATTGCCCTGTTGTTCCGTTCGCTCACGGACGTTGCTTTGTACGAAGAAGCCCTCCGCGAGCAGGGACTCGATTACTACTTGGCGGGAGGTCATGCGTTTTATGCCCAGCAGGAAATCTACGACATCCTCAACCTGCTCCGTGCGGTCGCCAGCTCGGCCGACGACTTGAGCTTGGCGGGCGCACTGCGCAGCCCGCTCTTCGCACTGAAGGATGAGTCGCTCTACTGGTTGGTACAAACGGGCGGTTCGCTCAATGGAGGGTTGTTCGCTGAAAAGTTGCCAAGCCAATTGGATGCCGTAGAGCGCGAAAAGGTGCGTCGTGCCGCGTCTACCTTGCAGTGGTTACGTGCTGGGAAAGATCGTTGGCTTGTCGGCGAGCTGTTGCAAAACGCGCTGGCTCGCACTGGCTACGACGCGGCCGTGCTGTGCGAATTTTTGGGCCAGCGGAAATTGGCAAACTTGCAAAAGCTCGTCGAGCAGGCCAGAACGGTCGACCGCACCAGCCCCGGCGATCTGCACGCCTTCATCATCCAATTGTCGCAGTTCGTCGCCCGAGCGCCCAAGGAACCGCTGGCTGCCACGCAGGCCGAAGGCGATGCGATCCGCATCATGACGATTCATCATGCCAAGGGCTTGGAGTTTCCGGTGGTGGTGGTTCCCGACTTGAATCGGGGGCTTACCATGAGGCCCCCCGCCGTGGCCCTCGACGAGCAGTTGGGGCCACTTGTTCGGGCGGTCGAGGACGACCAATTCGTGGGCCTTCAACTGTTCCAGCACCGCGACAAATTGCAAGAGCTGGAAGAACGAAAGCGATTGCTCTATGTCGCATGCACGCGGGCGGCCGACTATCTGATTCTTTCCAGCAGCATTGCCGACATAAAAAAACCGAAAAGCGATTGGCTCGAAATGCTTGGTAATCAATTCGATCTTCAAAACGGTTCGCTTCTCGGTACGCTGCCTGCAGGTTACAATGCCCCCGAAATTCGCGTAACCACTGCAGAGCCGGAGACAGATCGCAAGCAGTCGGCCGGCAAACGAGGGGCTGACTTGCTGAAATTGGTCGCCGGCACGCGACAAACCTTGTCTGACGGAAAGGGCAGGGTGCCCGTCGAGGTTGCGCCCGTGCCGGTCGACGGAGCCGCACGACGGCGGTTTTCCTTCTCGCGGCTTACGGGGGGACTCGTCGAGAAAAGCCCAGGGGTTGCAACCCCTGGGCTTGAAATTGCAACCCCTGGGCTTGAACATGATCCCGCCGATCACGAATCATCATCCACAACGCTCGACCCACGTGGCTTGGGAACGCTTGTTCATGCCGTGCTCGAACGGGTTGACTTCCGCTCGCCCACGGACATCAAGGGACTTTGCGAGTATCTCGCCCCGCAGCATCTGGAACAGCAGGCCGATGCCGCGGCGGCGGAAGCGGCTGCCATGGTGGACCAATTCCTCGGTTCAGCGCGTGCCCAACAAATCGCCCAGGCAAAGATCGTGCGGAAAGAAGTCGAATTCGTGGTACCCTGGTCGGTAAAAGGGCCCTGGCCAATCGAAGAAGAGCGGTTTGCCGGACGCTATCTGCACGGTTTTATCGATTGCCTCTATCAGGATGCAGCCGGCGGTTGGTATCTGTTAGACTATAAAACGAACAATGTCCGTGCGGAAAACATTGCCGACGCGGCCGAGCACTATCGGATGCAGATGTACGTTTACGGCTTGGCATGCCGGCAGGCACTCGGCAGAGAGCCGAGTGAGTGTGTGCTCCATTTTCTGCGACCGGGCGTCGATTTTGCCTTTCCATGGGACGATGCAAACCAGCGCGACATGGCGGCAAAGATCGACGCAGCCATCGAAGCGATGACGATGTCGTAGAAACAGCCGAACCCAAAGCCCCCTATGAGCGCCAACCAAACACAGCGCCAGTTCGCTTTGCAGATTGTCCGCACGCTGCGCGATGCCGGGTTCGAAGCGTTGTGGGCAGGCGGCTCGGTGCGCGACCAATTGCTCGGCAAAACGCCCAAGGATTATGATGTGGCAACCAGCGCCCGCCCCGAGCAGGTCCGCGAGCTTTTCGGTCGGCGACGCACGCTTGCCATTGGGGAAGCCTTTGGGGTGATCTCGGTTCTGGGGAAACGTGGATGCGCGCCCATCGAGGTTGCCACCTTCCGCATCGATGGCGTCTACGCCGATGGCAGGCATCCCGATTCGGTCACCTATTCTGATGCGGAACATGACGCCAGTCGCCGCGACTTTACGATCAACGGGCTATTTTACGACCCCCTCGACGAGCAGGTCATCGACCATGTGCATGGCCAAGAGGACCTGCAACAGCGCATGATTCGAGCGATCGGCGATCCTCAGGCACGGTTTCGAGAAGACAAGCTGCGAATGCTGCGTGCGGTGAGGTTTGCAACGACTCTTGGCTTTGAAATCGAGCAACAGACGCAGACAGCCATCCGCGACATGGCAGACGAAATCATGGTCGTCAGCGCCGAGCGCATCGGGTTGGAGCTACAGAAAATACTCGCACATGCCCAGCGTGCCCAAGGCGTTCGGCAGCTCAAGGAAGTCGGCCTGCTCCGCCCGCTGCTACCGGAACTAATGCCACATGCTAAGCCGCAAAGCGAATTGTGGCGACAAACATTACAGCACCTAAAAAACCTCCAAACCAATTCGCTTGCCGTTTCGCTGGCAACGCTTCTACTCCCGTTGGACGATCCTGCTGCGGTCAGCGCCATCGGACGCCGGCTCCGTTACTCCAATAAAGTGGTCGCCCGTGCTGCTTGGCTGGTGAAGTCGATGCGCCAAGTTGTCCAGGCGGACCAACTCGCTTGGCCCCTTTTGCAAAGGCTTCTTGTTCATGACGGCATCGATGATCTTATCTCGCTGGCTGAGGCCGTGTTAAAACCGGACCATGCAGGCCTCAAGCGGTGCCACGAGCAGCTTCTCATGCCGCGGGAGCAGCTTGATCCCAATCCACTCGTCACGGGCGACGATCTGATTGCCCATGGCATACGTCCAGGCAAGCACTTTGCGAGGCTACTGGAGGCTATCCGGGACGCCCAATTGGAACAGCGCATCACCGACCGAAAACAAGCACTCGACATGGCCGAACAGTGGCAGGAAAGTCCCCAAGCCGACGACTTGTCGTCATAAACGCCGCCGGTTACCGACTGTTTGCCATTCGAGTCTCTTAACGATACCATGAACGATCACGATTACCTTCTGCCAAGCATCCCATTCCTTTTTATCGGAGTCATTCCAATGTCACACACTTCGCTTGCTGCTGTTGCTCTTGTCAGCCTAAGTTTCGCAACACTTTGTCCTTCAAACGTCGCTTCGGCAGCAGACAACCAACTTTCAGAGCAAGAAAAAGAGGCTGGGTGGCAGTTGCTTTTCAATGGCCGTGACCACTCCGGTTGGAAGTGCAACAACGGCAAGCAGATCAAAACACCCGTTGAGAATGGCGCCTTGGTACCCTACAAGTCCGGAGGCGACCTTATCATTCACGAGAAGAAATTTGACGACTTTATCTTCAGTTGCGATGTGAAATGGGAGGTCGAGCAGTGCAACTCGGGCATCTTCGTCCGTGTCGAGAACGCTGAAAACCCTGTGCATACCGGTTTTGAGGTCCAGGTGCTGAGCGGCAAGGAAACGGGCAAACACGAATTTGGCTCAATCTACGACCTGGCTGCCACGAAAAAAAACAGAGGCAAGCCGACGGGCGAGTGGAACTCGGTCGAGATCACTTGCCGCGGCCCTAAGATAAAGGTGAAACTAAACGGTCAAGAGGTCTGCTCGATGAACTGCGACGACTTCGACCAGCCCGGCTATTGTCCGGACGGAGAAAAACACAAGTATCAACTCGGCGGCAAGCCTCGTGCAATTAAGGACTACGCACGCAGAGGTTACCTCGGTTTCCAAGACCATGGACAAAAAGTATGGTACAAGAACGTGAAAATTCTTGAGCTTGAATAGGGAGGTGATTTACCAATCTTAACCCGACGCGTAAGCGAGGGAATTACCCCGTTATCCTCAGTCCCTCGCTTACGCATCGGGTTATCAAGGTAAGTTCTTAACTGCCGACGCGCCTAACGACAACGCGACAATTTGTCATCGCAAAGATGTTAGCGCCGTCCGCAAGGACGGATTCGCATGAAACATGGTGAAACCTCAGTTGTGTTTAATCATCAGTTCCGGAAGGGCCGTTTGCAGGGTAGCGACGCCGCGATCAGTAGCCTGGGTCGACTCAACATTCAGGAATTTCAGTTTTTTCGCCTTCGCCAGCGAAACAAGTCCTTTGTCCGTAACGGCTGTGCTCCAAAGGTTGAGCCATTCTAGCGCAGGCAACTTGGCAAGATGCCCCACGCCCTCGTCGTTGGCACCCGATTCACTGAGGTCGATTTTGAATAGTTGCGTCATTTTACTCAAGTGGACCAAGCCCTTGCCGCCCGCGTAGGTGCTGCGCAAGTTAAGCTGTTTAAGTTTTGTCAGCCCTGCCAGATGTACAAGCCCTTCGTCCGAGACAGCCGTGCGCAGTAGATTCAAGTCTTCCAGATTGGTCATGGCGTCTAGATGGACAAGTCCTTCGTCGGTGACGAACGCATCCTCCAAGGCAAGCCCTTTGAGCTTCGTCAGCTTCGCCAGATGAACAAGCCCCTCGTCGGTGACTGCCGCGCTACGAAGCTTTAGCGCAGCCAAGCTTGGCATGTTGGCCAGATGGACAAGCCCGTCGTCGGTCACCTGGCAACCACGAATATCGAGCAGCCGTAACTTTTTACACTTCGTCAGATGCCCAAGACCAGCGTCAGAAATCCGCGTGAAGATTAGTCTCAGATATTTTAGATTCGTTAGTTTTGCCACCGATGCCATGCTGTCGTTGGAAAGCTGGGAACTTCGATGCAGGTCGAGCGAAGTGAGCTTGTTGAGCGTCGCTAGCTTGGCGATTCCAGCGTCGGTGGCCTGTGTGTTTTTCAGATCGAGCAAACTCAAGTTCTCGAGCTTGGCGACATGTTCGAGGCCGACGTCGCTGATGCCTGCGCCCCACAGCCGAAGTTTCTCCAGCGAACCGATAGTGCCAAACGCCTCCAAATCGGCATCTTGGGTCGGCCTGGTGTCGAGATCAATCGAGACTAATTCGCCTTGATCATTTCGCTCGACCGTGCCTCCGAGCGCCTCGACCCGGGCAACAATTGGGCTGTCAGGCGTCTGGTGATCTCGTGCCTGGGCTTTGATATCTGAGACCAAGATTGAAGTCGGCAGACCGCAAACCATAAGCAGAATCGCCAGATTTCGCGGAGTATGTTGAAACAAGGTTTTGATTCGAAGCATTTCGGGGTTCCTCGGATAGTGTGGTCCCTCCGGTGGCGGCACCGCAAATAGGTGAAAACTCTTCATTTTTAGCCTAATCGCTGGCCCCGGTTGAGGCAATCGCCTAGCCACATGACGTTCACTTTGTCCTATTCTCTTCCTTTTTGTCCTGAGGATATCTCGCAGCCGCTTTCAGGCTGTCTGTCGAGTTGTTATGCTAGGCCTTGTCTCTAATACCTGAGCCGAACGCGCCAACGTCGGGTGTCGGAGGCATGCCGTCTTCCTCCGCGCCGGCGGCTCACAGCACGCTTAGCTGTGCCAATGCACTGTGACGTTGTGCTTTTTACCATTTCCAGGAGCTTGTAACGATGAAGAAGAAGAGTGATCGACGTGATTTCCTAAAGATGTCTGCCGCCATTGGGACCGGATTCTGGGTTGCCGGGGGCGTGCAGAGCGCGCTGAGCAAATCGCCCAACGGGAAAATCCAAGTTGCCTGTTTCGGTATTCACGGCAAAGGGCGCAGCGATTCGATGAACGCCGAACAATACGGCAAGGTGGTCGCCGTCTGTGACGTCGATCGGCTACGGCTGAAAATGGCTGCTAAGCAGTTCAAGGCCGAGCACACGGCAACCGACTTCAGAGAATTGCTTGACAATATGGGAGATCGCATCGACGCGGTTACCGTCAGCACGCCCGATCACAATCACGCCGTGATTGCCGCGAAGGCGATGAGGATGGGCAAGCATGTCTATTGCCAAAAGCCGCTCACGCACACCATCTGGGAAGCTCGAAGGCTTGGTGAAATTGCTCGAGAGACCGGAGTGGTAACGCAAATGGGCAACCAATGGACTTCGTACAACCCCATGCGTAAGGCAGCCTATCAATTGCGTGCAGGCCAAGTTGGAACCGTGAAAGAGGTGCATATCTGGACCAACCGTCCTGTTTGGCCGCAAGGCGAGTCGCGCACAAACCTCAAACCAGTACCCAAAAATATCGATTGGACTGCTTGGATCGGCCGCGCTCCGTGGCGTCCCTACGCCGATGGTTATCATCCGTTTAAGTGGCGTGGTTGGTGGGATTTTGGTACGGGTGCTTTGGGTGATATGGCTTGCCATACATGCAATCTGCCGTTCATGGGACTCAACATGCGCGACCCGATTGCCGTCGAAGCGGAGCACGCGGGTCACAATGGTGACAGCTATCCTACCTGGTCGAGGATCAAGTACGAATTCCCCAGTCTCGATGGCCGGGCACCTTTTACAATGGTCTGGTACGATGGTGGACAGCTTCCACCCCAAGAGCTATTTGATGATGTCACTCTGACGGTCAAGAAAGGCAAAAAACGGATCAAGCCCGATACGAGCGGCGTCCTTATTATTGGCGACCAAGCGAAGATGTATGCTGCGGGAGACCAAGCGAACAGGGGCATCGAAATCATCGGTGCCAAAGAGCTTGACGTCGACTATCCTGTCTGCCCAGGCCCGGATAATCACGATTTACGGCATCAGTTAGAATGGTTTACCGCCATGCATGATCCGTCGAAGCCTCCGACGAGCAACTTCCCCGACTACGCTGGCCCCCTGACCGAGACAATCCTGCTCGGCAATTTAGCGGTTTTCAAGGGTGCTCGGGTTGAGTGGGATGCGAAGAACCTTCAAGCAACCAACGATCCGGAACTGCAGCGGATTGTCAAGCCGATGATCCCTGACGGATACGAAGTCTGAACCGGCACGTTGCCGGAGCAACCAAGTATGCACACCGGGTGTCCGTCAATCTTTGAGCTATCGCACTTATGGATAGACAACGATTCGAGCATGGGCAATTTCTCGTGGAGCAATCGGTCGTACGTCGTCCTTTGGCAAGGAAACAACAGCTAATGTTTCACCTTCGAGCGTGGCGAACTCAACCTCATAGCCACGGCCAGCGTGGACGAGCACGATTGTGCCTACATCCCCACGACTCAAGCCATGTTCCGCAAGATCACATTGCAGGACGACAGAATCAAGTTCAGTTATCATTTTTCATTCTCTTTAACGGATAAGCAGAAACGAAGCGCGGAATCCGTGCTTCATCTTCGTTTTCAACAAACCAGACGCTGCGCAACCATGGGTGTCGACCGTCCGGCGCTTTTATTATACCATCTACTACGTAACGTATTCCATATTGAGAAAGCTCTTCTTTGGAAATCTCGTGTTCCAAAGGATGAGAGCACAACACATCAACCAGCGATTGCCAGTCCTCATCGGAGAATCCAAAACACTCGAAAAACGCGGCTTTATGTCGCCCGTCCAGATGTGTTTTCGAGAGAAGGTAGTCGACAATCTTTGCCTGTAGGACAACGGCATTTTTTGCGTTTGGTAGTTTCAAGATCGGTTTATCTAGTCACTTTTCAAAAGACGTAGCCGTTCACGGAATGAAAAATATTGAACCACGAAGGACCTAGCGCGGCAAAGCCGCAACCAAAGTATAAAAACAACTATGGCAAAATAATTAGTTGATGATCACGCGGAGCATGATGGTGGGGTGTTTTCAAGCTGAATTTTATCGGACAAACACCTTACTGTCCGAATCATTTTGCCATCAATTATTTTGCTTTATTCGACTTTGTCAAATTGTTGTAAGACGCAAAGATTTAGACCGTTAGTAACACGAATCAGCACGAATTTTCTAATTCGTGTCTATTCGTGTTCATTCGTGGTTCTACTTTTCAAAAGACTAACAATCGCTTCCTTAATTTCCCCCGGCTCCGCCATGCGACCTTTGCCCTGGTCGCGGCAACTGAGCCAACCCTCTTTTGGTTCGACAATCTGTATGCCGTCGTCGACCAGTTGCGCGATGTTGCGCTCCACGGCAGGCTTCGACCACATCTGGCAGTTCATCGCCGGGGCCATGATCACCGGGCCGGTGAATGATAGCAGCAAGGTGCTTAGAAGGTCGCTGGCCATGCCCTGGGCTGCTTGGGCGATCACGTTGGCCGTGGCGGGAGCAATGCAAAGTAGCTTGGCTCGACGGGCCAGTTCGATGTGCGGGCCGAGAGGAAACTCTTCCCCCATCGAAAAATCTTTGCCGAAAGAGTGGATGGCGACGTTTCGCCCCGTCAGCGCACGAAACGTGGTTGGGCCAATGAATTTACAAGCCGCACGGGTCATCACGACCGACACGCCGACGCCATCTTGCACCAGATCGCTCACCAGCGCCGCCGTCTTATAGGCTGCGATGCCGCCCGACACGCCAACGATGATTTCGTAAGACATGGGTTGGTGGTTGGTCATTAGCGGTTAGCTTTTAGCGGTTAGCCAGAAAACTATGGCGAGAATCTTCGATAGTCTCCTCTGGCTAACCGCTAAAAGCTAACCGCTCATAGTGCAGAAAGATCCAACTCGGGCGGACCACCCGAGTCGTGAGTTTCACCAGTAATTTTTACCTGGTCGGAATTATCGAGATATATTTTGTCTAGGAGAATCTCCTGAACAACGATTTCCATCTGGTCTTTCGTGTCCAGATTAACCAAGGGGCGAGCACCCGCGTTGATCGCCGCCATGCGCTTTTGGATGAGCGTGGAAAGCTTAAATCGGCCTCCCACTTTGTTGACAATTTCTTCTTCTTTCAGGGCGTCAATCATACGACAAGCCTCGACTTTGTAAAATGTGGCAAATTTCGTCCACCGCCTGCTCGACGGTGATATTAACGATCGTGTGCTGGTAATGCTTGGCCCGTTCTAATTCGCGTCGGGCCACTGCCAAGCGGCGGTCGATGGCCTCCTCGGCCTCGGTGCCTCGGCCTCGCAAACGACGCTGCAATTCCTCCATCGAATCGGGACCGAGAAACAGCGTTATTGCATCAGGGTACTGCTGTAAAACTCGATTGGCCCCTTCGACATCAATCTCCAGGATAACCCATTGACCCGCTTTCAGGCTAGGCCTGACTTCGCTCCAAAGTGTGCCGTACCAGTTTCCCTGGCCAAAAACCTCGATCGATTCGAGAAACTGGCCCGCTTCGCGCTGCTGGACGAACTGCTGATCGCTTAAAAAATGGTAGTCGACGCCGTTCTGTTCGCCGGGACGGGGGGGGCGGGTGGTGGCTGAGATGCTAAGCCGCAAGCGGCCTGTGAATCGTGCAAGCACCTCGCGGAGTACGGTCGATTTGCCCACTCCCGAGGGGCCAGAGAGGATGACCAATTTTCCAGGCTTTGGTGTTGTCATGGTCCTTGCCGCGCCGTGTGCCCTCGTTGCAACACGGCTAATGTCTGTTTTAACTCGCGCCTAGCGCCTCGCAACTCGCGCCTACTGAACATTCTGAATCTGTTCGCGAATTCGCTCCAAGGAGGTTTTTATTTCGACGACCTGTTGCGAGATTTCCGCGTCATTGGCCTTGGAGCCGATCGTGTTGGTCTCCCGCCCCATTTCTTGGCAGATAAATTCCAGCTTGCGTCCGGCGCTTTCTGCCAGTTGCATCGTCTTTTCAAACTGCTCCAAATGACTCCGAAGCCGCACCGTTTCCTCCGAAATATCCGCCCGATCGGCAAACAAACAAACTTCGCGCACCAGATCGGCCGGTTCGACAGTCACTTTCAGCGAAGTCAGCGCTTCGTTGACCCGGTCGTGTAGCCGCAGGCGATAATCCTCCGCGACGGTTGTCTTGCGAGTTTCGATGAATTCGAGGCATGAGGCGACCGTGCTGCATTGATCTCGTAAGTCTGCGGCAAGCGCTTCGCCTTCGGTGGTGCGCATCTGGGTTAAATTCTCCAATGCTTTGCGGACCACCGGCGAAACAAATCCCCAAACTTGATCCAGATCGTGGGCTAGGGCGCCCGAGTCGATGATGACGCCCGGCAACTGGCTCAGCGGCTCCAGTCGCACCTCTTCCGGCAGATCGCGCTGCCGAGCAATCTCCTGCAACTGATCGACATAACGGTTCAGCACTTGCGGATCGATTCGGTAATCGTCGGTTCCGGCACGATGTCCAATGCGTAGGTTGAGGTTGACGGTGCCCCGTTTGACAAACTCGCGCGCAATGCTTTCGATCCGCGAGTCGAAGGCGCCATAGCCATCCGTTGTGCGGAGATTGAGTTTGAGATAGCGGCTGTTGATGGTGCGGACTTCAACCGCGATCGAAAACTCAGCACGTTCTTCGCGTGCATCGCCAAACCCGGTCATGCTAAGCAGCGTCACGCGTATTGCCTTTCTGCCGCTTAGGGCTTGGTTTCTTCGGCGGGAGAAGTTTCTTCGATTTTTTCGGTCTCGGCCGCTTCCGCTTCCGTGGCGGTCGAATCGCCGCTTGTGTCTTCGCCGTCCGTATCAAGACTGCTCATTGCCGAGCTAGTAGTCGTTGTCGCACCGACATTAAGCCGGCTACTCGTCGGCGTGGAAAACTTGGCCGCGGCGATGCAGAGCACGATCCAAATCGAAGCGACGACGACCGTGATCTTGGTAAAGACATCGCCCGCCTTGGCGCCAAAGGCGCTGGAGCCGCCCATGCCACCCAGGGCACCCGCCAACCCGCCGCCTCGGCCACGCTGAACGAGAACGAGCAAGATCAAAAAAATCGCGATACCCGCCAGGGCGAGTCCGAACAATGTTGTGACGAAAGACGCCAATAAGGGGAAAGCCATTATGGGGAGTTGGTGTGCCACCGTAGGATGCTCCATCGGTTTGATTCTGTAAAAAGTTATGCTTGCATCTTCGCCGTCCCGGCAAGGGCGATTCCCAGGAAATCGTCCACCTTCAAGCTTGCTCCGCCGACCAAAGCGCCGTCGACATTGGGCTGCGAAAGCAGTTCCTCGGCATTGTCGGGCTTGACGCTGCCGCCATACAAGATACGAACCTGATCGGCGATTTCGACATTGTAGCGTTCCGCGAGCAGTTTGCGAAGGTCGGCATGGACTTGCTCGGCTTGCTCGGGAGTAGCCACTTTGCCGGTGCCGATCGCCCAAACCGGCTCGTAGGCGAGCACCGTTCTGGCGATCTGCTCTGCCGTGACGCCCGCGAGCGATCCCTCGAACTGGGTGCGGATGACGTCGCCCGTTTGGCCCGCTTCGCGCTGTTCCAACAGTTCGCCCACACAAACAATGGGGGTCAGCCCCGCGGCAAGTGCCGCCAAGGTTTTCTTGTTGACCAGCGCATCGGTTTCGCCAAAGATGTGACGTCGTTCGCTATGGCCCAGGATGACGAATTGGGCGCCAACGTCTTGCAGCATCGAAGCGCTGATTTCACCGGTGAAAGCCCCACCGGCCTCGTGGTGCATGTTTTGGGCACCCAGCGCAACCGGGGCGTCGCCCAAGGCCTCTCGCACTGGTGCAAGATAGATGCTTGGGGGGCAAACCAAAAAGTCTACCTCCGACGCCTCGCCCGATCGCTCGGCAATGCCCGAGGCAAGCGTCACGGCCGAAGCACGGTCGGAGTTCATTTTCCAATTGCCAGCGATCAATGGTCGTCGCATTCTCTGCTACTCCTGCGTTTTGTTTTCTTTGATAAGCCGTGTGTTGCGTTGCGATGCGGCTAGCCGCATCGCAACGCAACACACGGCAATCCGAATTCCGCATTTACTTTACCCGATTGGTCCGGCCTGTGCATAGGAGCCAAGCACGTCGAGCCGCAACGCTTTTTTTTCTAGCGATGCCAATGCCCGTTTCGGTCGTAGCTCGGCCGAGTGTCCTTGAAATTCGATGAAGAACAGATAACGCCCGCCGATCCCCGGGAGTGGAAACGACTCGATCCATGTCAGATTGAGGCGATTTCGCTTAAAAATGCCCATCGCATCCGCCAATGCCCCAGGACGGTGATCGACTTCAAAGACGATCGACGTTTTGTCGTTGCCGGTTCTCTTAGAGATATTCTGGCCAATGACCGTGAATCGGGTAACGTTATCTGGGTTGTCCTGAATGTTGCTTGCCAACACGGTTAGCGAGTGGTTTACGGCCGCCTGCCTGCTGGCAATCGCTCCGATGGATGGCTCGGCTGCCGCTTTGCGGGCTGCCTTGGCGGTGCTGGCGACTTCGTGCAGCTGGGCATCGGGCAGATGCTTTCCTAGCCAATTGCGGCATTGGGACAGCGCTTGCGGCTTGCTGTAAACATGCTGAATGTCCTTGCGACTACCGCTGCCCAACAAGCAATTTCGAATCGGCAGCGGCACCTCGGCACACATCTTTACCTTCGAGTTCGCCAAACACTGCAACGTATCGATAACGCGCCCATCGGTTGAATTGTCGATCGGGACAATCCCAAACTCGGCATGTCCACGCTCGACCTCTTCAAACACCGAAGCAATCGAACCCACCGGCGCCAAGTCGGCACTTTGTCCGAAATGCTCGATGGCAGCTAGGTGGCTGTAGGTATATTCAGGCCCCAAAAAGGCCACACGCGGCAGATGCTCGAGCGATCGAGTACCGCTGAGAATCTCTCGAAAAACGGCCCGAACCGACTCCGGGTTCAGCGGTCCCCTATTCGACTCTGCGAGCCTTGTTAGCACGGCCGCATCGTTTTGAATGGCTCCGTAGTCGGTACGTTCGGCTCGCCCGATCGCTAGCTCGGCGCGGCGGTTGATAAGATCAAGGATCTCGCGGTCGAGCTTGTCGAGTTGCCGTTGGGATGGCTGACGTGCCTGGGACGACGACTTGCCGGCCGGTGTTTTTTGCCCTTTGACCGGCTTCTTTTTAGTGGGGCGTTTTTTGGCCATAGAGCAACAGTATGGTTGCCAGATCGGCTAAGGCCAAGGGCCGTTAAGTTGCTTCCTCGTCAAGACTTGCCATTACAGAGCTGCCAATATGGCACTCTCAATGAGGCAGTCTGGAAAGCACAGCGCAGAGATCCTGCCAATCTGACAGTTTTACGGTTAATAATGGCAGGTCATCATGCACTCAGCAATTGCCATAAGTCCTTTCACAGAAATAGGATACGACAACTCAAGAACTCATCCGTCGCATGGCACGACCTTTGCTTTTACAAGAACCGACGGCGGAAGGTTTGTCCAAATTTAACCCTTGAAATTCAAACCTACGAAAATAGCCGGTGGCGTGAGCCGCCGGCGCTAGCCGCGGGTTGCGGAGAGTGGTGGAATGCCTCCGCCACCCGCCGCTAGCGCGTTCGGCTCACATCGACAACCCTAATTTTTAGTTGTGACAAAACACTAACAGAAACACCCAAACCAATACACATCAGCAGGAGATTCGACCAATGGCTACCGGCGAAAAAATTATCGGCATCGATCTGGGTACGACCAACTCGGTTGTCGCGGTGATGGATGGCAAAGAAGCCAAAGTGATCCCCAATCCCGAGGGCAATCGGCTGACGCCTAGCGTCGTAGCTTTTACCGACAAGGAAGAAGTGCTCGTCGGTGAGCCGGCTCGACGGCAGGCGGTGACCAATCCCGCGCGGACGGTCTACTCGATCAAGCGTTTCATGGGCCGGCGGCACAGCGAAGTCGCCTCGGAAGAAAAAATGGTGCCCTATTCCATCGAAGGCGGCGCCGAAGATTACGTCACCGTGAAAGTCGATGGCAAAGACTTCACCCCGCCGGAAATCTCCGCGAAGACTTTGAGAAAACTGAAGGAGTCGGCCGAGGCTTACCTGGGACACAAGGTCAACAAGGCCGTGATTACCGTGCCGGCCTACTTCAACGACGCCCAGCGACAAGCGACCAAAGACGCCGGCCAAATCGCCGGGCTCGAAGTGGCACGGATCATCAACGAACCGACGGCCGCTTCCTTGGCCTACGGACTGGACAACAAAGCGCATGAGAAGATTTGCGTCTTCGACCTTGGCGGCGGGACATTTGATGTTTCGATTCTCGAAGTAGCCGACGGCGTGTTCCGCGTCATCTCGACCAACGGCGATACGCATTTGGGCGGCGACGATTTTGACGACGCGCTGATCAACTTTGTCGCGGATGAATTCAAGAAAGAACAAGGGATCGATCTCCGCACCGACCAAATGGCCCTGCAACGTTTGCAAGAGGCGTGTGAAAAGGCAAAGAAGGAACTTAGTTCGGCCCAGTCGACCGACATCAACTTGCCGTTCATCACCGCCGACGCCAACGGCCCGAAACATATGCAGATGAACATTACTCGTGTTCAGTTTGAAAAACTGGTGGACGATTTGTTCGAGCGGGTTCGCGGGCCCGTGTTGCAGGCGCTGAAAGATGCCAAGATGGATCCCAAGGAGATCGATGAAGTGGTGCTGGTGGGCGGCTCGACTCGTATCCCCCAAGTGCAGGAAATGGTGAAAGAGATCTTCGGCAAAGACCCACACAAGGGCGTGAATCCCGACGAAGTGGTTGCCATTGGCGCAGCGATCCAGGGTGGCGTACTTTCGGGCGAGGTGCAAGACATACTGCTCCTCGACGTAACACCCCTGTCGCTGGGAATCGAAACCTTGGGAGGCGTGATGACCAAGCTGGTCGAACGCAACACCACCATCCCTACCGAGCGGAAGCAGGTCTTCAGCACGGCCGACGATAACCAATCGGCCGTGACGGTCCGCGTTTTCCAAGGCGAGCGCGAGATGTGCGCCGACAACCGTCTGCTGGGCCAATTCAATCTCGACGGCATCCCGCCCTCCCCGCGCGGCGTGCCGCAGATCGAAGTGAAATTCGACCTGGACGCCAACGGCATCCTCAACGTCGGGGCCAAAGATTTGGGCACCGGCAAAGAGCAATCGGTTCGGATCGAGCAATCGAGCGGCCTGTCGGAAGAGGAAATCGACAAGATGCAAAAGGATGCCGAGGCCCATGCCGACGAGGACAAGAAAAAACGCGGACTGGTCGAAGCCCGCAACGAGGCCGAGTCGCGCAGTTACCAACTGGAAAAGCTCATCA
Organism: Lacipirellulaceae bacterium; assembly: GCA_965249435.1. GTDB lineage: Bacteria > Planctomycetota > Planctomycetia > Pirellulales > Lacipirellulaceae > JAJRWS01. The sequence continues at coordinate 449,408 of CBDFMC010000024.1, read as the reverse complement.
AAGAGCAAGGCGACAATTTGAAAGACTCCGACAAGGAGTCGCTCGAGCAGGCGATCGCCAAGGTCCGCGAAGCGGCAAAGGGCGAAGACGTCGAGGCAATCAAATCCGCCATTGGCGAACTAGAAACCGCCTCGCACGCCATGAGCGAAGCGCTCTACAAATCCACAGGCGAGGCCGCTTCAGCGGCCGGCGCCCCAGAAGGATCCCCCAACGCCGCCACCGAAGAATCAACCGCCGACGAGGATGCCATCGACGCGGAGTTTGAGGTGAAGAGTTAAGCAGAAGGCAGATAGTTTGCCGACGTGTGACGCCGCGGGTACAATGGAACTCAAGACAGCAAATCCCCGCTGAGGAATTGATGCCATGACCGAAATCACACTGACGAGCGAGCAGACAGAGCAACTTGCCAGCGCAACCGATGGCATCGTCTTCTTCGATACCAAGGGCAAAGTGGTGGGAAGAATCCCCGCCGAATGCTCGGAAGAGGAAGAAGCGATCATCCGCGAGGCGAAGCGGCGCCTCGCGTCTGACCAGCCAAGGATTCCGTTTTCCGAAGTGATCGAGCGTGTGGAATCGATGGGCGACGAATGAAACACTACACAGTTGTTTCGTCACCCGAGGTCGAAAATGATCTCGCCGCAATTTGGACAGCCGCCACCGATCGCGCCCAAGTCTCCACAGCCGCGAACAATGCCGACGAGTTGCTTGCGGCGAATCCCAAAGAATCATCGACCGAAATTTGCGAAGGGCTGCGGAGACTCGACATCCCGCCGCTCAGGTTTTATTTCACAATCCGCGAAGACGATCGGTTGGTTGAAGTGAGTAATGTGGTCCGAATGGTTGAATGATTTGGGAGCCGTTGGCCCAGGCATGTTTCTTCCGACGTGCTCGATCGGTTGTAGTCGCGGGAGCAGTAGGTTAAGCTGTGTCTGATATTGGCCTACTGAACCAGTGCAGGAGCAAATTTAGTGTCACTTTCTTTTGTCCGCCATGAAAAGCTCTCACTGAAATCGCATCCAGATTTCCAGGAAGCTTGGATTCACAACCAGATTGTCAATGATACGGCTTTGCTAGGTCTGGGCGAGCTTGACCTGATTCAGCGCGAAAGACCACAGTACTCTGGGGGACGGCTAGATATCCTCCTTGCCGACACAGAGCAGAACGTGCGCTACGAAGTGGAAGTCATGCTTGGCGCAACCGATCCGAGTCACATCATACGCTGCATCGAGTACTGGGACGTCGAACGACGAATGTATCCTGCCTATGATCACGTGGCCGTGATTGTGGCCGAGGAAGTCACGACTCGCTTCCTCAACGTTATGGGGCTGTTGGCCGGCAGTATTCCCTTGATCGCCATTCAGTTGAATGCGTTGAAGGTCAACGAGTCAATCCTGCTAGATTTCGTGAAAGTGTTAGACCAACGGGCGCTGCGTGAAGACGACACCATAGAAAACGGCGGCGAAGAAGACGTAGATCGAAGTTGGTGGGAATCGAAAAAAGGCGCCGACAAAGTGCAGGTTTGCGATCGTCTGCTCACGCTGGTTCAGGAAGAGACAGAAACGACTTATGAACTGAGGTTCAGAAAGGGGCGTATTTCAATCAGTCCCACGAGTTCATTCTTTCATGTTGTCGCCTGTTATCCCAAGCTGAAGTTCGTTCGCACAAATATCAAGATCTCCGACACGAAACCATGGATCACGCGACTCGAAGAAGTTGGGCTCGACGCGGACTCGCCGCGTGAGGGTCGACTTCGCCTGCGGCTGACACTGGCAAACGTGGATAAGCATGAAGGAGTTTTGCGCGAACTCTTACACCACGCGGTGCATGAAGCCGAAGTGTGATAGAATGTTTTAGGCCGAATTGCCTGATCGCTAAGGAACAAATGAAATTCGGTCTGAATGCAAATTCGCCATCTGGGTCGTTGGCATAGGGTTATCATGGTATAATATCGAATCATGGATACAACAACCAACAGTCTAATCGATGCGGACATCTTGACGACTGTCATCGCGTCTGGGCAGCCCGACTTGGAACCGGCCGCAGCGAAGTCGTTCTTAAAACTCGGTTTCACTGCGAATCAAAAAGATCGCATGCATGAGTTGGCCGAGAAGAACAATCAGGGAATGCTCGTCGAAAAAGAACGAGCCGAGCTTGAAAGCTACCTTCGCGTCGGAAGCTTTTTGAACCTGATGAAGGCCAAGGCCCGAAACTCGTTGGGCGAAGGATCGCATTGACCGATGGATGAGCAGCTTTGTCGGCTAGTGAGGGAACGAGCAAAAGAGCGCTGCGAGTATTGTCAAGTTCCACAAGAATTCGACGAACTACCGTTCCATATCGATCACATCATCTCCCAAAAACAACACGGTCCGACGGAGCAAAGCAACTTGGCGCTGGCTTGTTTGTCGTGCAATGCGTACAAGGGACCTCTGACAGCCGTCGTTTCACCGGACACTGGTCAACTTGTCCCGCTATTCCATCCTCGACAGGATGATTGGTCTGAGCACTTTGCTTGGCAAGGTGCAATGCTCACCGAAAAGACGCCAGTTGGAAATGCAACGATTGATATGCTCAAGATCAACTTATCAGAACGAGTCGCGTTTCGTGAAGAGCTTCGGAAGTTAGGTGTATTTCCTAAGCAGTAGCTAGTTCCTGTTTCCCAAATCAGAATATTGTGAAATTCGTCTGGCGGGCCGGTTTTGGTGTAGCAAGAAAAAGACGCATCGTTATCCTATTGAAAACAGAACGAATCAAAGAGCCATTTTACCCAAGGAGAAGCGGGCGATGCGTTTGAAAGCTGAAGCGATTCTCGATTTTGGATGGGCCAACGAGAAGGCCGACAACCAAACGGTACGGGATTATCGTGACGAGTACAAAACGCTCGGCCAGTTGCTGGACAGCCGGCCCGCGATTCTCGATGTGGTCCATCGCGACCTCGAACAGCTCAGCCAGACGACGTCGGCACGCGGCCGAAAGCCGATCTTCACCAGCGAAAACCTGTTTCGCGCGATCCTCGTCTTGCAACGGGAAGGACTCGACTATCGGGAAGCGTCGATCCGGATTGCCGAAAGCGAAACCTTGCAGCGGTTTTGCCGCCTGCTGAAAAAGCCGACCATCGACTTCACGCTGCTGAACAAGGCATTTCGCGCGATTCAGCCCGAGACTTGGGAACGGATCAATCACCTATTGGCCCTCGGCGTCGTCGCCGAAGAAACGGTCTCCCTGGAACATGTGCGAACCGACACGACCGTCACCGAATGCAATATTCACTGGCCGACCGACTCCAGCCTGCTGTGGGACGTCTATCGCGTGGCTGCCCGAGAAATGTCGACTGGTCGAGAACTCGACCCACTCCGTTGTCCTTGGCGATTTCACGCGAAGAAGATCAAAAATCTGCATCTTTTCGTCACGCGTTACTCGAATAGCACGAACAAAAAGCGTCTCCGCCAGGTCCGCCAGAATATGAAGACGCTGATCGTCCGGGTCGAGGAAGCTCTGGAAAAAGCGGAACAATTCGTCGCTTGGGCCGAACGTTCGACGTGTGTCGAGTTGGCGACGATTGCCCAGTCGCTGGCGAACCGTTTGCCGGTGATGCGGCAGGTCGCCGAAGTGGCTCGGCGCCGCGCGTTCGATCGAGAGCAGGTTCCAAATGCCGACAAAGTGTTCAGCATTTTTGAATCTCATGCGGAGTTGATCATGCGTGGACGGCGTGGCAAGCCAGTCGAATTCGGTCACAAGGTGCTGCTCACACAGTCGAAGGAGAAGTTCATTACCGATTACGTTGTGTTGGAGAAGAATGTAAGCGACAGCGAACTCCTGGAGACGGTACTCGAACGACACGAAGAGAAGTACGGTAGCCGGCCCAAAACGGTCGCCGCGGACATGGGCTTCTGTCCGGACGAGGACACCTACGAGGAATTGGAAGAACAGGTCGACTACCTGGGCGTGCCTCGGCGGACGCGAGATTTCGGCGACACGATGATGGGCATTTGGCAGCAGTGGCGAGCCGGAATCGAAGGCACGATCTCGTGCTTAAAGCGAGCATTTCGCCTGGCTCGCTGTTGTTTTCGCGGCTTTAAGAATTTCACGTCCGCCGTTGGCAGCGCCGTGTTCTGTCACAACTTAACGATCCTGGCAAAAACCTCAGGAGGCTGACGCGGAACGGACGCAAAAACCGAAAACAACTCGTAAACGTAAGGCGATGTACGCGCGCTGCGGCGCAACAACGCCGACCCACCACAGAAAACCGAACAAGCCAACTCCCTCGCCCGCTCGTCGCCCCGCGCCGTTCCCAAAGTCGGTCGGAAAGGGAGTATTATCAACGGGAACTAAGTAGGCCGGAGCAGCGCTACCGCTCGTTCCAGCCTACAAATTCTCCTCGCCTCTCGCCTCTTCTGTAGCGATTGTAACGGCATGGGCAAGTTTTCGACTTGGGAAATCGAGAATGATGCGTTTGAACAACATGGCTCAGTGACCCATGTTTCTTTAGATCGAGCAGTTAGCCGCTGGGCTTGTCCCAGCACTGAAGTAAGGCGCCGGGACAAGCCCGGTGGCTAACTCAAAAACTTCCATCCAGTCAACTCCGGAAGCACCCTTGATGTTGCGTAAAGCCATACTCGGCCTGATCCTCGCCCTAGCAGCAGCTACCCCGGCAGATGCCCGGCTGTTTAGGCAAACCTATGGGGCGACGATTCCTGCCCAAGGCAGTGCCGCGGGAGATTGCGGCTCGACATGGAATTGGAACCAAGACTTTTTTGTCCCGCGCTACGCAACTTCTGGCCGTTACGACTTGTTCAGTCCCTGCAAGGTTGCTCGAACTCGGTCGCCAGCCGCTTGGCATGGTAGCCAACTTTATCCCGGTTATTGCACCGTGTATGGGGCGCCCCACTATCGCTGGCGGAACCATGTTTACGGAACCTACTGCGGTTGCAAGCCGCTTCAGCCTTACTGCGGACCATGGCGCAATAAACCATGCTGTCGCAATTGTGGACCGCGGCGATCATCTTGCTCGGCGGGGCTTTGCGAGATGCTTGAAAATAGTAACGGCCTCAGTCATTTTTGTCCCAGTCCATGTGGCATACTGCCAGGAGTAGAACCTGTTGGTCTCGCATTGCTAGGTAGCATCCCTGTGGATTCAGACGATTTGTTAGCCGGTGGTCTATTGCCCACGGCACCGATTGGTGGCGGCGTTGCTATTCCCGAGGGGCTCACCGATCAGCTACGAGCGTTGCAGCCGTTGTTAGGATCGCCGAATAACTCACAACTACCTAGCCCGTAAATCATTGGTACGACAGGTGGAATAAAAAAGATCAACTAGGCGAGCGGCAGATGAGTATTTACCAAATACTAGGTGGGCGGCAGAATAAAAACACCAGCACGCAGCGCAAGCAAGTGGGTCTAGCACACACTCGCTTGCGCGTCGTGCTAGTATTCTGGTAAATTTTCAATTGCCGCTCGCCCTAAGTCGAGTGCTTGTGCAATTGTGCCTACTGGGGAGTGTGGCACGATGCGTGGGCACTGGAGCCGAAAGTAGGCAGGTTTCCTTTGGGAAGTCTGCCTGCTTTCTTTTTTGCCAGCGACCGACTAGAACCAGGAGAGCAGCATTACGAGCGAAACTTTGCCCCATTTGGGCGGTTTGATAGACTGGGGGAGTTCCGGGATATTGTTCTGGAAGATTTGAGAAGCACATTCTGTCAAACAGATCGCAAGAAAGGGTTGTTGCCATGAGACTCTTTGTGCTGGATATCATTGCCATGCTGGTCGCCTGCCTGGCGTGCATCTCCGTGGCGGGGGGAGCATCGGTCCCAACCGAGACGCGTCCACTTTTCGACTCGCTCGACCAGAATCAAGATGGCCAGATCCAAGCGAGCGAGGTAGCCCAACCGCGGCTGTTCGCTCGACTCCTGCGTACTTCGGACAGGAACGACGACGGCCAATTATCGCCTGCAGAATTCGCCACGGGACTCCAGCCGCAGAAACCGCCGAAGCCGATGCTCGTTAAGCAAGGAGGCAATATTCCGGGAGCCGACGCTCTCGTCTTGCTGATCTATAAAATGGATACCAACGGTGACCAACGGGTCGAACATGACGAAGTGCCCGAAGAACTAGTCCCCATCTTCGATCGCATCATGCAGCAAGCCGACGGCGATAAAAACGGCACACTCGACGGGCGAGAAATTGTCCAGGGTGCGCCACGTTTGGCTAGAGCTGCAACGCAATTTTTCAAACGGCTCGGAGTCGATGTCGAGAAGGGATTGGCTCTTATCCCCAGAGCAAAGCGCGAGTCTCTCTACCGGATGAATGGGCGACAACCACGAGGCAACGTGCGGGCCAATCCCCGGAAAGCCAAGCAGGAGCCCAACCCGGCCCAACAGATGCGAATCGTTCAGCGGCTTCTCAATAACTTCGACAAGGATGAAGATGGGTCCATTAGCCGGGCCGAGGCTCCGCCGAAGATGGTGGAACGATTTGAAGAAGTCGACGCCAATGGCGATGGCAAGGCCGATCGGGCGGAGCTCGAGCGAATCGCTCCCTACGCCGGGCGAATTCTGCGAGCGGGGAAACGTGCCAATTGAAATTGTGTTAGCCGCCGGGCTTGTCCCGGTGCGGGAGCCCCAACGCCAGCGCTCTCGCGCCGGGACAAGCCCGGCGGCTAACCAACCAAGTGATTTTTCTCGCCGAACCGCGAACCTTCTCGGCGTGTCTCCCGTAGTAGACGGTGTCGCAACGAACCATTTCCTCTGGCAGGGATCGTAGCCATATAATTGGCAACTGCGACATCGGCAGCAGTAAAACCTGCAACGAGGAGGCACCCCCCATGTCTGAAACTCCCCAACATTCGACCTCGACACGTCCGTATCCAGCCCTACCCCCGGTAACCATCACTGGCCATGCGCTCTTTCATTTCAGCCGATCGATCCACCTACAGCTAAGATCGCTTGAAAAAAAGTTCGGGGCGCGAGATAAGTCACCGGTTCCCTCGAAGCGAAAGCTTTGGAAGCCTCTACCAAAAAACCCTCGCTGAGTCTTCCCAGCCGTGCCGCAACGCGGCACACGGCAGGCGGCACACGGCACACACGACAGGATGCCCTACTTTTCACGAATCGCAAACAGCGACTCATACGTCCGCAGGTAAATCGTCCCACCGGCAATCGCCGGTGACGCTGCGATCTCTTCACCCAAGTCGTTTTGCTCAAGAATTTCAAACTCTCGGCCCGCTTGGATTACCGTGACCGTCCCGTTTCGACAGGTGAGATAAAGCTTGCCATCCGCCCACACGGGCGAAGCCCGATGGCGATTGCGTATGGTCCGCTTGTGATAGACCTCTTCGCCCGATTGAGCTTCGAGACAAATCAGGTTGCCATTTTCGCGGCAGAGATAGACAAGGCCATCTTTGACCAGCGGCGAGGGGACATCGGGTGTGCTATCGGGATATTCCCAAAGGACCTCGCGAGTCGAACCGGCAATCCCGTTATTGGAAGAATCGATGCCGGGTCGAACTCCAAACACGGGACCATTTTTAGCCGTAGGAATGATGATCAAATTTTCATTGGCCACGGGCGAAGAAACCAGCCGTAGTGTGCGGTGATAGTTACCGGGAGAATTGATCCCACCGCAACGCCAAAGCTCATGCCCATCTTCCAACGCATGAGCCACCAGATAGTCGGCGCCATGGGTGAGCAGCAATGTTTGATTTGAATCATGAAAAAGAGTCGGCGACGCATACGAATGCTCGCATTCTTCGTGGGCGTCGCTCCGCCGATGATGCAACCAGACCTCTTTGCCGGTCAATGCGTCGAGACAGACGACAACCGCTTCATTCGTTTCTGGATCGCGATCGCCGTGGATCAGTTGAAGATACAATCGTCCCTCGTGCAAGAGGGGCGTTGAAGTCAGGCTATATTTAATTTCTAGTTTGCCATAGCGCTGTGGAAGATCCACGGCCCAACGGCGCTCGCCGTCGGCATCAAAACAAGCGAGCATCCCCGTGCCGATCAGCGTCCAGACATGCTTGCCATCGGTCGCAGGCGATGGCGACGCAAGGTTTCCCTCGTCGCCAAGGACATCCCGATCCTCCCCGTCGAGCTGCCGTCTCCAAAGCTCCTCGCCAGAAGTGGAAACAGACAACAGAAGCAGTTTTCCTTCCGCAGCGGATGTGAGGTAAATGCGATCATCCCAAACAACCGGCGTCGAGCCGGCCCTGCCAGGCAGTGGCAGCTTCCAAGCGACATTCTCGGTCGCTGACCAGCGAACCGGGAGATCGGTCTCCGTGCAAATGCCATTGTGCCTCGGACCGCGCCATTGGGGCCAATTCTCGGCATTTAAGTTCGGCGCAAGCCAACTCAGGCAGGTGATTTCCGCCGTTAATATGAGCAAAGCCAACTTGCATCGATGGAGAGCCAAAGCCACCGGCATGTTTCGATAAGCTAAATCTCGCATGAAAATACCTCGTGTCATGGGGTCCTGGATTACGTGTACCTGAGAACTTCGATGAAAGCCCCCGGCTTTGCCGGGGGGTTGCCTAGCAAGGAAGTCTCGCATTGGTCTTCTCCAGAAAATTGCTCTGCGGTATTCCTACCCCCCGGCAAAGCCGGGGGCTGAAATGCTTCGCAGTTTTCCGGTTACTCCGCAGGCCGCCCCCGTAGCGGCCTGAGAGTCTATGCAGTGTTTACGAAAAACCACCCAGGCGTCAAGCGTTGGCAGCCAGTTCCCCTGGGCGTTACAATGGAGGTTAGCTATTAGCTATTAGCTTTTAGCCAGAAAATTGTTGCCTCCGATAAGAAAATCGGGCTAACTGCTAATGGCTAAAAGCTAATAGATTCACCATGAAAATCAGCTCCATCCCGCAAATCTATCGCAATGTCAATCGCTGGGGAGAAATTCTCTCGATCCTTAGCAAATATGGCCTGGCCGGCTGGCTCAGCCGATTTGACTTCGCGTTTGGCAAATCGTGGTTCAAAAACCGCAACGGCCAGGTGTTGGCCGAACAAAGTCGCGAAATCCGCATCCGGCTGGCGATGGAGGAATTGGGACCGACGTTTATCAAACTGGGCCAAATCATGAGCACCCGACCTGATTTGGTCGGGGTTGAGTTGGCCGACGAATTGCAAAAACTGCAAGCCGATGTGCAGGCCGATTCGATCGAGCTGGTTTCCCAGGTCGTGGAAGAGGAACTGGGGCAGCCGATCGACAAGCTCTTTGCCGAATTCTCTGAACGGCCCGTTGCCTCCGCTTCGATCGGCCAGGTTCATCGCGCGCGGCTGCCGGCCAACAACGGAGAATCGAGCGACTGGGTTGCGGTCAAAGTGCAACATCACGACATTCAGCATCGAGTGAATGTCGATCTCGATATCCTCACCGGCCTCGCTCAACTTGCGGAGCGGCTACCGGAGCTTGAGCCTTATCGGCCTTGTGCCACCGTGGCTGAATTCCAGAGGGCGCTCCGCCGCGAACTCGATTTTCATCGCGAGCTGCGGAACCTGGATGAATTCGGCCGACACTTTGCCGGCAACGAGACGGTCGTCATTCCTCGTCCGTATGCCGAACTGTCAACCGAGCGCGTTTTGGTGATGCAGTGGCTTGACGGTACGCCCCTTTCCGATGCCGAGCAGGTCGAGGCCCGAGGCATCGAGCTCGCCACGGTTGCCCGCAATGGAGTGGAAATTTATCTCGATATGATTTTTCGGCACGGTGTGTACCATGCCGATCCACACCCGGGAAATTTGTTGCTGTTGGAGAACAATGCGATCGGGCTGCTCGATTTCGGCATGGTAGGAAGAATCGACGAAACGCTCCGAGAAGACTTCGAAGATTTGCTCTTCGCCATGGTGGAGCAAGACGCTCTTCAATTGGGGGCCACGGTCATGCGTGTCGGCGTGGTGCCTGCGGGCTTGGATGAATCGAGCATTCGCATCGAGCTGGCCGATTTTGTCGCCCACTACGCCAACCAGCCGATCGACCAATTTGAACTCTCCGCAGCCATGGGCGAAATGTTTGACCTGATGCGCCGTTATCAAATCATTTTGCCCTCGTCCATGACGATGTTGCTCAAAGTGTTGGTGATGCTGGAAGGGACTGCACAGCAACTCGAACCACGGTTCAGTCTGATGGAAGTGCTCAAACCTTATCAACGCAAAATGCTCGCCCGCCGTCTTTCGCCAAGTCGGCAATTGCGTAAAGCTCGCCGCATTGCCCACGAGTTGGAGCAGCTAGCCGAGATTGTTCCCCGGCGGCTCCGCGATATTTTGCAGCAAGTGCAAAGTGGCCGATTCGACGTCCATCTCGATCATCGCGGGCTAGAACCTTCGGTCAATCGGCTAGTGCTGGGATTGCTAACCAGCGCGCTGTTCTTGGGATCGGCACTGATGGTCTCGCGAGATGTTTGGCCCCTGCATGGCGTCTCGGTGCCCGGAGCACTCGGAGGGCTGCTCAGCCTCGGCCTAGGACTGCGGCTACTTCGAGCGATCAACAAGTCGGGCCATCTCGACCGGAGGAAATAGAGAGTCCGTAGTTCCAAATTCAGGTTCATCGATGCGCTGTGTTGGCTACGAACGGCCAGACCAGGAGATGAACTGCTCCAGTTGCTCATCAATCCGTACCGTCCCAACCGACTCGAACCACGCGCACGCTATCAGGCAGTTGAAAAACTGTTTGTAGTAAGCGCGATTCACCGGATTTTTCAGGAAAAGACCTCGCGAATGCGGTCACTACAAACTTTTTTAGACAGGCTGCTACGGCTGCGTGGGATACCATGGCCCACGCACATAATAGACGCCGAATTGGTGCATGTTGCTGGGCTGATGGGGAGTGCTTCGCATGTTGCCCGCGGCGAATGGGCCGGGGCCTGGATAGTTGCGGCCGAATTGGTGGTCGATGCGCGAGATGCTCGAGCTGCCAGCCCCCCAACTCCAATTGGTCTGTAGCTGGGCGGTCGGCGGAACGACCAGCGCGACCGGTCGGCCGTATGCCGTATGCGCATAGTTCGCATGCCAATTGTACGACTGGGCGCGACGCAGTGGACGCAGGTAGCGTGGTTTGGCACTGACGGTCTGCACCATCGAAGCCAGTAACACCATGGCCATCACCGCGGTGCTTGTCCAAAGCATGGTAGATTTCTTCACGTTTTCATTCCTCGATACGGGTATGATTTGTTTGGCTGCAAAGCCCGGGGGTTGCAACCCCCGGGCTTTAACGGATTAGTATTTGCAACTCAGCCGATGCCAAAGATCTTGCAGGCGGAGCCCGTGGCTGCGGTAACGCACTTTGGTGCGTGTCCAACCGGCACCCGGCACATGCGAGTAGTGCGAACGCGTGTGCTGGTAGAGATATTCGTGCGGCACTAGTGGTTGGTAGGTGGTGTAGGTATGCCCCACGTTGACCGGCACAGGTAGTGGCGAGATGTACATGGCCGCCGCGGTGCCGCAGGGACACGGCCCCACGTGATCATTGTAAAACAGGTCGTTTTTGTTTTGGTAGCTGATGGTTCGCTTGGCACGTCTTCCGGCGGCGGACGCGGTTTGAGTCGCTTGCCAAAAGCCAACCATCGCGACCGCGCAGGCCGTCAGGAAGAATAATTTTCGGGTAAAACGAAATGCCATGAATCGCCTCCTTGCGATGGTTGACTCGCGACGGTTGGTACCGCGCCGGCCGCCGGGCTTGTCCCGGCGCTGCACTTACGCGTCGGGACAAGCCCGACGGCTAATCAAACAAGTGCACAAATTCAATAGTCGGCCAGGGCGAGTCGTACCGGTGAGTTTTTGTTTGCCGGCCGTAACAAAAGAACCTATTGTGCCGTATGTGCTTACAAAACCACCTGGGAACGACGGCCATTTGCTACTATAATCCGGAGAATCGTCAAATTTTATCAACCGACAAAAGCGACCCGAACGCTAGAGACTTAACTTATTGGAGACCCCGCCTTGGCGGCTGCAAAACGTATCAAGAAGAAACTGAAGAAGAAGCTCGTGAATAAAAAAAGGCCCCCCAAGCAAGTGAAGCGGAAGGAAACCGGTGCGCAGTCCGATCCTTCCCCCAATGACCCCTCGGCCAATGGTCAGGTCAAACGCAAAGTTCAGCGCAAGCGGCGTGCGACGGCCCAGTCGATGGCCGCCAGCCAACGCGACATCTCCGTCAGCGAGTTTTTTGCCAAGAATCGCCACCTGCTTGGTTTCGACAATCCGAGAAAAGCACTGCTAACCACCATCAAAGAGGCGGTCGACAACTCGCTCGACGCCTGTGAAGAGGCCGGCATCTTACCCGAGATCTGGGTACACATTGAGCAAACGGGCAACAACCGTTTCAAAATCGGCGTCCAAGACAATGGCCCGGGAATTCTCAAAAAGCAGATCCCCTTGATCTTCGGCAAGTTACTCTACGGCTCGAAGTTTCACCGACTGCGGCAAAGTCGCGGGCAGCAAGGGATCGGCATCAGCGCGGCCGGCATGTATGGGGTGCAAACCACGGGCAAGCCGATGAAAATACTCTCCAAAGTCTCGCCGCGCAAGCCGATCCACTATTACGAAATCAAAATCGACACAAAGAAAAACAAACCGCAAATACTCAACGGCCGGGGCGATGGGGTCGACATCCCACCGGGGGACAAAGGCATAAAATACATTGAAAAGCATGGCATTGAGTGGAAAGAAGAATCGCACGGCACGCGGGTCTCCATCGAGCTGGAGGCAAAGTTTGTCCGCGGGCGGGGGAGCGTGGACGAGTACCTGGAGCAAACGGCCATCGCCAACCCGCACATCACGCTGCATTACCTCGACCCAGACGGAAATGGCCGAGACTACCCGCGGCCGACCGAGCAGTTGCCGCCCGAACCGAAAGAGATTTTACCGCATCCGTATGGCGTCGAATTGGGCCGACTCGCGGCGATGCTTCACGAGTCGGAGTCGACCACCGTTGCCCAATTTTTCATCGGCAACTTCTCACGAGTCACGCCGGGCGTCGCACGACGCATCTGCAAGACGGCCAACGTATCAAGCCGCGCCAATACCAAGCGAGTCAGCCGCGATCAGGCCGATGCGCTTTACCAGGCGATTCAAGCAACGAAAATTTCGCCCCCCTCGACCGACTGCATCTGCCCGATTGGTGAGGAGCTGCTGCTGAAAGGATTGCACCAGGTCGTGCCGGGTGAATTCTACGTGGCAGCGACGCGCCCACCAAGCGTTTATCGGGGCAATCCGTTTCAGATTGAGGTCGGGCTGGCCTACGGCGGGCAAGCGGCGACGCAAAACGTTACCGCGGAACTGCTCAACGAGTTGATCGAAGAAACCGACGCCCGCACCGTACGGCAGTTTCTCATTAACACTTTCAACGGCCTGGGCAGCGAAGGGGCGGACAAAATCATCAAATCGACCGACCTCGGCACGCGAAAATCGCCCGGCAGTTTGAAGCCCAAGGAGATTGCGAGGCTACTCGACGCGATGAAAAATGTGAACATCAGCGAAGGTCAAACGATGAACGTGCTACGGTTCGCCAACCGGGTTCCACTGCAGTTTCAACATGCAGCCTGCGCGATCACGCAGACGGTGCTTGGCACCAATTGGCGGAGCTACGGCCTGAGCCAATCGCGCGGGTCGCTGCCCAAGGGCCCGGTTAACATCATGGTCCACATGGCCAGTGTTTGGGTGCCGTTCACTAGCGAATCAAAAGAAGCAATCGCCAGCTATCCCGAAATTCAGAAAGAACTCCGGCTCGGACTGCAAGCGGTCGGCCGCAAGCTGAGCATGTACCTTCGCCGCCGTCAGCGGGTGAAGCAACAGGGCGACCGCCGCAATGTGTTTCTCCGCTACCTGGGCGAGGTCGCCACCGCGGTGAGTGAAATCAACCGCACCAACCGCGATAAGCTCTACGAAGATTTAGTGAAAGTTGCCAAGAAGAGCACCGCCGAGGCCGACGTAAAACTCGACAGCCGCGGCCGAGCGATTGAAGAGCAACCGATCGACCTGGGCGACAACGTTCTCATTGTCGACCCCAACGATACGAAGCATGGAATTCATCGAACGGCAACCGCAAGAGTCGAAACCGAGGAAGAGTAACGTTTCGCACCTGTTAGCGGCGGCGGCCACGCCGTCCCAACACGAGGCATCAACCACCAGCCCAGGCAACTCCACCATGGCCAAGAAAAAAGTAACCCGCGAAACAGCAAGCAACAAATCGCCCCGTGAAAAAGTCGTGCTTAACGCAAAAGACAAACGGACCATGTCCAACCTGCGCAATCTGGCCGATGGCGTGGTGCGCGCCGCCGCGCGCCGTCGCGAGCCGCATGTCGACATCCCTTCGCGCACGCTGTCGAACGTCCACTACAGTCCACGAAAAAAAATCCTCGAAATGGGCAAAGGAACCAATCGAAGGCATCTCTTCGATCTTTCTCAGGCCAAGGCATACATGCGGACATTGTTAGTGGCCAGTGGTTGTAAACAGATGGTTGAGCAAGGCAAAACGAACAGCTTGCGTGGATTGTTCTATATGTTGAAGCACGACATCAAGGATTTACATGACCGCGCAGTGAAGAGCGTAAAAGAATACACGTTTGATGAGCAAAATGATTGTGATCCTATTGTTGAAGATGTGGAAGTCATGCTCAACAGTCTCCGTGAAGAACTGCATCTCTTTGCCCAAGCGAAAGGTACGATCGTTGGAAATATCGTTATTACAGACAGAGGAGATGAAATCGATTGCTCTCGTATGGGATCAGGCGGCTACGCGATTCCTTCCATTGTTGAACCCGATGTTATTGTTTTAGACCGCAAGAAGTGCGATGCAAAATTCGTGCTTCATGTCGAAAAAGACACCGTCTGGCAACGATTCAACGAAGATAAATTCTGGCGGAACCATCAGTGCATACTCACGCACGGAGGAGGCCAGCCGCCGCGCGGTGTACGTCGCCTTCTGCACAGATTGCATAACGAACTGAAGCTTCCCATCTATTGTTTGCTAGACAATGATCCGTGGGGGTACTACATCTATAGCGTTATCAAACAGGGCTCGATCAATCTGGCCTTCGAATCGCAGCGGATGGCTGTTCCCGAAGCAAAATTTCTTGGTCTGCGCAGCATTGATTTAGAACGTTGTGAACTGCCAGATAGTGTCATAATTTCACTAAACGACAACGACCGCAAACGGGCCAAGCAAATCGCCAACTACCCTTGGTTCGAGAAGAAGCGGCACTGGCAACGCGAGATCAGTCGTATGCTCAAGAACGATTTTAAGCTCGAGGTCGAAGCACTGATCTCCAAGGATATCAGCTACGTGACCGAAGAGTACGTCCCCGAGCGGCTCAAGCAGCGCGATTGGCTCGACTAATGGTCGCCGGGCACCTAGGATAGAGACTGGAAGCCTGTTGGCTAGCGTATTTGTAGGGTGGGCCGAGTTGCACGAGACCCACCAAAAACCCAGCGAGACAAAGCCGCAACCAAAACATCAAAACAACCTTGGCAAAATGATTGAGGGCAAAATAATTAGTTGATGATCACGCGGATCATGATGGTGGGGTGTTTTCAAACTGAATTTTATCAGACAAACACCTTACTGTCTGAATCATTTTGCCATCAATTATTTTGCTTTATTCGACTTTGTTAAATTGTTGTAAGACGCAAAGATTTAGACCGTTAGTAACACGAATGGTTGGGCTCGTGTAACTCGACCCACCCTGCCCGGAAATTTGATCATGGCTAGCATCCCTACTTCCACTCAACCGTCTCAGTCGTCCATTCCAAGCCAAGCTGGTCCCGGTCAAGCTCTCCCCGGTCAGGGTGAGCCGGCTTGGGATATTGCGCTGCTCTATCCCATGCAGGGGGCATGGACGGAAGAAGAGTATCTCACGCTCACCGACAGTACCAATAAGCTGATCGAATACACCAGCGGACGAATCGAGTTTCTGACGATGCCAACGATTGAACATCAACTGATTGTACGTTTCTTGCTTGACATACTCCGTGCCTTTGTCGAACCCAAAAACCTAGGCATGGTGTTATTTTCTCCGACGCGAGTTTATGTCAAACCGGACAAATATCGTGAGCCTGACATCATCTTTAATTTTACCGAGAACCACGCCAAAAGCGGGAAGCGATATTACCAATCCGCCGATTTGGTGATGGAGGTTGTCAGCGAAGATGACAAAAGCCATCAGCGCGATCACGATACAAAGCCAGCCGACTATGCCCTTGGAGGAATCCCGGAGTATTGGATCGTCGACCCGCAAGAGAAGCGGATTACGGTCCTGACGCTGGTGGGAGAACAGTACGCCACCCATGGTGTTTTCCAACGCGGAGAAACGGCCGGTTCCAAACTGCTTGCCGGCTTCACCGTCGAAGTGTCGGCCGTGCTCGATTCGGCAAAGGCGTAAGGAAACGCTTGGCATTGTAAGAGAAAACGTTCGCTGCTGAGCAAGTCCGCAGTGGCATCCGGAAATGAATTTAAGGCAAAGATAGTCGCTGGTAAGTCTTGGGTGAAATGTCCATGTCCGACCGGTCGATGCTGAGTTTCAAAAGACGCTCCGCGATGACTGCCGTTCTCATCACAGAAAACACTTTCAAATCAGGCAAATTCTCAAAAGTGCCAATCGATTTGTCGGTAATCTTGGTGCGTCCAAGGAAGCAGAATTCGAGTGAATTTAAGATGACAAGCGACGAAATACCGCGGTCGGTGATGCCTGTGCCAGATAAATCTAAAAACGTGATCGGTGCGCCAACCTCATTGAGTTGTTCCGTGAACTGTAAGACCTCCTTGAGATCGTCATTGCCGAAAGATGCCCGATTGACCCGTACGTGGGTACTACCCGGGCTGCCCGATATTCGCACCGTCCCATTACCAACGATGGCCTGGATATCTACCTGCAATCGCTCGCGATTTGCACGTGTTTCTCGTGCTGACTGCCGATCCAGGCCACCCAATGCAAAGACAAGACACATGCCCGTGAACCCAATGAATAGGTCACGTAAACTGAACTTCCAAAGAGACTGTCCTGGGATATATCGCCTAAGCACCCACATCCAAGTTAGAGCCATTATGATCGTCGATGCAGCGATCATTGGCACACTTGATTGAATAACAGTGAAGTAACTGAGTGCAATCTGTATGACAACGGTTCCACCCAGGGTGGCTAAAAGCGTTCGCCACCGAATAGCGATGTCGCCCGATTCTGTTTTATGAAGAAATGGGGGCATGGCTGGCTGTACACTGCTTGTCTTTTGCATTTATTTAGCCCGGCCGGCGGCGTTGGATTGAACAGGTCCGCCGGCGGCTTACCATCTGAGTCAGGCAGGCCAGAACAAGCGGGGCGTAGTTCCGGCAATGCATGGTCAAAATGCCGAAATTGCGCAAATCTTGTTCCGACCAACAACTCGGCGTCCACTGCTGAACAATTCAGTCATGGCAAACAGCACCCGACCTATCTGTTTTCTGACGAAGCCGATAGGGCAACTCACGTCATACGAGAGCGACCGGTCTAACCATTCTGTCGAAGCGACACCTGTCACGAAAGCGGAAACCAACGTCGATCTACGTTGACACCTGGAGCAAGCACTCTCTCGACACGTACCTCATGGTCGAGATCGCGGTAAAAGATTGCATATCCGCGATACGCATAAACTCGCAAGCCTTTTGCCAAGTCATCTTGTCGAGCCCCAAGTGCTGGGTGACAAGAAAGAAGACGGCATTGCTCCTCGATCTTTTCAACGAATCGAATGGCCACGTTCGGCTTGTCCGCCGCGATTCGCGTAAAGAGTGAGCTTAAGTCTTGCTGCGCTAGCGGCGAAAAGGCAAGAGGCTTCATGCGTTTCTGGTCAACTGAGCAGCCCTTTGTCGTAAGTCGACAAAGACTTCGTCCGCGGGAACGCTGGGGCCACTATGGATGCCGTCGCTGATCATTGTCTTCAGTTGTTTTCGAGCATCTTCGTTCGGCAAGGGCTCATTCTGCAGAGAATTCAACTGCAGGTATTCATCCCGTTCAATAAGAACATACATTTTCTGTGACTCGGCATCCTCGACTGGAAGAGGTTGTCCAGGATTCGCACTCAAAGCTTGTCGTATTTCGGGCGTCAATTTTTCAGTCATACCCGCATTCTACACAGGCTGAGCCTGAAGTGCCAGAGAAACAAAGAATCTGCTTAGCGAAGCTATTGAAAACCGATTTATGCGACAAGCCGTAAAGATGGGGTGCAAGCAACCGTCCTATAGCTACCGTCAGATTCAGATGCAGGTGACTCAACCAGCAGTCGTCCAATACTCGGGCAAGCCTGGCTTGGTGTCGCGCAGAATTTCCAGAATCGCCGTGCGGTCGGACTTGGTCAGGTGCGCGTAGGCGGCATCGGGTTCTTGGCTCGAGAGAATTTCCCACAACCGTTGATAAACAAGGTCTTGAACCACTCGCGGCAGCGCATCGAACGATGGCGAATAGATCAGATAGCTGCACGGGTACTTGAATAGGCGCGTTTCGAGATCAAAATCGCGAAGCGACCGGCCTTGCGTGTCGCGTCGAGCTTGTTCTGTAAAATCTTGCGTGAATGGCGATGTCCCCTTCAGCGGGGCGGTCAGCTTGATTTCTTCGACGAACAGCATGTAGCGAACCAGCTTTTCGACGGCCGATTCGATCCGTCGCGTGGTTGTGTCGCTGGTGTAATCCTTCGAGCGGTTTAGCGCCGTGTTGATGATGGCGTCGTATGCCATCGCCGAGCGGGCTTCGTAGTTGGCCCGAGTGATATAGTTCTGCATTTGCGATTGGTGCTCAAGCACCACCAGGGCAATCAAATCGCTGTGTGGAGCAAGGTAAGGGTCGATATTGATCAGCACGCTCAGGTCGGTGATATTTGCTCCCTTATCCTTGTCGAGTTGAATTGGCCGTGATCGCTTGTCAGCAACCTGATTGCCCATGTGCCGCTGCAGGCCATGGGTACCCGTGACATAATATCCTCCCCATCGCTGTTCCAGCGGGCTGCTGTGGTCGATGGTAAACGTGCCGGAGCCGAGGATCGGTTGGCCATCGTGATCGGAAAACACCGAGCGAACCAGCAGCCCAGGAACGCCTTGCGTACGCGACGAAGCATGGCAGACGATGCACTGCCCCATATCTCGCACGAAACGCGGCTTGTCGGTCCGCTCTAGGTCGAGCGTGTAGAAGATCGGCCCAAGCTGCGGATCGACCGAGATGATCTCGATGATGTCGCCATGCTGGACCCAGCCGAGATAGACATCGTCCGAAAAATAGAGTGCCCGCGGCCGGCGGGGACTGATTTTCTGCAGTTGAAAACTCGTTTTGGAAAAAACGAGCATTTGGGATGAAACCGGCACTCCCAAGGCATCTAACAACGCCGGCAGGTATTCATGCTTGTTGTCATACTGCAACTGTATCTCGCCCGAATCGATTTTCCGCTGAAGCCGAGCAAAGGGATCGTTGACTGGCGCGGTGCTGTAGTTGATCGGTTCCTTCTCGAAGGATATTTGTGCGCGGGCTTGCAGTGGTGACCAGACTAAAAACAACAGCAAGAAGCATGTTGACCACAGTCCAGTCGAATAAGCTTGGCCTGTGAGAATTATTTTTTCCATGGGACAACGGAGAGACAAAACAAGTAATACTCAAATGGTAGGCTTTGTCAGAAAGCCACGATCTTGGGATCATTTGAACCGCAGACGCTAGCCTCGAGTGATGTTGGGTGGTCGGTTTTCACCTCGATACCCGACGCTTGCGAGTTCGGCTCACAGCTTTCTGACAAAAGCCTATTATTCCACTCGATTTATCCCAGCACTTCCTGATACCTTTTTCTGCTCCTCTGGTTGAAAAGAGGAAAGGCCAAGCATGCGGCAAGTGCCAACAATAACGAAGCAGGCTCTGGGATCGAGATTTGAATCAGGTTGTCGTTGCCGCTGCTAGGGTGCATGACATTCACATAGGCAACGCTCGGGTTGAAAGGATCGAAGAACAATCCCGACGGTTCGGCACCAACAACTCCCAAACTGGCCCAACGGGCAATACTTTCCGCCACGCCGTCGTTGTCCGTGTCCTCGGCAAACCAAATATCGCCCGAGTTCGAGTCTTCCACAATATAAATGTTGCCATTGGCGTCGATGGCCAGATTGTCAGGGTTGTCGAGTGTTCGGCCCACACCGAGGCCGGTCGCCGCGTCGATCGTCGAGAGGTTCACGAATTCACGTACAAAGGGGGAATTACTGTTGTTGGACAATTCGATTGAGAAAACCTGATGTGTCGAAGTTGTGGCGACATAGAGCACCTCGTTACCGTTTGCCAGGGTGCCAATCTCCAGGTCCTCAGGACGAAAGTAATCGGAAGCCCCCACATCGTTGGCGGCCGCTCGCCCAGGTCGGGTGTTGGACGTTATCGTGAAGGGATCGGTGACTCCCGAGAGCGGATTGCCAAGGGCGTCGGAAATCGGTTCCCACACGGCACTACCGACATTCGCGCCGTCGGTCCCATTGGTGTCCTTAAGCACAAAAGATTGGCCTTGGGCCAGGGCGCTTGGGCTATTTGGATTGGAAGGGGCGAATTTGTAGATCGCTCCGCCGTTAAACTCATCCACGAAATAAAAGTTACCCAGGCTGTCGAACTTCATGCCCTCGTGGGAAACATTGGGGATGGCCGCTCGTTCAACGAAGTTGATGGTGGTGGTTGGGTCGTCGAGCGGATTGGTCACTTCAAACAAGCGCCCCTTATCGAAACGCCCCTCTTCGCCCGTTATTACCGACCCCCAAGAGGTCCATGTCGAAGGGTCAAATGTTCCCCAATCCGCATTAAAACCGAGGTTCACATGGGTGTTGGTAGCGTGGTCGTAGCGTGAAACACCTGCTGTGCCAGGAACTAGGGTCTCGTGGGCAATAAACAGGAAACGACCCGCGTCGACGCCCGTCTCGTTGACCGAAATCATATCCCATCTGTCCAGCTTGGTTGCGCTGAGATAATTTGAGTCGTTTACAGACGTTAGTGACGTTTATGTATATCCCGATGGTAATAGAAACGGCGAGTTCAGTTCTTGCGCGCTGCCAGAAGGCGCATCGGTTGCTGAGTTGGGCAGCGGCGTGAATGGAATTACCGCCATGACCGGTGTGGCAACTAGCACAATGACGAACAGAGCGGACGCGGTCTTCAGATTTGCAACAAGAGTGTGAGACATTGATCAAGTTTCCTTTGTGATTTAACGGGCAAAGCATGTTCTCATTGGGCAGGCCATAGGGCTTATCCCAGAATGCCTTCAGCGACCTAGCACTGGTATCGGGTAAGGCCCTAAGCAGTAAATTTGAATTACCGACCTATGCATAAGGCTCGCTCCCATTGGAGTGATATCAGATCTCTCCAGTGGAAGTTGGCCGAAGGGTAAGTGTCCATAAAAAAATCCGGTGGCAACTAGAACTAGTATAAACGATCAGAGCGAGCAGTCGCGGAAGACAAGTCAGCATAAACCCTCAAGTGAGATTCGTGAGCGACTCGAAAAAGGAAAGGGCCCCAGCTAAAAGGGACTCAGAGCCAGTTAAAAGGGACTCAGAGACTGATGAACGAAGGATGCGATTGATGCACCTATTATTGCACTGCGCCCGCGAATACTGAGTGTAAACTAATCGACAGGCATGTCAAATCAATTATTCTTGGGATCAAGTTTCTTGGGATCAAGTTTCTTGGGATCAAGTCGGTTTCCGTCAATCACGACAATGATTGTCCCGGTAACTCCAATGGCTACCACACGTTACGGTTTGTCTGCTTGATTTTTCCGTGGTGCGATGATCTGACGTAGGGGGCAGGATCAAGGGCCACGGCAGATTTTGATCGTCATCGTTCAGCCCAGAAGGGGTGTTAAACAACTACCGGTTCGACATTTCCTGAGAGTTTGATTCGTGGGAGCCAATTTGACACGCTCATGGTGTAACTTGTAACCGCGTCTAGGCTTACGGAGCCCAGTGCCATCCAAGGAGTGATTGGGAATCGCATAAAATCACAGGAAGCCTTGTTCTGTAACTTTGGATTCTCAACCATTGATTTGACACGCCTCTCCAGTTGAATTACACTCCACGCCATTGGCAGTATTGGTGGAAATACTTCGCTTCGATTCTTGTGCTCCTTTGAGAACAGCCTCGTGAACTTTTTCTGAGAGCTTCTTCGCCGCGATTTACCGCGCAGCCGCATTGGCCTTCTTTTAGCTCTCACCACCATCTGGCTGGACCATGACGATTCATGCCGCCTAGTTGCATCAAGGCGGCTTCTGTCAGGTCCGGCGAATATTTGATCGGACGCCTCACTTTTCTCTGAGCGGTTCAGGTGATGACCCGTCCCATGTTTTCGATTAGGTCGCCTACAAACTAAAAGGTAATACGCATGTGCAAACTTTTCCATCTAATCCAGCCGTTTGTTTTCTTCCGGTTGCCAAATCCAATGTCCCACGGCCACAACAGACACGCCGCGGCGGTTGCTCTTCTCACAATCTTTGGCGCTGCAATGCTGATCGTGCCAACCGCGGCGTCGGTCATCGAGTCTTCTTGGGCCGTGAAGTCTATTCAAGAAGACTGGTTCGGCAGCGCTGCATGGTCCAATGGCATTCCGAATCAGCCCGGTGACGTTGCAATTCTGCTCAGGGGATCAAGCAGGCCGGCTCCTGCAGAGCTTTCGGAGTTGGCTACGATCGGTGAACTCCGTTTTACGTCACTCGTTGACCTGACCCTCGAAGGGACCGGCAGCCTGCTCTTCGACAACCTCGGCACGGAGCCTGCAAGGCTGGCTGCGCTTGGCAGTCGGTCGGGGCTGGTGTTCCACGTAGCGGTTCCCATTGGCATCGCCTCGGGTCAAGAGCTGCTACTGGACGTCAACGGTTTCTCGACCCTACGTATTTCCGGCGGCTTCGCCCCAGGAGACGGGCTAGTTCGCAAGGTTGGCAGCGGGGTGCTTGAACTCATTGAGGCAAGTCCTAATTGGGACGGGATGGTTACGATTGACGGAGGTGATGTCATCGTTCGAGATGCTACAGCGTTGGGTTCAACGCTTGGAAATACAGTCGTCGGTCTGACTGGAACACTTACCGTCGGCTCGCGCCTCACTGTCGATGAACCAATTCGTCTTGCGGGCGGAGAGTTGTCGGCATTGGGATCCTTTGGTGAAACTGTGCTCAACGGTACGATCGAGCTGGCTGAAACGAGCGATATTAACTCGAACGGAGTCCTTCTTCTCAACGGAAAGATAACTGGTCCCGCCGGCGTGAACTACAGCGGGAGCAATTCTCGTTTCTTCGTGTTCGGCGATAACGATTACGACAGCTTCACAATTGTTGAACTAGGAAGAGTCGATATTCGCCACGAGAACGGGTTAGGCAGTCCTGCGCAAGGCACAGTCGTCAATCCAGGTGGCAATCTGGTACTTCAGCAATCGGTGCCCGAGCCGATTGCGCTCCGGGGGGGCGAAGTCCTGCTGGCATCAGCAGCAACATCCACGGGAACCATCGTACTCGAAAGCGGCCTGCTGAAATTGCCGAGAGACGCGATTTTCACTTCGCCCCTCGTCTTGGCAAATACCGGCGGCGATCCGATTGTCCGGGGAGACCAAACGACGCTCACGGGAGGCATCACCGGCGTTGGCAACTTGATTACCGAAGGATCATTCACGGTTGACCTGCAACCTTTGGAACACGATGGTGGATTGTTCGTCGCCAACGGTGGTGTTGCGCTCAACACTGCCAATAGCTACACCGGCGAGACCCATGTCAATGGTGGACTGGCTGTAAACCATGAAGGCGCCCTGGGTACTTCGGTCTCGCCCATTCAGGTGCAGACCAATGGCCGATTGGTGTTGAATGTGCCTATCACAAGAGTCATCGATGTTGAAGGCATTCTGGAGGTCAGTGATCCGGCCATCGAGTTGGGCCAAACAATCTTGCTGAGATCGATGCCTGGCTCTTCGAATACTAGCGGAATTTTCGGGCAAGGCACGTTTAACGGAGAAATCCAGATCATCGAGGATCCGTTATCCGGACCGTTTCTTGCAGGTGGGACTTTCAATGGGGTTATCTCGGGCAATCCGCGCGTGATGCGCATCTCTGCAAACGATTCCGTCCATCTGAATGCAGCAAACACCTATCGCGGCGTGACCGACATTTTATTCAACCAAGGATCTGGACTCGTTG
The DNA here is from genome assembly GCA_965249435.1 of Lacipirellulaceae bacterium. GTDB lineage: Bacteria > Planctomycetota > Planctomycetia > Pirellulales > Lacipirellulaceae > JAJRWS01. Next base: position 425,292 of record CBDFMC010000024.1, on the reverse strand, counting down.
AAGTCAACAATCCGAAAGCGCTAGGAGATGCTGAGCAAGGGACTTTAGTACGCGGTGGTCGCTTGGTTATCAACCAAGCCACCAACGAGCCTCTGATTGTGACCAATGGGGGGCGCGTTGATCTTAACGTCCAGCAGCCTCGACTCCCTCGTTTGGCTCTAACCAACACAGGAAGCGGCCCCCCCGCGAGTAGAATGCAGACCGTAAGCATCAACGTCCCAAGCCAGTACGACGAATACGTCGACGTGGTGGAAGGAGTCTTGGAAGTTAATGCGGATACGACCGTTCGTGAATTGGTCGTCCGCGAACACGGAACGCTTCGGGTCACAGGTGGTAACACGCTTCAGATAGAGGCGAACGAATTAGTTTTGCATAGCGGTCGAGTGGAAGGGCGCATTCGTGGTGTTCAGACCCTCCGCAAGATCACCGCAAACGGGGCGGAACTGGGTGATCTGCCAGGGTTTGACGGGGAAATTGTGGTTGAGAAAGGGATCCTGCAGGTTTCTTCAGAAGGAGCACTCGGTTCTTCGTCTGGGGCAACCCGTATTGGTGAAAGAAACGGCGTCCTGAATCTTCGCGTTAACGGTTCGATGACCTACCGAGACGACCTTTTCTTAAATAATTCGACTGGAATCGATCATACAGGAGGATTGTTTGTGAATCGTATTGGTTCAGGTGGCACGCCTACTGTGCGTCTTGAGGGCAATTTAGATCTGGGAAGCGTGGGTTCAGTACTCGGATCGCCTAACAGCAACAGCACTGCCGATGGCGTTATTATCGAGTTAGCAGGTCCAGTAACTGGTGGCGACCTTGCGACGCGGGGAAGAAGACTACGAGTGCGATTGCTCAGCGATGGCAATTCGTATACTGGTGTCACCGATGTGCGACAGAGCACGATCGAACTCGAAGGAAACGGAAGGCTCACGTCAACATCGGCGATTGTTCTTCACGAGGGTCCCAGGAGCTTTGACGGCACGTTGTTGCTCAATAACTCCCTTACCAGTGTCCCTGACCGTATAGACGACTCCATTCCGATCAAGTTTAGAGGAGGTGAACTCCAAGCCACTGGTGGAACAAGCGAGACGCTCGGGAACCTTCATTTTATCGAAGGCGATTCGAGTGTCGACCTAACAGCGTCATTCAACAGCAATGACGAAATACGGCAACTACGAATGACTGCTATTGAACGACAAGTCGGTGCAACCGTTCGTGTTGATGTATCCGACACGGCCCAAGTACATATCAATGAACCACCTCCGATGATTGGAGGTATCTTGACATGGATGATTGTGACTAATCATCGATCGTCCAGCGACCACGTAACAGGTTTTGGTACTGTTACCGAACAGGGCATTATTCCGATCACCGACTACGAGACCGATATCAATCAGGCATCTGTCTTCGATAATGTTCTTATGGATGCTGATGCAACTATGATAAACGATAACGTAGCCAATTCTCTTTCGTTCGCAGATAGTAAATCCCTAGACCTTGGCGGCAACAAACTTATTGTGAACAGTGGCGGGCTTCTCATGTCTAGATCGAAGATCACGAACGGTCGCATTACCGCTGGTGCAGGCGGCCAGCACGAACTCATAATTCACAACGGACGCATAGAAGCGGACATAGTAGACAATGGCAATCAACCCGTCAGCGTCACCACCACGGGGGGCGCTTCTTTCTCTGGAAATAACTCCTACTCGGGTGCGACATTCGTCAACGAGAATGGACTAGGCTTGGAATCCGAGACAGCCCTTCCGGACGGAACCGATCTCCAGATTGTCGGGGGTGAAGTCAACATCGCGTATAACGCAACCGTCCCAAAACATCTCAGTCAGGTCCGAATCGCTGGTGATGGAGCTCTAAGCGGTGCGGGCATATTTTCATTCGATGAGATGTTGCTAGAAGAAGGTGAATTAGAGCCAGGTCAACTGGTTGGCTCCGGTGAGATCGTAAAACGAACGGTCGGTAGTGCAAGTATTCGTGCCGATTTAAGATCGACGTTTGACGGCGAGGTCGTCGTCGAAGAGGGCCGACTGTTTGCTGCCGGACTTCCGCAAGCCACCTATACCGTCCGTGGCGGTTCATTGCACTTGCCCTCAGGGGCCAACAACGTCGAATTGGCGGGAGGAGATTTGCTTGCCTCCAGTGGGTTTTTGGGCAATATACTCGTTTCCACCAACGCGCGCATAACCACCGACGAACTCTCTGGCATTCTCACCGGCACGGGCAACCTGACGTTTGGAAGTCAAGTGCGTTTCGACGACGAGCAGACGATGCGGATCACTGGTGAGAGCCCAAGCTTCTCCGGCAGTGTCGTCATTGATTCAGTCACCGTCGCCGTACTCCACGAGAACTCACTAGGGATGGGAGATATCACCATTCAACCTGGCGGTCGACTACAGCTTGCGCTGGGGCAAGACGACTTCGATCTTTCCAACGACGTGCATCTGCGAGGAGGAGAAATTCGAGGCTTCGATAGTGTGCGTCGGCCACAACAGCTACTTGGCAATCTGTTTGTTGCGGGTCATTCATTGACCAGTGAAATGAACGTGGTTGGCACAACGCATCTTGCCGAGGGCTCAAGGCTAACAACATTTGGTGATGGTGTCATGCAGTTCCTGGGCAATATGAAAATCGGCGGTCGAGCCGAGCTGGAATATGGCCTCACGCGTATCGTCACCAATGCTGCCGACATCGACGTCGGTACAATCCAACTGTTAGGCACAATTTCCTCCGACGCGGACAATGCCGTGCTCAACCTCGTCGACAGGGGACTTGATGAAATCGTATTGGATGCGTCGTACCACGTCGCAACAGGCCAGACTCTTCAAGTGCTTCAAAATGGCCTGCCGCTTGAATTGACCATCGACGGCACCAACAATACACTCACCGGCGGCGGCACACTGCTCAATCCCGTAGAGTTCGCCGACGGGGCCACGATCAGTCCTGGCGATTCGCCGGGAACACTCTCCTTGGGAAGTTCAACCACGCTCGGCCCCGAAGCCATCTACGAATGGGAAATCAACGATGCACTCGGCGAGGCCGGTCAAGACGTCGGCTGGGATCTCTTGCAGGTGGCAGGGGAACTCGTCTTCGAGGCGATCGAGCAGGATCCTTTTTTGCTTCAGGTGATCGGTCTCGGCATGACGGGACAGGAGGGAAGCGTCGAGAATTTTGATCCCAACCAGAATTATCAATGGCTCATCGCCTCGGCCGACTCGATTGTCGGATTCGATCCGGCGATCGTTCAGATTGACGCGTTAAGCTTCCTGAACAACAACGCTCTCTTGCCCCAAAGTCGGCTGTTTCTCCAAACGAACGGAGGCAATCTGTTCTTGGTCCATCAAGTGCCGGAACCGAACAGTTCCGTGCTAATTCTAGGGATTTTTACTTTCGACATACTTATCCGTCGTAGGGGCCATGCCGTTTAACCACCAAATCATCGCCCACATCAATTTCACTCAATTTCCAACTGAGGCAAAACATCAACAAGGCCGCCGTGAACTGTTACTGCACGTTCCAAAACTATTTGGTGTTCAGGAACTTCTCGGCCGCCGGACACCTCCAGACCGGTTCTGGGATAGGCTCTTAATCTGTTCGTGTAATTTGTGCTACTAACGGTCAAATTCTTTGTTTGGCGCAAAGATTTACAATAGCCACAAAAAACACAAAAAGGCACGAAAAGGCACGAAAAGGAATAGCATTGCTAGCGAATCACGTGGATGTCAATGATTGTCATCCTCCCGATTCATTCGCGCCAATTCGCGTGATTCGCGGGCCATGATTTTTGTGGTTTTCGTGTTTTTTGCGGCAATTTTTCTTTGGTTGCGGCGTTGTCGCGCTGGGCGATTCGTGGTTCAAATTTCTGCCTGTCTGCAAACTCTCACCGGTGAATATCGTAGAGCTCGATCTTGCGATAAAGGGTTGCCCGGCCGATGCCCAGTAGCTTGGCGGCCTCGGGCACGTTGCCGCCGGAACGCTCGAGCGCCTCGGCGATCAGCTTTTTCTCCCAGTGCTCGATCTTCAGCGAATCGAGCTGCTCGCCGCCGCTGTCGCGCAGACCCAAATCGTGAGGACGAATTTCGTCGCCCTCGGCCAATACGACCGCGCTGTCAATCACGTTGCGAAGCTGTCGCACATTGCCAGGCCATCCATAGGCAAGCAGTTTGCTCCGGGCGGCCTTGCTGAGTTTGAGATTCGGCCTCCCACGCTCCAGCCGATAGTGGGCCAAGAAGAAATCGATGAGCAGACCTTGATCATCCCCTCGGTCACGGAGTGGCGGGATGGCCAACTCAAACACGCTGAGTCGATAGTAAAGGTCTTCGCGGAATTTCTTTTCCTGGACACGTTTCTGCAAATCCTGGTTGGTCGCGGCGAGCACACGCACGTCGACCCGCACTTCCTCCGTAGCACCCACGGGCAAAAACGGATGGCCTTCAAGAATCCGCAATAGCTTGGCCTGGCCATCGAGTGGCATCTCGCCCACTTCGTCGAGAAAGAGCGTGCCTAAGTCGGCCTGCTGAAAATAGCCCATGTGATCGCGGTCCGCCCCGGTGAACGAACCCGCCTTATGACCAAACAATTGGCTCTCCATCAAGTCGGCCGGGATCGCGGCACAATTGACCGAAACCATCGGCCTGTCGGCGCGCGGGCTCTGTTGGTGAATCGCCCGGGCAACCAGTTCCTTGCCCACGCCGCTTTCGCCACGGATGAGCACGCCGCCCGGTGCGCGGCTTACCCGCTTGACCTTGCGCTTCAAATCGAGCATCGGCTTGCACCCGCCGACCAACTCGTCGTAGCCGGGAACATCGCTGACCAGTCGCTGGTAATCCCGCTCCAAACTGCGATGCGCACGTGCCCGTACCAGGGCAATCACCACCAGATTGGCCACGGCAATAATGAAATCAAAATCGGATTGTCGGAATCGGCCATCCTCCAGATAAACATGAATCGCGCCGACCGTGGCACGCTGGCCATCAGGTCCTTTTCGCACCAGCGGCGCACAGACGGCGTCGGCAAAATGCTCCATGGTGGTCGATTTGCTTTGGGCATCCTCATTCGACGACAGGTCACCGGCATGGGGTTTCGATGCTTCGCTTGCCGCTTGATTGGCCACCCATACGGCATGTCCCTGGCTAAGGACCAACTCGGTCAGCGACTTGCTCAGCGTCACGCGATCGGCGGAGCCTTGCGGCATGACCAACTTGGGGCGCAGCTGTCCCTGGTCATCCACCCACAGAAAACCAACCACAGCCGCCTTGGTCCGCTCCTTGAGCAACCCGATCGCCACGCGCACCACTTCTTCCGGCTCATTACAACCAAGCAATCGAATGCTCAACTGATAGAGCAGAATCAGCTCTTGCACCTGTTCGGGGGTCGGCAGCGCGGCGAGCACTTCTTCGTTGCTCTGTTGCACGGCGATCGGCATATTCTGCACGATCGTTTGCGTAAGCATTGCATCATCGGAATCGGCCGTGGCGGGATCATCCGACAGATGGAACTCAAATTCGTTCGCCCCCACGCGGACGAGATGCCCATCGTCGAGCGTCGCCTCCCGCACCTTTTGCCCATTGACGCTCGTCCCATTGCGGCTCTCTTGATCGCGGATCACCCAGCGATCGTCTTCGCATTGCATGATGGCATGAACTCGCGAGCATCGCGGGTCGGGCAGACTAATATGGCAATCGGTACCCCCCGGCCAATGAGTGTCTCGCTATCGGGATCCAAAGGAAAATTGGTTCCCGATCGGTTGCCAGATAAAATGGTGAGAAAAGCGTACACGTCGCCTAGGAAACCTTCGCATAAGCTGGGAGATTGACTGCACGTCCCAATACAGTTTGGTCGTGCTAATTTTCCTGGCCGCTGGATACTGCCAAGTTAGTTCTGGAATAGGCCCTGAGTGCCTTCCCAATCGTACCGAAACTTGGCTCGATTGCCTACAGATCAAACTGTTGAAACGATGTGCATCGACAGTGACGATGGGCAGAACTTCGCAAACGCTCGACTGCAAAGCTTAAGACTGCTTTGCCTCCATGGAATTTCTCTGATAAGCCGCTTACCGTGTTTAGCGTATTCGGGCTGCAGCTCAGCTTGGTAGAGCGCTGCGTTCGGGACGCCCGAAAGAAGGTCGTTTTTCCAGGAAAACGCATATTTATCCCTGCCGCACTACTTTTTGTGCCTCTCCTGCACTACAATTATTTCGCAACACAGCCCGCGCGTTTGGCTCATCCAACATCATGCGAGATGCTCATGGCTGCCGAACCTACGTAAGAAGCGAATTCCCAAACTGCGCTTCACGAGCAACCGAAACTTCGGTTGGCATCCCACAAGCCGTTATGAGCAGCGTGGACGGGTGCGCCACGCCCGAGTGTCAAACGTTAGAGGCCTGGGAAGAGTCGCGGTTTAGCCGTCCGACAAAACCCTCCTTGATGCTAGTCCATCCAGACCTCGTGGAGTTCACCTAAGCCATCAAGCCGTGCCGAGACGACTTGCTTTGCAGGTCGTTTCGTGCGGTCGTTCGCTCCTCATCGCCTTCCGCTGGCCACTGCCCCATATTGACTCACTATGCAGCCACCACCTCCGGCGGTAGAATGCAAGCCTATCGGGGCGTAGCGAAGCCTGGTATCGCGCCACGTTCGGGACGTGGAGATCGCTGGTTCAAATCCAGTCGCCCCGACTATTTTTAGAAATGAGCCCTTCGGCGAGTGCGTCGAAGGGCTTTCTTATTGTGGGGACTAAAGTTACGTCGGGTGCCACTGCTGGCTTGCCCAGCAGTGCGAACCACCAGCACGGTTTGCCATCGAATTCGGGCATTCGTTACTGATAGTAGGATGGGGGGGGCTTGCACCCATCGTTGTTTTTCAAACCAGCAACGGTATGCTACTCAGTTGGGGAAACGGCCCGAAGTATCCAAACACCCCCTTCGATAACATACTGATAGGTTGAGGAAACAGACTTGGCAGGCAGGCTGTTATCGTGGTTGAACATCGTTACCGGATTCGCACTGCTGGGCAAGCCAGCAGTGGCACAAGTCGCCCTCAAGGCCGACCAAAAAAGAAGAAAACGGTTCCTGACACCTTTCCTCTGACACCTTTCCTCCCCCCTAATAAAGTGTACTGACCAAATTCGTGTAAAAATGCACCCTGAGCCACTTCGGTGTTTCACGCCGGTGTGTCTAACCTTTGCTGAATATTTACTGAAGTGGTATGCACCGTCACCAGTTTCGAGGCCGTTTCAAAGCTGCCTCGAACATAGTTTAGGAATTGAATAAACCGAGTCGAAATCCTAGTTGTGCATCATCATAAAGAGCAATTCGGTGGTCTGTGATTAAGTGTTCCTAGGGCCGAGGCAGCCGACTATCTGAGAACTTTCCAATCAGAATCGCCGCAGTAGCCCCCACAAATGCAACCAACATGGACGAGCCAGGGAGAAGGTATGCAACCGTGGCGGCTACACACAATGACCCGAAGACTGTAATCATGATTAGCAGAAGGAATCGCAGTATCGAATAAGTCATTTTACCGAGTCTAGCGGTAGGGGATTTCATGACCAGCTCTCCAGGCTAACTGTTTGATTATTTTCTCTTGAAATTCTCGCACAGGCCATACTTGACAGGCTAGTAGTTCCAGTCTAACTCATGCTAGTATACCCGGCCAAAAGACGGAATGTTAGCTCGCTAAGATGCGTTGATATCTATGAAAGAGTCTTGAAAAGAAGAAGCGGTTCTCCTATCGCTTAGGGATGCTGATTGTCACTTCCCACGACCACAGGAGAACCACGACGATGCTATACCTTGGAATCGACCAACATGCACGGCAGCTCACGATTTCACTCCGCAACGAAGAGGGCGATGTCCTGCAGGCTCGGCAGGTCTCGACCGAACCAGAAGAAGGTCAACGCAGGGTGGCACCGACACTTGTCCGCAAAGCGCTCTGCTACTGATTTGGACATTGCTCGGACATGTGTCGGTGTTGCTTGCAACAAGAGGCTTGACCGGGACGTAATCGGGTGATACCTCCTGTGCTACGCACACCGACAATCGGCCGAATACGGTTTACTCAATGGCCAAATCAACTCCGGCCGACTGTCGGTGCCACCCGCGGTTGGTACGAAAAACGTTGGATTGTGGAGGAATATCACAAAGCGAAAAAGACCGGGTGCCGCATCGAAGATATGCAGTTCACGACCACCGCCCGTTTGGAGCCGGCAATTGCCTTGCTGTCGGTGGTAGCGCTAACACTGCTAAACCTGCGCGACGCAAGCCGGCGCCCAGACGCCAAGACACGTCGAGCGACGACGATTCTGGCGGCGGACTACGTCGACGTACTCAGCATTTGGCGATACAAGAAGATCCGAAAAACGATGACCATTCACGAGTTTTTTTATGCCTTGGCCCGCCTCGGCGGTCATCAGAACCGCAAAAGCGATCACCAACCAGGGTGGCTCGTCCTTTGGCGAGGCTGGACCAAACTGCAAGCTATGCTCGACGGCTACGCCGCTACCGAGCAAATAAGATGTGGTAAAACTTAAGCTCACGACCGTACCTACATCGGTTAGACGTTCGAGCCGAACGTCGCTTGTCATCATAATGACCGCACAATCCGATGTTCTAAACCCACCCAATGAATCGCAGTCGGCCACCGCACTACCCTGCGCAAAAGTGTCGGTTCAGTGCTGATTTCTGAAAGGCCTAACTGCACCAGGAGGGGGCATCCGAACACACGAACGGAAAGTGCTAACTCGCACGAGTGGTGATCACCTCGGTACGCTGGGTAACGTTAACTGGAAGCGAAAATCGCAAGGTCCAGGGTCAGTCAGATTGCCCAATCTATGCCCTATCTTTGTCCTGGGCACGTAAGAATTGGTTGCAAACCTAGTGTACGAGAAGGAGACGATACGAGCTTACCAAAAATTTCTGTCTCCTCCCTTCAGCACGCAAGTGCATACACCACAGGCACTTGAGCTGTGTCGCATTTGGTCGTTAGCTCGTTTTTCTCACAAATCACCGGAATCTGCCCAAGGATTTCGTCTCGTGCGCATCAAACTTTCAGTTACGAATACTGCTTGCTTACCCCCCGAAACGGAACAGACCTTATGAATCGACTGAAGATATCTATTTACATTGTGAGCATCATTGCCGCCCACGTCAGCATCTCTCGTGGTGCTCCAGTAGTGATCGCGGGAAGCGAATTGAACGCCCCACCTGCATTTTGGGAAAATTCTTACTCTCCACTTGGACCTTCGATTGATCGGGCTTTTTCACGGTGATCTCAGGAGGCCCTTATTCAGTGGAGGAACTCCAGATTGTAGCATTTAACACGAGTGCAGCGTCCCGAAATAGTGCTGTATTTTCATTGCATCAGGATTCACAAGGAGTGCCAGGCATGACGATTACAAGTTTTCAGGTTGATAACATCTCTACAGACGTGCAGGTGCATACGCTAGCGCCCACAGTAGCAGCGATTCTCGATGTGAATACGGTCTATTGGATCGTAGCGCAAGTGCAACAAAGTGAACTCGGATGGAATTTGGGCGATTCAGTATTTGGACAAACCGCCTTTCGACGCCCAAACGTCCCCTGGTCTCTACAGGAAAATAGAAATATTTCTGCGTATGCCATCCTGGGTACGCCGATTCCAGAGCCATCAAACTTAGCTTTGGTTGGATTATCAACGCTGGGAATGTTTTCCTTGCGTAGGCGCAACTCCATGCCTGCGTGCTGATACACTACAATTGACGACCAGCATCACTGATGATGAATTTGACAAGGTGATTGAGACGTTTGAAAACTACAGACGAACAACTTCTTGCCGAGTATCAAGCATCGGCGTCGCCTGCTGTGCTCGACGAGTTGGTTGCGCGTCATTTGGGCGCCGTGCGAAATGTGGCCTTCCGGATGGTCTTATGCAACGCAATGGCAGACGATATAACGCAAGACGTTTTCGTAAAAGTAATGCACCATGCGAGTTCGTTCCGAGGCGACGCCAAGTTCTCGACTTGGCTGTACAGAATAGCCATAAACACGGCCAAGGAACATTTGCGACGGCGGCGAGTGACGCTGGAATTTAGTGGGAACGATGACCATGCTACTAGTCCCAATCACGACCGACCTGAACAACAGGCGATGGACGGTGAGCTGGCGACCGAAATCGAACAGGCACTAGCGCAGCTTTCTACAAAGCTTCGTGCTGCCTTGGTACTCACGGCAATTGAGCGGCTGTCAGTCAAGGAAGCAGCTGAGATCGAGGGCTGTTCGACGGCCACGATGCACTGGAGAATTCACCAAGCTCGCAAACAGTTAAAACAACGACTTCATCGGTATTTAAAATCATGAATAACCCTCACGACAACCAACTTGATAAATTGCTCGTTGACTGGGCAAACAAAACCGCTGTCGGTTCAGAAGAGCTGCAGGCACTGAACAAAGCTGTGAGCGGACGCCTAGGCTCAAACTTGCCTAATACGATAGAGCTAGGACATCTGCCAAGCTCACGCAATCGTCGTAGGACTGTCGCTGGCATTTTCTCAGCTGCTGCGGTTCTGCTGATTGCTTTTGGTATCTGGCGCAACATCGGAATCGACGGCTCGGTAGGAAGTGGGTTCAGGCCACTTCCTAGACGGCTCGTTCAATACCCGCATCCGATCGCCGCAAATTTATTGACGATCGATGAGCAACGAGAACTGTTAGCGGAATACGATCAAGTTTTCGGGCCTGAATTGCAATGGTTGGTAGACGGTAACGAGCGAGTTGACGTGGGACTATACGATGCTGGGTCAGCAAAGAATTCTACAGCCACAAAGTTTGTAGGCGTGCAACTCGTACTCTTTGTGCGCCCTGTCAACGAGAACGGGCAAAGTTGGACGCAACTCGAATCTATTTGTGTAGTAGCTGGAAAAGAACAACTAGTCCAGGTGAATCTGGGGAGTGACGGGCGCTCACAACTGAGCTTGTGGGCTTATCCGCTCGATGACGAACTCGTGTCCATTGATCTACGGTATCATCCGACGGCCTTAACCGGTGAATCGATCGACAGTTCCAATCTTCAGCGCTTTGGTGCCAAGCACTACAAGAATATCTTTAGTGTGGAGAAAGATGGCATGGAGTATCGCCTCTACCAGACCGCCGACCTAATCAGCGATAGCGACTTAGGATAGCAATCGATGTTTGCAAGACTATTTTTACTCCTGAGATTAGAGATGCTCGCCATGCTTGCCCTCTGTCTTTCTCAGCGTGTCTGTTTTGGCCAAGAGCGTATGCCTCACCTGCTGTCGCCTGTGGATACCAAGTCGTGCGTGTTCGCTGGCCAAGAGGCAAGTTTCGCGTATGTGCCAACTGATATGAGAGAGGGCAACTGGCAGGTCGAGTGGTCGTTGATCACTGAGCATCGGACCCTCCGGCGTGGCACGAGCAATGCGATGACTGCGCCAGACATGGACGTGCCACGCTACCTAACCAAGATTCCCATGCCACCGTTGCGAGATGGCGTTGTACTAACGGTTCAGTTGCAAATGCAATGGAGTGCAGAGGGAAGAGCGTATCAGCACGCCCGACCGCTCCACATTTTTTCTCGAAATCCATTCAGCACACGACAAGCGTTTTTGGAAAACGCCCAGATCAAGCTCTTCGATACCAATGGCGAAACGGCCAAACGACTCGACGAGCATGAGATTCCGCATTCGCGATTGCTCAATCTATCGGCGATCGATCTGGTGACGGAAGGAATCATACTTGTGGGTGAGGGCGTTTCATTTTGTGAACAGCCAAAACTCCCCAAGGCTCTTTTGTTGGCGGCACATCGAGGAGTTCGCATAATCTGCCTTGCGCCTACCGAAGGTGAATTTCCGTTGACAGCACTAATTCTTGAAGACGGCGGTCAAATCGTTCGACCTGGCAGACTATCGGTAGATCGTGCAGACGTTGTTCAACGCTACGACAAGCGATTTGACCTGCTCGCAAGATCCTATTCCTTATCACTGGAGTCCTTTAACAAGTTTGTGATCGATACTGATCCCAGTCCTGACCGCCCCCCCGGCACCACGTGGTCATGGCTGGAGTTGGGATTTCCAGCTGAAAAATCAAGCAATCCACCTGGTAAACTCATTGTTTGTTGTTTGAGCCTCGTCTCGCAGTGGGATGCAAGCCCAGTGCCCAGGTACTTATTCCTACGCCTACTGGAGGAGTTCACTTCCACTCAACCAGTTTTGGAGAAAAGCGATGAATTTATCCAGAAATAAGCTGCTAGCAAAAATCTTGTTGGTTCTGTTCTTGCTATTGCCAAGTGTCAGCCATGCCCAAGAAGCGGTCGTCGCTGTTGGTGATGTTGAAGAATTGGTTGAACTGCAACTTGTCGAATACCCCATCGCTATCCTCCCATTTCGAGAGCGCGGCAAGGAGGTCCAAGAGATGGGAGGTCAAGTTGCCGACCTAATGTTCGCCAAGCTGGTGGTCGATCCTTCTCTCTTTCTTGTCGATCGTGAAGATATTGATAAAACGTTGGGCGAGGCGGAGTTGAATCTTTCGGGAATCGTCAATCCCAACGAGGCAATCGTCATTGGTCGGCTAACCGGCGCAAAGCTGATTGTCACCGGTTCCGTCTTTCAAATCGATAATACCATCTACGTGGTCGCAAAAATCATTGGTACAGAAACTAGTCGGGTGATTGGGGCCTCGGTGAAGGGCGTCGTCGGTGATGGACTCGATGGATTGGCCAATCGGCTGGGAGCTGAAATCATTCGTTCGATCAAGAAGAAATCGGATTCGCTAGTTGCCAAACGAGTCAAGAAATCAGATCGGATTGCCGCCCTGAAGAAGAAACTGGGCGATGGGGAGCGCCCAACAGTCCTAATCTCGATCAAAGAACGGCATGTGGGTCGCGTGACCATCGATCCGGCAGCAGAAACCGAATTGACTCTATTCTGCAAGGAGACGGGCTTTACTGTGATCGATCCCGACCAAGGCAGCTCACAGCAGGCCGACTATCTCATTCAAGGCGAGGGAATGAGTGAGTTCGCCACGCGCCACGGAAATCTTATTTCGGTCAAAGCACGGCTGGAAGTCAAAGTCGTGGACCGCAAGACTGGCAAGATAGTGGCCATCGATCGCCAGACCCGCGTCGCGGTCGATTTGGTCGAGCAGATCGCCGGCAAGCAAGCTTTGCAAGAGGCTGCGGCAGATATTGCCGAACGGCTATTGCCGAAGATTGTTCAACACAAGGCTGAATAGATCATGATGATTTGTACAAAGGTCTTGTCAACCAAACAGTCGGTGGTGTTGCTAATCGCAGTCTGCTCTACGTTCATCGTTATGTTTGGCGACAGGGCGCGGGCGGAGGGAACGCCGTTGCGTGTCGCCGTGATCGACACAGGCGACAAACCATCTGCACCACCAGCCCTGCTCGACCTACTTGTTGTTCAACTCAGTCAGCAAGAGAGCTTGGTCGTCCTGGAACGTCAGGAGATCGCTGCGGTCCTGAGCGAGCAGGGGCGCAATTTGACATTTGCCGAGAAGGAGTCGCAAGACAGTTTTGTCGCAGCTGGCCGTATACTGGGCGCTGACGCACTGGTGCTGATTTCCGCCGATTCGCCAAACGATCAAGGGTTGCAGCCCATCGAAGCGCGCATCATCGAAACCCGCCGCGGCGTGCGTTTTGGCAACACGGTTCTAGCGTGGTCAGAAGACGAACAAGCGATCGCTCAGCAGATTCAGTCGGCCACCGAGCAAATGGTTAATCGCCTGCGGCGGATACAAAACACTAAGGGCAAGTTTACCGTCGTTTCACTCGCCGGATTTCGTACCGATGAATTGTCGCAAGAGGCTCATCGATTTCGGCGGAGTATCGAGTTGTGGCTGGAATCGTGGCTTGCCAGTCAGCCGGGCATCGCCGTGGCGGAGCGGACAAAGGTACTACCACTGATCGACGAACGAAAGCTTACCAGCGACTTGCCCACCGCGCTCGGCAATGCGGACGTCACTATCGACGGCACGTTTAAATTGAACTTCAACGAGCAACACCCGCAGGTCGAACTGACCATACGAGTAATACGGAAGGATCGCTCGGTAGCAACGCACTCGCTACGTGCTCCCATCGGTAACCAGGCAAACCTGCGAAAATCGGCCGGAAAGGCGGTCCTTGAACTATTAGCAGTCACTTCCGTCGACGGGTTGTTCGATGCCGAAGCAGAGGCACGACTGCTAACCGACGAAGCCGAACGGTTGTTGACATTCGGACGCCGTTACGAAGCGCTCAAGCGTTTGACTACCGCCTATGCCCTAGAGCCTGACAACTTTCGGATCCAAGCATTGCTATTGCATGCAGGTTTGTGGTTGGGTGGACTAGATCCAAGCGGAGCTTCGTTTGATGGTTCGTTCTACCCGACGGCACTTTTTGTAAGCGATGTTGCTCGCCAAATACTCGACAAGATCGAACAAGGTGTCCAACTGCCAAGCGACTTGTCCTTCTATGAAACTGACACACTGATCCAGACGACGATCGACTTTTGCCGACTAATCCGCAAGTGCAGCGAATATGGTGTGCCGGAACATGAGGCAACCCAACATGACTGGTTTCGAGTGGCGATCAGCGATCTGTATCACCACTGTCTCAAGATAACTCAGAAAAGTGGCGGGCGACTTTATGAGAATAGCTTGTGGCATGGTATGTCCATCGGTTTCTACTGGGCGAAAACGCCTGAGGAAGCGCTCGCCGAGCGACGAAATCTCATCGAGCGCGCTGACGACCTTGAGGATGTGAGCGTGATGGGTGAGTCGGTGCTCATGAATGATTTTCAGTTCCGCCTAGACCGGAATTTAGCGTGGGCAGATCGCAAGGACTTGCAAGCGTTGCTCAAAACTCATTATGAAGGAATGGTCACAAGTAGTCGTATTATTTTGCAGGCAAGAGGAGAAAAGGGATTGGCGCAATACGCTTTCCGCGAGCTTGACGACAAAGAACTTGCGATGAAACACTATCGTCGGTTTATCGATTTGATCGTAAATGAACTCATTCCTAACTATCCTAAAATCACATACGACATCGGAGGATTCTGGCTTCAAGAGCCGACCTACGTTCAAGATAAGATAAGTCTCACGCATGAAGAAGCGGGCGAATTGTGGAGCCGAGTGATTCGTGCTCGTTGGTCGAGAGGATGCCCGCGATCCTCTCAAGTGTGGGAATACCGCATCAAGCCAACCGTCTTCCATCTCGAAAAGGCGGGGCAGGTCCGTCAAGCAGATGTCCTGCTGCAGGACTGTCTTGACTGGCTGAAAGAAGCGCCTAAAGGCCTTTCCCAGTCAAAAGTGTCGAGCCAATGGAAGAAAACATCGGCACGCTTGCTAATCGTTCAAGAAGAACTGCGGGTCCGTCATCCTGATTTAAGAAAACAACAGGACGTGCCTGCCGATCTTGCGGTAAAGTGTCAGTCATGCCTCACCATACGACAGTTGCTGCCCGAACTAGAAAAAGCCGATCTCTTTCACAAACGCCACTTACAATCGTTGCATGCCAGTTCACAGCACATTAGGCACATGACGAAGTTTATGCTCGATCGTCTTTGGAAACTTTCAGGAATTGTCTCAACAAAAGATGGCTATGTGGTCCTTTGTTCGGGTGAAGAAATCTATAGGGCGGGAGTATCTGAAGAGAATACTCGTAGGCAACGGCTCGTTGTCATACAATTGAATAGTCGCGGCAACCGTTAGCGCTCTGTGAACTCCGTCATGCCAGGAGCGTAATTCAGATCTTGACAAGCCGACGTCGTGAAGCACGCCTCTGGCGGCGGCGCTGGTTGGCCTGATCAAGTTCGCGCTGGCGATCTTCGCTGCGATGCTCAGGGTGTGCCTTGAGCCATCGGTCAGGTAGCAGCTCGGAGAGCTGTTCACGCTGGTCCCTTGAAAGCGATTCGAACGGGGTTTGGGCGTCGCCCACCCGCAAGTACTCGGGAACGATCTGAGGAAGCCGGACGAGAACATCGTTGAGATACGGGGTGACGTGGACATGATTAGAACGAGCACTCTGGATAAGCGTGTACCAGACGCATGCCGCGCGACCACCCGCATCGCTCCCAAAAAATTGGTAATTTTTTCTTCCAATAACCGAGGGGCGAATGACTCTTTCTGCCATGTTGTTATCGATCGCATAGCGCCCGTCGGTTGCAAATCGCGTCATCGCGTTCCAACGATTGAGCAGGTAGCCGATCGCTTCGGCCAACTTGGTCGAAGGCCGTACCGTCGGCTGCACTTCGGTGAGACGATCGTGCAGAAGGGCAAGAATGGGAACCGACTCGCGCATGCGCACTTGTCGTCGCGTTTCCACATCGGCATCGGCCAGGCGATCCTCGATGTCGTACAGTTGCCAGATCCAAGCGAGCGCCTCGTGCGCAAGTGGCTGCGTTGAGACGGCGCACGCTTCGTCGAACTTCCGCCGCGCATGGGCCCAACAACCCAGATCCAGAAGTCGGCCATCCGATTCCTTGACTAGGGACGTGTAGACACTGTAACCGTCGGTTAATAATCCGCCTTGAAAATCATCAAGTATTTCCCGCGGACCTGCGCGGGATCGATCAAGTCGATAGTCAAATAGTTGGTACGGATGCTGGTCATCGCCAACGTAGGCCCAGAGATAAACCAGCTTGGTCGCCCCAGCCCCGGGACGCAGGACACGGGCCGTGGTCTCGTCGGCCCGTACATAAAAACTATCCAGTACTTGGGTGCGAATCAGATCCCACACCGGCAGCAGACGCTCGCCCGTTCGCACCACGGCGTTGCTCAACACGCTGCGGTTGAACCACATCGTGGTGGTGGAACGAAGCTCTTCCTGGAGACGATACAGGGGCAGGTGACGCTCGAACTTGGCGTGTGCCAGCCAGGCTAACGTGCTGGCCCCAAATATCCCTTTTTCGTTGATATTGGGTGGCTTTTCGCTGGTGACGATCTGCTGGCCATCCCGGCTAACAGGGCAACCGTAGGTAAACCGAACGTGCTCGGCGATGTAGGCGCTAGACTCAACATATTCTAGTTGCCGTGAGATCTGCTCGGAGATCACCGTCCGCTTGCCGCCACATCCACAAGGACAATCGAGTTCTTCCGGCGGCAGTGGGTGTTCAAAACGCTGGACCGGCAAGCACTCGGGGAATTCAAAACGTTTGCGCTTCTTACGGCGTTTCTTGCGTTTCGAAGACGATTCATCGTCTGGCTCTTCTTCGTCGGTCGCCTCGTCATCCTCGCTAATCTCGTTGCCCTCGATCGACTCGGGATCAAAAAGAAGCTTTTGATCGGGAGAAGGGATAAACCGTTCACGCCGTGGAGAAAAGAGTGCCTTACGGAGTAAGGTGATTTGCTCTTGCATCACCTCGATGTGATTCTGCAACGATTCAAGAGTTGCCTGTTGCTCGCTATTAACCCTTTTGAGATGTGCGATCTCGGCGCGCTGCACTTCGATCTCTTTTCGGAGTTTGTCGGATTCCATCGACAACGTTTCGGTCCTTGAAGGTGCGTCACGAAATGGCAAATGATCACACACCGTTGGTGTAGAACACACATGTTTATTTATCGACAATTCACGTTGCGCGTCAAGGTGGTTTCCAAGGCGATTGAGTAATTTGTTTTGCCTGCTCACGACGCCACCACTTGCGACGTTTGACACTCGATAGCTCGATGCCTTCCAGCAACAATCGCAGGTCGTCCACATGCAGTGTCAAGTAATCACCGGGGGATGCAATCGCCCCTCCATGGTCGGCGCCACGTAGTGTCTCGAACGTTCCTCGTTCAAGATGCTTGTAGAGGATGATCGTGCCGTCACCCGTGAAATAGAGTACCTTCAACCGGTTGCGGCGTCGGTTGAAAAACAAGAAAAGATCTCCGTCTTCAATCTGTTTGCCAAGCTCCTTTTCGACGATACCGATTAATCCACAAAAACTTTTACGCATGTCCGTGGGAGCCAACGCGGCGAAGACTTTTATTTGGGATGGCACAATCAACATGACGCCACCTCACGCAACGCCTGCAATACGTCCTTCACTGTCTCACAATCGGTGCCGTGAGGCACATCCACAAAGACTCCCTGCTGCGGCAAGTGAATACGCAGCGTGGACGCAGGTGTCGTCCCCTCGATCCGCACAGGCACCAGTTGGGTGCCCTGGACGGCATTACGACTGGTTTTAAGAGACTTGGTCGAACGGCTCCCCTGCTCTGGGGAGGCTTGCTGCTCACGGAACTTACGCTGCCAGGCATAATAGCTGGTTTGTGTAATCGAGTTCTGGTGGCAAAACGCCGCGATGCTCAAGCCGCTTGAGGACTGCTGTTTCAGTAGGCCACGCCAGTGGGACTCTTGGGATTTGTTTCGATTGGACATTGTGCTCGTTCCTGGAATAAAGGGAATGGTTCACCTCTATTAGGATAGCGCGCAATTTTGGGACGCTGTTCACAGAACGCTTACGAGAATGGAGCGGCTTTGGGGATTATTTTTGAACAGGGGCATCTCATGGTCGCCACGCTTTTTCCAAGTGTGAAATGAAACGTGATCGACCTTCTTGACGAAGTCGGGCCGCATTAGCGAAATGGCGGGAGGGCCATCGGCGTCTCCCTCCGAAGCAGCCACATCGGGATTAGAGGCAATCATGAAGTCGCGTGCCGGGCTGTCGGGCAATTCGAGCAGTCTCTTCTTGGGAATGTGCGCAACCATCGTGCTCCGTCCTTGGAACTGAACCAGCCGAAGTTTCTGTAGCACGATATGCGCCGCCCAGCCATCGGACCAGCCGTTGAATCCAGACATGCCGTAGTTGTAGCTGTCGAGGAAAGCCACGATGAGTTTATCGGCAATCGAATTGTCCAATAGATAGGCGTCGGCAACAACGGTCAGCGGCCCGCCAACACAGACGACCAACGGCTTTTCCTTCGATGCTTTGTGTGCCTGTTTGATGATCTGCCTGCTACCGAGTGAATCGAGAGGTTTTGTATCGGCAATCTTTCCAGAAGCTGGCTTCTTAAGATGTCCCTTCGTACCGGCGACCGGATCCGGCACGTTGCGGAATCCGCTCTCGCGTCCGAGCTGCACGATCTTTCGACGCATGTCGACCTGCTTCGCAAGATGCTCCGCCGTCATATGCTTATTATATGGCGGAATCGAAGAGGAGGTGCTGATGCCGACGTAATTGATATCACCGGCACTTGCCAGCGCCATCAGATACCAATCGACATAGTCGTTGGTCCAGTCGTTGTCGTAGAGAACTGGGTTGGTATTGTCATAGGGAAGAACGTTGTCGATGGTTCCCTGTTTGGCGAAAACCATATCGTCTTGCAGTGTGACGACTGTCGAGCCGATGACCAGACACGCCAAAGAACACCGTAGGAAGTTACGTCGATTCATCGTCTGAGTTTCCTGTTCATTCTGATTGTTGGTTACTGCTGGAAGTTTTCTTTTTCGGCCTTCCGCATCTTCAAAGCTGGGGGCCGAGGGGTGGTAGCAGAGTGGACTCTAACTTCTCGCCCCCCCCCCCCCCCCCCGCAAAGCCGGGGACTTTCATTCGCAATTCTCGAACACCCTCAAATAACTTGCTCAAGTTCATGCGTCTGAAATCCGAGTCGTACAAGTTATTTTCGCGAGAGCCCTAACCGCTTCTCGCATCCCACGGGACGGTAAGAACCGACGCCCCACCGCTGGTGACTGAGATGGCCAGAAATCCATCGCGGGGCGGTTGTTGGTCAAAAATCGGCGCCAGGTAGGGAAAGACTTGCGGTATCTCCTGACGGCACCTTTTCCAGGCAAACCCGTGCGCAAAAACGGTTGCTTGCTCGGCCTCCTGGGTAGCCTGGGCGTCGGCAACCGCTTCGTCACCAAGCCAAGACCGAGCGATTTGGCTACCTATGGGGTCATCGCAATCGAGCAGAATCACAACCGGATTTTCCACGCCATCCGCTTTCGCCTCATCGAAAGCGGAAAACACCAGTGGCAGGCTTTCTTCTAATAGCGATTGCTGATCCTCTAGGTGCTGATTGAGGTGCTGATTCTCATTGTCTGAACCATCGGCCCTATCTCCCATCGTTGTAACCATCATGTGTCCAGCTACTCAAACTGAAAAGAGGGAACCACGCCACTTACTTTCACGAATGGGCACTAATCACACGAATAAAAAAGTAGGAAAGCGACCTATTGGGGTTGCTCCTTCTGACGAAACATCCTTGTGGGGGATCCATCTGAATTCCCTATTATTCGTGTAATTCGTTCTATTCGTGGTTTGTCTTGTTTTCAGTTTGAACAGTTATTATTTCGATCCGTCGCCGGTCGCTACGAGCCTATCGTGACCAGTCGTTTGCTACAAGGAGGAGAAAAGCTGTTAGCAGTCAGCGGTCAGCCAGAAAATGGATTGCTAATTTGGCAGAAAGCTGACTGCTGATCGCTTAAAAAAGCAGCCCGATCGCCGCAAGGGCAACCGGGCTGCCAAGTTGTCGCTTTGAGAGCAGGCTGCATCATTTTCCAAGGAACGGTATCCATGGCGATGCTGCGGGCACTCAGAAGCAGGTGGTGGTTGTCACCGTAGACAACCCGCCGGAGGTCAACGGTTTACACCACCTCGTTGGCAACTATGAGTATCGTTCAATGGACCACCTCCTTCCAAATTATGTTTTGGCGGCCAAGTACCACAGCGAGTGGCTGCTTGGCGGCCGAAATTATCCGTCGTGCTGCGTTCGGCACGACCCGTTGCCTCCATTATACTCAGAACCTCGGGTATCGAGGCAATAGCGGTTGGAAGCCCTTCTATCGTTTCCTGCGGACTGTTCGCAAAGGAGCACGACAACACGACTTAGGTTCACGGAGAAAAATGCGATTCCGGAGATTTTTCATCCTACGCTGCCAAATTTAACCACAACGACACAGCAAAATACCTGGAAAACCAATCAACCACGACAACGGTTCAAGGCTACGCGCCTTACGCAAATTGTACGGGTCGAAAGATTGCAATTGATAGGCCGTGATAAACGCAGAGTGCGCGGAGACGCCGAGATTCGCAGAGAAAATAAAGCAAGAACATTGAAGCTGACGGAAGATAGGTTTTCTTCCATGGTTATTCTCTTAAATCCTAACGGCCCTCTGCGACTCTGCGTGCTCTGCGTGAGATTTTTTAGTTACGGCCTCCGGTCTCGCTTGGCCCTTCGTGGTTCATTCTTTTTCGTGCCGTGAACGGTGATTTTTAATGAGGCACAAGTCAACGGAAAATAACTCGCGTCTAAAAACTATCTACTCAAAATGGACCGGTCAATCTGCCAATGTAGTGTTCACTGGCTGAAGGCCCAGGTGCTTTTCCAACACTTCGAAGAATGCTTCTCTCGATTTAGGCACCCCAGAAAAAGATCCAGCCTCGCAGAGGATGAGGGGCAAGCCTATTTTGAATTGATTCAGGGTGCTGACGTTTTGGTTGAGCATCTCCCGTACGTCGGCTCCATCGATTTCCTTCAACAGCACATGAACGCCCGCAATTTTTACAGCCTGTCTTTTGGCAACATGCACATTGGGAACGCTTTCCGATTCAAATAACCATTGGTGAAACTCTGGGAACTTCGTAGGATCCGTATGCCATACCGCCAGTGCCAGTTTGGTGTATTCACATGCATTGGCATGTGCTCGATGTGTCTTTTGAATGTTTGGATTGCACTTCTTGCTTAACGCGACGGGACGCATGACGATGGCAATCTGACCGCCATATCGCTCAAGCGTTTCAACCAATATCGGGTGCAAATGTCGGCAATGCATGCAGGTATAGTCCAGAAATTCCACCAGAACATGCTCCGCCCGAGGATTTCCGAGAACAGGCAGCCGATCAAGATTGATATTCATTCCACTCGACTGGAAATGTACGACGCGTGAATGGACTCGAAATTCCGAGGACTCGGTTTCCGTTAGAGAGGACTCGGTTTCCGTTAGAGAGGACTCGGTTTCTAATAGCGTTGAATCTTGCTGATTCTTATCGTCACCCATGCTTTCTACGTTTTGTGACTGTTTCGTTTCCTCATCGAGGTCGGCTCCTTGCTCTGCTAACGGATGTGCAATGTTCGTGGCATCTGTGAGCTTGAGTTCGTCTTGGGCTGTGATTCGGATGCCGGGAGCGGACAGATCGACGATAAACGACTCTTCGGTACCGAGCAGTTGCCCAACGATTAGAACAGTCCATCCCAATGAAGCAATCAGGAGCAACACGAGAAGCTGCCTGGGATAGACCCCGGCTGGGGCAGGTGTCGATGGCAGTTCCGTTACCGCGGATTGAAGACCTAGGGATACTCCCAGTTGGGCGTATTGCTCGTCTCGATCGGGGCGTGGCAATTGCCATAGGACCAGCACGCAAATCATGATACTACACGCATGAATCAGGCAGCAGTACAGACAGAACTCGCCCAGCACCAATGCCTGCAATAGGATAAACCACGCGGCAACTCCGGTTGCAAGAAACGATAAAGCAATCAAGCAGAGCCATGCCGCTTGAGCCACCCGCGGCAAACGGCTATCCCCGTCCCCTGGCACTAGCCATGTAGACCCTGGCACTGGCCATGTAGGCCCCGGCACTAGCCATGCGAAAGCGAACATGAGCACATAAGTAATCGCCCCCAAGAGGCTGACTGGCAAGCCCCACCATTTCGACCATTTGCTTCCCAGCACTTCTTCGCAGCTAAAATAAGATTCACCACTGCATCCAACGATCGGGCCTGGTTGCCATGAAGCCCATGTTAGGTAACATGACAATACAAGGCCAGCGAATGCCAAGCCGCGAATCGACCAGATGGCCGCGCGGGTTGTTGAATAGGTGGAAGACATCAACTTATTCTCTGGGTCGGGCTAAGCGGCAAGCCGCTTGCGGCTTAGCCATGGGATCGCCACTAGGTACTCTATTGGTAGCCGTTCACGGAATGAAAAATATTGAACCACAAAGGACACGAAGAGCACGAAGAAGTCAGAGGACAAATCGCTTGCTCCGGCTTCTAAGCGAACTCAAACTGAAAGCCCATTCGGAGGAAAATCGCGAAATAGACAAAACCACGAAAAAAGTGAGGGAGTAGGATCGCAGGATTTGAAGCGGAAAGACTTCCCCAACAGTATTCGCAAAAACCTCTCTTTCGTATGTTTCGTCTATTTCGTGGTTCTCTTCTATTCACCTTAAACAGGCTAAATTTACATCCTCATGGACTTGATTGAATAGCCTCACGAAAAATAGAATTCTATTCTTTGTGTCCTTCGTGCTCTTCGTGGTTCATTTTTCTTCCATCCCGTGAACGGTTACCTCTATTGTAACTCATCATCATTATTTATTGTACCTCATCATTATTGATCACAAGTGGACGCAAAAATTCATATTACGGAAAAATCATGTCTCAACCTCTGTCCGTGCCACCTTCAGCCAAGATTCGACTCACCGATTTCGATCCTCGATTCGTGGGAGGTGATTGGAATAAAAAGTCGTCTAAAAAACAGGTGGAAGTAAACACGGCTGCCTCTGCTGAGATGGCGTACGAACTCTATGCCGAGAACCGGCGTGCCGTGTTGCTAGTGCTGCAAGGCATGGACACAGCCGGCAAGGATGGCACCATTCGCGTAGTGATGAGCGGCATCAACCCGCAAAGCTGTCAGGTGGTATCGTTCAAAGAGCCCAGCCACGAGGAACTGGACCATGATTTCCTGTGGCGGGTTCACAAAGCGATCCCCCGCCGTGGCAACATTGGCATTTTCAACCGTTCGCATTACGAAGATGTGCTTATCGTGCGAGTACACAACCTTGTGCCCGAATCGGTGTGGAGCATGCGCTACAACCGCATCAACCAATTTGAGGAGCTGCTGGTCGAAGGAGGCGTAACCATCCTCAAATGCTTTTTGCACATCAGCAATGAAGAGCAACGCGAGCGGCTGCAATCGCGACTCGACAATCCGACGAAACGTTGGAAATTCAACAAAAGCGATCTGGACGAGCGAAAGCTCTGGAACAATTACCAACAAGCTTACGAGGCAGCGCTGAACGAGTGCAACACCGAACATGCACCGTGGCATATCATCCCTGCCGATCGAAAATGGTATCGAAATCTTGTGGTCAGCCAACTTTTGCGCGAAACGCTCGAGCGACTCGATCCGCAAGTACCGCCATGCGAAGAGGGGTTGGATGAGATTTTGGTAGAGTAAAGCGAATGCGAAATAGCCGAGTCGCAACGCGACACACGGAAACAATTCATCCGAGTTCAATCCGCGGCTTCATGATTGATTCACATGGTCAATTCGATTCTTCAGTGCTCCGAAAATGGAGTTTTACTGTTTCAAGGAAAAACGTTTCAAAGAATAAAATGATGGGGCCCCATCGGGGCGTGCCTTGGTGAATACCTCACGGCCCAGCCAGTCTGTCATTCCGGTCCCCGGGAAACCGGTGCTCTGTCAGTACGACACACATGCAGCGCCGCCCGACGACCAACCGTAAGTCGCTTCTCCCACTCAGGCACAAACAGCGAGCCCCATTTTATGGATTGCCGGGCGAATTGCACGCACTATTTTTGGCCACCCGTGAAAAGGCGAATCGGGATATGAAAAGGGGCCCGAGGAGAATGGCATCAACGTTCCCGTTCGAAAAAGATGGGTGCGAGCACCCATCCTATCTTAACTGAAATGAGGATGCGTTGAACCGGCTCGTTTTGGTAAAAGAAAACATCGACCCTCCCTGGTCAAATTTTCTTTGCTCAGGGAGAGTCGCGCTGGGCGGAAATTTTACAGACCAAGGAAGTCGCGTTCCATAGGAATTCCGCCCAGCAATAATTTTTACCGATTTAACAATTCACGGCAACGCCGTAATCCTCGACGCTGCGCTGACGCCCACAAAAAACCAACGGCAGTGCCATTCGTTCCTGACACCTTTTCTGATCCTTCTGTCAATAAACGGTTCCTGACACCTTTTCTCGTCCGTTTATTGAAATCAATCGCAACAACTGGGGAGTGGAAAAGGTGCCAGGAACCGTTTATCGCGTAGGGTCAAAAAACACAACCGCACGAAAAGTTCTTTGATAATTTGGATTTGCGTGGATAGTTGGCCTCAGATTTGGGCCGAGCCGGCTCGGCTATGTTGACCCAAAGGGGCGAAAGCGAGCCAAACCGGCCATTGGGCGGACCGAATCAGTGTCTTGATACTGTTCCGCGCGCGGAATGACGCAGCGAACTCGACAGATCAGTTCATGCCGGA
This sequence comes from Lacipirellulaceae bacterium, assembly GCA_965249435.1. Classification (GTDB taxonomy): domain Bacteria; phylum Planctomycetota; class Planctomycetia; order Pirellulales; family Lacipirellulaceae; genus JAJRWS01. The sequence continues at coordinate 400,095 of CBDFMC010000024.1, read as the reverse complement.
GCGCTACGCAGCATCGCGGTAGTAGTAGTTGAGCAATCCACCAAGCCGCCCGCGCCGTTTGATCTCACCGGCAGACCGGCCGACTTCGTCGCCCGGGTCGATGATCTTGTTTTCCAGGCCTTGGTGGTTTCGCTCTTGATGATAATGTTCGAGGTAAGCGGTCGTTGCACGCCGCAACGACATCTCCCCAAAAAAAATCATCTTGTCCAGGCACTCTGATTTGATGCTTTTCATGAAGCGTTCCAAATGAGCATTCAAATTCGGACTTCGCGGTGGTAACTGCACAGGATCGATTTCTTCGCGTTGGAGAAAGTCGCGAAACGAATGGCAGAATTTCGTATCGCGATCCATGAGCAGATAGCGCTTATCGTTGAGAAAGCCGTCGTCACAGCCTGTCAATTCGCGAGCGGTCTGCTTCATCCAAGATTCGCCGGGACTAGTCGTGGAGCCTGCAAAGTGAACGCGGCGTGTTTTGAGTTCCATCACGAACAACAAGTAAAACGTCACCAGTCCGCCCTTCGTCCAGACTTCGACGGTGGTGAAGTCGATGGTGGCCAGCACATCCCAGTGGGCTTTCAGGAAGGTTGTCCAGGTTGTCAGCCTTTTGCGATCAGGTGCCGGCTCGATGCCAGACACGCCAGAGAATCAAGCAATGTACCCACAACCGCCAAGTCAACAGCCGGGGCTCGGATTCCCGCTCGCCCGGATCGGAGTGCTGCTATCGCTGGCAACCGGCGTTTCTTCGTCAGTTAGCGTTAGGTCACGCATGGTCACTTTAGCCAGCCCGAAAGATGTGGCGACCCAAAGGCTGCCGTTGGCCCAAACACCGTCATAGCATTCATAGCGATTATGGTCAGCATGGCGGAAGCCATCCCGAGGACCGTAACTAGCGAGTTTTCCTGTTGTTAGGTCTAGGCGAAACAGCCCCGAATCGCCAAACTTTCGCCAGGGATAGCCACCGATCCACAGTTGTCCGTCGTGTTCGACAAAGAACTTGGGCTCATACTTTCCCGACGGATAGTCTTCCAGTAATGGGGCTGCTGGGTAGCTTTTGCTTATTGCTTGGCTCACGCCTAGCAGCGAAGCGATCTGCTGAGGCGTAAGCGTTCTGTGAACAGCGTCCCAAAATTGCGCGCTATCCTAATAGAGGTGAACCATTCCCTTTATTCCAGGAACGAGCACAATGTCCAATCGAAACAAATCCCAAGAGTCCCACTGGCGTGGCCTACTGAAACAGCAGTCCTCAAGCGGCTTGAGCATCGCGGCGTTTTGCCACCAGAACTCGATTACACAAACCAGCTATTATGCCTGGCAGCGTAAGTTCCGTGAGCAGCAAGCCTCCCCAGAGCAGGGGAGCCGTTCGACCAAGTCTCTTAAAACCAGTCGTAACGCCGTCCAGGGCACCCAACTGGTGCCTGTGCGGATCGAGGGGACGACACCTGCGTCCACGCTGCGTATTCACTTGCCGCAGCAGGGAGTCTTTGTGGATGTGCCTCACGGCACCGATTGTGAGACAGTGAAGGACGTATTGCAGGCGTTGCGTGAGGTGGCGTCATGTTGATTGTGCCATCCCAAATAAAAGTCTTCGCCGCGTTGGCTCCCACGGACATGCGTAAAAGTTTTTGTGGATTAATCGGTATCGTCGAAAAGGAGCTTGGCAAACAGATTGAAGACGGAGATCTTTTCTTGTTTTTCAACCGACGCCGCAACCGGTTGAAGGTACTCTATTTCACGGGTGACGGCACGATCATCCTCTACAAGCATCTTGAACGAGGAACGTTCGAGACACTACGTGGCGCCGACCATGGAGGGGCGATTGCATCCCCCGGTGATTACTTGACACTGCATGTGGACGACCTGCGATTGTTGCTGGAAGGCATCGAGCTATCGAGTGTCAAACGTCGCAAGTGGTGGCGTCGTGAGCAGGCAAAACAAATTACTCAATCGCCTTGGAAACCACCTTGACGCGCAACGTGAATTGTCGATAAATAAACATGTGTGTTCTACACCAACGGTGTGTGATCATTTGCCATTTCGTGACGCACCTTCAAGGACCGAAACGTTGTCGATGGAATCCGACAAACTCCGAAAAGAGATCGAAGTGCAGCGCGCCGAGATCGCACATCTCAAAAGGGTTAATAGCGAGCAACAGGCAACTCTTGAATCGTTGCAGAATCACATCGAGGTGATGCAAGAGCAAATCACCTTACTCCGTAAGGCACTCTTTTCTCCACGGCGTGAACGGTTTATCCCTTCTCCCGATCAAAAGCTTCTTTTTGATCCCGAGTCGATCGAGGGCAACGAGATTAGCGAGGATGACGAGGCGACCGACGAAGAAGAGCCAGACGATGAATCGTCTTCGAAACGCAAGAAACGCCGTAAGAAGCGCAAACGTTTTGAATTCCCCGAGTGCTTGCCGGTCCAGCGTTTTGAACACCCACTGCCGCCGGAAGAACTCGATTGTCCTTGTGGATGTGGCGGCAAGCGGACGGTGATCTCCGAGCAGATCTCACGGCAACTAGAATATGTTGAGTCTAGCGCCTACATCGCCGAGCACGTTCGGTTTACCTACGGTTGCCCTGTTAGCCGGGATGGCCAGCAGATCGTCACCAGCGAAAAGCCACCCAATATCAACGAAAAAGGGATATTTGGGGCCAGCACGTTAGCCTGGCTGGCACACGCCAAGTTCGAGCGTCACCTGCCCCTGTATCGTCTCCAGGAAGAGCTTCGTTCCACCACCACGATGTGGTTCAACCGCAGCGTGTTGAGCAACGCCGTGGTGCGAACGGGCGAGCGTCTGCTGCCGGTGTGGGATCTGATTCGCACCCAAGTACTGGATAGTTTTTATGTACAGGCCGACGAGACCACGGCCCGTGTCCTGCGTCCCGGGGCTGGGGCGACCAAGCTGGTTTATCTCTGGGTCTACGTTGGCGATGACCAGCATCCGTACCAACTATTTGACTATCGACTTGATCGATCCCGCGCAGGTCCGCGGGAAATACTTGATGATTTTCAAGGCGGATTATTAACCGACGGTTACAGTGTCTACACGTCCCTAGTCAAGGAATCGGATGGCCGACTTCTGGATCTGGGTTGTTGGGCCCATGCGCGGCGGAAGTTCGACGAAGCGTGCGCCGTCTCAACGCAGCCACTTGCGCACGAGGCGCTCGCTTGGATCTGGCAACTGTACGACATCGAGGATCGCCTGGCCGATGCCGATGTGGAAACGCGACGACAAGTGCGCATGCGCGAGTCGGTTCCCATTCTTGCCCTTCTGCACGATCGTCTCACCGAAGTGCAGCCGACGGTACGGCCTTCGACCAAGTTGGCCGAAGCGATCGGCTACCTGCTCAATCGTTGGAACGCGATGACGCGATTTGCAACCGACGGGCGCTATGCGATCGATAACAACATGGCAGAAAGAGTCATTCGCCCCTCGGTTATTGGAAGAAAAAATTACCAATTTTTTGGGAGCGATGCGGGTGGTCGCGCGGCATGCGTCTGGTACACGCTTATCCAGAGTGCTCGTTCTAATCATGTCCACGTCACCCCGTATCTCAACGATGTTCTCGTCCGGCTTCCTCAGATCGTTCCCGAGTACTTGCGGGTGGGCGACGCCCAAACCCCGTTCGAATCGCTTTCAAGGGACCAGCGTGAACAGCTCTCCGAGCTGCTACCTGACCGATGGCTCAAGGCACACCCTGAGCATCGCAGCGAAGATCGCCAGCGCGAACTTGATCAGGCCAACCAGCGCCGCCGCCAGAGGCGTGCTTCACGACGTCGGCTTGTCAAGATCTGAATTACGCTCCTGGCATGACGGAGTTCACAGAGCGCTAACCCATTCTCGTCACGGAGGTCAACCGCCAGATCGCCACGGACGAATGGTTTCGCGCGATGAAGAACCCCAAGGCGTGGCATGCAACAACACAACGATAAAGCCCCGTGGAATTCCCAGCGCGGCATAGCCGCAACCAAAGAAAAAATAGCCACAAAAATCATGGCCCGCGAATCACGCGAATTGGCGCGAATGAATCGGGAAGATGACAATCATTGACATCCACGTGATTCGCTAGCAATGCTATTCCTTTTCGTGCCTTTTTGTGTTTTTTGTGGCTATTGTAAATCTTTGCGCCAAACAAAGAATTAGACCGTTAGTAACACGAAGGCGAACGACTGCCAAAAACGATCATGCGTTTCTCCGAACCAAGGAATACAGCACAGGATTAAACCACAACGACACGACGGGCACGACTTTGTCTGCGTTGCAAGCGGGTCATGGTGTTCGTCGCGTCGTTGTGGTCTAATTGACTCCGCGCGGTGGCGCGGAAATGTCGACGACATCCTTGACAATCCATTTGTGTGAGTAAACATTGACAAACATGAATTTTAGTCTCCTTGGGGCGATGTCCCCAGTGTCGGCTAGCAATGTCGACTCCGCCGTAATCGGTTGGATTGATATTGCTGTCACCATCATCTACATACTGGGGGTCGTCGGGTTGGGCACATGGGTCGGCCTGCGCCATAATCGCAAAGGGGGGGAAGCCAAGGACTATTTCCTGGCGGGCGGTACGCTCCGCTGGCCAATGATTGGATTGGCCCTGTTTGCTACCAACATCTCCTGCGTCCATTTGGTCAGCCTTGCACAGTCGGGTTATGACACGGGTCTGCTCTACGGCAACTTTGAATGGATGGCGGCGTTCACTCTTGTGCTGCTCGGATTGTTCTTCGCGCCTTTCTACATTCGATCCGGCGTGGCGACGCTGCCGGATTTTCTTGAAAAGCGCTATTCACGCGAATGTCGCGATTGGCTTGCCGTGCTTTCGATTGTCTCGGCGGTTACGATTCACATTGGTTTCTCATTCCTCACCGGCGGCATCGTTCTGAGAGAACTCTTTGGCATCGACAAATACGTCAGTATTGTTGTCATCGCCCTGCTCACAGGCATCTACACTATCATCGGGGGGCTGATGGCTGTTGTGGTGACCGAGGCGATTCAGACTGTCGTGCTTGTGCTGGGGGCAACTATCATCACGGTCTTCGCATGGAACAAAATGGGCGGTTGGGAACCGATGGTCCAAGTGCTCGAAGAACAAGGAGAAATGATCAAACTCTCCATGTTGCGACCGCACGGCGACGCGGATCAACTTCCCTGGTACGCAGTCTTTCTGGGCTACCCGGTACTTGGTATCTGGTACTGGTGTGCGGACCAGACGATTGTTCAGCGCGTATTGGGGGCCCGCGACGAGAACCATGCCCGTGTTGGCCCCCTCTTTGCGGGTCTGATTAAGATCCTCCCGGTGTTTATTTTTGTGTTGCCGGGATTGATGGCCTACACACTCGCCCAAAGCGGCAAGCTGGACCTATCCTCGATAACGTCGATCAACGAGTCGGGTGAGGCAGTTGTCAACTCGAAAGGCATTTATGGTGTGATGATCACCCAATTTCTGCCTCCCGGGTTGATCGGCATCATGGTTGCCGCACTTCTTGCGGCATTGATGAGCACCGTTTCTGGGGCACTCAATTCAATTTCAACACTCTTTAGTTTCGATCTTTACAAGCGATTCAAGGAGGATGTTTCCGATCATGAACTCGTGCTTGTGGGGCGAATTGCGACGGTTGTCGCCTTGCTCGGCGCAATTGGTTTGGTCCCTCTTCTCGACGGCTACCCAAGCATTTTCAATGGACTCAATGACATTATTGCCCACATTGCTCCTCCGGTAACCACCGTTTTTGTCTTGGGCGTTTTTTGGAAGGGCGCATCCGCGATTTCGGCAAAGATTACCTTGTGGCTTGGGTCGGCCTTAGGAGTATTCGTCTTCTTGCTGGGCAAGCTTGGCAGCAGCACGGCTCTAGCATTATGGATTCAATCCCTGACTGGCGGGTCATTCATGATGACCGCGTTTTACCTCCTCTGCATTTGTGTTATGATTCAGGTTTTATTATCATTACAGTTTCCGGCCGGGCAGAGTGAGATCAACAGCCGGCTTTACTGGGATTCTCCCCTCGATCCGTTACGAGAAAAGGGCTGGCCGGGTTTCGCCAACTACCGATTTATTGCTCTATTGCTCGTAGCAATCATGGCCTTTCTTTATTATGTCTTTCGGTAACACTTTAACCAACTGCAGTTGCTTAGGATGATAAACCACAGAGAACACGGAGGAACCCAGAGGAAAATGAATCCTAGATGCCCATCCATTGAAAGGCGTGATAGAACCTCCGTGACCTCTGTAATACAAACCTGTAAAAGCTTGTTTTCTTGACACACTTTTTTTGGAGGACGAAACCGCTGATCGACGCTAATACACGCTAATACTGCAGCGCAGGGTTTAACCACAAAGGCACGAAGAGCACGAAGAATGATAGAGGAATGCCGCAAAAAACAAGAAAGTAATCAATCCATGCCAGCCCAACAATCTCTAAGAAGATTCAATTGCTTGTTCGAGGGGTTGGAACTGCTTTCCCCCTACTTACATGTTTTCTTTCTTTGTGTCCTTCGTGCCTTGGTGGTTTAACTCTGTGCTATAATACGAATCGATGAAAGTAAGGAAAAAACAGGTTTGAGATCAGCGTTTACCAGTGTTCATCCGTGGTTTCTCCTTTTTTGTTTGGTTGCGGCGAGCGGCCGCGCTGTGTTCTCTGTGGTGGTATTCTGATTCGCTGCATTTTGCAAAGTGTTACGTCTTTCGATAATACACGAGGAAAACTATGCGACCCCTTTTACAACGCGTCCCAAACCGATTTCGTGGTTCGAAACTTCCCGACCGCTCAACTCCTCCAGGTCGGTTCCGGGATAGGCTCTTGGTCGTTGTTTGCCTTTTGTGTTTTCCGCTGTTGCTAACGATCCCCTTTTCAGCAGGTGCCTCGATGAAGGACTTCAGTCCTGGACCAATCTACGGAAAGACCAATCCTACTCCCGATCAGCAGAAGCAAGCAGAAGTCAAACGCTATGGGTCGGTTATTGAGTTGCTGCCTGAAAAAGAAAAAACCTACCGAGAACTACATGCCGATGTTTGGCCCGAGGTGGTTGCGGCGATCAAGAAAGCCAATATACAGAATTACAATATCTTCACCGTTGAACTCGGGGGGAAAAAGTATCTCTTTAGCTATCTTGAATACACCGGTACCGATCCCGAAAAAGATTTTGCCAGCATCGGCAACGACGCAACAACGCGCGACAAGTGGTGGCCAATTACCGACGCATGTCAACGGGAGATTCCAGGAACACCGGATGGTCAACAATGGCTTCCAATCGAAATGTTGATGCATATTGAGTAACCGCGATTTTCTTTTTGCCACTCCTTTCCCGCCACAAACCCTGCCTGTCATATCAAAGGAAGAAAAATGTCGAAATCATGGGAAGTACCGATGACACCGTGTAAACGTCCGTTCCATGCCTTGATTACGGTCCTTGTCTGTATGCTCGCAATAGCAAGTCAGGCGGTGGCGCCTCAAGCAACCCGCGCAGAGGCTACAACCGATGCGCCAACGGCAGTAGCAGCCGCAGACTATCAACCCAGTCCTGAAAACCTTGCGGCGAGGCAACGGTTTCGCGATGCTCGATTCGGCATCTTTATCCATTGGGGTGTTTACAGCACCCTGGGCCGAGGCGAGTGGGTCATGGAACATGAAAAAATGACGGTCGATCAGTATGAAAAACTGCCGTCAAAGTTCAATCCCACCCAATACAATCCGAAAGAGTGGGTCGACTTATTCAAGCGAGCTGGCGCAAAGTATGTCACGATCACCAGCAAGCACCACGATGGCTTTGCGATGTGGGACTCTTCGGTAAGCGACTGGGATATCGTTGACCGCACACCCTACAAACGCGATGTGCTCAAGCCGCTTGCCGACCAGTGTAGAAAGCAGGGGCTCGATTTATTCTTCTATCATTCGCATCTTGATTGGCATCACCCCGATTACTTTCCTTTGGGCAGAACGGGCCATCATTCCGGACGATCTGAATCAGGCGATTTCAACAAATATCTCGATTACATGGATGCTCAACTGGAAGAACTGCTTAGCGGCCAATATGGTCAGATCGCGGGCATTTGGTTCGATGGTTGGTGGGACCAGCGAATCGAGAAACCGGGTGCTGATCCGCAAAGTTCGAAGATCGACTGGCGACTTCCACGCACCTATGCCCTGATCCACCGACTGCAGCCGAAGGCACTCATAGGAAGCAACCACCATGTCTTGCCGTTTGCTGGCGAAGATTTTCAAATGTTCGAGAGAGATTTGCCTGGCGAGAACAAAGCTGGCTTGAGCGGTGGTGCGAAAATCGCGCAGATGCCACTGGAAACATGCGACACGATTAACGGTGCATGGGGGTACAATGCCAAAGACGAAAAATTCAAATCTACCAACGACCTGGTAAAAATGCTGGTTAAGGCGGCTGGCCGCGATGCCAACTTGCTGCTTAACGTGGGGCCCCGACCTGACGGAACCATTCAACCTGAGTGCGTCGAACGGCTCGAATCGATTGGCCGTTGGCTCAATCAATATGGCGAAACGATCTACAAAACTCGCGGTGGCCCGGTTGCTCCACAAAAATGGGGCGTCAGCACAAATCGCGACAACACAATCTACCTGCATGTGCTCGACACAAGCAGTCGAGATGAGAATGGTTGGATTACCCTTTCCGGCACAGCCGAGTTGCAACCCCCAGCGACAATCTCAAGATTTGCAGACCAGCAAGTGATCCGGTGGCAACGCAATGCGGATGGCCTACTCCAAGTTTTGCTGCCGGACGACTCAAAAAGCCACGTCTCAAAAAGCTACGTCGAGAATGTTCTGGACGATGTCCTCGTGGTCCGTCTTGACAAGTCTTCCCATTGATGTCGCCGTTCACGGAATGAAAAATATTGAACCACGAAGGACCCGGCGCGGCAAAGCCTCAAACAAAATATCAAAACAACCATGGCAAAATGATTGATGGCAAAATAATTAGTTGATGATCACGCGGATCATGATGGTGGGGTGTTTTCAAGCTGAATTTTATCGGACAAACACCTTACTGTCCGAATCATTTTGCCATCAATTATTGTCCTAACGATGGGTCTAAAACCCTCGCCTTCAGGCGAATCCTTTAGGTTTTTCCTCTTAGGAGTGGCCGATAAATAACTTCCCGGTTTTCAGTAGGCGGTAGGAATTACGGTGTAATTCCAATCGGGCAATACGTCTTCGAACTGTATGGGATCCAAGTCAAGGAAACGTTCGCTCGCTTTCCGTTTGAGTTGATAATCCTTGTTGAGTACCGCGTAGGTGACTTTCAGCCCGGTGCGAGTCCACACTCGTCGAAGGCATGTTGTGACGATGTCAAGCGTGCGAAACACCACACCGGACCAGGCGCGAGTGACATGAGAAAAAAGACGGTGTTCAATCGGGTTATACTTCGAGCAATGCGGTGGATAATGGGCGACGCGAATTGGAATGTCAATCCGGTTGACCAATCGTTGCAGGTCTTCCTTGAAAATGTGGTGACGACAGTTATTGCTTCCTCCGCCATCGCACAGCAACAGAATCGACTTGGCGTCGGCGTACGTCCGCTCGCCGTGGCGTTGCCACCACACACGGAAGCTGTCGCAAGCAAATTGACTCGTGTCGTGACTGACTCCGAGAGTGAGGTGCCCTGTGTTACGCTTCAGGTCGTACAGCCCGTGCGGAATGACCTTGCCGTCCGCGTAACTGGGAAAGTCGTGATCAAATACGGCATTCGCACCATCGGACCACGACTGCCCAGTACGGAAAAACTCGCCCAAAAGCTCCTTTTTCTTGGTGTCCATGCTAATGATTGGGTTGGGAGAGTCGAGGTATTGTTGCCTCAGTTGGGCAATGTTCTCGAACTGCTCGTTGCGGAAAGGGGTATTTCCCATCGCTTTGGTTTTCTCGGCCTGCCGCTTGTGGAAGCCGAACTCATCGAGCAAGCTTCGCACAGTGTCTGGACAAACGGGCGTTCCCAGCCGATCGAGCTCGTGGGCAATCTCCGTACTCGACAAATAGGTCCACACCACGTCTTCACGCATTGGATCGCCTGCCGTATGGTCAGCAACGACCTGGCGAAGGTTGTTCTCCAGGTCAGGTGCAGCAAAGCTAGCTTTTTTTCGACCCCCCTTTTTTTCGAACCCGTCCTTCGGCGTCATCCACCGGCAATTGGCTCACCTCATGGCGGCCATTCCGAATCGTTTTCTCGTCACAGCCCAGCACAGACGCAACGTACTCGACGCCCCCATGCCCCAGCTTTTCCGATTCTACCGCAGCGTAACGGCGGCGGTCTTTCTCGGACAATGAATCATAAAACGCCTTCATGTGTCCACAAACTACCGACAGATAGGGAACCATGGCTTTCTCCTTCGCCAAGAGAATGGGGGACCGCTCACCCTGGAAGTCTAGCCAATTCGAGAAAAAAAAGGGATGTTATTTATCGGGCGGCCCTTAGTAGGGTGGGTAGTTCTGCTGGCGAGTGAGATGTTGACTATCGATTAAGATATTTGCGCCAGCAGGTTTATCCACCTTTTGGGCCAGACCGCAAGGTGGGTGAACCTGTCGGCGGCGGAGTGAACAGAAGTGGTACACTCAATCCGCCGACAGAACCTCCCACCCTACAAATAGTGACTTCCTCGTGAGCGAAGGACTTCAGTCCGTAGCTCACGAAACTTTCAAACCTACCGGCTTCAGCCGGTAGTAGTTTAGTTTTCTTTATTCGACTTTGTGAAATTCTCAAACTGAAAAGGAGGAACCACGCCACTTACTTTCACGAATGGACACCAATCACACGAATAAACAAGTAGGAAAGCGACCTATTGGGGTTGTTCCTCCTGACGAAACATTCTTGTGGGGGATCCATCTAAATTCCCTATTATTCGTGTAATTCGTTCTATTCGTGGTTCATCTTTCTTCCATCCCATGAACGGTTACCACATTAGTAACGCTGGAGCCAAGATTCAATAGAAGTAGTCCTCCTGCTCAGTCTTGTTGATGCGCTGAAATTGATACTGGCAACGGCCTTCGGGAGGGCCCTTGAGCCTTAGAAGCCCGTGAACGAATAGCAAGTAAGGAACAGACATGAAAACGAGAATTTGTGACTTGGGTGGCAAGACGACCATGAGAAGTCGAGCGGTGATTCTGGCGGTGATGATCGGGCTGCTGGAATTAGTGGCTGGCGTTGTCGTCGGCGCGGCACAGGAGCCGGACACGGGGGCGAAACGCAGGCCGAACATCCTGTGGATTGTGGGCGAAAACTTTGACCTCGATTTCGGCTGCTTCGGGGCCCGAAACGTGTCGACGCCCAATGTCGACTCGCTAGCGGCCGTGGGGGTGCGTTACACGCGAGTGCTCTCTACCTCGCCCGTGTGCGCGCCAGCCGCTCTGCCTTCATGACGGGCATGTACCAGACCACGACCGGCACGCACAACATGCGATCGCATCATAACGATGATTACCGCTTGCCGCCGGGCGTGCGGCCGCTGACCCATTGGCTGAAAGACGGGGGCTACTTTACGGCCAACATCAAGACGATTGGAGAGCGGGTAGTTGGAACTGGAAAGCTCGTCTGAACTTTGTAAACGAGGGGCCCATTTTCGACTCCGACGACTGGTCCGCTCTGAAATCTCACCAACCTTTTTATGCGCAGATCAACACGCCGGAAGCGGAGTACGACATTTACGACCGCAAGTCGAGCGAAAAGATGCGTGTTCCCTGGGTAGGCGAGCAGACGCACCCGCAGATTGCCACGGCCGAAAACGTTACCCCGCCGCCCTACTATCCCGATCACCTGATTACTCGCCAGGAATGGGCCCGCTATCTGAACTCCGTCTCCGGCGTCGATCGCCGCATCGGCTGGGTGTTGGAGCAACTCCATGAAGAGGGGCTAGCCGACGACACCGTGATTATCTTCTTTGCGGACAACGGTCGACTGGAGGCCCGCGGCATCCATTGGTGTTACGACAGCGGGCTGCACGTTCCGATGATAATTCGCTGGCCGAAAAACTTTGCCGCACCGTCGCAATACCGTCCGGGGACAGTTTGCGACGACGTGATCAGCCTGTTGGACCTGACCGCCACGACCTTGGCCATTGCCGGCCAGCCTCGCCCGCCGGGTATGCAGAGCCGCATCTTTTTGGGCGAGCGGGCCGACCCGCCTCGCAAGTTCGCTTTCAGCGCCCGCGATCGGATTGACGAAACCGTAAACCGGATCCGTTCGGTGCATGGGCAGCGTTATCATTACATTCGAAATTTCATGCCGGAAGAGTCTTTTGTTTCACTCAATCGTTACAAGGAAAAATGCTTTCCGGTAAAACCTCTGATGCGGCGGCTGCATGCAGAAGGCAAACTCAGCGGCCCGCCGGCGGAACTGATGGCGCCGAGGTTGCCCGACGAGCAACTGTTCGACGCGGAGAGGGACCCGTACGAAATACGCAACCTGGCCAGTTCAGACAAGCCGGAACACGGCGAAGCCTTGGCGAGTTTGCGGGCGGCGCTGGACGTGTGGATAGCGGAAACGGGCGATCTTGGCCAGTGGCTGGAGCCGCCCGAGGTGGTAGCCCCGTTTGAACAAGAGATGGATGCGTGGTTCGGCACGCCCGACTGGTATCGCTCGTCAACCGACCGCTGAGCGTCCCGCTTAATTTGGCTTGTGAATCACTTGGTGGCTGTTGAGAATCCGACCACAAGACCAAGGTGCTTCTCCGGTAGGGGTAGCTTTTTTGTCCCGTAGGGACAAAATGCTCGGAGCACCCGTCCCCTGAAAATCTCCCCACGAAATTCCCAGAAGAACAACCCCAGAAGAACCATGCAAACAAATGGGCGGCAAGCGCTTAGTCGCGCTAGCTTCGCCCAAAGTGGTGCTGTCCAACTAGAATAGCTGGGAGTTTTCCTTCGTGAAGGCAACCAGCTCGCTCAGGTGCGCATACGCCACACACAACGACGTGTCGGCGGCGCCATAGTAGATGGCTAGACGGTCCTGCTTCGGATCGCAGAGAGCAGCGCAGGGAAACGCCACATTGGGCACGTGGCCTGACACCTCGTAGGTGGCTTCGGGTGTGAGAATGTGCTGGTTCGTTCGGAAAAGAACTTTCCAAGGCTGATCGAGATCAAGCAAAGCAGCGCCGATGCTGTAAACGTAGCCGTTGCAAGTGTCCATCACACCATGATAGATCGTTAGCCATCCCTCGCTGGTTTCGATGGGAACGGGACCGGCGCCAACTTTTGTGCGTTGCCACCACTGGCCCTGCTCTTCACCGCCGCTGCGCATCACAAGCCGATGCTTTCCCCAGTAGCACATGTCGGGGCTTTGGCTGAGGTAGATGTCGCCAAAGGGCGTGTGCCCATTGTCACTGGGGCGACTGAGCATAAAGTATTTCCCGTCGATGCGCTGAGGAAACAGGACTCCATTACGATTGAATGGCAAAAAGGCATTTTCGAGTCGCGTGAATTGCTGAAAATCTTGAGTACTAGCAATGCTGATCGTTGGCCCGTTGTGTCCGTCACACCATGTGATGTAGTACGTTTCATCAATTTTGCAAACGCGCGGATCATAGGCATAAGAAAAACCCGTGACTTTATCATTGGTGCCAGCCAGCTCGATCGGCTTCGGTTCAATGTGCCAATCGATGCCATCGTCGCTCCATCCCATGTTCAGATAAGGAAAACGAGTGCGCAGCTCAACACGAAACACACCCGCGAATCCATCGCCATGGGGCACGACCGCACTGTTGTAAATTCCTTGTGTCCCTGTTGTATGATGCGGACCAATAATAGGATTTTCACTGTGACGCCAGACAAGATCATGACCGGCTGAACGTGGCTGCCAGGGAATTTTCACCCCCTTGTCAACCGCCGTCCGATGAGGCGATTCAGCCTGTGCAAGTTCGGCAGCCATGGTCCTGATACCGTTCTCGGTGTCCAAGGGTTCCGTCATGTTTTTCATCGCGTGAACTGAGTCGGGCACGGCTCTTCCAATAGGTTGAAGGGCGAGCGGCAAATGAAACCTTCCCGTAGCCGAAGTCGCCAGACTTTGCCAATCACTCGCGAATGGGCCGCTCCAAAGTCTGGCGACTTCGGCTACGCTAGCAAATTTTCTATTGCCACTCGCCAAGGAGATTAACAGCGGGGAAATACGTGTGTTGACCATCCTCTACCAACCAGGGTAGTATAGATAATATCGGTGTTCAAGTATTTGAACAAGATTTTTCTAGGTCCAGCAACTCGACCTGTTGTGATCTGGCTAGAACCGGCCATCCGTTGTGTCGCTAATCCATACTGATACTACAGCGCAGAGTCAATTAACCACAAAGAGCACGAAGAAAAGCAGGAAAATGTTGCAAACGGATAAGTAAGCAATGCAAAGCCAACAACCTCCAAACGGCTAAAATAGCATGTTTGAGAAATCCGATCTGTTTTTCTCTTGCTTTTTTAATTCCTTTCTTTGTGTCCTTCGTGCCTTCGTGGTTCAACCCTGCGCTGTAGCACTAGGCTCTCGAAAAACTACATTATGTCTGGATCCTCAGTCCCTCGGCTCAAAGATGTCGCTGCCGCGGCCCATGTCTCGCTCAGTGCGGCTTCTCGCATTCTGAGAGGGGAGCAAGACCGTTTCGGAGAGGAGACTTGCCAGCGGGTAATGGATGTTGCACGACGGCTCGGTTGGCGTCGTAACCTGTTGGTTAATGGTATTCAGACTGGCCGTACCAATACGATTGGAGTGATGATTCCTCCGTTCGATTCGTTCTGGGTCGATGTGCTCGCAGGCATTCACATCACCCTGGCCGCTGCCGATTATCTACCCATTACGATTTGGGTTGGCGACTGCCAAGAGGTACCGCACTTTGAGAAGGACCAAGACCAAGGCTTCAAGCAGATGAACCGACTGCTCGACCGTCGGGTCGACGGCCTGATTCTCTGGCCTTCGTTTGCAGTCGCCTATTACGATCATTTTCAGGAGCTCATCGAACGTCGCGTACCGGTAGCGGTCATCGATCACGAGTTTTCAAAAAATCAAATTGCCGACTCGATCGAATCCGAAGAGCAGCAGTGCGCAGCCGCCGTAGCGGAGCACCTCCTGTCGCTTGGCCATCGTAACCTTGCCTGCTTGTCCTCCCGAGAAACAGCTTGGCAAGCGTGGGCTGTCCGGCGGCGAATGGCCTTTGAAAACGCGGTTTTATCTCAAGCAGGATACGAAGTAAAAAGCTGGCGACTGAATCCTTGGGGCACCAACGGCATGGAAATCGCGACGGAACTTCTCACCCAATCGCCACGCCCCACGGCAGTGTTTGCGGTCACCGATCACGAAGCACTTTTTCTCTACGAAGCGGCATCCAACTTGGGCTTGAGTATTCCCAAAGATCTCTCGGTGATTGGCTTTGCCGACTTAGACTTTTCTGCCAAATTGCTCCCTCCTTTAACGACCATGCGGCAAAGACCCAGGGAAATGGGACGTCGCGCAGCCCAGCTAATACTTGATCGGCTTGACGGCAATCTGGGAGACCGTCCGCCTATGACAATTCGAGTCGGTGCTGATTTGATTGTCCGCGGCTCAACAGCAGCGCCACGAAAAGCCTAGCGCGGCCGCTGGCCGCAACCAAGAGGGAACCACGATTGAACACGAATAGCTTGGCAGCAAGGGGGATAGCATCATTGCATATTGGGCATCATTGCAAATTGGGGTTGCATCCTTTGGGCCCAGGTGGTATACATATTTACAGGTGCTCGTCGGGGTGGTTTTTTCTCCGGGCTACGCTAAAGGGGCTGGAACACAAATCGCTTGCAAAAAATCGCAAAAGTTTCTCTTCCCATGTTGGCCGATACTTGTCATAATGGCAGTCAGTGGTTCATTGTTTCAAGGTATTTCCCTGACAAATCATTGCCCACTCCTCCTTTTCCTTTCCCCGCCGGAACGACACTTCCGCTATCGCCATGTGTCGCGATGGCACATCCCACCATAATTTCCTTTCCTTTACTGAAGAAGTTGATGTCAATGCGTTCTGGTTTTCCTCGGAAGCTGCATTTTCGGTGCTTAATTTTCGGATTAGCCGTTTTGGCGCTAGCCACGGTTGATGCGGGAAAAACCGTGGCTAGCGCCAAAACGGCTGATTTGCTCAAACCTAATCCTAAGCTGCGATAGAGACTACTAGCCGCAGGCGGAAGCCGCGGTTGATCCAATTCCAACCGCGGCTTCCGCCTGCGGCTAATTATCATCGACGTATGAAATCGCCGGTTCACAACATGTTGAATCGCAACACGACCTAATTCAAACCCGCCTTCCTGCTGCGACATCTGTGCGCAGACAATTTACCTTCCTACCAACTATGCTTCTCTACGACGCCTATTCTCCAGGAGTTCTATTCGATGGCAGATTCCTATAACCGCGGAACGCGGCAAAACCGATCGCATTCCTTTCAACGGCGTCGCAGCGGAGGCGAACCCAATATCGCCGAGGGCATCGATCGCGAACGGCTCGCGGAGCTTGATCGCGAAGAGCCTCAGTCGATCGCCGAAGAATTGGACAAGGCTGCCGAGCGTGTCCGCCGTGTCGGCAAGTCGATCGAACGGACCGATAAGCCTGACTCCAACGTCCATATCGCCGCGTTGCAAAAAATGGAGATGCCCGAGCTGATCGAAGTGGCTCGCAAGGAAAACGTGGAAGACGCCTCGGGCTTGAAAAAGCAGGACTTGATTTTCCGCATTCTGAAATCTCGTGTGAAGCTCAACGGCATGATGTTGGGCCAAGGGACGTTGGAGATATTGCCCGATGGTTTTGGCTTCTTGCGTAGTCCCGACTATCACTATCTCTCCTGCCCCGACGACATCTATGTTTCGCCCAGCCAAATCCGCCGCTTCGGGCTGCATACGGGTGCCACGGTCACCGGCACGATTCGCCCGCCCAAGGAAAATGAGCGGTACTTTGCCCTGCTGCGGATCGATGAAATCAACGGCGAAGATCCGAACCATTTGTCGAATAAAGTTTTCTTCGACAATCTGACGCCCGAGCACCCCGATGCGCGAATCGTCATGGAAACCACGCCGGAGGAAGTCGCCATGCGAGTGGTCGACATGATCGTACCGATCGGTTTTGGGCAACGGGGATTGATCGTTAGCCCGCCGCGGGCTGGCAAGACGATCTTGATGCAAAAAATGGCCCAAAGTATGCTGACGAACTATCCTGACGCTTATGTTATTATGTTGCTGATCGACGAACGGCCTGAAGAAGTGACCGACATGGAACGGGAGGTCAAAGGCCCGAACTGCGAAGTGATCAGTTCCACGTTCGACGAATCATCGGCTCGGCATGTGCAGGTCTCGGAGATGGTCATCGAGAAAGCAAAGCGGATGGTCGAGTATGGCCGCGACGTGGTGATTTTCCTTGACTCGATCACCCGACTCGCCCGAGCATGGAATGCCGAATGCCCCCAATCGGGCAAAGTCCTTTCCGGCGGCATCGACGCGAACGCCATGCAACGTCCGAAGCGGTTCTTCGGCTCGGCTCGCAAGGTGGAAGAGGGCGGCTCGCTGACGATTATCGCCACCGCGCTGATCGACACCGGCAGCCGAATGGATGAGGTGATTTTCGAGGAGTTCAAAGGGACCGGCAACCAGGAAATTGTGTTGGACCGCAAATTGGTCGATAAACGCATTTGGCCGTCAATCGATATTTCCCTCAGTGGCACGCGCCGCGAAGAGATGTTGATGGATCCCGAGGAACACCGTCGCGTCTGCATGCTCCGCCGCGTGTTGAATGAAATGAGTCCCGTCGACGCCATGGAGCTACTCACCAGCCGTCTGGCGAAGACCCAATCGAATGCCGAATTTTTGATGAGCATTAAGGAATAATGCGGAATTCGGATTGCGGATTGCGGAATGAAATCAAATCCGCATTCCGAAATCCGAAATCCGAAATCAATTGTGCCTAACATGATCCCCAGTACGCCGGTTGACTCCGCGGATCGCTTTGCGATTGTTGTGGCTGAGTGGAATCGGTCGATCACTTCCAAGCTGCTCGACGGAGCGGTTGCGACGCTTAGCGAAGCGGGCGTTGGGGATGACTGCATGGATGTGGCCTGGGTGCCCGGCTCGTGGGAAATACCACTGGTTGCCAAGCGATTTGCTGCCGCAAACAAGTACGCTGCGGTGATCTGCTTGGGGGCGGTCATTCGGGGGGAAACGACCCACGACCGGCACATCAATCGGGGAGTCAGCCTCGCCCTGAGCCAAATCGCCCTGGAGACCGACTTGCCCGTGCTGTTTGGCATCCTCACCTGCGAAACCATGGAACAAGCGATCCACCGTGCCGGAGGCAATGTCGGCAACAAAGGCGCCGATTGTGCAGAAGCCGCACTGAAGATGGTCGGATTGCTCAAGAATATTCCCGATGCGTAAATGATATGCCCCGTGTGCCCTCGTTGCAACACGGCTAGCCGCATTGCAACGCAATGCACGGCGCCCAACCCCCAACCCTCAGCCACCCCTATGGCAACCCGTAGCCGAGCCCGAGAAGTCGCCTTGCAGGCCCTGTTTCAGGAAGACCTGAATCCGCAGGACTCGCCCAAGCTGCTCAGTCAGTTTCTCCTGACTCGACTGAAGTCGGACGACCTGCGCGACTTTGCCCGCTCGCTTATCATGGGGGTGAAGCGAAACCAATCGGAGCTTGACGCCCTGCTTGCCGAGCATGCGGACAATTGGAGCCTCGACCGCATGGCGGCGACCGAACGCAACGTGCTGCGGCTCGGGGCGTTTGAAATCCGCTATGCCGATACGCCCGACCGCGTCGCCATCGACGAAGCGATCGAGCTGGCCAAACGGTTCGGCTCAGCCAATTCGCCACAGTTTGTCAATGGCATTTTAGATAAACTACTTGAACATGATGAATGATTCTCCGTGTATTTGATTTCCCGTGTGCCGCGTTGCGGCACGGCTCCAACCGTGTTGCAACGCAACACACGGCGCCCACCACTCCCCAACCACCACTCCCCAACCACCAACCACAATGAGCCTCTTTGCCAAATTCAAGCGTGGTCTGTCCAAAACCGCCAACCTTTTGAAGACCGATGTCCGCGACCTGTTCAAATCCGAAGGGCGGCTGATTGACGATCAGTTCCTCGACGAGATGCGGGCGATTTTGTTCAAAACCGACATGGGCTACGTCGCGGTCGAGCAAATTGTCGATGAGGTGTCAACCAACATGCGCGGGCGCGTGGTGACGTTGGAAGATGTGGTCGCCACCTGGAAATTAAAACTGGGCGAACTGATGGCCCAAGAATCGGCTCCTATCCAGTTCGCCCAATCGGGGCCAACCGTAATTATGGTTTGCGGTGTGAATGGAGCGGGAAAAACCACGTCGATTGCCAAGCTGGCCCATCTGCTCCGCAGCGAAGGCAAACATGTTGTGCTCGGCGCGGGCGACACGTTCCGCGCCGCAGCGGTCGAGCAGCTAACCATTTGGGCCGAGCGGTTGGGGGTTGAAATTGTCACAGGCGAGCAAGGTGCCCATCCCGCGTCGGTCGCCTATCGGGCCGTTGAGCAATGCATCAAGACAGGGGCCGACATCTGTATCGTCGACACGGCCGGCCGACTGCAAACACAGAAAAACCTGATGGATGAGCTGACGAAGATTCAAGGCGCAATCCGTAAGCAAATCCCTGCCGCCCCGCACGAGGTGCTGCTGGTGCTCGACGCCACGACAGGCCAAAACGGCATCAGCCAGGCAAGCAAGTTTACCGAGGCGGTCGACTGCACCGGCATCGTGCTGGCGAAGCTCGATGGCACCGCCAAAGGGGGCGTGGTCGTCGCTATCCGCCAGCAAGTCGGCCTGCCGGTGAAATATGTCGGCGTCGGCGAGCAGCCCGAGGACTGGGCCCTGTTCAATTCGGACGAATTTGTCGACGCCCTGTTCGCCGAGATCGGTGTCGAGAGTCCCGCCACCGCGAAATAACTCGACTTCAGCCCACGGCTTTGCCGTGGGGTAGCCAAAGGTTGTCTGCCTAGCTGCGCATCACGGGCTGACTGCGATTTGAGCAGTCCATCTTAACATTTGTGGCGAAGCGAGCCTCCTCGAATCGGGCCAACTGCCCACAATACCTTTCCAATCGTGGATTA
This sequence comes from Lacipirellulaceae bacterium, assembly GCA_965249435.1. GTDB lineage: Bacteria > Planctomycetota > Planctomycetia > Pirellulales > Lacipirellulaceae > JAJRWS01. The sequence continues at coordinate 380,013 of CBDFMC010000024.1, read as the reverse complement.
CGTCTCTGTTAGCCAATGGAAGCGCTAGCGCCGCTTCTCTTCTGGCACACCACTTGCGTCTCTGATTGCACAATCAGTGCATTTTTTTACGTGAGCCGACGGCGCTAGCCGCGGGCCGACGGGAGGTGACGGCGTGCCTCCACTGCCCGACGCTAGCGCGTTCGGTTCACATCAATGGCTCCAACTCCTAACCACCCTTCTGTAAAAAACAAAGGCAGCAAAAAAATGAGGATTGAATTCACACAGCGAGGAGGGTGGGTAATCCTGCTCATGGCGATCGTTGCAATATCGGCTCTGGCGATCCCTACCGGAGTAGCCTATGCCCAAGACGATGTCGCCACCGAAGAAACAGCTGCGCCTGTGGAAAATGTCGACCTGGGCGTCGGCTACGCGCTGGACAATGCGGTGCTGTTTTTCGCCGCGATCCTGGTCTTCTTCATGCAGGCTGGCTTTGCCATGGTCGAGGCCGGTTTCAACGCATCGAAAAACGCCGTGAACATCCTGTTCAAAAACTCGATGGATATCTGTATCGGCGTGTTGCTGTTTTTTATTGTTGGCTTTGGGATCATGTATCCAGGCAATTATGGGGTCGATACCGGGGCAAACAAGTATCTCGCATTCGGAGGTGTGGGGCTTAACGGTTACGAAGTAACTGCGGACCGAACATTCAGCCCGGAAGTCGATTGGCTGTTCCAAGCAGTGTTTGCTGCCACAGCCGCCACGATTGTCTCCGGAGCGGTCGCCGGACGAATGCGCGTCGGTGCCTATCTGATCTACAGTGCCATCCTGACAGGATTGATCTATCCGATCAGCGGTTTTTGGAAATGGGGAGGTGGCTGGCTGCATCAGATGGGCTTTCAAGATTTCGCCGGTTCGGCCGTGGTGCATGGCGTCGGCGGATTCGCGGGACTGGCCGGGGCGATTGTTCTTGGCCCTCGTCTGGGTCGTTTCATCAACGGCAAAAGCATTCCCATGCCTGGCCACAGTTTGCCAATCGCCGCACTTGGCGTCTTTATACTCTGGTTTGGCTGGTATGGGTTTAATCCCGGTAGCCAACTCGCCTTTCAAGGAACGGCCGATATCGACGCCACGATGCACATCGCCGTGACGACGACCTTGGCCGCGGGCGCCGGCGGGTTTTGCGCCATGCTGCTCAGTTGGTTTATGTTCGGTAAGCCTGACCTATCGATGGCCCTCAACGGCATCTTAGGTGGCTTGGTCGGCATCACCGCTTGTTGCGATTGCATGACAGACTGGATGGCTATTCTTGTGGGGGTCGTGGCTGGCGTGCTGGTCACCTTTGGCATCCTGCTGCTCGACAAACTGAAGATTGACGACCCCGTCGGAGCTTGGCCCGTGCATGGCCTTTGCGGCATTTGGGGCTGTATGGCCATCGGCATTCTGCCAAATACGCACCTAAACAGTGGCGTCACCAGTTTCGGCACCCAGCTAACCGGTACATTGGCTATCTGCGCATGGTCGTTTGTCACCATGCTCATTCTCTTTAGCGTCATGAAGGCAATGGGAATTCTCCGCGTCAGCCAAGCCGAGGAACAAAAGGGCCTCGACATCAGCGAACACGGCATGAAGGCGTATGGGGGGTCGGCATAATCACCGTGCGAGTCCGGGTGAGCCGTGTTGCAACGCAACACACGGCCAGAACGCGAAATATGCGAATGCGGATTGCGGAATTAGCCGTGTTGCAACGCAACACACGGGCAGCTACGGGAATTTTTCCAATGCGGATTGCGGAATTCGGATTGCGGAATTAGGATGATTCTCTGCTTCGCGCGTCAAGTTACTAAATCCCGCTACCTGCCGTGTGTTGCGTTGCAACACGGCTGTTCCGAAATCCGATGAAACTGATCCTCGCCATTATTCAGCCCAGTAAGTTGGAAGACGTCAAAGCGGCCCTCTCGGAAGTGGAGGTCGTGCGACTGACGATCATGGATGTCCAAGGCTTCGGCCGGCAAAAGGGGCAAACCGAAATCTACCGTGGCCGGGAAATCAGCGTCAATCTGCTCCGCAAGGTGCAATTGCAGATTGCCGTGAACGAAGAGTTTGTCGAACCGACGATCAGCGCGATCATCCAAGGGGGCCGGTCGGGCGAGTCGGGACAAATCGGCGATGGCAAAATCTTCATTCTGCCGATGGACGATTGCATTCGCATCCGCACCGGCGAACGCGGGACGGAAGCGATTTGAAGGAATCATCCGCTTTCAGTTTTGATCAAATTGACCAAAGAGCCTGGCCATGGTATACTTCCTACCGGTAAGAGTATACTACCCTGAGAATAGAGTGATGAAAGTTACCTCCAAAGGACGAGTCACGATTCCTCTGGGTATCCGCCAACAGTTGGGAATTCTCCCGAACTGCGAAGTCGATTTTATCCAGGAAAATGGATACGCCATTTTGCGGAAAAAGACGACTACGCCTATCCGCGGCCGACAGTTAGTTGAAATGCTTAGGGGAAAGGGCAATGTCAAGATGACGACCGACCAAATTCTGGCACTCACAAGGTCGTAGAAAACATCCCGCTCCTCACGCGTGACACCACACGCATTCGCAGCTATTTTCCAGGCGTCGAATTGATTCACCCGGCATAAGCGAAGATTACTCCGTTCGGCGTGCAATCCGCAACTGTGCCCGAGCTTGGTCTGCCTGCCGCCCGCGAGTGACGATCTGTTCATCCCCCGCAGCTTTGGCCTTGAGAGCCGAGTCGAGTTGTTCGCTTGCCGCCAGTCCGTCAACTTCTTCTGAAGGCAGCGACCGGTTGGTCATCACCGAGACTTCGTTCTCCGCCACCTGCACAAAACCGCCATCGATATAGAACCGGCTCGTCTTGCTGCCGCTGCGGATGCGCATCTCTCCATAGCCCAAACGACCAATCATCGGACTGTGATTTCGATAGATTCCGATCTCACCATCGAAAAGCGGCATGGCGACGAATTCGGCCCAGGCGTCGAGCATCGTCTCTTCGGGCGTGACAATCATCACGCGCATGGCACCTGAGTCGGAAGTTGGTTCTGGTGTTGACATGGGGGTTCTTGTGAAAAACTCGACTATCGTTCTTGTTCGGCGTGGCCGCCGACGCTAACACAAAACAACTCGCGCCTCGCGCCTTGAAACTCGCAACTACTTTCTGTTCTTCTTCCACTGCTCCTCGGCTTGCTCGATGGGGCCGACGTACATAAACGCATCTTCGGGCAGGTGGTCCCACTTGCCATCGCATATTTCCTCAAAACTGCGGATCGTGTCGTCCAGCGAGGTAATCTCGCCCGGCTTGCCGGTAAATACCTCGGCCACCAAAAACGGCTGCGACAGAAACCGTTCGATGCGTCGTGCTCGATGCACGATGCTCTTGTCTTCGTCCGGCAGCTCGTCGACGCCGAGGATGGCGATAATGTCTTGCAACTCGCGGTAACGTTGCAGCATGGTTTGCACTCGGCGGGCACAGGCGAAGTGTCGATCGCCGACGTATTGCGGGTCGAGAATCCGGCTCGACGAGGCGAGCGGGTCGACCGCCGGGTAGATGCCTTTTTCCGAAATCGAGCGCTCGAGGTACAAAAACGCGTCGAGCTGGCTAAATGCGGTTGCCGGAGCGGGATCGGTTGGGTCGTCGGCTGGCACGTAAACCGCCTGCACACTGGTGATCGCCCCCTTGTTGGTCGAGGCAATGCGCTCTTGCAGTGCGCCCATCTCCGTGGCAAGAGTCGGCTGATAACCCACGGCCGACGGCATCCGGCCGAGCAGGGCCGAGACTTCGCTACCCGCCTGCGAGAAACGGAAGATATTGTCAACAAACAGCAGCGTGTCGGCTCCCGTTTTGTCGCGAAAATACTCTGCCATCGTCAGTGCCGACAGCGCCACACGAAGCCGAGCGCCCGGTGGTTCGTTCATCTGGCCGAAGACCATGCAGGTTTGGTCGATAACGCTCCGACCCGTGTCGCCGATTTTTGCTTCTTGCATTTCGAGCCACAGGTCGGTCCCTTCGCGGGTCCGTTCGCCGACGCCGGCAAACACGGAGTACCCACCGTGGGCCGTTGCAATGCGGGCGATCAACTCGGTAAGAATCACGGTCTTGCCCAAACCGGCACCCCCAAACAGGCCCGCCTTGCCGCCGCGAACAAACGGCGTCAGCAGGTCGACTACCTTGATGCCGGTCTCAAAAATTTCGGTCTTCGTGGTCAAGTCTTTCAACGCAGGCGGATCGCGATGAATGGGCCAACGCTCTTCGGTTTTAACTTCACCGCGGCCATCAACCACCTCGCCAATGACGTTGAAAACCCGACCCAGCGTTTCCTCGCCCACTGGCACAGTGACCGGCGAACCCGTGTCGACGCACTCCTGACCGCGGATCATGCCGTCGGTGCTGCCCAGGGCTACGCAACGGACTCGGCCACCCCCCAGTTGCTGCTGCACTTCGCCGGTGAGATTGAGCTTCACCCCCTTGTTCTCCGAGACAATCTTCATGGCATTGTAGATGGCCGGGAGCTGATTCTCTTCGAATTCGACATCGAACGTGGAGCCAATGATTTGGGTGATGTGACCGATATTTTGTGTTGCAGTTGCCATGGGGTAGTTGGTGGTTGGTGGTTGGTGGTTAGTGGTTAGTGGTTAGTGGTTTGTGGTTTGTGGTTTGTGGTTTGTGGTTTGTGGTTTTTGACGACAAGCCGTCGGCTTGAGGGCATTGCGAATTCCGTCTACATTCCGAATTCCGCAATCCAAATTCCGCATTTAATCCAGTGCTTCGACGCCGCCAATCAGATCCATCAATTCGGAAGTAATGCGCCCCTGTCGGGCACGGTTGTATTGCATACTGAGCCGTTTGATCAGATCGTCGGCGCTTTCAGTAGCACTTTTCATCGCTACCATTCGGGCGACCTGTTCGCTCACGGCCGAGTCGAGAAAACACTTAAACAGTTTTACTTTGAAGCTGGTTGGCACGATTTCTTCCAGGATGCTTGCCGGCGAAGGTAAAAACTCATACAGCCCTTGGCCCGCCTCTTCACTCTCCTCATCCGTCCGTTCGGCTCCCAAAGAACCCAATGGGAGCAAGGTTTCGACGGCCACTTCCTGACGGGTGATGCTGTTGAACTTCATGTAAACCACGTCGAGTCGGTCGAGTTTGCCCGTGGCATACTCGTCGAGATACCGGCTAGCAATTTCATCCACCTCGTCGAATGCCGGCTTGTCTTCAAAGTGCAGATAGGCCTGATCCGGTTCGTGGCCACGGAATTTGAACGCACCGATGCCCCGTTTGCCAGTCACCTCAAGCCGACAATGGGACACGCTGTCCGTCAGCATCTGCAACCGCTCAAGCCCCGCGCGGAACAGACTGCCGTTAAAGCCCGCACAAAAACCACGGTTGGCTGTCAGCACCAGCAGCGTCGCTCGCCCGGTTACGGCCCTCGCTTCGAGCAACGGATGGCTTACTTCCAAACCGGTTTTCATCAAATCGGAAACAAGCTGCGTTATCCGATTGGTGTAGGCGGTAGCCGCCGTGGCGCGATCCATCGCCTTTTTGAACCGTGCCGTGGCGATCAATTCCATCGTCCGCGTGATCTTGCGGATATTGCGAACCGACTTGCGTCGTTTGTCGAGTGTTTTGGGATTGGCCATGGGGTGGGGGATGGTCGATGTGTGATGTCAGAATGATGATGTCAGAAGCCAGCCGTGCTGCAACGCAGCACACGGCAATTATTACACCGCGGCCGCGACAGGTTTAATAGCGTCGAATGGATCGGCAGGTTCTCCATACTGTGCCTGGAACTCGGCAATCGTCGCTTCGATCTTCTCGATAAGCTCGTCGTTGAGATCTTTTTTCTCGTCCAGCTCTTCGCGCACTTCCGGCTTTTGGTCGCGCATAAAGGTGAGGAACTTGGCCTCCCAGTCTTGCACCTTGTCGATTGGCACTTTGTCCAGATGGCCACGGGTTCCCGCGTAGATAACCAGCACCTCGTCGACCACGTCGAGCGGCACATACTGCCCCTGCTTGAGCAACTCAACCATCCGATAACCACGGTCGAGCCGGGCTTGCGTTTCGGGATCAAGCTCCGTGCCCATTTGAGCAAAGGCCTCCAACTCGCGGAACGCAGCCAAGTCGAGCCGCAATCCGCCGGCAACTTTCTTCATCGCCTTGACCTGGGCTGCACCACCCACGCGCGAAACCGAAATACCGGCGTTCATCGCCGGCTTGATCCCCGCGAAGAATAGTTCCGGCTGCAGATAAATCTGCCCGTCGGTAATCGAGATGACATTCGTCGGAATATAGGCCGAGACCTCGCCTTCGAGCGTTTCGATAATCGGTAGCGAGGTGATCGAACCGCCGCCCAATGCGTCGGAAAGCTTCGCCGAACGCTCCAGCAAGCGGCTATGGCAGTAAAACACGTCGCCCGGGAATGCCTCGCGGCCAGGCGGACGTCGCATCAAGAGCGATAGCTCGCGGTAGGCGACCGCCTGCTTGCTCAAGTCGTCGTACACGACCAACGCATGGCCGCCGTTGAACATATACTCCTCGGCCATGGCGGTGCCGGAATAGGGGGCGATGTATTGCAGCGGAGCAGGGGCGCTGGCCCCGGCAACGACAACGGTTGTGTAGTCCATTGCCCCGCTCTCGCGAAGCTTTTCGATTACACCCGCGACGGTCGATTCCTTCTGGCCGATCGCAACATAAAAGCACTTCACGCCTGAATTCTTTTGGTTGATGATCGCGTCGATTGCGATGGCTGTTTTGCCCGTCTTGCGGTCGCCGATAATTAGTTCGCGTTGCCCACGTCCGACGGGTGTCATCGCATCGATCGCTTTGATGCCGGTTTGCAGCGGTTCGCAAACCGGTTGCCGCTCGGAAACGCCCGTGGCAATCACCTCGACGTTGCGACGCTTGCTGCTGGCAATGGGTCCCTTTCCATCCAGCGGATTGCCAAGCGGATCGACCACACGACCCAGCAACTCGTCGCCGACCGGCACACTGAGCAATTTGCCCGTGCTGCGGACCTCGTCCCCTTCGTTGATCCCAAGATAATCACCCAGGATGATGATGCCGACAGAATTTTCTTCCAAGTTGAATGCCAATCCAATGACGCCGTTGGGAAATTCGACCATCTCATTGGCCATCACGTTGGACAGACCATATACCTGGGCAATGCCGTCGCCCACTTCGAGCACTCGGCCCACTTCGCGGACATCGATCTGGGCATCGTAATGCTCGATCTCCTTCTGAATAACCGATGCGATTTCGTCGCTGTTGAATTTCATGTTTGGTGGATAGTGGTGGTTGGATATTGGTGGTTGGTCGCCGTGTGTTGCGTTGCAACACGGTTAGCCGCGTCGCAACGCAACACACGGGATTTTACTGTTGCATAAACTGTCTAGGTCGGCTCTGAATCGCCTCGTAAGCCCGATCGATCATGTTTCGTCGGGCTTTTTCCAGGCTGGTACGGGTTGAGGCGTCATACACCTTGTCTCCTACTCGAACAACAAAACCGGCGAGTAGCTCCGGGGCGACCGAGGTGGAAATCTGAGGGTCTGCACCTAATGTCAACTGGAGCGATTTGACAATCTCTTGCCGTAGCGCCTCGTCCGGTTCACTGGCAAATTGCACTTCCACGGCAACATGCCCACGGCGCTGTTGCCAAAGCGAAAACGTCGTCTGAACCACGTCGCGCAAAATACTCAGCCGATCGTGCTGGGCAAGCACATGCAATAGCCCCAATGCCGTTTCCGACAACTTTCCGGCAAACACACGCCCAAGCATTTCCTGCTTCTCATCTTGGGAAATGAGTTCGGTGGCTAGCAACGACTCGAATTGTGGATTTCTATCCAACACTCCGGAAACCAACTCGGAAAGCTCTTCCATCAAGTCATCGGGGTTGCCTTTTGCCTCCGCTGCGCCGAGGACCGCCTCGGCGTACACGCGCGCAATCTTTTCGACCGTGACGTCGAAGGCACGTTTGTGGGCCGAGTTGTTAGGGGCTTCGGGCATGGTCTGTTGACAACGAATTGGAGTGGATCAAATAGAATAAATTGCGTCTGACTATTGAACTAATGACGTCTGTCCATCAACTACTTACCCCTAGCCCTCGGCGCAAGCCGTGGGGTTGGATGTGGAAATAAACTCAAACCCACGGCTTGCGCCGAGGGCTATCTTGCTTCTGATTCACTCTTGTTCTGAACCACTGTGATTAAGATTCCCGCTTATCCGCACTTAATTATTGCTGGGGCTCAACTGGTTTAGCTGGGCAAGCGCATCACGGACTAGCTGCGACTGCTGATCGGCCGTGATATTGGTGCGCACCACCTTGCCCGCCAAGTCAACCGCCAAGTTGGCACTCGTTTCAGCCAGTCGTTTCATCGCCGCGTCGGCTGCCAGGTCAACCTCGCGGATCGCCCGATCGCGTTCTGCCGCAGCCGCCTTTTTGGCTTCGTCGACAATCTGCGACTTCGTATGCTCAGCATCGCGTCGCGCTTCTTCGAGCAACTCACGAACTTCGCCACTCGCCTCAGCCAGCTTGGCTTCATGCTCGGCCAGCAACTGCTTCGCTTCCTCATGCTTGGCCGCGGCCGCGGTAATGTTGTCCTCAATGCGTTTCTCGCGTTCTTCCAAGGCGGCCGTAATGGTCGGCCAGGCGAACTTGCCGAGTATTGCCAGCAGTAGCAGGAAAACGACAGCCGAAAAGATCGCCAAATCGGGATCAAATGTCATCGGGCTGGGGGGCCCCGATTCCGCCGCCTCATCGTGCGGATTCGCCTCAGAAGTTGTCACAGGACGATGCGCCGCATCCTCCGCGGCAGCGTAAACCAAAACTTCTCCATGGAGAAAGATGGCCAGCATCCCTGCACCGATCGCCCATTGCCAAGCTTTCATCGATTGCTCTTTCGACATTGCCTATTCGAACCAGATAACGGTCAATACAAAGACCACCCACACTACGCAGAACAACTCCACGCTCACGTAACTCGTTGCCGTTGGACCCACTGCCTATACAAAGAGACCAATAAGACAAACGATTAGCGCAAAGAAGGTTGCCCCTTCGATCAACGCGGCGGAGATAATCATCGCCGTTTGAATATTGCCTGCCGATTCAGGCTGACGCGATATCCCTTCGACGGCTTGTCCACCAATGCGTCCGATGCCAAGACCGGCACCAATGATAACCAACCCGGCCCCGAACGCGGCACCCAGGTCCATGCTAAACCCGTTGTTTTCGACCGCTCCAGAAACGTCGGCAGCGTCACCGGCTTCATCTTGAGCTAAGGCGGGCGACGCAATCAGTGCCAACGCCATACAAATCATTCCAATACGAACCACGTTTCCCACGGCTAAATTCTCCTTAAAATAAACACAACTTGTGAACATAAAAAAAGCAATCCACACCGTTAGTGGGGATGGACTGCCATTCCAATAAATAGTGCTGTTAAAAAAGCAAAAATGTACGCTTGTAAAAACGCAACCAGAAGCTCTAGCAAGCTCAGTGCGGTCGCGCCGAGAACACTCGCAGGCATCACACCCCACCAAAGAAAGCCGCCTGCCGTAACGCCAATAAACGCCATCAACACCGCGAGCACCACGTGCCCGCCCATCATGTTGGCCAACAGACGAACCGCCAATACCGAGTGTTTGATAAATAGTCCCATGATTTCAATCGCAAAGATCATTGGCACTAACACGATGGCAATGGGCTTGGGAAGGTCCATGGAGGGGACCTGAGCTTTCCAAAAACCAATCGGGCCCAATCGGGCCATGCCGGAACCAATGACCACAACGAAGACGGTAAGCGCCAAAGCCGCTGTGACGGCCAATGCACCGGTTGGCGATCCCATCCACGGGACCATGCCCATCAAATTACAGCCCAAGACGAAAAAGAACACTGTCCAAACCACGGGCAGAAAACGGTTCGCGTCGTGAACGCCGATCGCTGGTATCGCTACATGGTCCCGCAGGTAAACAAGCATCGCCTCAAGCATGTTCCAGATTTTTCCTTGCGGCCTTCCGCCGCCACGCATCTGCCGGGCTAGGCGCAGGAATAGCATACAAAGGATGAAAGCAACGACGACCTCCAGGACCATAAATTTCGTCAGTTTGAAATTCAAGGGCTGAATAATCATTTCGTCCAGCATGGGGATTCCCGTATTGGCTTCCCAGATCGACTCGTAGAGCGCATGGCCGTGGTGATCGGTCAAAGGGGTTCCATCAGCACCCGTTTTCAACGTAGCCAATGGTTGCGGCAGGTAGATGTGGCCATCTCCATGAGGCGACAAGACGCGAGGGACGTGGAAATAGTCAGCGTCCTGGACATGTTCGAACAGCTTGTTGGGGTCGAGGGCATTATTGGCCACGGTTCACCCCCGGTGGACATGACGGCAAGGAAACGACCGTTTCGACCAGCAGCATCGAGAGATAAATGGGCAACAGATAGAGCACCGACTGGGGAGGCACAAAACCGCGCCCCAGAATCACGACCGCCAGGCTGAAAGCCAAGGGCAATCCCGTGCGTACCAACATAGCGAGCAGAAGGCCTTCAATCGAAGCCAGGCCCTCTCGACCGACCCACAGCACAACGCTTCGCGATAAACCAATTGCCAAGAGCACCACAACGCCCGAAGCGGCTGAAACTCCAACACCCAACAATCCGCCATGCCAACAAGCGAGGGGAACCATCAGAAGGGTGATTGCAGCGGTGACCGCCATCGAGAACAAGGCGGGATGTCTGTTGGAAAAATGGGGCATTGGAGGGTTCATCAGCGGACCGTCAGGCTCGCTCGTTATTCGTTGTTCGCACCGTTATGCGAATGGCTTACGTTGTTTTTCGCTCGCGTCATCTGAACCAAGTGCCAGACGCCTGTCGAGCATCCAAGCACGAAGCCAATCAACATGAACAGAAATAAGGTTCCAAGTTGCTTATCAACCCAAAATCCGGCCAACCCTGGCAGAACCATCTCGAGCGAAACCGCCAATATCCGCGACGACCACCGGTAGGCCTTCGCCATCGGCGACTGGCCATCAGAGGGAGACGCTCCCGGTGCGGTACGTTTCGCATGATCGGAGGGCACATGAAACCTCAATGCCGCTCGCAAGACATTACCGAGCAAGGACTTGCGCCAGGATCCCGACCTGGAACCTTGGCAGGAAACAGCCCGGAAACCCTGTAGGTGCCGGGCAATCTATCGCGCGCCGCCCGACCCTGTCAACGGTCGAAGAGCGGAATTCGTGCTTTTTTTCACGAAGTCTGTTTAGCCAAATGGCGCGCAAAAGCGTAGGAAGTCCGTCCTTGCGGACGGCGCTAACGATGTCGCTACGTTATTGTCACTGCAGATGCGTTAGCGCCGTCCGCAAGGACGGATTCCTACGAAACGTGGTGCCCCCCCCACTGCTTTGAAAAAGTCTGATTTTTCGTAATCCATTACTATGAAACAGTTTGCGCCAATAATTGAGCGGCCTTTTTCTTGCGTTTTTCTCCATTTTTGCTTAGAATAAATGCTGGCGGACAGACGCGGAGAGGACTTCTACGAAAGGCCCCGGCAAAGCCGGGAGGCCTACGACTTTGCAACGCTCCCACCACGAACAACACTCCTACTAACGGAAAGGCATGGTGACCGATGACCGCGGCCACTTTGCAAACGCACACAGCCAAAGACTTAGCTCGAATGGCCCGAGAAGAGGGCATTTCTGGCTGGCATTCCATGCGCAAGGAAGAGTTGATCCGAGCGCTGCTTCGACTTTCCCGCCGGCGCGTTGCCGATCAAAATAAAAGAGCGAGAGCCAAGACGTTGCTGCAAAACAGTCCGGTCGCCAGCGTTTCGGTCGCTGGCAAGCAAGCGAAAGGCAAGTCGGACCGCTCCAATGAAAACGTCCGAAAAAAAACGGGAAGCCTAACCAACAAAACGAAGCCCACAGGCCCAACAAAGCCAGCCACCGATTCTCGCATCCGGCGAAAAATTGACCAACTACAAAACAAGCTTGCGGCGCTGAAGGATTTGTCTTCCGAGCCAATTTCTAGTTCCTTGTCGAAAACAGGCAAAGACCGGCTGGCTATCCTGGTTCGCGATCCGTATTGGCTGCACGCCACTTGGGAATTAGCGCCGTCGAGCGTTGCCCGAGCGCGCGCTGCCCTGGGCCAGCGCTGGCACCATGCAAAGCCGGTACTGCGTCTGTTCCGTCTGAGCACCAACAACTCGGCCAAGCGCCTGCGCGACATTGCCATTCATGGCGGCGTGACGAACTGGTATGTCGACGTACAAGATCCGCCTAACCGCTTTCGCATGGAAATTGGTTATCTGGCAGACGACCAGTTTTTTTACTGCATGGCGCGAAGTAACACCGTATCGACGCCTACTGCGGGCACGAGCGAGGCGGTGGACAACAACTGGGCTGACGTCGCCGAACATGCGGACCGAGTCTTTGCGATGAGCGGTGGCTATTCGCCGCAAGGCATTAGCCGAGAGCTGCAAGAATTGCTTGAGCAGCGGCTATGTCGCCCGTTAGGTTCGCCCATGAAAACCCGCTATGGCAACGGAGCCGCCATCTTTGGTCAATCGCAGGAAATGCAGCTTGCCGTGGATGCCGAGGTGATTGTTTATGGTGCGGTCGACCGTGGTTCCCATGTCACGCTCAAGGGCCAACCGGTGCAAGTACGCGACGACGGAACCTTCATCGTTCGCCTTAGTCTTCCCGAGCGTCGACAAGTGATTCCGGTTGTTGCCAGTTCTTCCGACGGTGTCGAGCAACGGACGGTTGTCTTAGCGGTGGAACGGAACACGAAGGTGATGGAACCGATTGTCCGCGACATCAGTGGCTAGTGGGTCTTCAAGGCGAACGGTAATTGAAAATTTACCAGAATACTAGCACGACGCGCAAGCGAGTGTGTGCTAGACCCACTTGCTTGCGCTGCGTGCTAGTATTTTTATTCTGCCGCTCGCCTAATGCTGGATTGCCAGATCACTGTAGCTGGATTCACAGAGTTTTTCTGGGTAAAGCCCCATCGAAGCGGTCAATCGGTCTGGGCGAGATATGCCGGTCGGGGCAGTGGCGTGTGAAAATGCATCTCAAGCCTACCGATACTGATTCTAACGAATACATCTCTCTAGTATCGATAGGATAACCGATATGAACCTTCGATTTTGCCACATGGTTGTTTTTACGCTTGCGGTTTCGCTGCTGATCGCAGGAAAGACAAACGCACAGCGCTATGCGTCGCGAGCAATCGTCCCTGGCACCGGCACGCTCGTCGACTATGTGGGCGACGACTTTGAGAACACCGAGTGGAGCTTCGTTCACCATCTTCCCAAAAGCTCCCGCGAAACGGACGACCGCCTTCGGTCGCCTACCGGCTATTCGTCCAATGGCCGCTGGAACGAAGGCCCCGAGCGGGGCCATCCCGACCACATGAAAATTGTCCCCACGCCCGAGGGCGGCTTGGCAGGAAGCCAGCATGCACTGCTCGTGCGGACGCTCCATTCCGGTATCCCGAACCGCAATTCGTACGGCGTCGAGCAAGACGATCTGATCGTCAACTGCATTTCTCGGCTACGTGGCTCGATTCCTGTCTCGGAAGGCCCGAGCGTGGTGGTTCGCCTTTATTTGCCACCAGCAGAGCAATGGGAAAACCGCACCGGTCCGCATTTTGGCTTCCGTGCAAGTGCATCGACGATCACAACCGAGCGGAAGTCGGCCGGCTTCTTTGGGTCGCGCAGCGAAACGACCAACGAGCCTTACTGGCCCGGTATGTGGATCCACTTCCGCAGCGAGACGAGTCGTCGTGTGGAAGAAGACTCGGCCACCATCGCCATCCGCAGCGACACCAGCGGCCGCGACTTCACCGCGATCAAGATTCCCCAAGACCAGTTCGGTTGGTGGACGCTGGGGATGTCTTTCAGTGGCGATGGCATGGTCCACTACTACGCCCATGCGGGTGCCGAGGATTTGACGTCTGCCGACCATATCGCATCGAAATACCCCTACGGCTATCGAGCGCAGCGATTCCGCACCTTTTTCTTCGACGCCTGCAACAAGAACGACGGCAAATCTTGGTCAACCCCATTTGTCATCGACGACCCGCGACTCTACGTGGTCAACGCCACACGAGTCACCTCGATCGTCAACCGCCAACGGCAGAACGAACAGCAGCGAGCCGAGGCACGCAAGCCGAAAAAAGTGGCGGCGAAGTCGAGAAAGAATACCAGCAAAAAATAGCAGCTATTCATGACGGGTAGAGATCCACCCGAATAATCGGGCCCAAAAGACGAAAGTGATTATCCAAGGAGTAGATGGCACTTCGGTTCTGCTTGGCGTTCTGAGCGATGATAAGGTCAGGCAATCCGATTCCATTGGTTCCCGTCTGTAAGCATCGGACTTGAAACCGAATAAGCTCTTCCCAGTCAATTTGCAACGGGTGTCGGTAGACTTCGTTGAGCAGATGAATCGCCTTTCTCTGCTTCCGGATTTTTAGAAAAGGCACCAATTCGGCAAGAATGATGTCATTCACCGCAAGGAGGTTTTCATCGATGAGCAGGTCGAGGTGGGATGATTGTTCACCACTGCAAAAATAGTCAATCCACACGGAGGAGTCGACCAGAATTCGCATCACTGGCGGTCTCTGAGCTTGTCGAGATCAACGTCAATATCAATCTTCCCCTTAAAACTTTTTAACTGGGAGATTCTGAGTTTTCTGATCAATTCTTGAAGGGCTAAAATAATCGTCTTTGTTTTGGTTTTGCCTTGGGACAGGCGCATTGCTTCGGTAAGCAACTCTTCGGGCAAGTCGAGTGTCGTTCGCATGGGAAACCTCCAATTCGCATAATCGTATGCACAAATATACCATCTTGTGCATATGATGTCAATCGCTGATTGTACCTAAGGCGAGCGACTAGGTTAGAGATTGACGATCTCCGGCGGGTCAAATACAAACCGGCGGCTTTGGCGAAAGAATTCGAGCGGGTTGTCGTAGACCATGCGGCGGATGAGGCTTTCGGCGTGGCCGCGGCGACGCATCTCCAGGATGAAGTCGGGCACGGCTGTCGGCTTCGACGGGCCCCAATCGCCGGCGGAGTTGACCAGTAACCGCTCGGGGCCGTAGATTTCGACCATGTCGGCAGCTCGCTCAGGCGTGCATTTGCTCACGGGATACAGGGTCATCCCCGCCCAGAAACCGGCTTCTCGCACAAGACGGATCGTGTGTTCCTCGACATGATCCACCAGCACGCGGCTGCGGTCGATACGAGCGTCGCCGGTGAGCATGTCGAGAATCATGCGCGTGCCTTGGTACTTGTCTTCCAGGTGCGGCGTGTGGATGAGTATCTGCTCGCCGGTTCGCATAGCCAAGTCGAGGTGTTCGAGGAACACGGTCGCCTCGTTCGGCGTGTTTTTGTTGAGTCCGATTTCGCCGATGCCTAGCACGCCGGGGCGGTCGAGAAACTCGGGAATCATCGCGATCACTTCGCGCGACAGGGCGACGTTTTCCGCCTCCTTGGCATTGATGCAGAGCCACGTGTAATGCTGGATGTGATACTGGGCGGCCCGTTGCGGCTCGAACGTGGTGAGCTGCTCGAAATAGTCGCGAAAACCATCGACGCTGCCGCGGTCGTACCCAGCCCAAAACGCCGGTTCGCTCATCGCAACGCAGCCCATCTTGGTTAGCGTCAGATAGTCGTCGGTCGTCCGCGAGACCATGTGGATGTGGGGGTCGATGTAGTCCATGGGAAGGGGTGTAGGGGCCAGGGATTAGGGGCTAGGGGTTGGAGTTTCGACTGGCTGATTGCTCCGAGCCAAATTTCTCCTGCCAGAGGTCATCGTACTCGCGACTGAAAATCTGCTGCACCTGCTCCGCTCGATCGTCGCCCGACTGCTGCAGTACCTCCAGCGCTTGATGTAACTGGTCCAATTGGTGTTGGGCTTCCTGCGGACCTGCGGCCCGATCGACTCGGTCCAAGGCGGCGGCAATCTCCAAAATCTTGGCGCGAACGGGTAAAAATTGCCGCTCGATCACCTCCATCTTAGTTCGTTTGGTTGCCATGATTTGGGTCCCTCGAAAGTGAGTTGGGAGTTAATCACGAGTTGGGAGCTATTAGGCGCGAGGCGCGAGTTTGGATGAAATGCTTTAACCCGCGCCTCGCGCCTAACAACTCCCAACTACGACAGGTTATGACGATTGGCCCCTTTCTACCAGTGTTGCTACTTCCGCAGGGGGATGCAAGCGTGGGCCTTCATCCTCGCCCTGTCCCCCACAACGGAAAACTCGTATTGGCGTGCCCCGCTTTTCAGGCGAGAATTGGCCAACGGTGCAGATTCTCGGCCTAAGTTTGTATAGCAGCGATTTCTTGAATTGTGGCCCTGGTGCCACATGCTCTTGATTTAGCTGCCGAGCTTGCCTCGGCGCTGCACCCACGCTCTGCACCCACGCACCGAGACAAGCTCGGCGGCTAACATATGCCATGGCATGTGAGCGAACGTTCCACACCCCAAATCACGAGTTTGTCCAACGTGCCCACGCCTTTGCAAATAACATTCGAAACGCTGACCAAAAGCCGTAACGAGGCGGCGGTCCCGACGTTGGTCTCCACGCTGGGCCATGATGATCGGGCGATCCACAGCGCCACGATGTTGGCTCTGATGAAACGACGTAACAAAGCGGGGCACTTGGCGGTTTTGCGGCAGTGGCATCGCCTGCCACTGGACCAGCGGAAATTGCTGCAAGAAGGGCGCAGCCATATCAACGCTGCATTGCGCGACGCGGTTGTCTCCGACGATTTGCAGCTATTTACCAACGGCTGCGAGGTGATCGAGCAGTTCACGGAAATCGACTTGGTGCCGGCATTGATTAACGTTGCCGAAAATAAGAATAGTCCGCATGCCGACCAAGCCACGCAAGTTGTCAGCCGACTCATTGAGCGTTTGAGCGACATGCTCCGCGGACCACGCGACTCGCAGGACCGCCGCGATCCCACTTTGATGCAGCGGCATGTATTGGAAAGCCTGGAACGCAGCGTCGAACGATTTCGCCAGCACAAACGGTCCGAGTTGATCGAGGCCTTTGTCGTGGTCGCCGGCGCTTCAAGCAGCTTGTTGCAATCGCTCCTCGATGCACCACACCATGCCTGCTTCCAGACCGTGCTCGACACGATTACTGAAAGCAAGAGCCTGGGCGTGCACCAGCTATTGCTTGATTTTCTCAACGAGTCCGACGCGCCACGCCTTGTATTGCTGGTCATTAGTCGACGGACCGATAAGGCATTTGTGACTCGCTTGCTTGCGCTCGCCGATAAGGGCTTCACGCAAAGTGCACGCAAGAACCTAAAACAAATCCAAAGCTTTACCTGGCTTGATGCCAAGGGAGCAGCGATAATCAGTTTTGATGCAGAGGATCAGCGCCGTGCCGTGGAATTGATTTCTGTCTCAGGCATTTGTCGAGAGTCTTCGCTTGACATTTTAGAGAGCGTGCTCCACGGGGGGGCTGATGCCGGTCGGCTGGCAGTTTGCAAAGCACTCGCCTCGCTGCAAGGCGATCGGCCGAATCGGCTGATACAACGGGCGCTGGACGATTGCAACCCGGCAGTTCAAGCCGAGGCGACGCGTCAGTTGCGAGAACGCCATATTCCTGGCGCGATGACCAAGCTGGTGGAACTTCTCGATTCGGCATATGACGAGGTCCGCGATGCTGCCCGGGAAGCACTTGGCGAGTTTACCTTTGAAAATTATCTCTCTCGCTATGGAACCTTGACCGAAGAAGTACGTCGCAGTACCGGTTCGCTAGTCTGCAAAGTCGACCCGCAGGCTGTATCGCTGCTGGCCCACGAGCTGGAATCGCCCTCACGGAGCCGGCGCTTGCGAGCGATCGAGATTGTCGAAACATTGGGATTGGTCTCGCAAGTTTCAGGGGCACTGATTGAACGTCTGCAAGACGAGGACCATCTGATTCGAGCCGCCACCGCCGATGTTCTTCATTGTTGTGACCGTGCCGATGTGCGTGCGGCACTTGAAGAGGCGGTCGAGGACCGCAGCTCAGCCGTTCAAAATGCAGCACGCAGCAGCCTGGAATCCATCGCGGCAAGCACCGCTGCGATGTCCGGATAGTTAATGTCAAGCAGTTAGCCGACGGAGAACCGTGGATGATCGCATCAGTCTTTAACTTGAGTTTGCTAGCCAACTTGGGATTGCTGGCGCAGATGAGACGTTGGCGGCGATTGGGGGATGGTTTGCGTGGATCGGGCCGACGCGTCGAATTCTCCGAACTGCTGCCTTATTTGATCGGACTGGCCATTATCGCACTAGGCATATGGGCTGTGGTGCAGTGGATAAAACGCAACGACACCAGCCAGCCGTGCGACGACCCATGGAAGCTGTTCCGCGAACTCTGCCAGGCGCACGATCTCAATAGTTCCCAAGGTCGGCTGCTGCGAAAGCTCGTCGAGGCCTGGAAGATGGAACAGCCGGCAAAGATATTCGTAACCCCCATGGCCTTTGAGCCAGCCAGCTTACCCCCATCGCTGCAAGCCGAAGCACAACAGCTACGCGGTCTGCGAGCAAGACTGTTCTAGCCGCATTGCAACGCAATGCACGGCGCAGTAATGCAACGCAATGCACGGCGCAGCAATCACTACTCGGCATCCTCATCCGCCTGCCCCATTCCCAATAGTCGCATTTTTCGGTAGAGATTCGAACGGTGCAGGCCGAGATGCTTCGCGGCAGCGGTCATGTTCCCTTGTCCGTTGTCGATGGTTTGGCGGATGAACATCTGTTGGAACTGCTTGGTTGCTTCGGCAAGAGTGCTCTCGGCATCGACACAGTCGGATTGGCCTTTGCCGCGGGCGTCGATGAAGGCCAAATCTTCCGCTTCGATGCGATCGCCGGTCGTCAAATACGCCAATCGTTCCATCAGGTTCCGCAGCTCACGGACGTTGCCCGGCCATGGATGCGACCGCAGCCGTTTCTGCGCGGCTTCAGAAAACTTCGGCGTACGGCGTCCCATGTTGGTGCAAAACGTGTGCAGAAAATGCTTGCCTAGCAGCATAATGTCATTTCCCCGCTGGCGTAGCGGTGGCAGATCGAGGCTGACCACGTTGAGGCGGAAGAAGAGGTCTTCACGAAATTTTTTCTCGCGGACCATCGTGGCCAAGTCTTGATTCGTCGCAGCCAAGATGCGTACTTCAGTATAGATGGGAGTGGAACCCCCTACACGCACCACCGTTTTGTCATCAAGAACCCGCAGCATCTTCGCTTGGCCACTGAGGCTCATGTCGCCAATTTCGTCGAGAAACAGGGTACCGCCCGAGGCAAGCTCAAATTTGCCGATCCGTGTTTCATGGGCATCGGTGAAGGCGCCCTTTTCATGGCCGAAAAGTTCGCTCTCGAGCAATGTTTCTGTCAGTGCCGCACAGTTGACTGCAATAAAAGGCTGTTCGCGACGGCTGCTGATATAGTGGATCGATCTGGCAACGACTTCCTTCCCGGTGCCATTCTCGCCGAGAATGAGTATTGCTAAGTCGGTGTCGGCAATGCGCCCAATGGTGGAACGGACCGCTTCGATGACGGGGCTTTCGCCAATTAGCTGGAACCCTTCGGCCGCCTGCTCGACAAGCTGCTGATGCTTTGTCAGAAGCTCCTCAAACTGTTGCGTGCTTTCCAGTGCCACGGCTGCATGGGTGGCCAGTTCAACCAAGCCTCGCTGATCTTCGTCGGTAAAATGGCCTTCTTTTTTATTGAGCACCTCGAAGGCCCCAAGGCACTCGCCTTGGGGCGTGGTCATCGGAACGCAAAGGATCGAACTGGTTTGATAGCCGGTCGCTAGGTCGACCGTACGGTCGATTTGATCTTCATCCAAACCACCCCCAACACGGCGCGGTTGGCCCGAGTGGACCACTTGCCCGACAATTCCCTTGTCGTCCGCGATACGCAAATCATTTCCTTCCACACCGAGAGCGGGTCGGGCAACAAGCGATTTGTTGACCCGGTCCCACAAGAAAATGCTTGCTCGATCTGCCCCCAGCAACTCGGTTGCAGCCTCAGCCATCGCATTGAGCAGCGCCTCCAAACAATTGGTTTGATTCCACGATTGGGTGATTTCAAGTATGGTTTCCAATCGATGGATGCGGCGTAGGCGCTGCTGCCGGACATGCACTATTTCCAAAGCTTGACTGAACGCACAACCGAAATCATCTAGCTTCTGGTGCCTACTTACACCGCGAATCAACAGCGCATATTGCTCACCGAGAGGGTAGGCAATCCAATCATCGACCGTCGACGGCTGGCCTTGGTCCAGCGCCTCAGCGGCAGCCTCGGTGGGTACCGTCTGCCCATCCAGTCCAACCTGGGTAACCACTTCCCACTGTGGCGGATTGGATCGCACTACGGCCAGGCCATTGGACTCAAGAACAGTTTGAGCTTTGCCGAGGAGGCCATCCAGAAACGGCTCGATTTGATCGTGTCTGCAAGTATATTCCAGTATGTTCTGTACCAACTCCCCTTGGGCAATTGTGTCAATCATGACTCATTTCTCAGGGTCCGTGTGATCGTAATAGAGTCATGGCCGATAGCCTTAGGATAGAAACCCACATAAAACAAATCATCATGACAACACCATTCTATCCCATGTACTCTAAAAGGCAACATCCCAATTGCATGAAAAGATGCAAGTCTTTGTTCAGCAATGAGTTAGAAAGATCATGGAAAATCCACTCTACATGGGTGTATAGCTCACCCTTCAGCTCCCGGCTTTCCGAGGGGGAGTGCCTGGCGAGGAGGTTTCGCTACGGTTTTCTCCAGCATCATTGCACTGCGATATTCTTACCCCACGGCTAAGCTGGGGGTTGAAATGACTCATCGAGACTTTGCAACTCTCCTGGGACGCCCTTCCTAGCAACCACTCAGACTGCTATCCTGCCACGAATAATACCCAGCAGCACACGGCAGCGCAACGCAGCACACGGCAGCGAGCAGCACAAGTTAGAGGAAAACAATTCAGGAGTTAATCAATGGGTTTGTTTGACGGGAAAAGAGGTCTGATCACCGGCGTCTTCAATAAACAGTCCATCGCGTGGGCGATTGCGGAACGCGTGATGGAGGAAGGAGCCGATTGCGGTTTTTCGTACATGTCCGATAAGCCGGACGATATGCGCAAGAAAAATCTAAATCGCGTGACTAAGCTGACCGAGGACAACCCACACGTAAAATTCCTTCAACCTATGGATGTGACCAAGGATGACCAGATCGAGGCACTCGTTGGCCGATGCCGTGAAGAGTTGGGCAAGCTCGATTTTCTCCTCCATTCCATTGCCTATGCGCCCCCGGTAGACTTGAAAGGAGATACGATCGACACCAGTCGCGATGGTTTTAAGCTGGCAATGGAAATCAGCGCTTACAGTCTCATTGCCTTGGCGAATAAAGCACAAGACGTTTTGAAAGATGGAGCTAGCATACTCACGCTGACTTATTTTGGCGGTGAGAAGACGGTGCCCGGCTACAATATCATGGGCGTCTGCAAAGCCACACTCGACTCGATTGTCGGGTACCTTGCATTTGACTTGGGTAATCGGGGGATTCGTGTCAACGCACTCAGTGCCGGGCCGTTGCAAACCGTCTCCGGCCGGGGAGTCGGGGCGGACCAATTGCTCAATTTGTACGAAGGCATCGCCCCGTTGGGTCGAAACATCACGCACGAAGAGGCTGGCCAGTGCGGCATGTTTTTACTCTCGGATCTTTCTTCCGGCGTCACGGGCGAAATCATGCACCTCGACGGCGGCTACAATTCCATGGGTTCGCCTGGACGGTTGTTGGAACGATTCAAGGAATAGCGGCACATTAGGCGAGCGCCGATTGAGAATTTACCAATCTTAACCCGATGCGTAAGCGAGGGAATTACCTCGTTATCCTCAGTCCCTCGCTTACGCATCGGGTTATCAAGGTAAGTCCTTAACTGCCGCTCTCATTAAATGCCGAATTGACGCAGCACCGTGTCGGCAACATCCGTGTCGGCCAGCGGGCGCTTGACGAAGACGCCCCGATGAGACGCAAGCAGTAGGCCGCGTTGGCTGGGATCAATGGCCGGAGCGCCGTGGGAACCACGAACGAGCGTCGCATCGAGAGGAATACTTTTTGTCGCGGCGTCGAAATGGAGCTCCACCGGGTCGTAACCCGGCTTGCGGTGGATATCGACGGTGCGAGCAAAGCTGGGCGCTCGAGCATCATCCAACCACCAGTAATAGGCCTGCCAACTGTTCGGGTCGGAGATCACAACCAGCTCGCCGCAGCGTTCATGCCGCATGTCGTAGCGGTCGAGTTGGTCTCGGGTGAGCACTTCGGCTACGCCCGTTTGCGAGCGAAGCACCGTGGCTGCTTGCTTGATCCTTTTTTGGTCGGCATCGCGAACGAAAACATGGGCAAACTGATGGTCGACCATCGCCCAGGCATCGCTCGCGGCAAAGTCGATCTGCTCGCCATCCTCCGCGTCATGCACGGTCAGCAAACCGGCATCGCGGAGCACACGGTTGGGATAGCTCACATGATCGATCGGCGTGATCACATACTCGCTGGCCACAAGCCAAAGCAGATTGCAATCGGCGTAAGCAACAGCAAAACCATCGACCAACTTGCCGATCTCGGCATCCAGTTCGGCAAGTGCTTTCACAGCGGCGTCGCTATCAGGGCCATGCTTTTGGGCGGCGTAGTCGAGGTGTGGTAGGTAGATGGTGAACAGGTTGGGGCGAAACTGCCTCGCCGCTTCGATCGCCGAGTCGACAATCCATGCCGTCGATTCGATTCCCGCCATGGGGCCCCAAAATTTGTGCAACGGAAAGTGGCCCAGCTTGTCGCGCAATTCGCCGTACAGCGGTTCGGGACGCGTATAGCACCAGAGCGACTCGCTACCATCGGGATTGTGGATCGGCGCAGGCGTGCAAACATAGTCGGCCCCACAGTGCTTGCTGTGCAGCGGGAACCAGACGGCCGAGGTAAGCCGAGGATCGTGTCGGTGGAGGATGTCCCAAAGTTGCGGCCGATCGATGCAATCGTTCGCCGAGGTCCACATCTCGACCTGCTGTTTTTCACGCCAATAAAAACCGTTGGCGACCACGCCATGCTCCTCGGGCAGCACGCCGGTGGTCATGTTGGCTTGCACGGGGCAAGTGACGGCCGGGAAGCTGGGGACCAGTTCGGTCCGATCGCCGCTCGCGGTCAAGCGGGCAAGCCGCGGCATGGAATCGACATCGACGGGGCGAAGACCGGGGATCGAAAGTAGGGTGACGTATTCGGGCATGGGGGGTCAGGGGTCGGGGGTCAGAGGTCGGGGATAGGACTCAACTCACCGCATCGACATGCGGCTGCAAGAACGCCAGGGCATGTTGCGCGGCGACGGGGCCATCGTGGCTATGCCGGCTCAACTCGACGTGCAATCCGCCATCATACCCAACCTGGGCCAATGCGGCGATGATCGGCTGGAAATCAATTTCCCCCTCGCCGAACATCAGGTGCTCGTGGACTCCGGCGCGCATGTCTTCGATATGCACGTTCACCAACCGATCGCCCCAGCGGCGAATGACGCCCGCAATCGGTGTCTCGCCGAGGCAATGCAAATGGCCGATGTCGAGCGTGAGTCCCAGTTGGGGAGAGTCGATCTGCTCCAGCATCGCATCGAACATTGTCATCGTGTCGATGAGCATGCCCGGTTCCGGTTCGAATCCCAGCATCACGTCTCGTCTCGCGGCATAATCGAGGACCGTTTGCAGGCCTTCGACCAATCGCCGCATGCCATCTCCAGGTTCGTCCGCTTTAGAAAGGGAGCCGGACCAAAGCGAAACGCAATCGCTGCCGAGCGCTGCCGCCATGTCGACTGCGTGGCGAAGAAACTCCACGCGACGAGGCCGACCCGCCGACTTGGGTGAAACGAGCGTCGGCTCGTGTTTGTGGAGCGGGTCAAGCAGATAGCGTGCGCCCGTTTCGATGACCGAACGCATGTCATGCTCGGTGAGCAAATTTTGGACTTCGCGGAGCTGTTTTTTGTGCTGATCGTCATACGGGTTGAGCGAAGCATGATCGATTGTAATCGCGATGCTTTGGTAACCTAGCGAGGCAAGCATCCGAATCGCAGCCGGCAAGCTGTGATGGGCTAAGCCGTTGGTGTTGTAGCCGATTCGCATAGCATTCACATGAACGGTTTGTTAGCCGCCGGGCTTGTCCCGGCGCTGATCCGGCGCTGATCCGGCGCTGATCCGGCGCTGATCCGGCGCTGATCCGGCGCTGATCCGGCGCTGATCCGGCGCTGATCCGGCGCGCCGGGACAAGCCCGGCGGCTAACTTTTCCTCATTATGTCATCGGTGCCCACCGCGACGCAATAAGAGTTGGAATCAGCAGGCAGAGCAGGGCCAAACCAGACATCCAACCGGCCGCTCCCGCAGCAACCATGGCGTCGATCACGATAAACCCCAATAGAAGCCCTTTTACTTGGCGTCGCACGTTCGACGGCGAAAACCCTTCTTTGCAATCGGTTTCGTGTTTGGCTAACTGCGTGATTCCCACGGTGTACACCCCCACGCCGATGGCAAACCACCAGATGCCACGGGAACCCCAGCGGTCTG
The DNA here is from genome assembly GCA_965249435.1 of Lacipirellulaceae bacterium. Classification (GTDB taxonomy): domain Bacteria; phylum Planctomycetota; class Planctomycetia; order Pirellulales; family Lacipirellulaceae; genus JAJRWS01. The sequence goes on along the minus strand of CBDFMC010000024.1, from coordinate 355,451 downwards.
CGGCAATCGAAGCGCCCAGCAGCACATTCAGCAGCCGGCACCAGCCCATCGTCAGCGGGCCAGCCCAGGTGTTTTTTAGTCCTGAATCGTAGAGCACAATGGCAATTGCGAGCGTCGATCCAACGATCAAGGGTGCCACGTCGCCAAGGAACCAACTTGTCAGCCCTGTCGAGAATAAACCCAGGCCCAACAAAGCCAGTCCAACTCGGAAAGCTACGCCTCGACTGATTCGCCCCGAAGGGATCGGTCGTTCGGGCCGCTCAACGGCGTCAAGCTCCGCATCGAACACATCGTTGAGCACCATGCCCGCCTCGTAAAGCAGCATCGACGAAAACACGAGCAGCAACAACGGGCCGACCGGCTGCCACTCGCGTTGCGTCAGAAGAAACCCGGCAATGACATTCGACGCGGCGGTAAAGACGTTGCCCGCACGCAGCAATTCCCACCAGGCTAAAAGCCGGCTGCGCTGGGCGTCTGGTGGCAAGGGAGCAGAATTCGCCACGGGAAATCCAATCTTCTATTGCAAGATGCCGAGCAGATACTCGCGAGCCTGGCGGGCGGCATCGTCCGGATTTTCGATGTACGGATACAACTCGACCGTCAGCCAGCCATCGTAGTCCGTCTGCCGAATGGCATCAATGGTCGCCGCGAAGTCGATCGCGCCCTGGCCGGGGATCAAATGCTGATGCACGCGCGATGGGGCGATGTCCTCGAAATGATAGTGGACCGTGTGCCGGCGCATCCGGCCGACCCAATCTTGCGGATCTTCGCCGACGCAATAGGCATGACCGATATCAAAATTCAGACCGACGGCCCGCGAATCGAGTAGGTTGACAAATTCGAGATACTGGTCAAAACGCTCGATCATCAATTCCGGCTCGGGCTCGATTAGCAGCCCCACGCCCAGCTTTTCAGCCAACTCGACGCATGGCATGATTTCGTCGTAGAAGTCGTCGACCGCCTGCTTCCAAGTTTGCCCCGGCGCGAGCGGGCCGCCCGGCTCGGTGGTGATGTGCGGTGCGCCCAAGTCGGCGGCCAGGTGCAGCGCTCGCATCGTGTGCTCACGACGGATTGCCCGATAATGCGTGTCAGGCTCGATCCAGCTTGGATACCAATAGGGCTGCCGCGGGTCGGCCACGGCATTCATCATAAACGCGTTGATGTTGGAAATCGTCAGGCCATGCTCCTCAAGGCACTCGCGAATCGATTCCTTCTGCTCGGGCAACAGGCCCGCTGGCCAGGCATGGGGCACATCGGCCAGCAGTTCGATCCCCCGATAACCAATCTCCGCAATACGGCGAATAGTCTCTTCGATCGAGAAGTGCATGTAAGCGTTGGAGCTAAAGGCGAGTTGCATGGTAATTAGCCGTGTTGCAACGCAACACATGGGTTTGTGGTTTGTGGTTGGGGCTGCCGTGCGTTGCATTGCAACGCGGCTGGTAGTAATTTTACTGCATTTTCCCACGGCAAGGCAGGGGGAGATGATTCTGAGCTTGCATGGCACGGATAGTAACCGTTCACGGGATGGAAGAAAAATGAACCACGAAGAGCACGAAGGACACAAAGAATAGAATTCTAATTTTCGTGAGGCTATCCAATCAAGTCGATGAGGGTGCAAATTTAGCCTATTTAAGGTAAAGAGAAGAAAACCACGAAACAGACGAAAGAGAGGGTTTTGCGAATACTGTTGGGCAAGTCTTTCCGCTTCAAATCCTGCGATCCTACTCCCTCACTTTTTTCGTGGTTTTCGTCTATTTCGTGGTTTTCCTCCGAATGGGTTTTCCGTTTGAATTCGCTGAGAAGCGGGAGTAAGCGATTTGTCCTCTGACTTCTTCGTGCTCTTCGTGTCCTTTGTGGTTCAATATTTTTCATTCCGTGAACGGCTACCACGGATAATCGTCAAGCTCTACCGAGATCATAGGAACCTCATGCAGCGGACCGCGACATTCTCTCGGTCGCAACACTCAAACGACCTGCAACACCTTGCCGGGAGATTCGGCCCGCAACTGTCGGGCAAACTGAGGCGAGCAACCCTTGCTGCTGCAAAGATTGGCACTTTCCTAGCCCGATCATTAGAACGGACCATCCTCTTTGTGACACCCCTCTACCAGTAACCAACTTGCGACAATGTTTTCACGCTCCCTCATGATACCGATGCTGCTGGCCGCTTCGATCGGCATTCCCTACCTTGCAACCAACTCGCCCGAGTGGATGGAAAGTTGGAAGCAAAGTAGCTCGAGTTTTTCCGAATTGTTCTCAGGCAATGCGTCTGCCGGATCGTCCTCACCTTCGGCCGCCAACACCGGGAGCAATCCGGGGTTGCTCGATATCACATCCAAAAGCCCTGGGGCCATGCTCTATCCCGTGGCAACTCCCCTGGAAGGTTCGCATGGCATGACGCTAGCCGAAGTGCTGCGGATGGATGTGACCAAGGAATGGGTGTACGCGCGGTGGCCCCGTAAATCGACCGGTTTGGCCGACTTGGAACATTATGGAATCCGCGTTCCGTTGGTTTCCGGAACGCGGTTGAACGACTTGGCCGGGTCGCTAACCTATCTGTTCGACGCCGATGGCCGGGTGGAACGAATCTCATTCCGCGGTACCACGGGCGACACCACCGAATTGGTGATGCTGCTCGTTGGGCGATACCAGCTTCAGCGACAAGCAACCGTGATTCCTGGAGAACAGCTTTACCAGCGACGCAAGGGGAATGACCTTTATAGCCAGCTTCGCACCCTGCCAGCTTCGGTATTGTGGTCGAGTTCTCCGCACAACAGTTTTGCCGTCGAACTGGAGTTGCAACGGCCCGACGCAACCAAGCCGCTGCCTAAAAAGCCCCTACTCGTAGCGGAGCAGCCACCTCCTCCAACTCAAACACCAGCCGCTCAACCATCGGAAGTTGCAACTCCATCACAGAAACCGGCGAAACCACAAGCGACAGAAGCAGAAGCGGATCCTCGCGAAAAGTGGAATGTTCTGTTTCCTCGCAGCCGAGTGACGCCTGGGCAACTGAATAACCTCGATCAACGCCGGCCGAAGTGGTAGGAGCGTTCCCGCCAGGTTGGAATTCCCGGACTGCCTCCAAAGCATCAGATGATGTCACTACGCTTATGTGGGCAGGCGATCGTCTCGCTTCGTTCGATTTGCAGTGTGGCATGGCCTATGCCGAGCTGGCTGCTCAACTGGGCGGTGATGTCGAGCAAGCAGGCGTCGGGGTCGGTGACCTCGGGCATCACCAAATGAGCCGTCAGAGCGGTCTCGGTGGTGCTGAGCCCCCACACGTGCAGGTCGTGGACTTCGACCACACCCGGCAGCTTGGCTAGAAACCGCTCTACTTCAACCGGATCGATGCCCATGGGGACGGCATTCATGGCCAGGTTGACCGACTCTTTGAGCAATCCCCAAGTTCCCACGAAAATGACGGTTGAAATAATCAGGCTGACCACCGGGTCGGTCCAGGCCCAACCGTAAAGCGTGGTGAGCAAGCCCGCGATGACAACGCCAAGCGAAACACCCGCGTCGGCTGCCATGTGCAAAAAAGCACCGCGAAGATTCAGGTCTTGATGTCGTCCTTTGAAAAAGAGCATGGCCGTTAGCGCGTTGATCACCACGCCGATCGCAGCGACGGCCATGATGGTGGTTCCAGAGACGTTGACCGGATGCCAAAACCGCTGAATCGCTTCGCTTGCGATGGCACCGACGGCAACCATGAGAATCAGCGCGTTGAACAGCGCGGCGAGGATCGTCGAGCTGTGCCAGCCGTAAGTATGCCGCCGGGTCGGCTTGAGTTGGGCCAGGTAGTGACCACCCCAGGCGAGCAATAGGCCGAGCACATCGCCCATGTTGTGCCCCGCGTCGGCCAACAGCGCCAGCGACCCGACAGCCAATCCGTAGCCGACCTCGATCAAGATGTAAATCACGTTCAATCCCACGCCCAAGGCGAAGGCGCGATTGTAGTTGACGGTAGCATGCACGTGGCAGCGAGGCATTTGATTAATTTAGTGGACAGGAAAAATAACTGCTCGCGACCGCTTGCGGCTTAGCACTACCACTCCCGCATTACTCCCGCAGCACCAGCACCGGACAATGGGCAAACCGTATAACCCGTTCAGCAACCGAACCAATCAGCAGATGGGCAAGCCCCGTCCTGCCATGCGACGGCATGACGATCAAACCAGATCCGACTTCCTTCGCATATTCGGTGATTTGATTCCCAGGATCGCCAAATCGAACCTCAAAGTGAATCGACGCATACTTCGAATCCTCATACCTCATGCGAAAGGCCTTGTCCAATTGCTCGCATCGCGTTTCGTCGCTAATCATCTCCCACACAACCCCCGGTTCCAGTGTCGCTAGCGGAGCCGCAACGTGGATGGCTGTGATGTTGGTCGCATCATCCGCAATTTCTAGCGCCATATCAATAGCACCGTCCGATTCCTCCGAGAAATCAATCGGGACAATCAAAGGCTGTTCAGAAAATCTAGTCATGGCTTTCATCCTTTCAATTTTGCTAGCGGTTAGCGATTAGCTGAGGGCGTCCAGGAATTGTTTCCATGAAAGCCCCCGGCTTTGCCGGGGGGTGGTAGCAGAGTGGACTCTAACTTCTAGGCCACCCCCCGGCAAAGCCGGGGGCTTTCATTCGTAATTTCTGGACAACCTCAAATATCTGTGTGAGAAATTAGAGGTGGTTTTTCCCCTGCTTTCCAAATCCCCTTTCTTTGTGTCCTTCGTGCCTTCGTGGTTTAACCCTGCGCTGTAGTACTAAGTGTTTCTCATATTGAAGTATCGCAACGGTGTTGCTCGTCCATCGCCGAGATCAGAGCCGCAGTGATATCAAGCGTCGTAACGATGCCGATTGGCAAGGCGTGTTCATCCAGAACAACGACCCGATGGATATGCTCAGCACTCATGGTGCGCGCGGCAAGCAAAAGGGGCGCATGAAGATCAATCGACTGGACTGCCGCTGTCATATGCTCACGGACACTTTCCTCATCAACATGTCTAATCGCTAGTGTTTTTTCCGGGCCCCCTTCAACCAACTGATACTCTTGGCAGGCAACTATATCCTGCTCAAGCGTATGTTGCTGCTTCTTCAGTCGCAGAAAGTCGTGCGCACTCAGCACACCGATACAGCGTCCCTTTTCATCAACAACCGGTGCGCCGGTCGACTTCGAATTGTAAAGAATCTCCGCAGCCTCGCCTATCGTGCAACTCGAGCGAATCGTCGTGACATCCCTCGTCATCACGTCAGAAACACGTAAACCTTCCAGGCGTTCTATAGCATTGTATTGAGGCATCAACATTGCATTGCGATCCAAATCAATAAATCATAACGACGATCAATTAAAAGCAGGCTGAGGAACTACAACAGGATGTTTAACAGCCAGCACGGGGCATTTGGCATGACGCACGACCGATTCGGCAACGCTGCCCATCAACAAACGGCGCAAGCCAGTACGGCCATGCGTGCCGATCACGATGAGATCGACATCATATTTTTCCGCGAAGCGCGCAATCTCATCCGCGGCTATTCCGCGTAGCAGATGTTGCTCGAAAGGCACCCCGCCTATGGTTGGCTTGGTTTCAGCAAGCTGTTCCCGATTGGCATTCATCTCATCGGGATAAGGAACAGGAGCGGTGCCGTACAGCAATGGGTGCTCGTCAACATGCACAATATGCAGAATCGCACCGAAGTGCAGAGCGAGAGACGACGCATAGCCGACTGCCGCCTTGCTCGATTCGGAAAAATCAGTCGGACACATGATTCGCTGAACATTCATCGTACCGCTCCTTTCGATTTCTCGTTATCGGCCGGGCACGCGCTCAGGAGAACTGTAAAGTCGCAATTTCAGCCCCCGGCTTTGCCGGGGGGGCGCCTAGCGAGGATGTGTCACTACGGTTCTCTCCAACATCATAGCTTTGCGGTTTCCTGACCCCCCGGCAAAGCCGGGGGCTGAAATGGTTCATCGAGACTTTGCAGATCTCCCAAGGCACGCGCTCTCAATGTTCCATGACCTGAACTTACCGCTTGAAAGTTCCAGCACCTTTAGTCGCAAATACCGTGCCAGCAATCCCGCACTCTGAAAGCTGTGCCAATTGGTAATGGTGGACGTGCTAACACGAAAGCGTCGGCTCGTTTTCAATCCCCAAGGGTGCTGATCAGCACACTGTGTGTCATTGTAGCTCGCTTTCGATATGCTCACTCGTCATCAAAAACGCGAAGATAATCATCGAGTTTTCTCCTAATTAGTCGGACTATGCAAAGTGATGCGCACTCTGAACAAAGTGAAGCAAGCCACAAGAGTGCTTTTTGGCACATGGGTTGCCCTACAGCACGGTGTCTTTACCTCCTCACTGACGGTTTCACTGACGGGGCCTTGCAAGAAAGGTGTGTGCCATGGCTGAGCATTCGGAATCAGAGCAGTCCAAGAAGTCGCAACGGGACAATCGAGCAGTCGTCGCCTCTGCTGCCTCGGAAAGAATCGAGGAGCAGCATGCACATCTACGAGACATGATTGCCGAAATCCGCGGAACCCTTGAGAACCAGGAGGAAGAGGTCGAGCAGGTTAATCATCAACTGGCTGCTTTATTGAAGGAGCTGGTGGCTCATTTTCTCGACGAGGAGGACGACGGTTTTTTTGACCAAATCGAGCAAAAGGTGCCTCGACTATCACCGGAAGTACGACATCTCAAAGAGGAGCATCAACAGTTTTTGGAGCAAATGCGTGTTTTGGTTGCGACGGCTGAATCCCGCGCAGGAACGCCTTTATGGTGGCAAAGCTTAAAAACCGATTTCCATGAATTTAGCAAGGCGCTGATGCATCATGAGTCAACGGAAAACCAATTGCTGCAACGTGCATACAACGAAGATATTGGAACCCGTGATTGAGCGATTTTCATAGGAGTCCGTCCTTGCGGACGGCGCTAACTGCAGCGCAACATTTTGTCATCGCAATTACGTTAGCGCTGTCCGCAAGGACGGATTCCTGCGATTTTGCCTTCCATTGGGCTGAACGGTTACCGATTTCCTTGCCTCAAGGCAAAATTTCTTGTTTCTTTCGTGGGTTGGCCCCTTCTGTTCTGCGTTGGAAGAATTCAAACTAGATGATATGGAATCGATTATAAGTAACACAACGGATGATGCTCACGATAGCCTTATGCCTTGGGATCAGCTGTTCGAACGATTTCAGGAGATGAGGAGCTATGTCGGTTGGACTGCCGACGATGCGGTTCGGGTGGCGGAGCTATGGCCGATCTACGAGGCGCATACTTCGGGGCTGGTTGATGACTTCTATGCGGAAGTCAAACGCCATCCTGAAGCCGCGAAGGTGATCACTGGCGGGGAAGCTCAAATCAGGCAACTCAAGATAACGCTACACGAATGGCTTAAGCAGTTGCTTCACGGCAAATATGACAATGACTACTTCCGCCGCCGCTGGCACGTAGGGCGTCGACATGTCGAAGTAGGGCTTGATCAACTTTACACCAGCATGGCCTTGGCTCGTCTTCGTGATGGCTTAATCGCCATTCTGGCGCGTGAGTGGGAGGGCTCGATCGAGACATTTGCTGATGCAGTCCGTTCGCTGAACAAGTTGATCGCAATCGATTTAGCCATAATCAAAGATGCATACCAATTCGAACATCTCCTGCATGAGCGAGAGAGAGAACGCGAACGAGGGGAACGCAAGCTCCGCAATCTGGTGGAAACAGCAGACTCGATGATCGTGATTTTGCGGTCCGATCGCACGTTTGCCTATTTCAGCCCGTTCGCTGAAACAGTCACCGGCTACAGGAGCTTGGATGTGCTGAACAAGACGATCGACTTCGTGTTCGTCGATCAAGGGGGTGATCGGGGTCTCGCGCACAAAATCGAATCGATCTTACAGGGTGAACTGGTCGAGCAGATGGAAGATCAAGTTCGTTGCCGCGATGGCACTTACCGCTGGTTCGTCTGGAATGCTCGTTATATTGATGACTTGGAAGAAGGTCCTTCGGTGCTTGCCGTTGGCTACGACATTACCGAGCTAAAACATGCGAATGAAAAGCTAATGCAAGCCGATCGGCTAGCTACCATCGGCGAGATGAACATGCGATTGGCGCATGAAAGTCGCAATGCGTTACAGCGGCTTCGCGTCTGTACGGAGATGCTGGAATTCGAGGTCGAAGGAAATCCGGAAGCCATTCGCCTGATCGGACGCGCGCAAAAAGCCCAAGACGACCTGCAACGACTCTTCGACGAAGTTAGCAACTTTGCTTCACCCGTTCGCTTGGAGCGGACCCCTTGTCAGCTTCCCGGTCTCTGGAACGAGTCGTGGAGTTTGCTGCATCTGCAACGAGAAGGGCGCCAGACAGAGCTGATCGAGCAGTGTGGCGAAATCGATCTTCACGTCAAGGTGGATCGTTTTCGTATGATCCAACTGTTTCGTAACCTATTTGAAAATAGCTTGGCAGCTTCCGCTGAACCGGTGCGCATCGTCGTCAATTGTCGAGATAGCCAGTTAGAGCAACAGGAAGTGGTGGAAATACGTGTCCGAGACAATGGTCCTGGATTGAGCGCCGAGGCCCGCCGAATGGCGTTTCAACCGTTCTTTACAACAAAATCCAGAGGAACCGGCCTGGGACTGGCAATCGCAAAACGAATTATCGATGCGCACGAAGGTGCGATTGCCGTCAGCAATGAAACAACCGAAGGTGCGGAGTTTGTACTCCTACTACCAAGACATCCACGAGAGTAAGGATTCTTAACCGTTCACGGGATGGAAGAAAAGTGAACCACGAAGAGCACGAAGGACACGAAGAATAGCATTTGATAGTCAATTCAACTGAGTTAACGGAGGTACAACTGTGACCAAGCTTGGGAGCGGGAGCAAGCGATTTGCCTTCTGGTTCCTTCGTGTCCTTCGTGGTTCATTCTTTTTCATTTCGTGAACGAAGGTAATAAAATCGGACTGGCTGAAATATGCCCTTATCCGACAGCCTTTACATGTATTGGGAATGCAAACAATGTCAAACAACACAACCGACACAAACATCGACCTGCTGCTTGTCGACGACAACGAAGAGTTGCGGACCGATATGTCGCAATTCTTCGACCGTTGTGGTTACCACGTGCAACAATGTGGCAACGGAGAAGAGACGCTTGCGCTGACCGATCGGCGTGAATTCGATGTGATGATTCTTGACATGGCTATGCCGGGGTTAAGCGGACTGGAGGTCATGGAGCGGCTTGCCGAACGTGGTGCGGAATGCCAAATTGTGGTGCTGACAGGGCAAGGGACCATCGAATCGGCCGTGGAAGCAATGAAGCTGGGTGCCCGTGAATTCCTCAGCAAGCCCGTCAGTCTCCGCGAGCTTGATCGGCTGGTGCGAAAAGCACATGAGTCGGGCGCGCTCCATCGAGAGAATCGGCATTTGAAGGCGGTCCTGAAACAGCAGCAACGACCGCTGCATATCGTCGGTGAGTCGGAACCGATGCACGAAATCTATCGGCTGATCCAGCGAGCAGGCCCGTCGGATAAACCGATTCTCATCCAGGGAGACAGCGGAACCGGCAAGGAACTGGTCGCCCGAGCCCTGCACCAAGCCAGTACGCTGGCCGACAAACCGTTTGTGGTGATCAACTGTGCCGCGCTTCCGGAAACCTTGCTCGAGAGCGAGCTTTTCGGCCATGAAAAGGGGGCCTTTACCGGGGCGGTTAGCGCGAAGCCAGGGCTGTTTGAAGTTGCTGATAAGGGCACCTTATTCATCGACGAAATCGGCGATATGGCCGGTTCGCTGCAGGCCAAATTGCTCCGCGTGTTGGAAGATGGCATGCTGCGGCGCATCGGTTCGGTAAAAGAGCGGCGTGTGAAAGTCCGGCTGATCGCAGCGACCAATCGCGACATGGCCGCTGAGGTCCAAGCAAGTCGGTTTCGTGAAGATTTGTTCTACCGCATCAACGTGCTGACGATTCTGCTGCCTAATTTGCGAGTGCGAGCCGGCGACATTCGACTGTTGACCGACTATTTCGTGGGAGAAGATTGGCAAACTGAGGAGGACGTGCATGTCACGTTCGAAAACTACAGCTGGCCTGGCAATGTGAGGCAACTACAAAATGCAATCGAGCGTGCAAAAATTTTGGCAGAAGACGACTCGATTCGCAAAAAAAATCTTCCCCCTGAGATTGTCACCAGTGCTTCGACAGCCCACGTTCGGCAAACAGGTCATGGCCTGGACCTCGACACCGTCAATAAGCAGCATATCGCAGAAACATTCCACCGCCTCAAAGGCAACAAAGCGCGCACCGCCCGAGCACTAGGAATTGGACGCCGCACGCTCTACCGTCTGCTGGAAAAGCATGGCATCGAAACGGGCGGAGAAGTTGGCTGATAAGGGTGGCGAGGAAAAATCCTTCTTCCCCGATTCATCAGGGAGCGGTTAGGCTTCGGCTACACTCGCATTTTCATGCGAGTCCATGTAAAAAACCGTCGCAAATTGATTGTCAGTACTCATGCGACGTGCTAATATATGAGGGGTCGGATCGGAGCTGATCTAGTGCGTTGTCCAGTCTAAAAACTGGGGTTAATGATGTGAGCCGCAACGCGCTAGCGTCGGGTTGCGGAGGCTTGCCGCTACATCCCCGCTACCCGCGGCTAGCCCAAGTTCCACAGTTGTGCTGCGGAAGTGCTTTTTTGAAAAATATTTTGACCTGAAATCATATGCCCTGACGGGTGTATCTTTCCTGGCTTTACGAAAAATGGTTCCTCTTCGGTCGCGACGAAGGCAAATCGCGTTGTCGTGGAAAGATCTGCGTTTGACGAGACACTTTGATTGCCGATAATTCGGGCATGTTCATCAGGCCGTGCTACCGCAAGATCAAGGGAAAACGTCAGGCGTATTGGGCGCTGGTCGAGTCGTATCGAACCGAACGGGGGCCGCGACAGCGGACGGTTGCCTGGCTTGGCAAGCTCAAGGAGTCCGAACGGGCCGGCGTCAGGCGAGCAGCGGCAGGCGAGAAGAAACCGGATTCCGCACAGCTGCAACTCTTCGATGATCAAGGCCAGCTCGAGCCCGAGTGGGTCGAGATCGATACGGCGAATGTGCGTGTCGAAAACCAACTCGAGTTCGGCGGAGCATGGCTCGCGCTGGAGTTGATCCGCCAACTGCAACTCGACAAACTGTTTGAAAACATCATCCCACGCGGCAAGGAAGATATCCCGTGGGCGAAGGTCGCGATGATTCTCGTCATCTGCCGACTCTGCAACCCGTCGAGCGAACTGCATATTGCCGAGCATTATTACAAGAGCACGGCGCTGCCCGAGTTGCTGGGTGTTCCGGCGGAAAAGATCTATGACGAAAGGCTTTACCGGGCGCTGGACAAGCTGCTACCGCACAAGGAGGCTCTGGAAAAACACCTAAAAAACAGGCTCGGCACGCTGTTTGAGCTCGATTATGATCTGCTGCTGTACGATGTGACGAGCACCTACTTCGAGGGCCTTTGTGAAGGAAACCCACAAGCCCAACGCGGTTACTCTCGCGACAAACGGGGTGATTGTAAACAAGTCTGCATCGGTCTGGTCGTCACGCGGGACGGCATCCCGCTTGGCTACGAAGTCTTCGCCGGCAACCGCAACGACATGACGACGTGGCAGGAAATTGTCACGACGATGGAGAAGCGTTACGGTCGCGCCAACCGCATCTGGTGCGGCGATCGCGGGATGATGAGCAAGGCGAACCTCGAATTCATGGAGTCGGGCAATCGGCGTTATATCCTCGGCGCGTCGAAAGGGACGCTCAGGAAGTTCGCGCGCCAGTTGCTCGGCGAAGACTGGCGCGTGATCCGCGAAAGCCTGGAAGTCAAGATGTGCGCTTCGCCCGACGGCGGCAAAGAAACCTACATCTTATGTCGCAGCCGTGATCGCCGTAAAAAGGAAAAGGCGATGCACGAGCGTTTCGAGCAGCGGATCGACGAGGCGCTCGATAAGCTCCGCGCAAGCTGCGAAAAGCGTAAATGGAAAAAGGAAGTGATCGACCGCCGCGTCGGCAAGATCATGGCAAAGAACTCCCGGGCCGCCGGCCTGGGCGACGAACCTCGCCGCATTTTTGAGGAGCTGGGCAAGATCAACCTGGTCGACGTCGTGCTTCCCACTCGCCAAAAGCCCACCCGCCAAAAGCCGGTCGAAATCCGCCGTCGCTGCGTCGCCCGTCCGACCGAGCACCAAGCCATCCTGCTCGACCGCCTCGGTCTGAGCCTGCCCCGTCAATTAAAAGTTGCCCGCCAAATGTAGTGGAAAAATCCCACCACCCAACCTATAAAACAAGAGTCTCCGTGGACACAAGTGTGGAACTTGGGCTAGCGCCGTGCGGCTCACCCCAAAATTAAGTCTGGATAATGCGATGGGCAGGTTGGTACGTTCTTCCACCCTATAGACCCCGCTCAGTCGCGACGGACCCACTTCGCCCTCCAGCATGAGGTTTACTGACATGCCCCACTTCTGCTTCCACGTTGCGTCCCCTTTTCGATTTGAATCAACGGTCATGAAATCAAAGGCGAGGTGGATGGCATTCGCCTGCCTGTTGGGCGTCATCATAGGCTTGCCCTTGGCCCAAGCCCAGACAGCGCACTACCGGATGGAGGTTGCAAACGATTGGAGCGCAGCGACGGATCCTGTTCCGGTGTCGGGCACTTTCCTCCACTTTTCGTGGCTCGGCGGTGCAACCCACTCCGACCAGGTCAGTTTTTGGGGTGTGGGCGATCTGGCCAGCTCCGGGATCGAACAGATGGCGGTCAATGGCTCCACATTCAAACTCGAAAACGAGGTACAGCAGGCGATTTCGGCGGGCACCGCAGGGAGTGTGATAGCCTACCATCATTGGTTCTGCCCGACCGGGACCTCTGAGGGTAGTTGCAGCGACACCACCGTGGATGGCGTTACCACAAAGGAGATTGACATCGATGCGGCATTTCCCTTGTTGTCGTTGGTGACCATGCTTGGCCCAAGCCCCGACTGGTTCGTAGGGCTCGACAGCGTCCCCTTGCGTCAGAATGGTCAGTGGCTGCCTGAGGTGACCGTAGATCTTGTAACCTACGATGGCGGTATTCTCGACAACAGCGACCTTGTTTTCTACGGCTCGGGGGCAGCTGGGGAGGCTAGAGGTGCGATCCTAACCGATCCGCAGGCCCCAGTTACGCAGATCACACCCACCTCGGGCCAAGCAATCGGTCCGGGACCGCTTGGCACGATCACACTTACGCTGGAGTCCATTTCCAGCGACTTCGATGGCGATCTCGACGTGGACGGAGCCGACTTCCTCAAATGGCAACGCGAGCTCGGCGACGCGGCAAATCTGGCAGATTGGGAAGCCGACTTTGGTACAACGACCGCGGTGGCTGCCACGGTGGCCGTGCCGGAGCCGGCCGCCGGCCTGCTGTTAGTCGTTGGCTTGGGCCTGTTGGCGGTTCGGCATCAGATAAGGAGCCTTGCTGCGGATATGTCCTATGGGATGATGGTAGTTGAAAGAGTGAAACTACTTGGCGTCTGGAATATGAAAGCTCTGTGTGCAGTTCTCTTGCTAGTCGCTCCAGCTGCTGCAGCGCCGCCGAAGAACGTGATCTTAATGATCGGCGACGGGATGGGCCCAGAGCAAGTCAAAGCGGCGGGCATGTATTCAAATGGAGCCGCTGGAACGCTGAACTTTGAATCCTTCCCCAGCCAGGCGCGGATGATGACTGCATCGGCCAACTCTTCGGTAACCGATTCGGCTGCCGGCGCCACCGCTATCGCGACGGGAGTGAAAGTGAATAATCGCGTGGTCAGCGTGGCAATACCGGGCGACGGGAGCGAGTTACCTACAATGCTTGAATTGTTTAAGGCCCAGGGAAAGAGTACGGGGCTGGTTACCACTACGGAGATTACACACGCCACCCCGGCTACCTTCGGAGCCCACGAGGCAGATCGCAACAATCGCAGTCAAATTGGCCAGGACTACCTCAACCAGACAAGGCCCAACGTCCTGTTCGGCGGCACCGATAGTGGTCTCAACGCCACGACAATCAACAACGATGGCAACTATACTCTGGTCCAAAATCGCACGGAACTAGGCGCACTCGATACCAATAGCGAGTCCCACGTTGCCGGACTCTTTGGTCGTGGTCATTTGCCGTATGAATATGACCACGACCAAGGCACCGACAACGGCTACGATACGCTACCCCATTTAAGCGAGATGACCAATGCTGCGCTCGATCTACTCGACAATGATCCAGATGGTTTTTTTCTCATGGTCGAGGGAGGCCGGATCGATCATGCCGGGCATACCTCCAACAGCAATCAGACGCTCAAAACGGGACGAAATGTTTTCGAGACCGTCGAGTTTGCGGTCGCCGTTCAAAAAGTACTGGATTGGGCAAATCTCAACGATCCCGGCCTTGCCAATACACTGATCATTGTGACTGCAGACCATGAGACAGGTAACCTCACGGTTACCGAAACCGATCCAATGGCTGGGACATTGCCAGCCGCCGTTTGGCGTAGTACCGGTCACACAGGGGTCGATGTACCTTTGGTTGCCACTGGCGCAAATTCAGGACTCATTTCAGGAGTGATGGACAACACTGAGCTGCTAGCCGTGGTCACGGTCCCCGAACCATCAACGGCTCTGCTCGCCTGTGCAGCGCTGGCGGTGCTTCTTTGCTGCGGCAAATCGCCACGGTGGGCGACAGTTTTTACTTCCAGCAAGTAATTCTTGGATGGGAAGCTTGTCGTACTCCCCAAGGTGAGCGGCAGTTGATGATTTGCCAGAATACAAGCACGATGCGCAAGCGAGTGTGTGCATGAGGCCCACTTGCTTGCGCTGCGTGCTGGTAAGTCCTTATCTGCCGCTCGCCCAAACGCTGGTACGAAGATACCGCTAACTACGCAGACAATGCGATAATGACTCAAATACGATGGGGGATTTTGGGCACGGCTTCCATTGCTCGCAATGCGGTTATTCCCGGTATGCGGAAGGCGCCTTATTGTGAACATGCGGTGGTGTCGGCCATTGCGTCGCGCAGCCTCGAAAAGGCTCGAGCGACCGCCGAGGAATTTGGGATTCCGCACGCCTATGGGTCGTATGAAGAATTGCTTTCCAGTGCAGAGGTCGATGTCGTTTACATCCCGCTGCCGAATCATCTCCATGTGCCCTACGCGATTCGGGCGCTCGAAGCGGGAAAGCATGTGTTGTGTGAGAAGCCGATTGCCTTGTCGGTTGCCGAGGCGGAAACGCTTGTCGACGCCGGTCGCCGACATCCGCACTTGAAGCTGATGGAGGCGTTCATGTATCGCCATCATCCACAATGGCAATGGGCTCGGCAGGTTGTTGAGGATGGCAGGATTGGCGCGTTGCGTACGATCCAATCCTTCTTTTCCTATTATGAAGACAATCCGGCAAGCATCTTGCATCACCCGCAATGGGGCGGCGGTGGGTTGCTGGATATTGGTTGTTATTCCATTTCGCTGTCGCGGTTTCTCTTCCATGACGAACCAACGTGCGTCGTCGGTATTTTGGAAAATGACCCGCGGTTCGAGGTAGATCGACTCGCCTCCGGAATCATGGAGTTTGAAGGCGGAACGTCGACATTCACCTGTTCGACGCGCATTGCAGACTATCAACGAGTCAACGCATTTGGCACGAAGGGTCGTATGGAAATTGAGGTTCCGTTCAATGCGCCGACCGATCGACCGTGTCGTGCCTGGCTCGATATCAATGGGGTGATCGAAGAATTTCGATTTACCAACTGCGATCAATATGGCATCCAAGCCGATCTTTTTTCACGCGCTATTCTCGACGACACGCCTGTGCCGACCCCAATCGACGATGCGTTGGACAACATGCGCGTGATCGAGGCGATTGTCCGCAGCGGTAATAGCAAGCAATGGGAAAACATCCCCAGCGATATTTGAGAGGAGCCCAGGGCAGTTCCGCACCGATCCACCGACCAAGGTGCAGCCGGTCATAGCCCCAGCGAGCTGAATTGCCACTGTTGGGGCGACTGCAGGGCGGACATCTCCGGCAGGGCGGCAAACCCAAATCCGGGACACTGGAGCGACCCGATTTGAAACTGGCCGTCGACCACGTGGGGTGTGATGCGACCATGCCGACGGGCATAAAAGTCGCCATGCGCAGCGAGTGCCACCTGCTGCTCCGGTTCGCTTAGATAATTTAGCCCCGGATGATAATGGTGGCCGTTGCGCTCGATGTGCGTAAGTCCCAGCGTGGCAACCAGACAGAGATCGGCCTGCACCGGCACGACGCCGACCGTGCAAAGATCCTCGCCGGTCATCACGAATTCATTGCGCTGGCCATGGTCGTTAGCGATCCAAGTCAATCCCATGTTCAGCAGGCTTTTGATGGTGCCCTTGCAGTTCTTGCTGCTGACCCCTCGGTATCCCAGGTCGAGCGCCTGAGGGTATGCGTCGAGCGACTCATCCGATTCATCGATAATCACCGGCGCGGTCGCCGACAACTGGTTCAGTCCCTGCATGTGTTTTGGGTCCAGGGCGATATGGCGCGAAAACGGTTGTTCGATCACCAACGTATTGGCCAGCAAGGTCGCCAACTCTGGGCGGCTCCGAATCGCATCGACCAGTTCGTTAAACTCACTTGGGTGATGGTACTGCTCGTTGCCGTCAAGCGTCACTCGGTAGTCGGGGCCTCGCTGGCGCTCAACCAGTTGGGCAATCTGCTGCAGCCGCTGCAAGTCGACTTCCAGGTGGTTGGAAACTTTGATTTTAAGAAAACGGATTCCCGTTTGGGTCAAATATTCTTCCAGCGATTGAGGATATCCGTCGTCCAAACGCTCCTCCGCCGGGATGTCGGCAGTGGTCAGCGGATCGACCAGTCCTACGGTATGCCGGACAAAAATCGTTGTCAGTGGCTCTTGAGGAAGCCAGTTGGCGGGCAACTTTCCCGCCAGTTGGGTGTGTACTTGGCCAGGCTCCAGGCCCAGCAGATTTCCCTGGATGAGCTTGTGGAAAGGCATCCGCACCGCCCTGGCCGCCGCGTCGATCATCGCCCGCTCGACCAGACTCGCGCCAAAACAGGCCAGCAGCGAAGGGAACCCCTGCTTGCGGGCCCAGTCATGGATGCGATCCCAGGCGACTCGCCAACTGGGAAAAAAGTGGGCCGACTTGGCGAATTCTTCTCGAAACACCTGCTCCGAGTGGCCAATGGCCGCCAGCATGTCGTCGATTTGCCGGGCGTAGTCTTTCTCGGGCGACTTATCGAACCACCCCGGGGTAAGGCAGTCGCCGCTGTAGCCTGTCATGATCTGACCACCGGTTTCGATCGTAACCTGCATCACCGCTTGCGGGCAACGTGTCATGGTAACACTCCCATAGCGAAAGGGCAACCGGGTGGACGAGTTCCGCAAACCGAGACGGGTTTCTTTTAAGGCGATCTGCATGGAAAGCTTTTACGAGAGGGTTAGTTTTGCAAGAAACACTAATTGGACAGCGCCACTTAGGGTTAAGCTAGCATGGCTAAGTGCTTGCTACACATTTGTTTGCGTTCAACATGATTGTTTAGGAATGGCTCAAGAATAACTTCGTCATTTCGGTTGACGTGATGATCCAATCTTTACACCGAAGGTGTTACATTCCAAAGCCCAGGGTCGCGCAGCGCACCCTGGGTCCATGTGCCCCAACGACATTTTATCCCGTAGGGATTACACATAATCGTAATGGTTGCTTCGGACGTGTTTAATCCTTTCAGGATAATGTGGCTTTTGGGACAAGATCGATTTTGGTGCTTGCGAACCCAGGGTGCGCCGCTGCGCGGCGACCCTGGGCTTTGGAGTGAAACGCCTTCGGCGTAATAAAATCCCTCAAGTCCCCAAGTTTTTTTGAGCCGTCGCTTAGCGAGTGAAGCCGGAAAGATTCGTCGCAACTCTATACTGATTCACCACTTGACAATGCTATCATTACTCAAAGTGGCGCTGTCCAACTAACCATTGACCAGTCCTGAGCCGTTGGCGCAAGTGGGGCGTCAAACTCTAATTTCAGGGTGAGCCGTCGGCGCTAGCCTGTAGGGGGATGACCGCATGCCTCCGCCGCCCGACGCTAGCGCGTTTGGCTCAGGTTTTGAAACAAGTTTAGACCTCTTTGGGCACGACAAACGGTGGGCGATAGTCTCGCGTGAGCATACGATTGGCCTGATCATCGTTGACAAACTTTTCCGAAGCTGCGTCAACCTGTAGCACACGTCCCAGTTGGTAGGTCGATTCATTTAGATCGAGACCCACCGCGCTGCAATTGTCCTTGATGGTCTGCAGCGACTCGACCACTTGGCTATTGTCTCCCAGCGTCTCTGTTTTCGCGTTGAATGGCACCGGCTTGCCCAGGCGGTAGGAAATGTTGGCCAGATGGCAAAGGGCAGCCGAGTAATGGCCAACCTCGGCATCCGCATTGATATCTTCCGGCTGCCGCGATCGCATTGCGGCGATAAAGGATCCAAACGGTCCGCCTCGAGTTACCCGGCGCGGCTTCCCACCCGTGACGTCGACCGGCTCGCCGCCGCCATGAGGGTAAAATTTTCTGTTGCGGATCACTCCCTCGTCGGTGTAGTACTCGTTGAGGACTTTTAGGTCGTACCCCTCATGCTTGCCGACCAGACCGCGGGTTTCAAACAGCAGCAACACCTCGCCAAACTTATCGCTCTGGTACTCAAATCCGGTAAGCTGCATGTTGGGCGTCTGTCCCTGGTCCTGATAGCCGAGCCGGCCTCCCAGGCTCCAAACTCGCTGTGGCAAAGTAGCCCCCGGTATCGCCCAGCGTGCGACATCCATTTCGTGGACCCCTTGGTTGCCGGTATCACCACTGCCAAAATCCCAGAACCAATGCCAATTGTACGGGACCAAATTGGCGTGGTAGGGTTGCTTCGGCGCCGGGCCGAGCCAAAGGTCGAACTGCACATTTTCCGGCGGCGTTGCCGTCGGTTTAGTACCGATGCTCCATCGCGGCTTGCAGCAGTAGCCTTTGGAGACCAGCAGTCTGCCATACTTACCCGACTGAACCGCCGCGATCTCGTTGGCCTGCGCCTGGTTAGACCGCCGTTGCGTACCGTGCTGTACAACCCGGTCATATTTCCGCGCTGCCCGCACGCACTGGCGGCCTTCGAACAGGTTGTGCGAGATTGGTTTCTCGACGTAAACATCCTTCCCAGCCTGACAAGCCCAGACAGTCATCAGCGAATGCGTATGATTGCAAGTAGCGATGGAAATGGCATCGAGCGATTTGTCATCCAAGGCCTCGCGAACATCGGCGGCACACGTGGGGGATGCGCCTCCTGCCTGTTCCACATGTTTTTTTCGGGCCGCGAACTGGTTGGAATCGCAATCGATCAAGTGGCTGATCTGGACATGTTTCATATCGGCATAGGCCTTCACATGACTCTTTCCCCTGCCGTTGAGACCACACACGCCGATGCGAATCGTGTCGTTTGCGCCCAGAATCCGTCCCGAGGACTTGGTCCCAGAGATGGCCAGCGCGCTGAACAATGTGCTGGCTGCGGTGTGCTTGATGAAGTTGCGACGCGTCTGCTTGGTCATAAGAATCTCCTCTGACAGCGGAAGGCGAGGGTGGACTTGCCCGTGGTGGGTCCGCGGACGTTGGAGGGCAAATCGCAACCGTCCGCGGTTTTTCGAGACATTTCCAGAGGTAGTTGTCTGGAATTCAGTATGCGTCATTCTCGACGAGGCAAGCCGCTTTGTCAAGACACCCTGGAAAGGAATTCTGCCGAATGGTGCTTGAGCGTCGTGACATGCCCGCCTTGCGGATCGATGATTAGCTCGCTGCCGGCGATTTGTTCGTGGAAGTATCGGCCCATCGACGGGGTGGCAATTCGGTCGCATGCGCCTTGCCAAATCGAAACGCTGACCCCTTGAATCGCGCTGAGTGGAAAACACCATGGCCTCGCTAGCAGACGGACATCCGTAACCACCCCGCTTGGGCCGCATCGCATCGATTGATCGAGATTGGCAATCAGTTGGCGGCGGTGTTTCGGATTGCACAGCACCAGACGACGGTCGGCCGCGGTCCAGCCGGACGTGATTTTTTTCAACACTTTGTCGGGACGGCGATCAAGCCGTCTGGACGAAATCCCGATGGCGAGCTTCGATAGCCGGGGACGACGATCGACCAGTTCGATCAATCGGTCTTGATTGCCAGCGCAAACGCCTGGGGCGTCCATGGGTGCATGGCCCGAGACAAGGACCACGTGCTTCAAACGATGGGGCATCCGCAGTGCGCATGCCAAGGCATACGGAGCGCCGCCCGACATCCCAACGATGCCAAACTGCGCGTCGCCCAGATCGAGTGCTGCAGCAAGCTGCTCGATATCGCATGGCCAATCTAAAATTCTGCGACCCTGTTGATACGTGGAGAGTCCTATGCCAGGCCGGTCGACCGAGATAACCCGTGCGCCCGAGCCCAAACATTCATCATCGCACAGCGACAACTCCAATCGCGAACCGGGCGTGCCATGGAAGTAAAACACCACCGGGCCGACAGGCTGGCCATATTCCCTATACCCAAGCCAACGACCATCAGCCAACCGGACGCGACCATCGCATTGCGAACACTTTCCACGGGCGTACAGTGCCGAGCCGGGCATCGTACCCGATAACAGTGCTGCCCCTGCAGCCGTCAATGCAGTTCGACGTGAAATATCCACCATACCATTCTCCGGAAGTTTCAGCCCCGCAAGCCCAGGGGTTGCAACCCCTGGGCTTTACCCCTGGGCTTTGTCGGCAGTCACTCAATCATAGCATAGCTCGTCTAGCGGTATCCCGTTGGAGCCGTCATTGCCAAACAATCAATTCGCAAATTCACAATCATCGCTACAACAAGGGCCCTAGCAGGCGTGCAAAGCATTCGGTGAAGCGCTGGACCTTGGGCCGGTCGTGCCAAGCGGCGAGGTCCATGAGCTGGGATCCGTCGATGTACGACTGCTGGAGCTCGCGCAGTTGCTCGGTAAATAGCGTGCTGTATATCCCCAATGATATCTCAAAATTGAGACGGAAACTACGAGGGTCAAGATTCAACGAACCGAACATGCTGAACTTGCCATCGATGGTCACACTTTTCGTGTGCAACAACCCCCCTTCGAACATCGCAATACGGACACCCGCTTCGAGCAATTCTCCTTTGAAGGCCTGACTGGCATAGCGAACCAAAATCGAATCGACTTTCCTCGGCACCACCAGGACAACTTTCACGCCCCGTCTGGCTGCGGAAATAAGTGCCAGACGAAGCGATTCATTGGGAACAAAGTAAGGCGTTGTGATAACCAATTCGCGGCGCGCCGTATAGACGGCCATGACCAACACCTGCTCAATCGCTTCGGTGCGATAGGCAGGCCCCGAGGGAAGCACCTGCACCGTACACTCGCCATGGCGAGATTGGGGTCGAGCGTCGCCCGTTTCACGAAGATCTTCCAGCTGGGCATTGGTCTCGACATACCAATCGGCCAGAAACGTGATGGCAAGCGCCTCGACGGCTGGTCCCTCCACACGCACCATCGCGTCGATCCATTGGCCAACGCCCGAGTCACGTTTGAAGTAACGCGGGTCGACAAGATTGAGACTTCCCGTGTAAGCGGTTGTTCCATCGATCACGACGATTTTGCGGTGCATTCGAAGATCAAATCGAACAAAAGGGAGCCGCAACAAACCGCCTGGCAATGCCGCTTCGACTTCGATTCCTGAGTCTCGCATATGAGCTGCCACCTTGCTGTGCAGAAATGGTCGGCTCCCCAATGCGTCGACCAACACGCGACAGATCACCCCTCGCTGACGAGCCCGAACCAGCGCTTTAACCACGTCGTCTGCGTCGCCCCCCAGGTGCCAGATGTAAAACTCCAGATGGCATGTGCTCTGGGCCGCGTCGATGTCCGCAATCAAGCGGCGAAAAACGTCGCGCCAGTCGCCGATCAATTCCAAATGATTGCCCGGCAACGCAGGCAGGCCGATCGACCGTTCGGCCAGAAGCGAAAGTTGCTCGTAGCTTTGCTCTTGCTGTGACCAATTGACCAAATCGCGTTGGGCTAAGTCTTTCTGCCATTGGCGAATCGGTTGAAACAGGTCGACAAAGCGCCCCTCACGTCGACGACCCAATCGCAATTCACCAACCAGCAAATAAAAGAGCGGCCCCACGACCGGAAAGACAAAGACAACCATGATCCACGCCAGCGATTCGCCCACGGCGCGGCGTTGTAAAATAATCCGCACGGCAAGACCGATTTGAATGATCACGTGCAAGATCACCAACAGCGTGGTGGTCCAATGCAATGGTTGTTCAGTGATGGTCGTTGCGGCGAACATGCAAGAAAGAATGCTCGATCCTCGCTACGAGGTCAACTCAAGATCAGCCACCAAAGGCAAATGATCGGACGCCTGTTTCGCCGTACGCGTATGACCGGCAAACACGCCATCAGCAGCAAGCGTGCCGCGCAAGAAGATGCGATCGAGTGGCCGTAGAGGGATATTCGCGGGAAAAGTGCGGACACGCCTGCCTGCGGAAGTGTAGCCAGCGGGTTGCATGATCCGTTTCCCCAAATTGCCCCATAAATCGTTAAAATCACCCGCCACCAGAATCGGCGTCTCGTGGTGATGATGCGTCAACAGGTCGTGATCGAGTAGCCTGCGGAGTTGGATTTTTCGCTCGATGCCAGCTAGCCCCAAATGGACGTTGACCACGATGATCGAGCGCCAATGGCCTTGCCAGCGCAGGCGGCAACGAGCCACTAATGCTCGGCGGCGTTTCTTGAGCGGAACGGTCAGGTCGATGTGGCTGATCGGGTTCAAGGGAAATCGACTCAAGATGGCATTGCCATAGTGGCCCATCTTCAAGTCGACATTACGCTGAAATGCAAAATGGGGAAACTGCAACTGGCGAGCGAGCATTTCTGCTTGTCGGTGATGTCTCGAACGAGGGACGCCGTCATCGACCTCTTGCAACAAGGCGATGTCCGGGTTGTAGTGGGCGATGGTTTCAACAATCCGCTGCAAACGATAATGCCGATCGATGCCGCCAATTCCCTTGTGAATGTTGTAGCTGATGACTCGAAATCGCATAGATTCCACCACCGACGTGCGGCTTCGGACGTGTTTTGAAATTGAGTGAGCCGTACGCGCTAGCGTCGGGTGCCCCAGGGAATAAGCCGTCATCTCATGATACCCGAGGCTATCGCCTACGGCTCACACTGGGACGGTCGAATCAGGCAGCTTTGCCGAACTGAGGTTGCACGCGAGGTGGGCTGGCCGTTGTGTCCTTGTGGCGCCGACGGCTGAGGTGGTGCAGACGGTCCAACAGCCATGGGCAGTATCGCTTCGACAGGTGCAATAGGCGAGCATAAGGTTGCACCACCACCACACCCTGGTTGCGATAGATGGCTTTCACCGCTCGGGCGGCGATTTTCTCGGGCGTGGCCAGCAAAATCTTCGGCGGTCGTTTGCTCTCTTTCACATCCGTGCCAAGCGGCGCAGACGAAAAGAGATTCGTATCGACAAAGCCTGGGCACAACGCGGTAACACCCAGCCCTCGCCGGCCATACTCGGCCCGTAACGATTCGCTGAAGCCCACCAAAGCAAACTTGCTGGTCGTATAAGCCGCCACGCGCCCCATGCCAACAAGCCCGCAGATGCTCGCGACGTTCAGCACGTGGGCATCTCCGTTGTCGAGCATCACCGGGAGCAGTTCGCGGGTGAACTGAATCGGCCCGCGCAGATTGATCGCCAGCAGTCGGTCCCAATGTTCTTGCGACATTTGTGCCGTTTGGCCGTAGTAGGTGATCCCTGCGTTGTTGACCAAGATATCGACCGTGCCCCAGCGATTGAGCACCTGCTCGGAGCTTCTGGCAATTTGCTTGGGTTTGCTCACGTCGCAGAGATTGCCGATCGCTTCGACGCCCAGTTGTTTCGCGGCATGAACCACCTTGCTCAATCCGGCAGCGTCGATATCCAACAGGAACAGATGGGCCCCTTCGCGAGCCAAGCGTAGTGCAATCGCACGACCGATACCCGACGCGGCACCGGTCACCAAGGCAATTTTGTCGCGAATCTTGCGCATCGGTCTCTACCCAATCTATTTTAGGCCAAGCCGCAAGCGGCTTAGGCTGCCTTTCGCGCTCGGTTCCGATCTTTCATCTTCCCCCACCAACCCCGGTTCTCCCATGCCTCGATGTGTCTTTTTTCCAATGGAATCACGTTGCGTGGCATCTCGAGATCGATGGTGCGACTCAATCCATCGTGATCTTCGCCGCGCAAAACAGAAACACCCCAGTTGTCCAAAAAGTATTTCCCGCCGTTGTAGACCGAACGGTACCATTTCTTGTTTGTATAAACGGGCACATTGGTCGGAGTGACGCGGAGATTGAATGCCAATCGGTGGTTGTCGGTTTGGTTCGGTTGCGAGCCATGGATACACCGCTCGGTGAAAATCACAAACTGCCCCGGCTTGCACGGCACTTGGACCTTGGATTGTTTCTCCTCGTCAAATTCGAGTGAGAACTGGGCATTGTAAAAACCTTCTTCACCGCCAAATTTAATCGAGCGAATGTGGCTGTGTGAACCGGGAATGAATTCGAGGCAGCCGTTTTCCGGTGTTGCCTCGTCGACGGCTACCCAAACCGTAAGCTGGAACATTTCGCTCCGGTCGGGCGGAAAGATGGCCGGGTCGAGATAATCTTCGACCATGAACGTGCTCGCCTGGTGCCACTGAATGGCGGGCGAGTGGGGCCCTTTGTAAAATAGCTGAGTCCGCCAGACCAGTAAGTCGGGCCCGAGCAATTGGGCCAGCCGCTCAGTGATGGCCGGATGTTTCATGTACTGCCACAACTGGGGCATTTCAAAATGCCGATCGCGTGGCGTGCAGAAACCATAGGTTTGTGACGTGGTACTCTCGCAGGCCAGCATGTCGTTATGAAAGCTTGCCATTTCCTCGCGTGAGAAGCCGTCGAACGGGCCCATGAATCCGTCCTCGTATAAACCGCGGATCTGCGGTTCGCTGAGTTGGTATTGCGGCTCGACGCCGGCTTTAGGCTCGAACGACTTGGGCATTTTGAATTGACAAGTTTGGTCGATGTACGCTCGGGTTAGTCTCGACTTGAGTACCATCCAGAACATGGGATAAGTCCAGTTCGAGACGATCGAACGAAAGTCTTTGGGCAGTACAAAACGGGGCAGATGCAGCGCCTTCCAAAACATCATTAAACCAAGGGCTGGCAAAATTAACGCCCTCTGCCAGACGGGCCGTAGCTTGGGTTGGAGATTCATAATTAACAACCAGGCAAGTGTGAGATTAGCCGCCGGGCTTGTCCCGGCACGTGATGCAGCGTCGGGACAAGCCCGACGACTAACCGTTGGATCAACGAAATCAAATGGCATCCGAGACTCAGAACCCTGAGTGAAGATATGCCACTTGCATAAACCTGTTTGATTTATCGGACTACAAGGCCCTGTCAATCAGCGTTTTCCCGCGATTCGATGGGGCCAACTCTTGCATAACATGCTGGCACCGCAGCAGCTTGCGCGACTTGTTTCTCTTGAAAGCAGCGGTGTGGTAGAATCGGGACTGTGTCCCGTGCTAGCGTCATCTCGTGTCGTTAATAGCAACCATGCCTTCCGATCCAAAAAAATCGAAACAAAAACCTCCTGCCAACCCGTTGCAGCCGCCAAAAGATAAAGCGGTCGATGCAAAGTCCGGGGAGAATGGTTCGCTGGAGCATGACGAGGCCGTCAAGACGTTTGTGTTGGAAGTTTCCGCAGGAGAATCACCCCAAGCTGGCAATGCTATCGCCAGCCGGCCAGCCGAGGTCGATACTCCACGAAAGGCTTTGAAGGCAGAAAAGAACAGGAAACCGACAAAGCGTCGCAACCGACAAGTCGCTGTCGTTTCGCTCACGGAACCATCGGACCAGCCGCAAGGAGAACCTGGTAAGCTAGAATTCCTGCGGCGCTACTTCCGCAACCTCTCTTCGCTAGGCGTCAGCTTTATCCTGCATGTAATCGTTTTATTACTGCTCAGCTTTTACGTCCTAGTAACCCCCTCGACCGAGGATGACCTTGGATTGTTCGCCAGCGCTGCGCCAGCGGAAGTGGCCGTTGATTTCAGCGAGATCGAAATTGATCCGACCGAAAACCTGGAAGCGATGAGCGAGGAATTTTCCGCCGACTTGATTGATCCGGGCGCAACGTCGTTCGGCGAGCTGTCGGCCGAGTCGGCCCTGGCCGATGTGGCGAGCGACACCGGCTCGGTGTCCGACAGCCTAGTTGACATCGGCACGCTATTCGGCGAGGAAGGGCAAGGCCTTGCCGATTTGGGCCTCGGCAAAGGCGGGGCGATGGCAAGTTTTTTTGGGGCACGCGTTGAGGCGAAGCGCATCCTGTACCTACTCGACAACTCGGGCTCGATGCACAGCGGACGCCTGGAGACCATGATCATCGAGATGATCAAAAGCGTCGAAGCGTTGGGCCCTAAGCTCGACTTTTTCCGTTTTTTGAGTACTTCAGATCCCCAAATTGGTATAGGTAAAAAGGGCCTCCTTGGTTCAAGCTTTTGACTTGTAACAACCAAAGTCTTGAGCAAGGAAGCCCTCATGGTTCGCGTGCCGCACGATTTCAAGCCGTTACTACAATGTCTCGTTGACACCTTTCACCGGCGAACGACGGCTCGACGATTCGTTCTGTTCTTCCTTGCCGCTATTCTAACAACAGGCGACCGAACTGTCTCTAACGTACTCCGGTTGTTGAGCTTGATTGAGACGGTCAATCCGTCGACCTACCATCGTCTGTTTTCTCACCGTCGCTGGCAATCCCGGCCCTTGGCCTACGCGATTGCCCGTTTCGTCCTTGATCGGTTCATTCCCACCGGGACGGTAAAAATCTGCGGTGACGAAACGGTGGATGGTCATCGCGGCAAAAAAGTTTACGGCAAAGCCCGACATCGCGACGCAGTTCGCAGCGCCAACTCGCACACCGTCTTTCGATACGGACACAAATGGTCCGTCTTGTCGATCCTGGTTCAATTACCTTACACCAATCGTCCCTTTGCCTTGCCGGTGCTGGTCGCTCTTTATCGCAGCAAGCAGTGCAACGCTGATGAGGGGCGTCGCCACAAAACTCCCGTGGACCTGATGTGCGGCTTGCTAGCAACGCTAATGCACTGGTTTCCCGACAGAAAGTTCGTTCTTGCAGGTGATGGAGCTTATGGAACTCATCAGATGACACGTTTTGCCTATAAACATCGAAAACGATTGTCGCTGGTAAGCAAGTTCTCGGGTGACGCAAGTCTGTTCGCGCCGCCACCCAAACGCAAGAACCCCAAAGTCGGTCGACCACGAGTCAAGGGCAAGGCCTTACCCTCACCGGCCGAGGTGGTTGCTAGGAAGAAAAAGGGGAAACGCTTACGTGTGCGGTGGTACGGCGGCGGCTGGCGAAATGTCGAAGTGATCACGGGCAAGGGCCATTGGTATCAGAGTGGCAAAGGCGCGATCGAAGTATTGTGGGTGTTTGTCCGTGATCTCAGCGGCACCCATCGAGATGAATACTTTTTCACGACCGATCATTCCATGTCTGCCAAAGCAGTCATTGAAATGTACGGCGGACGCTGGAATATCGAGACCACGTTCCAGGAAATGCGTGAACACCTTGGACTGGAAACAACACGCGGCTGGAGTCGCCAGACGGTGTTGCGAATGGCGCCCTGTCTGTTTTGTGTGTACACGCTGGTAGTGATCGTTTTTGATACGATGCCGTGGTCCAATCCACACGTCCGACTGAAGCACTGGGTTGGCAAGGAGCAAACGACATTTTCTGATATGATCATCAGTGTTCGACGCTATTTTTGGATGGAATGGATTTTTGCATGGGTGCCTGGAGGCGAGGTCGTGCAAAAATTATCCAAACCCTTGCGAGTTGTGCTAGACTTCGGGCTAGCCCAAGCCGCCTGACGGAAAAAGTCGAGCTAAGGGCCGCCCGATAAATAACATCCCTTTTTTTTCTCGAATTGGCTAGACTTCCAGGGTGAGCGGTCCCCCATTCTCTTGGCGAAGGAGAAAGCCATGGTTCCCTATCTGTCGGTAGTTTGTGGACACATGAAGGCGTTTTATGATTCATTGTCCGAGAAAGACCGCCGCCGTTACGCTGCGGTAGAATCGGAAAAGCTGGGGCATGGGGGCGTCGAGTACGTTGCGTCTGTGCTGGGCTGTGACGAGAAAACGATTCGGAATGGCCGCCATGAGGTGAGCCAATTGCCGGTGGATGACGCCGAAGGACGGGTTCGAAAAAAAGGGGGGTCGAAAAAAAGCTAGCTTTGCTGCACCTGACCTGGAGAACAACCTTCGCCAGGTCGTTGCTGACCATACGGCAGGCGATCCAATGCGTGAAGACGTGGTGTGGACCTATTTGTCGAGTACGGAGATTGCCCACGAGCTCGATCGGCTGGGAACGCCCGTTTGTCCAGACACTGTGCGAAGCTTGCTCGATGAGTTCGGCTTCCACAAGCGGCAGGCCGAGAAAACCAAAGCGATGGGAAATACCCCTTTCCGCAACGAGCAGTTCGAGAACATTGCCCAACTGAGGCAACAATACCTCGACTCTCCCAACCCAATCATTAGCATGGACACCAAGAAAAAGGAGCTTTTGGGCGAGTTTTTCCGTACCGGGCAGTCGTGGTCCGATGGTGCGAATGCCGTATTTGATCACGACTTTCCCAGTTACGCGGACGGCAAGGTCATCCCGCACGGGCTGTACGACCTGAAGCGTAACACAGGGCACCTCACTCTCGGAGTCAGTCACGACACGAGTCAATTTGCTTGCGACAGCTTCCGTGTGTGGTGGCAACGCCACGGCGAGCGGACGTACGCCGACGCCAAGTCGATTCTGTTGCTGTGCGATGGCGGAGGAAGCAATAACTGTCGTCACCACATTTTCAAGGAAGACCTGCAACGATTGGTCAACCGGATTGACATTCCAATTCGCGTCGCCCATTATCCACCGCATTGCTCGAAGTATAACCCGATTGAACACCGTCTTTTTTCTCATGTCACTCGCGCCTGGTCCGGTGTGGTGTTTCGCACGCTTGACATCGTCACAACATGCCTTCGACGAGTGTGGACTCGCACCGGGCTGAAAGTCACCTACGCGGTACTCAACAAGGATTATCAACTCAAACGGAAAGCGAGCGAACGTTTCCTTGACTTGGATCCCATACAGTTCGAAGACGTATTGCCCGATTGGAATTACACCGTAATTCCTACCGCCTACTGAAAACCGGGAAGTTATTTATCGGCCACTCCTAAGCAGCAATTTTACGTCATCTTTTACAGCGATACTATCTACCCGCTGTTTTATCCCCAACCGGCGACAGAGTTTGTCCGTGCCAACAACACAAACAAAAAGCGGCTGCGTCAATGGCTCGACACGGTGGAGATGTACCCGGGCAATGCAGTCGACGAGGCTATCCGGGCTGCCACCGCCACTCGGCCTGACGTGGTTTATTTCCTGACCGATGGCGACATCAACACGACCCAAGACGGCCGTAAACTGAGAGCCCTACTCGATGCGACAGGACGATCATTTTCGATTCATACGTTCGGCATGGGCACGGGCGACAATACAGAGCATGAAGAAAATCTGAGAAGAATTGCCGAAGCCAATGGTGGCACCTACCGGCAGGTGGACGTGACGCCAGCGATGAAAGAATTGGCCAGGAAGAATCCTCGGACAAGTCACAAGAAAAAGTCGAAGTAGTAAATCGGAACAAGCGGTAACACGGTTCCAGCCTACGGACCCAGAATTATCTACCCTAGCCCCCGGCGCAAGCCGTGGGGTTGAGATTGAGCAGCTTTTTTTTCAACCCCGCGGCTTGCGCCGGGGGCTATGGTTATTATAATTCGCCATAATTTTGTGCTCATGACATTACGCGACATGAATCCGCCTGATACCAAAAACGCACCGGAAAATGCTGAATCCGATGGTCAGGCTATAACGCCTCCACCAGACGACACGACGCAGCCCAGCGGTCCGCCACCGCTGCGCAGCGTGCATACGTCCAACTTCCCTGCGATTCTCGACCAACTAGGCATCTCGCTTGCGGTCACAACCTATCAAGCGGGCAAGCTCGTGCTCGTGCGTAGTGACCAGGGCGTGATCAACACCCATTTTCGCGGCTTCAACAAACCGATGGGAATGGCACTGGGCAACAATCGCCTCGCCATCGGCACCGCCCAGGAAGTTTGGGAATTCCGCAATGTGCCGGCCGTAGCAACGCGACTGGAACCGGCTGGCAAGCACGACGCCTGTTACCTGCCCCGAGCGGCGCATGTCACCGGCGACATCCAAATCCACGAGATGGCCTATGTCGACAGCCAGCTATGGTTTGTCAACACACGATTCAGTTGCCTGGCAACGCATGACCTCGACCACAGCTTCGCCCCGCAATGGCGGCCACCGTTTGTCTCGCAACTGACGCCCGAAGACCGTTGCCACCTCAACGGCCTCGGTTTGCAAAACGGCCAACCGCGGTGGGTCACCGCCTTGGGCAATACCGACACCCCCGGCGGCTGGCGCGAAAACAAAAAGAGCGGCGGCGTCCTGATCGACCTCGACTCCAACGAAATCGTTGTCAGCGGTCTGTCGATGCCCCATTCGCCCCGCTGGCACCATGGCCGGCTCTGGCTCTTGGAGTCGGGCACCGGCAGCCTCGGGCACGTCGATTTGGCGACCGGCCATTACGAACCGATTGTCCGGCTCGACGGCTTCACACGCGGCATGGAAATGATCGGCAACCTGGCGTTTGTCGGCCTATCGCAAGTCCGCGAGTCGGCCGTCTTCAGTGGCATCCAAATCACCGAGCGACTGGAGGAAACCGAGCGAACTTGTGGCGTTTGGGTCGTCGACTTGCAGCGAGGCGAGACGGTTGCCTTCCTAAAGTTCGAAGACGCCGTGCAAGAAATCTTCGCCATCGTCGCCATGCCCGGCATGCGCTATCCCGATCTGATAAACGACGACGCCGAGCTAATCGGCAGTTCGTTCGTGCTCCCAGACGAAGCGCTGCAAGATGTACCCGACGAGCTGCGTGCGGATTCGTGACTACTCAACAAAAACGCCCTTCCAATTTCTTTTGCAAACAAACCACGAATGCACACGAATCGACACGAATTAGATTTGTCGAGGTCTTACCAGTCACGTAGAATGGGTGCTCGCCCCGAATTCAAGCAAAAATCAAAAAACCCTTCGACGGAATCGCTTGAGGTGGCAAAATGCTAAAAACTCATGGCCTCTACGGGACATGATGCTCAGAGCACTCGTTCCCTGAAAATCTACCCACCAAATTCCCTGAAGTACCAACAGGAAGCGTATGGCCGACAAGTATTACATTGCCTGCGACCTGGGCGCCGAGAGTGGCCGAGTGATTCTTGGCACCATTTGCGACGGAAAGTTGACGCTCGAAGAAATCCATCGCTTCCCCAACCACGCGGTGTGGATTCAGGGTTCTCAGCGTTGGAACGTGCTGGGAATTTTCGAGGAGCTTAAACGCGGCTTGCGCGACGTGGCCTCTCGTGCGGTTCCGGTTGTCGGGCTTAGCGTCGACTCCTGGGGCGTCGATTACGTGCTCTTCAATGATCGACAGCCGATGCTGTCGCTCCCTTATCACTACCGCGATCCGCGTACCGACCGCACCTTTGTCGCGGCGCTGGAGAAAGTGGGACGCGAGAAGATTTTCGCGGAAACCGGCATCCAGTTCATGTCGATCAACACGCTTTACCAATGGATCGCCGAGTTGGAAGAGAATCCCGAACTGATGGGAATCGCCGATCAGTTTCTCAACATTGCCGACTACCTCCATTATCTTTTCTGCGGCGTCGGACGGGCCGAGGTCAGTCTCGCCAGCACAACTCAGCTCTACAACCCAAACAGCGGGCAGTGGTCTGCCGAGTTGATCCGGCAATTCGGATTTCCGGACAAACTCTTTCCGCCGATCGTCCCCTCCGGCACGCGGCTGGGGCCGCTGACGTCGGAGTTGCGCGACGAGACCGGTCTGCCGGAAGTCGAGGTGATCGCCACTTGCTCGCACGATACCGGGGCGGCGGTTCCTGCCGTGCCGGCCGAGGGAGACGACTGGGCGTATCTCAGTTCGGGCACGTGGTCGCTGATCGGGGTCGAGTTGCCCTCGCCGCTCATTAACGATGCCGTCCGCGAGCAAAACTTTACCAACGAGGCGGGATTTGGCGGCACCACGCGGTTCTTGAATAACATCATCGGGCTTTGGCTGCTGCAAGAATCGCGCCGCGCCTGGGCACGGCAGGGAGAGCCGCTCGATTACGACGAAATCAATCGCCTTGCCCAGCGGGCTGAGCCGTTTCGTTCGCTGATCAATCCGAATGACGCGCGGTTTCTCAACCCCGAAGAGATGCCTGCGGCGATCGCAGCCTACTGCCGTCAAACCGGGCAGCCCGAGCCGGAGACTCCGGGGCAGTTTACCCGATGTATCTTCGAGAGCCTCGCGCTGTTGTACTCACAGAAGCTCACGGTTTTGGAGCAACTGACCGACCGCAAGATCCGCAGGCTGCACATCGTCGGCGGAGGCAGCCAGAGCACGCTCCTGAACCAGCTTGCCGCCAATGCGACAGGCCGCACCGTGCTGGCCGGGCCGGTGGAAGCGACCGCGATCGGCAATTTGCTGATCCAGGCGATTGCTCTGGGAGAACTCGACTCGTTGGCGGCACTGCGCCGCGTCGTGCGAGATTCTTTTTCCATTGAAACCTACGAACCCCAACAACCCGCCAAGTGGCAGCAAGCCAGCCAGCGCTTCGCAACTTTGGAGCTTGTAACTTAATGCAATTTAAGCCCACGGCTCTGCCGTGGGGTCGAGCGCAATTTCAGCCCACGGCTTTGCCGTGGGGTTGAGCGTAATTTCAGCCCACGGCTTTGCCGTGGGGTTGAGCGCAATTTCAGCCCACGGCTCTGCCGTGGGGTCGCCCACCGCGGAGCGCCCGCCTTAACCACCCCGGCGAGTCATTGGTGGATGCATAGTTGGCAGTCAATCCGTCCTGGCGGACGGCGCTAACGGGAACGCGAAATTATTCGGCACGGTATCGATAGCGCCGTTGGCGCCTGGCCATCGGGATTCCCCGTTTTGTGACAAAGCCTCAAGCGAAGACCTCGGTACCGACCAGCGCCGGTGGGGCAAACGCTTCGCCGCAGGCGGCGCAACCGTCGCGGTCGCGGGGGACTGTTTTGCCGCACGACGCGCACGACTGGAGCACCGCCCGACGATGCCCGAGCCAATAGGCGACCAGCCCCGCCGGGCCGAGCAGAAAGACAAACACGCACCAAACCCCAGTCTGCGGGCGGTGGTACTTGCGGTGAAGCCGCAGTGCGATGCCGGCTGCGATCAGCCCAATGAGCAACACGACGATCATTCCGGGCCACATTTCGGCAATCGCTTTTCGCAGTTCCTCGCTGTAGTCGGGAACATCGTTCTGCTGCATCATCACCAGCGTCCCGATGCCACCGCCAGCCATCCATGCGAGAGGAATCGGTGCGACCATGCCTGCCATTGCCGCCCGTGCATGCTTCGACGTCGATTGTCCACGTTTCATCAAGGAAACTTCTTTTTCCTGCGATATTTGGCCATCGGATGAATACCAAACCAAATTGGCCAGATTGTGGCCTTCATTACCTCTGCCATAACTCTGGCTCGTCAACAGCAGTTGCCCGTCGTCGAGCGCGTAGACCGAAGGCGCCTGCATTAGCATCGATTCCGACAGCAAGTATTCTTGTTCGTCGCTTGTGGACCGGTCCAAAATGACGACGCGATCGGTGAGCCGCAACATCAATCGGCGAACTGTCTTTGCCATCTTCTTGCCATCCTCTTCGGCAGTTTCATTTGTTCTCAGAAAGCTTACTCCCACCAGATTTGGCGACTGGTAAAGAGTCCGTACCTTGTGCGTTCGCAGATCAACCTCCTGTAGCTTATCTCCATCGATCAAGAAGAGCATCCATTTTGGAAAATATCGATCAAAGTTGGCCGAATTCCAATCATATTGCGGAGCGACAGAGCCATGCTGTAGATACCCGGTCGAGCAGGCGCTACCCTGCACCCAACCGTAAGGTTTGTTGTCATGTTCGAATCGTTCTTCCCTGGCTGGCAAGGAAGAGCAAAAGCCTTTGCGTCCGATATAACCGACAAGCTGATTGGATTTCTGATCGTATCCAACAAGGTACGCTTGGCCCGATGGCTGATTGTCTCGAATCAAATACCATCCAATGGGCGGCTGCCCAAGATCGCTGATGCCCGCGATTCGATTTCTCCACTCCACAGGTCCATGCCACAATCCGGGCGGCTTGGTAGGAGCCGGAAGACTAGATTCGACGAGAAATTCACCTCTCGGCACGGTAACCGGCTGGCCGTCGAATGTTCGATAGGTTCTTGGATCATAGATTCTCCTATGGGGGAGCAGTGTCATTGAGCCGATAAGTGGCGTCCCTTCGTTCGTTATGGCAATGTTTTCATGGACGTTGTTCCTTGGCCACAAGATTTCTTCCACGGTGGAGCATCCCCAACCGGCCAACATCCCCCAGACCAGCGCGATACCGATTGCGACAATGAGCGAAGTGGACAATTGTTGCCAGATGCGTTTTTTAGAGGTCATCGCATATTTCCTTTTCGGTTATTAGGCCCGGCATTTATGCCGGGTTCCAAGGTTTCCAATTCACGCCGTGAAGCTCCGTTAGCAACCTGTTGAAAAAGTCGTCATCGTAACCCGACGCGTTAGCGAGGGACAAAAAACGCTAGTTTGGGCATCCCTCGCTAACGCGTTGGGTTATGAATTGCGTCAAATGTTACTTTTTCAACAGGCTGCTAACGGGGCTTTGCAATGACGTGTTCAATCGCAAACCCGGCATAAATGCCGGGCCTAATATCCATCATGTCCCTGAAAAACTTCTACTTGAATTCCCGATAAACTCTCTCATCAATAATCTCGCTCTTGCGCGCAGTGGAGTATGCTCATGACGAAGAGCACATCCGCGACGAGCACCAGTAGTGTTCCAGCCCACCACCATGGAATCATCGTGGCAATGAACACAATCAATCCGCTGGTGACCAGCGGAACGAGCCGCGTTCCGAACCAGCGAGCCGGACGAATCCCCGTCAAAAAGGCCCCCAGATAAATGAGCGACATCGAAAACCACATTCGCCATGCGGGCACCGTCATCGACCAATAGAAGGGCGACGCATGGTTGCCGGGCGTCGCTGCCCAGAGGGCATAGAATAACAGCATCGTGCCGACTATCGAGAGCAGCAACGCGGCCCCCACCGCAAGCTTCACGCCGAAGATGCGATTTCGATCCATGGGACGTTGCAGCAAGAAATAGTAGGTGCTTTGGGATAGCTCCCGTGTTGTCTGTTTCAAGCCCAGGGCAATGGCAAGGCATGTAGCTACTGTGAGAACCCAACCACGGGTTGGAGTCGGTACGAATGGAATTCCGGAACCGAGTCCTGTGATATTACGTCCCCATCCAAGCGGTAATATATGCTGTGCGAGATTGTGGCCCGTCGATTCAGCATAAATGAACACAAGAGCCAGCACCGCCAGCGTGGCGATACCGGCCGATTCACGCAGCTCCTTGATTATCAGTGCTTTTTGCATCTTCCGTCTCCGTGGCAAATAGGGGAAGCGACCGGCGGGGGCCGCGGGTGTATTCGATGAAGGCGTCTTCCAGGTTCAAGTCGAGTACCTCGATGCTACGCGGCTCCATCGCTTCGATCGCCGTGCGTTGAGTGTCGTCGTAGCCGACGGTGACTAGCTCCAACTGCGAACCATTTTGACGTCGGCTTACCAGACCGGGGCAAGCGATTTGCTCGGGTGGCGGGCCGTGGAACTCCAGCACGATTTTGCGGACCGATTCGCGGAAGCGTTCCGTTGGGCAGTCGACCCGCAACACGCCGTCCAGCAGGATGCCGATGCGGTCGGCCACCCGTTCGACGTCGCCCAGGATGTGCGAGCTAAACAGAATCGTCCGGCCGCGACGGTGGATGATTTGGATCAGCGATTCGAGGAAATCGCGGCGGACCACCGTGTCGAGCCCGAGCGTTGGGTCGTCGAGAATCAACAGTTCCGGCTCGGGGGCGACGGCCAGCGCCAGCGATACTTGCGCCCGTTGTCCGTTGGAGAGCCGGCGGATTTTTTGGCGTCGCGAAAGCCCGAAGTGATCGAGAATCTGCTCCATCAGCGTATGGTTCCAGGTTGGATAGAATGGCCGAGTGAAGCGGACCGCCTCGCCGATGGTCATCCAACCATACAGCGGATGGCCCTCGGCCAGGTATGCAATGCGGCCGCGCATCTCGGGGCTGAGGTTGTCGCTCCGCTCACCGAGCAGTTCGGCATGGCCGCTGTCGGCATGGATCATCCCCAGCATCATTTTGATGGCGGTCGACTTGCCCGCCCCATTGCGACCGAGGAAACCGTAAACGGTCCCCTTGGGCACTCGCAGGTTGAGAGAGTCGACAACCCGACGGTTGCCGTAGTGTTTGGTGAGTCGATGCGTGATGATGGCGTCGGGCATTTTTATAGTTTGGGGTTGGGAGGCGCGAGGCGCGGGTTGGAGGGCGATTGGTGCAAGCGAGCCGGGTCGTCCCCGACCCCGGTCTGGCTTTCTCGCGCCTCGGCAAACTGAAATTGTTCGATCTGTTTGGCGAACGCGGCGGCGACTTCCTCGGCGGTGAAGCCCAGGTGGACCGCTTCGGTCAGGCAGAGAGCGAGCGACTTGGCCAATCGTTCATTTCTCGCTTTGGCCGACAACTCCGCTTGCGGCTTCGCGACAAACACACCCAACCCTGGCCGCGTGTTGAGCACCCCTTCTCGCTCCAGCTCGGTGTAGGCCTTCGCAACGGTATTGGGATTAACAACCAACTCGCGCGAGAGTTGCCGCACCGAGGGGAGCCGATCGCCCGGCTGAACTCGCCCTCGGGCCGCGGCCTCGCGGACCTGGTCCATCAGTTGCCGATAGATCGGCACTCGGGCTGTGGCGTCGCATTGAAATTGCATGATGACCTCGTAACTGTACTAATTGTATCAGTACAGCTGGTGCGGGTCAAGGGGGGGAATCAAAAGCGGAAAGCCGAGGGCAGAATTTCCCATGGGTCGCGTTCGGCTCACTGTTTTCTGACAAAGCCTAGGCACTTCCCTGCTCATCCACCTTATTTGTTCGGGCGATTTCACTCAAATGGCAATTGAGTTGGCGGATCAATTTTTCCGTCAACGGCTCGCACCAAGTGCCACGCATTACCACATAACCGTCTTGCCAACGCCCCAAAGCCCGTTTGACTTCTTGCTGTTGCCACTGGGGCTCTCGTTGCGATAGACGGGCAACGAGATTGACTGTCTCGACTCCATTCTCGGGTGCAATGGGCAGCAATTCCTCGCCAGGCAGCATCGCCAAACCCTGGCCGAGAAAAAAAGCCTCGACGAGATGCTCAGGAACAGCAATCGGTTTTCTTGCGGTGAGATAAAAAAACACATGCCCTTCGCGATAGGCTACCCGCGGGCGAATCAACTGGTGAAGCAATCCGAGGGCAAGCATCCCAGCCAGCACCACTCCCACGGCCGACAAGACTTTCAACCACGATAGATCCCATGAGCAGTAGACAAACCAACTCAGCCCGCCCAGCAGCCCCACAGGCGCCAGCGCCATGGTGAGCGCTCGGCGGTTTGCTCGAACCCAAACTTCGGTCATGGACGATCGTTCCTCAATACGCGAGAGCTTGTGTGTTCAAGCCAAGTGCGACGGTTGATTGCAACCAAAGGAGAGTAGCCACGGATTAAACACGGATGCAACATGGATAAAAGGGAAGGAAGCACGTGTCTGTATTTTACCTTTGCACTTTTTGAAAATCGAGAAACCGAAACAACAATTGGAACACTAATCTACGCTAATCTGATTATCAGCGAAGATTAGTTGGACAGCGCCACTTTCGTCCATGATAGCAAGGTTAACTCTGTTTGTGGATTAGAGTTACGCCAAATGGCAAGATTGCGATTGTGGGCGGAGATAGAAAAGACGATCCTCCGCGTTTTGTTTCCAGTCACGAAGACTACGCACGGAGGATCGTCAAGGATGACACTCAAACAAATTGCCGCACTGGGCCGAAAGTTATCGTTGTTTCTCGCATTGTTCGCAGATTGTTTCCGGCGGTGTGAGGGTCGGGAGTTGCTGCGAGTCTATGTCCAAGGACAATTATCCAAGGGTGCATCGTAAAACGGCCGAATCGATTGCCTTGCAATCGGGCACGGCACCCCGAACGCTACAACGATTTCTCGAATCGATCAAGTGGGATGAAGAAAAACTCCGAGATCAATGCCAGCAGATTGTGGCGGGCGACCATGCCCACCTCGAGGCGATCGGTTGCGTGGACGAGTCGGGCACAACCAAGAGCGGTAAAGAAACCGTGGGCGTGCATCGGCACTTCTACGTGACGCAGCTCAGCCATCTGTTCTGCGGGCGCATGCGTCAAGCATACGACGATGCAACGGACGAACAACGGATCAGTGTGGAACAAGTCTGCAGCGCTGGGGTGTTCGGCTCGGAACCTTGGCTTGGTCTTTCTCCCATCTCCAGACTCCCGACTCGGCACAACCGCTTGCTTCCGTGGCCCCATCACCAGGGGGCCATCCATGGCCCTCCGCTGTGTCAAGGGCGGTGCCGTCCATGGACACCGCATTGGGATCTTCTTGCGGGGCTTGGGTGATGGCGGCTGGCAGCTGCTTTCATGAGGGCCCGCTAGGTTCCGCCGCGACGGCCACCGGAGGTGCAAGGGCTACCGTGGTTGTCGCGGCGGGGTTGTTCGGCTGGGTTTGACTGATATGCGTAAATCCTAATCCAGAACCGGCTTTACTCTGGAAAAAGTTCCTGACACGAATGGCACTGTCGTGTTGTAAGCCTATTCAAGTGCATCGTTTACGAAGTTCACGCCGCAGTTCGTTCCGGGGTTTTTGCATCAGCTTGTATGGCTTCGGTCTTCGTTTGACCACGCGTGGTTCGAGCCGTCCGGGACGATTGGCAACTAGGCAGTGTGCTATCTGTTTAAGCAGTCTTTGGCAGAAGTCAATCAATTTTGCTTTGTCAATCAGTCCGCACGACGCTAGCATCCACGACGCAAGGATATATTGGCAAGTACTCGTAAAGCTGATCTGACGTGGTTGTTTCTCATGCAACAAAGCAGCGCCAGCTGCCGTTGTTCGGATCAAGTTATAACCAAGCAACGTCGTCCACAATTCACGGCGAACCATTGCTGGCGACTTCGAGCGAACGTGGCCCAGGTTCAACGATTCCTTGATGCTGCGGATATCGAGTTCTGAATTCCACCGAAAGCCATAGAGTTCGGCGATTTCTTCCTTGGTGGTTTCCTTAGGGTCGGTCAAAGTCGTGATTACGTCGATCTTCTTGGTGCGTCGACCGGGCACAACGATGTGGTAACGAATCTCGCGCAACTCCAGCTGCTCAGGAATTTGCGAGTAGGTTTCTTGGTCCATCCACTTCGGCCGTTGCGGGCGCGTCCACACGATAAGGTGATCGCACTTGCCAAGCCGCTTCCCTCGCCGAAAGTCGGAGTGACGTAAATGATGTTTGCGAGCACAAACATGCGTGCCTTGCAAGAGCAACAACCCGATCATCATAAACGAACAGTAGTAACGATCCATCACCGCGATGTCTCCCTCGCTCAGAGATGCGAGCATCGAACGCAGCAGGGCCGTTTCTCCGGTCTCTTTGCCAGTGTACGGACCAATCGCTACGTCCATGACGCAGGCCGTCGCCAACGAAAGAATCGCCACGGCACGCGCGATCGGTTGTCCCACACCGGTAAGCGTTCTGTGAACAGCGTCCCAAAATTGCGCGCTATCCTAATAGAGGTGAACCATTCCCTTTATTCCAGGAACGAGCACAATGACCAATCGAAACAAATCCCAAGAGTCCCACTGGCGTGGCCTACTGAAACAGCAGTCCTCAAGCGGCTTGAGCATCGCGGCGTTTTGCCACCAGAACTCGATTACACAAACCAGCTATTATGCCTGGCAGCGTAAGTTCCGTGAGCAGCAAGCCTCCCCAGAGCAGGGGAGCCGTTCGACCAAGTCTCTTAAAACCAGTCGTAACGCCGTCCAGGGCACCCAACTGGTGCCTGTGCGGATCGAGGGGACGACACCTGCGTCCACGCTGCGTATTCACTTGCCGCAGCAGGGAGTCTTTGTGGATGTGCCTCACGGCACCGATTGTGAGACAGTGAAGGACGTATTGCAGGCGTTGCGTGAGGTGGCGTCATGTTGATTGTGCCATCCCAAATAAAAGTCTTCGCCGCGTTGGCTCCCACGGACATGCGTAAAAGTTTTTGTGGATTAATCGGTATCGTCGAAAAGGAGCTTGGCAAACAGATTGAAGACGGAGATCTTTTCTTGTTTTTCAACCGACGCCGCAACCGGTTGAAGGTACTCTATTTCACGGGTGACGGCACGATCATCCTCTACAAGCATCTTGAACGAGGAACGTCCGAGACACTACGTGGCGCCGACCATGGAGGGGCGATTGCATCCCCCGGTGATTACTTGACACTGCATGTGGACGACCTGCGATTGTTGCTGGAAGGCATCGAGCTATCGAGTGTCAAACGTCGCAAGTGGTGGCGTCGTGAGCAGGCAAAACAAATTACTCAATCGCCTTGGAAACCACCTTGACGCGCAACGTGAATTGTCGATAAATAAACATGTGTGTTCTACACCAACGGTGTGTGATCATTTGCCATTTCGTGACGCACCTTCAAGGACCGAAACGTTGTCGATGGAATCCGACAAACTCCGAAAAGAGATCGAAGTGCAGCGCGCCGAGATCGCACATCTCAAAAGGGTTAATAGCGAGCAACAGGCAACTCTTGAATCGTTGCAGAATCACATCGAGGTGATGCAAGAGCAAATCACCTTACTCCGTAAGGCACTCTTTTCTCCACGGCGTGAACGGTTTATCCCTTCTCCCGATCAAAAGCTTCTTTTTGATCCCGAGTCGATCGAGGGCAACGAGATTAGCGAGGATGACGAGGCGACCGACGAAGAAGAGCCAGACGATGAATCGTCTTCGAAACGCAAGAAACGCCGTAAGAAGCGCAAACGTTTTGAATTCCCCGAGTGCTTGCCGGTCCAGCGTTTTGAACACCCACTGCCGCCGGAAGAACTCGATTGTCCTTGTGGATGTGGCGGCAAGCGGACGGTGATCTCCGAGCAGATCTCACGGCAACTAGAATATGTTGAGTCTAGCGCCTACATCGCCGAGCACGTTCGGTTTACCTACGGTTGCCCTGTTAGCCGGGATGGCCAGCAGATCGTCACCAGCGAAAAGCCACCCAATATCAACGAAAAAGGGATATTTGGGGCCAGCACGTTAGCCTGGCTGGCACACGCCAAGTTCGAGCGTCACCTGCCCCTGTATCGTCTCCAGGAAGAGCTTCGTTCCACCACCACGATGTGGTTCAACCGCAGCGTGTTGAGCAACGCCGTGGTGCGAACGGGCGAGCGTCTGCTGCCGGTGTGGGATCTGATTCGCACCCAAGTACTGGATAGTTTTTATGTACGGGCCGACGAGACCACGGCCCGTGTCCTGCGTCCCGGGGCTGGGGCGACCAAGCTGGTTTATCTCTGGGCCTACGTTGGCGATGACCAGCATCCGTACCAACTATTTGACTATCGACTTGATCGATCCCGCGCAGGTCCGCGGGAAATACTTGATGATTTTCAAGGCGGATTATTAACCGACGGTTACAGTGTCTACACGTCCCTAGTCAAGGAATCGGATGGCCGACTTCTGGATCTGGGTTGTTGGGCCCATGCGCGGCGGAAGTTCGACGAAGCGTGCGCCGTCTCAACGCAGCCACTTGCGCACGAGGCGCTCGCTTGGATCTGGCAACTGTACGACATCGAGGATCGCCTGGCCGATGCCGATGTGGAAACGCGACGACAAGTGCGCATGCGCGAGTCGGTTCCCATTCTTGCCCTTCTGCACGATCGTCTCACCGAAGTGCAGCCGACGGTACGGCCTTCGACCAAGTTGGCCGAAGCGATCGGCTACCTGCTCAATCGTTGGAACGCGATGACGCGATTTGCAACCGACGGGCGCTATGCGATCGATAACAACATGGCAGAAAGAGTCATTCGCCCCTCGGTTATTGGAAGAAAAAATTACCAATTTTTTGGGAGCGATGCGGGTGGTCGCGCGGCATGCGTCTGGTACACGCTTATCCAGAGTGCTCGTTCTAATCATGTCCACGTCACCCCGTATCTCAACGATGTTCTCGTCCGGCTTCCTCAGATCGTTCCCGAGTACTTGCGGGTGGGCGACGCCCAAACCCCGTTCGAATCGCTTTCAAGGGACCAGCGTGAACAGCTCTCCGAGCTGCTACCTGACCGATGGCTCAAGGCACACCCTGAGCATCGCAGCGAAGATCGCCAGCGCGAACTTGATCAGGCCAACCAGCGCCGCCGCCAGAGGCGTGCTTCACGACGTCGGCTTGTCAAGATCTGAATTACGCTCCTGGCATGACGGAGTTCACAGAGCGCTAACGCGTACGAGAACTCCATCACCTTGCCAGTTTCTTAACCAGCGACGGGCCGTACCTTCGAGATCGTGGGGTTCATGATAAATCGCCCAGTTGCCGTGCTCTCGGGCATACCTTGCGACACCTTGTAGTATCGAGCGACCCGAAGCAAGCGATGTTTCAATAATCAGAGCGATGTGACGTCGCTTGCGAAGTTTCTTTGACGTCTTTCTTGCCATGAGAACATCCTGGGAGCAATTGGACTGTTCTAACGCGCTTCATCTTGTAACGTGACTTCGCCATATTCACCCATGTTAGTCCAAAAATCTGACTTCGTTCCAGTCCACATCATGATACTCTCGCGGCTTTTGCCATCATCGTCGCAGACACCGATCTCGACGCCCAGAACTTTCCCTGGACACAAGTCGACACCAGGAACCGTCAGTCCCACCTCTATTCGGTACCCTTCTGCTGTGCGTGCGAACGCTGCCTCACCATGCCAAACCTCTTTGAACTGCACATGCTGAGGCTTGTCGACAGCATACTTGTCTCTATGGTGTAGGAAGGTGGGTGGAGGATCCGCTGGCAGGAAGTGCAGTTCATACCCCATCATTTCCGCTGGATCATATCTTTCGAACCAATCTTGACGTTCGTCAAGAATCTTCACCCTGCGCCCTTTGCGGTTGTCATAATCTAGATAAATCTCGACACAGTCACAAAGATAGGAGAATTGTTGGATCGGATCCATGACGTGGTCGTCTGTGACCTCGATTAGGAAGTAGAGATGGTGTCCGGACCATGCTCCGCGCCATTGATAGCTTAGATCATCGTCTCCAAGCCATTTCTCGCGCGTCATACCTTGTCCGAACCATAGGTAATTCTCTCCGTGAACAGCAATGGCCGGAATACCTTTCCAGTCCTGGGTATTCCCGTTCACGATGATTTGTCGTTTGGGAAATTGGCTTTGAGCTACGGACTTAGATGTCTCCGGATCGGCGGCGTCTGTGAAGTAGGCGAAAGTGATTGTCATAACTGGGACCATCGCCAGCCAGGCACAAGCCTTGAAGGGTCTTCGAGTCGATCCAAGAAACTGCATCGCTTGGAATGTTCGTATCCTGGGATTAGTAGTTGGAATTGCTTGCATTGAATCAGAACCTCTGAAAAGCTGCACTTTAGGGGATTTTTCAGTTTGAATCCCAATTGGTCTTATCAAAAAAGCGGCTCTCCGCGATGGTGTTTTGATTCTAAACAAGACATCACCCCACCGGGAGAGCCAGGATGGCTAAGCGTAAAGGTTCCTCAAAGCGTAAGCAACCTCAACACAAGCGTAAACATCAGAAGTCGCAGCATGACAAGCGTGAGCGACTTCAGCGATCCAATCCCAAACGCAAGAAAACCACCAAGGCCCGAGTCCCCCTTGCTGGTGCGATGCAGACGGCGGTCTTGGTACTGCAAGCAGTCCTCGATCGGCGTATGGCGTTTCGATTTTCGATTCTTGTTGCCGGGATGTTGCTGGCCGACGATCGGCGTACTGCCAGTAGTTGGTTCGTTGCTGCGGGAGTGCAAGATGACTGGGACCGGTTTTACGATTGCCTGAGAAGCATTGGCCGGACATCCGACAAGTTGTCGACAGCGGTGCTCGGTCTGGTTGTGCAGAAGTTTGCTCCAGGGCTAGGTGATCGCATCGTATTGGCGATGGACGACTCGTCCACTTCGCGTTTCGGGAA
Source organism: Lacipirellulaceae bacterium (assembly GCA_965249435.1). Classification (GTDB taxonomy): domain Bacteria; phylum Planctomycetota; class Planctomycetia; order Pirellulales; family Lacipirellulaceae; genus JAJRWS01. The sequence goes on along the minus strand of CBDFMC010000024.1, from coordinate 311,128 downwards.
ACATGTGGAAGGTGCAGGCGTGCATCACAATCCGACACCCGGACCGGCAGACGGCGAGTGGCTTTACGGCCACAACTGGGTCGCCCTTGCATGGTTGGCGATGCATCCGCTGTGGGGTGTCATTGCGCTACCGTTACGCTCGATGCTGTACGTTCGCGCAGTCGACGTGCCGAAGCTAGCGGAAAAATATGCCTGGGCCAATGTCTCTGGGTTATGGCCGGACGAAGCACGAGCTTGGCGTCGAGTTGCTGACTTGGTTTGTCACCAGTCTCCGCGCACTCGGAGTCCCGGCGAAGGTCTGGCTGGTGGTCGATGGCGCCTATGCGGCAAGACCGTTTTTGAGGCCGGTGTTGGAGTTGGGAATCGTGGTCGTCAGCCGTTTGCGAAAGGACGCCTGCCTGTACGACTTGCCCTCGAAACCCGATCCTCACGGGCGCGGGCGTCCACGCATCTACGGCAAGAACAAAATCTCCCTTGCAAAACGTGCTGCACATAAGCAGGGCTGGCAAACGGTCTCTTATCTTTGCCGCGGCGTCAAGGTGACGCGTCAGGTCAAAACGTTTCTGGCGACATCGCGTTTGGTCAGCGGAGTGATCCGCGTGGTGATTGTTCGCTTTGGCGATGGTGGCTGGGCACCCTATTTCTGCACCGACGCATCAGCCGAAGTGCAAGACATCCTCGAAGCAGTTGCTGCCCGTTGGGCGATTGAAGAACATTTTCACGACGTCAAGGAAGTTTGGGGAGCGGGCCAACAGCAAGTTCGCAATGTGTGGTCCAACATCGGTTGCTGGCACTTGAACGGGTGGCTCTACACCTTGATCGAATTATGCTCCTGGGACATCGGCAAATCCAAACTCACTGACCGCAGCGATCATCCTTGGGACAATCCAGACCGCCGTCCCTCCCACGCCGACCGGAGGCGAGCAATTTCCCGTGAAATGCTGCAAAAACAATTTCTCACCGCTCTGCCAAAAACCCCAGACAATCGAAAATTACGCGCACTCTTTCGGGACCTAATCGCGCTAGCTGCATGATCTCCTAAAGTGCAGCTTTGTCGGTGGCGGCATTCTATTCAATGCAGGTATCGAACCAGCATCAAACGCCACGCTGACGATTCGCGATTCGGTAATCATCGGAAATCATTCGGTAGGCAATGGAGGGGGAGTCTACACCTTAAGTTTTACCACATCCTATTTGCTCGGCAGCGGCGTAGCCGTCGAGCATAGCTTGCAGTTTGGTCCAGCCTCGCCAAAGGACGAGCCACCCTGGTTGGTGATCGCTTTTGCGGTTCTGATGACCGCCGAGGCGGGCCAAGGCATAAAAAAACTCGTGAATGGTCATCGTTTCTCGGATCTTCTTGTATCGCCAAATGCTGAGTACGTCGACGTAGTCCGCCGCCAGAATCGTCGTCGCTCGACGTGTCTTGGCGTCTGGGCGCCGGCTTGCGTCGCGCAGGTTTAGCAGTGTTAGCGCTACCACCGACAGCAAGGCAATTGCCGGCTCCAAACGGGCGGTGGTCGTGAACTGCATATCTTCGATCCGGCACCCTGTTTTTTTCGCTTTGTGATATTCCTCCACAATCCAACGTTTTTCGTACCAACCGCGGGTGGCACCGACAGTCGGCCGGAGTTGATTTGGCCATTGAGTAAACCGTATTCGGCCGATTGTCGGTGTGCGTAGCACAGGAGGTATCACCCGATTACGTCCCGGTCAAGCCTCTTGTTGCAAGCAACACCGACACATGTCCGAGCAATGTCCAAATCAGTAGCAGAGCGCTTTGCGGACAAGTGTCGGTGCCACCCTGCGTAACAGTTCGGGTGCGTATGTCGTTCGCTTCCCCCACCACAACGGCCTTCCCCGCTTTGACTTCGGGTCGGCTTCCGCGACGCAGTTTCGAGGCGTGCTCGACGTTCACTCACGTTTCGGCCTGTACGCTCGCTGAGTCGCCCAAGGCGACCCTTTTACCTGGAAGTGCTTCAGTCCATGTCGTTACCTCTCCATGAACCGCTCCAGTGCTACCGGCCGGAACGACAGAAGCCGGGTGGGATTCGCACCCACGGAAACTCGCCGCCTTGCACGGCACACATCAAAGAACTTGTTGTGCGGCTGGGTATTTTGACCCTACGCGGTCGTCTTCAGTCAATAAACGGTTCCTGACACCTTTTCTCCCCCCTTTTCTCCCCCTCACCTTTTCTCCCCCTCCCCCCTTCTCTCCCCCCTTTTCTCCCCCGAGGTTAGAATGAGGGCCGTATTCTATCACCCCGTTGCAACACACCATGTTCTAAAGTTCTTCATCCCGAGAGAGCATTCTGTTTTCGCGGCCAGCTTTATACATTGGCTATGGTGCGATCGGTCACCATCAACGGGTAGTCTAACACGGGAAGCCCCTTCAAGCGAAGGTTGCCATTTGCGACTATGGCGTGCGGAAGACTAAAAACCGTCTGGTTGAGCGGATCGATGAGCACCGGATCCTGTAGCGAAGCGCCGGGCGGCAACGGCATGTGCACATCGACCTTTCGCGGAATAAAAGGCTTGAATAAGTCGGCCGGCAGCCACCACGCATAAATCACCCGGCCGTTTCGTATGAACACGCCGTCCTGCAGTTGTTCGTGTCGCTGGCCGACTAATTCCGGCGTAATGTCGATCCGCTTAGTCGTGGAGTCATACAACGTGCACAAGCACTGGAAGGCGTGATAGGACGGTTTCGGCGAATAGTCGTTGCGCAGCAGGCCCTTGCGGTTCGTCCTGCCGCGGCCGCTGATCGTATCGACCATGTGGAAGTAACTTGTCAGTTCCAAATCCAATCTCAAGTCCGAGAGAATTCGGCGCAGCACCCACTTCGCCTGGCGGGTTTCGTTCCAATCCAGCATGTGGAAGGCACCGGAGGTATCTTTGCCACCGCGCGATGGGCAGCCGTTCTCGCCCTGCCAGAGCCGAACCTTATTGTTGCGTTTGGCAATCATCTTGCGAAGGCGGCGGATGTCCTGGTCGTAGTGGGCTTCCGGTATTGCTCGATAGGGATGATAAGAGAAGCGGTCGATCAGATCGCCCAAACCTGCCTTGAGACATTCCCCGATGTAATCGAAAGGAATGTGGGCAGTTGCGCCGCCGATGATGACCGAACTACGAACGCGGTTGCGAATTTCAGGAACCGTTATTTTCACCAGTTCTACGTAATCGGCAGCATCAGGCTTGTTGGGTTTCCAGAATATTGGGTAGTTCGGCTCGTTCCAGATTTCCCAATGCGTGACGCGGTCGGAAAAATGATCGGCCAACTTGCCCACGAACCGCACCCACGCCTTTTGCGCCTCGACGTCGAAGATTGGTGGCCACCAACCGACCGATGTGTCCAATTGGGCCCTCGTGTACAACTTGTTGCTGTCGCCGAGATTGAACCACGGTTGCACGCCGATCTCCAACAGTGAATCAACGATCTTGTCGAGCCAGCCGAACGTGAACTCACCGGGCGTCTGCTCGCAGCGGTTCCAGCCGGTCAGACAGCGGGCCCATTTTACGCCGAGGGCGGCCAGATGACGATAAGTCTTCGTCGGGTCGAACCGTCGGTGACCGAGCCCTTCGAAACCGACTGACATCGGCGACGACTCGATCCGCTTCGACGGCACCGGTCTAATTTTACCCAGCCGTGGCAGTTCGAAAACATAGGCCTGAGAGACATTCCGAGCGGCCGCTCCCTCGTCGTCTGCGAGAGAAGAACTTGATTGCGACGACGCCACCATCGCAATGCTCGCGAGAAACGAACGTCGCGAGACGGTACTCAAGCAGCTCGCCGAGCGTTGGGGGATGATTGCTCTCGGTCTGCCATCGGTTTGCCATCGGTTTGCTTGTAGCTCGATATATGCATTGGGAGTTCTTGATCCGCACCCAGTAAAAAAGTTTGTGCGGAGAAAAAGTGTTTCCTGAAGGGAGGTGCATTGTAACGGAGTGGATCGAATTTGTCACCTTGGAACCCTGATCCCAGGAGAACTGCAAAGTCAGGAATTGAGTAGTTTCAGGCCGATGGCTGGGCTCCAGGCGATGTAGTCTGCCGCGGCTCGGACGGGTAGATCGGGGTCGGATCGTAGCCGATGGATTGAGAGGGCGGCGTTGTTGATCGCCGCCATGCAAGCAGAGAGACCAGGCCGACGGGTGTGGTGACGATCCTCGTCCCACCAGCGGTCTTTCAAGAAGTGCAAGCTGTTTTCAATTCGCCAGTGCTGACGAACATGCCGCAAGAGATCGGCGGCGGTTACCTGATCAGGATCGAGGCTACTCACATAGTAGCGCGTATCGTGCAGCACGATTTCACCATCGTCAGCACGCAACTCGCGATCCACGCGCAGCGCAATTTGGCAACCGGGCAGATCCAGCGTCTCGCGAATATAATCTGCGTTGTCTAGATCCACCCATACACGACGGGTTTCCTGGAGCGCCCTTTTTTTTCGGTCGTTTCGGCTGCTGGCGGGCGTTCGGCGGATTGGGCGAAGCAGTGCTCTAAAGCATCGAGCGTATCACCCTGGTTGGCCTTAATTTGCAACAGATAATCGCGATTCTTTGCCTGCATCAATTCGACCAGTGGGCGCTGGGCAAAGATGGCGTCCCCGGTAATCAGTCGCAACATCGGGTAGGTGTCGAGCAATGCTTGCAGATGACGACGCAGCAAGGTGGGCTCGTTGGTTTTCTCCGCTCCGGTCGACCATTGGCCAACAACCGCCTGTAGGTCATGCACAAACGCGTTGAGCATATGCAGTGGGCGACCGTTGTCGTCGAGTCCCTGCTTGGCCGTTTTCCCATCTACGGCAACCACTCCTTCGCTGGGTGTTTCCGCTAAACAGTTCCGCAACCAGATGTCCAACGCTGTCTGAAACTCGGACACGCTACATTGGGCTAGCGTGCGGCTAATCGTGGTGGCGCAAGGCGGCTCATCCCGGTCAAAGCCCAGTGGCCCCTGGAGCTGGTCCCAATGAACAGCCGCCCACCGGACGAGCACTTCCATTTCGCGAATGCGTGCCATCATTCCCAGCAACATCAGCACGACTATGCCAGCAAACGGATGTCGCACACCGCGGCGACTACGGGGGTCTTCCAGTTGAGAAAATGCGCCGAGAAGAGTTTCAGTATGCATCGGACAGGCTCCTTCCAGGAAAAGAGCCCCCCTGGTGTGCCTCTCTACGGTGCGAATAAGGCCAGAGTTCGAAGAAAAAGACTTTGCAGTTCTCCTGCCTGATCCGGGATTTCCCCTATAAAATTGCCCGGAACCATTCCAGGCTCGGAATGTTGCCTACCAGCACGTAGAGCGGATGCTCGTGATTGAGCATTTCGCTCCGTTGAGCGCCAAACAATTCGCGCTGTAGAACACGGCTCTTGGGGAGAGAAAAAGGTGTCAGGAACCGTTTTTCGCTCTGTGCCCAAAAATCAGCCTATGGACATGCCCAGGTCAATAAACGCTGACCCCTTTTCCTGACCAACTAGGGTGAACGTCGTCATATCACCGGTCAATAAACGGTTCCTGACACCTTTTCTCGTCCAGGAACCTTTTTCATGATTCCGTAAAAGGTTCCTGACACCTTTTCTCCACCCTGACACCTTTTCTCCACCCCCGGCTACTCAAATTCAGTCTTCCTCTTCGTTTACTTGCTCTGAATCAGCGATTAGGAATTTGTAGGTAGAACTTCGCACATGCATTTCAGTTGCCGGCAACGAATACCCCCCCTAATGCCGCGGTTGCTATATGTTCTCGGCAAGTATCAATGAAAGAGGGCAATGTTTTCCATGCTTCATCAAACGAAGTCGGTTCCCATCCAAAGTCTATATCCAACGTTTCGTTGTCACCTAAAGATAATTCGCAAAACACACCCGAAAGCAATTCCAGCAAAGAACTTATACTTTCTCGCAAACACGGTTGGTACGGATCAAGAGACCCTGTAAGAGCCGCATCACTCTTGTGCAGATAGTCAATGATGTCAAGCATCTCCAGGGTCAGTATCAGCAGTTTGGATTTCATTTCCCTAATAATTTCTCCAGATATTTGACGTTGTACTGAATTTTTCTGACTTCACCAGTGTATACCCCTTTACGTTTCTTCAAGAACGAGAAAAGGTGTCAGGAACCTTTTTCATGATTCCGTAAAAGGTTCCTGACACCTTTTCTCCCTCACCTTTTCTCCATTTCACCTTTTCTCCATTTCACCTTTTCTCCATTTTTCTCCCCCAGTGGCAACATACATCCCGAACGACTGTCGGTGCCACCCGCGTCCTCTTCACCTTTTCTCCACTGCTACACCAGTAGGTTCATCAGTTACCACCTCGAACCAGAGGTCAGATTCCAAACGTTCTCGCAAGAACGAAATGGTAAGTGAATGGCCATCATCAGATGGCGAATTATAGTCGCAACTGTCCAGCTGCTGTGGCTGTATGGTTTTGCCAATACGCAAAAATCCCTCAACGCCAAAGACCTTGATCCCGGTCATTTGGCAGTGTTCGACAAATTCAATGGCTATGCTAGGCTTCATGATGAAGATAGAGCCAACATCAACACCTTTATTCGCAAATTTTCGCTCAGTAGCCGTGCTCACTATGAACCTCTACTTTGGGGGTGAAAAAGGGGACATTCTACTTTTTTCTATCTTTACGTGGCCTTCCTCGAGATCGCATGGAGTGTTCAAGTCCCAGACGTTTTGCGGTTTGCTTTTGCCAGGACTCCGCACCGAACGGTCGGTCTCGATTCACGCTCTCCCGCATCGCTTTGAGTTCCGCCTCGGTTTGCGGCTGGTTGACCCAATGCAGCCAGTTCTTTCCACGCGGGACTGGGCCGACACCCAACTGCGGGCGTTCGATTTTCTTGGGCGGCGTACCGATCGATGACCACGGTTGAGGACGTGATAGGCCATTCCACCGACCGACGCTCGTGCTGTTCTGGGCATCAAAGCATTCTATCAGACGGAGTACTCTTGAAAAAGTAGAATGGCAGCTTTTCGCCTTCTACCCTTCGTGGGGTAATGGTTTGCATTCATACCTAGTTCTGCTATTATGCCGTGTTATACGAAGGTAAAACCCCTCCCGTTTATTGTTCTGTTGCTAAGGAGGGTTATTCCACCCATGTACAATTTGCTCGTATCCGCCGACGACAAATCATGGGACGGCGATCCGTGGAACATCGACACAAGCCGCTGCATTAGCGAGTACACTGACAAGGCGATAACAATAGAATACGGTGATCTCACACAGGACAATGTAAATGAACTGCGGCGTTACCCTTGTCTTTTTGCGTACGAGACCGCCTGCAAAAAGACCCCTTCTTTGGCGTCACCTATAGGGTTCCCCTGTCACTTCGGCATGAAACGCGACCAATTCCTTGTTTTCAAAGGGTTGGCGCAAATTGCATGCCAAAGTCAGGCGACTCATCTGGGAAATGCGGGTTGGAGTCACTCAAGGAATCTCTCCTCAAAATGAACAGTCACTAACTCCCAAGCCGAGGAATTCCAGTTCCATCAGAGGCAAGACAGCCTCTAGAGCTCCATGCAGAACTGAGGGTAGACTACTAGCTGGAGAAACATCATTTCTTCACGCTGGATTTTTTCCTACTTGGCAAGGAAAGGCACATGCGGACCTTAAAGCCACTGGATTGGCATGCGTTTCTGAAGTCGGGCTACCGGGTGTTCATCGGTTCGGGGGCCGCATGCCCTCACGCCTTGGTAGGGCAGTTTCTCGAACAGGCGGTCGACTACCAGAATCTGGAAATCTGTCACATTCTGACCCTGGGAGAGACGCCCTGGGGTCAGCCGCAGTATAGCAAACATCTAAGAATCAACGCATTTTTCCTTGGCCCGGGCAGTCGGGATGCGGTGACTCGCGGCGATGCTGACTACACGCCCTGCTTTTTATCCGAGATTCCGCGTCTGTTCGACGATGCGATTGTGCCGATCGATGTGGCGCTTATCCAGGTGAGTCCTCCCGACGAGTTTGGTTACTGCTCGTTTGGAGTCTCGGTCGATATCGTCGCTGCCGCCTGCCGCACCGCCCGTCACGTGATTGCCCAGATCAATCCGCGGATGCCACGTACGCTCGGGCAGAGCTTTATTCATGTCAACGACCTGTCGGCCGTGATCGAGGCAACGGAGGAACTGGTGGAACGCCCTCCGCCCATTTTGGACGAGTGTACACTTCTGATCGGCAAGTACGCTTCGATACTGGTGGACGACGCCTGCACTTTGCAGATGGGCATCGGCAGAATCCCCGACGCGGTGTTGTTGAACCTAAAGGATCACAATGATTTGGGTGTTCATACCGAGATGTTCAGCGATGGTCTTTTAGATCTGTACAAGAATGGCAATATCACCAACAAGTATAAGGGCATCAACGAGAGCAAGACCATCACCTCCTTCTGCTTCGGCACCCGCGAGCTCTACGATTTTGTTGACAACAACCCGCACGTCGAGTTTCACCCCAGCGAATACACCAATCAACCGGTGACGATCGCCAAGAACCGCAAGATGACCTCTATCAACTCGGCAATCGAAATCGACCTTACCGGCCAAGTCGTCGCCGATTCAATTGGGCATCGTTTCTATAGCGGCATTGGCGGTCAGGTCGACTTCATTCGTGGCGCGTGCATGTGCCCCGACGGGCGGCCGATCATTGCGCTGCCATCGACGGCGGCGGGCGGTAAGGTGTCGCGCATCGTGGCGCGTCTGAGCGAAGGCTCCGGCGTGGTGACCTCACGCGGCGATGTTCATTGCGTCGTTACGGAATACGGCATTGCCACACTGCGCGGCCGCAGCATTCGCGAGCGCGCCCTGGAACTCATTCAGGTGGCGCATCCGAAGTTTCGCTGTCAGTTGCTGGAAGAGGCTCGGCAGCACTACCACGTCCCCCCTTATCAGTTGTCTCCCAACAATCCGGTGCCCGATTTCGGCGATGTCGAGATATGCAAAATGGATGTTGGTGAGGAGAATGCCTACCTTCGGCCGTTGAAACCCTCCGATCAGCGGCGTCTCCAGGAGTTCTTTTACAGCCACAGCGAGACGACCTTGCTGCAACGTTACCGTCACGTGCCACGCGATATGTCTACCGAGCAAGCTTACCGCCTGGTCAACGTCGATCAGAGCGTCGACTTGGCTCTCTGTGTGATAGAACGTCAGGGGCCGCGTGAGGTCATTCATGCCGTTGGACGCTATTTCCTCGAAGGCCAGGGCAGGGCGGAAGTCGCCTTCGTGGTTCGAGAGGAGAAGCAGGGCCTCGGGCTGGGGTCCCAGTTGCTCGAGCAATTGATTCGCGTTGCCCGCCGGCGAAAGTTGAAGAAGTTGGTAGCCTACATCCGCCTCGACAATCGCCCCATGCAAGCCCTGGTCGAAAAATCCTCTTTCCAGCGCTTTGCTACGGACGATCCTTCGGAGCTGATATATCGACTGGATTTGAGCGATGAAACTGCCTGACCTCTGCAGAAAATTTCCTTATCATCCGGGCGCGTTTCTCGTCCTGTACCACCCCGATTGCCTGCTGCATGAAGGGCACCTCGATCATCCCGAAAAACCAGCTCGGCTGTTCGCCGCGCTGCAGGGCTGTTTCGACAGGCTGTCAGGTTCGGAAAAACTTTCGTTTCAGATCGCCTCGCCGGCCAGCTTCAGCGAACTTGAATTAGTGCATGATCGCTCCTACCTGCGGTCTCTCGAGGCTTGCTGCCTGAGCGACAAGTCGATTTTCATGAGCGAAGACAACTACCTGAGCAGCCACAGCCTTGAGTCGATCCTGGCTGCCGCCGGCTGCAGTCGCCGACTGGGAGAGTGGGTAGCGGGTGGGGGCCAGGGAGGAGCATTGATACGACCGCCGGGGCATCATGCCGGCAGGAACAACGCGGAAGGCTTTTGCTTTGTTAATCATCTGGCGCTCGCCGTGGAGACGATCCGCCAAACGCACCCCCAGGGTCGTTTCCTTGCAGTCGACTTCGACGTGCATTACGGCAATGGCATCAGCAGTATTTTCCAGGAAGACCCACAAGTCTACTACTTCTCCCAGCATGGGTCTCCGGCGCATATTTATCCTTACAGCGGTGATGAACAAGAGCGGGGGAGTGGGGCGGGCGAGGGCTTTACCCGCAACATTACCTTGCCGCTTGACACCGACGGAGAGAGCTGGCGGGCAAGCTTATGCAGCAACCTCCAGGAAATCGCCGCTGACTTTCGTCCCGATTTCCTGCTGGTGAGCGCTGGCTTTGACGCGCACCGTGAAGATCCCTTTTCACTGATGCAGGTTGAAGATCAGCACTACCTGCAGGCAGCTCGTGCCCTGAAAGAAGTGGCGCAAACCCACTGCGACGGGCGTATGGGCTTTGTTCTGGAGGGGGGCTACTCAACGACCGTCCTGGAACGTCTGGTGCCAGAGTTTATTGAGGAACTGCTGGACGCCTGATCGGCATTGATCCGCCTGGTATCTTTCCATTTTCCGGGAGGTCTCGGGAAGGGCTGTGTTTCTGTGATATTGGCGTGTCTTGATCGTCAGGAAGGCGCAGCGAGTTTTGTGCGGAGTAGGACGGAGGAATTAAACGGGATAGGTCCAAAAGTGTTCGGCACGGGATTTGAGCAGGTCTTTGTTTCGGCTTTCGCTGGTCTTGACATACTCGGAACGCCATCGCTTCGCTCACCTCGGCGGGCTGTCGGATAATGGGGTCGCCCTGAATTGCTGGCGACCGCGCAGCGTGAAAGAGCGTAAATATGCAGTAAGCACTTAGTCACGCTAGCATCGTCCGAAGTGGCGCTGTCCAATTAGATAATCAGAAAATACGGATGGACTTCTTCACCGCCGGACGTATGGTTACCGGTCCGAGCAGACCTGAGTCGAGGAGTGGGTCGGTTTTTTTCCAGAACTTGTGCGTGCCAAACGTAACCCGTCGCGGTTCAAGCCGTGATGTGCCTTGGACTACCCAGTCGGGTATTGCTTTGAGGCTCCAGTATTGGGCCCCGAAACGTGGTTCCCTCCACCACATGCCCAAGATTTTCCTCGAATCATACTCGGCGTCCGACGGATACTGTTCGTCGCCGATCATTCGGTTTGGCCAGAGATTGGTCACGGCGATTTTCAACGTATTCTTTCCCGGCTTGACGGAACCGGTAATCTCGGCACGGAACGGTGGCTTCCAAAGGATGCCGAGGTCCTTGCCGTTCAGCTCGGCCGAGGCAATCACTTCCACTCGCCCAATATCCACGTAGAGGGCAAGGTCGTCGTCTATCATCCCTGCCGGGATGGTGAGCTCCGTGACGTAGGTGGCGGTTCCAGAGAAATACTTGATACCGGCATCGGCGTGCTTCGGCCAGGAAATGAGCTTCTCGAAAACCGCCTCCGGCGGCGCCCCACGATCCTTTTGGAACCGCACCTCCCACGGGCCGTCTATCCGCATCGGGGCAGGAATGGCAGAAACGGCCATCTTGAACGACTTCTCTTTCGCTGTCAACAACTCGTAACTGCCCGCCTCCCATGCAAGCATCTCGACGGTGCCGGGCGCAGACTCATGAAGCTTTATCGGCTGAACCGGTGACAGGTCATCCAAGGCCTTGCCATCTTTTCGGATCGCCACGAAACGCTCGCCAACCGGCTCACGAAACACGACAAAGACGCTGCCTGAGGGGTCAAACCGAATGGGTACCTCGATACGGCCGTCCTTTGTCAGACGGTACTGCGCGCATTTTTCGATACGGCCGGTATCGGGCTGCCAGAATTCGGGACGCCGGTCATTGATCCGGAAGGTGCAAACCGCGGAGAGCCGACGGTCGCTCTGGCTGGCGACAAAGTAGAGGTCGGTCTTTCCCACGATCCGATGAATGGTGTTCAATTGTTCGGAGTAAAGAGTCTCATTTCCCAAAACCTTGGCGGGGTGATTCGGTTCGGTCCTGCTCTTGCCAAGCGTGTACTGGAAGTCGGGTGCCAGATCCATCTCGGAGAAGACCTGCTCGGGCGTTTTGCCCCAGATGATTTTTCCCTTGCCGTACGTTCGTTCCTTGAGTTGCGTACCGTCCACATCGCCCCAGAGATCCTCGGCGATTCGCTTCACCTTTCGGTCGCAGGCTGGGTAGTTGGCAAGGCTCGGCGATTGGACCGGCTTGGGGCCGATCACGGTTGCCCCGGCCGAGACAAGATCTCGAATCTTTGCAGCCATCTCCGGCGTCATCTTGTCGGTGTCGGGAAGCACAAGCAGGCGATAACTCATCCCGTCGGGAAGTACGAGCCGTCCGTCCTCGACCGACATCCGCTGATGAATCACCTCGGTGGTGCAGACGTCGTATTTGTATCCGGTCGGCAGATTGGAACGGCCTTGTCGAACAATTACTTAAAAACAAGCTTTTTTTGACAGGATAGACAAGATGTACGGAATCATTCGGTTTGAATCCTGTTCGATGGTTGAAAAACTGATCACATTTCAAACAGTTTGGCAAGCAGCAACGTATTGAGCTTACGCGTCCAGAAAATCAACTCGTCGAAAGCTTTATGCAACTGATGGTAATACTTACACCACTATTCCTGTCCATTGTTTTCGTAGTCGTTTGGCTATTTGCGAATCTAATAAGACGGAAATCCAATCTGTTTTGCTTTGAGCTGCTAGGAATTTCAATGGAGGGCTTGAAACAGAAAACGCCTGTCGCTCAAGCCATTCCTATTCTTCACCTAAATCACAAACAAGATGCATTGCAATCAACGGATCAAAAGAAATGTCAGTCCTATCCGATCGATGGTCGCCACCTTTTAAGTCGGTATCCTGAATATCCTGTTCATCCTGTCAAAGACTCTTGCTATATGAATTAGTCAACAAGGCCACCTGAATCTATCGAAACTAAATCCAAGAATTGTATGCGGTTATCGACGATGCAACAGATCAGTGGCCAGAAGCAGCCAACTCCAACACCGCAGGAATATCACAGATCGAAGAGTTCAAGAAAGCACGTGTAAATAGCAGTTGAAAATTGAAGCGCCTGGCGGTCGAAAAGTGCGGCGCTAGGTAGTTGCGGGAATTGTAACAGACCTTCCCGATGAGGTCGACAATTACTCCTTGGTCTTCTTTCGACGGCGACGCTGGGCGTCCTTGAGACGATAACTTTCGCCGGTTGGTAATCAGCATCGAAAAGGGACCCACCTTGGGGCCAAAATCGGCATTGAAAAGGGACCCACCGTAGCAGATTCCGTAAGCTATCTATCCAGTTTTTCAATCTGGGTAGTTCAGCGAATCGGAGTCAAGGATGCTAAAGGTGGAAGATTACGGTCGTTTTGGCTGATTGAAAGCAACCATTGGTTTCTCAAGGTGACAATTTTCTCGTCTCGATTTACAACGCAACTCCTGTTGGCGCTTCACTTTTCTGGTGGCACTACTTTTTGCACCGCACGACTTTGGATAAATTCGGTGAGTTCCGAGAATCGCGTCTTGTTCCTGGTCGGAATTACCTATCTTCTCGGATCAAATGTTCGGGATGGACAGCTCTATTCTAACCAATGGGATGCCAGTTTTTCGATATCTCTCTGGCCATCGACGTAGCTAAGGCTGAAGTCATCAGTGTCGTCGGGCCACTGTTCGTCGTACGTGTATGCCTCTAACATCTCTAACACACCATCCCTCACATATAGCAGGAACCCTGCACCGCACTCCAATCCAGAAATATCGGCGTGAACGTCACCAAATTTGAATGATTTGTCAGTGGCCCTGGCGGCATCAGTGTGCGCAACATGAAGAGTGGTAAAGAAACCTACACCGGACAAATCTCGTTCGGTAACACTCGCTGAGTGCAGTTGTTTTCTGAGGCTGGCGAGAATTTCATCATCACCGTCGAGTAGCATTTTCAAAACGCACTCTTCCAATTTCGTAAGCTCATTCATTTGAATGCTGTTCCTATTTTTACAACACCATTAACTAGTTCCTGTTTCCCAAATCAGAATATTGTGAAATTCGTCTGGCGGGCCGGTTTTGGTGTAGCAAGAAAAAGACGCATCGTTATCCTATTGAAAACAGAACGAATCAAAGAGCCATTTTACCCAAGGAGAAGCGGGCGATGCGTTTGAAAGCTGAAGCGATTCTCGATTTTGGATGGGCCAACGAGAAGGCCGACAACCAAACGGTACGGGATTATCGTGACGAGTACAAAACGCTCGGCCAGTTGCTGGACAGCCGGCCCGCGATTCTCGATGTGGTCCATCGCGACCTCGAACAGCTCAGCCAGACGACGTCGGCACGCGGCCGAAAGCCGATCTTCACCAGCGAAAACCTGTTTCGCGCGATCCTCGTCTTGCAACGGGAAGGACTCGACTATCGGGAAGCGTCGATCCGGATTGCCGAAAGCGAAACCTTGCAGCGGTTTTGCCGCCTGCTGAAAAAGCCGACCATCGACTTCACGCTGCTGAACAAGGCATTTCGCGCGATTCAGCCCGAGACTTGGGAACGGATCAATCACCTATTGGCCCTCGGCGTCGTCGCCGAAGAAACGGTCTCCCTGGAACATGTGCGAACCGACACGACCGTCACCGAATGCAATATTCACTGGCCGACCGACTCCAGCCTGCTGTGGGACGTCTATCGCGTGGCTGCCCGAGAAATGTCGACTGGTCGAGAACTCGACCCACTCCGTTGTCCTTGGCGATTTCACGCGAAGAAGATCAAAAATCTGCATCTTTTCGTCACGCGTTACTCGAATAGCACGAACAAAAAGCGTCTCCGCCAGGTCCGCCAGAATATGAAGACGCTGATCGTCCGGGTCGAGGAAGCTCTGGAAAAAGCGGAACAATTCGTCGCTTGGGCCGAACGTTCGACGTGTGTCGAGTTGGCGACGATTGCCCAGTCGCTGGCGAACCGTTTGCCGGTGATGCGGCAGGTCGCCGAAGTGGCTCGGCGCCGCGCGTTCGATCGAGAGCAGGTTCCAAATGCCGACAAAGTGTTCAGCATTTTTGAATCTCATGCGGAGTTGATCATGCGTGGACGGCGTGGCAAGCCAGTCGAATTCGGTCACAAGGTGCTGCTCACACAGTCGAAGGAGAAGTTCATTACCGATTACGTTGTGTTGGAGAAGAATGTAAGCGACAGCGAACTCCTGGAGACGGTACTCGAACGACACGAAGAGAAGTACGGTAGCCGGCCCAAAACGGTCGCCGCGGACATGGGCTTCTGTCCGGACGAGGACACCTACGAGGAATTGGAAGAACAGGTCGACTACCTGGGCGTGCCTCGGCGGACGCGAGATTTCGGCGACACGATGATGGGCATTTGGCAGCAGTGGCGCGCCGGAATCGAAGGCACGATCTCGTGCTTAAAGCGAGCATTTCGCCTGGCTCGCTGTTGTTTTCGCGGCTTTAAGAATTTCACGTCCGCCGTTGGCAGCGCCGTGTTCTGTCACAACTTAACGATCCTGGCAAAAACCTCAGGAGGCTGACGCGGAACGGACGCAAAAACCGAAAACAACTCGTAAACGTAAGGCGATGTACGCGCGCTGCGGCGCAACAACGCCGACCCACCACAGAAAACCGAACAAGCCAACTCCCTCGCCCGCTCGTCGCCCCGCGCCGTTCCCAAAGTCGGTCGGAAAGGGAGTATTATCAACGGGAACTAACTACAGTTCCCCGAACCGTTACCGTTTCACCCCCTACCTTAACTGTCGTTTGGAACACTCCTTTAATGCCCTGATTCTTAACGGCGCTTCGCGCTGCATTCTGTATGGCATTAAATGCTTTTTCTTGGGAACCTAACTGTTTCACCGCGCTGCCAAGATTGTGCTGGGCATTTCCAAAAATATGGCAGGGAAAAGGTGTCAGCAGGGAAAAGGTGTCAGGAACCGTTTTTTGTGGCTTAAAGATTATTGACAACGAATGATGCGAAAAGAATAGTGTAAACACCCCAGTGTTTTGCTTGCATATCTACTGGATTCGACAAATTCGGGGTGGTTGATTAGAATGGATAGACAATATGCTTGACTGCCACCCACCCCTCGGTAAGATGCCCTGAGGGACCAACAGAGGAGAACTGAGCGATGAATCACTTTCTTTTGCGGATTTGCAGGCGGGTGATGCCGCGCGTTCTCGGCTTGCATTTAGTGGGAGCGTTTGTTCTGGCTGCACTCTTCAGCGCATGCTCCGCAGTTGAAGCCGCGCCGGTGACGTTCGCGTTTGAGGCGGAAGTGGCCAGCGTGATTGAAGTCAATTGGGGCGCTGGCGTGCCATTCGCAGTCAATGTTGACGATGTCCTTGTCTCATCATTTGAACTCGATTCGTTTAGCGGAGGGCCACAACGTATACAAACGGGAGCGTTATCATTTGAAGTTGCTGGGTATGAGTTTTCTCTAACTGGCTTTGTACTCACCGTTGAGAATGACGACGCACCGGACGCTATACCTCTAAGAGGGAGGCTGGCTGCCCCGCTCAACACTCCGATCGTTGATCAGGCCCCTGGAATAACGGATAGTCTATTCTTTTCATGCATCGATCCATTCGATCTTAGCTGTGGAAGCTTAGCTGGTAACGAAGATATTGTATTTGGGCCGCGGATTGCACTTATCGGGGATCGCACAGTACACGCATCAACCGAACTTACTACGGATCTAACAATCTGGAATGCATTCAGCTTTCGTGAATTGGTGTTATTATTCCGAAACGAGAGTACGGGAGGAACTACGCGAATTGGCGCGTACGTCGGCTCTGTATCACAAATACCGGAACCCGCATCTGGAATTCTTGCAATATTGTGCGGGGTACTTGTTCTGTTATTCGATATCAAACGACAACAATCTCAGAATTCGTGTGAATCGATGTCTTGACTCGAATGTCAACTGAAAGCGGCTGTCGATTCAAAAGTCAAATGTCACCACCAGTAATGGAGTCAGTCAACAGATGAATCCTCTGTACGAATTGATATCAGAATTGCGAGCATCTTGGACTCGTAAACGGGAATCAGAACACCGAAAACGCCGTGAGAGATCGAGAAACCGCCGTCTCATGATCGAACCGCTTGAAGGTCGAAGACTCTTGGCGATTGTGTGGGCGAACGAGTTTGGAGTGAACGACTTTGACATTTATGGGAACGACGAAGTCTATGCACGCGATATGGTAAATCGCGCTATGGACGATTGGGATAGGGTAATCACCGATTTTAATTATGATGGGGACACCAATCCCAACACCACCAATTCACTCAATGATACGTACACTCTCACAATTAATGCGGCAACTTTGGCAAGCCCAACTACGAGAGCGCAAACCGCCATTCCTAATTTTGATCCAAATGGACTTCCGACCGATACTACTATCACGATGGACAATGACGCAGCTGGTAACGGCTGGTTTTTCGACTCAACGCCGCTCGATGATGCTGAATTTACTGGTATCGCTAACTCATTCCAAGCTAGTTTCGTTGACTCCACCGCTGAAGGGCAATCTAACCGTGATGATTTCTATCGTACGATCACGCACGAGATCGGCCACGCTCTCGGAATTTTTATAGGATTCGGAGCCATCGACCAATTCCAATCTCTACTTGGCTCATTTCCGTCTGGGGAGTCGCTCTTCTCTTTCAATAATCCCAATGGTCAATTTGACACAGAAGTGACCTTCACATCGTCCGGCGGCGGGCATTTTTTTGAGGGACCTCCCCCTTCAAATCTTCCGAATCTCCCTGTCCACCCTAATGAGTTGATGAACCCGGGCCGCACGGTACCTCCTCCAGGTGCTGACCCAATCCCGACCACCCGCCAATTCATCAGCGACTTGACAGTACAGGTGCTTGCCGATGCCTACGGCTACACGGTCACTCTCCCTAGCACGCTCGACACGGCCCATGCCACGCTTGATTCGCTGAGCGGGACGCTGTTGGTGCAAGGCTTGCCGGGGGCGGTGAATGAAACGATTACGATCGATACCGTGGGCGACGATATTCGTGTTGTCGTCGGCAATACCACCGAGCTAATCCCGCAAGTGGACGTGACGCAGATTGTGGTGGCTGGTAATCTTGATACCGATACGATTACCGTCGACCCGCAGTTTGATGGCATGACGCAAATGGTCGACTACGTCGTCAGCAGCAACGAAGACTCGGCCGACGCCGGAACGCTGGGCGATGGCCTAGTCGATCTCGATCCGCTAGTCCCCGGCAATCAGACAGCCCTGCGAGCCGCGGTGCGCGATGCGAATAGCGCAAGCTCAGGATCGATTTACCTGCCGCAAGGCACCTACAATCTCACCCTCACCAGCGGCGGGGAACAATCAAACGCCTCGGCGAACGACCTCGACATCACCGGCAACGTAACGATTGTCGGCGCAGGCGCGGGACTGAGTCTGATTGATGCATCCTTCGGCGCCACGGTAAACAACAACACGCGCGTGTTTGAGGTGCGGCCTACTGGTGATCTTGACATCTCTCGGCTGACCGTCACCGGCGGCGGGGCGACACGAGTCTTGCCGGGAGCGGCAGACGTAAATAATTTTTCACTGGCGGCGTGACAAACGGGCGGAGATTCGGCCTTGTGGATAGGGGGATTGTCGGTGGATGTGAAAAGCGTGGTGGAAACACCCCTGCTTTTTTGCTTGCATCTTATTGAGATTCGACGAATTCGGGGTGGTTGATTAAAATAGATAGATACTATGCTTGACAGCGACCCACCCCTCGATAAGATACGCTGAGGGACTAACAGAGGAGAACCGAGCGATGAATCACTTTCTTTTGCGGATTTACCGATGTCAGCTTTACCGATGGATGACGCCGAAGGTTCGCGGCTTGGCGTTTGGAGGTGTGTTGGCCTTGGTGGTGTTGCTCGGCAATTACGAGGTACTCCAGGCTGCGCCGGTGACGTTTCGGTTCGAGTTGGAAGTGACAGAGATTGATGACAGCAATTTTTTGCGAGGAGAGTATGACTTTGGAACGCGTTTTGCCTCAATCGAGTCCGTGGCGATCGAATTCCTAATGCCTTCTGGACTGAGCGGGGGATTCTGCTCAGGTGGCGGGTGCAGTTTTTCCAGCCTCTTCATTGAACTCCACAACATTGAGCACATCGTTGACCGTCCCGAGAATTCCACCTTTTTTCTCGCTCCAGAAGGCACAGAGCTAACTTTGATATCACCGACCAGCCCTCTCAGTCAACCGGAACAACTAGCTAGTGCGTCATCCACACTAGATATTCGGGTTGGTGAATAGTCGGCGTTCGGGGAAATTCTCCTTAAACAAGGAGGTTTCCCATGAACAAGAAGTATATCGTCCGACTCTCGGATGCAGAACGGGGTGAGTGCGAGCAAATTGTCAAAAAGCTCAAGGGCGGTTCTCAAAAGGTTCGTCGAGCCCAAATTCTTTTGAAGTCGGATGCCGATGGTCCGGCGTGGACCGATCTCGCGATATCTGCGGCCTTCAACTGTCGTACTCGAACGATTGAGAATCTTCGCCAACGAGTGCTTGTCGAAGGTTTTGCCTTGGCGCTCCACGGCAAGCAACGCGAGAATTCACCCACGCCACCCAAGCTTGACGGACAAGGCGAAGCGAAACTGATTGCGATGCGACTGGGGACGCCACCGGTTGGCTATGGTCGATGGACGCTGCAATTGCTTGCCGAGCAAATGGTAACGTTGGACATTGTTGATAGAATCTGCGCGGAGACGGTTCGCAAAACGCTAAAAAAAACAAGATGACGAAGCGCATGATCGAGTACTGGGTGATTCCTCCAGAGCAGAATGCCGAGTTCGTCGCCTGCATGGAAGAAGTGCTGGAAACGTACGAAAAAACATATGATCCGCAGCACCCGGTCGTTTGCATGGATGAGCAGCCAGTTCAGTTGTTGCTCGAAACGCGGACGCCGATCGCCGCGACGAAGGAGCACGCCAAACGGGTTGACTACGAGTATGAGCGCAATGGCACGGCAAGCATTTTCATGTTCGCGGAGCCACTTTCAGGCTTCCGGCAAGCGACCGCTCGAGCGCAGCGAACGAAACAAGATTGGGCTCTGGAAGTTGCGCATCTGCTTGACACTCGTTATGCGAGATGTGAACAAATCACCTTGGTGCTGGACAATCTCAACACCCATACCAAAGGAGCGTTCTACGAAACGTTTGATCCCGCCACGGCCCGTGCCTATATCAAACGCATCAACTTCGTTTTCACGCCCAAGCATGGCAGTTGGCTGAACATTGCTGAGTGCGAATTGAGTTGCATGACCAGCCAGTGCATCGCGGGCCGACGAATCGGCGAACTAGAAAAACTTCAAAGCGAAATCGCGGCATGGTCACAAAACACAAACGACAAACAACGAGGCGTCGATTGGCAATTCAAAATCGACGATGCTCGCCGAAAATTGAAGCGGCTCTACCCGAAGATTAAGACTGGATGACGCACTAGGGGCTTTTCGTACGTACTTCCAAACCGGCTTACATCAGCCCTCTTTCAGATAGAAAAATGGCCAAGCTTTCTGTTCTCAGGTCAGGGTGCCGTTACGTTTCAGCAAAGCACCGTCAATTCACCGAGTCCGCTGAATTTTCCGGATGCCCCAACAGTTTTCAGGTACGGAAAGCCAAGCGGCATCTCGTTTACCGCGCTTGTTGTCAAGGCGACTCCCGTTCCAGAACCCTCTGGGCTGATGTTAGCAACCGATCTTCTGGCGATTTTCATTCTTCGGAGCCGTGCAGGCCGGAAAGAGCAAATAAAGAAATCCGCTGAATTCGTAGCTGTTGACCAAGGGTACACACAAAAGACTTGACCTAATTTGCCCTCCCCCCGGTAAGATAGGCTGAAGGACCAACAGAGGAGAACCGAGTGATGAATAATTTTCTTTTTTGGATTTGCAGGCGGATGATGCCGAGCGTTCTCGGCTTGCCGTTTTTGGGAGTGCTTGTTCTGGCTGCACTTTTCAGCGCATGTTCCACAATTGAGGCCGCGCCGGTGGCGTTTCGATTCGAGGCAGAAGTCACTGAAATCCAAGGGGATCTGAATCAACTCAGTTTACCCATCTCGTTGGATGTGGGCGATTCGATCTCAGGGTTCCTTTCATTTGGGGACGAGGAAGACCTTAGATCTCTCTTGCTCGACGGACCTCACCTTACGACAGACGCAGGAATTCTTAGCCTCAGAATTAATGGAGAAACAACTGAAGGCAAGCTCAACTCAGGAGGCGCGAATCTTGAACTTCCTGATATTGATTACCCGGCTTCTACGACATCTTCATCAATCCTCCTGGGATGGGTTCCGCAAACGATTCCTGTGCCTGACTGGCCTGGTGAAATAGCGGGAGTTCCATGGACCGCGAATATACGACTTTATGGAGACAGAGGCACCATCGAAAAACCTGATGGCGTCCTCAACTACGATGCTTGGAATGCACTTAACGGCGCCAGGCTTTTTGACCTTTCGATAGGCTATCCCGTTAACGTAAATGATCCTGATACCATCAATATTCTAGCCAGCCTTGGCGATTTCATAGTAGTGCCTGAGCCGGCAACCGGCGCTTTATTCGTTTCATTTGTATTGCTATCGCAGGTTAGGACGTTTCGCAAGCATTAGGATTGATTCTTGTCTCAGCTTAGCTTCATTTCCCCCAGTGTCTTTCCATTGATAAGGGAGGTCCCGTATGGCATTTAGTTTCCGCACACTTCGAGTAGAGGCACTTGAGGAGCGCACCCTATTGGCGGCCGACGTATTCACCGCATTGGAGGTACTTGATGTTCGTGATATTGCTGCGATTTACGCCCCTGAGAGTGTGTCGAGCGAAGCATGGGCTTTGTCGATGGGTGATAAGTGGAGTGCCCTAAGAAGCAGCTTTGAACAGGGAACTGTAAATGCGAAATCGGCTGGCTATGATGTTGAGCAAGGTCGTATCATGTTGAGTGTGATGGGCACCGGAACACAAGAAGAACTGCTAAAGAACGTGACTGTGCTCGGATTAGATCCCACTTTTGCAAGCGACACCGTCACAGTCGTGGATGGATATATTGCTTTATCAGATCTGCACAAACTTGTCGAAGCCGACGGAATATCCGCAGTCATTCCCTATCGGCCAAAACAAGCAACAGACTCAGTTGGCTCTGTAAATAACGATGCTGAGCTTGCGTTGCGCGGAGTTGAGATTCGCGAATTTCTAGGGCTGACCGGATCGGGTGTAACTGTAGGTGTGATTTCGAACGGGGTTGGAGGGCTTACCGAGTCACAAGCTACAAACGACTTACCTCCGGATTTTGGAACACCGAATGAAGACGTGACGATTAGAGTCTTGGATGCGGGCAATGGAAACGAAGGCACAGCAATGCTTGAATTAATTCATGACATTGCGCCCATGGCCAATTTGTTATTCCATTCAGGCATTGGCAGTGAAGCGGCTTTCGCATCGGCAATCGACGATCTTGTGACAGCAGGCGCTGACATCATCGTCGATGATATAAACGGGCTCTTCTCTGAATCGTGGTTTGCAGATGGGGTTGCCGCTGAATCGATCACTGACGCAATCGATGCGGGCGTGTTCGTTGCATCATCGGCTGGAAACAGAGGAGACAACGCGTTCGAGTCACCAGCCCGATTTGTAACTAATCAGAATATTTTTGGGAACATTGGCACTTTTCAAGACTTTAGTGAGGCAAGTGATTTCCTGCAAACAGTTACGATCACGCAAGACGCTCTGCCCAATACCACACCAGCAGCCGTCGACTTTCAGTTGCAATTTGACCAACTATTCGGCGATGTCGACTCAGATGTTCGACTTTGGGCTTTCACGACTTCTGGAACGCTAATCACATCGAGTTCACAGGATAATGACACCTTAAATGACCCAAACGACTTAATCGCTCTTGCTGGAACGGGCACATTACAGTTGGCTATCGAGTTAGTAGATGGCCCAGCGCCGTCCAGGTTACGCTGGACGCACTTCGGAGATGTGACCAATATTGCACATGACACTGCAACCGATAACATCCGAACCGGACGTAACCCTGGACACGCAGCGACCATCGGAAATGTTTCTGCAGGGACAACCGATGTCGATAATCCACTCGTGCGCCGCACTTATAGCGGGATCGGCGAGGTCACTCGAACGCTTACCCCCGCAGGTAATCCGTTGGCAAATCTTGAGTTCCGGGGCGGCCCTACTCTGATGGGGGTCGATGGCACAAACACGAGCGTCGACAACCTTGACTCTGGTGGGACACCTGTGTCCGGTTGGTCCGACTTCACAACGTTCTTTGGCACTTCTGCTGCTGCGCCTAATGTGGCAGCCATTGCTGCTTTATTGTTGGAAGCAGATCCATCGCTGACGCCACAAGGCGTTCGCTCTGCTCTGGTCGATGCGGCTCGAGACATCGATGCCACCGGAATCGATTTGACCAGTGGTGCGGGAGTCGTTGATGCACTGGGTGCGATTGGCATCGTACAAAATACGCCCCAACTGGTTGGCCTCGATCCGGACGAATACATTGTCGTGAACGACAATCGCGATTTACTTGACGCTAACACGGACCCCGACGTGATTGACGTCGATCTTGTCATGCCTGGCGAGCAAGTATCGCTCCGCTCGGCAATCGTCAACGCCAACACCGGCGGCACAGAAACGACCCTGCTCGTTCGAGAGGACACCTACAATCTCACCCTCATCGACGGGGAACAATCGAACGCCTCGGCGAACGACCTCGACATCACCGGCGACGTAACGATTGTCGGCGCGGGCGCGGGGCTGAGTGTGATTGATGCATCCTTCGGTGCCACGGTCAACAACAACACGCGCGTGTTTGAGGTCAGCGGCGCGAATCGCTCGCTCACCTTGGATCGACTTACCGTCACCGGCGGCGACACGACTTCTGCTGGCGGCGCAGCGTTTGTTACCGGAGGCGGATCGCTTACCGTACGCAACTCGGCTTTTGTTGACAACCATGCCGCTCAACGTGCAGGCGCCATCCGCAACATGGGCGGCACGCTCGATGTGACCGATAGCGTTTTCACCGGCAACAGTAGTGGTTTCTGGGGCGGGGCGATTTCGTCTGCCGAGTCGAACGGTACGGTTAATCTTGGTCGAAACGTCTTTGCCGAGAACACGGCCCTCGCTTTTGCCAACACGGAACTTTCCAATGGGTCGTTTACCAGCGAAGGGCTTCATCTAATTGACGACATTAACGGCAGCAATGGTTTTTTCTCGCTGGAGCGTGGCGATCGCATAGAAACCGGAATCGGCACGATTGATGTTGTCACAAGCGTTGCCGACACGTTTGACCACACCGATGGTGTGGTTGCTTTGTCGCTTCGCGAGGCGGTTGACAATGCGAACGCTGATGACGGCACTATCTGGCTGCCTGCATGGCGGCTTGGGCTGAATCGTAACGGGACTGAGTTGAACACGGCTGAGATGAACGACCTTGACATCACGGGCGACGTGACGATTGCGGGGATTGGCGCAGGGCTCACGGTCATCGATCTGAACGGACTTGACGACCCAGCGATGACCAATCAGAACCGCGCCTTTGAGTTGCGTCCTGGCGGGAGTTCGCTGGACTTGTCCCACGTGACAGTTGAGGGGGGAACCACCACAGCCACGAGCGCCGGGAGCCTGGCGATCATTTGGGCTGATGGAGAATTGAACCTGACCGACAGTGCGATCGTCGATCATTTGGCGACAGTAGCGCATGGTGTTGCGATCCGATCTGTTGGTGGTGACGTCACGATTCGCCGAAGCGTATTTACGAACAACGCGAGCACGACGACTTTCAGCACGGGTGCCGTCTACGTCAGCAGTGGCGGCAGCATTACCGTTGGCGAATCGGTATTTGCACTGAACACGAACGTGGGGACAGGGTCGCCGAACATTGCATTCAGCGGACTGAATTCGGATGATGTTGTTAGCCTGGGCAACAACCTGTTCGACGAGGACGGGACCGGAGCAAACGCCTTTTTCACCGACCCTTCTGATCACACAGGTACACCCGACCTTGTCGTCACAAGCCTTGCGGATCAGTTGCAGGAGCCCGATGACGCCTATGCATTATCACTTCGGGAAGCTGTCATCGAAGCAAACAATGGTGTCGGCATGGTCGAGGTGTGGGTGCCCGCGTGGCATTACCGCTTGACGAGAAGCGGGACGGAGAATGCGGACAACAACGACCTCGACATCTCTGGCGATGTGCGGATTGTTGGCGTTGGCCCAGGATTGACGGTTATTGACGCAGGTGGGTTGGACGACCCCGCGTTTGATACAAGTAATCGTGCGTTTCAGGTCATGCCCAACGTGAATGCCGTGCTTGAGCTGTCTCACGTTACGGTGATGGGCGGCCTCACCACGGGATCCTCGGCAGGCAACGGCGTCTTTGTCAGTGACGGCGGAACCCTCGATCTGGTCGACAGCGCGATCGTCAATCAAACTGGCATGGCCAACGGTGTGGCGATTCGTTCGATGGGCGGCAACGTTACGATTCAACGAAGCGTCCTGACGAACAATACCAGCACCGATTGGAGCAGCGGCATTACATCGACTGGCGGAGGGAGTCTTAGCATTGGCGAATCGGTTTTCGCGCTGAATAGCGGCGTGACGCACGACAATGTCTTTGCTGATGCCACGGTGACCAGCAATAGCCTGGGAAACAATCTCTACGACAACCATAATGCTTCTGGAAACGCTTTTTCTTTCGATGGCACTGGCGACCAGATGGGAACGCCCGACTACGTCGTCACGAGCGTCGCCGACACGTTTGAGCATGCAAACGATATCTTCTCCCTCTCGCTACGCGAAGCAGTCGATCTTGCAAACAATGATCCAGGCGCGAGCGAGATCTGGCTGCCCGCCTGGGACTTTGTGCTGACTCGCGATCGGGAGACGTTCGGTACGGGCACGACCGACATGGATACGTCGTTTGGCGATTTGGA
The DNA here is from genome assembly GCA_965249435.1 of Lacipirellulaceae bacterium. GTDB lineage: Bacteria > Planctomycetota > Planctomycetia > Pirellulales > Lacipirellulaceae > JAJRWS01. The sequence goes on along the minus strand of CBDFMC010000024.1, from coordinate 285,310 downwards.
TATCAGCGATTCGCTGGTTGTGCGAGGCATCCAGGGCGAGACCTCGGTTGCCTGGCGAGCGGGTGTGGTCGACGCGGTCTTCGATCTGTTGGGCGATTTCGATGGCGATGGCATCAATGGGGATGTCGATGGGTCCGATTTCTTGACTTGGCAACTGCAGAACGGTTCGGGGAGTGTCGACCCATCGAATTGGGGACTGTTCTCGGCCGACGGGGACGATGATGGGGATGTCGATGCAGCCGACTTGGCGGTGTGGAGCGCAAACTTCGGAAACACGCTGGGGGTGATCGGCGTGCTCGTTTAACAGCCTGTTGAAATAGTCGTAGGCCGGTAACAAGGAACGACAGCGATGCAGTTCCGGCACATCTTTTTCGCTGCAATAGGCTATGCCGGAACTCGCGCAGCTCGTTCCAGCCTACAGGTCGACTTTATCCACGGCGAGGTATCAGCCGGAAAGCCGCTGAAAATCGGGCAAAAGCTCCTTTCCAAAGAAGGCTATTAGCGGTCAGCTATCAGCGGTCAGTCAGAGAGGGACATAAAACAGGGAAAACAAAGGGTAGAAGCTGATTTCAGATCGCTTGCAATCGCCAGCATTTCCCAGATCATCTCTTCATTTTCTCCGAATTGCTCTGGTTCGCTCTTCCAAGCCTTCCTAGAATCCGTCGCTCGCTACGGCTGTGGATCGCCCTAACTTTTTGCGATCGCATGGGAAAATGCGCGCTCAGCCACCAGCCGTTGCTGTCACATTTCAAGACACCAAAAATCGGTGCGATATGGTCGGACAAGGAAGTCCGATGTTTTTGTGTTCGTCTGCGCAGCTATGGAAGGCCCGGCGCAGCGATTGGCGCTACCGGCGTATCGCCGCCAGGGTGGTGGCGATTGCGCTTTGCTTGCTCTTTCAAACCACTATCGTAAATGCGATTCCTTCGCCGGTTCGGTTACGGTTTGCTTGGGGTGGTAATTCGCAAGCTCCGCAGCGGTGGACGGGGCGTATCGCGGTCGACGCCGGTGCTATTTCCAATCTGCAACCACTCGGGTTGCAGCCCGATGAGCCTGGGGCACTGCTTCTTATCGACAATGGCCTGTGCATCGCTCCGCAAAGCAAGCGAATCTTTGATTGGTGCGATCTCACCATCACGGCCGAGCCTTCGGCTGAGGTCCTAGTCGAGTTGCGATCGGATCCGCTCGTCGAACCGCTGGTCTTCCGAATTCCACTTTCACAGTTGGCCAGCGAGCCATTTCGTACCGAACTGGATACGCGGGGAAATATATTGCTGATTCATCGTGCACCGGGAGACAAGCTTGCGATAAGCATGGATCGCGATGCGTTGATATTCGATCCGGGCGAAATGTGGGAACTGAAGCTCCATCCCGATCTGGCCGAGGAGGTTAAGCAGGGCGAAATTCATATCGGCGCGCGACTCCACGCCCAACAGTCGGATACCCAGCAGTCGAATACGCTGCGGTCCGAAACCGTGCTGTGGGAATCCGAGCATGTGTTCAAACCGAGTGATGATGCGAGGCCGTCCATCCCGCTGGCGGTACCCTGTCCTGCGGAGGAAGGGGTCTATCGCTTGACGATCACCGCCAGTCGACCGCAAGGTTTTGCCAGTCGCTTGGTTCCGGGTAAAAAACCAGAAGTGCTCGCCAGTCGCGAGGTGGAATTGGTGGTCGTCGATCCGGCCGCGAAGTTGCAACTGCTCACCGACCGTTGGTTGCCAATGCTTTCGCTCGATCCGGCCAATCCGAGTTGGTGGAAGCGACTGCCAACTTGGGCCAAGTTTACGCGACTTCCCGGCATGTCACCTGACGCTTTGGGTAATGTTCGTCCGGTCGTGCGACTGCATCCCGAGGGTGATTTGGTGGAGCTTCCCGCGGTGGCGGAAGGGAGTGAACCGGCATGGCAAGCCTATGCATTGCCCGTCAAATCTCTGGGCGAGCCGCATCTGATCGAGATCGAGTATCCTGCCAATGTTCCGTTGAACATGTCGATCAGCATCATCGAACCGGACGCTGCCGGGCGTGTGCTATCGAGCGACCGTGAGGCGGGCATATATTCCGAAGCGAACAATTCGAGCGACGACGCAACCATCGCTACACACCGGTTCGTCTTTTGGCCTCGCACCAGCTCGCCACTGCTGCTGATCGCCAATCGGCATCCTTCCGAACCAGCCCTGTATGGAAAGATCACGTTGCTTCAGCAAGATGCGACCAACCAAGAAGAGTTTAGCGATAAAACGGGGTCCGACGCAGTGGCCGATTCATCGCGACTGGTTGCCGCGTATATCGCTCGGCCGACGTTCGCAGAAAATTTTGGTGCGGCGGAAAAATTGGATCCGGGTAGCGGGTTGAGTGTCGACAGTTGGTCTACTTTTTTGGAAGGGAGCAAAAGGCTGGCAAAGCATGTTCGTTACCGCGGGCAAAATGGGGTGTTCGTTTCCGTGGCTGCCGATGGCGGTGCGCTCTACCCGAGCGCGCGGCTTGGCTCGTCGCCTCGTTACGACACGGGCATGCTCGCCACGACCGCCCCTGATCCGATTCGCAAAGATGTGTTGGAGCTGCTGCTGCGAATCGCCGACCGCGAGGGGTTGCGCATCATCCCCACCCTGCAATTGGCAAGCCCGTTGCCGCAGTTAGAAGCATTGCGGCTTCGGAATTCGGATTGCGGAATTCGGATTGCGGATTGTGGGGATTACGGATTCCGCAATCCACAATCCGCAATCCGCAATCCCTACAATCCGCTGAATCGAAATGTGCAAGCCGAGTTGGAATTGATTCTCGCTGAACTGGCGGATCGGTATAGCCATCATCCTTCGATGGCAGGCGTGGCAATTCAACTCTCGAGCCAAGGGGTGACCATGTTGCCAGGACTGGCCTGGGGATTGGATGACCCAACCGTGCAGCGATTTTCTCAGGACACGGGGATTGCGATTGCCGGCGATGGCCCGCGAAGATTTCGGCATCGGGCGAAGCAATTGTTGGGCGAGCATCGAGATGCCTGGCAACAATGGCGAGCAGACCAGCTCACCGCACTCTACCGCCGGTTGGGCGAACGTCTGCGGCAAGGGCGTGAAGATCTCCAATTGGTACTAACCACCGAAGAGGTCTTTGCGGGAGAAACGGCTCAACGCCAGTTGCGGCAAGCCGTGGCAGAAAAAACGGCTCTCGATCAGGTGCTTTTCGATCATGGGATTGATCTCCAAGGGTTGAGCGATTTAGAGGGCGTCACGGTATTGCGACCCTATCGACTGGCTGCCGCGGAGCCACTTGCTCGAAACCGACTCGACTTGCATATCAATCGTGCTGGAGAAATCGATCAGTCTCTTTTAGAGAACCCTGGCGCAGCAGGGTTGTTTTATCATCTGGCGGATCGTGTTCGGCTGCCGTCGTTCGACGCACAAAGTCCTTTTGGAGAGGACCGAACGCACCTGACCCTCACGGCCCAGAATGCGCCAGCCGGTGCTGCCGCATGTCGACAGCTCGTGACGATGCTTGCTCGGCACGATGCTCGATCATTGGTCGAAGGGGGTGCATTGATTCCGTTAGAGACTCGGGCGGCATCGCAAAACATTTTTCGCACCTTCCGCCAGCTTCCGGCCGATGCCATCGATGGTAAGACCCTAACCAAGCAACCGCTGACGGTGCGCATCTATCGAGAAGCCGAGTCGACGACCGTTTGTCTTATGAACGAATCGCCTTGGGGAGTGAAGGTTGATTTGCCGCTCAATTGTCGCGAGGCGTCTGCTTGGACGAAACTGGGAGACGCACCGGCACGCAGTGGCGACGGCGACCAGACGATTGGGCTTCCAAATACTGAGGGCACTCTTGAGGCAGGAAGCCAAACGTGGCCGGTAGGGTTGGCCCCCTACGATCTTGTTGCATGGCGGATTGACTCGGCCGACTTGCAAATAGGTGAACCAAATATCCGGGTCGAATCGGCCGCCGACGAATATCTTGCCAAGCGAATTGAAGCAATCGAGATTCGCACAAGCAATCTCGACATACGTCGTCCCTACCATCAGTTGCTCAACCCGGGGTTTGAATTAGAAGATGCCCGCTCGGCGATTGTTGGCTGGCAACCCCAGAGTGGGGATGGCAGTTCGGTCGAGTTGGATCTGGTGACGAAGCACTCTGGCAGACGGTCTTTGCACATGAAGAGCAACGATGCGACGGGAGTTGCCTTGCAAAGTAACTCGTTTGCGATGCCCGAAACGGGCCAACTGGTGCTCAGCGCCTATGTCCGAGCAGGCCAAACTGGCGAGCAAACGCGACTGCATATTGCGTTGGAAGATGATGCGGATGGTCGTACTTTCCGCCAGATTGCGATGCTAGATTTTGCGGCCATGCGTCGAGAGCAACCGCCCGCGGATGATTGGTCGCAATATGAGTTTTCCGTCGACGACATCCCATTCGATCCTAACGGTCAAATGCGAGTGCAATTCTATCTCTCGGGCCAGGGCGAAGTCTGGATCGACGACGTCGAGCTATGCGATCTCCAGTTTGTCGAGAGCGAGCGGGTTGACTTGGTCAAGCGAATGGTTGCCGCCAGAAGGGCGTTGGACCAAGGCCGACTTATGGATTGCTTGCGACTGGTGGATGATTTCGGCCCGCGTTTTTTGGTGGAATACGTACCCCCGGCAGCCGTATCCAGTGAGCGATTGGCCAAATCACGGCAGCCACCCGTCGCCGAGAAAAAAACGGAAGAACACCAAGGATTTGGCCAGCGGGTTAAAGGGCTGATGCCGAAACTTTGGAGGTGAGAGGTTGGGTGAGTTGCCCACCGGCAATCCGTTGTTGCCGACGGCGCTAACGAGAGATTCTGTTAGCGCCATCGGCAACGACGGACACTTGCCTAGGATTCGGCTTCTCCACCTTCGGATGCACACCCGCTCCGTCGACGGCGTACCACTTTTCCAGCACCTGCCGCCATGCGCCCGGCTGTTTGACCTGACAGAAATCGGCTCGCACCTGCTCATGCTGCGGATGGAGTTGGGAATACTTGATGCCAAACTTGCGCATGCCGGGCACGCAACGGGCAGCTCCATACAATTCTTCGGCCAGCCGATAGTGCTCGGCAATCACGTCGCGTTGTTCCCACAGGCTGGGTGGTTTGGGCATCGGCTCGCCGGCAGCCAGTTGGCGGACCTGCTGAAAAATCCATGGATTGCCAATTGCCCCGCGGGCAACCGTCACGCCGTCGACACCGGTGAAACGAAGCATGTCAATGCACGCATGGGCATCGAACAGATCGCCACTGCCCAGCAACACGCGGTCGCCCGCATGTTGTTTCAGTTCGCGCAAAAATTCCCAACACGAAGGACCTTCATAACGCTGCTCGACTGTCCGCCCATGCACGGTCACTGCCGCGACGCCCAGGTTGTAAACCCCATCAAAAATTTCAAAAAACTGTTCGCGGCTTTCCTCGGAGTCGTTGATGCCGCGGCGCATTTTCACGGTAACAGGGATTGCATCGGGCACGGTCTCGCGGACCTGGGCGACAATTTCCAGGGCGATTTTCGGCTGGCTGAGATGAAATCCGCCGCGGCAACGACCCAAGACTTTTTTCACCGGGCAGCCGAAGTTGATGTCGACCACGTCGAAGCCTCGCTCGACAAGTTTGAGAGCGGCCGGGCCGAATTGCCCAGGCTCGGCACCCATCAGTTGCCCACCGACCGGATGCTCTTCATCGGCCACGTGCAAGAGGTGATGCGTTTTCTTGCGGTGTTTTACTTGCAGAACAAAGTAGTCGAGCATCACTTCGCACAGCGTGTAGGGAGCACCAAGCCGTCGGGCGATCCTGCGCATGGCCGTGTCGCTATACCCGCTCAGTGCAGCCTGCACAACCGGCAGGTCGAGCGATAGGTTGCCGATTTGTAGACTGTTTAGTGTAGCTGTCATAACATGAATAAGTTGGCGAGTGCTGATAGGCACCCACGGTAACAACAAGGTCACAGGGGCAAATAGAGAATCTGGCCTTGCCACTCATCATCGTTACTGCATTCGACCAAGAGTAGAATATCTTCCAATGCGGAACCGATGGAAATATCGCATGGGCATTCAATAATTCCAGGCATGTTTTCGCCAGCTTCGATGCGACTCGAAGCATAGTGCGTCATGGTTGATATGTCGTGCGTGAGAAGCAACCTGTTTTCTGATGCGGCCCATTCGAGGACTTCTGGATCGGGGGCACCCGATAATCCAATATCCTGAATGCGGACCAAATTCAGATCAACTCGTCGCCGCAACAAACCACGTACAATGAGGTTGTTGAAGTTTTCATCCGCTGCCAGGGCGAGCATTTTATAGGTTGTCCATCGCTATCAAATGCATTCGTGAGGCTTGTGTTTCGATCTTTTCGGTCAAACAAACATCGATTTTATGGACATGGTTCTTGACGGCGTCTGAGTAGCCGATCACGTATTTGCATTTGGTTCTGATTGGTTCGCGCTGCTTGTCGCTCTGGTTCGGCAAGTTTTTTTCGCTGCTGTAGGTAAGATGTCACTGCCTCGCGATGTCTAAGAAAAAATGCGATGACGCTGTAAATGTCCACTAAATCAAGCGTCGGGTACTGCTGAGCAATTTCTTCCGCAGAAGCTCCCGTCTCAAAGGTTCCTACGACGGTATCCAGTGTGACTCGCGTATTCCCGATGCGGACGACGCCTTGCGCATCGAACACCAGCGGAGCGGATTCTTTTTCTATGGATAGGGACATGTTTGCACCTCGGTTCTCAATTATACCACAGCCGTCGTTGGAAGGCATGGCAATTATTGTCATTACGCCGTATGACCTTGTCTAGCAACAAAGTGAGCCTGGCGGTTATTCGTCGGGGCCGACGACGCTAACGGGTTATTTTATGGCGGCGATGATTTCTTGTTGTACGTTGGGGTCTTTTTCAATGGTGCGTTGTCGCTGTAACTGTTTTATTGCTGAGGGACTTTGCAGTTGTCCCAATGCCCAGGCCGCGGCACTGCGGACCAGAGGTTCGATGTCGGTTAAGCCTCTTGCCAAAGCTGGCAGCGACTCCTCGCAGCGCTGGTTGCCCAGGACGACCGCCGCGTTGCGTAGTAGGCCACGGCGATGAGGTCGCCACAGGGGCGTATGACGAAACCGGTTGCGGAACTCGGCATCGTCCAACTCGAACAGTTGCATGAGGTCTTGCGGATTGGAGTCCTTTCGGGGTGAAAACGTGGTTTCCGACGATTTTGGCACGCCGTGGTTCCAGGGGCATACATCCTGGCAAATGTCGCAGCCAAACAGCCAGTCGCCCATGCCTGAGCGCAGTTCCCTCGGGATCGCGCCGCGGTGTTCGATGGTCAGGTAACTGATGCACCGCGATGCATCGAGCAGATAAGGCTCGACCAGCGCCTCGGTCGGGCAGGCATCCAAACAAGCGGTGCAGGTGCCGCAGTGGTCGGCCGTGTGGGCAGCGTCATACGCCAGCACTTGATCGGTGAGTAACGCCGCCAGAAAAAAATAACTGCCCGACTGTATGTTCAAGAGCAGCGTGTTTTTGCCGATCCAGCCTAGCCCAGCCAGTTGGGCGAATTCGCATTCCAACAATGGGGCCGTGTCGACCACGCCACGTGTGATTGCCCCCGGGACGAGCGTACGGAAATAGTCGGCCAACTGGTGAAGCCGGTCGCGGATCGTGTCGTGGTAATCCCCGTCACCCCAGGCGTAACGCGAGACTCGGCCTTCGCCGGGCTGCGGCTCGGCCGGTTCGACCGTGGCATAGTGCATGCCCAGCATCAGCAAACTGCGCACGCCATCCAGCACATGCGAGGGATGATTGTATGCCTCTCGCCGCTCGGCCAGATAGTCCATCTCTCCCGCATACCCGCGGGCGAGCCACTGGTCGAGCCGTGATGCGCCGGTGGGCGTTACCGCGGGACAGATGCCGGCAAGCTGAAATCCCAGCCCCTGGGCGAATTCGATCAAGCGATGGGAGAGTTCAGAAGGTGGTCGTTGTTGGCCCGTTTGCATGCCCAGATTCTAGCGGATAGTGTTGGCGGCGTCGCTAAGCCGCAAGCGGCGAATGCGGCATAAAAACAGGCGATTTGCATCGACCGTTGCCAGCAATTAGTCTGGAAGGTAGGACTACAAGAATTCACCCATTGAAACGAGAGGACTCTTCTCATGACGACACAACGAACTTTTGCACTGTTATTGGGCATCGCCTGCACTTGTCTCTTCACGCAAAACGCATCTGCCCAGTATTGTGGAAACGGGCATGGCTATTACGACCTAGTCCGATTGTATCGCCATCTCGAAACGCAGGTGCCGCACTTCGCCGCGCATCCGCCGGTCTACTACAGCTATCCCGTGGCCCGACCTTACGGCTACAGCCCGTTTGCTTATTTGCCGCACGTGCAAACCCCGGAGATCGTCGAAGCGGTTGCACCGCAGGAAATAATCAACTCCTTCTATGTTCCCAATGCAACCAAGGTTGAGAAACCTAGCGAAGACACGACAACCCAGAGGGACAAACAGGTGGAGCCGCTGTTGGTGATCAATCCGTACGTGGCACAGCCAAAAACAGAACTCAAGGGGCCCATTCTGCAAGCATCGCTTGTTAAGTAAGGCGAGCGGCAGTTAAGAACTTACCTTGATAACCCGATGCGTAAGCGAGGGACGCGTAGCGAGGGACTGACGGATAACGGGGTAATTCCCTCGCTTACGCGTCGGGTTAAGATTGGTAAATTCTCATCTGCCGCTCGCGTAAGATGTGAGATGTTTGATTGTTGATGTCAGACGCAAGCGAAACGCTAGCATTTCTGACATCAACAATCAAACATCTCACATCAAACATTCTCTTTCCTATTCTCTCTGGACATGCCCGACGGGTTTGCTACCATTCGCACCCTATTCACCAGGGGGAAGGCTGAAAGGATGCTGCCGATGCGCCCACTGGTTTGCGCTCTGAGTGTGTGGATGTTGGTCGGTTGTCGCAACCAATCGACTACGTTCACGAATCCGTTTCTTGCACCCGACCGGGTTCCTCCGCCGGCGACGCGACCTCTGACGCCAGGGACAGCCCAACCCTACTACCCGGGCGATCCGGTGCAAGGCGTGCCAACCTATGCTCCTCCGGCAACCAGTTTTCCTCCGGCGACCACCTATCCTCCGCCCGCAACAACCTACACCCCGCCCGCCATAGCTCCCCCGGCAACCGGTTACAACCCGGCACCCCTGACACCCAATACCCCATCATCTCCGCCCGGCGGGTGGAATACTTATCCGCAACCATCGCCTGCTCCCGGATATTCTCCGGGATCATCGAGTCGCGCGCCCGGCTATGGGGTGCGTCCAACCAGTGCGGTCAACATCCCGGGCGACGACAACCAGCTCCGATTTGCTCAAGCGTTTACCCCCCCACCCGAGTCGCCCTGGGTGCAGCCAACCGAGCAGCCGTCCAGGCCACTGCACCCCCCCTCGCCACGGTTGCCAATCCAATCGATTCCACCGACACAGTATGCAAATCAGCCGACGCCTGGATATGCTCCCAATGCCGTGTTCAATGAATACGGGGCTACCCCTCAGCAGCTAAGGATTCGTGAGCTTACGCCGGCCGAGTTGCAATACTCGCCGGGGCCAACTCAATCGGAGCGGGCGATCACATCCCCCGCGGCTGATGCGTTTCGCCCTCAAGGCAGCAGCAGACAACGTCCGGCCGATAGCCCGTTCAGTCGGCCGACGATTTCCCATCGTACGCCCCAACGCAAGGATGCCAGTTCCGAGAGCCGCTATGGGTTCGGTCCGCGATACGAATGGCTCCGTGGCCGGCTGGAGTATTCTCAAGCCGCGGGCCAATGGAAACTTCGCTACATTCCGCTCCAGGCAGATGTTGCCAGCCCCGGTAACAGCGACCAATTCGGCGGTAGCGTGTTGATCGAAAATCCCCATCTGCTAGGCGATCTGCGCCCCGGTGACTTTGTACGCGTCCGTGGTCAGTTGCACGCGAGAGAAACTGATGCAAGGTCGTTTGCGCCAATTTACACCGTTTCGATAGTTCAACGGCAGCAGACGAGGATGTAAGATGGAGATATCGGCTATCTGAATTTGTAGGCCGGAACGAGTTCTGCGAGTTCCGGCAAGACCGCTTGCTGTCTCTGGCCCGGGGCGGTAAACCGCCCGCTCGCCCTTGCCCCCTAACATCGCCGTGTCACGTCTTCCCACTGGAATTGGTCGCCAACTGCGTCGGGTTTCCGGCGACCGTGTTGCCCGATGGGCAGCCTATCTGCCGCGTATTGCCGCGATGGAGCCGGATCTGAAGGAACTGCCCGATCAGCAACTTCGCAAAAAAAGCCTGGGGTTACGCTATCGGGCTCGCAGTGGCGAACCGCTCGACCGGCTTTTGGTCGAAGCGTTTGCCCTGGTCCGCGAGGCGGGTCGACGAACATTGGGGCTGCGTCACTTCGAGGTGCAAATGCTTGGCGGGGCGGCCATGCACCATCGGTCGATTGTCGAAATGCAAACGGGTGAAGGAAAAACGCTAGCCGCCACGTTGCCGCTCTACCTGGCTTCACTTGGGGGCAAGGGCGTTCATCTGGCCACGGTCAACGATTATCTAGCACGCCGCGATGCCGAGTGGATGAAGCCCCTCTACTCGGCGCTAGGCGTGAGCGTCGGAATCATCCAGGGCCAAATGCCGCAACCCCATCGACGGCGCGAGTACGCCTGCGACATTACCTACGGCACCGCCAACGAGATGGGCTTCGACTTTCTCCGCGATCGACTGCTCCAGCGCAGCCAGGGCGAAGGCAGCCGCGATCTGTTTGGCCAGATGCTTGGCGACGGCGATGGTGGCGGTGGCGACCAACCGGTGCAGCGCGATTTGAATTTTATGCTCGTCGACGAAGCCGATAGCATCCTCATCGACGAAGCGCGTACGCCGCTGATTATCAGCGCACTACCGGGCGAGGATGAGGAGATTGCCGCGGAGGCGTTTCGCTGGGCTTCGGAAATCAAACCGCAATTCATCGAAAACGAGCATTACCAGTACGACCATGATGACCGCACCGTGGAACTGGAATTGGAAGGTCGCCAATTGGTCCGACGATTGCAAAAGCCCAGTGCCATGGACCGGCTTCCCCTTTCGAAAATCTATGAATACGTGCAGCGGGCGATCAAAGTTGGACGCGAGATGTTTCTCGACCGGCACTACGTGGTCCGCGACGGCGAGATTGTGATCGTCGACGAATTCACTGGCCGATTGGCCGAGGGCCGTAAGTGGCGGGCTGGAATCCATCAAGCGATTGAAGCGCAAGAGGACGTAAAAATCACCTTTGCCACGTCGCAGGCCGCGACAATCACCATCCAAGATTTGTTCCTCCGCTACCAGCGGTTGGCCGGTATGACCGGCACCGCCTCGACCAGCCGCGGCGAGTTGCGTAAGATCTATGAAGTGCATGTGATCCAAATTCCGACGAATCAGCCGCCGATTCGCAAGCAATTGCCCACGCTGGTTTTCGGAACAGCCGATGCCAAGTGGGATGCCGTTGTGCAAGATGCCATCGAGCAGCACGAGCTAGACCGCCCGGTGCTCATTGGCACGCGGTCGATCGACAAGAGCGAGCACCTGGCTGGATTGCTTCAAGACCAGGGCCTGGAACTTGCCGTGCTCAATGCACGGCATGTCGAGGAGGAAGCAGAAATTGTTGAGCGAGCGGGTCAGTTAGGGAAAATCACCGTCTCGACCAACATGGCTGGCCGTGGTACCGATATCAAGTTGGGCGAAGGGGTGAAAGAATTGGGTGGCTTGCATGTGATCTGCACCGAACTCCACGAAGCACAGCGGGTTGACCGACAACTCATCGGCCGATGTGGTCGGCAGGGCGATCCCGGCACCTACCGGCAGTTTTTTGCACTGGACGATGAAATACTGCTGTTGGGCCTTGGCCCCAAGCGGGCAGAGCGACTTGAAGCAATCGGAGCCAAGGCGACCGGGCCACTGTCGAGGCACGAATCCCTGTTCCGCAAAGCACAGCGCTGCGTCGAGCGACGCCATTTCCGAGACCGAAAGATATTGCTCTATCACGAAAAAGAACGACAGAAAGTGCAACGACAAATGGGGCAAGACCCGTATCTTGATACACCGGGGTAGAAGGTGGAAGGATGAGGGATGAGGGATGAAAAACGAAAAACGAGTTCCAATCATGATTTGGGGCTTGGGATTTTTTTGTTGTTTGTTGTTTCTTGTTTGTCATTTCCTTTTGGCTGTGATACTCAAAAAAAACAGCAAGCGTCGAATCCGCATGACAAGCTCTTCGTATTTGCCGCGGCAAGTCTTCGGGATGTGATAACGAAAGTGGGAGATGTTTTCACGCAGCAGCGCGGGATTGAGATCGTCTATAACTTCGCCGGTTCGAATGTTTTAGCTCATCAAATCAATGCAGCGCCAATTGCCGACCTGTTTCTCAGTGCCAGCGAGAAATGGATCGATGTTGTCGAATCGGCCGGCAACTGCGTGCCCGATTCGCGTTGCACGCTTCTGACCAATCGGCTGGTCGTGATTTGCCATCGCGACAGCCGCTGGATGATGGCTCGGCCCGAGCAACTCGCCGATTTGGACTTCAAATATCTTGCAATGGCCAATCCGGAAGCCGTGCCTGCCGGCCGCTATGCCAAAGAGTGGCTGCAGTCGGTGTCGTTGTGGGACCGCTGCCAGCGGCGAGTTGCACCAACCCCCGACGTACGTGCTGCGCTGGCACTGGTCGAGGCGGATCCACGGATTGTTGGAATCGTTTACCACACCGATGCAGTGACGTCGGACCGCGTGCGCAGCCTTTTCGAGATTCCCGCGGACCAAGGACCGACGATTCGATACGTGGCCGCTGCGATTGCCGGCCGGCAAAGCACCGAGCATGCGCTAGAGTTTTTGCAATTCCTCAAGTTAGAGAAAGCAGCAGAAATTTTCAAACGAGGCGGTTTTATGGTGCCCCGTTAGCCGCCGAGCTTGCCTCGGCGCGGCCCTCGGTGCTGCCTCCACGCGCCGGGACAAGCCCGGCGGCTAACGCTCTGATGGCTGGCAGACTACAATCGGAGTAACATGTCTCCATCGATCATCACCGCACTCAAATTGTCACTCCAGACGGCCGTGCTCAGTACGTTGCTCGTCATGGTGCCAGGCATCCTGGTGGCCTACGCGCTGGCACGTTACGAGTTCCGTGGTAAGCGTCTTTTGTCGACGCTGGTCGGATTGCCACTTGTCTTGCCACCGACGGCTGTTGGTTATCTGCTTCTGGAGCTTTTCGCCGTGAATGGATGGCTGGGAAGAAACCGTCTTGGGTTCGATCCAGATATCCTGCTCACCTGGAAGGCGGTGGTGATCGCCTGTTCGATCATGGCCTTCCCGCTGGTGGTGCGGACGGCGCGAGTCGCCTTTGAGAATGTGAATCCTCGACTGGAGCAGATGGCTCGTACGCTCGGTTATGGCCGCGTGCAAACGTTTGTCGCGTTCACCCTGCCGATGGCTTGGCGAGGATTGCTGGCGGCAGCCATACTCGGCTTCACCCGGGCCATCGGCGAATTCGGTGCCTCGGTTACAGTGGGTGGCAACATCCCGGGCAAAACCCAGACGCTCGCCTCGGCAATTTTTAGCGCCCAACAGGTGGGCAACCAGTCGGAGGCGACCACGCTGCTCGCCGTTGCGCTGATTGTTGGATTCATTGCCATCTTTGTTTCGGAAACCTTGTCGCGAAAACAGATTAGTGCTGCGTTACAGCTTAGTTTTAGGATTAGCCGTTTTGGCGCTAGCCACGGTTGTTCGGAAAAAAACCGTGGCTAGCGCCAAAACGGCTGATACAGTGAACCCTAATGTTTAGCTGTAACGTAGTATTAAAATCCCTGCTACAAGATAATGCACAACCCGGCACTTAAAGTTTGCCTCGAACTGGCACGAGATCGATTTTCGCTGAACGTTGATTTCGAAACAACGCAGTGCGTGACCGGGATATTCGGCGTGTCAGGCTCGGGAAAGACGAGTCTGTTGGAAGCGGTGGCTGGCCTGCTGCCGCACGTGCAGGGATCGATCCGGATGGGAGATGCCGTTTGGTTGGAGAGTTCTCGTAGCCTCTGCAAGAGGCCGGAAGAGCGCCGCATCGGATACGTGCCGCAAGATATATTATTGTTTCCCAATAAAAATGTCCGAGAAAATCTCCTCGCAGGGGCCTCAAGGGCAAAGAGCCAGGGGGTTGAGGTCGACGCCCTGTTTGACCAGGTTGTGCAACTGCTAGAGATCAAGCACCTGCTCCGCAGCCCGATTGCCACGCTTTCAGGCGGCGAGGCGCAGCGCGTTGCCCTCGGACGTGCCATTTGCTCGGGACCCGAATTGCTGCTGCTCGACGAACCGCTCGCTTCGATCGACCTGGGTCTTCGGCGGAAGATTATTCCGTTTCTTGAAGATGTCCGCGACCAGTTCAATTTGCCCATGTTGCTGGTGTCGCACGATCCGCTCGAAATACAGGCGCTGTGCGACGACCTCATTGTGCTAGACAAGGGGAAGGTGCTGTCGTGTGGCAAGCCGCGGGAAGTACTCACCCAGGCCCAAATCTTCCCGGCTGCCAATCATCGTGGATACGAAAATCTGCTGCCCTGTCGCATCGCACATCATGCGGCCGAGAATACCATGGTCAATTTGGGCAGCAAAGAAACGGGCCAACCGTTGGTTGTTCCCCGCGCAGCAAGCCAGCCAGGCGCGAAAATATGGGTGAGCATCCCGGCACGCGATATCATCTTAGCGACAAACAAGCCGGGAGGAATATCCGCACGCAACGTGTTGCCGGCAGAGATTCGCTCTCTAAAAACGGTAGGGAAATCAATGTTGGCTCTCACCTCGGTAGCCGAGGTGGTACCAGAGATTGCTGTCGAAATCACCGAACAGGCTTGCCGCGAACTGCAGCTTGAAGTGGGCAAACCGATTTTTCTGATCTTCAAACGGTCGACCTGCACTGTTCTGGAGGCTTAGGCTTTGTCAGAAAACCATGAGCCGAACGCGCTAGCGTCGGGCGAACCTGCGAAAAACATCGAACCAAAGCGTCCGAGGCTAGCGCCTACGGCTCACATTACGGCATCATTGAGGTTTTCTGACAAAGCCTAGTAGCGGAGGAGGGACTCGAACCCCCGACACGCGGATTATGATTCCGCGAGTCCATTCTGGCAAGTCCCTTTCGGGTAAGGACTTACCGAAAGAGTCAAAGGGCTGTTGCACCTATTTTTGCACCTCGATTCAGATCGAAGGCAATTTGGCCAGTCTCATTGCATCGTGGCCAACGTTGAGTCGTACGCAACAACAAGCGTTGCTGACTCTGGTACAGCCTTCTACCGCCATAGCGTCAGAACCACGTGACGGCTCCCCTGAGCCTTCCTCGTTGTCGCCACATGACGAACTGTTCAGTGGCTCTGATTGGCAACGACTGACAGCCCACTTTTCGCTTTCGGGGCGTCAGGCAGAAATCCTTAGCCTTCTGCTTCACGGTGAGAGCGATAAGCAGATCGCACGAAAGCTAGGTATCGCTTTCCCCACGGTTCGCACTCATCTGCAAAACATCTACGCACGAGCTGGTGTCTCTGATCGCACATCGCTCGTGGTCGAACTCTTTCGACACGCTCGTACGCTTCTGTCGTAATCGTTGTCATCGAAAGAATGTAATCAAAACGATGCCATCAAAATGACGAATTGAGTCTGTAAATCAACTTAACCACAATAGGGCATACATCCAACGCATTCCATTGCGAAATTATCTATGCCTACTGATAGCTCTGAAAACTGCTCTCTACAGCTAACATGCAACGGCCTTTTCAGTGCTGCTGAATGGGACTGTCTGCTGGCTCATTTGTCGCTGCCTTGTCGGCAAGCGGAAATCCTTCGCCTGCTTTTAAGTGGGGAATGCGACAAGCAGATAGCAGAGAAGCTTGACATCTCCCTTCCGACGATTCGCACCCACTTGCAGAGAATTTATTCCCGATTCGGCGTCTCTAACCGAACGACATTGGCGATCGAAGTTTTTCGGCGATTTCGCACACTGGAAACACAGTCACCGTGAGCAACTGCCACCATTGAACAATTCAATTACTACAAGGACTATCGTGATGCTATCTCATAATTACTTCTCTCCCATCAACAGCTTCCTTGGCCTTCTCGTCGTTCTCGGAACGATCAACACCGCACCCGCTGGAATCATCCAGTGGAGAAATAGAGTTCCTGCGGCTGATGCGAATCCCAATAACATTGGGTCTTATACCAACACCATTGAAATAGGAAATGGGGGAACAACGGGATACGATTCTGAACTCGATGTTGACCTGGATACTTCG
Source organism: Lacipirellulaceae bacterium (assembly GCA_965249435.1). Classification (GTDB taxonomy): domain Bacteria; phylum Planctomycetota; class Planctomycetia; order Pirellulales; family Lacipirellulaceae; genus JAJRWS01. Next base: position 268,995 of record CBDFMC010000024.1, on the reverse strand, counting down.
ATAGTTCCAAACGATAGGTTTTTTGTGACTTATGTAAACCAGAGTCCGAACAAGGTCGAGTACGAATTTACCCAGGATTTGCAACCCGGCGAATCGTATACAGCATTACTGTCTTTTGAAAACAATAGCTCGTTAGGTTCCGCATTCACGCCAAACACCATTGAATTCTTAACGGCTGATGGAAATTTCACCTATGACCTAAGCCTCGATAAAGATGACACTGGCAGCTTTGACACTTTTAGGTCGGGGAATGTTTCGGACCTAATGCAAGGAAATGGGGAGATAGCACCATGGAATCAATTTTTGTTTCCAGGAAATGACCATAGAAATGGTTGGTTCTACGGGGAGTTGACTATCACCAATAATGTTCCCGAACCAACAAGCATTGCCTATGCAGGAATTGGACTTGCTGCACTTGGTGCATTCGCACGTTCGGGACGAAAGGACAAGAACAAACCTTGAGCACGTGAAAAGTTTTATAAATTTGCATAGACACAATTCTTTCATGGCAAAAAGGGGGATTTCTACTATCGTTGCGACTGTGCTAGCAGTTCTGATTACCGTTGCTTCAGTTTCGATATTATGGGTGGGTGTTCAGCCACTTTTATCGAGTGCAACTTTTTCCGAGAACCCACTGATACAATTCGATATTGATAAGAAAAAAAGTTTTACATTCTATGATCCTGAGACGGGATACTTGAGCGTGCGAGTTACAAGGGGGAGCGACAGTGATGACCCAAAGGTAATTGCCTTAAAATTCGTGATTGATATCAACGGAAACAGTGTTTCAAGAAAAACTTATAACGTGATGCCACCAAATCACGCATTAGTGTATTTCTTCCTCATTGGGTTTAATGTGAACCTCAACTCGGTAAAAGTCATCCCTGTCTATATCGTGAATGGCGAGGAACGGGAGGGCGAGACTTTTGACTTGGAAGCACATGTGCCAGTTACTCCTGGCAAATTGAAAGAAGAGGTAGGAGATGTGCCGATTGTTCAAGACCCCGATAATCCAGTAACCGAGGGTCTTGTTATTTATTATTCGTTTGATGAGGAGTATGAAAACGGGACTCACATCATTGACCAATCAGGGAAGGGGCATACAGGTGAATTGTTTGGTGCGGTTGAATTTTTGCAGGAAGACGGAAGAGAGTTTGCGAGGTTTTATGGGGATGGCGATTACGTTTCCCCAGCTGATGGCCAGGGATTAGCTGATGTTACCGGCGATGATAAAACCATCACCTTTTGGGCAAAATTTGCCTGTCCAATCGATGCATCAAATATCAATCAGGCTCCCTTTGGATCGTATGAGAATTACTACGTTAGCTTTGTTGACCCCTGTAATGACTTTGGGAATGCCAAGTTGAGAATCGGCTATGACCGGTCTCCTGCAATTCCTCGAATCTTTTCAAGTGAGAACATCTGGAACGACATTTCGGGATGGGAGTTTTTTTCCATCGTTCTCGATCAGACAAATGGTGTGATTCGTGTTTATAGGGGCGGTCAGCAGGTGGATATCAAAACAGGCTTGGTGATTGGCAGCTCAAACCCGAACCCCAATTTTTATGTTGGGACAACAGGGGAGATCGATTTGGTTAACCAAGACGCAAGCTTTTATTTCAAAGGGAGCCTTGATGATGCGAGGGTCTACAACCGGTCCCTTTCAGCGGAGGAGATTCAAGCATTGTATGCCTTGGCGGCGTAGGGAAGTGCTTGTGGTTGGAGTGGTGTGAACACTTGCCTCCTTGCAAATACATCATGACCCCGAGAGCGTGCATTTGCATGGGAATACGTCTGGCACACTCTCGGACTTTTGGAAGGGTATTTCACGTTATTTCAGGGTGCATGATAAGAGGTTCGATATGTGTGAAGAAAAGATTTTTGGACTCGGCATAGGCCGCACAGCAACAAAATCGCTCACCGCAGCGTTAGAGATTTTGGGCTACAACTGCCTCCATTGGGCTTCTGACAGAACAACCTTCGCAGAGGTTGTTACGGGAGCAAGAGTCAGTCGCATTGCAGAGCAACGAAATGCAATCGTCGACACGATTCTGCCACTATTGCACTATCGAGAATATGCCAAAAGGTTCCCTCATGCCAAGTTCATCCTAACGACTCGGGATGAGCACTCATGGCTTCGCTCTATGCGTCGACACCTGATGAAGATGCGTACGCCAGACAGCAATAACCATTCGGCTCAACTCTATGGTTCTCTAATCCTTGGCGGCTGGGATGTAGGGCAAATGGGCGACCAACAACTCATAAGAGCTTTTAAGGAGCACAATCAAGTTGTGCGAGACTTCTTCTCCGCCATGCCAGGCCGGTTTTTGGAGATAGATATTGTAGGCGGAGATAGCTGGGGCAAGTTGTGTGCATTCTTAGGTAAGGCAGTTCCGAATGTGCCGTTTCCTGAGGAGCAGAAATATGCCGATAGGCCCGAAGTCTATAATGCAAGTCCACAGAGCGATACCTTAGCAGTGGCAACGATGATTCTTCCTCGTATGGAGATCCACCACTTAGAGGAATGGATTTGGTGGCACTATCTTTGTGGCGTTCGCCACATCTGGATCGTTTGTGACCGGCCACAGGTTTACGACTCTGCTCTCAGTCAAATAGGCGGGAACAAGTGGAACAAAAAGCCGTGGGCACACTTCAGCCCTGACAAGTCAGACAAACAGGTGCGGTCAAGAATCGAAGAAATCGTACGCGGGTGCGAACAATGTATGCCGTACCTTAATGTTCGCGTTTTGGAGATTTCAGATTTTTCCCATACCTTGAGCGACGACATCGCAGAGAGACAGGTAGTTGTTGCCGACAAGGTTTCGGTAATGGCTGAAGGACTCGTCGAGTGGATGGGATTCATTGATGTAGATGAATTGCTCTTTGAAAATGTGATCGAACAACTACGCGTTATCCAGGAAACTCAGCCAGATGTGGCAACGGTTCGCATGATGCGGCAGCACTTGATGGGCAATCGCTTTCAGAATGGTGAACCAATCAAATTCAGCGATATTATCGAGAGCTGGGGAGTGATTCCCGATCAACATTACAAACATCGGGGAAATGGCAAATCGTTTGTGCGTCCTGGCCATGGAAAATGGCTCTCACCACATCGCGCATCGTCAGCACGCCGCGGTGCAGACATCCAATCGATACATGTTCGTTTCTATCACTTTCATGGGATTGATGCGACAGAGAAAACGTTGAGCGTAGGCTGGGACAAAATGTATCAGTGGGCAAAACACAACGCTTCACAGCAACGATTTAATGGCCATGTTGCTCCACTAAAGAGACTTGAAAGTCTCAGGATGGGTTGCGGCACAAGCGAGGGGCAAGTGTAACGTAGATAGCAAAGTGCCGAGAGTGTGAATCTATACGTAAATCCCCGTCTCATGCTCTCGGACAACCAAGAAGGTATTTCAGGGTATTTCACTTCCTTGAAAAGCGATCAAGAATATACTTTTGAACGTTTCCCGATCTTATGCACAAGTACCACACGTCCCGGCACATGTAAGCGTTCTGTGAACAGCGTCCCAAAATTGCGCGCTATCCTAATAGAGGTGAACCATTCCCTTTATTCCAGGAACGAGCACAATGTCCAATCGAAACAAATCCCAAGAGTCCCACTGGCGTGGCCTACTGAAACAGCAGTCCTCAAGCGGCTTGAGCATCGCGGCGTTTTGCCACCAGAACTCGATTACACAAACCAGCTATTATGCCTGGCAGCGTAAGTTCCGTGAGCAGCAAGCCTCCCCAGAGCAGGGGAGCCGTTCGACCAAGTCTCTTAAAACCAGTCGTAACGCCGTCCAGGGCACCCAACTGGTGCCTGTGCGGATCGAGGGGACGACACCTGCGTCCACGCTGCGTATTCACTTGCCGCAGCAGGGAGTCTTTGTGGATGTGCCTCACGGCACCGATTGTGAGACAGTGAAGGACGTATTGCAGGCGTTGCGTGAGGTGGCGTCATGTTGATTGTGCCATCCCAAATAAAAGTCTTCGCCGCGTTGGCTCCCACGGACATGCGTAAAAGTTTTTGTGGATTAATCGGTATCGTCGAAAAGGAGCTTGGCAAACAGATTGAAGACGGAGATCTTTTCTTGTTTTTCAACCGACGCCGCAACCGGTTGAAGGTACTCTATTTCACGGGTGACGGCACGATCATCCTCTACAAGCATCTTGAACGAGGAACGTCCGAGACACTACGTGGCGCCGACCATGGAGGGGCGATTGCATCCCCCGGTGATTACTTGACACTGCATGTGGACGACCTGCGATTGTTGCTGGAAGGCATCGAGCTATCGAGTGTCAAACGTCGCAAGTGGTGGCGTCGTGAGCAGGCAAAACAAATTACTCAATCGCCTTGGAAACCACCTTGACGCGCAACGTGAATTGTCGATAAATAAACATGTGTGTTCTACACCAACGGTGTGTGATCATTTGCCATTTCGTGACGCACCTTCAAGGACCGAAACGTTGTCGATGGAATCCGACAAACTCCGAAAAGAGATCGAAGTGCAGCGCGCCGAGATCGCACATCTCAAAAGGGTTAATAGCGAGCAACAGGCAACTCTTGAATCGTTGCAGAATCACATCGAGGTGATGCAAGAGCAAATCACCTTACTCCGTAAGGCACTCTTTTCTCCACGGCGTGAACGGTTTATCCCTTCTCCCGATCAAAAGCTTCTTTTTGATCCCGAGTCGATCGAGGGCAACGAGATTAGCGAGGATGACGAGGCGACCGACGAAGAAGAGCCAGACGATGAATCGTCTTCGAAACGCAAGAAACGCCGTAAGAAGCGCAAACGTTTTGAATTCCCCGAGTGCTTGCCGGTCCAGCGTTTTGAACACCCACTGCCGCCGGAAGAACTCGATTGTCCTTGTGGATGTGGCGGCAAGCGGACGGTGATCTCCGAGCAGATCTCACGGCAACTAGAATATGTTGAGTCTAGCGCCTACATCGCCGAGCACGTTCGGTTTACCTACGGTTGCCCTGTTAGCCGGGATGGCCAGCAGATCGTCACCAGCGAAAAGCCACCCAATATCAACGAAAAAGGGATATTTGGGGCCAGCACGTTAGCCTGGCTGGCACACGCCAAGTTCGAGCGTCACCTGCCCCTGTATCGTCTCCAGGAAGAGCTTCGTTCCACCACCACGATGTGGTTCAACCGCAGCGTGTTGAGCAACGCCGTGGTGCGAACAGGCGAGCGTCTGCTGCCGGTGTGGGATCTGATTCGCACCCAAGTACTGGATAGTTTTTATGTACGGGCCGACGAGACCACGGCCCGTGTCCTGCGTCCCGGGGCTGGGGCGACCAAGCTGGTTTATCTCTGGGCCTACGTTGGCGATGACCAGCATCCGTACCAACTATTTGACTATCGACTTGATCGATCCCGCGCAGGTCCGCGGGAAATACTTGATGATTTTCAAGGCGGATTATTAACCGACGGTTACAGTGTCTACACGTCCCTAGTCAAGGAATCGGATGGCCGACTTCTGGATCTGGGTTGTTGGGCCCATGCGCGGCGGAAGTTCGACGAAGCGTGCGCCGTCTCAACGCAGCCACTTGCGCACGAGGCGCTCGCTTGGATCTGGCAACTGTACGACATCGAGGATCGCCTGGCCGATGCCGATGTGGAAACGCGACGACAAGTGCGCATGCGCGAGTCGGTTCCCATTCTTGCCCTTCTGCACGATCGTCTCACCGAAGTGCAGCCGACGGTACGGCCTTCGACCAAGTTGGCCGAAGCGATCGGCTACCTGCTCAATCGTTGGAACGCGATGACGCGATTTGCAACCGACGGGCGCTATGCGATCGATAACAACATGGCAGAAAGAGTCATTCGCCCCTCGGTTATTGGAAGAAAAAATTACCAATTTTTTGGGAGCGATGCGGGTGGTCGCGCGGCATGCGTCTGGTACACGCTTATCCAGAGTGCTCGTTCTAATCATGTCCACGTCACCCCGTATCTCAACGATGTTCTCGTCCGGCTTCCTCAGATCGTTCCCGAGTACTTGCGGGTGGGCGACGCCCAAACCCCGTTCGAATCGCTTTCAAGGGACCAGCGTGAACAGCTCTCCGAGCTGCTACCTGACCGATGGCTCAAGGCACACCCTGAGCATCGCAGCGAAGATCGCCAGCGCGAACTTGATCAGGCCAACCAGCGCCGCCGCCAGAGGCGTGCTTCACGACGTCGGCTTGTCAAGATCTGAATTACGCTCCTGGCATGACGGAGTTCACAGAGCGCTAACCACGAATCGTTGTCGGGCCGACGTTGTAGCCTTGGGTACGAAGTTCCTGTGCCAAAGTACGAGTGCTCTTGCATGTCCAGCGAAGTGGATTCATCGGATCACCACGAGTGCTAGGATTGATGAGCTGGTCAAGTGCATTGAGAAGATCAGACTGCTCTTCTGTCCGCGGTTTTCGACCGCCACCAACTTTACGTTGCCGGTCGTTACCAATTTGCGGAGGATTTGTAAGCTCGCTTGTCCCCGCACGAATGGTACGATCAGAAATTCCTGTTGCTGCGGCCACCGCAGCGATTCCACCTCGTCCGAGAGAAGCTGCTTCAATTGCCGTCCAGCGTCGACGGCCCCTCTCATCGAGTTCCGACGCTAGGTGGATATACTTGTCACGAATCCATTGAACAACATATGCATCCGGCATCAACGAAATGTGCAATAATTCCGTCTGTCAACGCAATACCAATCCGGTAACTTATTTCCGCGCAGTTCCTTAGCTCGACTTTTTCCGTCAGGCGGCTTGGGCTAGCCCGAAGTCTAGCACAACTCGCAAGGGTTTGGATAATTTTTGCACGACCTCGCCTCCAGGCACCCATGCAAAAATCCATTCCATCCAAAAATAGCGTCGAACACTGATGATCATATCAGAAAATGTCGTTTGCTCCTTGCCAACCCAGTGCTTCAGTCGGACGTGTGGATTGGACCACGGCATCGTATCAAAAACGATCACTACCAGCGTGTACACACAAAACAGACAGGGCGCCATTCGCAACACCGTCTGGCGACTCCAGCCGCGTGTTGTTTCCAGTCCAAGGTGTTCACGCATTTCCTGGAACGTGGTCTCGATATTCCAGCGTCCGCCGTACATTTCAATGACTGCTTTGGCAGACATGGAATGATCGGTCGTGAAAAAGTATTCATCTCGATGGGTGCCGCTGAGATCACGGACAAACACCCACAATACTTCGATCGCGCCTTTGCCACTCTGATACCAATGGCCCTTGCCCGTGATCACTTCGACATTTCGCCAGCCGCCGCCGTACCACCGCACACGTAAGCGTTTCCCCTTTTTCTTCCTAGCAACCACCTCGGCCGGTGAGGGTAAGGCCTTGCCCTTGACTCGTGGTCGACCGACTTTGGGGTTCTTGCGTTTGGGTGGCGGCGCGAACAGACTTGCGTCACCCGAGAACTTGCTTACCAGCGACAATCGTTTTCGATGTTTATAGGCAAAACGTGTCATCTGATGAGTTCCATAAGCTCCATCACCTGCAAGAACGAACTTTCTGTCGGGAAACCAGTGCATTAGCGTTGCTAGCAAGCCGCACATCAGGTCCACGGGAGTTTTGTGGCGACGCCCCTCATCAGCGTTGCACTGCTTGCTGCGATAAAGAGCGACCAGCACCGGCAAGGCAAAGGGACGATTGGTGTAAGGTAATTGAACCAGGATCGACAAGACGGACCATTTGTGTCCGTATCGAAAGACGGTGTGCGAGTTGGCGCTGCGAACTGCGTCGCGATGTCGGGCTTTGCCGTAAACTTTTTTGCCGCGATGACCATCCACCGTTTCGTCACCGCAGATTTTTACCGTCCCGGTGGGAATGAACCGATCAAGGACGAAACGGGCAATCGCGTAGGCCAAGGGCCGGGATTGCCAGCGACGGTGAGAAAACAGACGATGGTAGGTCGACGGATTGACCGTCTCAATCAAGCTCAACAACCGGAGTACGTTAGAGACAGTTCGGTCGCCTGTTGTTAGAATAGCGGCAAGGAAGAACAGAACGAATCGTCGAGCCGTCGTTCGCCGGTGAAAGGTGTCAACGAGACATTGTAGTAACGGCTTGAAATCGTGCGGCACGCGAACCATGAGGGCTTCCTTGCTCAAGACTTTGGTTGTTACAAGTCAAAAGCTTGAACCAAGGAGGCCCTTTTTACCTATACCAATTTGGGGATCTGAAGTACTCAAAAAACGGAAAAAGTCGAGCTTAGCCGAGCGGCAATAGAGAATTTACCAGCCGTAGCCGAAGTCGCCAGACTTTGGAACGGCCCATTCGCGAGTGATTGGCAAAGTCTGGCGACTTCGGCTACGGGAAGATTTCATCTGCCGCTCGCTTTACCGGGGAATTGCTGAGGGGTAGCCGGGAATTAGAGTCCACACTGCTACCACCCCTCGGCAAAGCCGGGGGCTTTCATTCGTTATTTTCTGACACGCTCACTCATCTGAATATCTGTCATAAGCAGAGAATCGCTCACCTATTATTCCACCTTGCTCGGTATTTATCCGAACCTTGGGGCGTGACGATGCGTTATGAGACTGGCGAGCGCAAGCTCACCGTGGCTTGCCCCCCAGTCGTGCCGATTTTGCTTTCCACCGCAGTCGTGCAACTCGTCCTAGCCAGGTAAGGGTTAGCACGATCTGACGATCGGTTTAATTGGCAGCTGACCGATTGCCGAAAAATACAACAGCGACGTAGTACGCGCCCCTGATGCGCCGTGCGTACGCTTTGTACCCAAGGACGAACACCTACGGACAACGATTGGGCATGGATGCGCCCACGAACCACCGCCCTGCCAGACCAGTGACGGCTTGGCGACGTACAGCGATTGTGGCAAGGCATCCATGTTTGAAAAACGTAGCCTGAAGCTCGACCTATTCATGTTGCTGCTACTGGCAGGCGGCGTATTTCTAGGGGCGTCGCTGCTCACTTACAACCCGGTCGACCCACCCAGCACTCTGGTCTATCCGCCCCACACATTGGTCGAAAACACCTGTGGACCGATTGGCGCTTATGTTGGGCACTATTTTTTCCAATTCTTAGGATTTGGGGCGTACTACCTGCTCGGCTCGTTGGTTATCGTTGTTTTTCTGATGCTCCTTCGGCGGGAGATCGATCAGCCCGTGCTCCGGGCGGTCGGTTGGGCAATTTCACTCGTTGCGTTCTGTGCCCTCGTAACCATGGCACTGCCCGACAGAACACCTGGTCCGGAAATTGGCGCAGGCGGATATCTTGGCGCGATGGGCCAGGCTTTGCTTGAGTCAAATTTTGCCACGATCGGTGCTTATATTCTCGCACTAAGCGTGTTGCTCGCCGGGCTGTTTCTCTGTACTGATTACCTGCTGCTGAAGTTTGCTACCTTCACTGCACTTGTCTCCGGCCGAAGCGTGCTGCAACTAGGACATTTGGGGCACACCGCTCCGAAACGTCGTGAAAGTCGCCCGGAAACCGATCTCGAAGAGGAATTCGACAAGGACGAAGAGGAAGAATGGGAGTATGAAGACGAGGAGGAAGAAGAGGAAGCGCCAATTCTCAAAGTGCGGACGCCCAACAAGCCGCGTGAGATGGAAGAGGACTCGGGCGAAGACGCAAGCGATACGGGTGATGATCAGACTGACGATTCGACCTCAGCCGCTTGCGGCTTAGCCCCAACTCCCACCCCGCTAAAAAGCAAACTCGCCAAGGCGCTGAGGATCAAAAAAACCAAACCGGACAATAAAAGCGAACGCGAAGAAATCATCAACCAGCTTGAAGCGGCCGACCAACAGCCCGAATCGGGCATCGACTACGATCTGCCGTCGCTCGACCTGCTACTACAGTCCGAGGATATTTCGTACGAGGACCACGAGCGCGAAGTACGCCGCAAGGCAAAGGTTCTAGAAAAAACATTCCGAAACTTCGGCTTCAATGTTCGCGTGGTCGAAATCGAAACCGGCCCGGTCATCGCCCAATATGAAGTGGAACTGGAGGCCGGCCTGCGGCTGTCGAGAATCACCGGCCTGTCCGACGATTTGGCCATCGCTTTGCGCGTGCCTAGTGTGCGGATCGTTGCACCGATTCCTGGCAAGAACACCGTCGGTATCGAAGTACCCAACGCAACTCGCCAAATCGTCCGGCTTCGAGAAGTGATTGAAGAAGCCAATGGCCGGGTCAAGCGGATGAACATTCCGATCTACCTGGGCAAAGATGTTTCAGGCAATCCGATGGTGGTCGACTTGACGACATTACCCCACTTGCTGATCGCTGGTCGTACAGGTACGGGCAAAAGTGTCTGCCTCAACACGATCATCGTGTCGATGCTCATGAGCCGGGGGCCCGATGAGGTGCGGATGCTGATGATCGATCCCAAAATGGTCGAACTATCGGGCTACTGCAAGCTGCCCCATCTGATGCACCCGGTGGTGACCGACATGCGTAAGGCCGAGGCCATTCTGGCTTGGGGCGTCGATAAGATGGAAGAGCGTTACCAACTGCTCGCTCGGGCTGGCGTGCGGCATGTGAGCGTTTTTAACCAACTGAGCGAAGAAGAGCTCCGCGGACGAATCAAACCGACGAGCGAAGACGAGTGGCAGCAGATTCCCAAACAACTGCCGTTCGTGGTGATCGTCGCCGACGAGATGGCCGATCTGATGATGACCTCCGGCAAAGAGGTGGAACAGCACATCATCCGCCTAGCGCAAAAGAGCCGGGCGGTAGGCATCCATCTCATCCTCGCAACACAGAAGCCAACGGTCGACGTCATCACCGGCCTGATCAAGTCGAACCTGCCCGCGCGCATTGCCTTCCAGGTCGCCAGCCGCACCGATAGCCGCGTGGTGCTCGACGAAATGGGTGCGGACAAGCTGCTGGGCAACGGCGACATGCTGTTCCTCTCGCCTGGCACCAGCACCCTGACCCGTGGACAGGGCACGTTTCTTTCCGACGACGAGATCAGCCGAGTCGTCGACTTTGTCGGAACCGATTCGCCGCAGTTTGCCAAGGAACTGATCGAACTGAAGACCAAGGAAGAGGAAGAAGCCGCCAAGCCTGGCAAACTGAAAAACCACGATGATCTCTATGAAAGCGCCGTCGACATTGTCGTCCGAGAACAACGAGGGAGCGTCTCGCTATTGCAACGGTGCCTTGGCATCGGCTATGGCCGGGCAGCCCGGCTGATCGACTACATGGCCGAGGATGGCATCGTCGGCCAATACAACGGATCGCAAGCCCGCGAGGTGCAACTCTCCGGTGAGGAGTGGGAAGCGATGAACGGCGAAGGTGCGGAACCTGCTGAAACGGCCAAGTCGACTAGCCCTGTCACCGCGGCCACGACCTTGGCCACCAGCGCCGGGCCACGTCGCTCGAATAAAATCGTGCCCGGCACAGATGAACCGAGCGATTTGGAAAAAGAAGTAGGCAGTGGGCAGGGGACAGGGGCCAGTAGCGATATTCGTAGCGATGCGGCTCCATGGGAAGAAGAGGAAACCGACGAAAATGAAGTCGATAGTGAACTCGAAGAAGACGAAGAAGCCGAGCTAGATGAGAGTGAAGAAGCCGACGAAGAAGAGTGGGAGTACGAAGACGAGGAGGAAAGTGCCGAAGAAGAGGAAGCCGACGAGTTGGAAGAAGATGAACTAGAAGAAGATGAAGAGTGGGAAGAGGAAGAAGAGTACTCCGACAGCGCGTGAACCAGCGGAATAGCCACGTCGCACCCGAGGAGGCAAAACGTTACCGGCTTTCAGGCCATCGCCACACCACGCGCGTTTTGCGACTGCCGCCACGTGCCGACAGCATTTCAGAGATGTGCATGTGACAGCAAAAGCGGATGAAGTCGTCGCTTCGTTGCAAATACGACTCCCACCCACCGAAGCGAGCATCGTCGCGAAAATAGACGTAGCTCTGTAATGCTTGAGTTAAATGCGGGTCATGGCCGTGATAAATTCGTGTGTGACTTAACACCGGACCATGATTCGGCACGCAGGGAGGCCGAGCGCCAAACGCCGGGGCTGGCATAAAACAACTTTCATCTGGCCAATCATGCGTCATAGTCCCGGCTGTATCGGTTGGAGCAGTCACTATGCTTGATCCCGATCTGTGGCTGCTGCGGCTGCCGCTCCCCTCCGACGTGGGACCACCCGCACCGCGAGCCGTGGCGTCCCCGCCCTCGGTAGACAACGTACCGGCTGGCAATTCTTCTTCCGCTTGGGCAAGCTGCACACGGCCATTTAGACCTTGCTTGCCATCCCCAAAAGGATCGAACTTGGCCGCATCGTTCGCCCCGCCAGACGGCAACGATGGTGGCACAGACAATGTTTGGCATGCGCCATCGCAATCGGGCGACTGCGTTGCCATCTGTGCCCGAGCGAGCGACATTTGCGATGCGTAGATCAACTCATCCGGAATGAATTCTTCCTCTGGCGTGTTCCACGGCAGACCATAGCCCGTGGGTATCTCGTGGAAGCCCCGGTTGGCTGTGTACCATTCGACCCGTAGTCCACAACGGGGCGGATAGTAGGGTGAGAAGTCCGTCACTGCGCCGACAGCGACCGCGTCAACCCCCAGCAGCTTCGCCAATCGACGCGCTTCGCCGGGCGAGTTGAGATCGATTCGATGCTCCAGAATGGCCTCTTCAACGACCCCCAACGGCACGACTTCAAACCCGGGCGTTGCTTGCAGTTCGGAAAAATAGGCGAGTGCGAACTGACGCCCATCGACTGTCGCCTCGTCGCTATGGTTGAAGAACGGCGCGACCGCGACCCGGCTGAGCTGCGGAAACGGATTACGAATGACCGGCTGGTGCGTCACCTCGGGCAGCACCAAGCTGCAGCCGGCCGAGCCGACAAGCGACGAGCAAACCAGTAGTATGAAAAGCTTTCCACGCATCGTGGCGACAGTTCCAAAATGAAAGGGGCCCCCCTTCCAGTTTTGGCCGCAAGGCGGGAACCGCTTCAGCGGTCCCGGCGCGTTGTCGTCATCTTCGGCATATTCGGTAAGGTCACTTCAGTGAAAACCGAACTGATCCATGCATTGCAAGCATGTGTGAGTGCTTGCAACAATAAAGGGTAGCTTGAGTAAGAGCCAATATGATGATAGCATTGAATTAGCAGGCTATTCGATGCTTTTCCGGAGAATCCAATGCTAGACACCAACAACATCCACTCGCTCACTGATTTTAACCGCAACACGCGCGAGCATATTGCCCGGCTCAAGGAAACTGGGAAGCCGGAAGTGCTCACCGTCAATGGCAAAGCGGAGGTCGTGGTCCAAGACGCGGCTGCCTACCAAAAACTACTCGACGATTTGGACTACCAAGAAACAGTCGAAGGAATCCGGCAAGGGCTTGATTCGATCGAACGTGGTGAAGGAAAGCCAATGCGTGAGTTTTTAGAAAACTTGGCGGCGAAAAAAGGGATTGAGTTGAAAAACTCATGAAACGCTATCGCGCCATCATTTCTCCCGAGGCACAGCGTGCCATTGAGGCGTCGTTTGAATACATTCATTGCAATTCGCCTCGCAACGCTATTAAGTGGGTTGAAGGTCTTTATGAAGCGGTCGATACACTGGAAACGATGCCTGAGCGGTGTGGACTGATTCGTGAGAATGAAGCTTTTGATGTCGACATGCGAGAGTTGCTATATCAATCGCACCGCATTATCTTCACCGTCAACGAAGAAGTAGTTCGGATTGTCTTTGTCCGCCATGCGGCAAGAGATGGACTTCAGTAGCATTGATCACATTTTTTTCATCAGCCATCATCACCTTCGAGTTCATCAAGCGGCTTGACCACCACGCCGAACAGATGGGCCAGATTAAGCACTTGCGATGGATCAACAATGCAGCCACGTAGAGATTCGGGTGTGATGAGGATTCCTGCCAAGTGGGAGCCGCGGAAATCGACCCGTTTTAGCTGGCAGTGAGAAAATCGAGCCCCTCGCAAGTCGCAGCCGTGAAAGACAGCATCGTGTAGCCGTGCACCTTGAAAATCAGCCTCGCGAAGGTCGCATTTTTCCCAGACGCAATTCTGAAACCGCGAATCGTGAAACACAGCTAAATTGAACTTGCTGCTGGTGAATCTTGTGTCATGGCAGTTCCCATCCAAATATTGCAGCCCTGTGGCACGACACTGGATCAGTTCAACATGATGCCACTGGGCAGCACTCCAATTGGGATTGGCGAGATTGCATCGCTCCAGGCGGCTGTTTTGCAATTCCACCTCGTTCCAATGGGCATGCGATAGAGAAACGTTACTAAGCAACACCGTCTCAAACAAGGTTTTGTTAAGTTCTGCACTACTCAAATCACAGTCGCGGACGGCCATTTCTTCATAAGATTTGCAAGACCTGATTTTGGTACAGAGAAGTGATGCAAAGCCCTTTTCTATCGATGCGTCGTCAGTCCATGTAACGCCCGATTTTGTCAACTTGCGTGTCCCAGCCATCGTCAACTAGAATCCAATTTGTTTAGGCGCCTACGATAAGATAGTCAACTTCCGCGTCGTTTAACGCAGTCAACATCTCTTTGTAGTCTTTGTTGAGAAACATCTTCGCCCTTCATTGCCCAAACGCTGATGGTTAGAGGCCAAACGAGTGCAAATCGCTCGCCTGGTGTGTAGCGTTTATAGTCGTCCTCATTGCCCTGCTCGGCAAGCGTAGATTTTCGCACAGGGATGTCGCGCTCGGAATTCATGCCCTTATCCTATCATGTTTTGCAACACTTTGCTGTAGGAAGCAGGAGAACTGCGAAGCCAAGGGCTGAAATTGCGGTAACCGTTCACGGGATGGAAGAAAAATGAACCACGAAGAGCACGAAGAACACAAAGAATAGAATTCTATATTTTGTGAGGCTATCCAATCAAGTCGATGAGGGTGCAAATTTAGATTTAAGGTGAAGAGAAGGGAACCACGAAATAGACGAAACAGACGAAAGAGAGGGTTTTGCGAATACTGTTGGGCAAGTCTTTCCGCTTCAAATCCTGCGATCCTACTCCCTCACTTTTTTCGTGGTTTTCGTCTCTTTCGTGGTTTTCCTCCGAATGGGTTTTCCGTTTGAGTTCGCTGAGAAGCGAGAGCAAGCGATTTGTCCTCTGACTTCTTCGTGCTCTTCGTGTCCTTTGTGGTTCAATATTTTTCATTCCGTGAACGGCTACAAATTGCGATAACTAGCAGCTACCCAGCCAGCCATCGTACCAAGAATCGGTTTCTTCTATCGGGCGGAGTCGATAAAAAAGTTCTCCGGGATAGGTTGCTCGGCAATCCGCCCCAGTTCGTCCTGGGTTCGGCGCTGTCCTACCGAATGCCAGGCGGCGACCTCGGCTAGCTCGGGCATAAGCTCGGTGATCTGATTCACGAGCATCGAAGTCAGCCGCTTTACCGAGGGGGATTGGGCAGATTCGTGAATTGCTTTTGCCGTTTTCATAACGCGTAACAGTTGTGCCCGTTTGCAGACGGGATCGGACAACGGCGCATCGTCATCTACCAGGAGATCTACCAACGGTACATCGAGAATTCTCTGCCAAACATGAAGCTCTGATAGTCGCATGTCATTCGTCGCATCCTCCTCTTGACGAACCTCTTGAGTTGACCTCCCCAACCTACGAGCTACCGAGCGCAAGGAAACGCCCTGTTGCTGCCGGACTTCTGAAATCCGATGGAGTGGACGAGAGTTGCTACGCACAGGCAAAATTCCTCCAGACACGCCCACCCCACCGGTTTCAACTTTGCAATTAATAGTACTCATCGCAGAATGCCTCCTCTTTTCCAAAGATAGATCGCGACTAATATGGATAAGACAAAATCGTCATCTAAGATAAGTTTTATGTGACGCGAGCGCAGCACCCGGATAAGCAGCAATTTGAAGCGCAACTAGTGCATGTCACAGAAATCGGCAATCTTTGAGATAAGAGCAACTAACGGCGATCAATGCCCAAAAGCTGCTAGATACTTGACTGACAAACTAACCTTTCAACCGCGAAAGGATCTTGCCCTGAAGCCAGCCGGTAAAACAAAACCACCTATACCAATAATGTTATGCTGGTAAACGTGATCAACGAAGACTGTGAAGAATGATAAGCAGAATTTAACCGTGTGGCAAGTACTATTTTAGGATGTTTTTTCAGTCATGCCAATGACGGCTTGCACACTCCACAAAAGTACTCGGATTGAGCAGCCTATCTGCCTGTGCAAGTAGTTGCATAATACTTTGCACAGGTCGAGTTCTCTGCGATGCGAGGAAAGTTGGACACTTCAGAATTTCCAGGGGGCTTGGTAGAGGCTGTGGCGATCCACACTCAGCCAGGCTTGCTGGAAACTGAGGCACCGATATCGAGATATCGGTATGATTTCAGCCCCGTGTTTTCGATTTAGATGGCTGTATTAGACGGCACTACTGGTAGATTAGGTGCCGGTGCAAGGGACATTGCCGGTGAAGGAATCTGATTGTCGGACGGGCTGACTTTCGCTCGGTTTCGGCGGCCTGCCGGTACAGATTCTGTCAACTGAAGCCACCGAAAGCCAAGAATCGGTCGATGGGCTCGCCGCAGGCTATCATGGAGCGCCGACACGGCAGAAAACCGTCTTGAACCTTGGGTCTCGATACGCGTCTTCTCCTGCATATCGGACAAGCCTTCATCCGCCCTATCATGCTGCGCCCGCAACATCTGGCTTAGTTGCGAAGCACAAATTGGCGTAACACCGTCATGGATTAATATCCGCTGGGCAACAATTCGCTTGCGAACGAGTTCCACGGCAGCGCCTAGCCCGCTCCGGACCGGTTGCCGTAGGGCTGATACTTGAGGGAAACAGCGCGATAGCTGACATGCGACCTCATAGGTTTCGTCCGTTGACCCATCGTCGACAAGCACTAGAGAAATAGCATGGCCAGTGGATTGCGTTTCATCCAGAATCTTTTGTACGCTTTTTTCTACCAATCGCTCGGCGTTGTACAGAGGCAAAACGATTGTCAAGGGATGGACCAAGTTCTCTGCCTCCTATCTTTGCAAACCTATTCACTTAGGCATGCGCCTAGGCTTTGTCAGAAAACCTCAATGATGCCGTGATGTGAGCCGTAGGCGCTAGCCTCGGGCGTTTAGATTCGACGTTTTACGCAGGTCTGCACGACGCTAGCGCGTTCGGCTCACTGTTTTCTGACAAAGCACTAGTTACTGATTGGGATTGGCTATTCCATGACAAGATCGGCCAACAAATAGGCCGTCCTGGAGCATTTGAAAATCCATGCCAGTTGCTCTAGAATTGCAAGTGCTATGGATCATGCGGCCAAGCGGCCATGCTAACGGTTTTATGGCTGCCGCCTTGTTCGAATTAAAACCATGTGAGGTCTCCTGTGACGGATATTCCCGATTTTTCTAATGGCGGAGGGCTGCTCCCGGCCATTGCCCAAGACGCGAAGAGCGGTCAGGTGCTGATGTTGGCCTACATGAATCAGGAAGCATGGGACCAGACACTTGCCACGGGCGAGGTGGTCTATTTCAGCCGCAGCCGAGGCCGCCTGTGGAAAAAGGGCGAGCAAAGTGGCCATGTGCAGCGAATGTGCGAGGTGTTTATCGATTGCGACGCAGATACGATTTTGCTCAAGGTCGAGCAGGTGGGCGGAGCGGCTTGCCACCAGGGATACGAAAGCTGTTTTTACCGCCAGTGGGATGGTCACGACGGTAAATGGAACATCGTAGGGGAAAAAGTCTTTGATCCAGACACGGTTTATCTGAGCGATCAGCATTCAGCGATCATCCAGAAAAGTAGTAGAAAACGGGAAGTAAAGGCTGAAAGCTGACCGCTTACCATTTGAGCTGATAACGCTCGCAAATTTATTGTCCTAACGATGGGCCTAAAACCTAAGCTCGCGGCTCTTGCGAACGATCTTGGTGGAGACCGCCTGGCGGTTGGTAAACAAGGCCCGCCGCTGGGGCAACTTGTACGACAAACTCAAGGCTCGCTGTGGAGCAAAGAAGGCAATTGTTGCCATCGCCCGCCGTGTGTGGTGCGTGATGGTATCGATGCTTTGCAGCGGCCAGCAGTACCGAGCGGCTGGCGTCGCCTAGTGCTTTGACATGACTTAGAATGGTTGTCAAAGCACTCGTCCGTTCACAAATTCACCAACAACAAAATCACTTTTAGGAGAACACCAGCGACTATCGCAAAGACCTCACGACAATTTGGGACGACCCCGAGTACCACCCTGTCGGCGGCCCACCCGGCCGACCGGCGATAGGATGAATGGCGGCGTCCTTCGAAACAGCTTCATGACGGGCCCCTCATTAGGCGGCACCTCGAATAGATGGTTGAGCGTTCGTGAGAACAGCTCCTAAAGACAGGTCCGCGAGACATCGCTAAAACTAAAAGAACTGGTTGACAACGATCGCTTCATAGATGGGTAGTTCTGCAGGCGAGTGAGATGTTGACTATCGATTAAGATCTTTACGCCAGCAGGTTTACCCACCTTTTGGGCCAGACGGAAAGGTGGGTGAACCTGTCGGCGGCGGAGTGAACAGAAGTGGTACACTCAATCCGCCGACAAAACCTCCCACCCTACAAATAGTGACTTCCTCGTGAGCGAAGGACTTCAGTCTGTAGCTCACGAAACTTTCAAACCTACCGGCTTCAGCGGGTGGTAGTTGAGTACGGCCTTGTCAAACAATCTCTTGAAACGCAACGTAATGAGGGAGTGGACGAATGTATCCCACCTCTCAGCAGGAGCAAAACGATGGTCGCAAGCACAAAATCAAGTTACAGGATCAAAAACTGGAAGGATTATAACGAATCGTTGGTCCGTCGCGGCGATATTACGTTTTGGTTTGACGAAGACACGATCGACGTCTGGGAGCATGCCAATGAAGAACGGCCTTGTTGACTAATTCATATAGCAAGAGTCTTTGACAGGATGAACAGGATATTCAGGATACCGACTTAAAAGGTGGCGACCATCGATCGGATAGGACTGACATTTCTTTTGATCCGTTGATTGCAATGCATCTTGTTTGTGATTTAGGTGAAGAATAGGAATGGCTTGAGCGACAGGCGTTTTCTGTTTCAAGCCCTCCATTGAAATTCCTAGCAGCTCAAAGCAAAACAGATTGGATTTCCGTCTTATTAGATTCGCAAATAGCCAAACGACTACGAAAACAATGGACAGGAATAGTGGTGTAAGTATTACCATCAGTTGCATAAAGCTTTCGACGAGTTGATTTTCTGGACGCGTAAGCTCAATACGTTGCTGCTTGCCAAACTGTTTGAAATGTGATCAGTTTTTCAACCATCGAACAGGATTCAAACCGAATGATTCCGTACATCTTGTCTATCCTGTCAAAAAAAGCTTGTTTTTAAGTAATTGTTCGACAAGGCCTTTTTGAGATGTAATTTGAGGCATGGTAATCGCTATGCCGCGAGGGTTGCAAGGTAGGTTAATAGGTCTACGGATTTTTTCCACACCCTTGATTTTGGCCGCACGGGTAATATTTTATCTTCCCACGTAACACGGCGTAATGTCGTTAACATATCGGCAAAGCTCGGTTCACTTTTCCAGGCATACCATGGGCGTTCCGGGAACCGGACTTGTTGGTGACCGTGTTGAGCGTACCAAAGGATTGTCAGGCTGTAGAGGAACATGGCCATCGGCGCTGTGCGCTCGACGGCCAACGGAACACGGTTGGCCAGATTTTTCAAACCCAACGGTTGTTTTTACTGTTTTTCGGTCGACTTGCCATTTTTCATTTCTTGCGCCCGGCACGCTTGTCTTGTTTCTCTTGACGTTTCGTTGTGGGAGCAGCTTTGTGTTTCTTGCTGCCACCTTTCCGCTTGGTTTTCCCCTTCGTCACGCTTTGCTTGTTACGATACAGTCGCATGCAGATAGGGAGCGCGAACACTTTGCCTGGTGCCCACCAAGGATTGGCAACCATCAGACAGAGGTTCACCCAATCGTGTCCCCAACTAACCAGCTTCATGGCCCGACTGGAAATCAATGGATCATGATGCATCCCCGCGCCAAACAAGCCCAAGCCGTGTTTGCGGCACAATATATCGTCATATCGTCTCCGGCAAGTAGGATCACGCTCTCGGGACCCAAGAAGCCATTGACCAGCAATCGGGCTAGATGCTTCCATCAATCGTCGATATTCCAACTGGCATGACTGAAGAAACGATGATAGTCGGAGAAATGGCCATTACCCACCGAATCGCTGGAAATGATCAGATCGGTGACATAGCGATGACGTACGGATAGAATCCAGCCCGTCATCAGCAATCGGAACATGGCATAACTCGGGGCCGTAAATACAGGATGAAACAAGGCTAGCAATTCCATGAATGTTGAAGTAAGGGCTCGTCTGTAAATAAGTTACCGAACTCCACGACGTTGGAAATCCGAAATTCGCCCATTTTTTATTTAGGACAGGGCGAAACAAATCAGAAATCCGAATCTCAAATGTCAAAACCGTGCTGATTTGCAGCTTTTTTGACATTCATGCTTCGGATTTGTTTCGGATTTCGTGCTTCGGACTTAAATGGCAACATTCGGTAACTTATTGTCACAACGATGGGTCTAAAACCCTCGCCTTCAGGCGAATCCTTTAGGTTCTTATACTGGGGTGATGGAAAACTACCGAACGAGTTCGCACAGTCGCTATGACCTCAAGTATCACTTTGTGTTGGTGACCAAGTATCGTCGGGAGGTGTTGACCGGTGCGGTCGGCATACGGGTCCGCGATCTGGTGCGCGAGGTTTGTCGAACGCACGAGATCGAGATCCTGCAAGGAGCCGTTTCCGGGGACCACGTGCATGTGCTGCTGTCGTGCCCGCCAACCATGTCGCCCAGTAAAATCATGCAGTACATCAAGGGTAAGAGTTCAAGGAAGCTGATGATGGAGTTCAAACACATTCAAAAAAAGTACTGGGGTCGACACTTTTGGGCGCGTGGCTACTTCGTGGCGTCTAGTGGCAATGTAACTGACGAAGCGATTGCGGAGTACATCCGTGGCCAAGGCGGTACGGAACCAAGTGATGGTGACGACAATTTTCAGATAACCCCATCGTGAGCGAAGGACTTCAGTCCGTAGCTCACGAAATCCTTCAACCTACCGGCTTCAGCCGGTAGTAGTTTAGTTACGGACGACTCCTAAGTTCCACTTGCGGCCTCCGTGCGTCTGGGAAATCGTGTGTGGCTTCGCCAGATTTTGCGCGGTTGGCCACATTTTACCGACACCAATTGCTGCTAGCAAAAAGTGCAAAACCCGAACTTAGTCCTGCGTGGGTATCGCAGGATCGGTGCGCTCGGCTCAGTGTTTTCTTTCCATCGCTTACCTCCAAAGCGTTCGCACTATCCAATTTCATCAACCAACTCGTCAGCCTCGTGGAGCAAGTTGTCTACTTTCTTGCGTGCGGAGAAATAGTAGATTGCCCCAACGCCCGCCATGAGAATCGTTGCAACCCGGTAGGCCAAGGCAACCATCGTACCGTCGCCGACCGGGGCCCCGGTCGCTTGATAGAGTAGCTCGACGACGGCCTCCATGGTTCCCAGGCCGCTGGGCGTCGCAGGGACAGCTCCGGCAAACAGGCTTGTGGGCACCAGCAGTAAGTTTTCTTGAAAGGTTGTCGCATGCACGGGCAGCCCCTGTCCGATCGCCCAAAATGCGGTAATGAGCAGGCAGTGTGTCAGCAGGCCAATCGCAATGGCAGCGAACAAATAGAGCCGATGATGGCGATATGCCGCGGCAGCTTGGACCAAACGAGTAAGGAGATCACCGACGACCGGTATTTTACTCACAAATTGCTGAACACGGCTGCCGGTTGTTCCAGGCACCATGAGCAAGATTACGCCGATGGTCCCCGCGAGTGTTGAGGTTCGGATCACGTTGGCAATCGTACGCAACGCAATACTTTCGAAAACATGGCCTCCCGCTACGAAAATGCCTATGCTTGCGACCAGCAGCATGGCATACAAGCCGACAACGCGATCCATGACAATCGAGGCAACCGCGTTGGTGCGTTGCTGCGGTTGTTCGCGAGCGAGGAAAACCGCTTTGAACAGATCGCCGCCCACGCTGCCGGGCGAAATAAAATTCAGCAAATAGCCTAACGACCCAAGCCTGAACGCGTCGCGCAAGTGAAAATTGAGGCCCAATGCGCAAACGAGAAGGTACCAACGCACGAAACTCATCGTAAAAGCAAGCGTAACCAGCCCCGCCGCCGCCAGCAGCATTTCCCACTGCTTCGGCTCATAGACCAGCCGTGAGAATCCCGACTGACTTTGCAATCGAACAACAAGATAGGAGAGGATACTGATTGCCAGCAGTATTTTCAGCAAGTTGATCAGCGTTTGTTTCCGACTTGAGTGATGCATTAGTGCCGTCGCTTGGTAGGATAGTAGTCTTTAGCAGCCTGTTGATTTAGTCGACTTGTAGGCCGGAGCGAGCGGTAGCGCTGTTCCGGCACTCCTAAACCTGCAGACTTGGGCTATGCCGGAACTCGCATAGCTCGTTCCGGCCTACGGATGTACTTTTTCAACGGGCTGTTAGCCCTCGGCTTTGCCGGGACATTGCCTATCGTAGAAGCGTTGCCACCCTTTTCTCCGGATATTTGGCTCCAAGGTATTCTTGACCCGCGCAAAATGCGGATGTACGTTGACATTCACCTAGGAGGGTGCTACTTTGCCAGTTCGTTTAAGCTGGACGAGCATCTTTTTACATGCTGCAACACTAACAAGGCAACGCCTGTTTTCATTTGAAATTCGCGGCTTGCCCCGTTAGAATTCGACCCCTTTGGGGGATTAGCTCAGTTGGGAGAGCGTTTGGCTGGCAGCCAAAAGGTCACCGGTTCGAGCCCGGTATCCTCCACTTCAAAAAACCGCTGAAAAACTAGATACTTTTTACCTTCCGACGGTCGGGAGTGCAGCCTGCAAAACCTCGAATAAACCGGTAATTACCGGTTTATTCTGGCAAGATAGGAGAACTGCACTATGGCACGTCGCACAGGACATTCTGTACCCAAGTATCGCAAGCACCGTTCCACCGGCCAGGCCGTCTGCACAATAGCCGGACGGGACTACTATCTTGGTCCGCATGGAACCAAGGCCAGCCAGGTTGAGTACGACCGGTTGGTTTCTGAGTGGCTGGTATCTGGCCGACCAGCCACCACAGCCGACCAAGACGAAATATCCGTTGCCGAATTGATTGTTCGGTACTGGAGCCACGCCCAACGGCGATACGTCAAAAACGGCAAGCCGACCAGCGAACAACATCTATTCAAAATGGCATTGGCCCCGGTCCGTGAATTATACGGCCCGACCCCTGTTGCTGAGTTTGGTCCGCTGAGGCTAAAGACGATTCGATCCAAACTGATTGAGCGGGGCTATGCCAGGAAAACGATAAACGATAACACTCGGCGAGTGGTACGCATGTTCCGCTGGGGAGTGGCTGAGCAATTGGTCCCGCCCGTGGTGCTACAAGCCTTGGTGGCCGTTGAAGGGCTTCGCCGAGGATCGGGCGAGGCAAAGGAAAACCAACCAGTCCAACCCGTGGACGATGCAACGGTAGAAGCCACGTTGGAACACCTGCCCGATATCCCGGCCGATATGGTGCGGCTGCAACGGCTTACGGGTTGCCGGCCTGCCGAAGTCTGCATTCTACGGCCATGCGATATCGACCGCACTGGGGACGTGTGGTTGTATCGGCCAGAGAGCCACAAGACCGAGCATCACGGCCGAGAGCGCACGATCTTCATCGGACCGCAATCGCAAGCCGTGCTGCTGCGGTATCTGGCCCGTGCGGCCGACGCCTATTGCTTTCGGCCGTGTGATAGTGAGGCGAAGCGGCTGGCCGAGCAAGAGGCCAATCGAAAGACACCTGCGAGTTGCGGCAATGTCCGGGGATCCAACGTCAAGAAAAAACCGAAGTGCCAGCCAGGCGAGCAGTACACCACCGGCAGCTACCGGCGGGCAATCCACCGGGCTTGCGACAAGGCCGAGGTAGAACGCTGGTCGCCTAACCGCTTGCGTCACACGGCAGCTACGGAGATACGGCGGGAATTCGGACTGGAAGCGGCCCAGGTGATTCTGGGCCATTCACAAGCGAACGTGACGCAGCTTTACGCTGAGCGGGACTTAGCGAAAGGCTTGGAAGTAGCAAAGCGAATCGGTTAGAATTATCACACTGCCGGGCTTGGTAAGTAGCTCTTACCGCAGGCCGGCCGGTTATCTGGTTGCAATCCACCAGAGCACCGGCTGGCCGGCTCGGCTCTAAAATAAGGATTGCATTCTCATGGCTAAGCAAAAAACAACGGCACCCAACTGGCAAGAGGAGCTTCCTTTTCTCGATTGGACAGCCGACGGTCAACTGGTCACTGATCTGGACGATACAGGGCAATGGGGGTATCGGGCCGTTGACGGCAGCGTGGTTCCGGTGAGTGACCCGCGACTGGGGGAATACCAATCGTTTCTTGATGGCGAGATAAAAGAGTGCTTGGCCGAAGCGATGCGGACAGCCGACGAAGTGCACGATTCGATTGCGGACCCCGAAAATGACGAACCGATCCCGCGCTCGATATTGAGAAAGCGGCAACAGTTGGCGGCTTGGCTGATTGGAGAGAATCCGCATTATAGGCCGACCTTTTTTGAGCTGAAGATAGTACGCCCCGCCTTTTTAGAGCGGAGGCGAAAAATAAAAGAGCGCGGCTTGGCTGGGCAATCGGTCAGGCCGTTTGTCTGCAATGATTTTCAGCGCCAAATTCTCGATGCGCTCGACGGCAAGGCGATGACAAAAGAGGAGTTAGCTTTTCAAATCTGCGGCGGCGAAGGCTCGCGGCTCTACAAAACGGGCGGAATTAAAGAACTGATGGCCGTCGGAAAAGTCGCAAATAAAAGGGGTTTGGGCTACTTCCGGCCCGATTCACCACCACCGGATAATGTGGTGAACTAACTAGCGACTAAATCGCCCCTGTTTTCTGTCACGAAATGGCAAGGATTGATTGTATTAGTTGCAATCAGTCCTTTTTTCATGGAGTGACAG
The DNA here is from genome assembly GCA_965249435.1 of Lacipirellulaceae bacterium. Classification (GTDB taxonomy): domain Bacteria; phylum Planctomycetota; class Planctomycetia; order Pirellulales; family Lacipirellulaceae; genus JAJRWS01. The sequence continues at coordinate 243,996 of CBDFMC010000024.1, read as the reverse complement.
AAAAATGGTAGTTGATCTTCTCGACGAAAATCGCGTTTCTATGACTGAGCTGGCTCGGCAGCTTGGCGTCACCATTCCGACTATTTGGCGGTGGCGGCAACGCGGCGTTAGGGGTGTTCGCTTGGAGACATTCATGCTTGGCGGTCGTAGGTTCACGACGCAAGAGGCTCACCGTCGTTTCGTCGAAGCCACTACGCTCGCAGCCAACGGCCCAATGCTGCCTGCGACCGCAGCACGGACCAATCGGCAACGGCAGGCGGCTATTGCTCGTGCTGAAAAAGAGCTTGACGCGGCCGTGGCGAGCGGTGCGGGCAAATGGAAATCAGACAATGGATAATACCAAAAAACACCACGCGGCACCACGGTTGTTTGATCGGGGGCAAGTGATACAAGCTGTTACCTTGCTGGCCGAACCCGGCGGCGTTGTGGAATTGCGGCTGCTAAACGCAGCCGCCAAAAGTGACCGGTGGGCCAGCACCCACGCGGGCTATTTTGACAATCCGCAAAAGTTAGTCGAGGCGTTGCGGAACGTGAAAGAAGCAACAGGCTGCTATCTCACGCTGAATTGTATTGATAACGCACTGCTGGGCCGAGCTTGTAATCGCTTGGTAAAAGTAGCAAAGGGCGGCACCACCTCAGATAGTAATGTAACCCGCCGGCGTTGGTTGTTGATAGATATTGACGCCCGGCGGCCGGCGGGAATATCTGCAACCGCAACCGAACGAGAGGCAGCACTAAAACGCACGCACGCCGTTGATCTTTTTTTGCACAATCTCGGCTGGCCACTGCCAGTTTTTGCCGACAGTGGCAACGGTTTTCACCTGCTGTATCGGGTTGATCTTCCTGCTGATGACGGCGGCCTAGTGAAACGGGTACTCGAAGCGTTGGCCGCCCGATTCGACGACGAAAAGGTAAAAGTTGACCGGAGCGTACACAACCCCGCGCGAATCAGCAAACTATACGGGACGCTGGTCTGCAAGGGCGACAACACACCCGACCGGCCACACCGTATGGCGAAAATTCTGGAATGTCCGGAAACTATGTCAGTGGTGGAAATACCCCTATTGGAAGATTTGGCAGGCGAAGCAGCACCGGCCGTCACACAGCACGGCGCAACCAGCACAGGCCAGCCGTTTAACGCCGAGGCTTTCATTCTGAGGCATGGCCTCGAAGTGGGAGAGCCGGGTACCAACGGCTCTGGCACTACTTGGGAATTCCAAAAGTCGCCGATGTGCGAACACCACCGCGATGGCCCGTGGATCACTCAATTCAGCAACGGAGCGCTATCAGCCGGGTGCCACCACAATAGTTGCAACTGGACGTGGCACGACCTACGTGCAAAGTACGAACCGCGCAGCAAGCTGCTGTTTGGCGGCCGGGAAGCTAGGGGGCAGACACCCCCACCACGGCCCAACCTGCCAGGGGTGGAAAAGTTCACTCTCGCGGAGCTAATAAGCAAATACCCCACCTTGCAACCGCCGGTTGTCGATGGTTTATTCAGACAAGGCGAAACGTGTAACCTCATTTCAGCAAGCAAGATAGGCAAAAGCTGGCTGGGCTATAGCCTACTGCTGTCCGTTGCAGCCGGACGGCCGTGGCTGGGGCAATTCAACACGGCATCGGGGAAAGTTTTGTTGATCGACAATGAGCTACATCCCTCAACACTTGCCAAACGTATCCCCAAGGTTGCTGAAGCAATGGAGCTATTCGAATCGGAGTATCAAGACGATTTGGATATCTGGCCTCTTCGAGGGCAGCTACGAAGCCTTGCCGAGTTGGGGGCTGAGTTTAAGCAAATACCCCAAGGCCAGTACAAACTCATTTTGTTTGATGCAAAATACCGGTTTGCAACGTCGGGCAGCAGCGAAAATGACAACGCAGCTGAAACCCAGACCTACAACCTCCTCGATCAATACGCCGACCAGCTTGAGGCAGCACTGGTGTTAATACACCATTCGTCCAAAGGCAGTCAGACGGATAAGCGGGTTACCGATGTCGGAAGCGGCGCGGGTGCCCAGTCCCGGGCAGCAGATTGCCACTTGGTGCTGAGAGAGCACGACGAGGCGGACGTGGTGGTGCTCGACGCGGCTGTGCGGTCGTTCAAGCCCGTGGAGCCGCTGGCCCTGCGGTGGCAGTTCCCGCTCTGGCTGCCTGCGGCTGACGTTGATGCCGGGAAGCTGAGAGGGAACCTGAGCAAGAAAGAGCAGCAGCAGGCCGGCCGGGATAAGGAAGGAATGGACCAGATCGTAACGGCATTGCTGAGCGGACCAGCCACCAAAGGTGAGTTGAGACGCCAAACGGGAATAAGCAAGGATCGGCTGGATCGGCTGATGGATCGGTTGTGTTTTGAGAAGCAAGTCACCTGCCAAGATTTAACCGTGAGAGGTAATCCATGCCAGCAATTCCAGCTAGCCAAAACAGAGAAATAGGTACGTTGTCGATCCACACCGACAACGTACACCGACAGGGGTGTTTACACGTATGGGGGGTGTCGGTACTACGTACCTTGTACCGACACCCACCCAATCGTGTTGGCACCGACAACGTTTTCAGCAACCGACCGACAACGTACCTAGCAACAGAAAGGCAAAAGCATGATCCAATTCGCACGCCCCCCACCGAGGCCGAGAATCTCAAACTCAAACTCGAAAACGAAACTAAAACTAAAATTTACTCAAAACAGGAAATACCAAAATGGATATCAGAACAAAAGTAGGCAGCAGCAATTTCATCAAGGCGGCAGACTTGGCCGGCAAGCCAAGCCTGCTGACGATCCACCAGTGCGTTGAGGAAGTTGTCGGCCAAGGCCGCTATAGGCAGGGCCGGCTGCTGCTCACCACAGCAGCCGGCGATTGCTAAAATAATGATAAACCCTAAACGCCAAACAAGAGCAGCCAAGCGGCTGGCTGAGGCACGCGAAGTCTGCGAAGACTTCCGACGATCCAAGGCAGCCACCCGTGAGGCAGTCCAGCGACTGCTGGCCACCGGGAAGATTATCAGAGCATCAACACTCCAACCCCAAGGTGAAACCATGAAAATCCAATGCCGACACTGCAACAGCATCCAGACCCGGCTATCCGTCAGAGGCGAAGTGAGCAGCCAGTTCGTTTGCACCCAATGCGGCGAAGTCTTCGAGGCCGATCATCCGCCCGACGAAACATTCAGAACCATGGCCAAGCCCCAAGGCTTCAGCTTGCCGAGCGTGGCAGGCGTCGCGGCGATTCGCACGGGGGGGGAGTTGCAATGTTGATGCTTCCCCCAGCAATCGACGACAAAATTACCAATTCCTTTTACGACACGTTCTGGACTGGCCGCGATGAGACCGAAACGATGCCCAGTGAGCTGGGCCAATTCACCGACGGAAATTGCACCGTGTTTCTAATCCCACCCCTTTGCTACCGATCCACCTGGCGCGATATTGCATCGGCCATCGCGGCAGTGGATCGGCATCGTGCCATCACACACATTGTTTTTTCGTTTTACGTTTCACGATGCCAATCGGCCGGCGTCGACCACCTAATTCGAGCAATGAAAAAATGCAGCAAGCCGATCATCGGGCATGTTCAATTCGCGCTCGGCGCAAGCTTGATAGTTTTATCCGCTTGCGATTACCGCACCGCGCAACCCAACAGCCGACTCGGCCTACTTCCCGATTGGTGCTATCTGTGGCAAGACGTGCCGAAGGTATCACCGCTAAACACAGCAAAGCTCTGGGCGAGTGAAGTCGATGGCCGCGAAGCTGAAACGATTGGGCTTGTCGATTCACTGGTTCCCGATTTATCCGATACCGTTTCACTACTTCAAAAGGAAAACCCTAATGATTGATCCTCACAGAATTTTTGCCTTCGCTGGCAATCCGCTAGCACCAAGCAAGCAAAAACCCCCCCCGACAAATTTCTAAGGGTGGCGGCAAGTTTGAGATTATCGTGCTGCCATTTATTTTAGACAAAATGAGCAGCGTCGAAGCGCGCAACGAAATCAACGCGGCGGCAGCCGATGACGACGTTTCCGAGATTTTGATTTACGTCGACAGTCCAGGCGGCACCGTCGCCGGGGCCGACGATTTAGCGCAGGCTGTTTTCCGCGCAAGGCAAGTGAAACCAGTGACGTGTTTTTGCGAAGACCTTTGCGCAAGCGCAGCCTACTGGGTGGCGAGCCAGGCAAGCACGATTGTCGCAACACCGACAACGATTATCGGCTCGGTCGGCGTTTTCAATGTCGTTACCGACGAAAGCGAACTCGAAAAGAGAATAGGGGTAAAAACCTATGTCGTTGCAACCGGCGCGCTAAAAGGCACCGGCGTCGGCGAAGTTTCTGAGGAGCAGCTTGACGGGGTGCAACGTGTTGTCAACGAGCTTGGCCGCTTATTCTTGCTGGCAATTCGACGCGGTCGATCAAAAAAAGTGCTGCCAAGCGAAAACTTGCTGGCCGCTTTCGACGGCAGAGTTTTGATCGGCGAGGAGGCCATGCAATTCGGCCTGGTCGATAGGATCGGCGTGCTGGAAGACGTGCTCGGCGAAATGCTCGAGCGCAACCAGCCAGAGAGATTCTCCGAATTGAGAGGCGAGGCCGCGCTTGAAAAGTTCGAGAAATTATCGGAAGAAGAGCAAGGCGACTTCGACAGCGACGCTTCCTACGATCTTGCTGACGCGACAGTAGCCAAGCGGTTTCCGACCCTTGCAAAGCGTGCTTTAGCCGTGCGTGAGGAGCGCGAAGCGTATCGCCGCCATAAACAATACAGCTAGTTTTTTTACCCCCACTTTTTAGAAAGAAAGAGAGTTTTACATGAGACCATCAAACATATCAGCCGCAGAATTGTGGCGAGAGAAAATGGCCGAAGCTATCGCATCGGGCAAGAGCCGAGCACAAGCGGCGAGCTACTGCGCAAAGCACTACAACCAATTGCGGGAAGAAATGATCCGCGAAGAAAACCAGCGATAACCAATTCCAACCCCTTACTAAAGGAAAAACCCAAATGACCACCGCAACAAAAGAAAAACCCATTGTTAGGAAAAGCCAAAAGCAAACCGATCCTTTGCAAAGTGCGCTCACCGCGTTCCACGAAAAGTGGGAAGCGGCCGAACGGCTCGGATTCGGCGGTAAAAACACGGCTGATCTATCGCTGGCAGAATCGCACTTGCTAAGTGAGATTGGCTTGCACGAAACGGAAGACAAGAATGCTTTCTTGAGGCGTTGTCGACGCGCAGCCGAATTCGTCGAAGCCGCAGGCAACAAATCCGCATTCTCGCACGATCAAAAAATGTTGGCCGAAGCGAAAGAAAGGGAGGCAGCCGAACGGCCGAAACTAGAGCAGCAGATTGTCGAGTTGCAAAGTGAGCTAACCAAGCTGGGCCAAGATTCGCAACGTGTGCGCGTGTGTGTTGAGAGAAAAGAGCAGGCACGAAAAGCGCTGTTGGAGTTGGCGCCGGATCCGCATAAGCAAGAGGCCGATCATCTTCGTGCGGCTGCAAATGAGCAGTACGTCGCAGAAATCGGCTGGTGTCAAAACCGGTTGCGCTTAACCGACGAAATCCAAAAGCACGGACCGACGGAGCGTTGGTCGTTAGATCACGCAAAATCATTGGACGAATCGCATCCATGCAGATTGCGGGTGGACGTTGCTGAGCCGGTTGTGGTTGGCGGTACGCGGCAAGTGTCGTACAGCATCAACGCAACCGCTTGGCAGGCGTATCGTGCCGAGTTGCAAGCCGACCGTGCGAGTGTTGAGCAGCAACTACAAACGCTGAGCGCCCAACATGACGCGGCAAGGGAAGCGGCGCGGCAACCGCTGAGATATTACCACGACAAATATAATCTATGAGATTGTGTCCCCGACGCGCAACCGTGAGGGGTTCCCATTCATTTCCCCAAAGCAATTGCGACGCGGGTAGCCGGTCGCTGCTGTTCTTCCTTGCAGCGGCGGCCGGCGTTTTGTCCAGCGTCCCGGCTGGCACCATGTTGGAGCTTCGGCCATCGCGCGTATGGGCCACCGGCAGCACGGCGAGCGGGCTGGTCGGGCTGTGGTAAATAAAAAAACCCCTTGCTTTATAGGGTATACACCCCCCTTGATAGTTTCTTTCCAGGCTACTCCGTGAGGGCTCCGCCAGGAGCGATTGACCGACTTTTTTACACAAACCACTATTTTTATAGGTCGGGAGCAATCCCCCTCTCCCCAGGAGGCAGGCTAAAAAATGGCAAGCAAAACGAGCGCGGCTGAGCAGAAGGCAACAATGCAAAGCCTGAACCAACAGGCGGCCGCTTGGCTTCTTGATCGTCCGCCCACATGGCTGCGAGATCATAGCCACGAAGTACCCAGGAATTCCAACGGCACGTACGATGCCTCCGCGCTATTGCAATGGCGAACCGCTCGACCGGTGGACGTGAACCGAACCGACGCGGAGCAAGAGCGCTTGCAGCAAGCGGCCGAGTTGGTATCCGACAGCATCGGCAACGGCGCCCATGCAATTCTGCAATTGTTATCTGAGTTGCGCGACCAGTGGGGCGACGCCGGCTTGGCACTATTCGCAGAATCGGTTCTCGATGCGTGCGGCGATGCTGATCGCGCACCGTCGGCCGACAGCATCGAGAGACAATTGCAATCGGAAGTAGAAGACAACCGACGTTGGCGATTGATCCAGCACTATCGCGCGATGTTGCAGTCGGTCTATCGTTGCCCCGGTTGCGAGAAGGTGCGTCGCGGTCGCAAGTGGTCAGCAACAACAAAGCGATATCCCCCTGAAACGTTGCTGTCCGATCCATGCCCGAAGTGCAAGGCGAAGGGCGTCGATTGTGCATGACCGCGGGCGCACCAGGCCGCCACGCACTGCCGATCCAACGCCGGCGGAGATTGCCGAAGCGTGCGAGCGGATTCGATCCTGCTGGTCGGAAGCTGAGCTACGCCGGCGCGGTGCTTGGGCCTACGAGCGCGAGATTGTCGAGTATCGGCCGGTTTCGGTGGTGAATGGCGACGATAGCGAGAAGGATTGGAAGCAATGGAGCAATTGACTATTTGGGATGCAATCGAAAACTATACTCCGCCGATTACTTGTCTTTCAGCGGATCGTGGAGTGGTGTATTGTCCAACCGAAGAGACACCAACGATTCTATCAAAAATCTGGCGTAACACCTTAACGTCATTCAATGAGAATTGGGATTGGGTTTACTTTATCGAAGCAATTGGCGCGGGAGTGATAAAGATCGGGATATCACAAAACCCCGAAGCAAGACTGAGGTCATTGCAAACAGCTAGCCCCACCCCGTTGCGTTTGATTGTCGCGGTTTACGGCACAGCAAACCTTGAGCGCCGATTACATCGGAAGTTTTCTCCGATGCGTAGGAATGGCGAGTGGTTCGCCGATTGCCAAGAGATTCGAGCAGAAATCGAGAGATTCACCTCAAAAGCCAATTCTAACGACGCACAGGGCAACGCCTAACGAGCGCAAACGGTTCGACTCGACTACGGGCTGCCCTGGAAATCGAAGGGCTTATTCGGCGGCTGGTGAGAACTACACGAAGCGGCAACCATCGGCAGGGCTACCGGCACCTGGGCAATGAACTGCGGCGCATGAAAGATGCGGGGGTGTTGCGGCATGGGCAGCACGGAAGAGAAAGTGACAAAAGTCACCTTCTTTCTCTCTCCGAGCTAGGCGTCAGCGGCAAGCTATCCTCCCGCTGTCAGAGTCTAGCCGACAAGTCGAAGGCCGAGCTAGGTGACTGGCTGGATGGGATGTATGACGAACAGACATACCGTCTGCCGACACTATGCGCAGCGGTGAGCAATGCGGTTCACGTTAGTCAGAATACTGGACAGCCGGAGTGGTTCACGCCGGCGGGGATTCTGGACGCGGCTGCGGCGAAGTATTCTCAGTCGAAAGTTTTGAAGGAAACTGCAAAAGTAGCTCAAAACAAGGGAAAAGCGCCTACCTTAGGGCCGAATGGCCCGAAGGTCAGTGGCAAGGCGACGCCTACCTTCGGGCCTGTAGGCCCGAAGGTCAACAACCGAGCAACTGCGGTTGCGGCTGAGAAAGGATTACGGGCCGACACCGAAGCGGTCAACGCCATTCAATTGGGTCGGCTCCACATTCAAGCCCGGCTGGGTGAGTTGATGCCGCCGGGGAAGCGTGGGCCAGGGAAAAAAGTTTCGTCAGGTACCCTTACGAAACTATCAAAGCCGACCCTAGCCTGCTTCCGAAAGGTGGAGAAAAACGCCGACAAGATCGACGCCTATCACAAGAGCAATGGGAAGAGGCGGGGCACCTGCTGGGCCACATTGATCGGCGGCTCCAATGGTACATTGGCGACTGGATCAACGCCGGCGAGACTTTCGGCTACGTCCAGCGGGGCAAGCACCAAGAGGCGTGCGAGCAGTTTGGGATCGCATACGGGACGGCGAAGAATGCGGCAGTAGTTTGCAATGCGATAGAGCAAAGGTCCCGCCGGCGGGACCTTTTATCATTCTCTCACCACGCCGAAGTAGCCAACCGCCCGGACGCCGACGCATTGCTGGACTGGTGCGAGGAGACCGGGGCGAGCCGGAAGGAGCTGCGGGCGGAGAAGCGGGGGCGGGACAAGGCCGAGCGATTGGAGTCGGTGGTCCTGCCCCGTGGCAAGCACAATCTCATTCTGGCCGAACTGCCATTGGCCGATGCCTGGGCTGCTGCGCTTGAGAAGCGGCGGCGAACTGAACTTCCGTTCACAAACATTCACAAACTAGGGTGAACGCTTATCTCTATAAACCGGTAATCTACCGTTTTATTATTTTGCCGAATCCAAAACTACCGCGTTTCATAGAGTTTGCTTGATAGTAAATGCAATGGCTTGCAATGGGGGTGGGAAGTGATATAATGCCTTGTGACAAGTGTTTTACAGGCTTATCTAGCGGTCAAAAAAAGTGACTGGCAGCCAAAAGGTCACCGGTTCGAGCCCGGTATCCTCCACTAAAATTTTACAAAATGCCCGTTGACGGCCTGTCTAGCTAACGCAACACATCTCCGATCAAACCGTTTGCGGCTTCGCCGAGAGGTTTCATGATGAAGCGTCCGAATCAAACTTGATGAGCCATCAACTACGTGAAAAATTTCACAAGCTGAAGACTTTCGTAAGATGACGCTGCATATTCCCGACTGCGTGAAATGTTTCACAATGTCAACCTGTGAATCTTTTCACAAGCCCCCTTTTCTTCCGCTTCTTTGTGGAAACCAATTGTCAAACATGGTATCCTTGTGCTGTTGACCTTTGTACTGATGTTCTTGTACTAGTGCTTTGTCACAGCTAGGAATTGGGGTTATTGATGTGAGCCGAACGCGCTAGCGTCGGGCAGCGGAGGCAAGCCGTTATCCCCCGCAAGCCCGCGGCTAGCGCCGGCGGCTCACCCGAAAATTAGACTGTGACAAAGCACTAGTGCAATCCTTGTTTTTCTTTTCTGACGTTTTGTCGTTGCATGTTGCACGATGCGACAGCAAGCCGATGCCCATGCCGCTTTTCTGGAGGTAATACCATGTCCCAAATTACCGCACGCGATTTTATGGTTACCCGATTGGTCACCCTTCGCCCCGAGATGGATGTCATCAAAGCTGTGCAACTGTTGCTCAAGAACCGCATCTCCGGTGCCCCGGTGGTCGAAAGCGATGGCACCTATTTGGGCATCTTCTCGGAAAAGTGCTCGATGAACGTCGTGTTGGATGCCGCTTACGAGCAACTCCCCAGCAGTGAGGTCCGTGTGTTTATGGACACCGAAGCGCAGACCATCAAACCGGACACACATCTGCTGTCGATCGCCCAGGTCTTTTTGCTGACGCCGTATCGCCGACTACCGGTGCTGGAAGAGGGACGTCTCATTGGGCAGGTAAGTCGCCGCGATGTGCTGAAGGCATCACTCAAGCTGCTGCGAAGTGGCCCGGTGCGTCAGAAGGAAAGCTCGCTGCTCTATCTGAGCGCATTGGTCGAGCGGCACGAATCGCCGGTGGCGTAGCGACGGAACCCATGCTTAGGCGAGCGGCAGATGAGAATTTACCAATCTTAACCCGACGCGTAAGCGAGGGAATTACCCCGTTATCCTCAGTCCCTCGCTTACGCATCGGGTTATCAAGGTAAGTTCTTAACTGCCCGCCCGCATTATGGAAGCTGCATCGCCGCAGCTACCCCACGGCAAAGCCGTGGGCTGAAATTGGCTATGGGGATCTAGTCAACCGTGCTGCCTTTTGCTAGGCTGTGCCCAATGGTTGGCAGGCAGAAAACTGCGCTGCTTGGTTTCTTTGTTTTCCCAGGATTGGAAACGGATCGATGGGTCAGGCAATTGCCGGGGTCGCACCTGCGACCGAAAAGGAAGTGACCATCATGACCGTCTGGCCGTCGATCGCGGCGACCGGTTATGGGCGGTTGTGGGGTCGACTGCTGCTGAACAAAACAGGCATTACGCTGTTTGGAATTCCGATCACGCTAGGCCGATTGTTGGCGTTGGTGTCGATCCCCTTTATTCTGCCGGTCTACTTCTACATGCTGATTCCCCGACTGCCATTTGTCCTTTTTGGGGTGCCTAATCCTTCCTGCCGACGCTATCGGCTGACGAATCGTCGCGTGATTGTCGAGCAAGCGCTCGGTGGCGGCGGTGAGCAGCAAAGCGTCTCGCTCGATCGGTTTGATTCGATCGAGATCGAAGTTCTGCCGGGACAGGCTTGGTACCCGGCCGGCGATTTGATCTTTCGGCTCGACCAAACGCGAGGGGGCCAAACGGAAACTCTTCGATTGGCAGGTGTGCCGCATCCGAAACCGTTTCGCCAGACTTGCCTCAAGGCGCATACCGGGTTTGTCGGTGTGCAACAGGCACGCGAATCGGGCGCGGCCGTTTGAATGTGGTGGGGGACTTTGCTAAGCCGCAAGCGGCTGGCCGATCTGGTGTCGTTGTAAACGGCATATTCGGTTGGCACCTCCTTCTCCGGGCACATTCTTCTCCCACTGTGGTGGTGCTTCACACCGGATTGTAACGGCAACGTTCTCGCTACGGACGATTGAAACTACATCCATCGTCCCGAATCTTCCTGCCGTACCGAAATGTGCCCGCGCTGATGCTCTAATCGCCGATATCCCATGCTAGCAAGGTATCTACGAGAAAAAGGTGAATAACGGAGGATTTTCCTATGGGCAAGAGACTGGTTCAGGCAGCAAGTTTTGTAGCACTCACAATTTTCCTTTCCGGCAACGCCCAAGCAGAAAAACTGGGGCGATTTTCTCTCAATCGGATTTCACCTTTGCAGCCGACGCTTCCCAAGGCTTCTCTCTTTCGGCACACAAGCTATCCGGTGGCCTGGACTGCTGCGCAAAAGAGCAATCGGCCTATGCTGCTTTTTGTCACGATGCCCGGATGCCCCTATTGCGTGAAGATGATCAACAATACCTATAAAAATCGCGAGGTTAGGACGCTCGTTTCCGAATCGTTTGAATCGGTATACGTCGATCGTTACGCTCAGGCAAAACTCGTCGCGAAGTTGAAAATCAAGCTCTATCCTACCACCATCCTGGTCAGCACGAACAACCAGGTGCTCGACGTGATCGAAGGCTACGTCGGATCGCAGACATTCCGCCATCGCCTGAAAACCGATCTTGCCACGCTGCATTCGTCCACGCAAAAGCGCTAGGCGACGGTCAGACACGTCGGCGGGAGAGGCGTCGCCCGCTAAAAAAACCAAACGTACTGTGGCCTTGCTTACAGTCCAGTGGATTGGAGATGTCGATAGTTGTGATAGCACTTGAGACGCTTTTGCCAGTGCGTGCTCGCGGCACTTATCCTATCCCCCGAATCCCTTGAAAATTGAGGCTGGAACAGAACATGAGACGAATTTCACCCTACTTGACAGTACTTTCGGTTCTTACCGTTTTCGCTGCCACTGCCAGCGCAGGCTCGGGCAGCCGGCAGCCGATTCAGCGAAATAGTGTTTTTACCCACAACAGCCTCGAATCGGCCTGGAAGACGGCCGTCACGCGGCAGCGGCCGTTGCTGGTGATGTTTACTACCGATGGATGCCATTACTGCGACAAGATGCTCGCCCAAACCTATAGCCACCCGATGGTCAAACAGATGCTTTCCGCAAGCACCGAAACGGTGAAAGTGCGTGCCCGAGATTATCCTAATCTTGTTGGACGGTTGAGCATTCGCGGCTACCCCACGTCGATCTTGGTCTCTCCTGAAGGAAATGTACTCGGAGTCGTCAAAGGTTTTGCCGACGCAAAATCCTTCACACATCGGATCAGCCCGCTGCTGAAGAACTCGGCATTGTCCAGCAACAGAACCCCGTCGCACACGACGGTTGCTGCTCAGATTGTGGAGCGATAATGTCTACCCGGCGACTCGTAGAGTCGCGGCTAACAATTCTTGTATCGCGGCTGCCGGCCTTTTAACCGTCAGCCGCGACCTTGCAGGTCGCCAGTTGGCGGTCGGGATGGCATTGATCTTCGCTCTGCAAATAACGAATGCATTGCGGGGCATCTAGGTCGACTTCAAACTTGACCGGATATTCGTAACCCTGCGGTGGTTTGGGCGATACTCTTGGTAGCCGACGTGCTACACGCAGTGCGAATTCCTTCCATGCAGGACGCCAACCCTTCAGTTCCGTCGAGCGAAAATCGCCGGGAAGCAGACTGCGGAAGTGACGATTGGCCAGGTAGACGTTGTTTTTGCGAACCGCCTGACGGGTCATGTGCTCGGTCGAGAGCGACACATTCAGGCCACCCATGTTCACAACCCGATGTGGCGTGTGCTGCGGGGCCAGGTGATCATTTCGCCCGGCTCGATGTCATGCACAGTAGCCAAGTCATCCAACTCCGGGATAAAGTCGAGTTCCTCGGAAACGTCGCCGCAAAGAATCGCCTCCAGGTCCTCGTCCGAGACGATTCCCGATTCGAGTGGATAGACCCAAGCTCGCTTCGCTCCGCGGATGTGCCACAGCATGTTCACGGGACAATCGACATGATAATAAACGATTGCCTTGGGAGAGGAAATCAGCAGATTGGCCGACCGGTTGAAGGTGTGTAGCCCGGGGCATTCGCGCTGCAGCTCGGCGTATAGCGAGTTGACCAACTCGTTGATCTCAGGATGAAAATCCATCACGCGTCGCATGTTCAACCAAAGCAGGCCATGCTTGGTCGCCTCAAGCAACTGGTCGGCATTCAAATTTCCAGCACGCCCTTCGCACCAATCTCCCCGTCGGACCGGATCGGACCCCATCGAGTTGATCCCCAGGTGGGAGCGTGGATGCATGTCGAGCAGCTCGACAAGCCGCTCGTCGCTGAATAGATCAAGTTCATGCAACCGATGCTGGGCAACAAAAATGGCATTGCCCATCCTAGCCGACAGCTCGGGTGTCCAGTTTTCCAGCAGCGGTAGCTGTGAGTTCATCGCAAATACTCCGGCAAAGTAGATGATATTTGGGGGTCAATATCGAAATCTACGTTGCTTTGGAGTCGCAAGACGTGCTCTGAGAGCGAGGATGCATTCACGCGGCAATCGACAAGCGCGCAATCGACACAGCCCGTAGGATCGCTACTGTGGCTTGTTAGCCTCCGGGCTTGTCCCGGTGCGGGTACTAAGCGCCGGGACAAGCCCGGCGGCTAACTACCGAAACTGCCTTTTGGCGGCTGCTTTGCCGCGAGAAACTAGGGCAGCGTCGATTGCGCCGAGTTGGTTGGCCGTGAGGCACCACCCCATTGCCCCGGCCGTCTCTTCGAGCTGCCAACGGCGCTTCGCTCCACAGAGCGCAACGTCAATGCCTGGTTGGTGGATGGTCCAATTGACAACCAATTGGGCTACCGTGTGGCCACTCTGCTCGGCGATTCGATGCAGCACGTCAACAAACTGTTGGTTCCTTTGCCATTCGACACCCTGGTACATGGGGTATTTCGCCCGACCATCCTTCTCAGCCAACGGCTTGTCGGCAGACAATCGTCCAGCCAGCAAGCCTTTCATCAGGGCCCAATAGACCACTACGGAAATCTCCTCTTGCCGGCACCAAGGGATTGTCTGCTGCTCGATGTCGCGCTGCAGCATGTTGTACGGCAATTGGACGGTCGTGAGCGGACATGCCGCGTGAAAAGCTTGCAGTTGATCGTAATGGCAATTCGACGCCCCCGCGTAACGCACCTTGCCAGCAGTAATCAATTCACGAATCGCGCCGGCCGAATCTTCGATCGGCACCTGCGGATCGGGCGAGTGAAGATAGTAGAGTTCCACACGGTCGGTGCCGAGCCGGCGGAGGCTTTCCTCGCACTCGCGGCGAATGGCCTCCGGCCGAGCACCTTGCGTTTGCTCGCCAGCGGCGTTGTAGTGGATGCCACATTTGGTGGCGAGCACCATCTCGTCGCGTCGATCGGCCAGCGCGCGGCGAATTAAGTTCTCGCTCTCGCCCTTGGGGCCGTAGCAATAGGCGGTATCGATAAAATTGATGCCCAGGTCGAAACAGGCGTGGATCGTTTCGAGGCTGTCCTGGTCGTTGACATCCAGCGACGTGACCCCCGCGATCGGCCAAGAACCAAACGCGACGGGTGAGACGTGTAGATCCGATGAACCTAATTGGCGGCGGTTATCCATAGTTGGTCGGAGCGGTTAGCGGTTCGAGTTAGCCGCCGGGCTTGTCCCGACGCGTGAAAGTATCGCCGGGACAACGCGTCGGGACAAGCCCGACGGCTAACAAGGCAATGCACAATTCTAATTGATCGGATGTCCTGGACAACAATCATCACGACAAACATCGGGACGCGCCCCCATGTTGCCTAATGCAATTCGATCCGGTTTTTCATCCAACCGCTCAACGATCAGTTCGCGAATCATCCGCACAAATCGCGGGTGTGTGCCGACCGTGGCGGCACGAAGCATGTGGATGCCAAGCTGCTGGCACAACTGTCGTGCCTCGGTGTCGATGTCGAACAGCACTTCCAAATGGTCGGAGATGAAACCGATCGGCAGGAGAATCAAATTTTGCAGTTTCTCTTTGTCGTGCAACTGCACGATGCGGTCGCAAACGTCTGGCTCGAGCCAGGGCTGATGCGGAGGGCCACTGCGGCTTTGGTAGACCAGTTCCCAACACGGGTGCCCTACCCCATCGGCAACCAGACGGCATGCTTCTTGAAGCTGCTTCTGGTAGTCGCATGTGCCGGCCATCGCCCGTGGAATGCTGTGCGCCGTGAACATCAGCACCGCTTGGCTGCGACGCTCTTCCGGCAACGACTCCAAACATTTCACCACCGATTCAATCATCGGTTCGATAAAACCAGGGTGATTAAAAAAAACGCGGAGCTTGTCGACCTGAGGCGCCTGAGGGCCTAGACCCCTACGGGACTTGAACCCGTGTTGCCGGCGTGAAAGGCCGGAGTCCTAGACCGCTAGACGAAGGGGCCAGTGCGCACACTCCCCACGAAGCTATGGCACAAACAGAGAATGTAAACGAAGAACGTGCGTGGGTACAGAGGGCTACGAGAAGTTGCTTTCAGCGCCTTCAGCGTCAAGTGGTAAGAACCTACCCGCGACCAGAAAGCACCGGCGTGCGCAAAACTGCGGATCGGGAAAAGAATACCAGTCCAATGATCGTGAAATACCGAACCCACACAGATATGCTGATCAGACTTAATAGGCTTGAATTAAGATGGTTCAGTCATTGTGGAAGTAAAAAAACGCATGTAGATAAAGTTTACTCAGTCGCACTGCTGGTATCCGATTCACACGGTGGGCCGCTTTCCACCGTCTGCTGACTCCGGCGGATTGCTTCGTAGACCTCATTGCGATGCACGGGTATTTCCTTGGGAGCTTCAATTCCCAAGCGAACCTTATCACCACGGATTTCGACGACGACAATCGTAATATCATCGTTGATGATAATACTTTCGTTCTTTTTACGTGACAGAACCAACATCTTCCTATCCTTTAGTTCTTAGAGGCCAATCGCTTCGTTTGCTCCAGCCATTGGAAACTCGATATCGCTGTCTACCTAAGCCTTTTTCACTCCGTTAGATAGACGCTAACCGAAAGGGTATCATACGATTCCCCTCAATCCACTCTACGTGGTGATTAGGTTGAGTCAAGCAAACTTCGAGCCTAAAGGAGACGATTTTGGATAGAATTTAGCCGTTTGGCATGATATTTGGATCGCAGACCCTAAATTACCCCATTCCCCATATCAACTTCGGGTTCAGCCGGAGTCTTGTATATTAGCGCAAAGTGTTGTAAAAGAAGGCTTTAAGGCAGCGGGGCAGTTCCGAAAACTGTCGCTTACCTGGGGGGTATAGCCCATCCCCAGGAAAATCCCTCGTCGGGCAGAAAATACCACTGATTTGGAAATTTTCTTTGACACTTCGCTGGGATATTCAAGCTTTTCCCCCTGAATTGCCCAAATCCCCATTTGCGTGGCTACTCGAAATCGAATAGGCGGGAGCGACCGCCACTGCTTTTAGAAAGCGACAGATTATCACGCAGATATACAAGAGAGACTTCTCTATCGGTTCCATCGGTAACCTGTAGGACGGTAACTTGTAGGACGGAACGAGCTACGCGAGTTCCGGCAATCCATGAAAAACGAGAAAAATAGGCAGTGCCGGAACTCGTAGGACTCGTTCCGGCCTACAGAAACTACAGAAATATATTTTCAACAAGCCGTTAGTCTCTCCTCCAATCAACTCGGCCTGTGGGATCGACCCCGACCCGACGCAGCTTGAGGAAACGCAAGATCCTTTTGCCATGGGTGGTTGCAGTGAACTGTCCGGTTTCTATAATCCAGGGTTTGTCTGGTGTCTGGGCACCGATCACAGGAAGGATCGGATACGAAAATGATTCAGTGGCTCAAGCGAGTCTTTCCCTGGTTGGGTAATGTTGTCGAAGCGGTGGTTACGGTTGCGCATGGCATGTGGGTGACTTTGCGTGTGTGGTTAAAAACGTACCAGCCGGAGCGCAAAACTTTTACCGAGCATTTCGAGTATCCCGAGCTGCCGGTGCCGGTTGCTGCGCGCTACCGCGGTTTTCACCGCTTTGATTTGACCACCTGCATCTCTTGCGACCAATGTGCAAAAGCCTGCCCGGTGGATTGTATTTATATCGGCAAAGAAAAGGTCGAAGGTGGCAAGGGTTTTAAGATCACCGGTTACACGATCGATTACTCAAAGTGCATGTTCTGTGCCTTGTGTGTTGAGCCTTGCCCTGTCGATTGCATCTTCATGGGTGCCTCGCACGACTTGAGTTGTTACAGCCGTGATGGTTGCATTGTTGACTTTTCCCGTTTACCTGTGGATGTTGCCTGGGGACGATCCTCGATCAATCCCACAGCCATCGCTCAATCGAAAGTAATCACCGACCCGGTCCACGGCGGGCCGAATCAGTAAAAGAGTTAATAGTTGGAAGGCGCGAGGCGCGGGTTAAAGGAATACTCGTGCTCCCAACTCCCAACTCCCAACTCCCAACCCCCAACTCTTTTCCCCATGGCCACTCCCACTGCTATCGTCGCCTATCTCGCCTTATTCTCCGGCGTTGCAGTGCTGTTTTTGTTTGTGAATTTGCTTGTGGGCAAATTCGTCCGACCAAAGTTGCCGAATGCCGAGAAGCTGGAAGTCTACGAATGCGGCGAACCGGCCATCGGTTCGAGCTTTGTGCAGTTCGATCTCCGTTTTTACGTCGTGGCGCTCTTGTTTATCATTTTCGACGTGGAAATAGCGTTCTTCTTTCCCTGGGCCACGGTCTTTGGCAAGGCAACCCAATTGGCAGCGCCGCAGATGCAGGTGATGGCGATCGCAACGGATGATTCGGCCGACCCGAGCCAACTTTCCGCGGCCGCGATCGCGCGCTACCGAGAACTGGGCGTCGCCCATCCAACGGCTCCAATTCTCTCGCCGGAAGATGCCAAGCGGCTGCACGTCGGCTCGGATCTGACGGCAAACCACCGCGCTGCGATCCGGCAAAATGCTCAGAAGATTGCACTTACGTCGCTGGCCGACATTGGGGTGTTCTTCGCGGTGTTGCTCGTTGGTTTTGCCTATGTTTGGCGGCGAGGCGACTTAGATTGGGTTCGCTCGACCACCAGTCAACAGGGCGAAGTTGTCGAGCGACCACAACGAGGACCAGACGACAACTTAACGAAAACAACAGACCGCTCGGCAGGATCCATTCTTTCGGCGTAGCAGCGCCTAACCGCACAGTAATCACATAGAACAGAAGTAGGTTCTTCAGGAATTTTAGTGGCTAGATTTTGCAGTGGAAAAGGAGAATGTCCAAGTCACAATTTCAGCCCCCGGCTTTGCCGGGGGGTTGCGTAACAGTTCACATTTCTACCGTATAGAGCATTTCCCCGAAGGACATTTTCCCCGAAAGCAAAGTTTCCCTGAAGGCACCCCCCCGGCAAAGCCGGGGGCTTAAATACTTTCTTCAAACGGTGCCACTAAATTCCCAGAAGAACCGAAAAATACGATGAGCGAACAAACATTCGTTGACCAACTGAAACAGCGTTTTGGCAACATCGTCACCGGTGCGAATCTGGAGAACATCGATCCTTGGATCGAACTTGCACCTGCAGGGCTGGTCGAGGTTTGCACCTATCTCCGCGACGAGCCGAGCTTAGCGTTTGATTATTTGAACTGTGTTTCAGGCGTCGACTATTTACACACCGACGAAAAAAAAGCCGCGAAGGCCGAGTGGGAGCCGCATTGCCAGGTCGTCTATCACCTCTTCAGCATGAAGCACAAACATAGCTTGGTCCTGAAGGTGATCGTCCCGCGATGGAAAGACGATCAACCCGGTCAACTGCCGGAAGTCCCCAGCGTCGCGGGAATTTGGCGCACGGCCGAGTGGCATGAACGCGAAGTGTACGACCTCTCGGGCATCCATTTTACCGGTCATGCCAACCTACGGCGGATCCTGTGCCCCGAAGACTGGGTAGGCCATCCGCTACGGAAAGATTATGAAATGCCGCTGGAATATCACGGGATACGAGGAAGATAGAGATTCCGCAATCCGCATTTGAACCACAATACAACTTAGCCATTGGTAACCGTTAAACATGCCGACAACCGTAGACGATCCTCGTGTCATCGAATTCGATGTCCGCACGGACGAGATGCTGATTAACATGGGGCCGCAACATCCCAGTACGCATGGCGTGCTGCGGCTGGTGCTGCGCACCGATGGCGAGATCGTTTCGGAAGTGACGCCGCATATTGGTTATTTGCATCGTAGTGCGGAGAAGATCGGCGAAAATCTCACGCCGCGCCAGTGGATTCCTTACACCGATCGGATGGACTACCTGGCCGGGATGAATATGAATCTCGGCTGGGCGCTGACCATTGAGAAGCTGCTGAAATATGAGCCGCCGGAAAAGGGTCGGCATCTGCGCGTGATCATCGCCGAGATGGGCCGAATCGCGAGCCATCTCGTCGCGATGGGGACCTATGGGCTCGACCTGGGGACCTTCAGCCCATTTTTGTACGCCTTCCGTGAACGAGAAAGAATTCTCGACCTGTTCGAAGAGGCTTGCGGGGCACGGCTTACCTACAGCTATCTTACCATCGGCGGTGCAACGGCCGATCTTCCGACGGGGTGGCTGCAAAAGTGCGAAGCGTTTCTCGATCAATTTCGGCCGATTATCGACGAGTATCACACGCTGCTGACGACCAATGCCATTTTTATCAAGCGGACGGCCGGTATCGGTGTGATGTCGCCGGAAATGGCAATCGACTACGGCTGTAGCGGCCCGGTGCTGCGAGGCAGCGGCGTCGACCACGACCTGCGACGTGACGGCGAAGAGATCTACACAGCCATGTACGATGGCTACGCATTCGAGGTCGTCGCCGAGAAAGAGGGTCATTACCCCAACGATCACAAATATCCTGCCGTGCCGACCGAAGCGGTGCTTGGCGACAATTGGCACCGGTTCTATGTCCGCATGTTGGAGGTCATCCAGTCGATGGATCTGGTCCGACAGGCGATGGACCGCTACAGCACGGCCGAGGGCGATTATGGCCAGCCGATGAAGCTAACAGCCAAGTTGCCCAAGGGGGAAGCCTATTTGGAAACCGAGGCTCCTCGGGGCCAAATGGGATTTTATGTCGTTAGCGATGGGAACGCGATTCCCTGGCGGGTCCGGGCGCGAAGCAGTTCGTTTAGCAATCTGTGGGTCACCGGCGACCTTTGCCAAGGCTGCATGATTGCCGATGTCCCATCGATTGTCGGGTCGCTAGATGTCGTTATGGGAGAGATCGACCGTTGAAGATGTTGTTCGAGTTAGCCGCCGGGCTTGTCCCGGTGCGTGTCCAGCGCACCGGGAACCAACGCGCCGGGGCAAGCCCGACGGCTAATTTTTTTCCTCAAGGGGCTTGTGGCTCCGACGGTGCTGGTACAGAATCCTACGATACCCGCTGGCCACACCGCCGGCTGAGTGACATGGCTGGGAAAATAGCTGGTTAAGGAAGATATTTCGTGGCACCCTATTTGTCCAATTATATGTGGGAATGGCTGGCGTATGCAATCGCCGCGCTGGTGCATGTTGGGCTAATTCTTAATCTGGTCGCCGTCAGTGCGTTGTTCTTCATTTGGCTGGAACGAAAAATCTCCGGCCGAATTCAAGATCGCCTTGGCCCGACGCGCGTGGGCGGCAAATTCGGCTGGCTGCAAACGCTCGCCGACGGTCTCAAGCTGCTCACGAAAGAAGACATGATGCCCGACGGGGCGGACCGGCTGCTGTTCAAAATCGCCCCCTACGTCAGCTTCGCCGCTTCGGTGGCTGTGTTTATTGCAATACCTTTTGCCGGGGGGATCTACCCCTGGGCAGCGCAGCACTTGAACGTCGCCGTCTTTTTTGTATTGGCCGTCATCGGGCTCGAAGTCTTTGGAACCATCCTGGCTGGCTATTCGTCTGCGTCGAAATGGTCGCTCTTCGGAGCGATGCGCGAAGCGGCCCAAGTCGTCAGCTACGAAGTACCGCTGGGCATGTGTGCCGTGGTACCGGTGCTGATTGCCGGGTCGATGGATCTGTCAATCATCGGCGACCGGCAAGCGGGCCTGTTTACCAACTGGCTCGTGTTTCATGACCCGTTCACGTTTATTGTCTTCTGGGTTTATTTCACCTGTGCCACGGCCAGCGTGAATCGGGCACCGTTTGACCTGGCCGAGGCCGAGAGCGAATTGGTGGCCGGGTTCCATACCGAATACTCCGGCCTGCGATGGAGCTTTTTCTTCATGGCCGAGTATGGCTCGATGCTCTCGGTCAGCCTCCTGGCATCGATCCTGTTCCTCGGCGGTTGGCATGGCCCGCTGCCGATTAGCGAGTGGTTGGGGCTAACCGCCTCGAACGGCGCCCTGGCGATGAACCTGGGCAAAGTGCTGGGCGTCGTTAATCTGCTAGTCAAAGCGACCATTGGCGTCTCGGTGATGATCTGGGTCCGCTGGACGCTACCTCGCCTGCGGATCGACCAGGTGATTACCACCTGCCTGAAATACTGCACGCCGATCGCGGCCGCGATGTTCCTTGGTGCAACGATTTGGCAGTACAATCTGCCGGGACGAAACTTTTTCGGACTTACCGAGTTGCCGCAAAGCGCCTTTCAGTTGAGCGAGGGTTCGTTGCAGGATGCCGCGAAGCCGCAAACGGCGAGGGAGGTGATTTGACCATGAACGAACCAATCTACTGGCCATCGTTCTTCTTCCTACTGTTTAGCGCCATCGCTTGCGTCTTCGCCGTGGCGGTGCTGCTCTCGACCAACATCGTCCGCATGGCGTTTTACTTGGTCATTTCACTCGCCTCGACCGCAGGACTTTTTTTCCTCGCCGGTGCCGACTTTGTCGGGGCGATGCAATTGATGATCTATGTCGGTGGCACGCTGGTGTTGCTGATCTTCGGCGTGATGCTCACCTCGCAAGAACGGTTTGTCGAAATGAAAACCTGGTCCGGCGATTGGGTCATCGCCTTCCTGGCCGGTGGAGCGCTGGTGGTTCTGTTGATCTCGGCCGCCTTTAGTGTGCCGGCTTGGCGGGGTATCGACCGAGCCGAGGCCGAGGCCATTGCCGTCACCAACACGGCCGCCCCGCTGGCGATGGGCCTGCTGGGAGCGAGAGTCGACAACCCGGATCAACCTGGCTATTTGCTGCTGTTTGAGATTGTCTCGGTCCACCTGCTGGTCGTTCTGATTGGAGCAGCCTACCTCGCCCGGGCCAAACGAAAGAAGAGCGTCATCAAGGGAACATGACTATTTTACCCATTGCCAACCTGCTAACCGAACCCGTGAGCGTAGCGCATTACGTCACGGTCGGCGCCATCCTGTTCACCTGCGGCGTGCTCTGCATGGCGACCAAGCGCAATGCACTCGGCGTGCTGATGGGGATTGAACTGGTGCTGAACGGGGCGAATTTGAACTTCATCGCGTTTGGGAGCCCATATCTCCGAAGCGACCACAACACGCTGGGGCTTGATGGGCAATTGATGGCACTGTTTGTCATTGTGCTCGCTGCCGCTGAAGCGGCCGTCGCCTTGGCAATTGTTTTGAATTTTTACAACAGCCACGATTCCATTGATGTCGATCGGGCGGACCAACTGCACGGGTGAAAAACGGCTGTCAGCGATCAGCTTTCAGCGGTCAGCAAGATAAAACTCGAACTCTCGGAAATAAACATTTAATCTACAATTTGGCTGAAAGCTGATCGCTGACGGCTGAAAGCTATTCCCCCATGAATCCAGTCTCCACATTACCGACGCTGCTGCTCTGGGCATGGCTGCTGCCGCTAGTCTCGTTTGTGGTCATTCTGTTTTTTGGTAAGACCATGGGCCCGGCGGGCAAGTTTGCCGGCTATGTGGCGACCGGTGCGATTGCCACCTCGTGCTTACTCAGCCTGATCGCGCTGTTCGGCGCTTGGCTGCCAAGTCATCCGCTTGCCGATGCTTCGCATCACAGTAGCCATGAAAACAGCAGCCATGAAGAGAGTCTCCATGAAAATCCAGGGCATGAAGCAGAAGCCGCGGGCACTCACGCCAACAACGGTCCGCCTACGTACTATGTCGGCGATTGGTACACGTTAGGAGTCTTCGGAAAACTAAAACTGACGATCGGCTATTACATCGACACGCTCACCGTCGTCATGTTCTGCATGGTCACGTTCATCGCCAGCTGCATACACGTCTACTCCACCGGGTACATGCACGACGAGTTGCACGATTTCACCGATCCGGAAGTCACCCTGTCCAGCGGTCAGAAGCTGAAGCGCGCGGGCCGGTACTATCGTTTTTTCCAGTACCTGTCGCTATTCAGCTTTAGCATGTTGGGCGTAGTCGTCGCGGGCAACATGGCGATGGTCTTTGTCTTCTGGGAATTGGTTGGCATTTGCTCGTACTTCCTGATCGGGTTTTACATTGAGCGGCAAAGTGCCTCCAATGCGGCAAACAAAGCGTTCATTGTCAATCGGGTCGGCGACTTTGGCATGTTAATTGGCATGATGGCGCTCTGGGCGAGCCTCGGCACCTTTGCTTTTGGCGACAAGCAAGATGAAAACGGCCAGACGGTGCTCACGGCCGCAGGCGAAATTGAAGAACCGGGCATTTTTAGTTTGCTGCGGGCCAAAGAAAATAATTATCAACTCGTTGCACCCGGTGGCATGATTGCCGAGGCAGCCCGCGACGACATCAGCCCCATCGTGTTGGAGCAAATGGCGGCGGATGAAACCATCGACGCCCAAACGGCCGTCGCGTCTGCCGCTCGTCGGCTTAGCGATAAAGAATCAACCAACAAGGCAGCCTATTGGCTGCTGCTAATCGCAGGCGTGGGCATCTTCTGTGGCTGCGTCGGCAAAAGCGCCCAATTTCCGCTCCATGTCTGGCTGCCTGACGCGATGGAAGGCCCCACGCCCGTCTCCGCACTGGTCCACTCCGCCACGATGGTGGCCGTGGGCGTCTATCTGGTCGGCCGATTTTACCCCGCCTTCTCGCCCGAAGTGCTCCTAGTAATCGCCTACGTCGGCTGCATCACGCTCTTCATGGCCGCGACGATTGCGATCACCGCAACCGACATCAAGCGGGTGCTTGCCTATTCCACCGTCAGCCAGTTGGGCTACATGATGCTGTCGCTCGGCCTGGGTGGCTGGGTGGCTGGCATGTTCCACTTGATGACCCATGCCTTTTTCAAGGGGCTGCTGTTCATGTGCTCCGGCTCGGTGATTCATGCCGTCCACTCCAACGAAATGACCGACATGGGCGGCCTGCGAAAGAAGATGCCGATCACTGCCACCACAATGCTGATTGGTTGCCTGGCGATCATCGGCGCAGGCATCCCGCTCGCCGGGATCGGTTTTAGTGGCTACTACTCCAAAGACGCCATCATCGAGCAGGCCTGGAGCTTCGGCCAACATAACCCCAAGCACCTGATCCTCATGTTCGCCCCGGTGGCGGGCGCACTGATCACCGCATTCTACATGTTCCGCATGTGGTACATGACCTTCGCCGGCAAGCCCCGCGACCAGCACCGCTACGACCATGCCCACGAATCGCCCCGGTCGATGACCATGCCACTAATCTTCATGGCCGTCTTTGCGCTGGGGTTGGGCTGGACGCTGCCGGGCAATCTGAGTGTAACGAGCCTGTTGGAACAAGCCCGACCGGTTGGCACGCAGGCGACCACCCATGGCGAACTGCTGCCGAGCCTTACCATTCCAAACGAACATGATCGCCATGCCGACGACATTAGATTCAAGGCGGGCCTTGCGGCATTCGGTACCGCCGCGGCCGGGCTGCTGCTGGCGACGATTATCTATCTCTGGAACCTCCTCAGCCCAGAGGAACTGAAACAGTCGTTCAAGCCACTACATAGTGCCCTGTGGCACAAATGGTGGTTCGACGAGATCTATTGGGCCGTGCTGGTTGCGCCCGGATTGATGCTCTCCAGGCTGATAGCGAAGTTCGATTTGAGCATTATCGACTCGATCCTGCACGGCCTGGCGGCGATGTGCAAAGCTGGCTCACGCGTGGTCGATGTTTTGTTCGACCGCACGGTCGTCGACGGCTTGGTTAACACGTTTGCCCGAGGTACTTGGAGCCTTGGACTGGCATTGCGAAAATTCCAATCCGGAAGCCTGCGGCAATACGTGATGTTGATTGTCGTCGGCACCGTTTTATTGTTTGTGACAATCTCGTTTGTGCAGGGATATTTAACGCCCGGTTAACTAAGTTGGCCATTAGCCGCCAGGCTTGTCCCGGCGCTGCTACGACACACCGGGCTACGACGCACCGGGCTACGACGCACCGGGGCAAGCCCGGCGGCTAACAATTGAACCTCCAAAATTCCACTCCGATTATTTACGAAGGATTACGGCGACATCATGGGTAGTTTTGATCAACCGGTGGTCTATCTCAGCTTGATAATCTTTTTGCCTGCGGTCGCAGCATTGGCCTTGGCGTTCTTTCCCAAGGGGAAGGAAGATGCGCTGAAGTTTACGACCCTTGGCGTAACCATCGTCGTGTTCCTGCTCACGCTGGGACTGCTGCGCAATTGGTTCGGGCTCGAATTTGAGAGTGGCCAGGCTGCGATGCAGCATATGTTCGCTTTCGATTGGATCCCCTCGTTCGGCATCCAGTATTTCATGGGGCTCGACGGCATCAGCTTCCCGCTGGTGGTGCTAACGGCTTTTGTCAGCATGTTGGCCATGGCTGCAAGCTGGCCGATAAAGAAGCATGTGAAGGCGTACTGCATCCTATTCCTGCTGCTGGAGACAGGCATGTTGGGCGTTTTCATGGCGCTTGATTTCTTCCTGTTCTATGTCTTCTGGGAAGTGATGCTGCTGCCGATGTATTTTCTGATTGGCGTCTGGGGCGGCGAGCGACGCGAATACGCGGCCATCAAATTCTTCCTCTACACGCTGTTCGGCAGCGTGCTGATGCTGATCGCCATTTTGATGCTCTACTTCAACAGCGATTTGACGCGACTCGATGCCCAACAATTGGCCGTGGCAGGCATTGTCAATATCTCGGACGACCATCCGAATGCGGTCGCCAAATTCACTCCGGAGACCCGAGCTGGACTTGCGCTGGCCCAATGGCTGGAAACAAGCGACACGCCAATGGCCAAGCGGTTTGCCGAGAACCTCAGCGAAACGGATCCCACCAAACGAAAACAACTCCATACGTTCAACATCCTCGCCCTGCAGCAAATGGGCCAACATACGAATCTGTTCGAGGGCGAAATTCTATTCGGCAAAAGCGTCGCCTGGTGGGCATTCCTACTGCTGTTCGTCGGCTTTGTGATCAAGGTGCCTAGCGTACCGCTGCATACGTGGCTCCCCGATGCGCATGTCGAGGCCCCCACGCCCATCTCGATGATCTTGGCCGGCGTACTGCTGAAAATGGGCGGCTACGGCATCATTCGCATCTGCTATCCCATCTGTCCCTCCGCCGGTTACGAGCTGGCCTACTTTGTCTGCTTGGTCGGCGTGGTGAGCATGGTCTACGGCGCGTTTGCCGCGCTCGCCCAAAAAGACTTCAAGCGGATGGTCGCCTACAGCTCGGTGAGCCACATGGGCTATGTTGTGCTGGGGTTGGGCGTCTGGAGCGCCGTGGCGGGCACAGGCTACAACGTCGACTATTGGAAAATGGGCGCCAACGGCGCCATGTTCCAGATGATCGCCCATGGCATTAGCTCGGCTGGCATGTTCTTTATGGTCGGCGTCGTTTACGACCGGGTGCATCACCGCGACCTCAACCAGTTCGGCGGGCTGTTCGCCAAAATGCCTGTCTATAGCGGGCTAGCGGTCGGCATTTTCTTTGCCGGCTTGGGCCTGCCGGGCCTGTGCGGGTTTATCGGCGAGGTGTTGGTTGTCCTGTCGGTTTGGAAATATAGCTATGTGCTGGCCGTGATCTCCGCGGCCGTCGTGATTCTCACCGCCGGGTATATCCTCTGGGCCATCCAGCGGGTCTACTTGGGAGCCGAGTACAAAGGCCCACACGGCGAAGCGCTAACACCGATTACCTTGCGAGAATTGCTCATTGCCGCCCCGCTGATGGCCTTAGCCGTTGTGTTCGGCATTTATCCGCAAGCCCTGTTCAACTACATGCAGCCGTCGATCGACCAGCAAGTCGAGCAGTTGGCCGTGTGGACACAAGAGTACGATAAAACCCACAAAGAGAGCCAAGCGCTACACCTGGAAGATGGCCAATTGGCGATGGCCCGGCGCTCTGCATCGACAACTCCTCTTGAACGGTTTAAGAACGAAAGACCCACACGGTGAACTTACAATCCCTCTTCGACTCGCTGCTGAGCGACACGCTCGAAACGAGCCTGCCGCTGTTCCGACCGGAGCTGGTACTCTGCGGCACGATCGTGCTGATGCTACTGGTGCGCCTGTTTCGCGGCGACGAGAAGGCCCCCTTCTTTCCTTTCGGTCCCTTTCCTCTGGCACTGATCGGATCGATCGTCGCACTCTGGAGCGCATGCCCGTTTACGGCTTCGCACGGTGACGGGATTGCCTCCTTGGCGGAAGTTCAACCGACCGAATTATTCACCGGCATGCTTGTTTACGATACGCTCACCGTCTACATCCGCATCTTTTTGATGGCGTTTCTGGTGCTGTTTGTCGTACTCTCCCGGCTCACAGGAATCGCCGACCGCCACGAGGGCCAGGATTATTACACGTTGGTCTTCGGGGCAACGCTCGGCATGTGCATCATGGCCTCGGCTAATCACATGATTACTATTTTCCTCGGCGTCGAGATGGCGAGCGTCCCTTCGTATGTGTTGGCTGGCATGGTGCAAGGGCGTCGCCGCAGCAGCGAGGCATCGCTCAAGTATGCCGTCTACGGAGCGGGAACCGCCGGGGTCATGCTCTACGGCATCAGCCTGTTGTCCGGTGTGCTTGGCTCGGCCCACATGCCTACAATGGCTCACCGACTGGCGGAGTTGGATCTCCCTGCGATGATGGCCTCGGGTGAGGAATCGCTGACGCTGATGGTGCTGGCGCTCGGTGGAATGATGCTGGGCGTGGGATTGGCGTTTAAGCTGTCGGCCGTGCCGTTTCACTTTTGGTGCCCCGATGTATTCGAGGGCGCATCGGCCGAGGTCGACGCCTTTCTCTCGGTCGCGTCGAAGGCGGCCGCGTTGGCGCTGTTGCTGCGTGTCGGCTTGGGGTTGGGGCATTTGCATGAAGATGCTACCTCACAAGTCGAGGCCGCGAAGCGGCAAGCCGCGGTTGTATCCACCGCGCCACACAACACAACAATCACCCAAACCGTTACCCCAAAAAAACCCGTTGTCCATTTGCTTGCATCTTCGCAACAAACCGCAGCAGCTCCATCGCCGCCCGCGCCCTTGTCGCCGGTGCGTAATTTTTTTGTCATGCTCGTCGCAGTTGTTTCGATTGTCACCTGCACGTTTGGCAATCTGGCTGCCTATGGGCAGAAGAACATCAAACGCATGCTCGCTTATTCCACGATCGCCCATGCCGGCTACATGATGATGGCCGTCGCTGCCGCGATTGCCCTGGTAGGGCCCGATGTTGCGAATGCCCGCATTGCGGTGCAATCGTTGCTGCTGTACGCCTCGATTTATTTTTTCATGAATCTGGGAGCATTCGCCATCGTGGCATTTTTACGCAATGCGATGGGCAGCGAAGAAATCAAAGACTACGCCGGGCTGATGCGTTGTTGCCCCGTCACCGCGGTTTGCATGGTTGCCATTTTGATCAGCTTGGTGGGCCTGCCGCCGTTGGCAGGCTTTTGGGGCAAGCTCCGGATTTTCCAAGCGTTGTTTGAAGCAGGTGGGCCGCTGATGATGGTCATGCTTGTCGTGGCTGGCCTGAACACGGTCATCTCGCTGGTTTTTTACCTGCGCGTCGCCAAGACGATGTGTATCGATCCCGAGCCTGACACTCGCGGCCCGGTCTCGCTTGGATTCCTGCCCGTCGCCTATATTCTTCTGGTGTCATTGCCGGTCTTTATTTTTGGTATCTTGCCAGATCGCCTTGCCGCGTGGGCTTATCAGGCTACGGCTCAGTTGTTTTCCTAGTTGTTTTTTGCTCCGTGTGCTGCGTTGCAGCACGGCTTTTTTTCTTCAACCGCTGAAATCTGGCATGAGTTCGCCCAACATCACGCAACTGCTCAACCGATTGTTGGGGACCATTTCTCGGTCATTCCCGCAATATCTCCAGTTCTCTCGGCCCTACATCCCGCCCGGCCGTAAGGAAATTGTCGAGACACTCGAGTCTATCGTGACGGACCAAAGCGGCATCGAAGATCGCATCTGCCAGATGATCCAGGACGCCGAGCAATTGCCGCGACGAGGTGAATTCCCCATGGAATTTACCGATGTCCATGATCTGGGGATCGACTATTTGCTTCAGGCGTCCATCGACTACCAGCAGCAGGATATCGTCACGATCGGCGAACTGGTCGAACAGTTACAATTGTCCCCGGCCGCCAAGTCGCTTGCCGAGGAAGCCCTCGGCATGGCCAAGGGACATTTGCAATCGCTGCAAGAATTGGTTGAGGAGATGGCAGAAAGCAAATCCTAAGCTATCAGAAATTGCAGGCAGCGTGTTAGCCGCCGGGCTCGTCCCGGCGTTTCAGCCCAGTGCCGGGACAAGCCCGGCGGCTAATGTTCTGATCGCTGATTACCCCATGCTATTCGACACCCACACACACCTCGACAGCGATGAATTTGACGAGGTACGTGACGATCTGATCGTCCAGTCGCATGAAGCGGGCGTCATGCGAATGGTTGCCGTTGGCACGACACGAGCGGCGAGTCAGAAGTGTGTGGAACTCGCCCACCAGTACGAGGGAGTTTATGCGGCCATCGGCATCCAGCCCAATTACGTAGCCGAATCGGTACCCGGCGATTGGGATGCCCTCGTGCAAATGGTTGACGGGCAATTGCTTCAAGAGCCAAGCGAAGCATCGGGCAAGATCGTCGCGATCGGCGAAACGGGGCTCGACCGCCATTGGGATTATACGCCGTTCGACCAACAGCAAGATTACTTCGACCGGCATATCCGCCTGGCACAGCAGCACGATCTGCCTTTCATCGTTCACATGCGCGACTGTGACGAGGAAATCATGCAGATGCTCCGCGACGCCCGCCAGCGCGGCCCATTGCATGGCATCATGCACTCGTTCACCGGCAGCGTGGAAATGGCGGCTGAGTGTGTCGAGCTTGGCATGCACGTCGGCTTTGCCGGGATGGTTACGTTTAAGAAATCGGATAAGTTGCGAGAATGTGCGGCAAGCATTCCCGACGACCGACTGCTATTGGAAACCGACTGCCCCTACTTGTCCCCCGAGCCGGTACGCAGCAAGAGGCCCAACCGACCAGCTTTTCTCCGGCACACGGCCGAGTGCGTTGCGCAAGTGCGAGGCGTTTCGCTCCAGCAACTGGCTGCGCAAACCACGGCCAACGCGTGTGCATTGTTTGGCGTTTAAAAGTGGTGAAAGCCCACGGGTTGCAACCCGTGAGCTTTGGCGTGTTATTCTTCGATTTTCAATCGGTTGTCATTGCTCTATCGGAAAACCGTGTCACTTTCCTCCGCCAATTCCACGACATCGTCTCCCACCGCTTGCTTTACGGCCAAGATGGGTTGGTGCCGATAGGGGGCACGGTAGCCGCCGGGTTGGCCGGTCCAGTTGCCATTGCAGTCGCACGTTTCGCAACCGGGCGGATTGTTGTGCCATTCGCTCCAGTAAATTTCACTATCACAGCCCGAACAACCCCCCAGTCTGCCGAACAATCTCTTCAGCCACAGGCAACAACCGCTGCCATTGCCTACACAGTCGCCGCAGCCAACGTCGTCGCAGCTAACGTCGTCGCAGCCACACGATGCTTCACAGCCATCATCAGCGCAACCACAAGATGGAGCACCGCAATCGGCAACACCACACGTCGCAGGCCCCACGTAGCCACACCTTCTGAGACATCGGAAACAGCCCGTGCTAGATACTAGCATAGCGATAGACAACAGAAGCAGGCTAAGCCGCATCGTCGAATTGGACACCTTCGATTTAGACTTGGACATTTTAAGATTTCCCCCACATAATCCCATGGAAAACTGTAAAGCAGTGCTATCTGGGCTAAGCCGCAAGCGGCTATGATAGTCGCTATCGTTTATCGACTTTGCGACTCGCTGAAATCCAGAAATTCGTTAAAATCGGCACAGGTTAACAGGCTATTCGCTATACACACGAAAGAAAGAGACAAACATGGAAGCATTTGCGAAAGAGTTTTTTCAACAAATCCTCGAAACACCCAGCCCATCCGGCTATGAGCAGCCAGTGCAGGATTTGGTCCGTGACTATGTTGACAAGTTTGCCGACGAGGTGAAGACCGATCTGCACGGCAACGTGATCGCCTGTTGCAACCCTAAGGCGCCCTTGCGAGTGATGTTTGCCGGACATGCCGAT
Source organism: Lacipirellulaceae bacterium (assembly GCA_965249435.1). Classification (GTDB taxonomy): domain Bacteria; phylum Planctomycetota; class Planctomycetia; order Pirellulales; family Lacipirellulaceae; genus JAJRWS01. The sequence goes on along the minus strand of CBDFMC010000024.1, from coordinate 212,617 downwards.
CAGATTGGCCTGCTAGTCACGCATATTAACGACAACGGATTTATCTATACCAATACGATTGGCGGCTGGGACCCGCAGCAGTTGATCGGTCAGCGGATGACGATCTATACGAAGGATGGTCCCGTGCCCGCGGTGATCGCTCGCAAGCCGATTCACTTGCTCGATCAGGAAGAGCGTAAGCAGGTTGTCAAGACAAAAGACTTGTGGCTCGATATTGGTGCGAAAGACAAAGACGAAGCAGCCGAGGTTGTGCAGATCGGCGATCCGGTGACGCTCGAATTGAGGTACCAGGAGATGCGCAACGGGCTGGCCAATTCGCCCGGTATGGATGACAAGACGGGCCTGTGGGTATGTGTCGAGGCATTGCGTCGAGCCAAGGATCGCGGACTGCGAGTCTCGCTCAGTGCGGTCGCTACGGTGCAGGAAGAGATCGGTCTGCGCGGGGCAACAACCAGCGCGCACGGCGTGAATCCACACGTCGGTATCGCGGTCGACGTGACGCACGCAACCGATTGCCCCACGATCGACAAGAACCAAGAAGGCGACATCAAGCTGGCGGGCGGACCGGTCGTTTATCGAGGACCCAACATGAACCCGGTCGTGGTGGAGCATCTGCGGTCTGCCGGCGAAGCGTCCGATATATCGCTCCAGTGGGGAGCCATTGGCCGGAGCACGGGCACCGACGCCAACGCGATTCAGCTTTCGCGCGACGGCGTGGCAGCAGGCTTGGTCAGCGTACCCAACCGCTACATGCACAGCGCAGTCGAGATGGTCTCGCTGGACGATATCGACCAGTGTGCCGAACTGCTCGCCACATTCGCCGTCAAGCTAGAACCCGATACGGACTTCACACCCCGTTAAGGAAAAAACGTAACCGTTTAGACCCATGGTGGGAAGAAGCGTGGGAATCCGTCCTTGCGGACGGCGCTAACGTCACTGCGTTGACAATGTTTTTGCTATCGTTAGCGCCGTCCGCAAGGACGGACTTGTGCTAACCGGGTGAAATTTCACTTCTGCAAAGTCATATCGCCGCATTTGACCGAATTGTTACACATGTTGACCTTTGTCATGGACCGCTATACCACTTGTCCATCGGTTTCGACAATCTGCAAATAACTTTCGTAGCGGCGCGTGTCGATCAAACCATCCGCCACGGCATCTTTCACTGCGCAAGGTTCTTCGTGCGTATGCAGGCAGTTCGGATAGCGGCAATAGCTGACAAAGGGGCGTAGGTCGCGATAGTAGCTGGCGACCTCTTCGGCCGAAACGTCCCAAAGCTGAAACTGCCGAATACCGGGCGTGTCGACAACATAGCCTCCCATCGCAAGCGGAATCAGCTCGGCGGTGGTGGTGGTATGGCGTCCCTTCTGCGATTCGCTGCTAACGGTCCGCACTCGTAGCTGAAGTCCGGGCTCCAATGCGTTGAGCAAACTCGATTTCCCCACCCCGCTTTGCCCGGTGAACGCCGTTTCGCGGCCTTGGAGAAGTTGGCGAAGATGGCCGATTCCCCAACGCTGGGTCGCCGAGAGCAGCAAAACGCGATACCCCAATTGGCTGTAAACACCAACGATTGGCTGTAAGTCGGCAGGCGGCACCAAGTCGACTTTGTTGATGCAAAGGATTGGTTCGATGCGAGCCTTTTCCGCGGTGACCAAATATCGGTCCATGAGATTCGGTTTCAATCGAGGCTCCGCGGCACTGGTCACCACCAGTATTTGATCGACATTGGCGACCATGACATGTTGCCGCCCGCGGCTAGTCCGGCTCAGAATGCCATGCCTGGGCTCGACGCGCTCGATGATCCCTTCGTCGGTTCCTTCGGGGCGAAGCCAAACTTGGTCGCCAGCGGCAACCACATGTCGCTGCGTTGTGCGGAGTGTTTTGAGCAATCGCCGAATGGCACACCGGCGCACCGATCCATCATCCAACTGCACCGTGCTAACCAATCCCTGCACGCGTAACACGCGCCCCTTCAGACAATTTTCCCGGTCGATCACCGGCAGAATGATCGTGCCAGAATCGTCTTCGATAATCTCCGCATCCGCAATGGTCCGCTTGCGCGTAAGCTCCCCCTTGCCGGAGACGCTTTGCCGCGCCGGCAGATCGTCGATCGCATCATCCGACAGATCGAATTGGCGTGTAAGATCTTGCTCACGAGTACGGACAGATCGATTCTTGCGAAACGACGTACGGAGCTTTTTTTTCTTTTGGGGCATAAATGGCTTTTAGCGATTAGCGATTAGCATTTAGCCAGAAAAACAGGGCAGGAAACTTCGAGAATTTCCTCCGGCTAACAGCTAACAGCTATCCGTCCTTCACACCGGCTCATCCGGCAGCTTGATCTGTCCAGCGCTATCGTCGAGCACATTGTACCGAGTGTTGGCCCGATCATTGCGGCGATCCTCTTTTTCAAGGGAACTTACATCGGCAGATTCTTTTTTCGCTGCTTTTTTACCCGATTGCTGTTGTTTCGGCTTGTTGGATTGCAAGCCGGCACGCGACAGGAGCGATTCGGTCATGACCACGGCAGGCAAATCGTCGGCAGGCGGAGGGCCTACCGCTCCCAGATCGGTCGGCGAGTAGTAGAGCTTGTAGTTATGCTTGGATACTGCTAGCGAGTCGCCCGGATCGATCCGCTTTTCTTGGACGCGGATACCGTTTACCTTGCAACCATTGCGGCTTTGCATGTCGCGGATATACCAATAGCCGCTTTTAACGACCAACTGGCAATGATGGGCCGAGACGTTGGCAAACCGCAACACGATATCACAGCTTTCACGCCTGCCGATAAGAAGTTCTTTTTTTAACAACGGGATGGGATCGCCACCACCGAGTGGTATCAGTTCACCATACATCGAGAAGCACTCTTGCGAAAAAAGCCCCTTGCTATCAAGGGTCGAAACCCCAAGATAATAGCAGCAACAAAATACTCTACTCGGGGCACTCGCACGACCGGTTTCATTTTGTGTACCAATCCCGCGGAGCGCCCTCCCCTGGCCACCTTCAACTCTAGGCGAAACCTCTCGTGGAGTCAACCAAACCCCTTGCAACAAGCGAAAAGCTGCCTTCCTGGCGTCAGGCGGGGTTACGCTACTATGCGAATCGTTTTTTCATGAGTGAAAGGTTCGATTTTCGGGTGCAGAAAGTAAGCGTCGATGTTGGTTTTACCTGTCCCAACGTCGATGGCACCATCGCTACCGGGGGTTGTACATTTTGCGACAATCGCAGCTTCAGCCCCAGCCGACGACTTCCCCGCGCCGGGATACTTGGCCAAATCGATCAGAGTATTGTCCGCATGCGTTCGCGGTACAAAAGCTGTCGGCACTTCCTCGCCTACTTTCAGCCCGCCACCAATACCTACGCCCCGGTGGAACGGCTGCGATCAGTGTACGAGCAGGCGCTCGCCCATCCCCAGGTCGTTGGATTGGTTATCGGCACTCGGCCAGATTGTGTCCCGGACGAGGTGCTCGACCTGCTGGAAGAACTGGCTCGTCGCACCTACGTTTCCGTGGAATATGGCATGCAGACAATGCATGATCGTTCGCTCGACTGGATGAATCGGGGGCATCATCACGAGGCGATGATCGACGCGGTCCGGAGGAGTCGCGGGCGAGGGTTCGAGATTGGCACGCATGCGATTCTCGGCCTACCGGGCGAAACGCATGAAGAAATGCTTGCCACGGCCCGAGAAATTGCCCGCTTGAATCTGAATGCGGTAAAAATACACAATTTGCACTGTCTAAAGAATACGGCATTGGCCGACCAAGTCGCCTCGGGCGAAGTTCAGCTCATGGAACATGACCAGTACGTGCAGGCCGTTGTCGAGTTTCTGGAGCGACTGCCGCCTGAGATGGTCATTGACCGGATCACCGGCGACGCCCCGCCCGACTATTTTGTCGGACCAAGCTGGTGTCTCGACAAGCGGGCCGTCAAATTGGCGATCGAAGCGGAAATGGAGCAACGCGATACATGGCAGGGCCGCTTGTCGGCTTAGCGGCAAGTCGTAGCCAACAGCCGATCGCTTAGCTAGAATCAACAGTGCCCCTCGGAGAGAACCGGGTGGTCGCCGGCTTTGTCTTCGGGCAAAGCGGGAGGAAAGTCCGGGCACCGCAGGACAGGGTGGTGGGTAACGCCCACCGACCGTGAGGCTAGGGATAGTGCCACAGAAAAGATACCGCCGATGGGAGTTGTTGGCTTTTAGCGGCTAGCCAGAGGGGAATCTCAATGTTTCTCCAGAGTTTTTCTGGCTAATAGCTAACCGCTAAAAGCTAACAACTCCACAGGTAAGGGTGAAATGGTGCGGTAAGAGCGCACCAGCAGACGGGGTGACCCGTCTGGCTTGGTAAACCCCACTCGGTGCGAGGCCAAACAGGGAGCAAGGGTCGGTCCGGCCTGCGTCTCCCGGGTAGGCTGCTTGAGGCGCACGAGCAATCGTCGCCCTAGATGAATGACCACCAGCGCCGCAAGGCGATGACAAAACCCGGCTTACAGGTTCTCTCTGGGGGGTTTATCAGACGCGAGAATCGAGTTGCGAGGCACGAGTTAAAAAACTCGCGCCTCGCGCCTCATAACTCGCGCCTATCCTTAAAACCGTGGCTGAGTCGGCCTGTACTGCGGTTGCTGAAGCAGTTGAGGTCCTTGTGCCATGACGGGTACCGGCGTTGGTGCTAGCTGGTGATTGCCAGCTTGCGTCGTATTCCTCGTAGGAGGGCTACTTGCGGTCGCCGGCTTGGTCGAACCTGCCCGCTCATCTGGAATCTGGTCCTCGCCAATCACTTGCAGCAACTTCGAGATGCAGAGCTTATTCATGCTCGTCCGTAGATCGTGTGCTTCGGTTCGCAGGTACTCATGCATGCTCTTGGGCAATCGGACCGTAATGACCCGCGTTGGCTCGATCTCGGGGTCGGCAACAGCTCGCTTTTCGCGTAGCTTCAGCAGAAATTGCTGAATCTGGTCAAATTCCTCACTTTTCTCAAATTCGGTCAGATCGTCGAACGAGGGGAAAGCCTTGCGAATCGCACCATCGATCCCCAAGATTTCACGAAAAAATGAAATCCAATCCGGACCTTGCCGATAAAGATTCTCGGCAACCTGTAAAACTTCTCGATATTCTTCCTTTGATTGAGTCAACACGACTGAAGTCTCCTTCCTATCAGCACTCGTTGTGTTCGAAGATCCACAAAAACCTCCGTGTCACTTCAATCTATAGCTATCAGTCAAGTGCATCACGAATGTCCTTGCACTGCTTGCACTTACGTCGATTGGCGGGGCGTGCCTATATTGGTGCAGAGAGTGCTTAATGTGCGAGCAAGGCCTGGCTGCCTAATTGCTACGCAGGCCCTTTGGTCCCATGGCCGCAAGTGTCCACTCTCTTTTTTTGCTTTTGAAATAGATGGTGACGTTGGAAAAAGAAGGAATAGGAAATAGCGACTTGATTTTGGGGTTGAGCAGATTAGCCGTTTTGGCGCTAGCCCCGGTTTATGCAGTAATAACCGTGGCTAGCGCCAAAACGGCTAATCTGCTCAATCCTAATTCTTGGCTGTGACAAAGCACTAGCCGGTATTCTCGGCCGAATGTTGACCCCGAATCCGCTCTAGCAGCCGCTTGGTGAGCCGAATCCCCTCAAACTCCCCAGGCTTGTCACCTTCCCACTCAATGCCGATGTAGCCGTGAAAACCAGCATCCAGGACGATTTTCATCATGCGGAAATAGTCGATCTGTACCTCATTGCCTGCCGCGTCAAATTCATAGCTTTTCGCACTGACGGCTTTGGCGTATGGCATCATCTCGGCAACGCCTTTGTAACAGTCGTAAAAGACTTCTTCCTCAGCCCCATGGGGGCTGATGAGAAAATTGCCAAAATCGGGCAATGTACCACAGTTGGGTAAATCGACTCTTTCCATGACTCCCGCCAGCCACTGGCCATCGGAAGAGAGCCCGCCATGGTTTTCCACGACCACATCAATTTGGTGATCGGCAGCAAATTCGCACAAGCTTCGTAGCCCGTCGGCAGCGAGCTTTTGCTGCTCCTCTCGTCCCCCGGAAGATCGGGCATTGACCCGAATCGACAAACAGCCGAGAAATTTGGCCGCCTCGACCCATTGGAAATGGTTTTCCACAGCCTTCTTTCGCTTGGCGGCGTCCACATCCCCAAGAGCCCCCTCGCCGTCGACCATGATAAGATGGCTAAAGACGCCCGCGTCAGCGCAGCGCTGCTTCAGCTCCGCCAAATAAGTCCTGTTCTTTAGCTTTATCCTTGAAAAACTGGTTCACATATTCGACCGTGTCGACTCCGAATTCCTTTTTCGACAGGGCGGGGAAGTCGAGATTATCGAGCTTGCCCTCACGAATCGTACGGTGCAATGACCACTGGGCTAAGGAGATTTTGAACACAGGCTTTTTCGCCTCACTCTCTGCAATAGCAATAGTAGGTGCTTCGCCCAAGCTCAAGCTGGCCATGGCTGCAGCCGAGGTTTTGAGAAAATTGCGGCGGTTCGTCGGGCAGTGCATCAATGGTCCTTTCTGAGAAAAGCTTTTCGTGATTAGGCTCTAACTGCTAATGGCTAACCGCAAGAAGCCATTATTCCCAATTGAAGGACAACTAACAAGCTACCGTGCAGGCATTGACCCACACTGCCTGGGGGCCGACAATCGCCTTTCGGAAATTAGCTGTTAGCAGCCTGTTGAAAAAGTCGATTTATAGGCCGGAACGAGCCACGCGAGTTCCGGCATAGCCAATTTGCAGCGAAATGAGGGGCCGGAGTTGCGTCGCTATCGCTCCTCGTTCCGGCTTACGACTGAACGTCCAGTTTTCCAATTTAGCCTCTGTAGGAGTAGAAGTTTATGACCAGCACCATATCGGGCCAAGCCATCACCATGAAAGATGGACGTCTGGATGTCCCCAATAGTCCCGTGATCCCGTTCATCGAAGGCGATGGTACCGGGCCCGACATCTGGCGTGCGAGCCAAGCGATACTCGATGCCGCCGTGGAGAAGGCCTATCGAGGCGAGCGGCAGATTGAGTGGCAAGAAGTTTTGGCCGGCCAAAAAGCGTTCGACTCCACCGGCAACTGGCTGCCGGATGAAACGCTCGATTCATTCCGGAAATTTTTCGTGGGTATCAAAGGCCCGCTCACGACGCCCGTGGGGGGCGGCATTCGTTCGCTGAATGTCGCGCTCCGGCAAATCCTCGACCTCTATGTCTGCCTCCGACCTGTGCAGTACTTCCAAGGTGTTCCCTCGCCGGTCTTGCGACCTGAGCTGACCGACATGGTTATCTTCCGCGAGAACACCGAAGACATCTACGCCGGCATTGAATTTGAGGAAGGCTCGGTCGACTGCGACAAGTTTAAGGAACTGTTTGCCGGTGCGTTTTCTGAGTTGTGGTCGAAAGTCCGCTTTCCCAATTCCGTCGGCATCGGCATCAAACCGGTAAGCCGCGAAGGAACCGCCCGACTGGTCAAAGCCGCCATTCAATACGCCATCGACAACGGGCGCGATTCGGTCACGCTTGTCCACAAGGGCAATATCATGAAGTTCACCGAAGGCGCTTTCCGCGATTGGGGCTATGAAGTCGCCAAAGACCAGTTCGGTGCAAAGGAAATTGATGGCGGGCCATGGTGTACTTTCCAATCGCCGAAAACCGGCAAAGAAATCATCGTCAAAGATGTGATCGCCGATGCGATGCTGCAGCAGATCCTCACTCGACCGGCCGAATACGACGTGATCGCCACGCTGAATCTCAATGGCGACTACATCAGCGACGCCTTGGCGGCGTGCGTCGGGGGCATCGGCATCGCCCCGGGCGGCAATATCAACTACGACACGGGAACCGCCATCTTCGAAGCAACGCATGGCACGGCCCCAAAATATGCTGACCAGGACAAGGTCAATCCGGGTTCGTTGACTCTCTCAGGCGAGATGATGCTCCGCTACCTTGGTTGGAACGAAGCGGCCGACCTAATCATCCGCGGCCTGAACGGAGCGATCGGAGCGAAGACAGTCACCTACGATTTCGAACGGCTGATGGAAGGTGCTACGCTGCTAAAATGCAGCGAATTCGGCCAGGCCGTGGTGAAGCACATGGGGTAGTTGAATGCGGAATGAGCCGCGTCGCAACGCGACGCACGGGTGTCCCAATTCCGCAATCCCAATTCCGCAATCCTTTTTCTCGGTACAATGGAAGGCATGAGTACGCCCCAAAAGAAAGTGCGAAATCGGAATGCGAATCGCGGACTTGAAACCAATCCGCAGTCCGACTCCGGGTTTACCGAAGACGATGCAACCGTGCTCACCCCGTCTTCTTTGGCATCCGGTCCCGCACTAAAGGCTGAAGAATTCCCGCAGGGTTTGACATCGCAAGAATTAGCCCACGCGCTGCGGGGTGAGATGCTCGATCATTTTTTATTGCAGGAGTATATCGGCGGCGGCGGCATGGGCATTGTCTTTCGGGCACTCGACACAACACTCGACCGCGACGTTGCCGTCAAGGTCGTCGCGTCGCACCATATTAGCACCGAAGATTTGCAGCGGCGCTACCTGGTCGAAGCGCAGTCGACCGCGCGGCTCGACCATCCGAACATTGCCGGCGTCCACTACATCGGACATGCGCGTGGTTTGCCGTACATTGTTTTTGAGTACATCGACGGAGCAAACCTTCGCCAACTCGTCGGGCAGCGAGGTCCGTTGCCGCAGGGTGAGGCGCTTAGCTACACATACCAAATCGCTCATGCACTAGCCCATGCCTGGCAACGCGACGTGGTTCATCGCGATATCAAACCATCAAATATTTTGATCACGCACGAGGGGCAAGCCAAACTGGTCGACATGGGTTTGGCACGTCTGCAGCAGGTTGGCTCCGAGCTGGACGAAGAGTTAACTGCCACGGGCGTTACACTAGGCACCTTCGACTACATTTCACCGGAACAAGCGCGCGATCCGCGCAGTGCCGACACACGTAGCGACATCTATTCGCTTGGCTGCACGCTGTTTTACATGCTTGTCGGACGTCCGCCGTTTGCCGATGGCAATATGATGCAAAAATTATTACAGCATCAGGGCGACCACCCGCCCGAATTGCGAACGATCCGTGGCGATATTTCCAACGAGGTTAGTGCACTGGTCGTACGGATGTTGGCAAAATCGCGTGATGATCGCTACCAAACTCCCACCGAGCTTGTTGCCGAACTGACGACAATCATGCGTCAGCTAGGCGTTGAGCTACCCCATGCGCTAGGCCCCTTGCCGGCTTTTCGCACACGCAGGCGAATCGCCCGCTGGCGTAAAATTGCTCCCTGGGCAATTCCACTGCTTGCCCTGTTACTCACGAGCCTCTGGATGGGGCGAAGGGAATCAGCGACTGGGGAAAAACCGTCCAAATTCCCTGATATCAAGCATTCTGTCGAAAAATAAGGCCGTTGTCTGTGAGAGGGAATTCTTGACAGACCATAGGGCACCAATTCTACTAGTCCTTTGAACAGTCCCGCCTTGAATCCCGCCTGAGGAGCTTTGACCGTGCGTACCATGACATTGATTCTGTTGTTTTCGTTTTGCGTAGCCTGCTGGAAAATTCCCGCTGCGGTAGCGATTCCGGCTTTCCAGAAAGTCTTCATCAAACAATACGCCGACAAGAAAAAGAATCCCGAGTATTACAAAACAATCAAAGAAGCCAAGTGCTGGACATGCCATCAATACGATCCGAAAGAACCCAAGAAAAAGAAGAAGCACAACGCATACGGTGAAGCACTCGAAAAATTGCTCGACAAGAAAAAAGATAAGAAAAACGTGGAAAAGATCGTCGAGGCGCTCACAACAGTCGCCGCGGAGCATAGCGATCTGAAGGACGAAAAAAGTCCTACCTACGGCGAACTAATTAAGCAAGGCAAGCTGCCAAGCGGCAAGTATACAGGCCCACCGAAGAAAGAAGACGGGGAGACAGGAGACGAGGGGAAAGAAGACAAAAAAACGCCGTAATCATGGGCTAAGGAACTGCGCGGAAATAAGTTACCGGATTGGTATTGCGTTGACAGACGGAATTATTGCACATTTCGTTGATGCCGGATGCACATGTTGTTCAATGGATTCGTGACAAGTATATCCACCTAGCGTCGGAACTCGATGAGAGGGGCCGTCGACGCTGGGCGGCAATTGAAGCAGCTTCTCTCGGACGAGGTGGAATCGCTGCGGTGGCCGCAGCAACAGGAATTTCTGATCGTACCATTCGTGCGGGGACAAGCGAGCTTACAAATCCTCCGCAAATTGGTAACGACCGGCAACGTAAAGTTGGTGGCGGTCGAAAACCGCGGACAGAAGAGCAGCCTGATCTTCTCAATGCACTTGACCAGCTCATCAATCCTAACCCAAGTTCCACACTTGTGTCCACGGAGACTCTTGTTTTATAGGTTGGGTGGTGGGATTTTTCCACTACATTTGGCGGGCAACTTTTAATTGACGGGGCAGGCTCAGACCGAGGCGGTCGAGCAGGATGGCTTGGTGCTCGGTCGGACGGGCGACGCAGCGACGGCGGATTTCGACCGGCTTTTGGCGGGTGGGCTTTTGGCGAGTGGGAAGCACGACGTCGACCAGGTTGATCTTGCCCAGCTCCTCAAAAATGCGGCGAGGTTCGTCGCCCAGGCCGGCGGCCCGAGTCATTTGGTGGAGCGTCTTCCAGAGAACATACGCCAGGAAGCAGACCAGAATGTGGGCCTGAACCCGTTCTTCGGTCTGGTGCCAGACCGGGCGAATTCGCAGATCGCTCTTGTGGATCCGGAATGCGGCTTCGGCCTCGGTCAGTTGGATGTACGCCTGCCAAAGGTCTTCGGCCGACCAGTCGGTTACGTTCGTTCGCAGAAGATAACAGCCTTCGTTGAGCGTCGCCCACTCGCGCCAAGCGTCGTCTTTTTCCCAAGAGATGACCGCACGACCGTCGACCTGTTTCACCGTAACGCGGTAAAGGCCGGCGGCCCGGGAGTTCTTTGCCATGATCTTGCCGACGCGGCGGTCGATCACTTCCTTTTTCCATTTACGCTTTTCGCAGCTTGCGCGGAGCTTATCGAGCGCCTCGTCGATCCGCTGCTCGAAACGCTCGTGCATCGCCTTTTCCTTTTCACGGCGATCACGGCTGCGACATAAGATGTAGGTTTCTTTGCCGCCGTCGGGCGAAGCGCACATCTTGACTTCCAGGCCTTCGCGGATCACGCGCCAGTCTTCGCCGAGCAACTGGCGCGCGAACTTCCTGAGCGTCCCTTTCGACGCGCCGAGGATATAACACCGATTGCCCGACTCCATGAATTCGAGGTTCGCCTTGCTCATCATCCCGCGATCGCCGCACCAGATGCGGTTGGCGCGACCGTAACGCTTCTCCATCGTCGTGACAATTTCCTGCCACGTCGTCATGTCGTTGCGGTTGCCGGCGAAGACTTCGTAGCCAAGCGGGATGCCGTCCCGCGTGACGACCAGACCGATGCAGACTTGTTTACAATCACCCCGTTTGTCGCGAGAGTAACCGCGTTGGGCTTGTGGGTTTCCTTCACAAAGGCCCTCGAAGTAGGTGCTCGTCACATCGTACAGCAGCAGATCATAATCGAGCTCAAACAGCGTGCCGAGCCTGTTTTTCAGGTGTTTTTCCAGAGCCTCCTTGTGCGGTAGCAGCTTGTCCAGCGCCCGGTAAAGCCTTTCGTCATAGATCTTTTCCGCCGGAACACCCAGCAACTCGGGCAGCGCCGTGCTCTTGTAATAATGCTCGGCAATATGCAGTTCGCTCGACGGGTTGCAGAGTCGGCAGATGACGAGAATCATCGCGACCTTCGCCCACGGGATATCTTCCTTGCCGCGTGGGATGATGTTTTCAAACAGTTTGTCGAGTTGCAGTTGGCGGATCAACTCCAGCGCGAGCCATGCTCCGCCGAACTCGAGTTGGTTTTCGACACGCACATTCGCCGTATCGATCTCGACCCACTCGGGCTCGAGCTGGCCTTGATCATCGAAGAGTTGCAGCTGTGCGGAATCCGGTTTCTTCTCGCCTGCCGCTGCTCGCCTGACGCCGGCCCGTTCGGACTCCTTGAGCTTGCCAAGCCAGGCAACCGTCCGCTGTCGCGGCCCCCGTTCGGTTCGATACGACTCGACCAGCGCCCAATACGCCTGACGTTTTCCCTTGATCTTGCGGTAGCACGGCCTGATGAACATGCCCGAATTATCGGCAATCAAAGTGTCTCGTCAAACGCAGATCTTTCCACGACAACGCGATTTGCCTTCGTCGCGACCGAAGAGGAACCATTTTTCGTAAAGCCAGGAAAGATACACCCGTCAGGGCATATGATTTCAGGTCAAAATATTTTTCAAAAAAGCACTTCCGCAACACAACTGTGGAACTTGGGCTAACTCACATCCGGTAACTTATTTCCGCGCAGGCCCTAAGACAAGAGTTTCAATTACTGAACTCCCAAATTACTGGACTTCCTCAGATAAGCGGAAGTTGCGCAAGGGGCCCCATTGACCGTTCGGCTTAGGAGACAAGATGGCAACCAGCTGGCCATCTGGGTCGGTTGCGGCCAGATTGACGGAGGAAACCTCTGGGGAAATACTCTCTGGGGAGACATAATCTGGGGAGATACTGCCAATCGAAATAAATCGGCCATGCCGGACGCTATCGATTTCGTCTGTGGTGAGCACCTGGCGAGGCATTGAGGGAAGTGCCATGAGTGGTGATAGCATCTGGCAGGCGATGTTCTCCTTGGTCAGATCATTCGGGACGACCGCCGAGTCGACTTGAAACTCCCCGATTGCCGTGCGGACAAGGCCCGACATGACAGCCCGAGTGCCAAGAGCCTCAGCCAAGTCGCGTCCCAGCGAACGGACGTACGTTCCGCTACCGCACTCGATGTCCAGCACAAGCTCGGGATATTCGTAGCGGTGGATGGCGAGCGAATAAATCGTCACCGGCCGAGAGGCCAACTCGACCACTTTTCCTTGCCTCGCTAGTTGATAAGCCCGTTTTCCATTTACTTTAATGGCCGAGTAAGCCGGCGGCTGCTGGCTGATCTCGCCGATAAATTGTGGCAAGGCCGCTTCGACCGCATTGCGAGTCGGCTGGGTTGCATCATGCCAAGGGGTCACTTCGCCTTCGATATCATCGGTAGGACTTTGGCAGCCTAGCCGAAATGTGCCCCGATATCGCTTGGGCATCTGCTGTACGTACTCGATCAATCGCGTTGCCGGACCGACACATACTACGAGCACACCCGTGGCAATCGGGTCGAGTGTCCCCGCATGGCCCACCTTGGCGGGGCGCATCAGTCGCTGGACACGGTTCACCACGTCGCGCGATGTGCAGCCAGCCGGTTTGTTGATGTTGAAAATTCCGAACATGGAGCGTGGTGGCTGGCTGGTGGCTTGTGGTTGGAAGATGGAGGTCCAAATGTCCCAACCACCACAAAGGGGTTGCAACCACTGTGATTGCAGGTCAATCTAACATACATGACCGACCAACCGCCAGAAGCACCCCTGCAATCCGAATCACAATCTTTGCCCGAGGCACTCGAGCGATACCAAATCGCGTTGGATTCCGAATGGGTCTCCCCACTCGATGCTTATCGCGAGGCATTGTGGCAATGGAATGAGCAAATCAATCTAACGCGGCACACGACATTCGACCGATTTGTCTGTCGTGATGTGGTTGACAGTTTGCAACTCGCCGAGCTACTCGACAACGGCGAGCGAGTGTTAGACGTTGGCACGGGCGGCGGCGTGCCGGGACTGGTTCTGGCCATCTGCCGCCCCGATCTGCGCGTGAGCGTCTGTGAGTCGACACAGAAAAAGGCTCGGGCCGTGCAAGCGATGGTTAATGATCTGCGATTGCCAGTCAAGGTGTTTGCTTGCCGTGCTGAAGAGGCGTTGGAATTGCAGACGTTCGATACACTCGTTGCCCGGGCGGTCGCGTCGCTGGCGAAGATGCTCACTTGGCTGGAGCCTCATTGGGGGGCCTTAGACCAATTGCTGCTGGTCAAAGGCCGCGCTTGGGTCGACGAGCGGGGCGAGGCGCGTCGTCGCGGTTTGCTTAAGGCGCTTCAACTCCGCAAGGCGGCTACCTATCCCATGCCGGGGACGGGGGGCGAGAGTGTGATTCTGAGTGTTCGACAAAAGGAAAATGACCAATGACCAATGAAAAACAGGTTCTTCAGGGAATTGAGTGGCTATTGCTGACTGTTGCAATGAAGAAGCCTCATTTCAGCCCCCGGCTTTGCCGGGGGGTTGCCTTCGGGAAATTGTTGCTTTTGGGAAAATGCTCTCAGGGAAAAGCCATGCTTGGTAGAGACGGTGATCGTTCCGCAACCCCCCGGCAAAGCCGGGGGCTGAAATTGCGACTTTGCAGTTCACCCAGGTCATTCTTCTTCCAGGCCCATGGCACCGCTGCCTGTTTTGTTGTAAACTGCTTCTTTACACGCTGGCACGATAGGGCCGGCTTGCGTTGACCAACATAACAGCAAACGGGAGTAAAAACGTGGCAGACGAAAAAAAATCGGCCGATCCGAAGACACAAGCCAATACACCGGAATCCAAGCCTGAAGGCAAAGCCCCCTCCGCCCAGGGACAGGATGCTCAGCAAGGGCAACGTGTGCAGGTCGACGATTCGGAGGCCGTGTGTGCCTATGCGAATTTTTGTCGCGTTACGGGGACGCCGGAAGAGCTGATCATCGATTTCGGTTTGAATTCGCAGCCATTCGGTGTTCCCACCGAACCGATGAAGGTCACCCAGCGGATTGTAACGAATTACTACACCGCCAAACGGATGCTCCATGCACTGCATTTATCCGTGCAACGCCATGAGCAAGCTTTCGGCGTGCTGGAAACGGATGTGCAGAAGCGTGTGGTTGGAAAACCGACGGCGCAAGCGTGAGGAAGCAATTAGCGGTTAGCCAAAAAATACACAGCAGCTTCCGTCTTCCCTTTCTGGCTAATCGCTAACAGCTAAGGCGAGCGGCAGATGAGTATTTACCAGGGTACCTCTAATAATTCAATTTTCGGCAAAGCTAGCTGCGTGAATGCCGAGCGCAAACACACTGCTAGCTGCTTATGCGGCAATTATTAGAGATTCCCACCAAGCACTAGGTGGGCTGCAGATTAAAAATTACCAGCACGCAGCGCAAGCAAGTGGGTCTAGCACACACTTGCTTGCGCGTCGTGCTAGTATTCTGGTAAATTTTCAATTGCCGCTCGCCTAATCGCTAACAGCTTTTCATCCTTGTGCCAATTGTCGGCTGCGTTCCATTGCTTCCTCGGCCAGACGGATAAATTCCGTATTTTGCGTGCCGGCATAAACGCGTTGGCAGATAACGCTCATGGATGTGTAGCTGAACGGGTCGCTTGGCTCCAACTCGCAAACACGCTGAGCATGTTGGACCGCCTCTTCATTCTTGCCCAGTTTCTGCAATAGAATAGCCAGCGCGGAGTGGGCCAGCGCGTAATTTCCATCGATAGCCAACGCCTCGTTGAGCTTAGCGACCGCCTCGTCCAGTTTGCCTTGCTCCTTGAGAGCGTCGGCCTGATCATAGAGTTTTACAGGGTCTGACACAGCCGGAAGATCTCCAGTTTAATTGAGGGTGTCTGGGAATTGTTTCCATGGAAGCCCCCGGCTTTGCCGGGGGGTGGTAGCAGTGTAGACTCGAATTCTCGGCAACCCCCCGGCAAAGCCGAGGGCTTTCATTCGTAATTCCCGAACACCCTCGTTTATTGAGTGCTAGCATTCGAGGAGGGCAGTCTAGCACGGAAACCCAAGGTCTGGAATCCCTCATCCCGCATTCCTTGCCGTGTGCCGCGTTGCGGCACGGCTGTTCCGTATTCCGCATTCCGTTAATCCGCTACAAGCCCTAGAGCCGATAACACCCGTAGTGGCACGCCCCCCCGCCGGCGCCACCCTCGTGGGCAAGGGCGCCACAGCTCTCTTGCCTGCCTCTTGCCGCATTGCTCTGCCTCGCCGAGGACCCAACCAGTGATGATTCATCCTTCTGCCATTGTCAGCTCCGCAGCCCAACTGGCCGACGACATCGAAATTGGCCCTTACGCGATTATCGAATCGGATGTTGTCCTAGGTGCCGGTTGCCGGCTGGCGGCCCATGTGGTTGTGAAACAGGGGACCACCATTGGCAGTGGGACGACCATTCTGGAGGGCGCTGTGTTGGGTGGGCTGCCTCAGCATACCAATCTGCCGAAGAAGTCGGGGAAGCTGCAAATCGGTCAGCGGAACATGATTCGTGAACAGGCAACCGTCAACCGTGCCCTACACGAAGGAGATGTCACCCGCATTGGGGATGATTGTCTGCTGATGATCGGCGCCCACGTGGCCCACGATTGCCTGGTGGGCAACCAAGTGATTCTCACAAACAACATCCTCTTGGGCGGGCATGTCGAGATCCAAGATCAAGCCTGCCTGGGCGGTGCAGTCGCGGTGCATCAGTTTTGTCGCGTAGGCCGATTGGCGATGGTCGCTGCCCGTGCCAAAGTGACCCAAGATGTGCCACCTTTTATGCTGACCGACGCCGATACCGCCATGATCGTCGGTCTCAACCGTGTCGGCCTGCGACGGGCCGGATACTCGCGCGAGGAAGTGGCCGAGCTCAAGGCCGCTTATCGGTTGATCTACCGGCAAGGATTGTCATTCGATGAAACCGTGGCTGCGTTGGACGACGCCTATTCCACAGGTCCCGCTGCGGTTTTTGCTCCCTATTTTCGCCAGGGCAAACGAGGCTTTGCCCAAGAACGACGCCGGCCGCCGAAAGCCGCCATCCGACTGCATCGGACCGACGATGCGCCAACTGCTCAACAGACGAAACGCAAGGCCGGGTAGCGCTCGGTCGCTGCGAATCAATCCAAAAGCCGTAACGCGACCACTCCACATGCGCTATTGGCGGACGTTCTCGCGCGGCACGCTCTTCAGCCTCAATTCACCAAGGTCGAGCGACTCTTCCGAACGACCGCCCGGTATTTCGGGGATATTGAATGTGTGGGCGAGGCCTGTTGGAGCCAAAAAACTTGTGCCTCGCACATTCTCGCCAGGTTGTTAGCACACTCTGGATGTGCATACTTTGTTCATGGATGTACGAGAAGAACGCCTGATTGCCTTTGTCGCCTGGGTAGGAGAACATGTCACCGGGGATGAAAAGGGGCAAGCCCAAATCTACCTCGACCGCCTTTTTCAGGCATTCGGACAAAAGGGCTGCTTGGAAGTCGGCGGCACGCCCGAGTTTCGTATCCGAAAGTCGACCGAAGATGGCGGCGGGACGGCGTTCGCCGACTACGTTTGGAAGCCGGTTGTACTGATCGAAATGAAGAAGCGAGGAGCAAACCTTGCCAAGCACTACCGCCAGGCGTTCGACTACTGGACGCGGCTTGTGCCAGATCGTCCGCAGTACACCATTCTCTGCAATTTCGACGAATTCTGGGTGTACGACTTCAATGTCCAGATGGACGAGCCGGTCGACAAGGTCCCGCTCGTCGACCTGCCAACGCGACACGCCCCGCTCGCGTTTCTTTTCCCAACCGGCGAAACGCCCATCTTCGGCAACGACCATGAAAAGGTCACACGCGAAGCGGCCGACCGGCTCGCGACCTGCTTCAACAAGCTCATTACGCGCCGCATCCCGCGCGACCTCGCAGCACTATTCAGATAGCGTGCTCCATGGTAAACTGCCTGGAGAAACGGATTCTCCGTCAGTTGCATGTACTATGGATTCCCATTATCAATGGCCAAGAAAGCAAAGCAAGACGATCGATATTTTGCAATCATCGATAACGCACTATCGATTTGTCGTAACTATAAGCCCAAGTTTGGAAAACGTGCCAAGGCGGGGCTGACATTTGATGAATTCCAATCGCTCTATCAGAGTGACCCGTTTTACACGTGGTTTGGGCTCGATTCTCCGTTGATCTACGCTGCGCACAAAGCGGCCGGAGGAAATGACGTCAATTTATCGCCAGATCGGCATCTCATGCGAAAGGCTGTTTCGTCAGATTCTGCAAGACACGCTTGGCTTGAATGACGAGCAGGCGAAATGGTCTTACATGGTGCCTGCTCCCAGTGGACGGCAGCGAACGCTCTCCCTGGATGGACGGATTTCGCTCGGCGACATCTCCAACGCGAAGAAGGCCGATCACGTTCGACAGTGGCTCCATGATGCCGCTGCTTCGGTCCACGTGGCGAAGCCAGTCATCCACTCGTTACAGGGTTCGGTCTTTGAGATTCGACAAGGCTACAAAAGCAAAGATGCAAAACGGCAAAACGCTGACATCGGTAACGCGGCGAACGCTTACGCCAACTCGTACCTTCCTGTCATTGTGCTACTGTCGAGTCAGATCGACGACGACATCGCCGAACGGTACACGCGCGCTCAATGGGTCATGTTGACGGGAATGCTCAAGGGATCGTCGCTGGTGTCCACTTACGCTTTCAGCCGTGAAGTATTGGGTTACGACTTGGCGGGATTCTTCGAACGCAATTCCGACCGCATCCGAGAGAAAATCGAGTCGATCACGGAGGCTCTGCTGCAATGAATCAACCAGTGATCGGGCAACTGCGAGCAGATGAACAATCCGGCAGACACAAACGTCAACGGGCTCATCTGACGTTTCGGGGCAATGTCAAGACAGGGCGGCATGGCTGGCTACGTCTAACGCCCGCGTATTCCCTGCACGTTGTGAACGAAATTCTCCAACAAGCTGCGCCAGATGAACTTGCCTTAGACCCGTTTTCCGGTACCGCAACCACACCGCTGGCAAGCACCATCCAAGGCGTTACCGCGCACTCGGTCGATATCAACCCATTTCTGGTCTGGTTGGGAAACTTGAAACTCACTCGCTTTTCTGACGGATTCGACATCCAGTTCCAAGAAGAAGCACGACGAATTCTCGGCAATCTGCGGCGGCGGCGGAATTGGGATGCGACGTGGACTCCCAACCTGCACCAGATAGAAAAATGGTGGGATCAGGAAACTCTATCGGCCTTGTCACACTTATTTGATGGCATCCGGAAATCGACGGCGAGCGATGACATTCGAGATTTACTACAAGTCGCGTTTTGCAAGGTGATGATTGCGACATCGAACGCCAGCTTTGGTCATCAATCTATGTCGTTCAAAAAGTCGAAGCCGCCGAGCAAGCAGCGGTTATTATTCGACGCGGAAAAAGCCAGAGATCGCAAGAATGACGTTTTCCGTCAATTCCACGAGGCCGTCGATGAAATCGCGGCAAGTGTCGTGGCCGATGCTCCAAATGTGGATGGCAAAGTGTTCCTGGGTGATTCTCGCAATCTTGACAGGTCGCTTCCGAAAGATCACAAGTATACGAAGGTCATCACTTCCCCGCCCTACCCCAACCGAATGAGCTACATCCGTGAACTGCGACCCTATATGTACTGGTTGGGTTTTCTCTCCGATGGACGACAGGCGGGCGAAATGGACTGGCAGGCAATTGGTGGGACTTGGGGCTGCGCGACAAGCGTAAGCGTTCTGTGAACAGCGTCCCAAAATTGCGCGCTATCCTAATAGAGGTGAACCATTCCCTTTATTCCAGGAACGAGCACAATGACCAATCGAAACAAATCCCAAGAGTCCCACTGGCGTGGCCTACTGAAACAGCAGTCCTCAAGCGGCTTGAGCATCGCGGCGTTTTGCCACCAGAACTCGATTACACAAACCAGCTATTATGCCTGGCAGCGTAAGTTCCGTGAGCAGCAAGCCTCCCCAGAGCAGGGGAGCCGTTCGACCAAGTCTCTTAAAACCAGTCGTAACGCCGTCCAGGGCACCCAACTGGTGCCTGTGCGGATCGAGGGGACGACACCTGCGTCCACGCTGCGTATTCACTTGCCGCAGCAGGGAGTCTTTGTGGATGTGCCTCACGGCACCGATTGTGAGACAGTGAAGGACGTATTGCAGGCGTTGCGTGAGGTGGCGTCATGTTGATTGTGCCATCCCAAATAAAAGTCTTCGCCGCGTTGGCTCCCACGGACATGCGTAAAAGTTTTTGTGGATTAATCGGTATCGTCGAAAAGGAGCTTGGCAAACAGATTGAAGACGGAGATCTTTTCTTGTTTTTCAACCGACGCCGCAACCGGTTGAAGGTACTCTATTTCACGGGTGACGGCACGATCATCCTCTACAAGCATCTTGAACGAGGAACGTCCGAGACACTACGTGGCGCCGACCATGGAGGGGCGATTGCATCCCCCGGTGATTACTTGACACTGCATGTGGACGACCTGCGATTGTTGCTGGAAGGCATCGAGCTATCGAGTGTCAAACGTCGCAAGTGGTGGCGTCGTGAGCAGGCAAAACAAATTACTCAATCGCCTTGGAAACCACCTTGACGCGCAACGTGAATTGTCGATAAATAAACATGTGTGTTCTACACCAACGGTGTGTGATCATTTGCCATTTCGTGACGCACCTTCAAGGACCGAAACGTTGTCGATGGAATCCGACAAACTCCGAAAAGAGATCGAAGTGCAGCGCGCCGAGATCGCACATCTCAAAAGGGTTAATAGCGAGCAACAGGCAACTCTTGAATCGTTGCAGAATCACATCGAGGTGATGCAAGAGCAAATCACCTTACTCCGTAAGGCACTCTTTTCTCCACGGCGTGAACGGTTTATCCCTTCTCCCGATCAAAAGCTTCTTTTTGATCCCGAGTCGATCGAGGGCAACGAGATTAGCGAGGATGACGAGGCGACCGACGAAGAAGAGCCAGACGATGAATCGTCTTCGAAACGCAAGAAACGCCGTAAGAAGCGCAAACGTTTTGAATTCCCCGAGTGCTTGCCGGTCCAGCGTTTTGAACACCCACTGCCGCCGGAAGAACTCGATTGTCCTTGTGGATGTGGCGGCAAGCGGACGGTGATCTCCGAGCAGATCTCACGGCAACTAGAATATGTTGAGTCTAGCGCCTACATCGCCGAGCACGTTCGGTTTACCTACGGTTGCCCTGTTAGCCGGGATGGCCAGCAGATCGTCACCAGCGAAAAGCCACCCAATATCAACGAAAAAGGGATATTTGGGGCCAGCACGTTAGCCTGGCTGGCACACGCCAAGTTCGAGCGTCACCTGCCCCTGTATCGTCTCCAGGAAGAGCTTCGTTCCACCACCACGATGTGGTTCAACCGCAGCGTGTTGAGCAACGCCGTGGTGCGAACGGGCGAGCGTCTGCTGCCGGTGTGGGATCTGATTCGCACCCAAGTACTGGATAGTTTTTATGTACGGGCCGACGAGACCACGGCCCGTGTCCTGCGTCCCGGGGCTGGGGCGACCAAGCTGGTTTATCTCTGGGTCTACGTTGGCGATGACCAGCATCCGTACCAACTATTTGACTATCGACTTGATCGATCCCGCGCAGGTCCGCGGGAAATACTTGATGATTTTCAAGGCGGATTATTAACCGACGGTTACAGTGTCTACACGTCCCTAGTCAAGGAATCGGATGGCCGACTTCTGGATCTGGGTTGTTGGGCCCATGCGCGGCGGAAGTTCGACGAAGCGTGCGCCGTCTCAACGCAGCCACTTGCGCACGAGGCGCTCGCTTGGATCTGGCAACTGTACGACATCGAGGATCGCCTGGCCGATACCGATGTGGAAACGCGACGACAAGTGCGCATGCGCGAGTCGGTTCCCATTCTTGCCCTTCTGCACGATCGTCTCACCGAAGTGCAGCCGACGGTACGGCCTTCGACCAAGTTGGCCGAAGCGATCGGCTACCTGCTCAATCGTTGGAACGCGATGACGCGATTTGCAACCGACGGGCGCTATGCGATCGATAACAACATGGCAGAAAGAGTCATTCGCCCCTCGGTTATTGGAAGAAAAAATTACCAATTTTTTGGGAGCGATGCGGGTGGTCGCGCGGCATGCGTCTGGTACACGCTTATCCAGAGTGCTCGTTCTAATCATGTCCACGTCACCCCGTATCTCAACGATGTTCTCGTCCGGCTTCCTCAGATCGTTCCCGAGTACTTGCGGGTGGGCGACGCCCAAACCCCGTTCGAATCGCTTTCAAGGGACCAGCGTGAACAGCTCTCCGAGCTGCTACCTGACCGATGGCTCAAGGCACACCCTGAGCATCGCAGCGAAGATCGCCAGCGCGAACTTGATCAGGCCAACCAGCGCCGCCGCCAGAGGCGTGCTTCACGACGTCGGCTTGTCAAGATCTGAATTACGCTCCTGGCATGACGGAGTTCACAGAGCGCTAACCGACAAGCAACCTAAGCAAGTGGCAGCCGACCAATGGTCAAATCGCGTATCGCAAATTCGATTCTCTTGTTCGAGCGATCTCCGCAGAGCGCGATGTCCTAGGCCGCTACGTTCACAAGTACTTTGACGACGTCAAGGTTCATTTGCAAAGCCTGCGAAAAGTTGTTGCACCAGGCGCACAGTGCTTCTACATCGTAGGCAACTCAAAATTTTACGACACACTCTTGCCCGTCGAAGAAATCTATGTGGCACTTTTTGAAGACGTAGGATTTGAAAGCTGCGGCTGGGAAGTCATCAGGAAACGGAATTCGAAGAAAGAGTTGTTTGAATACGTCGTTCATGCCCAAGCGCCAACGTGAGTAGGCCAAATTGGTGGAGAGAAGAAGTCCAATTTCATTTTGCGTAGCGTTTTCTGAAATGGACGAAATCAAAGGTGGCCTGCGGGCCGTCTATCGGACGCTCGAACTGCCCGGAAAGAACCCGCTCAAGGATGCCCACGCCGCACTCGACGCGGCCGTGATGAAGGCGTACGGTTTCTCCCCGCGCAAAGATTTGCTCAAGCAACTTCTCGACCTGAACCTCGCCGTCGCCGCCCGAATCGAAAAGGGCGACCCCGGCACCGCCCCCGGCGTCCCGCCCGACTACCCCAACTCGGCACGGCTCGTCACCAACGATTGCATCCAGCCGTAGGCCCAGCAGCCCGTTGAAAAAGTACATCCGTAGGCCGGAACGAGCTACGCGAGTTCCGGCATAGTCCAAGTCTGCAGGTATAGGAGTGCCGGAACAGCGCTACCGCTCGTTCCGGCCTACAAAAAGCTGATATCTACTCACGGTTCTGGCGAAGAGGTCTAAATTTGAGTAACCTAACGGGGGACTGAGGTCGGCCAATCAAGGATCAATCGAAATGACTCTAACCACCGAACAAATGCAGCAGTGGATTGCCAACCTGCTTGCTGGCCATGCCGCGTTACCAGAGCTTGAGTTGGCCGATTATCTCGAAGCGATCCCTCGCCTGGATTCGCTGGATGATCTTCCCGCAGGCACGCCGGTGTTAATTCGAGGCGATGTCGATGCCAAGCCGGGCGATTCCATTGGCCAGGGAGACATCCGGTTGCGTTCGATGACCGAGACCTTGGAATTTGGCCGGCAGCGGGGTTGGAAAATGATCCTCTTCGGCCACATCGGCCGTAAGCCAGAAGGTTCGCTCGTCAAAGTGGCTGCCCGATTGGGCGAGTTGCTCCAGTGCGAAGTTCCACTAATCACCGATTGGTTGGATGAACAAACCGTAACGATCCCCAATACGGTTTGCGAGCAGATTGCGGGAGCAGAACCTGGCTCAGTATTGATGCTGGAAAACACACGTCGTTATGCCGTGGAACGCATGTTGTGGAAGGCACGGCCCGAGGATGCCGCAAAGCTTAGTAAGCCGCTGACCAAGCTGGCCAATGAATTTGCAGAAAAGGTAGCGTCGGTCTACGTGAACGAAGCACTTTCGGCCGGCAGCATGGATGCATCGAGCACGGTCGTGCCAGCAGCCATGCCGCGAGTCGCGCTGGGCACCTACGTGGCCAGCGAATTTGACGGGCCGATGCGACGTTGCCTGGAAACCAAGTTGGTAATTTTCAGCGGACTGAAGATCGACAAACTCGATGATTTGGAGGCAATGATTGGCCGAGGAACCATCCGCACGGTTTTCGCGGCCGGGTCGCTTGCCATGGCGTTGAAAAAAGGGGTTGCCCAACTCGATGGCCAGGAATGTTGTCTTGGAGCAGCCGAAGATCCCGAGCACGCCAGTAAGCCCTATTTCATCCCGCACGATCGGATCGAACAGGCCAAGCAAATGATTTGTGATGGCCGGCAGAAGGGGATTGAATTTGTGATTCCCATCGATTCGGTGATCGAAGATGGGTCGGCTGTAGACCAGTTGCAGCCAACCGATCAGCAGTTTGATATTGGCCCCAAGACAAGTAAGCTATTCGAGGAAAAGGTCGGTGAGTTTCTTGCCAGTCATCCCGCGGGTGCCGTCGCCTTTCACAACGGTGTGTTTGGCATGTTTGAAGACCCACGATTTGAATCGGGCACGCGCCAGTTTATTCCTCAGCTAAAACGAATGAAGAACTCGGGTGTAGAAGTCTACGTTGGCGGTGGCGAAGGGGGCAAAGCACTGGAAAAGTATGGGCAGGCTGACTGGGTTACCCATGTCTTTACCGCCGGCGGCACGGTGCTCAATGCGCTAGGTAGCGAACCGGTGCCTTATCTGGCAGCCCTGCGAATGGCTGCGTTGCCGTAGGCGGCAAAGGCATGTGAAAGCCCTGAGCCGAACGCGCTAGCGTCGGGCGACGGAGGAATGCCGTCCCCCCCTCGGCCCGCGGCTAGCGCCGGCGGCTCACACTAAATCAAGCTGTGACAAAGCACTAGCCACCACTGCCAGCGCGTACTCGGCTGCACAGACCGACAAGTTCTTCGAGCGTTGTCAGAATTTGTTGTTCCGCGGATTCTTGCATGCAAGCCGCTTCCAGGCGGGCTGCATAGGTGGAAATCCCATCAAACCCGTAGCTGCCTCCCGAGCCTTTTAACTGATGCGATACGCGGCGAAGCGGCTCCCAGTCTTGGTCGTGGGCATGCAATTGAAGTGTCGAGACCCGGTCGGGGAGTTCAGCCACGAACATCTCGACCAGTTCTCCCAAGTCGGGATCATCGCCATAGACGGAATATATCGGTTGTTCTGATTGCATTGTTTTTACCTAGAGCCTTGCAGAACATTTACTCCATCCACTCACCGATTTTTCACTTTAACGGACTCGAACTCGCAGTGTAGAAGCTCGCAGTGTGGAGTTTACCCTTCAACCCTACGTTGCAAATTTTATCGAGGAGAAAAATTTTGACTATCTTGAGTATGCAACCCATCTTTCTTAGGTGAAGTATCGCGCAGAACGCATTGGTGAAGGGACACTCATGGCAAGCTATCGACGGACTATCCTGCATGTTGACGATGACCAAGCAATCACGGCGATCGTAGCAAAACGACTAGAAAAACGAGGCTACCGTGTTACTTCCGTACATAATCCCTACGAATGTATCACCGAGATAATACGAGGCCAACATCGCCTGGTACTGCTAGACATCGATATGCCGAACAAAAACGGCATGGAGCTTTTGAAGGAGATCAAACAGTACGATAGTGGCATTCAGGTAATCATGCTGACCGGACTTGTCAGTGTAACGACGGTACTCGATACGCTGCGTGCAGGAGCCGAAGCCTGTTTGTTCAAGCCGATTGACGACTTGCAGCCGTTGATCGAAACGCTAGAAGATGCTTACAAAAAGATCGACCGTTGGTGGGCCTCTCTGAACGATTTGGCGAAACGCCGAGGATCGGAAACTTACGGGAATACGGAATGCAGATTGCAGAATGCGGAATCCTAAACAATTCCGCAATCCGCAATCCGAATTCGACAGAACCGTTGTAATCTGCAATTTCGGATAAGGAAATATATGTCATGTCGGCAATCTAGTGAATCTTGTGGAGATGCATGGAACAGGTCGACGATATGCGATGATGATCAATGGAGCTTTTGCCACGACTGGCTAGAAACTGCGTATGTTCTTCGCATCGGCACAAACATAAAAAAGTGCGAGCGAGACGCTTAACCTGCCAACATGGCTATTCTGTTTTCCCCTTAACAAGGAGCCTTCCCGATGAAACGTCACTTACTTCTTTCGATGCTGGGCCTCAGTGTCGTCATTGCACTGAGCAGTGCCTCGGACGCGAATGCGTTTGGCGGACTGTTCCGTCGCAGTTGCTGCGAGCCCAGCTGTGGATGTGCGGACGCCTGCGAGCCCAGTTGTGGTTGTGCCGACGCCTGTGAGCCAAGCTGTGGTTGCGCAAGCGACTGCTGCTGCGACCCCTGCTGCAAGCCTCGTTGTGGCTTGTTTGCCAAAATGCGTGCCCGTCGCGCTGCCCGCAAGGCATGCCGATGTGCCAGCGCCTGCTGTGAAGCAAGCTGTGGTTGCGCCGACGCCTGTGAACCAAGTTGTGGTTGCGCGAGCGACTGCTGCTGCGACCCTTGCTGCAAGCCTCGCTGTGGCCTGTTTGCCAAACTGCGTGCCCGTCGCGCTGCCCGCAAAGCATGCTGCTGTGAAGCCAGCTGTGGTTGCGCCCCTAGCTGTGGTTGCGGTGGCTGAATGCCCCAAGAATAACGCATGGAGAGTTCGTCTCCAGCACGAGAATCCAACGGTTCCTTGCAACACTAGCAAGGAGCCGTTTTTTTATGCGCTAGCCGCCCACCGCTCGCCATGTTACCGGATTCCTTGGAAATACAACGCCAGAGCTGCCTTGTCGGCGATCCTTGCTCCAGCCTACTCGCCAATACTAAGAAACTTTGGTAGGATGACGAGCTTCCCCTGTGGAAAAATCTTCCGGTAACGCACGATCATTAAACGATCATTGAAAAAGAGCGTATTCATTTAACACAGAAAAAGCCTAAAATTAGGCTTTTACTCGCACGTCAAAGCGTGCCCCAAACAAGAGAGAAAGGGAAATTGTTACGATGGAAGTTATTATCAGTCCATCTTATGAGGAGATGAGCAGAGCGGCCGCCCGGGAGGTTGCGGATGTGATGAATACCAAACCCGATGCTGTGTTGGGTTTGGCTACCGGTTCGACGCCCTTGGGGCTGTATAAAGAACTGATTCGGATGCACAAGGACGAAGGGCTCGACTTTTCACACGTTACCACGTTCAACCTGGATGAATATGTTGGCCTGAAGGGAGATCATCCGCAGAGCTACCATTACTTCATGCATGAAAATCTCTTCAAGCATATCAATATCCCCGAGCAAAATATCTACATTCCTTCTGGCACAACACAAAACTACAAAGCGTTCTGCCAATGGTACGAACAGCAGATTGTCGAAGCGGGTGGAATCGATCTGCAAATCCTGGGCATCGGGTCCGATGGCCATATTGCATTCAATGAACCAACCAGTTCGCTCACCTCACGGACTCGGCTAAAGACCTTGGCGAAACTGACCATTGATGACAATGCACGGTTCTTTGAGAATCGGGAAGACGTGCCCATTTATGCGATCACGATGGGCGTCGGCACCATCCTCGAATCACGGAAGTCGATCATGCTTGCCAATGGCGCGAACAAGGCGGCTGCGGTCGCGGCCTCGGTCGAGGGGCCGGTGACCAGCATGTTCACCGCCAGCGCCTTGCAGTTGCATCCTTCATCGCTCGTGTTTCTGGATAGCGACGCGGCCAGCGAACTGAGCATGCGCGACTATTACATTTGGGTGCAAGAGAAAAAACCTGGCGCCCCGCAGGTGTAGTGAAAAGTTGAAACAACTTGCAAAATTGGAGAATATCAAATGGCAACGGTAGAAGAACGTGTTATCGCCGTCACAGGACGGCTACTTGAAATCGATCCCTCATCGATCAAAAGCGAGGACAACTTTTCCGCTGACTTGGGGGCTGAGAGCATCCAATCGATCGAATTGGTTGCAAGCTTCGAGGAAGAATTTGACATCGAGATGGAAGAGGAAGCCGCCCTGTCGGTCGACACCGTTGGCAAAGCGGCTACATTCATCACGCAAGTCTGCAAGGAGCAAGGTGTGGAAGTTTAGCCCACCGATTAGTTTGAATTACCGTTAGCCACCGGGCTTGTCCCGGCGCGTGGACGCAACGCCGGGGCAAGCCCGGCGGCTAACAATCGAATACACTATTTATTTCCTGGAGATGATCCATGACCGCACAAACAATAAATCACCCACTTGTCGACACGACCGAACCCAATCTGCTTGAAGATACCTTCAACTACGACCTGCCGCCGCTAATAAAATTTTCGGACGATCCGGTTATCGAGCAGATCGACGGCAAGCCGGTTGAGTTCGATTTCAACTCGGTCAAAAAACGGGACATCGTCGTGACCGACACCACCTTCCGCGACGGCCAACAGGCTCGTCCGCCGTATAAGATCGACCAGATGGTCAAGATCTACGACATGCTAGCCCGACTCGGTGGCCCCAACGGCGTAATCCGTCAGACCGAGTTTTTCCTCTACACGAAGAACGATCGGGAAACGCTCGACCGCTGCCGCGAACTGGGGCACAAGTTTCCCGAATGCACCGGCTGGATTCGTGCCGTGAAGGGCGACTTTCGTCTGGTCAAGGAGGCGGGACTCAAAGAAACCGGCATGCTTACCAGCAGCAGCGACTATCACATCTTCCAGAAGCTCAAGTTCAAAAGCCGCAAAGAGTGCATGGACAGCTACTGTGAAGTGGTTGATGCGGCATTCGAAGCGGGCATTCGCCCCCGCTGCCATCTGGAAGACTTGACCCGGGCTGATATTGACGGATTCATTCTGCCATTCGTCGACCGACTGATGGAGATGTCGGAACAAGTGCCCGATGACCTCAAGGTCAAGATTCGGCTATGCGACACGATGGGCTTCGGGTTGCACTATCCGAATGCGGAGTTGCCGCGGAGCATTCCCAAGCTGATTTACAAGCTCAACCAGGAATGTGGTGTGCCGAGCGATCGGCTGGAATGGCATGGGCACAACGACTTCCATCGCGTGCATGCCAACGCGTCGACCGCGTGGCTCTACGGTTGCAACGCCGTCAACGGCACACTGTTCGGCTACGGCGAGCGCTGCGGCAACCCGCCTGTCGAAGGCGCAATCATGGAGTACATTGCGCTCAAAGGCGAATTGAACGGGATCGACACAACCGTCATCACCGAGTTGGCCGAGTACATGAAGTCGATTGGATTTCCCATTGCGGAGAACTATCCGTTTGTCGGTCGATACTTCAACACGACTCGCGCCGGTATCCATGCCGGGGGCTTGCGATCGGACGAGCGGATTTACAATATCATGGATACCACCAAGCTGCTCAATCGTCCGCCGCGAGTGGCGATTACCGACAAAAGCGGAGCCGATGGCATCGTTCTCTGGGTCAACGAGTTCCTCGGCCTTTCGGGCGACGACCGCGTGAGCAAGATCAAGATCCACAAGCTAGCCCGATGGGTGATGGATCAGTATGAAAAGGATGGCCGACTAACCGCCATCAGCGATCAGGAGTTGGAAGAAAAAACCGAAGAGCTGCTCCCCAAGATTTGGGAGAAGCACAAAGGCGGCGTCCCAGCAGGCGTCTAGGTGGGGAAAGTGGGCAGTAGATAGTGGTAGAAAGTAGCCGCGATCTGACAATTCACCGGCGTTAGCGTCGTCGGCCACGACGAATTTGTCGGACCGCTATCTTCTGCCAAAAAAAGCCTCGAGGAGCCAATGCGTTGAAGAGAGAAAACCATCAACCACTCAAACCTGCGCAGATCGAACAACTCGAGTCACAGGGCTGTACCGCGGAGGATTGGTCGCAAGTCCGGGTAACCGTCGACTTCGAGCTCGAGCGAGTCCGTCATGTTCATTTTGCCGGCATGGTTGCCATCGGCGATTTGCGAGGTTCAATCCGCACAGATTCGGGGCTGGAAAAACCGGCCGGCATCTATCGTGCTTACATCAGCAATTGCACGATAGGCGACGGCGTGCGGATTGCCAAGATTCACTCCCACATTGCAGGCTACTCCATTGGCGATGGGGCCTCGATTGAGGATGTCGGCGTTCTGGAAACAAGCGCCGGCGCAACATTTGGCAACGGCGTCGAGGTCGAAGCGCTCAATGAAGCGGGAGGACGTGAAGTCACCCTGTTCAACGAACTATCGGCCCAGTTTGCCTATTTGCAATGTTTGGCCCGTTCGAGGCCGAAGCTTACCGAGCGGCTGAACCATCTCGCCAAATCGGCGGTCGATGCCGTTCGTAGCGATCGTGGCACGATTGGGCAGGCCGCGAAGATCACTTCTGTTTCGCGCATCACCAACGTCAACATAGGCGATGGTGCGATTCTTCAAAGTGCTGCGTCATTGGTCAACGGAACCATCCTAAGCTGCCCCGATGCGCGGGCGTTCGTGGGTGTCGGGGTCGTGGCCGAAGATTTTATTCTCGCCGAAGGGGCTAACGTCGATTCGGGGGCGATTGTTTGTAAATCGTTTGTCGGCCAAGGTTGTCAGATTGGAAAACAGTTTTCATCCGAAGGGTCGATCTTCTTTGCCAATTGCGAAGGGTTTCATGGCGAAGCGTGCAGCATCTTTGCCGGGCCTTACACAGTCACGCATCACAAGAGCACCTTGCTCATTGCCGGTCTATTCAGCTTTTTTAATGCCGGCAGCGCAACCAATCAGTCGAACCACATGTACAAGCTTGGCCCGGTGCATGAGGGGAAGCTCGAGCGCGGCTGCAAAACAGGCTCCTTCTCTTACATGATGTGGCCATGCCGCGTTGGCCCGTTTTCCGTGATACTCGGCAAGCACACGCGCACCTTCGATACACGCGACTTTCCGTTTAGCCACATCGAAGCCAAGTCGAACGGCCGATGCGAGATGGTGCCCGGGCTCTATCTGTCGACCGTCGGCACGGTCCGTGACGGTGCAAAATGGCCCACGCGCGACCGCCGCAAAGGAGTGGTCAAGCGCGACATCATCGACTTCGACGTATTCAGTCCGCTCACCGTGGGACGAATGTTACGTGGCACCGAGAAACTGCGCGAAGCGAGCGAGTCGACGGATACCGCCAAGAGCATTGTCACGCTTGATGGCGCCGAAGTGCGGCGAGTCCTATTGCGCAAGGGAATTCGATTCTACAAGGCGGGAATCGAAATGTATCTGCAGGAGCGGCTGCTCAGCCGGTTCGAGGCAACCGGTGCAAAAGACCCAAGCCGACGACTTGTCGTCGAAGATGCAGCGGTCTTCAGCGAAGAGTGGATTGACCTGGCGGGACAGATGATGCCCCAATCGCGATTCGAGCGGCTTTGCACGCACATTGAGTCGGGTGAGATTGATACCGTTGCAGGCTTGCAGTCCGCGTTATTACAAATCCACGATGCCTACCACGAGGATGAATGGGCCTGGGTATCGTGGGCGTACGAAAAACATTTTGGCACGAGCATTGCTGAGTTGAGTGTTGAAGAGATCAAGTCCGCAGCCAAGTCGTGGGGCGAGTTGCGCACTAAATTCTTGCACCTGATTCTCGGTGATGCAGAAAAAGAGTTCCAGCCGCGAACTCGCACCGGTTTCGGATTGTTGGGCCCGGACGATGAAATGGATAAAGATTTCACGGCCGTTCGAGATACTTTTGAGAAAAACAAGTTTGTCAAACAAATCCGCGAAGAGATCGAGGAAGTTGCCCGTCGGTCGGAATTACCGGACGCCAAGTAGACGCCTCCCAATCTCAGCCCCCGGCTTTGCCGGGGGGTTGCCCCTTTGTAACACTCTAGCCATCACAGCAGTTCCTAGAAAGATTAACCACAGAGCAAACGGAGGAACACAGCGCGGCCCATTGCCGCAACCAAAGAAGAATAGCCACAAAAAACACCAAAAGGCACAAAAAGATTTCTTTAGCCACGGATTGAACACGGATAAATTGATAACTTTGGCATAGAAAAATCTTCTTGTTATCCCTGTTTCATCCGTGTTCAATCCGTGGCTTTTCAAAAAGAGTGTCAAAACAACAAGCTTTTACGGGTTTGTCTTACAGAGGAAAATAAATTCTAGCTGCCCATCCATTGAAAGGAGTGATAGAATCTCCGTGACCTCGGTGTTCTCTGTGGTGATTTTCTGATTCGCCGCATTTAGCTAAAGTGTTACGATCCTTTCAAAAGCAGTGGAAAAACTTTGGGACGACTGAACATGAAAAATATCTTTCGGCTAAGACAACTCTGCTGTCAAATTCGGCCTGGATCCGACCTCAGATCGGTTGGAAGATATCTTCAGACCATCAGCGTGCTTTTCGTTGCGATGATGGCGGTTTCCTGTGCCTTCGCCGAGGGTAGCCGTACGAGGGAGACGGCGGGAGTCCGACGACTCTTTCGGGAAGACTGGAAGACCACCCCCGCCGAGTTGCCGATCACTCAAGATCATGTGGCAACCGATGGTCTGATCCTCGCGTTGCACGGTCCAGGTAAGCAATGGATCAAGAAGTCGCACCACGACCAACCCGCTGATGACCCGTTTTACCTTTGGTCGGGGCAATGCCAAAAGCGTTGGGCCTTTTCTCTTCGACCAAAGCGATATTCGATTGACCTTTCAACGCCAAACGCCAAGCTGAGATTGAGGGCCAAGCAGGGTGGCGGCCATGAACTCTACCTGCTCATCAAAATGCCGAGTAAGCAGTGGTACATCAGCAGGCAGAGTATTCCAACGACTCTCGACTGGCAAGAATTTGAGCTGAAAATGGCCGACCTGAATTGGTCGCGGTTCGATGTCGTCAAGATTATCCGAGGCAAGAATGAGGCTCCCGCGTCGCTCAAGGCGATCGAAGAAATCGGACTGACCGATCTCCGGCCGGGCAAAGGGAGCAAGGCATGTTCACGAGTCGATTGGATCGAAGTCTGGGGGAACGCAGTGGCAAGAAATACCAAGTAGGCCCATAGCTAAGCTGTCACGGCCGTCGCTATCCCCCGCAAAGCCGAGGGCTGAAATTGTGGTCAGGTATCTTCTGCCGGTTCATCCCATTAGAATGTCCCCATGCCTGCGACCATACTGCAAAAAATCGTTGCCACGAAGCTTGAAGAAATTGCGGCGGCACGCTTGCACGTTTCGGAGCATGAGTTGCGTGCAAAAATAGCCGATTCGTCAGAACCTCGCGATTTTCGTGCAGCGTTATCTGCCGGAGGCCCGATTCGACTCATCGCCGAGATTAAAAAAGCGAGCCCCTCGGCAGGCGTGATCCGTCAGGATTTCGATCCCGTGGCCATCGCTCAAATCTATGAGCAGCATGGCGCCGCTTGCATTAGCGTGCTTACGGACGAACCTTTTTTTCAAGGCCGACTTGAGTATCTGCAGGCGGTGCGTGATGTGGTAAAGGTCCCGATCTTGCGTAAAGATTTTATTCTCGACCCTTACCAACTGCTCGAAGCTCGGGCTGCAGGCGCGGACGCGGTGCTGCTGATTGCCGAATGCCTGGATGATAGTGCTCTCGTCAACTTGCACGGCGAGACGGTCGCACTGGGAATGACGCCGTTGGTTGAATTGTACGAGCCGGAAAACTTGGGCCGAGTGCTTGATGTTGGGGCTTCGGTCATTGGCATCAATAACAGGAACTTGCACACGTTTGAGGTGGACATCAACCATACAATCCGGCTGCGGCAAGAGATACCCTCGGAGTGTGTGGTCGTTGGCGAGAGCGGAATCCGCACACGTGCGGATGTTGAGCAATTGGATGACGCGAGCGTCGATGCGATCCTGGTTGGCGAGTCGCTAATGCGTGAGTCTGATATCGGATCGGCCATCGATCGGATGCTGGCACGCTGAACCATGGCAAGCGGCTCTCAATTGCAAAGACCCGTGGTAGTTCTCCCGGGGTTGATATGGTTCTCTTCAACAAAAAGGTTCTTCAGGGAATTTAGTGGCTACCGTTCGAGGAAAGCATTTAAGCCCCCGGCTTTGCCGGGGGGTTGCCTTCGTGGAAATGCTCTGCTTGTTGGAAAGGAGGACTGTTAGGCGAGCGGCAATTGAAAATTTACCAGAATACTAGCACGACGCGCAAGCGAGTGTGTGCATGAGACCCACTTGCTTGCGCTGCGTGCTGGTAAGTCCTTATCTACCGCTCGTCTAAATTGCAAAGTCCCGTGGTAGTTGTCTCGGGGTTGGTACGGTTCCCTTCAATAAAAAAACGGGGCGACGTTTATGTCGCCCCGTTGGGTCGCGTCACGCCCAGTGACATGGTCTTGGTGCTGAAGTCGTATTTCGATGCCGCTATGGTATGGTACTGCTACGCCTCAGCGAGCGAGCAGGGCTGGTCTAGCGGTCAGCTTAGAGATATCCCCTTCAACCATGGGAGCCTGTCATAAAATGAGGCCCTAGCCACCCCAAGTACAAAATGCCCAATTTTGAATTTCCTCCCACTGGCCAAACACTTCACACTTGGCGGCCACCTGAATAAAACCGTTAGCGCTAGTACAGTTGCCAATCGTATCAGCATCTTTTTGGCCTACGGGTGTTGCGGATGTATTAACAATATCACCGTCGCCATGTTGGGCGTAAACATTTGGGCCTATTGTCATTAAACGTTCGAAATGAACGCCGAAATCACATGAACTGCTATCGAATCCAAAATTAAAACTTTCAACACACGGTTGTTTTATGCAAACCCCAAAGACAGTACTAACCATCGGATAAGCAAGGAGAACACCCAAAATAAATGCCACGGAATACACGACTTGGCGATTAAACGAGATCAGAAGCTGCATAACAACACTCCTTTCCTAGGGAACCTTGTGGAATAAGTCACTTGAATTGATTAACAGCCGCTCGCTTCCTGATGTACAACAATACCAGCACCAGTACTATTATGGAATTCAAAAGAACCAGGATTGGATTCCATGATTTACTGGTGAGAGAGTCCTCTACAGTCACTCCGTTAAGCAAAATTGAGTCTATACCACTCTTAGCAACCTTCTTAACACTGCCATCAAAGTCAATGAATGAGTATTGATTAGTTGGCAAACGTTCGTCCGAAACAAGCGTGCCTGGGGGAAATTCCAGGTGAAAATCGCTTTGATCTAACTTGGGATTAATCTCATAGTCTAAAACATCCAACATTTCAAAACTCTTTAATGCCCCATTGCTACCGAAATAGCTAACCTCCCATTGCAAAGGTATGCTTACTCCTTGCTCGATCTTCGATTTTGTGATATCAACAATCGCCCTAGAAGTATTCGAGCGATCAGTTATCACGTACTTTAACAGAGTGGTGTAGTTGCCTCCGTCGATCCATAGTACTCGTCTTTTGTCTGGTCTAGCAAGAATAATTGCAGTTTGACCGTCACTTAGCTCTTTTCTACCTATGACCTCCATTTTGTCAAGAGTCATTCCTGGCAAGTTTTTTGAACTAAAAGGGCTAAATGCAAGCCAAATCGGCCTGTAGGAGGCGGTGTCTATATCTATATTGCGCCTCTCCTTGGTATGAATTGCCCCTCGTGCCGCCTTTTGAGACTCTCGTGTTCGCAGACTTCTAATGTATTCATCCCCATCGACAGTAAAATCTGATGTGGAGGCGAATAAGCGTTTTTCCATATCGTTGTAAATTGATCTGCTGGACTTAATCCGGGCGCGGTCGTTCTCTTTCATGAAGAGTATTTTCATGTGGAAGTCACTGGATACAGTGTTCGACAACTCGATGCCACGTTCAGAGGAATCTCTATCAGATCTAACATTCTCATGTTTTGGTTCTAATTTCTGCCGGTCCCGAGTGGACACTCGCTGTTGGGCATCAATGGACAATGATACCGAGCGAACGACCTGCTCTTGATTGTGAAATGCTTCAAGAATTTCAGCCAGTTGAGAATCCTGGCTAAACCCGTTTTTAGCGAGCGTTAAAAAAAAACAGCCGATCGTCCATAATGCAACGAATCTCAAAAGTTCCATCTGTTGCTCCTTAACGACTACCAGATTCTCGCGGCTCAATTATACCAGACCATGGCACGCGGATTAGACACTTATTACCGATGATATCATTAGACGCTAGAACCACAATACCCTCTATTGCCGATTGGTTAGCAGGGTTTGTCTGGTAATTCACGCAAATCAAACTCGAGTTTCAAAATCCGCGTCCCACTTCCCGACATACTTTTGTCGGTCATTCTTATGTCCTAGACATCATGTTTGCACTCATCTTGTGTGCAGCAGAGCAGTCGTTCTTTTGCCAAATCAACCCTGTCGACGTCGAGCCGTTGTCATAGCTCCCGCCAGAGAAATCGCCAAAAGCGTCAACGCGGCAGGCTCCGGCACTTGTGAGAACGATTGATCAATCACCGTTGCCCTGGCAGGAACAATCGCATTCTCACCAGCAAGGGCAAAGATATCCTTCGACACGCGGAGCTTGGTCACGGTGGGAACAAAATAGGTCCAATCAGATAGTGACTGGCCACCTTGGCCCAGCGTCGAGGCGAACACACTGAGCGATTCGTTGCTGCCTTCAAAGGATTCATCCACGGTGAATACCGAGTCGTCGCCGACGCCGATACCGCCGATAGATAAATGGGCATCTGAAATAACCCAACCTCTCGCTTGGGCCTCATCATCCACTTCTACCGTAAATCGGATCAGCGCATCGGATGGCCCGCCGCCTGGCATGTCAATAAACGCACCATGGAAGCTAATGCCATAGTTGCCATCTAAATCGGTGAAGCCAAGCACGTTGACATCTTCAGGCATGGGCATGTCGCCGATCGTCGAGTAAACGAAACCATCAAAAATCTTATCGCCCACGATAACCCCATCCGTGGTATCGTCGAGCAAATCGGACAGTTTCACGGAATCGGATGAGTTGGGATCCAAGCCAACTAAGCCTGCCAGGGCGGAACCTCCCCCCACAGCAAAACTAATGGTTCCTACAATAACCGCGGAACAAACTCTGTTTTTCACGAGTGCAAACATCAAAAGTTCTCCTTTTCAGGTTGTTTTGTCAATCCATCTCATCACGCCAATAAAACGATCTTGAAGAAACCGTTGTTTCAACCGCCGTTGACGTCACAAGGAAACCGACCCAACTAATTAACTAAATGTAAGGACAAAAGACCAATTAAGACCGACCAAAATCTTGCCGTGTTCATCACTCCGGAAGTGAAGTCGACGACATGTTATAGGTTGTATAATTTGTCAAGCATTACCAATTCATTCTCTTGTTACATCGTTCCTGGATTCCTCCATTCTCCTTTCCTTTTTTGCGACAAACGTTTCGGCGACCTGCGACAGACGGGCGCTTTGATCCACGCAATCGCACGGGACGAGTTGGCTCGTTCGCTACTCTATCGACATCTTTATCAAGATTTTCATCCTGCTTTTTCATTTTTTTCAGTCTCTATTTCCGAGAAGCCGATGGAATGGAGGTTTTCTGCCGCCCTCCGATCCCATTGCCCAGGTGCATTGGCATTTGCCAAAGCGATTCTCTCCAAAGCTTTCCGTGCCGTGCCAAATACGAGCGCTAGTCCTTGCTTATCGCTTTGCATCTTTGATCCAGTATCTGCTCCATCATGGGCCTGGGCCCCATTGGGAGATCGAAGTGTAAGGTTCTTTGGCGACAAATTAGCTAGCGGCAAGTAGCTCCAAATCCCCAGTTGTCTGGCCCATATCTCCTCTTGAACGCTTTCCGTGTCAGCACAGACCACCAAGAGCATGTTGCTACCACCTATTTCACTTAACCGCTCGGCAATCGCACGGTAGTCTTCATACTCATCGCCAGCCGCAGGAGGCATGTCGACAATCGACAGTGGCAAAGTCTCCCGAAACACACAGCGGAGCATCGCGCTGGCGTCCTTGCAGACGATTGCTTCCCAAGCTTCCCGCTCGGCTGCTAACCGAATGCCCTCCAGACGCTCCGAACAGGGCGATACCACTGCACAACGCATCACTCCCAGTGACGAGTCACGTACGGCGCATTGCATGTGCTCACCAGCAGGCAACGGCGGCATTCTTACGGTAGTGCTCAAGGCTGTCATCGCTAGGTCACCACTCAAATTGTCATGTCAATTAATCCCGCGCACGCATCCAGCACCTCTTCCTTCTCCTTTGCTAATAAGCCGCAGACCGCTACCCTTCCGCTAGCCATTGTCCAACGAACGAATCAAATCCGCACGCAAGCTAGCGCCGTCACCGGCCCTATCGACTCAGCAACTGTCTGACAGTCTCTTTTGTGCCGGACAGTTGCCTTTCTACACTCCTCCATATTCCACTCAAGCGCACCCATCAGTGCATAACGCACCGCGCAAGCACACCGGTCGCAAGGGAGCCCCAAAAGGCACTCTGCTGCCGTATTTACAAAC
Source organism: Lacipirellulaceae bacterium (assembly GCA_965249435.1). GTDB lineage: Bacteria > Planctomycetota > Planctomycetia > Pirellulales > Lacipirellulaceae > JAJRWS01. Next base: position 174,516 of record CBDFMC010000024.1, on the reverse strand, counting down.
CGTCTGTACTCCGCGAAGTCGAAACGCCAACATCGCGCCTAAAAACCATGCTCATGGCGTGCGCACCTTCTTTCCTTGTAACGTGCAACACGCGCGCACCACATCCGACCGCAACCATCTACTCTGCGCACACCGTAGTCTGCGCAAAGAAGAGAAGAGGCCCAACGGTTACCCATCGCCTAAACTCTTTACCATGCCATTTTTCGATTGCGACGGCGATGAATTCCATTGACCGACTGGGGTGCCTTTCCGCGACGACGACCATGCGTTAGTTGGCGCCGCTTGGATGATTTATCCGGCGTTGCGCGACGAAAACCTTCAGTACCATAGTCCGGGTCAGCACTTTCATAATTTTGGACTGTGACTCATTGATCGATTCTCCTTTTTTTCCAAACTGAGTAACGTTCTGCCTCAGCAACTGTGCCCATTCCCGAAAACCTTCTTCCGCGAAGTCCGAGCACCGAACTGAAGCCGAGTTAGTCTGCTTGCACTATCGTGCAAGCACCGACAACCGTGCACTGCCGCACACCATCGCCCCGACACAATCTCGCGATGCCCAGGCCTCCAGCGCAGGGACCCTTTCCCTTCGACAAACACCCGATAGCGCGCAATGCACTGCCAGTCACCTTATGCGATTCACATGCCAGAGAGATCATCGGTTGTCCATGCGGCGTAAGTCGATGCTGGAAAAGGGCTTAGGGGGTGAATCTGCCGCTCGGGCCTAAGAGCCTACTTCACCAAAGTGGTGAGATGAAAAGTAAGGCTATTGAGAAAAGCCCTGGCTAAGCAAGGCTAAGTTAAGATTTCACTAAAATAGGTAAATGCCCCTATTTTGGTGACAAGCTTTGATGGACTGCTAGCAGTGCTATGTTCGGTTAAAAAGGCGATTGGAGAAGGCAACCAAAATTCCCAGTGCAGCAGAGCCCGCAGCCAAGGCAGGTAGACACACCAACTGCTAGAAGGTCCGAGATCGCTACCAAGCCAATAACAACCAATCCAATCGAATCAAAATTCGTAGCCGTTCACGGAATAAAAAATATTGAACCACGAAGGACACGAAGAGCACGAAGAAGTCAGAGGACCAAATCGCTTGCTCTCGCTTCTCAGCGAACTCAAACGGAAAACCCATTCGGAGGAAAACCACGAAAGAGAGGAAAACCACGAAAGAGACGAAAACCACGAAAGAGACGAAAAACCACGAAAGAAGACGAAAACCACGAAAAAAGTGAGGGAAGTAAGATCGCAGGATTTGAAGCGGAAAGACTTGCCCAATAGTATTCTCAAAGCCCTCTCTTTCGTGGTTTTCTTCTCTTCACCTTAAAGTAGGCTAAATTTGCACCCTCATCGACTTGATTGGAAAGCCTCTCAAAAAATAGAATTCTATTCTTTGTGTCCTTCGTGCTCTTCGTGGTTCATTTTTCTTCCATCCCGTGAACGGTTACCAAAATTCATCATTCAGAATCGGTGTTTTGGCAGTCATCGTGTTGCTGCGCTAATAGGCGCGTCATGGTGTTTGGATGAATTCCAAGCAACTTCGCAGCCCTTCCTTTGTGGCCGTTGGTAGAGCGCAGTGCTTGCTTCAGGGCTGCTTTTCGTAATCGCGAGAGGTCCGTGAATGGCAGGTCAATACGCGATTGCGGTCCATTGACTCGATTGGGAAGCATTGGCTCGAAATCCAATACGTACCCTTGCTCAATGACATAGCTCAGTTGCCGAATGTTGCCAGGCCAGCGATATTCGCAGAAATCACGCAGTTTTTCGGCATCTGGTTGCCATAGAGGTTGGTTGTAACGGTTCGCAAATTTTCGCGAAAAATAATCAATAAATGAAGGGATGTCCGCGGTCCGTTCTCTAAGCGGCGGCATGTTTAGTTCGATAAGATTGAGACGATAGTACAAATCCTCTCGAAAGCGTCCTTCTTGCACTTCTTGCAATAGATCGCGATTCGTGGCCGCGATGACTTGGACATCGACTATCTCAGGAGTTGCCGAACCGACCGGGGTCACTTCGCCTTCTTGCAAGACACGTAGAAGCTTGGGTTGTAAATCCAGAGGCATGTCGCCCACTTCGTCAAGAAACACGATTCCTCGGTCTCCGGCACGGAACACACCCAAACTGGCGCCCATGGCTCCGGTAAAGGCGCCACGTTCATGGCCAAATAGCTGGCTCTCAGCCAAGCTGGCAGTGAGCGCAGCACAATTGACGGGCACAAACGGCTTGTCATGTCGGGGGCCTAGCCGATGCAGCATTCGGGCCCAGATTTCTTTTCCCGGTACCGGTCTCACCGGTAATCAGAACGGTGCATTCCACCTGCGCAGCACGCTGGGCATGGTGTGCAACCCGGTTTACCGCAGGATCACTTCCAACGACAAGACTAGACGGATCGTCTGGAGGTAACGACCTCAGCGATTCCAAAGAAGAAGGTTCATTCGTATCAATAGCAGCCATTTCTCAGCTCCGGAGCAAGACATTGCGCAATAGCTTGCACGACAATCTTGCCCTTTTTGTTGGGCTTCGCGGATTGCGATCTTGGCAAAAAGAGAAGCCCGAGGTTTTAAGTCACTAGCGGTCCCGCCATGTAAAAAGTAGACGCAAACAGTAGAGGCCCCTTCAACGGTACAAACTATCTTGACCCGCTGAACGCTTACACAGGCTTCAGTATACACGACCTCGCCGATTATCTCAAATAATTAGTTTCTGCCGAGAGCATTCGAATAGGAGGAGTACAGCGAATAGGCCGTCCTTGAAAGAATCCCCCAGGCCACATAAAAGACGTAAGTTATTGCGTGGCAATGACTTGCGACGAGAGCATGGTCGCTGGCAGATTGTCCCCTTCGGAAGCCCCTGAAAAAAAGGAATAAGCCATGCGATGTGCGAAAGCCGATTTAGCCTCTCAGGTCTACCAACAAGGGAAGGTAACCGTTCACGGGATGGAAGAAAAACGAACCACGAAGAGTCCAGTGCGGCCCATTGCCGCAACCAAAGAAGAATAGCCACAAAAAACACCAAAAGGCACAAAAGATTTTTTAGCCACGGAGTACGCGGAGAGCGCAGAGAAAATCCCTAGAAAAAGACCTCTGTGCCCTCTGCGCTCTCTGCGGTGATAAAAAAGCATCTGACATTTTGGTTGCGGCTTTGCCATTGCAAATTCCAAGAGGTGGTCAAAGCACTATGGCATTGGCTTGGATGATGTTGAGGTGAGCGACGACTGAAATTTTGAGCTTTACCGCTTTATTGCGAAACTCTTCCTCGTCGAGCAAGATAGTGCGACCGGCTTCGATCACCAAGACGTTGCCGCCGGCCGCAGCAATTGACTCTAGTGTTTTTACACCTACCGTGGGCACATCGAATCGCATATCTTGTTGAGGCTTGGCAACCTTGACGACCGTGAACCCGCCGCTGCCACAAAATTGGCCCGCCCGTTGAATACAAAGGTCGGTTCCCTCGACCGCTTCGATGGCGAGTGCAAATTGATCTTTGACACAAACGGTTTGTCCGACGTCGAGTCCGCCCATGAGCTTGGCGAGCTGCCAGCCGAATTCGATGTCCTTTTGCTGTTTGGCCGAGAGGGGGCGACCTGCGACTTGTCCTGTTTTCACGAGTAGCTCCGGTGCAAAATCGGTTGCCGGTTCAAACACAATTCCGTGAGATGCAAACAATTCCACCACGATTCCAAGCAACGTATCATCTTTGCCATCTTTACTGCCGGTGAATAAGTAAGGGGCGAATGCCCGGAGAGTTTTCCAATCGGGCCGATGACGGATCCACCATCTTGGTTGCATGAACATCGCTTTATGAATCTTACCAACCATCGTCGCTCGGGAAACGCCCCAACGATTGAAGAGACGAATCGCCCGACCGAGACTGCCAGCACCGATCCAATCGAAGTGATCGCATCGTTCGGCAAATCGAGGATCGGCATGGTCGCGAACTCCGATGCCGGCAACCGGGATGCCTTGTCGGTGCAGCGCGCCCGCTACGGCAAATGGCAGCCGACCCCATCCAGCGAGCACGCCGATGGGGGGTAACTTCTCAGCGACCGCACGCACATCACCACCGCTAATTGTCGATCGTCTTGGTGAATGAATATCGGTACACAAAATCTTTTCACCTTCTTAGGCGAGCGGCAGTTAAGAACTTACCTTGATAACCCGATGCGTAAGCGAGGGACTGAGGATAACGGGGTAATTCCCTCGCTTACGCGTCGGGTTAAGATTGATAAATTCTCTATTGCCGCTCGCCTTACGCCGCATGTTCTTTTGAATTCTGCGGTGCAGGAGCATGGTCCAGTTGCTGCTCTAGCATTGCTAGTTGCCGTTGCATGGCGCGGAACTGCTTACGCATCTCTGGTAGTTTCGCAATCGCAGCGATTTGAACTTTTTGCCTTCGCAAGGGGGTTGCCGGCGCGCCGAGCATGACGGTCTCTTCGGGCACGTCGTTCGAGACGCCCGATTTTGAGCCGAGTACGGCTCCTTTTCCAATGTGAACATGATCGCGGACGCCGACTTGTCCCGCCATGACCACGTAATCGCCGGTCGAGGTGCTTCCCGCGATTCCTACTTGGGAGCAAAGCAGGTTGTGCTTTCCAATGTGACAGTTGTGGCCTATTTGAACCATATTATCGATTTTGGTTCCCTCGCCGATTGTCGTTGCGCCATAAGTGCCCCGATCGATCGACGTGCATGCTCCGATCTCTACCTCGGTGCCAATTTTAACGTATCCGAGCTGATCACAGAGCTGATGCTTGCCATCGAGTAGTTCAAAACCGAAACCATAGCCTCCAAGCACGGCTCCGGCATGAATGATCGAGCGATCACCGATCTGCGTGTTCTCGTAGAGCACCACATTGGGGAAGAGGGTGACTTGGCTGCCGATCACACAGCCGGCCATGATCCGCACGCCGCTGTGGATGATCGATCCGGAGCCAATCGTCACATCGTCCCCAATCGTAGCACCGGGATGGACATCGATGCCCTGCCCCAGTTTGGCTGTGGGGCTGATATGGGCGTCTGGGCAGACGCCAACTCGACACGAGGGACGAACTGGGCGGAAATGGGCGACAACTTGGGCAAACGCGGCCCGAACATCTTCGACGACTATCGACGGTTTGTCTTTGCATGGAACATCTGCATGAATGATGGCCGCCGCGGCAAGCGATGCGGCCAATCCTTGGGCCAGGGCCGGATTGTCGGCCAGCGTGATTTCGTTGGGGCCGGCGGCTCGAAGCGTTTCGGCTCCGCCGATCTGCGTCGTCGCGTCGCCGCAAACCTGCCCGCCAACAAGCTCGGCCAACGCTGCAAGAGTAGTTTTGACCCGAGAGGTCGACATGCGGGAATCCCTTTCCGCTGAACTCGCAGCAGGGGCTGCGGAGGGTGTGCTGGCAAAATCCTGAAAGCAATGGAGTTGGTTATCCGTCGGGTTAGTCCCGGCGGTGTCATCGCGCGCCGGGACAAGCCCGACGGCTAACCGTTGAATTCGCGTGATCTGTGGTACTCGATCCAAGTCGACCCACTGGATCGTACTGGTATGCCTTGCCAATAGACAAGAGCAGAATTTGAGCTACTTCGGGTTCTCGGGTGCTAGCGAGTCGAATCGGCATGATATTTCGGCTGCTGTCGCACCAAGTTTAGCGCTTGCTCAAAATGTTGCTGAAGCCGAAGGAACTTGCAGAGATCGCCACCCCGGTCGGGATGCAACTGCTTCACCCGTTGGCGATAGGCAGAAATTACATCCGATTCGGTAATGGGCTGATGGAGTTCGAGAGCCTCAAGACAGGGTGGTCTATCACGCAGTGCCCAATAGGGCGTAGTCGGTAGGGTTCGAGCCACCAGAACGAGCGCCCGGCGTAGCGATCGCAGATAGGCGCGATAATCAAGCGCCATCAGCACATAGCCCAACAAGGGCACACCTAATACTATCGCCAGATAGATCAAAGTGATGGTGACATCCAAGCCATCGGGCCAACTTTTGGCCATGAGAACCGCATCGGCGTCGATCAATGGGGAAGTTGTCATTAGGTGAACCGGGCTAATTCGCATTCGCAACATTTATTTTAATAATAGTCAGACTTTGTCTGTCGGCCCTTTCCTAAGGGGCTTGTGAGCGCAAGTTCTTTTCAAATCAATAGTTGTGTCGAATGTGCAACCAGATATTTAATTGCGATCCATCAATAGTTGTAGGTGCTACTCGCACATTTTCGTAGAAACTTGTCTACCGCTAGTTTAGGCTGAAGGACTGGTACATTGTGCAGGCTGCATCGTGCGGGCGATACGTGGATATGCGGGACCACCTTTCGGGTAGCAGGTTATGTAGAAACTGCTGAAGATAGCAATCTTTCAGTTGCGAACGGATCGTCAATCGCTTCGTTTATTTTAGGGCACCATCGAATCTGCAAACAAGGGGTTAAAGTCTAATGAGTTGGATCATCAACCAGGGGCACATTACCGGTATTCTTCTCAACCGGTGTCACTTCATCCGTCGCTGTTCCCTCGGAATGTGGTTTCTTGCATTACCGAAGCGACTTCTCGCCACGACGCTCTTCGTCGCCGTTGCGCTGCTATTGCTCAGCAGCCAAGCACAAGCTGGTTTTCTAGTCGGCAATTCGGTTGATGTTCCCGCTGCCGGATCGAACGACAAGATCGATGATGTGAAGGCTATCATTGATGACTACAATGCCACGAACGATCCTGACTTGATCACAGCGATCGCTCTATTCAAGAAAACGGATGACGATGCTGGTGACCTCTTCAATATCACCAATGACAACAATGGCTTCTCCTTTTTCGAAGCGGACATGACGACAGCCATCACCTCGGGGAGTGCATTAACGGATGGAGATGTTGCCTATTTCAGCTACACAGGTCCGGAAAACATCATGTACTATTCGGTTAAAACGTCGGCGGGCGATGGGTTTAGCCTGTACGCATTTATGGCGGGGCTAAATCTGCTCGACGTGGCAGGAAACAGTAGCACAAGAGCCATCTCGCACGTGTCGTTTTTGGTGGTCCCCGAGCCAGGGACGACGACGCTCGTGGCACTAGGTTTAGCCGGTATTATGTGCCGTAGACGCTGGCGAAATTAGGCTCTTTCCGTAACTCTTCGGCGCGATACCCCTATAAGCTGCCAACCGTCAGCCTACTGCGCTTTCTTCGGTGGCGACTTGTCCATCATCGTGTCGAGCATCGTTCCAATCAGTGCGGTTGTTTCGCCATCTTTGCCGCTGCCATCTTGCCCACCGACGACCATCACCCTCGGTGTGATAGAAATATCTGCTTCGCCGACGATTTTCAGCAGTTCGATCAGAGCGGCGTTGCCGCTGCCGATCTGCTCGGCGATTTGCTGGAAGGCCAAGGCCTGGGCGGCGGCTTTGATTTCCACCGCCTTGGCTTCCGCCTCCGCTTCGATGATTTTCTTTTCACGGCCCTGCTCAGCAATTTTCACCTCATAGCTGGCTGTCGCAAGCCGTTTTTCTTCCTCGGCTTCTTGTTCCGTCTTGGTCAACTCCTTTTTCTGCTCGGCTGCTCGTTGTTGCTCTTTGAAGGTTTCTTGTTCCTGGAGTGCAATCTCGCGATCGGTCTGCGTTTTGAGTAGCGAGCCCAGCGTTTTTTCATCGCCGACGTCGCCGATTCGCACGCCCGTGATCGTGACGCCGATATTCCCCATTTCTTCCAAAAGCATTTTTAGCGACTCAGATTCCTGGTGCGAACGCTGCTTGACATAGTCGAGCGCTTTGACGCCTTCGGCATTATTGCGGAAGATCGCCCGTACGGCAGAATTCATAACCGCCCGTAGATTGTCTTGGTCGTCCCCCACCACGGCAACCAGCAGTGGAGCGTCGCCTGGGTGAATCTCGTACTCGATTCGCACGTCCACAGGAAAGGTAAATCCATCGGACGTACGAACGATGATCTCTTGTTCTTCACCACCGCCGGTACGCTGGCTTTCGCCGGCCGTGTAGCGAACGATGTGCTTTTTGGTAGAGATATCCGTGATTTCGTAGGCTGTCGTATTGAGATAATACTGGCCTTCCAGGGGCGGCTCGCGCCAAATGCCAAGTTGCGTGCGCTCCACGAGCCGACGTGCTCCCGTGGGGGGTTTGTCGCTAACCACGGCCCGTTCGCCGACGTTCGATTTCACAACGCCGACGGTGGCTTTCTTGATAGTGGTTACCGGAACAATGTTGACGGTAAACAGATTGGGATTCAACCGGTAGGAGCCCGGCTTCAGCACCGACGTCTGAGGCCCTTTGTGTCCTCCACCGACGGTGAGGAAGAATTCTGCATCCTGCGCCATTTGACGGACTTTATCGTTATCCCATTCGGGCGCGTAGGTGGTATTCGGCGGTAGCGGCTGGCCGTCGGAGGCGTTGATCAATCCGATGCTGCCGGCGGGAATCTTTGTGACTCGGCCTCTTTCGAGGTCATAGATAAATGGCCAGAACAAAGGATGCCAACCTGGCGGTAAGATTTCTGCCTGGGGGCCCTTTTCCCCTTCGGTGGCGATGATTTTGCCCGGCGGCAGCGACGTCCAACCAATGTTTTTCGTGACAATGCCGATGGAGTCTTCGCCCACATAGCGAAACGACGCCAGCGTAAAGAACAGCAGCAGAACCACGGTCGCAAACAGGGCTGCGGCAATGCGCAACTGCAACGAGCGCAATTGGGCTGCCCCGGTAATAATCAATCCAGCCAGTACAACACCTACAAGCAGAAATATCGTGGACATTGCGTTGTCCTCCTAAAATTATTGCGGTGAAACTCTCTCCTTGAACCTAGCTTACGGAGAGGCCAACGGGTAGTGCCCCGGCGGTCAATTCCACCCGCTTATTCGCTGTCGGTGATCGAATCTTGGCTTGTGAACCTTGTTTTGCAGGCGGTTGTCCCTTATTTTTGTTGGGATAGCACCGGGGTCGGGGACGACCCGGCTCGCAACCACCAGCAACCACCATGCCATCGATTCAAATCTACGATACGACGCTCCGCGACGGTGCCCAAGGTGAAGGGGTGAACTTTTCGCTGGAAGACAAGCTGCTCATCGCACGGCGGTTGGACGAACTGGGGTTCGATTTCGTCGAGGGTGGCTATCCGCTCAGCAATCCCAAGGATGCCGAGTTCTTTCAGCGATTGGTCGAGAAGCCGTTGAAACATGCCAAAGTTTGTGCGTTTGGAATGACCCGACGCCGCGGGTTGCAGCCGGCCGACGACCCGGGCATGAAGGCACTGGTCGATTCACAAGCACCAGTTATCACGATCGTCGGCAAAACGTCCGAGTTCCATGTGCGCGAGGTGTTGGGCGTTTCGCTGGAAGAAAACCTGGCGATGATCCGCGAAACGGTGGCACATTTGTGCGACATGGGCCGCGAGGTGATTTACGATGCGGAGCATTTTTTCGATGGTTGGAAGGCTAATCCCGAGTATGCGGCGAAAACCATCCAAGCAGCGGTCGAGGGTGGCGCTTCCATCGTTGTCATGTGCGACACTAACGGCGGCAGCCTGCCCGAGGAAATCGCCGCGATCACCAAGGATACCGTTGCCAAGGTCGACGTGCCACTAGGTATCCACACACACAACGATTGCGATTTGGCGGTGGCCAATTCATTGGCGGCGGTCGATGCCGGCGCCGTGCAGGTGCAAGGCACGATCAACGGTCTCGGCGAGCGGTGTGGCAATGCCGACCTTATTTCGGTCGCGGCAAATCTGGCCCTGAAGAAAGGGGGCTATGAAGTCCTGGGCGGCAGTTCTTCCGCTACCAATTCAGTCGAACACCTTACTGAGTTGGCCCGCTATGTTTACGAAATCGGCAACATGCATTTTCGCAATAGTCAACCCTTTGTAGGTCCCAGCGCATTTGCCCACAAAGGGGGCATGCATGTCCATGCGGTAGCCAAACAGACGAGCAGTTACGAGCACATCGACCCGGCGCTGGTTGGCAACACCCGCCGCGTGCTGGTCAGCGAACTTTCCGGCCGGTCGAACGTCATCGCCCTGACCACGAAGCTGAACATGGAGCATGACCGCGAGTTGATGGATCGGGTGCTCAGCGAGGTGGTCGCGTTGGAAAACCAAGGCTACCAATTCGAGGCGGCCGAGGCTTCGTTCGACCTGCTCGTAAAACGGTCAGCCGGCACCTTCACGCCGCACTTCGAGCTATTGAGCTACCATGTGAACGTCGAGACCGGCGCCGACGGCATCAACACGACCGAGGCAACGATCAAGCTGCGCGTCGGCGACAGAATCCGCCACGAGGTGGCCGAGGGCGACGGCCCGGTCAACGCGCTAGACGCGGCGCTGCGTAAGGCGTTGAACGGGCATTTTCCGAGCTTAAACCAAATGCATCTGGTCGATTACAAGGTGCGCGTGATCAACAGCGACGCCGCCACCGCGGCAAGCGTCCGCGTCGTGATCGAAAGCCGCGACGAGCACGACGTTTGGGGTACCGTCGGCGTCCATGAAAACATCATCCAAGCGAGTTGGAATGCACTGGTCGACAGCATCGAGTACAAACTTTGCAAGGATGAGGCATAATCGTTAGCGCCGCGGGCCAAGGGGGATGCCCTCAGCAATCACTTCGCCTTGCTTCATTACCAGCAAAAAGTACAATACAAAGGGACCATATTCTGCCTCACAGCAACCCATAATCGTTTCTCTAGGCATAACCGATGAGCACATCCATCGACAGAATTACGTGCGATCCTGCCGTGATGAACGGTCAGGCATGCATCCGAGGAATGCGATTGACGGTACATCGGGTACTCGAAGCAATCGCAACGCATCCCAAACGAGATGAACTATTTGCCGAGTATCCTGAGCTAGAAGAGGAAGATATTCGCCAAGCCCTGGCCTATGCTGCTGCCAACCTTGACGATCAGGTGCTGGAGCTTCATGAAACGCCATGAAATTCTTGCTTGACCAGGGTTTGCCACGATCAGCGGCTCAGCATCTGAAAAACATGGGTATCGAATCGGAGCATGTGGGCGCCTTAGGGCTGGAAGCTGCGAGTGACAAAACGATCCTTGAGCAAGGATGTGCTCGTGGTGACGTGGTGGTTACACTCGATTCCGACTTTCATGCGTTGCTCGCCGTATCGAATGCGTCGATGCCATCAGTTATTCGCATTCGCATCGAAGGCTTAAAAGGTGAATCGGTAGCACGAATCATTCGGCAATTACTCGACACAAACGATCTTCTCGCCGGTGCCGCTGTCACTGTGACCGAACATAGGGTTCGACTACGGCGTTTGCCGATCATCCCACGCGATCATGCAGGCGAAGAGGATGCCCCCAGGCCTCCAAGGTAAATCGTTTTTCCGTTACAATTTCCATCTCGAACAAACAATGCTTACTGAAACCGTGCCCAACATAAAAGACCTTCCATCTCAATACGACCACGCGGCTGCGCAGCGGAAATGGTATCCCTACTGGGAAAAGAAGGGCTATTTTCATGCTGATGTGAATGACGATCGCCCGCCGTTTACCATTGCCATTCCGCCGCCGAATGTCACCGGGGCGCTCCACCTGGGCCATGCGCTGAATAACACGCTGCAAGATATCCTTGTGCGGATGAAGCGGATGCAGGGGTTCAATGTGCTTTGGATGCCGGGTACCGACCATGCGGGCATCGCCACGCAGGCGGTAGTCGAGCGGCGGCTCTTGGAAGAAGAAAAGCTGTCGCGGCACGACCTGGGCCGGGAAAAACTGGTCGAGCGCATCTGGGAATGGAAAGAGCAGTACGAGACGCGCATTCTCGGGCAACTGAAGCAGATGGGTTTTAGCTGCGATTGGGAGCGGCTGCGGTTTACGCTCGACCCGGTCTGTGCGAAGGCGGTACGCGAGACGTTTTTCAAGTTGTTTCAGGACGGGAAAATTTACCGCGGCAAACGACTCGTGAATTGGGACACATTCCTGCAGACGGCTGTGAGCGATGACGAGGTGTTCCACGAACCGGTGCAGGGCCATTTTTGGCATTTTAAGTATCGGGTCATTGATGTTGATGGAAAGGGGCCTCAGCCGGGCGAGCCGACGCATGTCACCTTCGCTACGACGCGGCCCGAGACAATGCTCGGCGACACGGCTGTGGCGGTGCATCCCGACCCGGCGGCGGCGCTGGCGAAGACGCAAGCGGACCTCAAAGCAAAGCTCGCTGCCGCATCGGATAAGGAAAAACCGTCGCTTGCGTCTTCGCTGGAATCGGTAACCGAGCGGCTAAGCAGCAAGCTGCCGGAGCTGACGCAGCTCCGCGACATGGCCGTCCGGGGAGTGCGGCTTCAACTGCCGTGGACCGACCGCACCATCCCGCTAATCGTCGACCAGTGGGCGAAGCCGGAACTAGGCTCCGGCTGCGTGAAAATCACCCCCGCCCACGACGCGAACGATTACGAAGTCTGGCAGCGCAGCATTTCTGGAGAAGGACTTGAAATCGGCGCAATCAACATCCTCAACACCGATGGCACGCTCAACGACAGTGTGCCGGAAAAGTATCGCGGTCTGACGATGAAAAAGGCCCGGAAGGTTATCGTCGACGACATGGAAGCTGCCGGACTGCTGGTGGAAATCGAAGACCGCGAAATCGACCTTGCCCACAGCGACCGGAGCAAAACACCGATCGAGCCGTACCTAGCCGACCAGTGGTTCGTCAGGATGGACGAGCTGGCCCAAACGGCAATGGATGCGGTGAGTGACGGCCGCGTGAAGATCACGCCCGAGCGCTACGCCAAAGGCTACCACGATTGGCTCAGCGAAAAGCGCGACTGGCCGATTGGCCGGCAGCTATGGTGGGGGCATCGGATTCCGGTTTGGGAATGGATTCCCTCAACCGAAGACTGGCTTGGTTATCCAAACAAACACTTTGATGAGTTTGGAAATTTTTTCTTACACCTCGGCATACGAGGCGAAGTCTGTCTTCAAAAGGTTAGTAATGAGCAGTGGTTTGTCTGCCACAACTCAAAGCGAGCGGAACTTGCTTTAACCGCCCTCATGAAGGTCTGCAACGCACAAGAACCTGGAGAGACAGACCTTTGTGCTGAACTTAAAGGAAATAAAGAAGCTGGTTCGCTTAATATCTCAAAAGCAGCTGAAGAGAGTGCGCGACAGCTCCGTGAACTATTCCAAATCATGTACCATGAGGTCGATGTCCTCGACACTTGGTTCTCGAGCGCCCTCTGGCCGCACTCAACGCTCGGTTGGCCGGAGAAAACGCCCGAGTTAGAAAAATTCTACCCCACCGATGTGCTGATTACCTCGCGCGACATCATCACGCTGTGGGTGGCTCGGATGGTGCTCAGCGGACTGTATAACATGGATGAAGTGCCGTTTTCGCGGGTTTACATCCATCCGAAAATCCTCGACGGCTACGGCGAAACGATGTCGAAGTCAAAAGGAAACGGCGTCGATCCGCTCGATGTGATCGACAAGTTCGGGGCCGATGCGCTGCGGTTCGGGATTGCCCATCTGACGACCGAGACGCAGGATGTGCGGCTGCCGGTCGAGTTTGAATGCCCGCATTGCGATGCACTGATTAAACAGACGAAAAAAAACCGCACGCTGCCGCGGGTCGAGTGTACGAAGTGCGGCAAGCCGTTTAGCACCCAGTGGGCCGAGAGCGCCGAAGACAAGGCCCTGCCACGCGGGGCGGCGGTGAGCGAACGGTTCGAGCTGGGCCGCAATTTTTGCAACAAGCTGTGGAATGCCTCGCGGTTTGTGCTGATGAATCTGGAAGGGTACGAGCCGGGGTCGGTCGCCGAGGACGATCTCATGCTTGAGGACCGTTGGCTGCTGTCGCGGCTGTCGACCGTCACGGGACAGGTGACCGAGGCGCTGGAGCATTTTCGCTATGCGGATGCCGCTCGAACGCTGTACGATTTTGCCTGGGATGAGTTTTGTAGTTTTTATATTGAGATGACTAAGGCTCGGTTTGGCGTCGAGAGGCAGCGGGAGACCGTGCAGCGCGTGCTGGCCCATGCACTCGATACGCTGCTGCGACTGCTCCATCCGATGATTCCGTTTTTGACGGAGGAAGTTTGGCAGCTTTTGGGGACGGTGGCGCCGGAGCGCGGCGTGCTGAAGCACGACCGCGCCGCGGAGAGTGTTTGTATTGCCGCTTGGCCTGAAGCGAATCCCGCGCATAGCGACAAAGAAATCGAAGAGCAGTTTGCCAAATTTCAGGCCGTGCTGGGTGCCGTGCGAAATATCCGCACCCAGCAGAACATCCCGCCGCGAAATGAAGTGTACTTCAGTGTCGGTTGCGACAAAACCACGGCTATGCTCCTCCAAAAGATGAAGCCGTATTTCAAATCAATCGCTCGTGCAAACCTGCAAGACGCAGGCGGCACCGTTGCAAGTTCCCCACAGACGGTAAGCGAGGTAATTGAAGGCATGGCCGTCCACGTCAGCATCAGCGAGTTCTTCGACGCCGAGGCCGAGCGTAAGCGACTCGCCGCCGAGCAAGAAAAGCTCACCAAATTCGCCAAGTCGGTCCAGAACAAGCTGGCCAACGAAAATTTCGTCAGCCGCGCCCCGGCCGAGGTGGTCCAGCAGCAACGCGACAAGCTGGCCGAGGTGCAAGAACAACTGGCGTCCGTCCAGGCGGCATTGGAAAAGCTGGGGGGCACGGGTTAAGCTGCTTTCCCTCATGATTGATGGTTGGCTTAGCACATGGGCATGTTTCTATGGTAGAATACATCGGACAAGGAAAATTGAAAACTTTACCTGCATAATCGATTCCGATGATTCAATTATCAAAGCATTTATCAGACATCTCCGCTGTCTGCCAGGCGAACGACGCTAAACGCTTGGAGATGTTCGGCTCTTGGGCTCGCGAAGACCATACTTCGGAGAGTGACGTGGATTTTATTGTCGAGTTCAACGACCCGCTTCGACCAGGTCTTTTCGATCGGTTCCTGGTTTTGCGATCGGCATTGGAGGAAATTCTTGGCAAGAATGTCGACCTTGTGGAACATTCCTCTGTCCAAAACCCAGTGCTCGCCAGTCGTATCAACGAAGACAAAGAGGTTGTCTATGCAGCATGATGCCAAGAAGCTGTTCGTGGACGTTCTGACGGCCTCAACCGTTCGCTCTGTTTGAAAGGTGCCAGCCATGCCCGTTGCCATGGAATTATCGCGGATTATTATCAGCGAGATTAACAATGAGCAAGTCATCTGCCTGAAAGAAATCGACGGCGAGCGTACGTTTCCGATCCTCATCGGCATTTTCGAAGCGACAAGCATCGACCGCCGGGTGAAAGAGATCGAAACCCCGCGGCCATTGACGCACGATTTGTTGGTCAATGCGGTGGAATTACTGGGCGGCGACTTTCAGGATGTGGTCATCAGCGAACTGCGCGAGCACACTTACTTTGCTGTCTTGCGAGTCCGGCATGAGGGCGAGCTGATCGAAATCGATGCCCGACCTAGCGACGCAATTGCCGTGGCGGTTAGTTGCGATCCGCAATTGCCGATTTATGTTTCGGAGGATGTGCTTACGGATGTGTTGTAGTAGGCGCGAGTTAGCTTGTGGCAAACCAACAACTCGCGCCTACTACATCACGTCGGCGAACGCCTGCTGCAACGCTGCCAGGGCGGGCTCGGTTTTTTTGGCGGCGACGACTGCATTCACGCGGACTTCACTCGTGTTGATCATGTCGATATTGATGCCCGCGTCGGATAAAGCCCGAAACATGCGAATCGCGACGCCCGTGTGGCTGCGGACGCCGATACCGGTCACCGTCAAGATGGCAATGGCCGCCTCGGACGAAACTTGCCCACCAATCTTGCTGGCTAATTTGCTGAGCAATGCGACCGTTTTCTCGACGTCGGGTCGGGGCACGGTAACACTCAGGCTGGCATGGCCATCTTCACCGACGCTTTGAACAATCATGTCCGCCAAGATTCCGCCTGCCGCAATCGCTTCAAAAACCTGGGCTGAAATACCAGGCTGGTCGGAAATCTGATCGAGCGTCACCCGGCCCTGTGAATCGTCGCGGGTGACACTCTCGATGGCCAGTTCTTCCATGTGCTGCAATCGAGAGACGACGTCAACCGCATCGATAGTATCCTTCGTTGCAGGCAGCTTCTTTCTGCATAGCTCGTCGCCAAAAGAGGTGCGTGCGGCAGGCGGCTTTTCTAATTCAAACTCCTGGTGCACGGCACGCAAGGCGTCGAGCGCTCGATCTCGTTCGACAAGGACCGAAATTTTAATCTGGCTGGTTGTAATCGCCTCGATATTGATCTCTTCCGAAGCCAGAGCGCGAAACATACGGTCGGCGATGCCCGTCTGGGTTGCCATGCCGAAGCCGACAATCGAGACTTTCGAGACGTTGTTATCGTGAGAAACTTTGCTCGCGCCGAGTTCTTTGGCCACTAGCTCGACGGTGTGAAGCGACCGTTCCAAATCGTCCGCCAACACGGTAAACGAGATATCGGCCCGGCCCGCAGCACCGACGTTTTGCACAATCATATCCACCGTGACTTCCTGCTCTGCCAGTTTGGAAAAGATGTCGTGCATGATGCCGGGATGGTCGGGAACGCCTGCAATCGAGATGCGTGCCTCCTGCTGAGTGAGCGCCGCGCCGCTTACCGCACGGTCGGCACTCTCGCCCATGGGGCCGATGATGGTGCCCGGCTCGTTGGTGAAGACGCCGCTGTTGCGGACATGGATTGGCATGTTGAACTTTTTGCCGAACTCGATTGATCGGCTGTGCATCACGCCTGCTCCCAGGCTTGCGAGTTCCAGCATTTCGTCGTGGCTTACCTGATCCATTTTACGTGCGTCGGCCAGTAGCCGCGGATCGGTGGTGAAGACGCCGTCGACGTCGGTGTAGATTTCGCACGCATCGGCACCCAGCACCGCAGCTAGGGCGACGGCCGTGGTATCGCTGCCGCCTCGACCGAGGGTGGTGATGTTGTGGTCCTCGTCGATGCCCTGAAAACCGGCCGCGATGACGATGTTGCCCTCGTCGAGCAGGCGCTGAACACGGTCGGTCGAGATCGATTGGATTCGAGCGCGGGTGTGCGAACTATCGGTACGGATTCCGATCTGCCCACCGGTAAGACTCACCGCCTTGGCTCCCAGGGCATGAATGGCCATGGCCATCAGCGCGACGCTGACCTGCTCGCCGGTGGAGAGGAGCATATCCATCTCGCGGTCCGAGGGAGCATCTGTTATTTCGGCAGCCATGCCCACGAGCATATCGGTATTTTTGCCCATCGCACTGACAACCATCACCACCTGATGGCCCTCGTGCTGGGCACGGATCGCCATGCGGGCGGCGGCCAGAATCTTTTCGGTATCGGCGACGCTCGTACCGCCGAATTTTTGAACAATCAGGCTCATTGCAAAATCAAGTTTGTTTATGTTTCTACGAAAATATTGAACCACGGAGGAAGCAGAGGTTCACAGAGGTTGTGTAAAATGTGGAAATGTATTCTCAGGCGATAAGTCGATTCTTGGTTGGCTTGCACTTGATTGTTTGCCAGCCATAGTTCAATCCAATAATTTACTCCGTGTACCTCTGCTTTCTCCGTGGTTCAATCTTTTCCAATAAACCAGCCCATCACTCGCCAGCCTTCGTCGAAAGCAAGCGACGACTTTTCGGCATTGGTGTCGCCGTAAGATTGGAACTGGTCCGGTTCGATGCCAGTGCCTGCCATGGCAACGGGGACATTGCCATGGGTGTGGGTTTTCGTTTTGAGGAAGGTTGGATGGTCGGGGGAAATCATTAGACGCCATTCCGCCGTTCGCTGAAGCGCTTCGGCGAGCGGGGCGACGACGTGTCGGTCGATCTCCTCGATGGCTTTCACCTTTGCGGCGCAGTCGCCTTCGTGCGAGGCTTCGTCGGGGGCCTCGATATGGACACAAACCAAGTCATGCTTGTTCAGGGCGTCGATTGCAACCTGGCCCTTCGCAGCGTAGTCGGTATCGGTGTAACCCGTGGCTCCGGGCACTTCGATCCGCTGCCAGCCGACGAGCGACGCCAGGCCGCGCAGCAAATCGACCGCGGTTAGCATCGCCCCCTGCGGGCCATAGGCCTCGGCAAAGGGTTGCAGCTTCGGTGCTCGGCCGATTCCCCACAGCCATACGTTGGTTGCCGGCAGACGGCCTGCGGCGATTCGCTTTTTGTTGACGGGGTGGTCGGCGAAGAGGCAAGCCGTGGCAGACATCAGTTCGTTGAGCACATCGCTACCTGGGCCACGGGGGTAATCGTTGAGTACCGATTTGTCCGTTAGATCGTGCGGCGGGGTGGCTCGCATGTCCATCGAGAACGGAGCGGGCCGCTCGGCACCGCGCCAGAGGAGCAGATTGCGATAGCTGACTCCGGGAATGAACTCTAGCCCGTCGCCGCCCAATTCCTCTTGAGCGGTGGCCAGTAGCTCGGTCGCTTCCTCGGTCGAGATATGGCCCGCAGTGAAATCGCGCATCGTTTGGTCTTCGATGGTGACCAAATTGCAACGGATGGCCCAATCTTCGGGGGCAAGCTGAATGCCTTGGGCGGCTGCTTCGATCGGGGCCCGACCGGTGAAATTAGTTTGCGGGTTGTAGCCTAGCAGGCTCATGTTGCCCACTTCCGACCCGGCGGGGAGATTGGATGGGGTGTGGCATGCGCGGGCGACTACGCCCCTGGATGCTAAAGCATCCATCGCCGGGGTGTGGGCGGCTTCGAGCGGGGTGCGTCCGTCGAGCTCGTCCTGCGGCTCGTCGGCTGCGCCGTCAGGGATGATGATTGCGTATTTCATGGGTGCGTAATTCGCCGTGTGTCGCGTTGCGACACGGCTACTCTCCTCCTCTCACCCACATGCGGACCGTTTTGCTATCGACAGATTTTAGCTGGTCGATCTTCTCGCATGCGCGGCTGGTGGCACCTTCGGTGGTTTCGTGGGTCATGATTACCAACGGCACAACATTGTCGCCGCCTAGGGATTCATGCTGCAACACAGATGCAATCGAGATGTTCTCGTCACCCAATGCAGTGGTGACGCGGGCTAGCACGCCGGGATCGTCGTGTACCATCAACCGCAGGTAGAACCGACCGGCAGCCCTGGAGTGGTCGATTGTCTCGACTTGTGATTCTTTGCCAGACCACAACTCCAGCGAGCGGAAAGTCAGCGCGGTTCGGCCGACTGCCGTGTCGATCAGATCGGCCACGATGGCCGAGGCAGTTGGCATCTGCCCCGCACCCAACCCATGAAAAAACACGCTGCCGACCGCATCGCCCACAACGCTGACTGCATTGTACGCCCCCTGCACTTCGGCAAGCGGCGTACCCGACCGGACCAGCGTTGGCGAAATATGCAGCTCCAACCCCCCATCAACCAACTGGGCAACCGCGAGCAGCTTCACTTGGTAGCCCATCTCCTGGGCGAATTGCACGTCGGCCAAGTCGAGCGTGTCGATTCCTTGCCGTGGGATGTCGGACCAATGCACCCGCGCGCCGAAGGCCAATTGAGCCAGGATTGCCAGCTTGTGGGCGGCATCGGTGCCATCGACGTCCATCGTGGGATCTGCTTCGGCAAAGCCCAGTCGCTGCGCCTCAGCCACAGCATCATCGTACGAGGTGCCTTCGGAGACCATCTGGCTCAAAATATAGTTACTTGAGCCATTGAGGATGCCGTGGATCGATTCGATTTGGTTGGCCGACAGACATTGGCCAATGCCGGTAATAATCGGTACGCCTCCGGCGACAGCCGCCTCGAAGGCAATCGTTCGGCCCAAGTCGCGTGCTCGGTCGAATAGCTCGGGACCATGCTCAGCAAGCAGGGCTTTGTTCGCCGTGACAATATCTTTGCCACTGTCGAGTAGCCGCAGCATGATGGTTCGGGCCGGCTCCTTGCCTCCGATCAACTGGACGACCGCTTCAATTTCCGGATCATTGATCACATCGTCCAAGTTGTCGGTAAACACGCCCTCGGGCAGATTGCACGCCTTGGCTCGACTCGGATCGAGATCGACCGCTTTTTCCAGCCACAAAGTCCGGCCAGCGTGGCGTGCGATGCGATCCCCATGGTCGAGCAGCAGCCGAACGACTCCCGAGCCGATGGTCCCCAATCCAATGACAGCAACCTTTGTTTTTTGCATGTTATTTGCCAACTGGGCCGATGAAACGGTGATTTGGATAACCTGAGCAGCCTGGTCTGCCGAGAGACGCCAAACTTGGTATCGTACTTGGCATTGTGGATTAACGTCAAGTTAGCGGGCATGGTTTGCGCCGCGGCTCCAGGGCATTAGAATCGGCGGTTTGGTTACTTCCCGTGCGTTGCGTTGCAACGCGGCTAATCCGCATTCCGAAATTCCTTTATGCCCCGATATAATCCCGCCGTCATCGAGCCTAAGTGGCAAGCCACCTGGGAAAGGCAAAAGACGTTCGCCGCTCCCAGATTGCCGCAAGGCGAAAAGCTCTACGCGCTGGACATGTTCCCCTATCCCAGCGGCGACGGGTTGCACGTGGGCCATCCCGAGGGTTACACGGCCACGGACATCGTCTGCCGAGCGGCGAGGATGCAAGGCAAGTCGGTGGTCCATCCCATGGGGTTCGATGCGTTCGGTCTGCCGGCCGAGGAACATGCAATTAAGACCGGCGAGCATCCGCGTGTGCAAACTGAAAAGAACATCGAAACATTCCGTCGCCAGTTGAAGATGCTTGGCTTCAGCTACGACTGGGATCGTGAAATCGCCACGACCGATGTCGGCTATTTCCGCTGGACGCAATGGATCTTTCTGCAAATTTACGATACGTGGTTTGATGAAGAGCAACAAAAAGGCCGGCCGATCAGCGAACTGCCGATTCCTGCCGGCGTCAAGGAGTTTGGTGAGAAGTACGTGCGCGATTGGGTGGACGAGCAGCGGCTCGCGTACCGGAGTCACGCACCGGTGAACTGGTGCCCGGCGTTGGGAACCGTGCTTGCCAATGAAGAAGTGATCGACGGCAAGAGCGAACGGGGCGGCCATCCGGTCGTCCGCCGACCGATGCTGCAATGGATGCTGCGGATTACCGCGTATGCCGATCTGCTAGAAAAAGAACTCGACGGACTCGATTGGCCCGAAGGCGTCAAAGCACTACAGCGCAACTGGATCGGCCGGAGCACGGGAGCGGAAGTGAATTTTTCCGTGGGTGAGTGCGGCGTAATCCGCGTCTACACCACGCGCCCCGACACGCTCTTCGGCGCAACCTACATGGTTCTCGCCCCCGAGCACCCGCTCGTCTTAGACCTAACGACGCCAGAGAACCAGGAGGCTGTGGACGAGTATCGATTGCAGGCTGCGTCGAAGAGCGATCTGGACCGCACCGACCTGGCCAAAGAAAAGACGGGCGTGTTCACCGGCAGCTACGCTGTGAACCCGGTCAACGACGAGCCGATCCCCATCTGGGTCGCCGACTACGTGCTGATCAGCTATGGCACCGGGGCGATCATGGCGGTTCCCGCCCACGACGAGCGCGATTACGAATTCGCCGAACAATATGGCCTCGAAATCAGGCGAGTTGTCGAGCCGTGTCGCAACGCGACACACGGCGCGGAGGGCAATGGCAAAGACGCAAGCGCGGGTGGGCAGGCTTTCATCGGCGAAGGCATCGCGATCAATTCGGGCGAGTATAACGGCCTCGCCACTGCCGAATTCAAACAAAAGATCACCGAGTCTCTCGCCGCTCGCGGCTTAGCGAAACCGGCGGTCAACTACAAACTGCGCGACTGGCTCTTCAGCCGCCAACGCTTCTGGGGCGAACCATTCCCCATCTTGCACGAACTGGCTCCCGATGGCAAACCAACAGGCCGAGTCCGCGCCGTGTCTGCCGAAAGCTTGCCCGTCGACCTGCCGCATCTCGACGACTTCAAACCCCATGGCCGTCCCGAGCCGCCGCTCGACAAAGCGCCCGACGATTGGCTCTACCCGGTCATCGACGGCGTGCGCTACAAACGCGAAACCAACACGATGCCCCAATGGGCCGGGTCGTGCTGGTATTATCTGCGATTCCTCGACACCGCGAATACGCAAGCGGTGATCGATCCGCAGATTGAAAAGGCATGGATGCCGATCGATCTTTACGTTGGCGGTGCGGAACATGCCGTGCTGCACCTGCTCTATGCGCGTTTCTGGCACAAGGTGCTGTTCGACCGCGGCATCGTCAGCACACGCGAGCCGTTTCAGAAGCTTGTCAACCAAGGCATGATCCTCGGTGAAGACGGCGGGAAGATGTCCAAGAGCCGCGGCAATGTGGTCAATCCCGATGCCATGGTTGCCGAATATGGCGCCGACTCACTGCGGCTCTATGAAATGTTCATGGGCCCGTTGGAAGCCTCCAAGCCGTGGAATATGGACGGCGTCAACGGCGTGCATGGTTTCCTCAGCCGCGTTTGGCGAATGATCGTTGACGAGCGAGCGGATGAACTGATACTCAATACCGCCGTTTGTGATAAGCCTCTCACGGATGAGCAAGGCCGAGTGTTACACAAGACCATCAAAGCGGTCACCGAGGACATCGCGAACCTGGAATTCAACACGGCCATCGCTCGCATGATGGAATTCACCAATTTTTTCACGAAACAAACCGAGCGGCCTCGAGAGGCAATGGAGAAGCTGGTTCTGCTGCTGTCGCCGTACGCCCCGCACATTGCCGAGGAACTTTGGCAACTGCTGGGGCACGACAAAACGCTCGCCTACGAGCCTTGGCCCCTGTTTGACGAATCGCTCATCGCGGAAGATGAGATTGAGATACCAGTGCAAATCAAAGGCAAAGTGCGTAGCAAAATCCGCGTGCCAGCCGCCGCGGACAACGATACAATCGAAACTGCTGCACGCAGTGATGCACGCATCGCCGAGTTGCTCGCAGGCAAACAAGTTGTCAAAACAATTGTGGTTCCAGGTCGACTGGTGAACTTTGTGACGAAGTAAAAAAGGAAAAAAGATGGAAAATGTCGTTGCCGTTGTGCTGGGGGGAGGGCAGGGAACCCGACTCCGCCCGCTGACCACATATCGTTCCAAGCCGGCGGTTCCTTTGGCGGGCAAGTACCGATTGATCGATATCCCACTCTCGAATTGCATCAACAGTGGGCTCAACCGCATCTACGTGCTCACTCAATTTATGTCGGTCAGCTTGCACCGGCACATCCGCGGCACCTATCGGTTCGACAATTTTAGCGGCGGGTTCGTCGAGATGTTGGCCGCGCAACAAACCTTGGCCGAAGGAACCGACTGGTATCAAGGCACGGCCGACGCGGTGCGAAAGAATCTGCGCTATCTTACTCAGCCGGGGATAGAACACGTAGTGATCCTCTCCGGCGATCAGCTTTATCGGATGGATTTTCAGAAAATGCTGGCTACGCATCTCGAAGCGAACGCTGACATCACCATTGCCGCCAAGCCGGTTCATGCTGCCGAGGCTTCGTCGCTTGGGGTCATGCGCGCTGACGACACGGGACGCGTCATCGATTTTGTTGAAAAGCCGAAAACCGAGGAAGCCCTTCGGTCGGTGCGTGTGGATCCTGCTTGGATCGACGCCCGTGGAGTTGCGAGCCATGGTCGCGATTGCCTGGCAAGCATGGGCATCTATCTGTTCAATCGGCAAGTGCTGATAGATGCACTGCAGAAAACCGATCATCAGGATTTTGGTAAAGAAGTGTTTCCTCAGTCAATCAAGAAACGGAAAGTGCAGCTCCATCTGTTTGACGGTTACTGGGAAGATATTGGAACGATTGGTTCGTTTTATGAGGCGAATATGCAACTGACTCGATCCGACCCGCCATTCGAAATGGCTACCACGACATCGCCCATTTACTCACGGCCGCGGTTCTTGCCGCCGACTCGCGTCGATGGCGCAAGAATAGAGCGTAGCTTGGTGGCCGATGGTTGTGTGATCGAGCAGGGGACGCATATTGAAAACAGCGTCATTGGTCTGCGGTGCCGCATCGGACGTGACGTGACGATTCGCAATTCGATTATCATGGGGGCCGATTATTACGAAGAGCTTGACCAGCCGAAAAAAACAGGCCAGTCAGACCTTCCCCCCATGGGAATTGACCGAGGCACGGTGATCGACGGCGCTATCGTTGATAAAAACTGCCGCATTGGAGCGAAAGCAGAAATTGCCAACCATAGCCATATTGATGATGGCCAAATCAGCGATTTTTGTGTGATCCGCGATGGTATTTTGGTCGTGGAAAAGAACGCGACCGTTCCACCAGGATGGCAAGGATAGCACCAAAATGTAGCCTACAATCTGGTTAATCTGCACTACCCAACCCGTCAAACCAGATTCTCCAGCCTAACGACAACCTGTTTCGTTACTCAAACCATTGGTCGAATCGGCCCTGCTATGGCATACTAGACTTTGTCAGAAAACAGTGAGCAGAACGCGCTAGCCTCGGGCAATGTTGCGAAAAATACCGAAGCAACGTCGCCCGAGGCTAGCGCCCTGAGTATTACCCACAAGTTTGTGGTTGTTTGTTTCTTGATAGCATTGCATTGACAGCATAGCTAAGTCTATTCGAGTAACCAAGTTGTTGCTATTTCTTCCCATGACGTGTTTTGTGCGTAGGAAAGGATGGAGAGGCGACCAGGGTTGGTTTCGGTCGCCTGGGGCTGGCGGCCATGGAATGCGAAAGTCCAGCACGACGGCATGGAGGTGCATTATGGCATTAGTACTGGACACGGAAAAATGGGCTCAACAACAATTCAGTTTGTGTCCATTGGGGGATGTGCGGCGTACTCGGCGGTTGGTGAAATTTGCCGCTCAAGTTGCCGGGGATCCTGATGCAGCGACCCCTGG
This sequence comes from Lacipirellulaceae bacterium, assembly GCA_965249435.1. Lineage (GTDB taxonomy): Bacteria > Planctomycetota > Planctomycetia > Pirellulales > Lacipirellulaceae > JAJRWS01. The sequence continues at coordinate 149,770 of CBDFMC010000024.1, read as the reverse complement.
GCAAACCGAGAAGTGGTCCGATCTTAAAGCCGCCTATCGTTTGATCGACAATGACGATGTAACTTTTGATGCGATTGCTGTCCCTCACTGGCAGCAGACTCGCCAGCGAGGAAAGGGCATTTGGTTGATTTCCTGCGACACAACTCACATCGACTTTGGCGTGACCAATCAAGCCATCGGCTTGAGACCTGTGGGCAGCGGCCTGGGTCGTGGTTTTCTTTTGCATTCGGGATTGATGATCAACCCCGAGACAGAGGAAGTTGTCGGGATGGCAGGACAAAAGGTCCGTTATCGAACGCAGGTGCCGAAAAAAGAACCTCGCAGTTGTCGGCTCGCACGAAACCGGGAATCGCTTGTCTGGGGAGAGTTGATTGATCAAATCGGCCCACCTCCCCAAGAGGCTCAGTTTATCGATCTCTGCGACCGTGGCGCGGACAACTTTGAAGTCTACTGTCGATGCCTGCAAAACCAACATGACTGGATCGTTCGAGCACAGCATTTGACCCGAAAAATCGTGCATCAAGAGCAGGAAACGTCGCTGGACGAATACCTTGGCACGCTGCCGCTTGCCGGTACCTATCAACTGTCGTACCGCAGTACGAAGTATGGGAAACGCACGGCGAAGATCGAAGTTCGTTTTGGCACAGTGATGATGCCGGCTCCTCGGCAACGCAGCCCATGGCTGCGCGAGCTGGGCATCACGTTGCTCGGAATGAACGTCGTTGAGGTGCGAGAAGTGAATGCTCCCAAAGGGGTCCAACCGTTGCGCTGGGTGCTGTTGACGTCTCTGCCAGTGACAAGCTTCACTCAGGCCTGGACCGTGATCGAGTACTATGAGAAACGGCCGATTGTGGAAGAGTTTCACAAGGCGCTCAAGACGGGCTGCCGCGTGGAAGAACGCCAATACGAAACCAGCGAGCGATTGGAAGCGATCACCGCGTTGTTGAGTGTAGCGGCGGTTCGCTTGTTGCAGTTGCGGAGTGCCGCTCGGGAAACCCCTGAGCGGCCAGCGGAGGACGTAGTACCGAACCATTGGGTCACGGTGTTGCGTCGTATGCGCGGCGGACGGAGCATTGAGACCGTGAGAGACTTTTACCGTGAACTGGCTGGGCTGGGAGGCCACCTGTTGCGCAAAAGCGATGGAGAACCAGGTTGGATGACGCTTTGGAGAGGATTCGAAAAACTTCATTTGGCAATCCGAGCCATTCGTGACTATAAAAGATGTGGGTAATACTCAGGGCTAGCGCCTACGGCTCACATCACGGCCCCATCAAGGTTTTCCGACAAAGCCTAATAAACTTTTCCGTAATTCGAGAGATAAAAAATGAATTTATTGACTATCGCAATAAGCAAAATGGATCGTTTCATTCGGCCCGGCTGGATTCTACTAATACTCGCGCTGTTGTTCGCGAACCTTGTGGGCAACATGGCCAATGGAAAAGAGGGAGATATCTATCTTGATGAGCCGGAACCGGTCCCGCCCCCGACCATTGTGCAGCGACAAAAATCTTTCGAGGAAAAATATCCTGACGACACAATTCGAGTTCAACGAGATCTACTGCGGTTGTCGAACGACCGCGTTGTGAACGATGGCGCCTATGTCGAATTCTATCGTGATGGACAAAAATTTACCCAGGGCACCTACAAAATGGGTGTGCATCACGGAGAGTGGAAATTTTGGCATCCCAATGGACAACTCTGCAAATCGACAACTTTTAAGGACGGCCTTCCAGGTGGTGAATGGGAAGTATTCCGAAGTGATGGGACTCGGCAAGCGAGCAAAAGCTACTTCGATGGAAAAAGACACGGGAAATGGGTTCGGTATTATGAGGATGGCGAAAAAGCAAAAGTCGTGGAATCTTATAAAAAAGGAAAATTACATGGCACGCGGTCAAGCTATTACGCGAACGGGCAAAAAAGGCAGGACGTAAATTTCAAGAGTGGAGTATTGCATGGCCTGATGGTCGAGTGGAACGAATCAGGTGAGAAAACCACGGAAGTACCATTTGAAGAAGGTAAAGTCGAAGGAAAGTTGCTCCGTTGGGGTGCCGATGGTGCGACGAGTGAAGAGACCTATCGAGAAGGAAAGATCGTTCCGTCCGCTGCCGGTGACAAAGAATTAGTGCCACTTCAACCTGCCAAAAAATTATAAATCGATTGATTTTGCATTGAGCAGTTAGCCGCCGGGCTTGTCCCGGCGCTACTCTTGCGCACCGGGACAAGCCCGGCGGCTAACAAGCGAATCCTTGTCCGTGTTTCCCCCCGCCTCCGATTGAATATGAAAGACCCGCAAAAGAAACCAGATAGCCCGAAGCGATCAGAACACCCCGAACCCCCGGGCCGTGGCGCTTTGCATTGGATCGTGCTCTTGGTCTTGGGCTTTTCAGTACTCATGTTACTGAATCATTCCTGGTCGGGTCGCAAAACCATCTCATTTACCGATTTTCTTAATCAACTCGACAAAGACAATATCGCGGAAGTTACCATCCAGGGTCGCCAGCAAATTGTGGGTAACTTTCTTCAACCGATCCCGTCTGCTATTGACTTAGGAACTGGCAACGCTGACCCGGTGAAGCAAGAGAAACACGAAGAATCGTTAGAATTTCAGTGCAATTTACCGCCGCAGGTTGGCGAAGCCTGGCTAGCCAAACTGCATGAGAAGAATGTCCAAATTCATGCCGTCGAGCCGACCAACTACAGCGACTTGATTATGGTTGCCTCGATGGCATTGCTGCTGATGCTGCTATTTGGCGGTTGGATGATGATGCGGCGCGCTCGCGACCAGGGCCTCGGAGGAGGAATGCTCTCGGGAGTAACCAAAAGCCCGGCACGCCGCTATGATGCCGACGAACATGAAATTTCGTTCGACGACGTTGCCGGCCTGGAAGGGGTGAAAAGAGACCTGCAAGAAATCGTGCAGTTTCTCAAGGAACCAGAAAAGTTCCATCGCCTCGGGGCTCGGGTTCCCAAAGGCGTCCTCTTGATGGGCCCGCCGGGGACGGGAAAGACCTTGCTGGGCAGAGCGGTCGCTGGCGAGGCGGACGTCCCTTTCTTTTCGATCAACGGATCGGAGTTTATCCAACTGTTTGTTGGCGTCGGGGCAGGTCGGGTTCGCGACATGTTCAAAACGGCCAAAGACAATGCCCCCGCCATCTTGTTTATTGACGAAATCGACGCGGTCGGACGCCAGCGCGGTGCAGGCTTGGGGGGCGGGCACGACGAACGCGAGCAAACGCTCAACCAGATACTCAGCGAAATGGATGGCTTCAGCCCCAGCACCTCGGTCATCGTCATGGCCGCCACCAATCGGCCCGATGTGCTTGATCCGGCTCTTCTGCGACCAGGGCGTTTTGATCGCCACGTCACGGTCGATCGACCCACGATCGAGGGCCGTCGCGAGCTGTTCGAATTGCACAGCTTGGAAGTGCCGATTACCGAGGAAGTCGATTTCCAGAAGCTGGCCCGAGCTACGGTTGGGCTGACCGGGGCAGATATCAGCAATCTGGTCAACGAGGCGGCACTTTGGGCAACGCGGCAGGACAAAGACAAAGTCGATATGGACGACTTCGAGTACGCCCGGGACAAGGTATTGATGGGTGCCGCGCGGGACGATGTGCTTACCGAGAAAGAGAAAGAAATCACGGCAGTCCACGAAGCAGGTCACGCCCTGCTCGCCTGGCTGCTGCCAGGCAGTGATCGGGTACACAAAGTGACCATTATCCCACGAGGCCGCGCACTGGGCGTCACTCAGTTGGTGCCTGAAGAAGATCGCCACAACATGGGGCAGCAAGAAATGATAGCCCAATTGACCATGGCATTGGGGGGTCGCACCGCAGAGAAAATGCGGTTCGACCAGTACAGTGCCGGCGCGGAAAACGATTTGAAGCAAGCCACCTCGCTGACCCGTCGCATGGTCACTCGTTGGGGAATGAGCGAACGACTGGGGCCGGTCTCTTACGGCCACGCCGAGGATCAGCCATTCCTGGGGCGGGAAATCGTTCAAGAGCACCGCAACTTCAGCGAACGGACGGCTCAGATCATTGACGAAGAAGTAGCCAAAATTCTCCACTCCGCGGCCGATCGAGCCCAGCGGATTCTCACCGAACATCGCGACAAGCTCGACACGCTGGCCGAGGCTCTTCTGGAACGCGAAGTACTGGACGAAGACGAGATAGAAGAATTCATTGGCCCCTCGGTCCATAAGTCAGAGAAAACAAGCAGCGGCAGTGCGGTTAGCGCGGCGACCGCGGGGGCAAGCCGTGCGCGGCAGAGTGAAGAGGCAAAATAGGCTTTGTCTGAAAATCCTGAGCCGAACGCGCTAGCGTCGGGCTGCGGAGGGATGACAGCAGACTGACGCAGCCCGCGGCTAGCGCCGGCGGCTCACCCTGGAATTAGGAGTTGATTTCGATGACACTCAAAGTAGCTTCTCGTTTTGCCCACTCGGTATTTTTCACGCTCAAAGACGCCTGCGAAACCGCAAGCGTCGATCTGGCTGCCGCTTGTCAAAAGTATTTGTCGGATCATCCGGGCACGCTCTATTTCGCTGTCGGGCGACGCGCGGTGGACTACGGACGACCGGTGAATGACCAGCAGTTCGACGTCGCCTTGCACCTTACTTTTTCCAGCGAATCCGACCACGATCGCTATCAGCAATCGGAGCGACATCAGCAATTTCTTGCCGAAAACGAGAACAGTTGGTCCCAGGTACGCGTTTTCGACGCTTTTGTTTGAGCTTGGACTGTCGGATAATCGCTAAATCCGTTGCGACTGGTCTTCTGAAGGTGAATCATTAAATGATGAGCGTAAGGAGTGGCCGATAAATAACTTCCCGGTTTTCAGTAGGCGGTAGGAATTACGGTGTAATTCCAATCGGGCAATACGTCTTCGAACTGTATGGGATACAAGTCAAGGAAACGTTCGCTCGCTTTCCGTTTGAGTTGATAATCCTTGTTGAGTACCGCGTAGGTGACTTTCAGCCCGGTGCGAGTCCACACTCGTCGAAGGCATGTTGTGACGACGTCAAGCGTGCGAAACACCACACCGGACCAGGCGCGAGTGACATGAGAAAAAAGACGGTGTTCAATCGGGTTATACTTCGAGCAATGCGGTGGATAATGGGCGACGCGAATTGGAATGTCAATCCGGTTGACCAATCGTTGCAGGTCTTCCTTGAAAATGTGGTGACGACAGTTATTGCTTCCTCCGCCATCGCACAGCAACAGAATCGACTTGGCGTCGGCGTACGTCCGCTCGCCGTGGCGTTGCCACCACACACGGAAGCTGTCGCAAGCGAATTGACTCGTGTCGTGACTGACTCCGAGAGTGAGGTGCCCTGTGTTACGCTTCAGGTCGTACAGCCCGTGCGGGATGACCTTGCCGTCCGCGTAACTGGGAAAGTCGTGATCAAATACGGCATTCGCACCATCGGACCACGACTGCCCGGTACGGAAAAACTCGCCCAAAAGCTCCTTTTTCTTGGTGTCCATGCTAATGATTGGGTTGGGAGAGTCGAGGTATTGTTGCCTCAGTTGGGCAATGTTCTCGAACTGCTCGTTGCGGAAAGGGGTATTTCCCATCGCTTTGGTTTTCTCGGCCTGCCGCTTGTGGAAGCCGAACTCATCGAGCAAGCTTCGCACAGTGTCTGGACAAACGGGCGTTCCCAGCCGATCGAGCTCGTGGGCAATCTCCGTACTCGACAAATAGGTCCACACCACGTCTTCACGCATTGGATCGCCTGCCGTATGGTCAGCAACGACCTGGCGAAGGTTGTTCTCCAGGTCAGGTGCAGCAAAGCTAGCTTTTTTTCGACCCCCCTTTTTTTCGAACCCGTCCTTCGGCGTCATCCACCGGCAATTGGCTCACCTCATGGCGGCCATTCCGAATCGTTTTCTCGTCACAGCCCAGCACAGACGCAACGTACTCGACGCCCCCATGCCCCAGCTTTTCCGATTCTACCGCAGCGTAACGGCGGCGGTCTTTCTCGGACAATGAATCATAAAACGCCTTCATGTGTCCACAAACTACCGACAGATAGGGAACCATGGCTTTCTCCTTCGCCAAGAGAATGGGGGACCGCTCACCCTGGAAGTCTAGCCAATTCGAGAAAAAAAAGGGATGTTATTTATCGGGCGGCCCTAAGCTCGACTTTTTCCGTTTTTTGAGTACTTCAGATCCCCAAATTGGTATAGGTAAAAAGGGCCTCCTTGGTTCAAGCTTTTGACTTGTAACAACCAAAGTCTTGAGCAAGGAAGCCCTCATGGTTCGCGTGCCGCACGATTTCAAGCCGTTACTACAATGTCTCGTTGACACCTTTCACCGGCGAACGACGGCTCGACGATTCGTTCTGTTCTTCCTTGCCGCTATTCTAACAACAGGCGACCGAACTGTCTCTAACGTACTCCGGTTGTTGAGCTTGATTGAGACGGTCAATCCGTCGACCTACCATCGTCTGTTTTCTCACCGTCGCTGGCAATCCCGGCCCTTGGCCTACGCGATTGCCCGTTTCGTCCTTGATCGGTTCATTCCCACCGGGACGGTAAAAATCTGCGGTGACGAAACGGTGGATGGTCATCGCGGCAAAAAAGTTTACGGCAAAGCCCGACATCGCGACGCAGTTCGCAGCGCCAACTCGCACACCGTCTTTCGATACGGACACAAATGGTCCGTCTTGTCGATCCTGGTTCAATTACCTTACACCAATCGTCCCTTTGCCTTGCCGGTGCTGGTCGCTCTTTATCGCAGCAAGCAGTGCAACGCTGATGAGGGGCGTCGCCACAAAACTCCCGTGGACCTGATGTGCGGCTTGCTAGCAACGCTAATGCACTGGTTTCCCGACAGAAAGTTCGTTCTTGCAGGTGATGGAGCTTATGGAACTCATCAGATGACACGTTTTGCCTATAAACATCGAAAACGATTGTCGCTGGTAAGCAAGTTCTCGGGTGACGCAAGTCTGTTCGCGCCGCCACCCAAACGCAAGAACCCCAAAGTCGGTCGACCACGAGTCAAGGGCAAGGCCTTACCCTCACCGGCCGAGGTGGTTGCTAGGAAGAAAAAGGGGAAACGCTTACGTGTGCGGTGGTACGGCGGCGGCTGGCGAAATGTCGAAGTGATCACGGGCAAGGGCCATTGGTATCAGAGTGGCAAAGGCGCGATCGAAGTATTGTGGGTGTTTGTCCGTGATCTCAGCGGCACCCATCGAGATGAATACTTTTTCACGACCGATCATTCCATGTCTGCCAAAGCAGTCATTGAAATGTACGGCGGACGCTGGAATATCGAGACCACGTTCCAGGAAATGCGTGAACACCTTGGACTGGAAACAACACGCGGCTGGAGTCGCCAGACGGTGTTGCGAATGGCGCCCTGTCTGTTTTGTGTGTACACGCTGGTAGTGATCGTTTTTGATACGATGCCGTGGTCCAATCCACACGTCCGACTGAAGCACTGGGTTGGCAAGGAGCAAACGACATTTTCTGATATGATCATCAGTGTTCGACGCTATTTTTGGATGGAATGGATTTTTGCATGGGTGCCTGGAGGCGAGGTCGTGCAAAAATTATCCAAACCCTTGCGAGTTGTGCTAGACTTCGGGCTAGCCCAAGCCGCCTGACGGAAAAAGTCGAGCTAAGAGAACCGTCTATAATGGAGATTGCCGTAGGCGCTGCCATGAGATAATCGCGATTTGGTACGCCAACCACCCTAGCCCTCGGCGCAAGCCGTGGGATTGATGTCAGTCAAAGGGCATTCTCATCTCAACCCTGCGGCTTGCGCCGAGGGCTATGCTGCAATCAAATCCTCGTCCTCTCTCTGATTCGCCATGGACTATCTTCAAAAATACCTACCCGAACATTTTATCAACCGCGAGTTGAGCTGGTTGGAATTCAACGCCAGGGTATTGGAAGAAGCGCAGAACGAGTCCAATCCGCTTCTTGAACGGGTGAAGTTTCTCTCCATCTTCAGTTCGAATCTGGACGAGTTTTTCATGGTTCGGGTTGCCGGGTTGCGTGAACAAGCTTTTGGTGGCGTGACGCCCCAGGATTTTACTGCCGATGGACTAGGGGCATTAACGCAGCTACTCCAGATTTCCCTACGTGTCCGGCAGTTGGTCGACAGTAAGTACGAGTGCTGGAACCAATCGATTCTTCCTGCGCTCGCCGAAAATAATATCATCATCCTGCCGCATAAAAATTTGGATAAACCGGGCCTGAAGCTAGTCGACCAGTTTTTTAGGCAACGCGCTTTTCCTGTCTTAACTCCCATGGCCATCGATCCGAGCCATCCCAGCCCTAGGTTTCACAATCGCGGGTTGTATCTAGCCGCCCATCTCCACCGCAGCGGCGGCCTGGGCCCGCCTGACATGTTCTCCGCCGTGCATGTACCTCAGGTATTGCCCCGTTTTGTGCATGTTGGCAAGGCCGACGAACATCGCTTCGTGCTTTTGGAAGATATCCTGGTTGCCAAGCTGCCCGAGTTGTTCGGCGGTTATGAGATCGCACAACATGCGACTTTTCGCGTGACCCGAGACATGGATATCGACCTGCTCGAGCAGGAGTCCGACGACATGCTCCGCTCGATTGAAACACGGCTCCGAGTACGGCGACACGCCGAAGCAGTGCGGCTAGAAGTCCCCAAAGGCATCGGGCGCGACTTGCTCGCCATGCTTGTGGCTGAGGAACGATTGCAGGAAAAGCTCGACGTCGCGGGAAAAACCTACAGCGAGGTCTACCCTCTTGACGGTTTGCTTGATATGACCGATTTGATGGAACTCACGCATCTGCCGGCGGTCGACTCATTGCGCGATACTCCTTTCGTGCCACGCCAGCCCGTGGGACTTCGACATAACGATGACTTGTTTGCAGAAATTGATGACCACGATATTCTTTTGCACCACCCGTTCGATTCCTTTGATCCCGTGGTACGATTCATCGAGAGTGCTGCCGAAGATCCCGATGTACTGGCAATCAAGCAGACACTTTACCGCACCAGCGGCGATAGCCCGATTATTCAAGCGCTGAGCCAGGCCGCGGAGAATGGCAAGCAGGTCACGGCATTGGTCGAATTGAAAGCACGGTTCGACGAGGCCAACAACATCGTTTGGGCTCGGAAGATGGAGCGTGCCGGGGTGCATGTGGTTTACGGTTTCATGGACCTCAAAACACACTGTAAAATGGCACTTGTCGTCAAGCAACGAAAAAAGAAAGTTCGTCGTTACGTCCATTTGAGCACCGGTAACTACAATCCTACGACCGCGACGCTTTACACCGACTTGGGACTATTTACATCCAACAAGCTGATGGCCGAGGACGCCTCAGCCCTGTTCAACTTCCTCACGGGATACTCGCAGGGGCACGAATGGAAAAAGCTGGTGGTCGCACCGAATGACCTCCGGCGTCGCACGATTGGGCTCATCGATGAGCAGGCTAATCGGGCACGACAGGGCAAGTCGTCACACATCTTTGCCAAGCTCAATTCGCTCGTTGATCAAGCAACGATCGAGGCCTTGTATTTGGCGAGCCAAGCAGGGGTGCCGATCGAGCTATTGGTGCGAGGCATCTGTTGCCTGAGGCCCGGATTGCCCGACATCTCCGAAAATATCAAGGTTTGGAGTATTGTTGATCGGTTTCTCGAACATAGTCGCATCTTCATTTTTGGCAAAGGCCCCAAGGCACAAGTCTTTCTTTCCAGTGCCGACTGGATGCCGCGAAACTTTCAACGCCGCGTTGAGGTCATGTTCCCCATCGAAGCGGCCGATTTGCGGCAACGGATTATTGATGAAATTGTTCCCGCTTATCAGAAAGACAACTGTCGCTCGCGCCCGCTGAATCCCGACGGCACTTACGATCGTCTCGTCCAACCCACTGGGGAGCCTGCTTTCCGGTCGCAACACGAATTGCTGAACTATTTGAGGGTGTCCGGGAATTACGAATGAAAGCCCCCGGCTTTGCCGGGGGGTGATAGCAGTGTGGACTCGAATTTTCGGCAACCCCCCGGCAAAGCCGGGGGCTGAAATTACGACTTGGACGGGCAAAATAGGGTCGTTCCCCCGATGTCAGGAAAATACGGATGAAAACGCTTATCAAGAATGCCTTGGTGGTCTTGCCGACGGGAATCGAGCAAGTGACGGTGCTCATTGACGACGCAAAAATTGTCGATATCGACTCGGCCCTGCACGCGTCGGCCGATGAGGTGATCGACGCAGCGGGGCTGCATCTGTTGCCCGGGGTGATCGACGATCAGGTCCACTTTCGAGAACCGGGACTCACGCACAAGGAGGATCTAGCCACGGCCACGGCTGCCTGTGCGAAGGGAGGCGTGACGACATTTTTGGAAATGCCCAACACGCAGCCTGCCACAACGACCCGAGATTTGCTTGCCGCAAAACTGGCGCTGGCAGCGGAAAAATCGATCGTCAACTATGGCTTCTATATCGGGGCCACGCCCGATAATCTTGGCGAACTAAAAGCAGCCACCGCCACGCCTGGCATTAAAATCTTTATCGGTTCGAGCACGGGCGATCTATTGGTCGACAACCAAGATACGCTCGAGCGCATCTTTGCCGAAACCAGCTTGCCCATCACGGCCCATTGCGAAGATGAAACCACCGTGCGTGCCAACAAAGAGCGTTTTCGAGGGACTACGGACGTGGCCGATCACTCGCGAATACGCGACCACGAGGCGGCAGTGATTGCTACGCGTCGAGCACTTGATCTCGCACTTCGACACAACCATCGCTTTCATTTGCTGCATGTGTCCACAGGCGACGAAGTCGAACTATTAAGAGACCATAGCAACCTAATTACCGCCGAGGTTTGTCACCATCACCTGCTCTTCAATGTCGAGGACTACTCGCGGCTTGGCACACGCTTGCAGACAAATCCCTCGGTGAAAACCGCGTTGGATAACCGGCAGCTTTGGCAGGGCTTACACGATGGCCAGATCCAGCTAATCGCCACCGACCATGCTCCCCACACGCTGGAAGAAAAACGGCAACCCTATCCCGATTCACCTTCCGGCATGCCCAACGTGGAGAATTCGCTGGCGATCATGCTTAACGAAGTTAGCGCGGGCCATTGCACGCTGGGACAGGTGGTCCGTTGGATGTGCGACGCCCCGGCTCGCGTATGGGACATTGTCGACAAGGGCCGGATCGAGGTCGGATTCGATGCCGACCTGGTTCTGGTCGATCTGCACCGCGAAAAAGTGGTCCGCGACGAGGACCAGCGAACCAAATGCGGTTGGAGCGCTTGGCATGGCACCAAACTCACCGGTTGGCCCGTCCGCACCTGGGTGATGGGCTACGAGGTCTACCGAGATGGCCATATCGTAGCGAACCACCGCGGACGCCAGGCCGTATTTGATCACAAGCGTGGCGGTTATTGGGCAACGGTGGAGTAGAAAAAGTACCCTCGGGTGTGGAAATTCACATTTCTGTGCATGGATGGACGTTGGCTAAGCGTCTGTCAGTCGATAGAATGCAGGCTTGCGATGTTTCGGGTAGCGTTGGGAAAATTGGTTTTTCAAGATATTTAGGCAACCGCTTGAAGAAGGCATTTCAGCCCCCGGCTTTGCCGGGGGGTTGCCTTTGATGAAGCGTTGGTTTCACGAGAATGCTTAGCTTGGGAAATGCTCTGCTTGGTGGAAACGTGGACTATTACGCAACCCCCCGGCAAAGCCGGGGGCTGAAATTGTGACTTGGGCATTCTCCTTTCCACTGTAAAATCTAGCCACTAAAATTCCTGAAGAACCGTAAAATCACCCTCTCTCTCTTGCCCTCTCCACCAACTGTAAATCGGCATGCCTGAACGAATCTGGTATCTGAAACGGTGCGACCTGTTCCAGCAACTCACTGACGAGCAGTTGCAACTGCTGGAATCGCGTTGTCGGGCTCGGAAATATCCGCGAAACACACCGATTTATCTTCCAGCCGACGAAGCCAACGGAGTGATGCTGCTAGCCGAAGGTCGGGTGAAAATTGGCAGCTTTACCGAAGATGGCAAACAGACCATCTTGGCCTTTATCGAGCCGGGCGAAATTTTTGGCGAGCTGGCGCTGGTTGATCCCCATGCCGAAGCGGCACAACGAGAAGAATTTGCCGAGGCGGTTGAAAAATCGGCGATCGTGTTGATTCCCGCCGAAGTGATGCAGCAACTAATCGAGGAAAATCCAAAAGTTTCGCTTGGCGTCAACAAGCTGTTTGGCCTGCGGCGGCAGCGAATCGAACGACGACTAAAATACCTGCTATTTCGCTCAAACCGTGATCGGCTCGTTCATTTGCTACTAGAACTGGTCGAGCAGTATGGCCAGAGAGTGCCTGCAGGGATTGAACTGAAGATCAAGCTATCACACCAAGACCTGGCTAGCATCATTGGCAGTACCCGAGAAACCGTGACGGTGGTTCTAGGAGAATTGCAGTCGGAGGGTCGCCTACAGCTCGGGCGGAGGAAGATTGTATTGACCGATTTGGCCCGTTTGGCGGAGGTTGTGAGTATGCCCGTTCCACAGCTTCGAGAGGATAAATCCAAGGCCTAACGACTTTTTTCGTCAAATGCAGATTCCTTTCCCCCATTGGTGAGATGCCATACAGACGTGTTTGCTGAAAATGACGAATATGGATGTAGAGTAAATGGCTGTCGGTGGTTGGAAATAGGGCCACTGTCGGTGCGGGCTGGGTTGGCTGGAGCTGTAGGAGCCTAAACAATGCGTTCAGATCAAAACGGGACAACAAGCGGTATGACAAGTGATTCATCTTCGGACGATTGGGGAATGTGCTCACCGGGTGAGTTACAACGCATGGTAAGCCGGCTTGGTGAGGCTCAGCGAGGTGTCGCGAGAGGACGGCTTTATCGCAGGAGCGCGTTGGCCATGCTGCTGGTTGCTGCGACGGTTACGGTAGGCGGCTCGTTGTTACAGTCGGACATGCCCGTTTATGGTGGTTTGACTTGCACTGAATGCCGAAGCCATCTTGCTGCCTATCATGCGAATCTAACGGGTGAATCTAAGCTGGATGATGCCTCGCTAGCCAATAGCATGAAGATCCACCTAGCGGAATGCCAAACATGCCGCGGGAAGTTCAACACGATGTACCCCGGTGTTCTTTCGAATAGCAACCTTTCGGATATCGACTCGCCAAGGCTAAGTTCGAGGGGCAGTGCTTATCCGGTTTTTGCTGTGGTCAGGACTCCACTTGGTCTTTGATCGCTATTACAATAAACAGTGAGCCTATTCTTGCTTCTTCACAGCGTACTGCACTGGTGCGGCTAAAAACTTCTGCTTGTACTCTGCGCTGGCAAAACGATATCGCAAATCACCGTACCGCGCTTCGAATTCAGCCTTTCCATCGACTGGTTGCTTGTCCTCTTGATGAGAAACGACGCATTGGCCGCTCAATGCCAAATCGATGTTCTTGTAGATTTCCGGTTGCGATTTGAATGCTTGTTTTTGGTCCGCACCAGTAAACAAGAAAAGGCGTTTATCATAAACCGCGGCATGATAGATGCTCCCTGGGACCGTCTTCCCTAGATATTGTTTGCTGACGACGCACCCGCCACCCAACGCAGGCACAAACTGCTCGGGGCTCTTCAGGAACATTTCCTTCTGCTTCTGGCCGGCAAACAAATAGAGCTTGTTATCGTATACCACGCGGAAGTTTTTCAGTCCCAGAACCCAGATTCCACTCTCAGAGATTGACACGGGACAATATCCTTCCATAGTGGCATCCTGGCCCATTTCGACATCGGCCTGATTGGGTGGTTTTCTTGCCGATGCGGGAACGGTGGGCTGAACCGTCGTCTCGATATCCTTTCTGTCTCTGGCAGAAGAACCTTCCGGCGATTGATCCGAATCGAGTTTCGTCAAGGCTGGAGACCGAGCGGACCGAGGGATACTTTTATCAACGAGTGTTTGCTGAGGCTCATGCTTTGGATCCGGTTTGGCATGGGTATACCGCCCGGGATGGTTGAGAAATTTTTCTCTTTCAACAGCACCGGCAAACAGGTAACGCAGGCCGTGAAAAATTCCCGGCGTGGCAGGTATCCCCTGCTGCTGTCGATGCGCGTCGCGATACGTTACCGGGCAGACGCCATCCATTGCCAGATCGGCCGACCGATATTTTTCTGAGTCTTCCTGAAACTGCCGGAGCTGGGTTGCGCCGGCAACAAAATACAATCGGTCTTGGTACAGCAATCCATATTTCGCCTCACCAGCAACTCTTTGTCCCGTTTCCGCAAAGGTTACCACACAATCGCCTCCTAATACGGGAGCATAGCGTTCGGGGGCGGCAAGAAAAATCGCCCGATGACGCTCGCTGGAAAACAGATACTTCTGCCCGTCGAAAGGTGCTGCGAGCGACTCGTGACCTCGTTGCCATGCTTGTTGATCGTGCAGCGGGACGACGTCAAATCCGGATAATGCGACAGGCAGTTTTTCATTTTGACGGGTTCCCGATCCAAACGGGCTTTCGCCGAATTGAGCCCGGGGAGTCGCGAGAACTTGTGTCGGTCCGGTCGCTCGACTTTGCGACCCAGAGCGATCGTAATGTTTTGCTCTCCCGAGGTCGCTTTGTGCAAGGGAGTCTGATCTGGAGAGCAAAACTACGACGCACGCCGCCCCATAGACCAATGGAATAGCCATGGACTGGAGACGTACCTTGAGGGACGACGGGGCCTTATCGGTCGATGTTCGCGAAGAATTCACACGCGAAGTCTATCGAGATTCGCTCAAAGCAGCGATGGCGATCCAAGAGAAACCCCGGAATACCCCCCCATTGTGCGGGAGAATGAAAAGGATTGTTAGCCGCCGGGCTTGCCCCGGCGTTGCTTTTTCGCGCCGGGGCAAGCCCGGCGGCTAATAATCCAAAGCAGCGCCAACAAACCAAGGCGGTTCGGAATGCGTAACACCCAGGTGCGTGGCCAACGGCACAGTCACATGGCTATGCGGACCATGGACTGGGTTGGGGTTTGGGGTCGCCGCCAGCCACGGCACCTATAAGGTGTTACGTCGTTCAACACTTGAATAATAGAACAGTGGACACCTATCGTCTGTGAGATATGCCACATTAGAAGGAAATATATTTTCGCTACGATTTTTTCAGCTCGTAGTGCGCAGAGCAGGATGCCGGAACTGATAGCTAATCGCCTGAGGTATTACGAAAATCCTTGAACCATTCGATAAACAACCAAATCAGACAAGGGGCATACTCGATCCACACAATGACGAAATAATAAAAATTCTCGCCATCGTATCGAATCCCAACGACCGGAGGCTCAGGAAAATGGGTCCTGAGCCAAAATCTCAGGTAGTACAACATCGAACACGCCGCGATCGCGTGCCATGCCCGATATCTGGCAAATGGCAACAGCGGCATCACCCAGCACCAGTACCATGGGTTTTGCGTCGGACAGAGCAGCCAGAACCAAGCCAGCGTGAGCATCGCCGCGCGGCACCAATCGGCCGGCGTCTGTTCAGCAACAGTCAACTTGATCGCCAACCAGAGAGCGATTGCCGCGGTTAGGGCGCCCGTCAATACGCGTGCAAGTTGGAATGAAGAGTGCCGAATCGATTGCTTCGAGTCGAGTGGCTCCTGCTGCAATAGCTCAACCTCGTTAGGCAATAATCCGAGCAGGTCTTGCCTCAGCCAGCGGACCAATTTTGCCCAGCGAACTACGATAGCACGAGACCAATCATCAGGTATCGCAACAAACCAAGGCAGGCTTTTGGCTTCCACCTCGGCCTGGGGGCGCAAGTTTTCTAGCACGACCATGAACACCAGATCGTTCATTTCCCAATGCTTGAGAAATGCGCCAACCCCTTCGCGCTGAGATGAATCCATAAGCAAGGGCTTTAGCAGCAGAAAGCTGATTGCGACAACCACGAGCAAGCCGCTGATGGAACTGCCGAAACCGAATCGACGCCACCAGAGAATCGCGAACAGCGGCAGCAGCACCATGGGATAGAGCTTGGCCCCGATGGCCAGAGCCAACACCACGCCTATGCCCATGGCTGCGCCGATTTTTGCCGGTTGCGAAGAATCGGTCATCCGGCGACACGTTTTTACCAACAGCCAGACGGCGAGCGTTGTGAAGAAGACCGCAATCGAATCGAGATGGCCACTGTTGGCGATTTCCTTGAGTACAAGGGGGCACCAGCCGAAAGCAAGGGACCATCCCAGATGCCGGCCTGTTTCGTGCAACAGGAGCACCACCAGCAGCAGCGTGGCGACATCGAATAGTACCAGCAAACCCTTCATAATCATTAGCCGCACATCGGGCGCGGCAGCGTCGGGCGTCAACTTTGCCGCCAGCGCAAAGACCCATTGGCTCACCATGGGGTAAGGTGACGGCAGATCACCGTAGTGGATGCGGCCGAGCGAGTAGGCTAGCGAGTCGCTACGATTCTGTATTTGGACCAGATGATTCAAGTCGGGTTCGTGCGGATCGTTGCTACCGGTTGCATCAAGAACTTGTTGCGGCGAGAACTGGTAGGGATTCAACCCTTCGGCTGTGACCGCGCCATCCCAGATATAGCGGTAGATGTCGATTTCGTGGATCGGCGTCGATGGCAGTAGCACCGCACGGAAAAGGCACGACGAGACAATGATGCCGATCACCAGAGGTCGGCTCGCGGGCAAGCGCAAGACCAGTACTTGGGCCAACCAGTAGATTACGAATGCAACGGATAAAGCCGCCAACACCATCCATGTTGGTCGATCCGCGGCAAGCGTATCCTGCCCAAAACTTCGGCTCAGCCACGCGACTGCCAAGTAGCAAAGCAAGCTTGCCAGGGTACAACTAAGGAACCAAACTGAGTAGGAATTCGCTTTGAAATTGATGTCGCTGTTTTTACGAAAATTCAGAGACATAACAGCTCGTTGAAATAATAATTTGTAGGTCGGAACGAGTTTTGCAGGTTCCGGCAATGGGGTTTGGCATGCCGGAACTCGCGGGGCTCGTTCCGGCCTACACACTCGTTCCGGACTACACACTGAATCCTTGCGAATTCAGCTACCGTATTGTTGTCCACAGGCGGGTATGTCGCCGCGACGCCAGGCACCATATTTGGCGATCGTGTAGAGGATCTTGCTGCCCGCGGCCAAGGTGCCTCGCAGGGTGCCGCTGATCTTGCTGACGCCGATTCGGCGACGATACTTGACGGGTACCTCCCGTATTCTCAGCTTCGCTTTCGCGGCTTTGATTTGCATCTCGACCGTCCAACCAAAATTGGTATCCGCCATCTCAAGACGGAGCAGATGCGGGTAGCTGATCGCTCGGAAGGGTCCGAGGTCGGTGTACGTCGCGGCGAACAATAGCCGCATCAACCAGCAAGCAAGTCGATTTCCATAGAGGCTTTGTGGAGGCATCGCCCCCGGCTCACGCTCGCCCAAGAGCCTTGAGCCTAGTACGAAATCGGCCTTGTCCGCAAAGATCGGCTCGAGCAGCTTGTCGAGTTGGTCTGGATGGTCGCTGTAGTCGGCATCGATAAAGACAACGACGCGTGGCGCGGGTTGGCCCTCGGCGGTTCGTCGTTTCAACTCGCCCAGGCCGGCAAGGCAGGCAGCGCCATATCCCCGTCGCGGTTCGCTCACCACTTTGGCTCCGCCCTTTGCAGCGACTTCAGCGGTTTGGTCGGTCGAGCCATTGTCCACCACGATCACGCAACCAACCGAGGGCAGATCGCGCAGCACCAGAGGCAACGGCAGCTCTTCGTTGAAGGCGGGGATCACAACCGCTACCTCGCCCAGTTCCTTCGCACCTAGCATCATAGGGACCACGCTCATACGCCGCAGAAGAAAAACAGACTGTAACAACAGACTGTAACCTAGTGCTTTGTCACAGCTAAGAATTAGGGGTCGTCGATGCGAGCCGTACGCGCTAGCTTCGGGCTGCGGAGGCACGTCACCATTCCCCCGCAGGCTAGCGGCTAGCGCCGGCGGCTCACCCTAAAATCTAGCAGTGACAAAACACCAGTCTGCTTGCAGCGTACAAACGATCAAGAGCCAGTGCAAACTCAACTTCGCAAAGTCTACGGTCTAGCGGGAGCCGGAACCGCCAAATCCACCTCCGGCTGGAGAAAAAACGCGGCCGCCGCTGCCCTGGGGGGCAGCGTAGCCGTCAGCCGGTGTAGGCTGCACGTATTCACCTGCAGACGAGTCGGAAGGGGCATAGCCACCCCCGCTGCTACAGGAGCCGCCAGGACAACCACCACCGGCTGTCTGGCAACCGCTGCTAGCGACCATGCCCAATAGAGCGACAACAACCAAGCACGTTTTATGAATCATTGGTCAGAATTCCTTTTCCTCTGAATTATTAGCAAGTTCTAGCTTCGACAAACGCCACGTACGCCACCGTGGCACTTGGCTACTATCGACCGTCCCTGCCCCAGTTGTGTGTGAAGGAGCTTACTTTCGGCGTTATCGGCGGGTTGATTGATCGTTCAGGCCCCAGTCGTAGCCCAGATACTGCAGAGAAGCCGAACCGCCAGCCGCGAGATTCTGCGATGCTTCATCCGGCAAATAGGGGGCAATCGTACGCAACTGGGCTGCCTGATTGGCACCAAAGTCTTCGGCAAACCACTTCAGAATGGGAGAGGCCTCGATTTGCCGACGTGATGCGTCGTAGCGGAATTTCTGCGGATCGGCAAAAAATCGCCGAGTGTTGACTGTCAGTTGGCTATCAAGCTTGTTGGCAACGTACGCCTCGTTCAAGAGCGGAGGACAGCCAATCGACGCACAGACAATCGCAAAATGAACCCGCGGTTCCTTCATCTTCCGCAGCACCTCGTGCTCCATCTGGTTGAGCGAAAACGTGCGGTCGGAAACCATCAGTAGCAAATCGTCCCAAATGTTGTAACCAAACACCTTGGCCGTATGGTTGCGGATGCTGGAGGTTGGATACTCACGCAAGATTCCCTTCATCGTAACGGCATTGTAGGCGTTAATCCAAAAGGCAAACTGGGCCTCACGCGAAGCGGGCTTTCGCAGGTCGGCCTGCGACAAATGCTGAAGATATTGGTCCAACGTTGCCTGATCTTCACGAGACTTGTGCCACGCCGGATAATTCACAAAACCTTGTCCATCGACATATTTTCGCAGGAGCGCATCCCAGGCCGTGTGATCGATCTGGTCCATGGAAACTCGCTGTCCCGCGGGCCAATTGTGTCCGACTTTCACATCAGATCCTGCATTGCTCTCACACGAGGCCAATGCGATCAGCGACCATAAAACCACAAGCCGAGCATTTTTTAGACGTTGCATTCTAAACTCCATTCCTATTGGAAAAAGTGATCCTACCCCCGGCGCAAGCCGTGGGGTTCGTACGGTACCGATTTCTACTGCAGCCCCAACTACTAATCCCCATGATTATCGTTGATGGGGTGGCATTGTGTCTGTGCGATCGATTACGGCCATGAAAAAAAGCACCTGACTGCAAGCATCTTTTTGCCAGCATGGCTTGCACTTCCGGCGATCTTAAAAATCGCGGCAAAATCTGGGCCTTGCAAAAGTCAAGCCATTTTGGCATGGTTGGATACCACCTAGGCCGAAGTGGCGGAATTGGCAGACGCGCTAGACTCAGAATCTAGTGCCCGTAATGGGCGTGGAGGTTCAAATCCTCTCTTCGGCACTGACTTGCATCTCCTCCATGGGCCGCTTGCGGCTTAACCGCTACCGTACTCGGTGCCAACCTACCAACCCAATGCCGCTCGCGACAGGCGTTTTCGCATCTCGGCGAGCTCGGCGAGCAGCACCCGTCCGTCGTCAGTTCCCCAGGCCAACAGCCGACCATCGCTGCTGAAAACGGCCTCCTCGGGGCTGCTCGAATCGATCACTAACCTCACCAGCGGCGCAGGCTCGTCGACGTTCAGTAGGCAGAGCCCCAAGTCGCTGGCCGGACCAGCTTCCCGAGAGTTTTCACCCCAAGATGCGTAGTGCTCTGCACGGGGCGCCAGGCAGGCCGATGGCATGGCCAGATAGCGTGTGAGTTTTCCCTGCGGCAACTCGTACAATGCGGCGCGGTCCCCCTTGTGCGTTGGTACCGGAAAAACGGTAAACGTCTCGCCCGCCGGATCGATTGAAATCACCGAGTACTTGGTCGTGGGGTTTCTCTGGTTCAGCAGAGTCTTCACGGCCCCGCGGTCAACGTTGAAGAGTTTCACGAGACGTGACGAGCCGTCGGGACCTGCAATTCCGTCTACGACAATGAACCGGCCGTCCGACGTGCATTGGGCGTTCATCACGTGTCGGTTGAAATCGGTCCATACCGCGAACGGTTTTAGGGGCTCGCCCGCCAAGAGATCGCGAACCCGACAGACCCGCGGGTGTTGTTGATACGCTGCGTCGGAATAGGGACCGACGCGTCCATCCTGCGTTTCGACCCGAAACAGCAGCAGCCTTTCCGGCGCAGGGAACGCCATGGCCTCGACCAGTCCCTTCGGGAGCTGCCATTGGCGAAGTTGCCGACCGGTGGCCGAGTTCCACAGAAATGCGTTCTCACCGGCTGAAAACGCCAGTTGCGAGCCGTCCGGGCTAAACGCCAGCGCGGCGTTGTCCGCGGTCACTCCGGGCGGTACGTCGATCACCCGCAGCAGACGCCGCCCGTCGGCGTCCCACACGCCAACTTGCCAGTCGTGCGAGAGCGCCGCAATCATCTTGCCATCGCTGGAAAACCGCAGCTTCGAGATCCTCCCGGCAAGGCCGCGAAGTGTGTGCATGCCGCGTCCGAACTCCAAGTTCCATGAAACCACGGACGCTGGGGCAAATCCTGCCCTTCTTCCGACGAACAGGTTGTGGCCGTCGGAGGAAAAAACCAAGTCGGTCGCGAAATCGCTCTCGCCCAGCGAAAGCACTTTACGTCCCGTCGCGACGTCCCATACGTGCGTCACATGACGCCCTGCCGAGGCGAGTAGTGTGGCATCCGGCGAAAAGGCGACCGAAAAAACGTCGTATCGGCTTCTTAGGCTACCGGTTCGCGGGGTCTGCTGCATCAAGTTCCAGATTGTCGTAGCGCCGCTGGCGTCTCCTGCCGCCAGCAACCAACCGGCGAGTTCGTTCCGCTCAGGGCCGTTGTCGCCGTTTGTCTCCACGACGCGTGAATCCTCCGCAAACGCCACGCAGTGGACGCGCATGCGGCCGTTGGTGAGTTCGGAAAGACGCTTGCCCGAGACGACCGACCAAATCACAATGCGTCCCGCGTCGTCCGCTTCTGCCAGAAGCGATCCGTCGGGCGAAAAGGCGACGCGCCTGCCAGCCGACTCTGCCAGAGTGCCGGATGTCGGAGCGTTCAGCCGGTGAAGGAGGTCGCCCGTCGCTCCATCCCATAGCAAACGGACGCGCTGCCCAGTGGCCGCGCCTGACGCGGCAGTCACCAGGGCGCCGTCTCGACTAGCGGCCAGGCCCGTTGCCGGCGACGCAACGTCTTCGGGCAACACAAACCGGCGGAGCATCGCGCCGCTGGTCAGGTCGATCAGGCGAATATCCTCGCGCCCGGCTGCCAGTTGCCAGGGGGTTCCATTGGGGTAAAACCCAACCGGCCCCGTTCCTGCAAGTGCCAGCTTTTCTAGCCGATCTGTTTTTCGGTCCCAGAGTCGCGCTTCGCTCGGCGACCCGTTGTGCAGTACGACTCCGCCCAAGAGGAGCCTGCTGCGTCGATCGTCGTACGCAAGATGGAGCGCGCCAAAATCGTCAAATCGCTTGGATAGCGTTGCATCGAGCCCGTCAAGGCACGCAGCAGCCTGGGTTTGCAACTCGCGATCGTCGCCTGTGGCACTGCCGCGGCGTGCGACTGCGTCTTCGATCAACTTCCAGGCTTTGCCCGACCAACCGGCGTGCCGGTCGACCAAACGCAATTGCTGAATCTGCTGGAGGGTGAGCCGATCCTCCGCCGCAGCGCGGCGCGATTCCGCCGACTCGCGCCGGGCGTTGATCACCAGCATACTTCCGACAGCGACGGCAACCAGGGTCGCCACGACCGCAGCGAGCGCTGCTGCCCAACCTGGTTCCCGCGCCGCCCACCTCCCCATACGTTCCCAAGGGCCCGTCGGCCTGGCCAAGATCGGTTCGTTGCGCAGGAAGCGGCCCAGGTCGTCGGCCAGTTCCTGGGCGCTGGCATAGCGCTGCGACGGTCGCTTTTCGAGGCAGTGCAGACAGATCGTTTCCAGGGTCTTTGGAAGCGAGCGCCGTAGTTGACGCGGCGCGAGAGGCGGCTTCTCGACGACAACGCGCATCGTTGCCAGCCGGTTCTTCTCGCGGAAAGGGGGCTGGCCGGTCATCAATTCGTAGAGGATCGCCCCCAGCGAGTAGACGTCGCTCGCCGGTCCCAGTTGGTCGCGTCGGCCCAAAGCCTGCTCCGGCGACATGTAGGAGGGAGTCCCGAGGATTTCGCCGGTTTGGGTAAGGTCCGAATCGTCTTCGGTCCGCCGGGCCAGGTCGAAGTCCAGCACGCGAACGCGGTCCGACCGGTCGATCAGCACGTTGGAGGGTTTCAAGTCGCGATGCAGCGTGTTCCTCCGGTGCGAATGCTCGATCGCCTCGGCGATCTCCCGGACATACCTTGCGGCCCTTTCAGGCGCCAAGGGCTCGCGACGCGCCAACTCCGCCAAGTTCGTTCCGTCAACGTACTCCATCGAAAGAAACGCGAGGCCGTCCCACTGCCCCACCTCGTACACCGGCACGATGTTCGGATGGCTCAAGTTGGCTGCCGCCTTCGCGCCGATTTCGAATCGCGCCAAGTCCTCTGGCAGCGCCTTGGTGCCGTAGAGGCTGACCTTGACTGCCACCGTGCGATCGAGGCTGATCTGTTGCGCCTTATAGACGACGCCCCGGCCCCCCTCGGCGATCTTTTCCAGCAGCAGGTAATCCCCGATTCGACAAGGGAAGGAGGTCGGCAAGCCCAGCCTGTCAGGCGCTAGAGCGCCGGCTCGCCGGGTTACTTCTTCCTCGGCGTCCAGAAACGCGGCCAGCCGATCGGCCGCCGCCGGGTGCGTAGCAAGAAGTTGGTCGCGATCGACCGCTTCGCCCCGATCAATGCGCTGAAAATAGTCCGTCAGCGCCTTGGCAAACAAGTCGTTCCCGGCATCGTGTGACATAGCCTTTGACCGCTTTCGCCTCGCTCACAGCTCTAGCATCTTACCCGGCGAAGGAAAAGGACGAACGCGTGCAGCAGGCCGGCGGCCGCCAGTAGCAATGTGTGCGGTTCCGGCACGCTCGCCGCTGCGGTCGCGACGGCGGTAGCGCCGAAGTTCTGTTGCCAAACATCCAGGTCAGCGCCGTCGACCACGCCGTCGCCGTTGGAATCGCCGTTGGAATCGCCGTTGGAATCGCCGTTGGAATCGCCGTCGGTTAGCGATACATTGCTCGACTTGCCAAAACCGCGCTGCCAAGCGAGGAAATCGCCGCCGTCCGTATCGCCGTCGCTGTCGAAATCGGCCGTGATGCCGATCATCGCCATCGCGATCCCCTCGGGCCTCGCGCCAACATTGACCGTATCGACGTCCGTCAATGTTGCCGTGTCCACAATCGAAACAAAGCCAGACATCGCTTGATGGACCACGTAAAGCAGATCACCACTGGGCGTGACGGCCATTTCGCGGGGATGCTCGCCAAAGTTCAACGTACGTCCCAGCCCGCCATATTCATTGACGCTGGGCGTGCCGTTCTGTCCCTGCTTGGCGAGATAGACCGTCCCGTCGACCGGATTGATCGCCATACCCGTTGCCGAACCGGTGTTGTCGAACAGGATATCCTCTTCGAACAAGGTGATCGAACCTCCTGCATGAACACCAGCGATGCGGTGAAACCTGCCGCAGAACCCGCAGCTTTCCGCCCCAAAGGCTTCGCTGCCGTCGTCGCGGAACACCAGCCCGCTCGCCGCCCAGACCCGGTTCGACGGCGAGGGCGTGGGAAACATCGAGTCCTTGCTTGCCAGCAGCGAGTGGTCGACCATCGAACGGACCTCGAGCGCCGGACCAGCTCCACCCGGCGGTCCGAGGCCAATCCACACTTCGTCGCGGATCGGGTGCATCGCGATCGAAAAAGGATTGGAAAGCGTTGTGAAGGTATCGAGCACCGTATTGGATGCCGTGTCGAGCACCGAGATACTTGAGGAGCCGGAATTGGTAATAAAGACCTTCCCGCCGTCCGGACTAAGAGCCAGTCGATTGGGCATGTTTCCCACGTCCACGGTGTCGATCACCGATCCGAGCGCTGTATCGATCACCGAGACATTGTTCGAATCGCGATTGGTGACGTACGCCCTCCGTCCGTCCGGCGCAAATGCGACGTACCTCGGAAAGGAGCCCACGCCGATGGTGTCAATCACTTGCTGCGTGCCGGTCGAGATGACCGACACGGTATTGTCATCGCTGTTGGCAACATACGCGACGTGCATCGGTATGGCCAACGCGATATTGCTCCCAATCGTTATGCTGAGGAGGACGAAGCCGAGGATAGCAAGCAACTTGCAGCGAACCGGCAATCGCGAATGGTTGAATCGATGATGCTGTAGGGAAAGCAAGTTGCTATGTATGGTGTATTTCACTGATATCATGCGCCATTCTTCCTTATGTTGTTCATAGCTGATGAGATACTTCACTGAACGAGAGCCGCGGCAAATATCGGCCCGTGTGACCGAATCATCGCCGGGCTCATTATAACCATCATCCAGATCGCTGCAAAAAATGCTCCTGCGGGAAAAAAGGGGGTGGAAGTCATTTGCCGGAACGGCCCCGTGGGTGCTTCGCACAAATGATTCCCGACCTCGTCATTACCCACATCTTAGACGTTTCATAAGAGCCGTTCACGGCTCTTCTCCGCCGTAGACGGTATTAGGCCAGTGCTTTAGCACTGGTCAACGTGGCCAATAGTTGCACAGCGAACCCCGCTAAGACAGCGGAACAGAATACTAAACGTGCCATGATGTACGCCTTTCACGAATTTGTTGAGTTGTTTTTGGAAGTTGCAAAACACCTACGTCCGCTTCCACCGACGATAGCCCAAACTCAGCAGGCCGAGGCAGATTAGGGTAAAGGTAGATGGCTCTGGCACAGGCCTGATGTCACTCGGGAATGAAATCAGTAGATCATACCCACCGTTACGCGGATCGGTTGTGTCGAACTGACTTAAGATGCCAACGAGATCGACCACTCCGACTGGTATCTGCGTGCCCACGATTGGCATGGCGCTAGTGCTTACCCGGACATTCGTGCTTAGTGTTCCATCGGTCACCGAGTAATTTGATGCACCCGCAAACATTCCGGATTGAACGAATGAGATATCATTGAGCCGCACTAGCATGCCTTCATTCGACTCGGCGAGAGGCGAACCGTCTTGCATATCGGCAATATCCATGTCAATCTCAGAAGGGATTCCAATGAACCCGTCATACGTCCAGTTCTGAGCAAATGGGATTTCGCCTATCTCAAATAGCCCATTAAATGACACTGTCGTGCCACTGATATCGATGCGAGAGCCGGGAACAGCATCGTCTGCATTGCCCAAAATTGTGTCCGGTCCAGCAAGAAAATTGGCCATGTTCGCGGTGCTGGCGATGATTGCGACTCCTCCAGTGGCGTCTTGTCCGTAGATCACATGATTGGTATCGGCTACTGTATAATCGACGACACGAGTCAATATGAGATCATCAATTGTTGCGTCCGACGGTAGAGGTAAGCTTCTCGCTGCGGAGACGGTTCCTGCCGTACCGGTTTCTGCTAGTCCAAGGTGACCAATGATAATTAGTGCTAGGGAAACCAAGTGCAGGACTGTGGGTCTTGTGGGATTCATTCAACTATTCCTTTCACATTCGGCTCTTTGGAGGAATCTGTGGGTATAAAACGGTTCAGTTTGTGAATGGGTGGTTCTGTCGGCGATTCGCTTTTCTTCCGGCTAGGCGTTCCACCGACAGGTCCACCCATCGTTTGATTTTTACACAGAAGATGGGTGCGAGCTCCCATCCTACGTGACTTCGTCGACGCCATCCCGAGCCCGCCATACCTAGCACGGCGAAAGCGAGAGTGGAGGGTTCGGGAACAGCGAATTCTACTACGTATCCGTTTAAGTGCCTTGGTCCATGAAAATCATTCCAGGTCGATGCGCGAGATCCGCTAGGAGTTGCAAAGAAATGGAGATGGTTCTCTCCCCCACCATCGTTATTCGGTTCCCCAGGCCACCAATTGGTGTAGCTGAAATCCTCCGAAGTGTTCCAAATCCACCCTTCATCCGGTTCTGAAGCTCCCCTAGACTGAAAACCGCCCAGCCAGGGACCCCAAGAGCAACAGGTTAGGCCGCCAAAATCGGTCCAGAGTTCCGGGCGATCAACTAGACCAAAAACGAAGTCATTCTCTTCCGACGAGGTGATTGTTGCGAGATGGCCGTCGGCCGCTTCCGCAGCAGTGTTTGCCTCGAACCAAGTAACCGAGTCCCGCACTGCTTCATACGCATGCCCATTTCCCCCGTCTGCGACTTTCCAGATGATTGGAGCGGCAGAAACGCTTGCAGCGATCCATATTTGAAATGCTACGACGAAAAATTCAACACAAAATTGTCTCGTAATGGACATGGCACAGAGTTTCCTATGTTCGATTGGCTGCTTTTCGTCTTCCCGTGGCCAACAGGCAAATAACTGGTACCAAGAGAACCATCGTGCTTGGCTCAGGAATAATTTGCACTGATTCCATGTAATTCACAAATACATCCAGCGGACGAGTGATGACCGTTTCTAGCCCGCTTCCATCAGGTTGTACGCGTTCAATGGCATTAAGTCCACTTCCTTGAGTATGGAAATATATCTCGTCACTTATCGGGTCAAAATGCACTCCATTGCCTGTGCCGTTCGGAGAATTGAGAACGACATCGATGGAGCCGCTGCCATCTGCATTGGCGCTTACCAGGGTTCCATTCGCGAACTCGTTCCAATACAACAATCCAGATGCTAAATCGATCTCAATATCATGAGGTTCTGGGGTAGGACTGCCCAAATCTCTTGAAATAGCGAGGTCGGTGCCGTCCAGGTTCATTACCTGAATGGTGTCATTGCCTCCCTGTCCTGGGTTCAAGTTATGCGTGAAGTAGACTTTGCCGCCAACAGGGTCTAATGCGATGCCTTCAACAAGACGGCTGTCTTGAAAGAGCTGTTCGGCATTCGAGCCATCGAGATCGGCCCTGTGTACTCCGCTGCGAATTCCACCGGCAACTTCCGACCAGTAAATCTTACCATTGACTAAATCCATTTCGACATCGCCAATCCATGTGGTTGAAACCAAGTCAATTTGCCCTGACCCGTCCAGGTTTGCGCGAACGATGTTGTTGTCATCGCCAGCGTAGATGTGACCATTCAGCGGATCGAATGCAATGCCTCTGGCAGGTGTGTCCAGTAGTGAAGCACCGGTAATAACAACTTCTACTGAGGTGCCATCCGTCTTGGATCGCATTAGGCTGGCACTTGCGCAACAGACGCCTCCTGGGCGATCTGTTTCTGTCCAATAAAGATAAGATTCTGCTTGACTAAAGTTGGCGAACAGAAATGCCAAAGCGAGAAAAACCATCAGGCCAGCCATTAACTTCAGATTAGACATGCGTTGTACTCCCCATTTGTGCAATCGACGTGAAATGAAACACCAGTTATCAGACTGAGTGGACACGAACACCGCCCACATCTATCCAGGCGAAATCGGTGCCGGATTCGCGCACGGAAAACGGGTGAATTCCAGAAATTCTTTGGAAAAAGTCATCATGTCGGCTCGTACCTTCGCCCGGGTGGCACCGACACTTGTCCGAAGGGGATTGAGCCATCTTAACTCGCGTCATTCGGACATGTGTCGGTGTCGCTTGCGACAGGAGGCATGGCTACCCGAGCAAACATGGTTTACCTCCTGTGCTACGCACACCGACAATCGGCCGAACAAGATTTACTCAATGGCTACGTCATCTCCGGCCAACTGTCGGTGCCACCCGCGAAATCGGCGCCGGATTTGCGCATGGAAAACGGGTGAATTCGGGAAATTTTCTGGAAAAAATCATCGCACGGGCCCGCACCTTCGCGCCGATCACGTCTGATGGCGATTCTGCAAGTGATTGACCACAAGTGGTTTACGGTATTCTGACGGACGACGATCCGTTGCATTCCAACAGGCGGACATGCTCGCCAACGGTTTGTTTACGGTCGACCGCTATGGCATAATGCCAACTCCCTAACCGACCTCGTCCAACACCCGGCGGTGCCGAGACGCGTATGACGCAGACCACTGACAAGGAAGCGAGCGAGTCCGTCGACACTAGGCTGGCTAGGCTGATCAATGCTGCCAGGGCCGGCGACAAGCCAGCTCTGGACGAGTTGTTTGCGCACTTTCGTCCTATTCTCCGCGCAAAGGCGGCCCAAGATCTAGCGGGCAGGCCCAACGGCGACATCGATCCTTCGGACGTGGTGCAGGTGACGCTTTGGTCTGCTTTTGAAAGCCTGCCGTCGTTCAAGGGAACAACGCCTCGCGATTTTCAAGCGTGGCTCAACGGCATTTCCGACAACAGGCTTTGCGACCTGTTGCGTAGGTTCAACGCCGCCAAGCGGGGAGCCCGTCTTAGGTGTTCGTTGGATGCCGTCAGCGGCGAACGCGGGGCCATGGCGGGCGAGTTGGACGGCGGCAAGTCGAAACCGTGCGCGCAGGCGACGCGCAACGAGGAGTTCGACCGCGCTGTGGCCAAGTTGCCGGAAGACCAGCAGCTTGCGCTATCGATGCGGTACTGCGACGACGCCAAGCTCGCGGATATCGCGGCTCAGCTTGGACAGCCGCCAGGGGAAACAGCGCTGGTGATCGAGCGCGGCCTCCGCGCACTGCGGCGTCGCCTGGCAGACGCCGCGGACGAATAGGCTTTTTCGCCTACTACCCACCCATCTGCTCACTAATCCACTCCTCCAATTCCTCCCAATCGACCGGGGGTAATTTGGAGAGGTCAGGCCGCAGTTTCTTCGCCCCTCGCACGTACACATGGTGGATATCTCCTTGCGATCTTGAGGTATTCCAGAGGATCATTACGCGGATACAGAGCGAGAGGCTTCCCGGAACCGTCATTTCATGGCTACACAGTAGCGGAACTTCCAGCCAGCCCAACTGCCGGGCCGCCAGGGCGGGGAACTCGGCATCGATATCGGGCGTCGTCGAGAACAGGGCACTTGCCACATCCTCGGGCTCGATTTCATTCTGACGGATTATCAAAGCCAGCAGCTGACGCGTCGCAGTGAGGATTTCCTCGCGCGTATTTTCAACAACAGTCGTCGCCCCGCGGACGCCTCGGCATGGCATAGATACCCCGGAAAATAGAGGTCAGAATCTTTGAGTTCACCGTCAGCTTAGCCCGAAGTGGCGAAAAAGTTAAGCCTAATGCTCCGACTCAGCTCAAGGATTAGGGGCATCGAAGTGAGCCGAACGCGCTAGCGTCGGGCTGCGGAGTCATGCCGTCGCCCTCCACAGCCCGCGGCTAGCGCCGGCGGCTCACCCTAAAATCAAGCATGTGACAAAGCACCAGCGAGCTCCTCCGACCCTCCTTGTGTCCAAAGTCACTAAAAAAACGCTCATGCCGTTGACAGCGGGCTGCCGAGTGTTAGAATCATGAGTCTCAGCCCGCTTTGGCGAACAGATGCCAGGGCGAGTTGGGGTTTTTTTGAAGGGTTTGATCCTGGCTCAGAATGAACGTTGGCGGCGTGGATTAGGCATGCAAGTCGAGCGAGAAGTTTTAGTTTGACGCTTCGGCTTGATTTCTAAAATGGACAGCGGCGAAAGGGAGAGTAACGCG
>CBDFMC010000024.1:0-117500 GCA_965249435.1 Lacipirellulaceae bacterium | reverse complement strand
GAGATCGCTGCATCCAACTTTTTCAGAAAATAACTGCCCAACCGCCATGCGACATCTACTCTCACTTGCCGACGTTACGGGAGACGAAATCTCTCGAATTTTCTCCATCTCCGAAGATATCAAAACCAAATACGATGCCGGGGTGCGCGAACCGTTGTTGCCGGGCCGGGTAATGGCGATGTTGTTCGAAAAGCCGTCGTTGAGGACCAGGGTGAGTTTCCAGTCGGGCATGGCCCACTTGGGCGGAAGCTGCATGATGCTGGGAGACGATGTGGGCTTTGGAAAGCGAGAGCGGATTGACGACTTTTCCAAGGTGCTGAGCGAGTTGGTCGATGTGATTGTGATGCGTTCGAAACGGCATGAAACGGTCCAGTCCCTTGCTAAGTATGCCACTTGCCCTGTCATCAATGGGTTAACCGACAAAGCGCATCCTTGCCAGGCCTTGGCCGACTTGTACACGGTTCGCGAATGTGCGGGGAAATTGAAGGGGACGAAGCTGGCTTGGGTCGGCGATGCCAACAATGTCGCACGGAGCCTGGCCTTGGGTTGTGGTAAAATGGGTGCGGAATTGGCATTGGCAACACCCAAGGGCTATGAATTCGACCAAACGTTCATCGATTTGCTGCAGAGCGAATGTCCCGATTTGAAATTGACCGTCACCCAAGATCCCTTTGAGGCGGTTTGTGGGGCCGCGGCCGTGTATACCGATGTATGGGCTAGTATGGGTCAAGAAAAAGAGCAGGAGCAGCGTTGCCTTGATTTCGCCGATTACCAGGTAAACAGCCGCCTCATGCAATCGGCTCCGAACGACGCCGTTTTTATGCACTGTCTGCCGGCGAAACGTGGTGAGGAAGTGACCGACGAGGTCATTGACAGCCCCAACAGCGTCGTTGTGCAGCAGGCGGGAAATCGCATGCACGTGCAAAAAGGGATCATTATGTGGCTGTTAGGGAGCCAGAATTGAAACGGAGAAATGAATATGCGTGAAAATGGCCGACTTGCCGATGAACTTCGCCCAGTGAGCTTCGATCGCCAGTTTCCGGGAGCCGCACCGGACCGCGTGCTTGTGAGTGCTGGCAACACGGTCATTCTCTGCACGGCAAGCATCGACCAAGAGGTGCCGTCCTGGTTGGCTGGACGTGGTAAAGGTTGGGTCACCGGCGAGGAGTCAACCTTCTCGCATGAAGAACTAGATGCCATGCTTGCCATGGCAAGTAGTGGGATTGCCCGATTGAAAAATCGACAGCAAGACGCATTGGCCAGCGCTTGGCCGTTCTGAGGATAATGGGTACCTCTAATAATTCAATTTTCGGCAAAGCTAGCTGCGTGAATGCCGAGCGCAAACACACTGCTAGCTGCTTATGCGGCAATTATTAGAGATTCCCTAATGTCCTGAGTCGCCCCGAGGAAATCACAAATAAGAAAAAGGCCAAATAGAAAGCATAAATGCACGAATCCGTCCTTGGGGACGGCGCTAACGGCATCGCAATATCTTGTCATCGCAGAAGCGTTAGCGCCGTCTCCAAGGACGGATTCGTGCAAAACAGGGTGAAATTTCACTCCTGCAAAATCATGCCTTGGGAGGCCATGTTAGGGCGCAGCTCCGCCGCCCCCATCGCCACCGTCACCCCCATCGCCTCCGTCACCCCCATCGCCGTCAATTTCCTCTCCCGCGCCGGCAAAGGTGAACGTCGTTACATTGCCAATTCCGGTGAAGGATGGCGAAGCCGAGATTCGCACATAGCGCCGATCCGCTGAGATGACGGCTGTGGCAACCATTTGAGTACCCTCGGTCAGTATTTGAATGACCGGCTGGAAGCCAACCGCTCCGCCCTGGCCCGAGAATGCCAAACGCCTGCGAAAATCTCGCTCACTTCCCCGGCCGGGAATAATGCTGGGATCATCGAGCGAGCCGAGCTGCTGAGCCAAAACGGCCCGATTGACATCGGTTTGTCGTTTAATGGCCACGGCCAATTGCTCGTCTTCGATCGGCTCGGTTCGGCGTCCTTGGGTAAGATCGAACTGGACTACCGCATCATCTTCGCCCACGTCAATGCGTTGCCGCTGGTGCTGTTGCTGTCGACTTCGGTAATTGGTGTAGACATCCACGGTCACTTTGCCCGCGACCAGTTCGCCCCACACTTTGCGAATTCGCACACGGTAGGTGCCCGAGAAGCCCTTGGTGCAAACATACGCCTCAGTCAATCCGTCGGCGAATCCCTTGGTACTAGAAGATGTGTCGAGACTCGCATAGGTATCGCCCAGGCTCACACCGCCGCCCGTGGTACGCGGGGCGTGTAGCGAGCAGATCGACCCGGAAGGCTCTTCGACCAGCAGGTCAATATCGGCATCGCCTGACCAGGATACTTTCACGACGCAGTCACGAATGAGCGCTTCATTGAGTTGCTGCTCAAATTGAGCAAAGGTTTCTTGTTCACCATGTTCGCGCAGGTCTTCGAGCGTTGCCTTGGCCACGCGCACCGCAGTGTTTCGGATAGCGGCTTGCTCGTTGGGCCAGGCATGTTGCAATATGCCCACCGTCGCCCAGCGAATCCCTTGCGTATCTTCGGTCCGTTGAGCCGCTCGCAAGCCCAAGGCGTAAGCTTCGTAGTGCAGCGGCGAAGCTTTTACCACCTGCCGGTAAACACTCAAGGCCCGATGATCAAGGCCTACTTGCGACAAATAGCGAGCAATCAGCATCAGCTCGTCCGCAGTCGTGCTGAAATCGGTGGCCGACATGATCGCCCTTTCGATCTCGCTTTTCGACCGTCCATCGAGTTCCATGGCGATACCGAGCGATTCATACATCCACGCCTGTGGCTGTCCGTTTCGCAGCGCAGCTAGGATCAGTTCCACCACATGGCCCGGCTTGCCCTGTTTCATCAGGCTTCGGACCGTTTTACGCACTTCCGCGGGGTCTTCTCGCTGCTTGGCAAACCGAGCGGACCAAAATTGCTTAGGGGCCTGTGACGTGGCAGTTTTGTTGGTTGCTTCGGCATCCGTGTGCCGCGTTGCGGCACGGCTGAAAACAGAGGCGGCTGGCGAAGCGTTGATGTCCGTATCGACATTCGATTCTGTTTCGGTAAAAGTTTCTACATCGTCGGCAACGGCAAAGAACCCACCGCCGCCACCGCCACCCTGGCCGCCGCCACCTTGGCCGCCGCCACCGCCACCGAAGCCGCCGCCACCACCGCCACCTTGGCCGCCGCCACCGCCCATACCGCCGCCACCGCCACCACCGAGGATGCCAAGGTTCTCAATCGGTAACACCAAGTCGGCCACAGGATAAACCTTCACCGTCAGCGTCTCGGCCGCTTTGTCTTCGGTAGTGATCTGAAGCACTTCGTTCTCGATCACATAAGTCAGATCTTCGACCTGTTGAAGGATCAACTCCATTGCCGAACGGAGAGAGATATTACGCAAGTTGACCGAAATTTCCGTTTCGGCAGAGACAGCAACCGCGTCGAGTGCGGTTTCGTCGAACACAATCGGAATACCATAATCTTCCTGCAGAATACTCATCACTTCGTCCAGTGGCGTTTCGATATATTCCAGTGGCGCCCTGAGGGGTTCGCGTAATGCTGCAAGGATTCGTTCTTCTGCTTTGCCCTGCGATTTGAGGTCTACCGAGGAGTATTTCTTGCGACGATTGGTCAGCTCTTGCCAAACTTCGGCATCGGGATAAACGATCGGCGTGCCATCTGGGAAAGGAATGTGGGACAATTCAACATCATACAACGCATTGAAGAAGGCTTTTTTTCGAGCGGTTCGGGCGACCTGTTGCAGGTAATGATTACGCTTCAGCCGAGCCCAGTGGGCTGCGGCACGAGGCGTCACCCCGTTGGGGTCGATTTCTTCGACGATTCCCGTCACTTCTACCGCTTCTGTATAACGCCGCTCGTCGACCAGTGCGTTGAACCGGTCCATCAACTGCTTTTCACGTTGGATTTGCAACGAGAGTCGCTCGTTGAGGAATTTCCGTTCTCGTACCGTGGCAAGCTGTTCCTCGCGTTGACGGTCTAGTTCGTCCTTGAGCGACGCTTGGTGTCGCGTTTCTTTCAGCACGATTTGCAATTTGTCGACCAATTCCGCCCGTTTGGAGGCGTTTAGGTCGACTGCACGGTTCACGTTTTCCAGAGCAAGCTTCAAGTCCTGAATGGCAATTTGGGGATTGGAAGTCATGTTCCGCCGGGCATCGAGAACGGTGTTCTCAATTTCTTTGGCAAGCATTTCGGCAAACACACGTCGTTCTTGTTCCACCTCGTCCAAGAAAGCACCATCGCTGGCGACTCGGCCGAGCAGCCCTTCGTCCGGGGCGGGCTGGACAAGGATCACCTCGTCTTCGTTCACTACGGGGCCTCCCGCAATGCCACCATCCGCCATGGCTTCCTCTGGCAGTGGAGGCGCTGAGTCGAGCTCGTCGGGCGGAAAGGTTGCGTTGGCCGAAGGTGCATTTTTAATCACGTTTTGCACTGTGCGAGCTTGAACATTGCCCGGATCGCGGTGAAGCACCGCTTGGGCAATGCGAGCTGCCGTTTTATGATCGCCACTAGCCACGGCCCGCTCAGCCATCATGGCCAATTGGTCGGCACGCACGCCCAGCAGTCGCGCCGATTCGGCCAGCCCGGCTGAGCCGACCGTCGGCAGCGTTAGCCCGTTGTTTCGGTCTGCCATGGAGACGAGTTCCGCCAAGTAGGCGTTGTCGGTGTTTGGTGAATCGGGGTTTGGCGAGTCGGGAGCCGTTTGCCATGCGAGAGGGAAGGAATCGTCGCCTTGGGCCACGGTCATGGTTAGCTGGATAGGCTGGTTGAGCGGATCGCTTGTTCGACCAAGCACGATCGTGTCGCGATCGGTCCGGAGCGGGGGCGTGGCGGACGGATAGGTTTGGCCAAACTGCGTGTCGAATTGCACGCTCTCGGGCCAGAGGACCACGGCTTGTGCCCATTGGGCCAGCAATTCTCCGGTCGTTCGCCCTTTGCGGAGATTTTCCTCTTGTGCCCGTTGGTCGCTAATGCCTTCGGCAGCGTCTTGCCAGACGAGCGGTTCAGCCACATAGAGATTACCGCCCGTATGGTTTGCCAACACAGCCAGCAATTGTGCGTCGACCTTGGGTCCAATGGCATAGCTACTTACCGCGACACGAGCAGCGCGCACCTTGTCCAAGACCCGACCAAGTGTGTCGTTGTCCAAAAGATTGGCAACACTGTTTCCATCGCCGATGTAGATCACGGCACGTTGTGCTGCATCACCGTTCGTTGCGATTTGCCGTGTACTGCGTTGCAGTACGGCTACAGCCGCTTGCAGTGCCGCTTGCATGTCTGTTGAGCCAAGCGGCGCTTGCTGTCGCAGTTGCCTGACCGCTCGCGCCAAAGCCTCGCTACCCGGCGCGACAAAATCGTCCGTCAGTGGGTTGGCTTCCAAGTCGACCGCCAATAGCTGGACTCGATCCTGCGGTCGCAATTTGGCGAGCATCGCGTCGAGTGCCGCCATGGCCATCTCGCGATACGCGCCTTGTTGGCTAGCGGATGTATCCATCAGCACGACCACGTCCGTTTGCTTCGTTTCCGCAATCGGAACCTGGGGCGTGATGCTCAGCGCATAGAATGTTTGGCCATCTTGTTCGTAAGTCGTCAGATGGGCTGTGCCAGACTGCTGCGACTGGCCGAGGGCCATCATCGAGCCAGTGGAAATGGCCGAGGCAAACAGCAAGGCCATTACAGTTCTTGGTAGTATGGATCGATAAGCTAACATTGGGCGCTCCCTAAATAATTGGCAGCCGTGCTGCAACGCAGCACACGGATACCGCGCATTGCGTTGCAATGCGGCTGCCTATCCCTGTCCGGATAATTCGTGTAAATCTCCATGTACCCTCAGTTTAAGCTGATAACTCGCCTCTCGCCACAAGAAACTCGACAGATTATGCTATCGATTGGGCCCTCAGCCGAACTGGCATCCCCCGAAAGCAATCTATTCCCCCGAAAGCAATAAGTAGCACATTGCATACCAGTAGCGAGGATTCCGGGGTCCTGTAAGCCCCAATATCAGCACAAACTGATATTCGATAGGAACTTTGAGCCAAACAGGAAATATCCGGCAACTCGCCCAATGGCTCTCCCTGGGAGCCAAACCTGACGCGATACTGACACACGGGCGATCAATTTTTGACCACTTGGGCGATTCCGAAATCTGCATAGCAAGCCTAGGGGTTGCAACCCCTGGGCTTTTTGAGAACAACAAGACCTCGTAGCAGACAAGCGGTAAGAGCAAGGTAATCAATCCGTGGAACTAGCTTACCATTTCCCCCATTTGCTGGCCGATCAAGCCGTACTCACGCGAGAAGGCATGATTGCGATGGGGGTGACCGTGGCGATTTTTGCCGCGATGTACTGGCGGAGAAGCGTGCCGATCGAACTGTTGTTCCTCGGCGGCTTGGTCGTGGTGACGCTGGCGGGCGTGCTTACCCCGGAACAGGCGCTGGCCGGTTTTTCGAGCAAAGCGGTTGTGATGATTGCTGCCTTGTTCGCCGTTTCAGCAGGCCTGCGAACCACCGGGGCGCTCGATTGGATTGGCAATCGGCTGCTCGGGAAAGCGACGACCGAACGCGGAGCGCTTTGGCGACTCGCCGCAGCGGTCGTGCCGTCATCGGCTTTTGTGCTCAACACTCCGCTGGTTGCGATGATGGCGCCGGTGGTTGTCGACTGGTGCCGAACTCGCCGCATCTCGCCCTCGCGGTTGCTCATTCCGCTCAGCTATCTGACGATTCTCGGCGGGGTTTGCACGCTGATCGGCACCAGCACCACGCTGGTTATCAACGGCAAACTGGCCAGCATGGATAAATCGGAATACGCGCCGGAAATCCTTGACCGCATTGGGGAACTCGGCTTCTTCGAAATCTCCGCGGTCGGATTGCCCATCGCCTTA
This sequence comes from Lacipirellulaceae bacterium, assembly GCA_965249435.1. Taxonomy (GTDB): domain Bacteria; phylum Planctomycetota; class Planctomycetia; order Pirellulales; family Lacipirellulaceae; genus JAJRWS01. The sequence continues at coordinate 110,579 of CBDFMC010000024.1, read as the reverse complement.
CTCGGGACAGCCTACGTGCTTCTATTTGCCCCGCGCAGGCTGCCCAACAGAACGGAGCTTATCGAACAGTTCGGCGAGCGTCGGCGCGAATATCTTGTCGAAATGCAAGTGAATCCGAATTGCCCCTTGATTGGCAAAAGTGTGCAAGATGCGGGTCTACGCCATTTGCCAGGGTTGTTCCTTATCGAGATCGACCGGGCGGGCGATGTCATCACGCCCGTTTCTCCACGGGACATGATCCAGTCGGGCGATCATCTAATTTTCACGGGCGTGGTCACCACGATCGCCGATCTGGAACGCATCCCCGGCTTGGTCCCAGCGGCTGATACTACCTTTGTCACCAAGCCGTCAGAACGGATTCGCCGGCAGTTGACCGAGGCGGTCCTTTCTCGCACTTCGCCGCTGATTGGACTCACGGTGCGCGAAACCGACTTTCGCAAACGATACAACGCGGCGGTGGTTGCCGTGCATCGAAACGGCGAGCGACTTACCAACAAAATTGGCAATATCCGGCTGGAGCCGGGCGATACGCTCCTGCTGCAAACTCGCAACGAATTTGTCGAAGCCCATCGGCATAGTCGTGAATTTTACTTGGTCAGCCGCGTAGGCGAGACAACCTCCCGACGCCACGATCGGGCCCTGCTGGCGTCGCTGTTGTTCGTGGGTCTCATCCTCTGGCTGACGATTAGCAGCCTGCTCCCGGGCATTTTGCCCTGGGGAAATATCACGTCGCAACACATTCTTGCCATCTCGGCGATTGCCGTGGTGCTGGTGATGATCGTTACCCGTTGCCTGACGACTTCCGAGGCTCGCTCGGCCATTGATCTGCAAGTGCTGATCACGATTGCCGCGGCGCTCGGCTTGGGCGAAGCACTTGACCGCAGTGGCGCTGCCCGCTGGTTGGCCCAATCATTGGTAGCTGGAACCTCGGCCATCGGCTTCAGCGAGGCGTGGCTCCCCTATGTGTTGCTCGCGGTCGTCTATGTTGTTTCCCAGGCGTTTACCGAGTCGATTACCAACGTGGCGGTCGCGAGTATCATGATTCCCGTCTCGATCGGCGTTGCGGCTGCGGCCGGCTACGACCCACGACCCTTTATCATTGCCGTGACGCTTGCTGCGAGCCTGAGCTTCATTACGCCCATCGGCTACCAAACCAACCTGATGGTGATGGGCCCCGGCGGCTACCAACCGCGCGACTATGCGCGTGTCGGCCTGCCGTTGGCGGCTCTGCTCACCACGGCTGCCCTGGTGCTCATTCCCTGGATGTGGCCGTTCCAACCGAGCTTTTGAACCCTCTGGGCTCAATGTTGAGAGTCGCGCACCGGGCCGAGAAGGGGCAGATCGTGAAGGTGATCAAGGACGCTGCGGGGATCGTCAATCGCGAGGTGCTGACCGAGAACTGGAGGGACTGGATCGACTACTGGGCAGTGGATTTTGATTTTGAGAGCAAGCGGGAAATCGTCCCCGTGCCGAAAAAGCCGGAATACAAGCACGATGCGCAAGCGAGTGGGTGAGTCAGCGGCAAGCGAGCAGGCGACGGATTCACTTGCTGGCGCGTCGTGCTTGTATTCGTCGGAAGGCGAGTGGGAAGAACGTTGGACCGGCGACTTTATTTTCGAGAACGAATGGCAATCGTTTCGGACAAAGAAGGATCGAACGATGGAAATGACGAGCGTGTTTCATGAGTATAAGCCGGGCCGGCGGAAGTTGGTGGTGAAGGTGGTCGACATCTTCGGCAACGACACGATGATGATCGTGGAGGTGAACGTGGAAAAAGAAATGACCGGGCGCGAGAAGGCTATACCATACAAGCACGACGCTAGCCGCTAGCTCGCGGGGCGTAACGGGTTGCCCTCGGCACCCGACGCTAGCACGTTGCGGCTCAGTCAACAACCCCAATTCTTAGCTGTGACAAAGCACTAGAGGCTAAGATTTGGTGGTTGGGGGACGCCAATTGGTCCCAGGCCCAGCGAAAAAGATTTCTTGCGTCATTCGTGGCCCCCCTTTTTTTGCTTGGGACTTTCGATCAACTCCACGCCGCTGCCATTGCCGTCGGCAAACAGGCAGCGGCCATGTTCCAGCCGAGAACCGGTAGCAATGTCTTTTGCCAACAGTGCCGCGCCATCCATGTCGACGTAGTCCAACAAAGGCAACAACTGGGCAATCGCCGAGATGCCGACGGTCGACTCGGTCATACAACCCACCATCACCTTCATGCCTAGCTCGCGAGCTCGCCCGATCATCCGCCGGGCTGGCGTCAGTCCACCACATTTGACCAACTTGATATTCACTCCATGAAACAATCTCCGGCATCGGTCGACATCACTTTCGCAAACACAACTTTCATCCGCAATGATCGGCAATGCCGACTCTTGAAACACGCGGCGGCTCCCTTCGCGATCGTCGGCCGGTAGCGGCTGCTCGATGAATTCCACACCTAGCGATTTTAGCTCATGAGAATTACCAATCGCCTCATCCGCAGTCCAACCGCAGTTTGCATCGACTCGAAAGGTAGCCTCGGTATGACGGCGTAGCTCGCGAATAATCTCGATATCGTTCGGCGTGCCCAGCTTGATTTTATAGATCGGCCAATCGGGAACTTCGCGGATTTTTTTGACCATCACCTCGACCTGGTCGATACCGATCGTAAAATTGGAGACTGGGCAGTTGGCCCGATCGAGCCCCCAAAGCTCATGCACGGGCGCCCCCTGCTGCTTCCCCCACAAATCGTAGGCGGCCTCGTCCAACGCACAGAGGGCAAACGGATTGTCGCGCAGCAACGGGGCAACTTCTGCCCAGAGCTGCTCCGGATCGACCTGATCAATCTTGTCCAACATCGGCCGCAAGGAATCGAGCACCCGCGACATTTCTTCGAGCGTCGCACCATAGTACAGATTGGTCGTTGCTTCGCCATACCCATGGTGCAACCCATCGGTCAGTTCCACAACGAGTGTCTCCTGCACTCGAACCGAGCCGCGGGATATCGTGAAAACATGCCGCAGAGGCAAATCAAATTCGTGAAGCTGAAGTTGCACGTGATATTTCTTTCAATTGACAGATCGCCTGTACCAGGTCGTCTGGCCCATGGCGAAAAACATCACAGACGGGCAGGCCCAGTTCGCTACGAACACGATCACGCTCCATCTCAGCCTCTTCCTCGGTTACCTTGCGGCTGTTCATCGCGACGCCGATCACTTGAGATGGCATCCTGAGGTTTGCCATGGTCTCGTAGACCTGCAATATCTCGGCAAGTGACTTGAGCGGAATTCCCGGCATGCCGTGGACCTCGGTACGACCAACCTCGTAGCACAAGATCATCCCCTGCGGCGAGCAACCATGGAGCAGGCCGAGCGAGACGGCTGCGTAAAGTGGATGGGCTAAACACCCCTGTCCTTCGATGAGCAAGAATTCATGGTCTTGGTTGGCGACGATCTGTTTCTCCGTCGCCCCGCTGATAAAGTCGCCGACAACACAGTCGACGGGACAACCGTCGCCCTCGATGAGGATACCCGTCTGTCCCGTGGCAATGAATTTGGCGTCGTATCCTTGCCGCAAAAGGGCCTTGCTGATCTCGATCGCAACGACCATTTTGCCAACGCTGCAATCGTTGCCTATGGTGTGAATACGCAGGCAATCTTTGCGGAGCGGTTTGCACTGGGCAACTTGGCGTTCCTCGTTTTTGCGGACATCGATCAATCGTACGCCCTGCTTGGCGGCTGCCTCGGCAAACTCGATATCGTCGGAAAGGAAATCATGCAACCCTGAATAAATCGACAGCCCACGATGGATGGCTTCCAGAACAATCGGTCGCCATGTCTCTGGAATGCGTCCACCCTGCGGTGCGATACCAATCATCAGTCCGTTCGCTTCGGGCACCTCGGCCAGCTCTCCCACCACAGGCACCCCCTCCCCAACGCCCAGAAGCTGTTGCGCCGTTTTGCCGACTTGCTCCGTATCAAGCAGCGCAATAACTTGCTCCGGACAATAACGGAGCATGCTGGTGGCTGTTTTCGCCGCAATCGGTTCGGAATGGCCGTCGGTGAGAATAATCAACCGCCGCGCGTCAGGCGGGCACGAATCAAATTGCCCCAGCGACTGCCCCTTTGTACAGGCAACTTCGTTATTGCTCATGGTTATTGCTCATGGTTTTCAGCGCCTCTGAGAAAGATAAGCAGAACCCGCCTGCGGATCATAGCGATGTGATTGGCGTCACCTGAGTATAACTCAAATGGCAAACGCTAGCACGCTAGCGAAGATTGGTATTGCTATGAAATGGGGGCTTTCCGTCCATTGTTGCAGGTGCCCACCCGTCATTTACCAGGCCCAGGTGGAACGACCCAATGAACAGGATGCGAAAATTCCCGCCGTTTGGCAAGCGCTTTTTTCGTCGGGTTCGCAAATTGATTGGATCGAGTCACTTTGCCCATTTCTGGCGTGTGGTAATCGGTATTGCCAGTATGCAGGGGGGGGCGGAGCCTGCGCCGGATGGAAGGTCTGTTCCACAACCGCCAAAGTCGTCAGGCGATTTCTTTTTTTGACGCGTGCCCAAGCCACCGTCTTTGAGAATGGCGACAACGCTCCTCGCAAAGTCCAATTCACCGCCCACTATTACTACAGCGCTAGGTTGAACCACGACGGCACAACGGGCACAACGAAACGGAACTAGGAATACAGGACTTTCAAGGATTCTGCCTCAATCAACAGGCTGACATGTTGTTTCCTGCAAAATACATATTTAACAAAATATCCATTTCACATCGTTCGTCCAGCTTTTGTAGTATGACGTGATGTTCGTTGTGGTTCCAATGACTTAGGACTTGTACGGAAATAAGTTACCGAATTCCACGACGTTGGAAATCCGAAATTCGCCCATTTTTTATTTAGGACAGGGCGAAACAAATCAGAAATCCGAATCTCAAATGTCAAAACCGTGCTGATTTGCAGCTTTTTTAACGTTCATGCTTCGGATTTGTTTCGGATTTCGTGCTTCGGACTTAAATGGCAACATTCGGTAACTTATTTACGGACGACTCCTTTACTCGCGAAGACTTACCGCTGCTTGCCAAAGTTATAGACCAGGTGTCCAACCAGGAGAGCCAAACACGTTGTAGCGTTCAAGGCCTAATCGCGCCAGGACTTGCGGCGACTCGGAATTCCAAAAAGGGGGTGGTTATTGTCACAACGATGGGTCTAAAACCCTCGCCTTCAGGCGAATCCTTTAGGTTCTTATACTGGGGTGATGGAAAACTACCGAACGAGTTCGCACAGTCGCTATGACCTCAAGTATCACTTTGTGTGGGTGACCAAGTGTCGTCGGAAGGTGTTGACCGGTGCGGTCGGCATACGGGTCCGCGATCTGGTGCGCGAGGTTTGTCGAACGCACGAGATCGAGATCCTGCAAGGAGCCGTTTCCGGGGACCACGTGCATGTGCTGCTGTCGTGCCCGCCAACCATGTCGCCCAGTAAAATCATGCAGTACATCAAGGGTAAGAGTTCAAGGAAGCTGATGATGGAGTTCAAACACATTCAAAAACAGTACTGGGGTCGACACTTTTGGGCGTGTGGCTACTTCGTGGCGTCTAGTGGCAATGTAACTGACGAAGCGATTGCGGAGTACATCCGGGGCCAAGGCGGTACGGAACCAAGCGATGGTGACGACAATTTTCAGATAACCCCATCGTGAGCGAAGGACTTCAGTCCGTAGCTCACGAAATCCTTCAACCTACCGGCTTCAGCCGGTAGTAGTTTAGTTGGGATTCCGAAAAAACTCATAATGTCATGCGATTCCACCAACTGAGAAAAACATACAGGCAACGACGAGCGTGGTAACCTGGCAAATGCAACCGCTAGGCGTGCTCCGTCATTTGCCGTGGTTCGAATTTTCCTCAGCGGCCAACGGGCCTCCGCCCCGCATCTCAAACGCACAGTGTGAGATTCCATACACAAGAAATGCGTTTCGTTTGGGAGACATGTGGGTTGAAGCTGCAAAGTGCAGTAATAACACCGCATGCACCGTGACTGAATGGCCGTTGGTCGGCACTTGAGTGACCGTTGCCGGAACGCTAGAATCCATATCGTTTGTTTAGTTTGGAGCCTACGCATGAATTGTGCTAACGCTCGCGACAATGTCAGGAACCTCCTGAGAAAACACATGCCTGTGTTCCGTCGTCGGCCGTTTTTGGCAATTTAGGAGTGGCCGATAAATAACTTCCCGGTTTTCAGTAGGCGGTAGGAATTACGGTGTAATTCCAATCGGGCAATACGTCTTCGAACTGTATGGGATACAAGTCAAGGAAACGTTCGCTCGCTTTCCGTTTGAGTTGATAATCCTTGTTGAGTACCGCGTAGGTGACTTTCAGCCCGGTGCGAGTCCACACTCGTCGAAGGCATGTTGTGACGATGTCAAGCGTGCGAAACACCACACCGGACCAGGCGCGAGTGACATGAGAAAAAAGACGGTGTTCAATCGGGTTATACTTCGAGCAATGCGGTGGATAATGGGCGACGCGAATTGGAATGTCAATCCGGTTGACCAATCGTTGCAGGTCTTCCTTGAAAATGTGGTGACGACAGTTATTGCTTCCTCCGCCATCGCACAGCAACAGAATCGACTTGGCGTCGGCGTACGTCCGCTCGCCGTGGCGTTGCCACCACACACGGAAGCTGTCGCAAGCAAATTGACTCGTGTCGTGACTGACTCCGAGAGTGAGGTGCCCTGTGTTACGCTTCAGGTCGTACAGCCCGTGCGGGATGACCTTGCCGTCCGCGTAACTGGGAAAGTCGTGATCAAATACGGCATTCGCACCATCGGACCACGACTGCCCGGTACGGAAAAACTCGCCCAAAAGCTCCTTTTTCTTGGTGTCCATGCTAATGATTGGGTTGGGAGAGTCGAGGTATTGTTGCCTCAGTTGGGCAATGTTCTCGAACTGCTCGTTGCGGAAAGGGGTATTTCCCATCGCTTTGGTTTTCTCGGCCTGCCGCTTGTGGAAGCCGAACTCATCGAGCAAGCTTCGCACAGTGTCTGGACAAACGGGCGTTCCCAGCCGATCGAGCTCGTGGGCAATCTCCGTACTCGACAAATAGGTCCACACCACGTCTTCACGCATTGGATCGCCTGCCGTATGGTCAGCAACGACCTGGCGAAGGTTGTTCTCCAGGTCAGGTGCAGCAAAGCTAGCTTTTTTTCGACCCCCCTTTTTTTCGAACCCGTCCTTCGGCGTCATCCACCGGCAATTGGCTCACCTCATGGCGGCCATTCCGAATCGTTTTCTCGTCACAGCCCAGCACAGACGCAACGTACTCGACGCCCCCATGCCCCAGCTTTTCCGATTCTACCGCAGCGTAACGGCGGCGGTCTTTCTCGGACAATGAATCATAAAACGCCTTCATGTGTCCACAAACTACCGACAGATAGGGAACCATGGCTTTCTCCTTCGCCAAGAGAATGGGGGACCGCTCACCCTGGAAGTCTAGCCAATTCGAGAAAAAAAGGGATGTTATTTATCGGGCGGCCCTTAGTACGTAGGCTCTTGAGAAATGATGAAAGGAACGTACCATGATTCGCGTTGCAGTGCTTGTGAGCTTGATCTTTTTTCAAAGCGTCGTCGCCGGGCCCGTATTGGCCCAAGACAATGCTACTCCCGACAGCGATGATCGATCCACGGGGACGATCACCGGGACGGTTGCAAGTCCGTAGGTGAGACGGGCGGTGGCCGTGGTCTATGTCAAAAAAGCCGAAGGGGAATTCAAGCCGCCGGAAGAAAAGCCGGTTATGGATCAAAAGGGGTTGCGGTTTACACCTCAGGGAATCTCTAATAATTGCCGCATAAGCAGCTAGCAGTGTGTTTGCGCTCGGCATTCACGCAGCTAGCTTTGCCGAAAATTGAATTATTAGAGGTACACCTCATCTGTTGGCTGTGTTGGTCGGTTCGACGGTCGAGTTCCCCAACAGCGACACGGTCCGTCATAACGTCTATTCACCGGCGGAGAGCACGAAGCAGTTCAACCTGGGTGTTTATCCGCCGAAATCGACGAAAGATATGAAACTCGAAAAGGTCGGCGTTATCCCGCTACTGTGCAACGTCCATTCGGAAATGTCCGGATACATTGCCGTTTTGCCGAATCCCTATTTTGCTGTTACCGACAAGAAGGGCAAGTTCACGATCGAAGGGGTCCCGGCGGGGAGTTACGAATTGACATTTTGGCACGAAAAACTAACCCCCAAGACGCAGGCGGTATCCGTCACCGCGGGAAGCGCCGCCGAAGTCACCTTCTCGTCCTTGAAACGGGGCGATAAGTACAGTGTCAAGCTGGATTGACGTTCAGGTAAGAACAGAAGCAGCACGCGAACGAACTATCACGGATTTTTGGCATGAGACTCAACCCGTTCTGTGGCTTCGTACTCATTCTCGTTGTGCCCGTGGTTGCTATGATGATTTCGACGAGCAGCGATGCACCCGCCGGCACACAACAAAAGGCCCGGTTGCCCAGTAATGCCGAGTTACCTGGTAAGAATGGCGCTCCGACCGACGCGGCGAGCATTGCGACGGGACGACGGTTGTACGAGATGCACTGCTGGTTTTGCCATGGAACTGAAGGTCGAGGCGACGGGCCGGTCGCAGAATCTTTGCCTGTTAAGCCGAGGGATTTCACACGGGCTCAGTACAAAATCCGCTCGACGCCCCACGGAGCGCTGCCGACCGACGCCGATCTCTTCCAAACCATTACGCGCGGCGTGCCGGGAACCCACATGCCGGAATGGTTCACTTTAAGCGAGAGTGACCGTTGGCAATTGGTTGCCTACATCAAGACTTTTTCTGAACAGTTCCGCACGGTCGGGGTCCCGACTGTCATTGACGCGTCCGATCCACTAGACCACAGCGACGAAGTGATCCAGCGCGGCCGAGAACTGTTTCACGACGCCAAGTGTTGGCTTTGTCATGGCAAACAGGGTCGAGGTGATGGCCCGATTACGACGGCGCTCGTTCGTCAATGGGGCAAGCCCTACCAAGCTCGCAATCTCACCGATGGAGCCAGTTACAAAGGGGGTTCAACCGTTGAAGACATCTTTCGCACCATCACTACCGGCTTCAACGGTACACCCATGGGTTCGCATCGGGACGTTTTGGCGGAGGGCGAACGGTGGGAAGTTGCCCATTTTGTCAACTCGCTGGCGGGCCAGGATATCTCGCGGCACTCTCCTGCTGAATCGGGCGTTTCCTGGCAGCGTGGTCGGTGGACGTTTTTCGGCAAGGGTCACTGTATCGTCTTGCCATCAAGTCGAGGGGCGAGGAAGTGGAACTCGTGGGCCAGATTTGAGTGAGATCGGCATCGTGGCCCCAACACGCCGAAAGGACAAGCAACAGAGTGCGGCGGATTATATCTTCGAATCGATCGCCAAGCCGCACGAGTTCCTGGTTCCCGACTATGGCGCACAGATGCCCAAAATCAACCAGGAGGCGATTTTCTTGGAGCCGGACGAGATTCGTTCGCTTGTCGTTTATCTGACATCTCAAGGAAAAAACGCGAAAGCAGATCGCAACGAGTTGGCCCGATTGCCGGAACCCCCGGTGGTTGACCGCAGCGCAGCAGCGCTGCCCCAGCTCGATGGCGACCCAATTCGGGGACGTGAGATATTTCACAGCGATAAGGCCATTTGCGCCAAGTGCCACCTGGTGCACGGCAACGGCGAGACAGTCGGTCCGGATTTGACCAACTTATCGTCTTTCCAATCGCACCGGCAGGTCGTCGAAAGCCTGATGGAACCGGGCAAGGTAATTATCGCTGGCTACCAGCAGGTCATCGTTCTGACCGACGACGGCAAGGTTACCAGCGGCGTCATCGTTGAAGAAACGGCCGGTGAGATCCATCTGGCCGATGCCGAGGCCAAGATTCAGGTGATTGCACAAGACACCATCGAAGAACTGGTTCCACAAGAGACGTCGAATATGCCAACGGACATTGCCAAGCAGTTGGATGAACCGCAGCGTCGCGATTTGATTGCCTTCCTGCTCGACCAGCACGCGGAAGTCGCGGCGACGTTCCGAGTGCCCACTGAGCAGCCGTTCGTGAACCCGTTCCAGCGGCCGAAGAACGGACCGCCGCTCGCCAACGTCACTCACAAAGTCGGGCGCAGTTGGCTTAAGAGTTGGCTCAAGAACCCGCAGTCGCACGATCCCAAGACGTTCATGCCGAATCTCGAACTGGGTGATGACGAAGTTGATGCCATCATCGCCTACCTCTCTGCCGTGGCAGAAGCCGATTTCCCAAAATACGCTTGGGAACCTTACCTGCTCAAACCCGAAGAGGATCTTACCGACCAGGAATTTGACCTTGTCGACGAGCGGATGGACAAAGGCCAGCTGCTTTGGTCCGAGTCGCGGTGCAGCATTTGTCACCGCGTCGGCGAACTGGGCGGGATCGTCGGCCATGCTCCGGCTCTAACGCGAGCGGCAATGAAGCTGCGTCGCGACTGGATTTACTACTGGCTCCAAGACCCGCGTTACTATTTCTCCAGGACGCAAATGCCCCATTTTCGGTTCACTCCGGAAGAGCGAAAAAACTTGGTCGAGTACGTCCTGCGCAACGAGAATTTCGGAGGGATGGATGTCGAAGTGCGGCCCGATCGTGAGCCGGTCGCGGTCGCCGAATCGGTCGATCTCGTGCGGCGTGGCCGCGAGGTGATTATGCGAAGCCGCTGTGTTGCCTGCCACGATATCCCTGGTATCGAGGAGTCGTTACCGCCGTCCGACCTCTGGCCTGAACCTCGCAATAGTTTCGAGGTGTTGGTTCGGGATGCGCGATGTTTGACCTGCCACAGCATCAACGGACACGGTGGCGATTTCGCTCCTGATCTCACCAGCGCTGGAAGTCGGCTACGACGCGAGTGGATCGAACAGTTTCTCGTCGCGCCGGACATCGTCCGTCCCTTATTGAAACAGATGCCCAAACTAAAATTGCGCGAGGCCGAGGCTCGCATGGTTGCCGATTACGCGAAACAGAATCTCCGAGACACACGAATCACCCCACAGTTTCTTTCCGGCTACCAGCCCACGGAAGAGGATATTGAAGCGGGCCAAAAGATCTACGACGCGAAAGGATGTCAGGCATGCCATCAGATTGGTGATTCGGGCGGTGCTGTCGGGCCCACATTAACGACCGTCGCCGATCGCTTGGAGCCGGGATACATCTACGAATTCATCAAAGATCCGCAGAGGTTCAAGCCAGACGTGGTGCAACCGAACTACGGATTTTCGCATGCCGAGGCGCAGGCGCTGACGAAGTATATGCTCTCGTTGTCGACACGCGGAAAGGACGGGGAGCCATGATATTCCGGAAACTGATTCTCTGGAAACTGGGGATTGCAACCGTGACAGCCACTTTGATTACCGTTGCCCTGCTTGGATGCGGAAGACGGGAAGGTTCGTCTGCGCCAACGACGCAGCCAAGCCCAGCCAAGACGACATCGCCGCAGTCCACGCCGGAGCCTTCCTCGGCCGCCGCCTCTCCCGAGAGAGTCGCGTCTCCTCTCGAAGAATGGGTGCTAGAGCCACCCGCATCGGTCGCCGGACAGCTAGATCGGTCCGACAAGATGCATTTTGGGCCGACGTTGTTCCAACACTACTGCTCGGTTTGTCACGGAGCTGAAGGCAAAGGGGATGGGCGGTATTATTCCAACAGCCTCAATGTCAGCCCCACAAATCTTGTGACCGCGAATCTTTCCGACGATCGAATTACCAAAGTGGTCCGCGAGGGTACTACGGCGGTCGGCAAGTCAGCACTCTGTCCGCCTTGGGGACGCGTCTTTTCCGAGGAGCAGGTTGCTGCCGTTGTCGCTCACGTCAAGCGACTCTCGTCCCTGTGAATCCCGTTCTCCCTCGACATCATGTGCTATTACGCACATTGTATCATGGCCGGACGCTACAACTGATAGCATCCCAAGAAAGCAATTTTTTTGTGCCATGCCCCTATTTTCGTGCTGCTGTCTGTGCCGATAAATTGTGTTGTAACTATTATGAGGATCTACTTTGTTGAGGCAGTGGCATGGATGCCCCGGGTTTGGTCAAGCACTTCGTGTGTTCCGCGTTTCTCGTTCTGGTAATGTGCTCCTCACTTTGGTCCCAGGAACGGTTGCCGTCCCCGAGCGAAGGGCAAGCTTCGTCCGCAGAGAATGGGGACAACCAGTCCAAAGATGAGGACGCGACGTTCAAGCTTCGCGAGGAGGCGGAGTATTTTGACGAGTTCATCTCACTCGGAACGCCTATCGGGCTTGGTGGAGCCGATTGGCAGCGGTTCGAGCGGAATCACACCAAGGACTTGATCCGAAGCTTTATTCCGCCGCTACTGCGTCCCGCGTTTGTCGGCCATGCTTTTGTGCTGCCACCGAAAGCCTGGCAACTGTCAGCCACCGGGCGACTGGCCACCATTGAAGGCGATGACTTCTTCCGAAATGGAAATCCAAACACGAAGGTCTTCGACAATTTTGAAGTCGATCGTCAGTTTTTCGACCTCGATCTGTTTTATGGCTTCGATCTTGGCCGTGAATACCTGCACAATTTTACGATGCGATTGAGCATCCCTGTTAGCTCCGCGCAGACACAAGGCTTTGTCCATCCCAACGGCCTGCCGGCGTTAAGCGTTTTCAATGAGGGCGAAAACTTTGAACTGGGCGATGTCGGGTTGTTCCTAAAGAAAAAGTTTGTCGACCAGGCTGCGTTCCCGATTCAAATTGCCGGGGCAGCCGGGGTGCGACTTCCCACCGGTTCGAATCGGGAGAGGTTTAGGGCGCGCTCAACAATAAGTTACCGAATTATCACAGCGAACCCTCAGAAAACGCAGGTGATTACGCGCCGGTATGCGGTAAGTAATTGTTTCGCGCGCCCTTAATGACAACAGCCGGATCAAAGTCAGCCGGCCGGACACAACGGGACTGCCGCCGCCGATTGGCGGGCCTGGGCCTCCTCCCCCGCCAATAGACATGCCGTTGCCGCGTTGCCCCAGATAACCACTCCGTTCCCGTTCAACAGCGGTGTCTTTGGCCGCTTCAGTGATGACGGGCGCATGCCCACGACACTGCAACCGGGAACCGGCGAAAGCAGCGTTTTTTTGGGACTCTTCTTCACGCGTGTCAACCAACAGTACGAACGGTTCGGACGAATCGCTTATCACACGGGCGCCACGTACACGTTTCGGTTCGAGGAGGATGGAATCGATCCGGGCGATCAACTCGTGCTGTTCACTTCGGTCGTCAAGCCGGTGATTCGGGACCTCCTGTCGCTGGACCTTTCCTTTGTAACGGGTACCTCTAATAATTCAATTTTCGGCAAAGCTAGCTGCGTGAATGCCGAGCGCAAACACACTGCTAGCTGCTTATGCGGCAATTATTAGAGATTCCCTAACGTTTTACCAGGAGGCGGACAGTTACGACGGAAAGTTCGTGAACCCGATTCCGACCGACGCGGCCGGCACTCCGGTGGCCGGCGGTTTTGGTGGCCGGCGGTTTTGGTGGCGGAGCGACCCATGTCACCTTTCGTGTTGAGGATCGCCCGCCGTTCGTTGAAGGCTGGACCGGCTTCATCGCACCGAGCGTTATTTTTAGCCCCGACCCGTCGATCCGGCTGACGGTGAGTCCGCTGATTCGCGTCATCGAACCGGATTTGGGGCCGGCTCCAGAGTTCGTCTTGCGTACGGCGATGGAAATCATTTGGTAGTGAGGCGCTGGACGCTAGTTGTTGGGAGCTAGTTCGAGAACTAGCGCCTAACAACTATCGCCCAGCGCCTACGAGGACATAAGCATGAAATACAATGGATTGTTGCTGGTTGCCATGCTGCTAATTCCCGTCGCCACGGGTTCGGCGCAGGAACTTCTCAAGAGGAATAAGAACATTCAACAGTTCGAGCGTCCTGCATCAGGCGAAGCGATGACCTTCTCGCAAAAAGTCCGCACAGGATGGCCGACACGCTGGGGCAAGTTCCAGATGAATCATCCGCAGGGCCCAAGTTTCAAGATGAAAGGCCCGGTCGAGATGACCGATCAGTTCGACTTGGCTCCTTACCGTACGCCATTGGAATCGAAAATCGTCTCACGACGCTGGTACGGTAAAGACGGGATGTACTTGGCTAACGAGCAGTTCTACAGCGGTCTGACTTTCTGGAACAATCTTGTGCATGCCGGTTATCCCGTGGCGCACTCGCCGCAACTCCAGTGGGTGATGATCCGCGAGGGCTACTGGTATTTCGCGATACATGCTCGGTTACGTTGCTGCCCAAGCTCGGATGGGGATCCACATGGTTCACGGGCCGTACTGGCAGATCAAAGCCATGGAGTATTATCGCAAGAACCGCATCATTCGCGATCGGGGCGAACGCGTGCCGTCGGTCAAAGACATCCTGGTTGGAGTTTACGCGCCGGTCTATTACAAGCGGACCGGCTGGCCTCGCATCTTCGAGGACGCCAACCCCACCATGCTCGACTACAAATCGGGCGATCCGCATTTCGTCGCACCGTTGCCGCTGACCGATACGTTCGGCGACCCGATGAGTGACAAGGTCTTCGGCTGGGGGGTACCGGCTTACCTATTCGACTGGCGCAGTAGCCGCTGGGATCACGACACGATCGACACGACGATCAACATGGGTACCGTGGGACAGACGATGAAGAAAAAGGTAGCGTGGACGCGATTCTTCTTCAAGTCGCCCCACGATGGACCGTCCTACGGCGAGCCACACAAGACGGTCGTACAGCTTGGAGCGACCGCCGACGAGGGGTTTCGCGGCATGGCGTTGCTGCTCGGATCGCTCAACACGATGCTGGAAATCAAGGCGGCGCTGATCGCCGATGAGTCTGGCAAGCTCGGAGGAATCAACCCGTTCAAGTACGACCCGTCGTGCGGTCTGCGCTGGATTCCACACGAGATCAAACCGAACCTGATCTTCACCGGTGACATGCCGATTCGCCCGAATGCTTACGATCCGTCGGATCTCTCAAGTCAACTTTGGGACCAGGCGTCCTTGCTCTGGGCAACGACCGATTACTACTCGCAGTGTTTCCGCTTCCAAAAAACGCCGGATGTGCCCGTGGCTGTGTTCTCCACCGATCCGCCGGCCGATGGAGGGTTGATCGAGCAGCGCACCTACCGTGTGGCGCTCGGTCTGTCCAACATGATTGTTAAGAATCTCCAGGCCATGCATTCCAACAGCGGCGTGTTGGCATCCACGTGGACTCCTCAATGCGGAACGGGAAACATGGTCTCGATGCGCGACTCGGCAATGGCGATTGTGGCACTCAGTGATTATGACCAGCGGATGAAGTCCAACAAACGGGACCCCTATCCGGAACTGCGGAAAGTGGCCCGCGAAATGGCAGAATCGCACGCTTCCTTTCTGCTTTCCGTCCAGGACGTTGACGGCTCGTTTCATAGCCAGTATTCGATTCCCGAGGGTCTACCGTACGGCAAGAACACGCTGATGCGCGACCAATTCTTCGGGATCCGCGCGCTATGTGCTGCTTACCACCTTACGGGAAAGGAAGCGTACTTGCAGGCCGCCAAGCGGACATGGAACTTGTGCTCAATACGCTTTACTGGGATGAAGCGACGGGCCTTTATCGGAGTGATTTGACAAAGGATGTCGCGGTGTACACCCCGTTGGACCTTGCGGCCGCGTACAGCGGAATCCGGGAAATCATCTTGGCATCTCCGGCGCATCGCGCGAGGCCGATTCTCCAACGTTACGCTCGATTCTGGGTCCAGTCGCTCGACAACAGCGGCATGCAAATGTCCGAAGACCACAACACGGGTGAGGTCTCATTTGGTCTGGTCAGCGCCGATCACGATCACGACGGAATCCCTTTTGCAGCACGCAGTCATGGCCCGTATGGGGTGGCTCCGATCCCCGCCGGCGTTGTCGCGATCAACCTCGGCGGACCGGGAAATCCGAGATTCCAGTGTATCGACGGCGAACCCCATATTCCGTGCGGACCGGTTGCCGCCACCTACGAACCAGACTTCGAGCATAATCCGGTGCTGCTCCCCGAGGTCGAGCCGGAGGATGACACCTACTTCCAACGCGAGACGATGGAGCGTTGGGAAGGACTCACGCTGCGTCTCGCGAATTCCAAGAAGAACAAAATCGGTTCCGACCTCTCCGGCGAAGAGATCTTCCGCCGCAATTGCATGGTTTGTCACGGCCAACGTGGGGAAGGTATCTTCGGTTTTTCGCTTGACAAAGCCATGTTCGAATTCACCCAAGACGCGGTGATCGACACAGTCACCAAAGGCCGATTTCTACAAATGATGCCCACTTGGGGCGAGGGCATCGATGAACTCAATCTTGTGGAAACCGATGAGGAATTGATTATTGGCAACGTGCTCACCGAGGAAGAGATCGAACGTGTCGTAAACTATTTGAAGTCCGGTCTGGCCAAGAAATACAAACAGACCGAGACGATTGAGGCATATTTAGAAAGTCAGGACCACGTCGTTGAAGAAATCCCGGCTACGGCGCGCGCTCGTTAGCTGTATCACTCTTGTCATCGATGTCTGTCGCCGGGGTCGTTCTTCGGCCAGTTTGCCGCTACGCCGCCTCATCGGCAAATGGTTGAAGGCAGGACTGGAAGACGGGAACGTCAGTTATCCGGATTCTGGGAGTCCACAGGGGAGGCCCTGGGCTCTTTCTGCTACTAACGATCAATTTCTTTGTGTGGTGCTAAGATTTTAATATACTCGTAGCGGTCGGAAATCGCGGTTTTCAGTCAGCTATCGGCTGTCAGTTAATGACGGATAGCAAAAATGCAATTCGTGGCCGCTGTGGCGATAGCCATAAGAAACACAATGACCACAAAAATCATGGCTCGCGAATCACGCGAATTGGCGCAAATGAATGGAGGGGATGGCCGAAATTTATATTCGCGTGATCCGCGAGTACATTCAGAACCAAGAGAAGAACGACTTTACCAACGAAACTACCGTCTTGAGCGGTTCAGAATGGAAGCCTCCCGCTCTGCCGGAGGTGACTCGCTATAGTGCCGAAGAGAGGATTTGAACCTCCACGCCCATTACGGGCACTAGATTCTGAGTCTAGCGCGTCTGCCAATTCCGCCACTTCGGCCTAGGTGGCCTGTCAATGTAGAGTTTACTGGTTGACTTATTCGCGACGACACATGTTGTGGAGGCGAAAACCAAACTTCTCTAGGTTGAACGATTAGTAAACTCAATGTTGACGCACCACTAGATGGTATCTAACCATGCCAAAATGGCTTGACTTTTGCAAGGCCCAGATTTTGCCGCGATTTTTAAGATCGCCGGACGGCCTCCTCGGCGGCACGCTTTGACGCGACGTGCAATGTGTTCAAACTGTGCATTGCGATCAGGATGATCAGTCCCCTCTCGAGTCTTGCGGTTGCCTTGCAACGAGTAGCCCAACGAGCAGAGGATTTGCGAAATCTTCGTTCGCCCAACCTGGAAGCCTTGAGCCGAAAGCTCGCGTTGAAGATTGCTAAGACTCTTGCAGGTCCAGCGTAAAGGTGATTGGGGATCACCACGCTCCGTCGGCTCAACAAGTCGATCCACCGCATCAATTAAATCTTTTTGTCGAAACTCCAAAGCCTTCCGACCACCGCCGGATCGACGCTGCCTACCGCTGGAAAGTGGATCCTCACTCTGAAGCTCTTTAATGCCATTACGAATGGTACGGTCGGATAACCCCGTCGCCATCGAAACGCTTACAATCCCTCCGCGGCCTAAAGCAATGGCCTCTGTAGCAGCCCACCTACGACGTTCACGCTCATCAAGGTCACCTGCCAAGGCATTGAACTTCGTTTCGATTCCTTCGATAATTTCTGTATCCGGCATAGATGCAGCAATAAAGAATCATTGAAAATCGAGCAACCTCAATCCGGTAGGTTATTTACGAACGGCTCCTAAGCCGCAAGCGGCCGCTTGCGGCTTAGCCTTTTAGGTTGAAAACCTCTTGCGCCTTCTGTATCGTAAACAGACATGGCACCTCAAAAAGAAGAGATCCTACAGAACGTGGCCATCGTGTTGGTCGACCATGGCTCTCAGTTTGCTGAGAGCAACGGCTTGCTGCTGGAAGTAGCCGAAGCGTTTCGGCGGCAATCGGATTGGAAGATTGTCGAACCGGCGCACATGGAGTTGGCCGAGCCATCGATTGCAACGGCGTTTCGACAGTGTGTGCAGCAGGGGGCGGAAAGGGTTGTGGTATTGCCCTATTTTCTGGGGCCGGGGCGACATGTTTCGGAGGATATTCCCCGCCTGGCTGCTGAAGCGGCCTGCGCCTGCGGCCACGTGGAGCATCGGATTGCTGGCCCGCTTGGGTTGCATGCGTTGCTACTACAGGTCGTCGATGAGCGGATTCGTGAGTGCTTGCACTAGAATCCTGCTGCCCTATTCTGCTGAATTGTTGTACCGGTTCTTCCGATAAAGAGGACTAGGCAAAGAGTCTCTATTCCCATCGGAGAGCCAAGGATGTCTATCTTATCAAACCCATGCTCATCAGTGTCACTGCGCTTCGTCTGCTCGATGTTGATGGCTGTCGTCACCCATTCCATCTCAAGCGGCTCGGCAATGGCTGAGACATTTGTTCCCGGTACGGGCGAAAAAATTGAGCAAGTCGGCGACGACTTCGAATCGGATGACTGGCGATACAGTTGGCATGGCCGCAAGGCAAGCTACGAGCAGGACGAGCAACAGCGCCCACCCGGTGGCCGCTCGAAAAATGGCCGTTGGTACGAAAGCGCCATGCGCGGTCATCCCGATGTGATCAAACGCATTTCTACGCCACCCGGCGGTTTGGAAAGTAGCCAAGGGTCATTGCTGTTGGCAACGCGGCTTTCCGGCATCCCCGGCCGGCTAAGCGACGAGCAGCAGCAGGACGATTTGTTGATGGGAGTCAAAGGGCGCATTGGCCGGCCGATTCCGGTTGGTTGGAGCCCGAGCTTCGTGGTCCGCGTTTATCTGCCACCATTCGACCAATGGGAAAACCGAACCGGAGCGTCGTTCGGCATCCGTGGCGATGTCCGTGGCCGGGATCGCCATGGCGAAATCGAGCCATACTGGCCCGGCATGTTCATTCTATTCCGGAGCGAAACAAGCCGCCGATTTGACGAAGACTTTGCTCAAATCAGCGTCCGTGCCCAAAAGAATGGTCGCGACCTTGGCGGGCCAAAAATTTATGAACCTGGCTGGTGGACTTTCGGCATGTCGTACACGCCCAACGGGATGGTCCACAGCTATGCCAGCGAAGGGGTCGATGATCTTACCGCAGAAGATCATTTGTATTCGAGTTTTCCCTATGGTTCCCGCTGCATGTATTTCGACAATTTCTTTGTGAACGTCGCCAACTGGGACAACGGCAAAAGCTGGTCGACGCCCTGGGTCATCGACGACCCCGAAGTTTTTGTCATACCACCGAAGGGCCAAACTCTAGCCAACCTGATCCGACATCGCGGTCGGCAGGTGGCACGAAAATCAAGCCCAAAATCGAAACGTCCTTCATCCGGCAAACGAACCTATCAAACGGCAAAACGGCGAAGCACCACCAAGCGGCGATAGTAATAGGCTCAAAGCGAAAGAAGATGAACCACAGAGGGCACAGAGAACACGGAGATAGCGGCCCTGAATATCCACCGAAAGAAGGATTCGTTATTTTCTAGGGGAGAGAAACTCGGTGTTCTCAGTGCTCTCTGTGGTGAAATTTCTTGCCTGCTTTCAGTTTGAGCAATAGTAGTAGGATTGGTGCCTCGGGGTTATTCCGAATTCCACAATCCCACTTTCGCATTCTCATTGGGCTTGCCTACGATGCGTGAATGTTGATAATCCAGCATGAATCGTTCACAGCGATCTCTGCCGTGCATTGCGTTGCAATGCGGCTTATTCCGAAATCCGCATTCACATAGGTCTCTATCATGCCGCGTAATAAAACATTCGACAACGCCGCCCAGGCCATTGGCGATACGCCGATGATTCGCATCAACCGGATCGTCCCGGAGGGCCATGCCACCGTTTTTGCCAAGTGCGAGTTTTTTCAGCCGCTCAATAGCGTGAAGGACCGCATCGGTGTAGCTATGATTGCCGCTGGTGAAAAGGAAGGAAAAGTCAATCCGCAAACACATATCATCGAACCGACCAGCGGCAACACGGGCATTGCGCTAGCGTTCGTCTGTGCGGCCAAAGGCTATCGGCTCACGCTCACGATGCCCGAGTCGATGTCGATTGAACGACGCGCGCTGTTGCGTGCGATGGGCGCGAATTTGGTATTGACGCCTGCCGCGGAAGGCATGAATGGCGCGATCAACAAAGCCCAAGAGATGGTCGATTCGGAAGAGAATGCCTGGGTGCCGCAGCAATTTGAAAATCCCGCGAACCCGGCCATCCACGAAGCAACCACCGGTCCGGAAATTTGGGAAGACTCCTCGCACAATATCGATGCCATCATCGCCGGCGTCGGCACGGGGGGGACGATCACCGGCGTGGCCCGATACATTAAATCGCAAAACCCCAACTTCCAAGCCATTGCCGTCGAGCCGGTTGACTCGCCCGTTATCTCCGGCGGCAAACCGGGACCACACAAAATCCAAGGTATCGGAGCCGGTTTCATTCCAAAGAACCTTGATGTGTCGCTCGTGGATGAAACCATCACGGTCAGCAACGAAGAAGCATTCCAATGGGCCCGACGACTTGCGAAGGAAGAAGGCATCTTGGCCGGTATCAGCAGCGGAGCGAACATGTGCGCTGCCGCGAAAGTCGCTGCGCGTCCCGAATTTGCCGGCAAGCGGATCGTCGCCATCATGCCGAGCCTCGGCGAACGGTATCTGTCGACGCCACTGTTCGAGGGACTCACGGGGTAAATAGTGATGAGTGAGTGTTTGTTAGCGCCGTCGGCTACGACGCCCCAAAACGCGACGGTCTAAAACGATGCAGCTCCCATCAAAAGAAAAGTCGCTCCCCCAACGCCCTCGTTTGCCCGAGTGGCTACGCGTTAATCTACCCGCCGGCAAAGCGCAACAGGCATTCAATCACACGCTTGGCACCATCCAAACCGGTGCGCTGCAGACCGTCTGCGAAGAAGCCCGCTGTCCAAACGTCCATGACTGCTGGTCGCGTGGCACCGCGACTTTTATGATTGCGGGAAAAACCTGCACGCGCGGCTGTCGGTTCTGTTCAGTGGAAACGCTGCGCGAGCCCGAACCACTCGACCCCGACGAGCCACAGCGCCTAGCCGATGCAGTAGCGCGTATGGCTCTTGCCCACGTGGTCATCACAGTGGTCAATCGCGACGATCTTGCCGACGAAGGCGCGGATCATTACAAACAGTGCGTCGAAGCGGTCCATCGTAAATTGCCCAACACGACGATTGAGCTTTTGTGCAGCGACTTGGATGGCAACTGGGATGCACTTGCGCATCTGCTCTGCGACATTCCACTTCGCGTGTTTGCCCATAACGTCGAATGCGTTTCGCGGCTCGACGCGACGGTTCGCGATCCGCGAGCATCCTTTTCACAGAGTCTGGAAGTTTTGCAACGTGCGAAACGGCTTCGGCCCGATTTGTTGACCAAGAGCAGCATCATGGTCGGCCTCGGCGAAACTGCAAGCGAGGTGGAAGATGCGATGCGGCAGCTACGCGACGCGGAGGTCGACCTGCTCACCTTGGGGCAGTATCTTGCACCTGGACGACCGGGCACTCGGTTTATCGCCGTGCAGCGCTACGTGCATCCCGATCAATTTGATGCCTGGGCAGAACAGGCGCGTGAACTCGGTTTTCTCGCCGTCGCCTCCGGGCCGCTGGTGCGCAGCTCGTACCGCGCCGGGCAGATGCTGGAGGAAGCGCAGTCAAACTCCGCTGCTCCATGTTAACTGGAACCACAAGTTGTCTCGTCAAGCAGAATCTGCAAAGCTAGCGGCAGATGAGAATTTACCAATCTTAACCCGACGCGTAAGCGAGGGAATTACCCCGTTATCCTCAGTCCCTCGCTTACGCATCGGGTTATCAAGGTAAGTTGCGATTCAGCCGTCCCTACGGGACTGAAGAAAACTTGTGCCTTGGAAACCCAGCGATAAATCGCTGGGCTATTATCAAACGTTCCTACGGGACAAAAAACTGTTTGCTCACCGCGCTCTGCCCCGATTCAGCCTCGGCAAGAGATTGGCGGAGATGGGCTGCATTGGCCGGATTCCGCAAGAGATAATTCGTTTCTTGCCAGGCGTTGAAATCGGCAAGCGACATAAGTACGGCACTCTCACCAGAAGAAGTGCAGAGAATGGTTGGCTCGGCGTCGGTGACGACGCGATGGATCACCGCTTCGAGATTCTTCTTCGCCACGTTGATTGGCATTGTGTTCATCGAATAAGTGCCTCCAGGACGTGAATTGACGTCAGCGCTGATTATGATTATACCTTGAAACTGCATGTTAGCCAATCCGACTACTCCGGAATCGCACCTGTTGCCAGATCGATTTCCAGGTGGATGGCCATTTCTCGGTCGGCCATGTGCAGTTCGCCGTGTAGTCCGCGGAACCACCCCAGCATGGGTAACTGGAAATCATCGGGCACATCGGTCAGCAGAAAACGATTCGCCTCGGGGAGCGCGGATGATGCCCATACGAGCAATCCACTGGGTGGTTCGAATAGCTGGTACTCGCCGCCAAGGGGGCAAACGAAATGGCCGTCGACCAGCCGCTCAGCGACTTCGCGGCAATCGGGACGCGGCACATGGAGCTGATTGGCTAGCGTGTTCATCAACCGACTCGCGGCTGCCGAGGTTTCGCGTGCCCGACCATAGCCCAACGCGTTGATCGTTTCGGCAATCTGCTTGCCAGTCAGATCATCGATACGCAAGCGAATCTGAGCAGGCCGCTCGGCAGGCTCTATTGCCAGTTGGGGTAAAACCTTCTCGATCACGTCGGGCTTGAATGAGAGCAGCAAAAACTCATCTCGGCCTGCCTGCCAAACCTGTTCGCCCACTTGTTCAGGTTCGACGCCAGTCGTGGGCGAGCGACCGCCAAAGATTTCCAATATCCCGGGTCGCGGCCAAGCGCCCAAGTAACCGCGTATAAGTTCCGTGGTAGGAGCATCGGGCTTGATCACCCCGCGTCCAACGGTTAGCGGCGAACGGAAGTCGCGCAAACCGCCAAACAAATGATGCGGCTGCTTTTCACCGCCAATCAGCGGCACTGGGATGTCGAGCACCGCCTCGAACGATCCCACGTCGTCCGGAACCGGTGCCAACCGCTCAGAATTTGGCTCGCCTAAGTTTTTCGTCCAACTGCCAAGCTTCATGCCCGTGGTATGCAACAGCCGCACGTCGGCAACCATCGTTTCATGTCCCCCAGGGTTTTCACCCCGAGGCACACGACGAATGCCTGCGGCAAGTGGCGAGAGCTGACCAATGTCTTCACGCAGGCGGGCCGAGAATCGGCGGAAGGCTGCGACTTCCTCGGCCGAGGCCCCATCAACTTCTTCCATGTCGGCAAGCGGCAAAAAGTAACCTGACTGACCGCGTCGTGTGTCGAGTCCGCCACCGTCATCCTCCTGCAATTGGCTGCCATCGGCT
The DNA here is from genome assembly GCA_965249435.1 of Lacipirellulaceae bacterium. Lineage (GTDB taxonomy): Bacteria > Planctomycetota > Planctomycetia > Pirellulales > Lacipirellulaceae > JAJRWS01. Next base: position 87,011 of record CBDFMC010000024.1, on the reverse strand, counting down.
CGCTGGCCAAACCCATTGGGGAGCAGTCCGGCACGAATGAGGTCCTCATGGCCGGCGGGCGGTATCCCCTCCGCGACTGCCATAAACCGCGCCAATTCCAGCAGCTTCAATTCGCGATCCGACCTCAGGCGACGCCTGCTCTCGATGCGGTTTTCCGGAGCGCACCATTGCTGAAAGAACGCTGAGGAGACGTACGCAAATACCGCATCATGACGCTCCAGCGGCAACTCGCGTCGTGCATGGCGGAATCCATCCGAAAGGGCAAGCGATCTTTCACCACCGCCCGCTCGGAAAAATCGCTCCACCAAACTGCGCGACGTCGTCACCAAATGAAAATCGCCATCCTGGGCGTAGTACGACCGCACCTTGCCGTCGGGCGATGCGATCAGTGAAACATCGTGCTCGGCAATTTTTACTTCTGTCTCGGTTGCATCGGGAAACTTTTCGAGTGCTTCACGACGTTTGCTATTCAGGTCGCGTGCAAGCAGAAAACTATTCTTCGCCTGAAACAATATGCCGATCGCCGCACCGTGGGCCAGGTCGAAATCAAGCCCTACGATCGCCACATCTTCGATCACCTGCGGCCCTAGTATTTTGGCCAGTGCCGACTCTCGCAGCGACAGTTGCTGCTGGATTCGCTGAGCTGCACGGCTGTCGATGCCTCGGCGGAGGATCATATTTTGCAGATCGCCCTGCCATTTTTTGTTCAAATCGCGGAACCAAAGATAATTCGTAAACGTACCAAACCGCAGATAAAAACATTCTTCCGGCACATGCGCAGCGATCGCCTCGACCGGCACTTCGTCGAGGTCCTCGGAAGAAAAACTGGGCGGGCTCCAAGCGATGGGATTGGGAAGCGGTTGCAGGTCGCCTTGCTGCTGGGTAGGCAAACCACCCGCCAACTCGCGATCGAGTTGCAGCCGGTAAGTCTCGCCGGCAAACAACTCATCCCATGCGGTTACTTTCTTCTTGTTCCACGGCAACAAACCACTCGGCGCCTCCGGCATCTTCCGCTCCAATCGCCAAGCCAGCGTCGCGGTGATAAAGTTTTCGACGACCGGTGGAAACTCGGGATCGCGTTGCAGATTTTTTAGCCGGCCCGAATACTCATTCCACCATTGGTCCATCAACTGGCGGTGCGCTCGCGGGTTGCGCTTGGGCGTAATGGAAATCAGTTCTTTTGAGGGCGCATAAGTTTGCAGTTCATACGGCTCGCCACCTTGGAACAGAAAATAGATCGACACGCTTGCCGGCGTTTCGATCTCCAGCAGCCGGCGAATAATTCGACGCACGGGAGCTTTCTTGAGCACGGGATACAACGCGCGACCACCCGCTTCGACGACCGTAAAACGCTCGTCACTCAGCGGCAGCGCCGGCTCACCCCGGACCACGTCAACCGTCACCCGCCCCACGCCGAACGGTTCGCCTGCATACGCTTCCCATCGTGGTGCGGCCTGGGCGTACTGTCCCAATGCTAGGAGAGATAGCCACAAAAAGCACAAAAGGGCACAAAAAGAATGCAAGGCTTCCCGACTTGTATCTCTGCCAATTACAGAGTCGGCGTTTCTATTCATCGAGAATAAAATGGTTTGTTTGACCCGTTCCATTGTTTTCATATCTTTTTGTGTTTTTTGTGGCAATTCATCCCAACCATCATGCTACCCGCCCCGGTTGGGTGAGAACAGTCGCTTTTTCCTAGCATCGCTGTTGCAAGTAGAGCTAACTCTGGTTTATTCGTGTAGATTCGTGTCCATTCGTGGTTCCTTACCCTCTTCTGTCGTATTAGAATGGTTGCGAGAAACCCCAGTTCATTCCGATTCTAGCCCACGACGATTCAAGACGATTGCGCCATGTTGTTGCCCCGGTTCTCCTTGCGATCGATCCTACGGATTGTCACCCTTTGCTCGGTTATCTTTTTAATCAACGGATTTGCGCTGCGTGGCGAGCCGTGGGCGATCGGCGTGAGCGTGGCCATCGGCAGCGTCGTGGTGGTGGCATTGTTTCACGCGGCGTTTTATAGCATCGCGTTAGGGCTGTCGCGCGTGTTGGGAACCGAGCAGTTACCGGCTCGCACCAGTCGAGGTGGCGTCGAGCGTGGTGTGAGTGATGGTTGACATGCTCAATAATGAAAGATATGTAGGCCGGAAAAACTGGGGTATTTGCTTATTCCTGTGCGCCGCTGCGCTCTCGACAAGTCTTTGTGCGCTGAATGCTTTCGGCACAACAGGCGGCATCATTCATCTCCCCGTTGTTAAACCTAAGCCAGGTTCTCCGCCCGCGATAGCCTATTCACGTCCAACGGGCTTGCATCTGAAAATCGATACCACTTGGGCTTCCGATCGCGGATATCGTCCGGTGCGAGTGATGATCAGTTCCAATGGCCCTTCCCCATCCGACCGATTGCTCACCGTTCGTTTCTTTGCCGGTGATTGGAATAGCGATGGCAAGGCAATCAACGTGGAGCAGGACTTCATGCTGGCGCGAGGCAGCTCAACGGTAACGGTCACCATGGCGGTACCGCAACATGACCAATGGCAATTTACCTGCTGGGATGTTTGGGTCGATGGCGAGAAGGACGAAAGTCTCTCTGCCGAACGACAGGCCATCGGTGCCAACCGTGTCAACAGCACGGGATTTTCAGTACTGATCGTGGGGCAAGAGACGCAACGATCCGCTGCGATTGAAAGACTGTTTGCCAAGTGGACTGAAAACGGCGGCGATGTCTCGAAGATGCTCGCCTCGGACATGCCCACCCGATGGATCGACTATAGCGGTTTGAATACGGTTGTCCTTTCAAGTCAACTAGCGAACCAACTTCAGCCGAAATACCCTGCCCGATTGGAAGCATTGTTGCGCTGGGCCCGAACGGGCGGAAACTTGTTGATCCATGATGTGGGGGATCGTTGGGAGGGCCTGCCTGAATTGGAAAAGACGTTAGGTCTCGCAGCCACGACAGAAGGCGGCAGCAACTCGGCCAGTGGGGCCGAATTACAGGACCATGGGTGGCAATATTTCCGCGCCCCAAAAACCGGCTCGGATGAGAGTCGTCTCGACTATGGCGGCTGGTTCCAATTTAGAAATTACGCTCAGTTGGCTTTCGAGCGAATCGGGCGAAATCATTCCAATCGCGCAGAGTTGCCGATCGCAATGCAATCGTACGGCATGGGCACGATTTTTACCCTCTGCGATTCTTTGCACAAATTTGGCAAGCAGGAGCAATCGAATCGATCTCGACATGCCATGAATCTTTGGTTTAGGGCCTTGCAAGAGCACTACGGCTGGCAAGAGCGACACGGATTCAACCCTGGCACCGCCAACGTCGAATTCAACAACTGGCTAATACCTGGCGTGGGCATTGCGCCGGTTACCGAGTTTCAGGTGCTCATTTCTTTCTTCGTCATCGCCATCGGGCCGGTCAACTACTGGCTGCTGCGAAGGTGGAAACGGTTGCCCTTGTTTCTGCTGACGGTGCCCCTCTCCGCGATTCTGGTAACGTTGTTGCTGTTTGCTTATGGGCTTCTTGCCGATGGGATTGGCCTACGCGCTCGTGCGCGAAGCTTCACCCTGCTCGATCAGCAGACTGGCGAAGCGGTCTGCTGGGCACGAACTTCGTACTATGCCGGCATGGCACCAGCCGGCGGGATGCGATTTTCTGTCGATACGGCCGTTTACCCCATCTTGCCTGCTTGGGCTCAGAGCCGACAGCTATCGCGGCGCTACAAAGCCCAACGCCGCGAACTGCTTTGGACCGAGACCGAGCAACAGTTGCCAAACGGCTGGCTGCCGTCGCGGACGCCGACGCAGTTTCTCACGATTTCCGCTCGCAAATCGACGAAGCGGCTTGAAGTAAAAAATACAGACGACGGCCTGCAAGTCCGCAATGAGCTGGGAACGCTTGTCAAATCGCTCGCCGCTGAAGACCACGAGGGAAATTTCTATTGGACAGAGCAAATCGAGCCAGGCGAATCGGTCGTGCTTAATCCTGTTCCCTTCTCAGAACTTGTCATGAACCTAAGAAAGATATTTTCGGAAAACCAACCGGAGTTCCCCGCAGGCGCACAGGCTCAAGGCACCTCGTCTTTCGGCCCGCAATTGTCAAGTAATCTTCTGGAAACGCACTTGTCGACGATCGTTGATCCCACAAACCGAAGTTTGGGCAATAGCACGTATGTTGCCATTACCGCCACGGGACTAGAGTACGATACGGGCGTGAGTACCGCAAAAGAAATCGCCAGTTTTCATGTTGTGCAAGGAAAATGGCCGCGTGAATGAATGACACAAATCAACATTTTACCAGTAGCCCGCCGCGCAAGCGGTGGGTTGTGAACCTTCCTAACCCACCGCTTGCGCGGCGGGCTACTGGTAACTTGTTCTGGCTGATCGCTGAGATGGCAGGCCGGAGCAAGGAGCGACAGCGACACAGTTCCGGCAAGATATATCGCACTCTTCCGGAACTCGCGTGGCTCGTTCCGGCCTACATACTGAGTGCTGAAAGCTGACCGCTATAAAAACATGATCGATACCACACGCCCGCTAATCGAACTGCGGAATCTTCATCGCTATTTTGGTGAAACAAAGGCCGTGGAGGATGTTAGCTTTGAAGTTTACGCTGGGGAAGTCTTCGGCTACATCGGGCCTAATGGCGCGGGTAAAACCACAAGCATGAGGATACTGGCCACGCTCGACGAGCCAACCTACGGCGACGCCTTGGTCGATGGTTTTTCGGTCGTCGAGGATCCCGACCGCGTTCGGACGAGGCTCGGGTTCATGCCCGACTATTTCGGCACATACCAAAATGTGAACGTTCGTGATTATCTCGATTTTTTTGCGCGCGCGTATGGGCTTACGGGGCGCCGCCGCATTCGAGCGATCGACGGTGTGATGGAGTTTACGATGCTCGATTCGCTTGCCGAAAAGCCGATCGATGGGTTGTCCAAGGGAATGAAGCAGCGGCTATGCCTCGGCCGAACGATGATCCATGACCCGGCCGTCATGATTCTGGACGAGCCGGCCGCTGGGCTCGATCCGCGTGCACGAATCGAAGTGCGAGAGATGATTGCCCGTCTGGCCGAGACGGGCAAGGCGGTGCTGATCAGTTCACATATCCTCACAGAACTCTCCGAAATCTGCGACAAGGTGGCAATCATCGAACAGGGGCAATTGCTTGCCGTTGGCTCGGTCGACGAGATCAGCGCCCAAGCAGAAGTGACTAGCCGCGTGAGAATTCGACTGCTCACAGACACCGATCGGCTCGTTCGTTGGCTGGATGAATCGGGCGGAGCGAAGGATGTTTCGGTCGCGGACGACCTGATCCTATTCACCCATGAAGGCGGGCCGGACGGGCAAGCTGCCCTGTTGCGCGAAATTGTCGAGGCCCGTTTCGACGTCGTCGAATTTGCTTGCAAGTCGAAAAGCCTGGAAGATGTTTTCCTCCATGTCACCGAAGGGCGTGTGCAATGACTACCTTCGAGAATAAGGAGACGAAGAAAAAGGAGATGGAGGCCTTGTTGCGCGATATTTCACAGAGCGGTGCGCATCAAGATCCGCAAAGAATACTTCCCTCTTCTTTTACTCTGCCACTGCTTCGTATCTGCCGAAAGGTTGAAAAACGGCTGGTAAATATCACCGATTACGTGAATCCGATCATGGTCAAGGAGACGCGGCAGGCGCTGAAAAGTCGGCAATTCGTCGCCACATTTCTGGTGGTGATCGCCGCCTGTTGGATTGCGAGCATCGGCGGCGTGGCGGTTATCGGACCACAAATTTACTACGCCGCGGCCGGCTCGGAGATGTTGCTTGTTTATTACGCCATCCTGGCTCTCCCGCTGACGATCATCGTGCCTTACTCCGCGTTTCGTTCGCTCGCGGTTGAGCAGGAAGATAACACCTACGACCTGCTCAGCATCACCGCTCTGTCGTCAAAACAGATTATCAACGGCAAGTTTGGCAGCGCGGTTGTGCAAATGCTGATTTATCTGTCGGCAGTCAGCCCTTGTATTGCATTTGCCTTTCTGCTGCGCGGCGTCGACGCGATGACCGTCGCCTTGATATTGGGATATACCGTGCTCGGCTCGATGGGATTGACGATGCTTGCGATTTTCGCGGGCACCTTTTCGCGAGTCCGCTATTCGCAGGTGCTCGTCTCGGTGGGGCTTGTATTGGGATTGGCGTGGATGTTTGCGCTGGCGATGGGTACCGCAATGGGGCTTGTTTACCAAGGCTATTCACTTTTTCGAAGTACGGAGTTCTGGGTATTCCTTTTAGTTTGGCTCACAGCGATTATCACAACCTTCGCGCTCCTGCACGCGGCCGCCACGGCCCAAATCAGTTTTGCCTGTGAAAACCGTTCGACAAAACTGCGAATTATCATGCTCGTTCAGCAAGCCTGCTTTTTGGGGTGGATGGCTGTGTTGGGTCATCTTAGCTTTCGTAGTGGTATAGGTATTTCGGATGTGGTTTTTTTTGTCGCCCTGTTGGCCAGCATCTACTGGTACTTGATGGGCACGTTCATGACAGGCGAATGGCCCCACCTTTCGCGCCGCGTCAGGCGGTCGCTGCCACAGAGCACCGTCGGCCGGATGTTTTTCACCTGGCTGAATCCGGGCCCCGGCACCGGTTACATGTTTTGCGTCGCCAACCTTTCGGCCATCGTCGCCACGGGATTGCTTCTGCTGTTGTTTGACAAAACAGCCGGCCGGTCGGGATTCGGAATCAGTTCCGCAGGGGTCGGTTATTTTTTGGTGCTGGCTTGGGGGTATGTGATTACCTTTTTGGGGCTAGGCCGACTGCTGATTAACGTGGCGCGCCGCTTCGCTTTTGTCCCCTTGATGGGCAGCTTTCTGCTGAACATCGTGCTGGTGATGTTTGCCAGTGGCATCCCGCTGGTCTTCTATCTGATGTCGCCGCAGCGATACACCGGGGCGTTTTCGATGGTGGATGTCGTCAGCCCGCTGCTGACCCTGACAAAACTCGTCGAGTCGGGCCCGGCAGCGATCGGCGCTCCGCTAGTCACCGCGATCGTCCTAGCTGCCGCGATGGTAACGCTACTGTTCAATCTACGCTCGGTGGGCGTCGAGTTGCACCACCATCGCATGGCCCTGCCGGCCCGCGTCGCCGAAGACGAAGCCGCCCTGCATCCGAAGCCACCAGCACCCCCAAGCAGTCCGTGGGAAGCGGGTGATTGATCATAGCTTGTAGGGTTCTTCAGGGATTTTAGTGACTAGATCTTCCGAGCATGTAAGCCAGAACATCGAGTCCCGTAGGGACATTTGAAAATAGCCCAGCGATTTATCGCTGGGTAGTCTGTGGGGTAAGCCGAGTAGTCCCGTAGGGACGGCTGAATATTTGTTTCATGGCTTCAGCTTGGTTTGCATCTTTTGTCGCGATTCAGCCGTCCCTTCGGGACTGGAGAAAACTTGTACCTTGGAAACCCAGCGATAAATCGCTGGGCTATTTTCAAACGTCCCTACGGGACAAAAAACTGTTTGCTCGCAACGATCCGCCCACTAAAATTCCTGAAGAACCGCTTGTAGTTTGTAGACCGGAACAAACGGCAGCGCTGCTCCAGCAAAAACGGTTTGCGATCACTCCTTGCCGGAACTGCGCACGGCTTGTTTCGGCCTACTTGAATGTGCTAATCCCGTGCTTGTTCTGCTCTAGGGCGGCCGAGCGGGGAAAATGCCGATAAAATATTTGCGCAAATCTGATATCTTAGTTGGCGCAATGAGTTCATAATCTGTACATGGCGATCTCCCCATGGGAAATCTTCCATAGCACAGTCTTGTTTTGTTTTTCACCCCTTTGTGGCGGGAAGAGGTGCCCGGCGATGGGCGAATCAATTCAGGCAGAACAAAAGAAAGGGAGGTGAGAATCATGAAAACTACCAAGCGGCAACAATTGCTTGCGGCGCGAAAGCTGATTGTTGCAACGGCATTTTTACTGTTGGCCACCGCAACCGGTGTCTCGACTGCGTGGGCGGATGCCTTCGGTAGCGGAGAGAATCTCTTTGAGATCGAATTCGTCACGATCGGCGATCCGGGAAACGTGGCCGACATCACCGGCGACCCGAACCCGGCCGGGGCGGTGCCGTACACTTATCGCATCGGCAAGTACGAAATCTCCGAGCAGATGATCAACAAGGCCAATGCGATCACCCTGGACGCAGGCGATCCGCTGGGGATTACGATCGACAGTCGCGGCCCGAACAAACCGGCGACCCGTGCCAGTTGGTTCGAGGCGGCGCAGTTTGTCAACTGGCTCAACACGAGCCAGGGCGCGACGCCCGCGTACAAATTCGATGCCAACGGCGATTTTCAACTTTGGGAACCGGTCGACGAGGGTTACGATCCCGACAACCAGTTCCGCAACACGCAAGCGCGCTATTTCCTGCCGAGCGCCGACGAATGGTACAAGGCAGCCTTTTACGACCCAGTGACCGACGCCTGGTTCGATTTCCCCAACGGCAGCGACACCGCGCCGACACCGGTCGCTAGGGGTACCGACCCTAATACGGCCGTTTGGAATCAAGGGACCGTCCCGGCTGACATCATGTTGGCTGGTGGCGCGAGCCCCTTTGGCACGGTAGCCCAGGCGGGAAACGTCTGGGAGTGGGAAGAAACGGAGATTGACCTGTTGAACGATGCCCCTGAAGGCGTACGTGGTGTTCGGGGGGGCGATTGGCTTCTCAGTATATCCGATCTAGGTCTGTCATCATCTTTCAGAAATTCTTCATTGCCTGATAGGGAGCCACTTAATGGTGGTTTTCGCGTCGCTAGTGTCCCAGAACCAACGGCATTGTGCCTCGTTGCATCTAGTGTGATAACACTAATGATTCGAAGACGTTTTGCCAACAGAAACATCTTGTTGCTACATCGCTAGTCGAACAATCGCCTAATTTTTTTGGTTTAATCCAATTTCAACATCATTAGGGAGAATTGACATGTTAAAGCATATCCTCGGAATGTTTGGTCTCAATCGCACGAAGAAAAGTCACAAGAATCAACCACGCTCAACATTCAGAGGTTATAGACGCTTGCGCCTTGAGTCTCTTGAAGATCGCCGTATGCTGGCGACATTGACGGTCAGTACTAACGCTGATGACAGTGCCTTGCCCGTGTTGACGACGGTATTTTGGCACTTCGCGAAGCAGTCGCCTACGTCAACGGCGCTATTCCAGGAGCACAAGACCGTACGGCCTGGATCGATGAAACCGTAGATCCTCTCGGCACCAACGACATCATCAACTTCGCCTCCGGCCTCAACGGCAAGACAATCACGCTCACCCAGGGCGAACTCACTATCAACGAAGCGGTCACAATCGACGCCTCTTCGCTATCGGGCAACCTGACCATCGACGCTGGCGGCGGCACGGATGGCGTGGTTGGCAACGCCGACGGCTCACGGGTGTTTAATATCGAACTTAATGTCAGCGGAGACGATGCCGTGACGCTAGCCGGGCTGACGATCACCGGCGGGGATATCTCCGATCTCGAAGGCGGAGGGGGTGTTTTATTCCGTGGACATTCAAACGCTGCAAACGCAAGCGTCACGTTGACAATCGTTGATTCGGTCATTCGGGACAATTATGCAAAAAGTGGCGGTGGGGTCTCCACATTCATCTCTGCTGAAACTTCCGGAATCGCCACGTTGGCGATTGTCGATTCCGTTATCTCCGGCAACCAAGTCCAGTTTTCCGGCGGAGGCGTCGGTCACTATGCCTCGAGTGATTATTTTTCTCCAGGGGTCGTCACGTTGGATATTACGGGGAGCACGATCCAAGACAATGTCGCTTCAAGTAGCTTCCGAGGTGGCGGCGGGATTTACGCCAATCTAGGCGGAGATTTTACCACTGACGATCCAGCCGGGTCCGTGTTTACTCTGACCGATAGCACGGTAGCAAACAATTCCGCTATCAATGGCGATGGGGGTGGTCTTTGGGTCTGTCCAAAAAGCGCCGGGACATTCAATGCCACCCATAGCACCATTTCAGGGAATAGTGCAGTCAACCAAGGAGGCGGGCTGTGGATTGCTGTTAGCCATGGTGACAACATGATCACCAACTTGAACCATGTGACGATCACCAATAATTCCTCTCCCACTGGTGGCGGACTGTTTAGCAAGAATGATTCCGGAGTAAAAACAACGCTCAGTCATACGATTGTCTCGGGCAACGACGATGGAAACGGAGTCGCCAATAACATCGCTGGGCAGATCGAAGCGGTTTCCTCGTACAACTTGATCGGCCAGGGCCAAATCGTCCCGGCCAATCTTACCGGTGCCGGCAACATTTTTGATTCCGATAACAACCCCGACCTAGCGCCACTTGTAAACAACGGCGGGCCGACGAAGACGCATATGCCGACCATCAATGCGATCGATCCGACCCAGGACGCTATCGACGCAGGCGATCCGAGCTTTGGTTCCACTCCGCAATTCGACCAGCGGGGCGCTCCCTATACCCGCGTCGCGGATGGGGATGGGGCGCCGCGCATCGATATTGGGGCTGTGGAGTATGGGGTGGGAACACCGCGAGTGACGGATGTTATTTCAGAGGGATCGGATTTGGAGTGGGACCGCGCTCCGTTTCGCTTTAGTTCCCTTGTCGAAGCGGGCGAGCAACTTCGGCCGATCTTTACCGAAGGGATTGACACGATCAAAATTCAATTCAGCGAGGATGTTTCCTTTGGATCCTCCGGGAGCGAATTGACCCTCGATCATTCGATTCACATTTCCACCGGTGGTGCGACGAACACTACCTTGGACAACACCAAGTTCACATTCGAGTATAGGCCAGAAATTTTGACCGGTATTTGGACCTTCGATCAACCAACCAGTACGCCGCTGCTGAGTGGCAAATACGCCATTAAGCTTGTCACGTCATCGATTCTCGGTGGCGGAGAGGCGCTCGACGGCGAATGGGACAATGATGACAACGGCGATCAAGATGGCAACGGCATCAATAACGACGACAACAGGCCAGATGATTATACCGATGACGTTGGCCGGGCTTTCCTCTCGGGTGATGGCTTGGCTGGCAGCACCGATAGCGACCATGACGGCGAAGGCGAATTTCGTTTTCACTTTGCCATACTGCATGGAGACTATGATCAAAACGGCGAGGTGAATGCGGACGATGCTGAAATGAGTGTCATCGGAGATGGCGACGGAGATGGTAATATCGAAAATGGGCCCACGGATGATGACACGCTGATCGCTTTGAACAATAATGAAAACATCCTGCCGCTGCGAGCGATTTACGGGGCCGATTTGAATTACGATGAAATCGTCGATTACGCAGATCTCATGATCTGGCAGAATGGGTTTGGAGGCTTTGGCGGCAGTGGCATAGCGGGCGATGTCGACGGAGATGGGGATGCGGATGGCGCCGATTTTCTCTGGTATCAGAGAGCCTATAATAGTCGGAGCGCCTGGTTCGAAGGCTCGATCAACGTCGGCGTTGGCGGGTCGATTCCTTTGGTGCTCGAAGGCCTTGCGCCGCAGATTACGGGGCTGGTGATTAGCGGATCGAGTTCGTTGCACGATCCGTTTTCCTTTGATACGGTTGACGGGTCGGGGACGCAGTTGCAGACGGTGCCCGTGGGCGGGGCCGATACCATCTCGATTACCTTTAGCGAGCTGGTGAATATCTCGGCCGACAGTTTGCGGCTAATCGGCCTCACGACGGCGAACGTGCCGCAGTTGGCGGAATTTTCGTACGACGTGATGACGATGACCGCTACTTGGCGGTTCGAGTCGTGGGCGCTGGGGGATCAATACCTGATTTCGTTGCCCGATTCGGTGACCGACGTCGAGGGGAATCTGCTCGACGGCGAATGGACCAACCCGGCCAGCATCAATACGGTGAACAGCTTGGTCAGCACATTTCCTTCGGGCGATGGCACGGCCGGCGGACATTTTAATTTTGTCGCCACGCTGCTGCCGGGGGATATTGATCTTAACGGCGAGATCGACGAAGACGACATGGCTGCCTGGCTCGAAGTGTCTGGGAGTGCTCCTTCACCCTCTACGTGGATCTTCGGTGATTTCAATGGCGACGGAGTCAGCGATTCGGCGGATTGGCAGATACTCGAAGACAATTTTGATCTCTACGGAACATTTCCAGCCCAAGTCCAGATCCTAGCCGACCTGGACGGTGATTTTCTTGTCGATGTCAGCGACCTGAGTACGATCAACGCTAACATCGGCATGACCGGTGCTACCTACACCGATGGCGACCTGAATGGCGACGGCGTGGTCGACATTGCGGATGTCGATTTGGCATTCGCTCAGTTCGGCCTGGGGCTGAGCTTGGTGAGTTAGGACGATTTGCCTTTTTACTGCACGTCCCAAAACCCCTTGGCAGTGCAGGCTTTCCCGGCCGCTGGACGCCTCCACGAGGGTTCTGGGATAGGCTCTTAGTGTTTCGGTGAGCGGGGGGTGATGTTCGTCTTTCGATTTACGACGGGCTTACGCCCACCGCTCGCATGGCGACTCGTAGCTTGGCGCTTCGCGCCCGGGCGTTTTGCTGAAGCTCTTCGTCGCTTGGCCTGATGGGGCGACGCGTGAGGACCTCGAGCCGCTTGTCGTTGCGGAATGCGTTTTTCACTAGCCGGTCTTCTAATGAGTGGAAACTGATGATCGCCATGCGGCCGTCGGGGCGTAGGCAGTCGGGAATGCAAGCCAATGCCCTTTCGAGCGATGAGAGTTCTCGGTTGACGGCAATTCGCAACGCTTGAAACGTACGGGTGGCTGGATCGATGTTGTGCCCGCGGCTGCGCGGTACGCAGCTTCGCACCAGCTCGGCCAACTGGTTGGCGTGGCGAATGGGGTTGGCTCGCCGGGTTTCGACAATTTTTCGGGCAATTCGGCGACTGAACCGCTCTTCGCCATTCTGGTAAATCAAGTCGGCCAAATGTTTCTCGCCGAGTCGCTCGAGCAACCGCCAGGCCGGTTCGCCACGGGATGGGTCGAATCGCAAGTCGAGCGGGCCTGTGCTGTGAAAGCTGAAGCCTCGTTGCGGATCGGCCAACTGGTCGCTAGAAAGGCCGAGATCGAGCACAATGCCGTCGACCCGATCGACTTTCAGTTTGTCGAGTATCGTTGGAAGATCGCGGTAATTTCCTTGCACGAGTTCAACGGGTAAATTGCCGAGCGACGCCTGGGCTTTTTCCAAGGCATCTCCATCCAAATCGATGCCGATGATTTTGCCTTGGGGACCCACCTGCTGAGCGAGTGTTGCCGCATGTCCGCCGCCTCCCAGGGTGCCGTCGACAAACGTCTTGCCGGGCGCTGGTTGCAACCAGTGGACAACCTCGCCGAGCATTACCGGTAGATGGCATGTGTTGCGTGTTGTCATCTGGATCGATACCCGTTACGTTGCATAGTAAGGTGATTGAAAATCGTTTGGATACAGTTTCGTTAATACTACAGTGCAGAGTTAAACCACAAAGGCACAAAGGACACAAAGAAAGAAAACACGTAAGTAAGGGAAAAACAGTTTCAACACCTCGAACAAGCAATTGAATCTGCTTGGAGATTGTTAGGCTGTCATGGATTGACTACTTTCTTGCTTTTTTCAGCATTCCTCGGTCTTTCTTCGTGCTCTTTGTGTCTTTGTGGTTTGTATACCGTGCGCTGTAGTATTAAGTTCAATGGCGTTGTAGAAACGTAGGAGTCCGTCCTGGCCAGCGGCGCTAACGTAGGTATGTTAGCGCCGCTGGCCAGGACGGATTCTTATTCTACCACCCCCAATCCCCAGCCTCCACGACCGATGCCTAACTGTACCGAACCTTGGATCGATTATAAACTCCCTGAGGGTCTGATTGCGCAGCAGCCGCTAAATAATCGGTCTGACGCCCGACTTATGGTCATCGATCGGAGTCGGCAGTCGATCAGCCATCACCATGTCCGCGATCTGCCGCGGATTTTGCAGCCCGAAGATCGGCTTGTACTGAACAATACCAAGGTGATTCCAGCGCAGCTCCGCGGGGTGCGTTGCCGTACGGGTGGCCGATGGCAGGGGCTATTTTTGGGAATGATCGATGGCGTCGATTGGAAGTTTGTCTGCAAAACACGGGGGAAATTACAGGAGTTCGAAGCCGTCATGCTCGTCGATCGCGAGGGGCGACATGCGGTGAAGCTCTGGCTGACCGAGCAGCTGGACGATGGACAATGGCGCGGTCGGCCCGAGGGAGATGAGGATCCCTACCCACTGCTCGAGCGCATCGGACATGTGCCGCTACCACCCTACATTCGTCACGGGCGAATGGTGGATGCCGACGTCGAAAACTATCAAACGGTCTTTGCAACCTGTCCGGGGGCTGTCGCGGCACCTACGGCCGGGCTACATTTCACAGGCGACTTGCTGCGGGCGCTGGAACACTCGGGCGTTCGGTTTTCTTCCATTACGCTCCACGTCGGCATGGGAACTTTTCGTCCGATCTCAGTCGAAGATCTGGCCGAGCATCCGATGCATTGCGAGTGGGCTGAACTGACTGGCGAAGCGGCAAGCCAGATGGAAGAGACCCATGCCGTGGGCGGAAGAATCGTAGCGGTTGGAACGACGGTTGTGCGGACTTTGGAAACGGCGGCTGCAAGGCTGTCTTGCGCAGCAGATCGAGATCGTATCGCAAGTGGCTGGAGCGGAGAAACCGATTTATTCATCCGTCCCCCCTATTCATTTCGTTCTGTCGACGCACTGCTGACGAATTTTCATTTTCCCCGCACCACGCTGCTTCTGCTCGTTCAAGCATTTGGCGGCGGCGAACTCATTCGCGAGGCCTATGAAGAGGCAATCCGTGAGGAATATCGATTTTATAGCTATGGCGACGCGATGTTGATTGTGTGAGTTGCCTAGAGAGCAGGCCGAAACAAGGAGCGTCAGCGGCACAGTTCCGACTCGGTACTTTCAAGAAAATCAGAATCTATGTGGATTCAGGCGATGCCGGAACAGCGCTACCGCTCGTTCCAGCCTACAGGTCTACCGCGCACAAAAAAGGCCCTCCCCGGCAAGAAATAGGGGCAGGTAATCCCTTGCTGATGAGGAGGGCCGAGTTGCGTTTACACTAGCCGACCAGGCGTGTGACGACCGTGTAGCGGTGTTTTTCTTACTGGATGGAGGTCTCTAGGGGCTCTTACAGATTGCACCGCACTGACAACGCAACTAGTGTGGAACCACCAGGGAGTGGCCCGGTGTACTAAACAATCGGCCAGTTGGTAACTTTACTTTAAGACATTGTGAAAGCATCCATATGGCTGCCATGGGAATTTAGCATGTCCCCCTAGGATTGGGCTTATTAGAGAGGATTATGGCCCCAGTACTGTGCTTAACTGGCTGGCCGATTGGTCAAAACTATCTGCGGTACCAGTCGCCAAGACGTTCACTGAGGCGATGCAAACCGCCACAATCATGCCGATCATCACGGCATACTCAACTGCCGTGGGGCCATCTTCGCTCGCCAGAAATTTCAGGAAGAATTGCTTCATGGCGATGGGCTGGTGAGAAAGGTTTCGATTGCAGAACTTCGATTACAGAAAAGGGAAAGGGGCATCTACTCAAGCTTATCTTACAATCACCGGATTGCCAAAAATATAGCACTCCAGCATTGAGAAATATGCTGTTTGCGGAAGAACGAGTTACATTCTGTGGCGGTTGTACCGGTTCATTCGTGTGTAACAATTCGTCGAGTTGTTACAGCCCCAACGCCGCAAAGATGCGTTTATCAGCTAGCGACTTGGCTTCAAATTGCGCGTCTGGGAATTGGTGCGCCATGCTACGTCCATGCGGCACTGCCACGGCATACGCTTTCGCCGTGGTTGCGGCTTGGCAACCGATTTGGCTGTCTTCGAGCACCATCATTTGCTCGGGGGTTATGCCCAACCGCTCGGCCGCCAACAGATAAACGTCCGGGGCTGGCTTACCATGGTTAATATCTTCTCCTGTGAGCACAAATTCAAAACGTGGTTCCAGTGAGAATTGCGATAACACGTTACGGGCAAACGCTCGCCCACTGCTGGTCGCAATCGCTTTGGGCATCGCGGTCGCTTCCAGTGCATCCAGTAGCGGCAGAAGGCCAGGCATCGGTGCCAGTCGGCGGGGCAGCAATTCCTCAAACAACCCGGCAATCTCGCCCGCCAGTTGTTCGACCGTTTCATTCAGGCCGTGCCAATCGATCATCATCTGAATTGCCACGATCGACTTGCGACCCATCATGCGATCGCAGAGCTGATCGGGGAAATCCTTGCCACGTCGAGCCAGTACTTCCCGATCGGCTTCTTGGTAGAGTTGTTCGGTATTAAACATCAATCCGTCAAGGTCGAACACAACGGCTTGTATTTTGGGAACTTCTATTTTGGGAACATCCGATGGAGAAAATTGCATTTATTGGCCTTCGGCTGATTTTTCGACGACAAGTCGTCGGCTTGGGGGCTTTCGGCTTTCAGCCGTCGCATAGATCGCATAGGTTTCATTCGCATAAACGACAGGCAACTGCAAGGGTGGATCGTTGAGAGTAATAACATGGCTCGCATTATATTTCTGAGCCAACTTGCGTAGACGGCTGGTGCCTTGGCTGGCCAGCGAGCGAAACGGTTTGTGCTCTCCATCCCGGTTATCATAATAGATGTTTGCATAGCGATTTTGCCAGTCAACGATTCCTGCGGCATCTTGCGGGATATCTTTCCAGTTGACCACATCGGCTCGGTGGGCGTGCCAGATGAAAGTTTGTCCGAATCGGGGGACGAGGAATAGGGAATCGCTGGGCGTGTGTTCCCGGGCCCAATGGCATGCCTGTTGCCAACTAGCATGGTCTGTCAATTGCTTTTCCCCGAGAGGAGAGGGATTGCGCAAATGGTCGTTGCTTGTCGAGAGCAGAAACCAACCAGGACCAAGCATCGCCAACAACAAGACCGGCGCGGCCCAACGCGATTTGAGACGCATCAACCGGGCAATCGCATGAATCACCGCCAAACTGGTGGCCAGCGGAATTGCGATGTCGGCCAAGCGGAACCAATAGAACCGCAACAGACAAGCGGCAATCGACGGATTGTTCCAAAGCACTAGTTCGGCGAGCAGTCCGCTGAGAGAAATCCCTAGCGTTGCCCAGGCAAATCGAGTGATTCTCGACAGGTGCTCTGACGACTCTCCGCGACGAATGGCCTCGGCGTCGGATTTAAGAAAAGCATCTGCTGCCGCTGCTTTGCGAACATAGCGGCACAGCAGAAAAAATCCGAGCAGCATCAGCCCATGACGAGTGCTTCGAGTTATGATCCAACGTCTCGGCTGGGAGAGTGGTGCCAGATGGTGTGGCAAACGATCAAAAACATAAATCTGCCGAGCTTCGTTGACGACTTCTCCGGGTTGGCCATGCGTCAGACTTAGCGCCGGCAACAGACCGGGCAATGCGAGTAACCCGCCGAACACTATTGCCGGTAGCATCGAGGTCAATCGGGGTCTTCGGCCAGCCGGTTCGAAAAGCCAGACCGCCGCCGCGGCGACAACCGCCCAACCGCCGACGACCGGATGAAACGCGCTGGCCAGCCCGAACAGGGGCCAGCATCTTCGCCAATGAGCCTTGGCCATCGCTTCGAGCCCCAGCAAGACGAAGCTATAGGCAAAGCATTTCGCCTCGACCCCTCCGACAATCCACTCGCCGGCAAAATGGGCTTCGCCCACTAGCGCGAGAAACATTGCAGCAGCCAAAACGCCGTACAGCGGACGCGATACGACCGTGCGAGCCAACCGCTGCCACACCCAGGCGAGCAGTCCCCACGCCAGCCCACGGCCAATCCAAGCCACTGCCGGCAACGAAAACCAACGAGTCAGCCAGCCAATCGTCCAGTAAAAGGCAAGATGCGCGTCGGCCGACTCGAGGAACATATCGCCTGCACACCAGTCGGCTTGCCAATAGTGCTTCGCCTTGCAGAGATAGTGCGATTCATTATTGTGCGAAGGGGGGGCGCCGCCGACAATAAAAAAAACAGTAAAAATGAGGGCGATTCCCAGCCATCGCGTGGCTGGGCGGCCCAGACAAATGTGGGTGCTGTTCTTCTCGTCTTCTGCAACTTGCGCCATGGCAGTAGCGTAAGCGGCGTGAGGTCCTTTTGCTAGGGGAGTGGGAAGAAGCAGGAGAACTGCAAAGTCAGAGATAGAACCGTTCAAGGGACAGCCAGCAACTCGTAGAGTTGCAGCTACAGACTCGGTAGCTGCGACTCTACGAGTCGCTGGTTGAAGTTTATCTAACTTTACAATCGTGCTTGTGGGAAGTCCAAGAACCAGCTCAGTATCGAGTAACGCTTGAAAGGCACTCTCGGAGTGTGGTATACATCAGACATGGATGCTCCTCGACAAGCTCCGCTGTCCCTCGAACAACTCGCCGCAGTACGAGAGGGAGAAGGATACGCCCAACTGGTGGACCCGAATACGAAACAGGTCTACTTTCTCACAGAACCGTTCACTCCTACCATTGACGACGACTACATACGGAAAAAACTTGACGAAGCTCAAGCTTCGATCGATCGCGGTGAGGTTTCTGATTGGAATGTGGACGACATCAAAGCGGAGGTGAGCCGGCGACTTGCTCAAAAAAGGGAAGAACAAGGGTGAGTCATGGCCCGAATTATCCGGTCTTCGGATGCCAAACGCGACCTGGCAGAGATAGCTTGCTACATCGCGAATGATAATCCGACGGCGGCGGAACGATGGCTGGATAGCGTCGACCGTTTGCTTCGACTGATTGCCAAAAACCCTGAAATGGGGGAATCTGTCAATCATCTGAAGCAAGGATTGCGCCGCTATACTCATGGAAGATACCTGTTGTTCTATAAACCACAGCCAAGCGGCATTCTTCTTTACCGTGTGTTACATGATGCTCGACCAATTGAAGATTTGTTCGCTTGAAGGTTCTCGGGGTTACTCCGCCAACTTCGGGAATTCCTTCTTGAGCGCCTTATACAATCCCTGGAAAACTGGAAACGCCCGGTCATAGTATCGCCGCGACTTACTCACCGGCCGCGACTCGTCGGCCATTTTCACGGTTGCTTTGCAAGCTTCGGTAATGTTTTTGAAATGGCCGGCACCCACGGCGGCAAGCAGGGCAACACCGTAGGCGGGGCCTTCGTCGGCGGCCATGGCGGTCACTTTTTTGCCAAACACATCGGCCTGCAACTGCCGCCAAAACCGATTTTTTGACCCACCGCCCGAGGCGCGAATCTGCCGTATCGGGATGCCCAACTGCTGGATGATTTCCAAACTGTCGCGCAGCGAATAGGTGACGCCTTCGAGAATCGCCCGCACAATATGCCCGCGGGTATGGGAGAGTGTCAATCCGACCAAAGCGCCTCGAGCGTGGGGGTCGAGGTGTGGCGTCCGTTCGCCCGCCAGATAGGGCAGAAACTGGAGCCCCTCCGCCCCGATTGGGGTCTTTGCCCCCTCGGCAACCAGTTTTTCAAAGCTGGTGTTACTGCAGAGCGCCTCTCGAAACCAATCGAACGATCCGCCCGCGGCGAGCGTCACGCCCATCATGTGCCATTTGCCCGGCACCGCGTGGCAGAAGGTGTGCAGCCGTCCCTCAGGATCGAACTGTGGAGACTCGCTGTGGGCAAACACTACGCCCGAAGTGCCGATCGACGTGCAAAGCAGCCCGCTTCGGACGATACCATTGCCAATCGCCCCCGCCGCACAGTCGCCCGCCCCGGCAACCACTTTGCACTCCATGCTCAACCCAAGCGTCCGTGCCGCTTCGCGGCTTAGCGTGCCGGTCACTTCATCCGACTCATAACAGGTGGGCAACAAATCGGCATCGAGTTCCAATTTGCTGAGCAACCGCCCAGACCAGCGGCGTTTCACCACGTCGAGCAGCAACGTCCCACTGGCGTCGCTCACATCGGTGGCGAACTCGCCGGTCAGTCGGCGACGGATTTCATCCTTGGGGAGCAGCACTTTTACCGTGCGGTCGAAGTGACGTGGCTCATGGTTCCGCAGCCAGAGAATTTTCGGAGCGGTAAAACCGGTTAGCGCCGGGTTGGCTACCAGTTTAATCAGCCGCTTCCGCCCGCCGGCGCGCTGCTCGATCTCGTCGCACTCTGCTTCGGTGCGCTGGTCGTTCCATAACAGGGCAGGGCGGATCACGCGATGCTGCCGATCGAGAAACACCGAGCCATGCATTTGGCCCGATAGCCCGATTGCCGAAACATCGGCGGCCTTGAGCTTTGCGTGTTTCACCACCGCCCGCACCACCTTCACGGTCCCCTTCCACCAATCGTTCGGATCCTGTTCGCTCCATAACGGTTTCGGATGATGGCAAGGATAGCTAGCCGATGCGCTGGCCAGAATTTTTCCTCGGGGATCGATCACCAGGGCCTTGGCACCCGAGGTACCGATGTCGATGCCGATGCAAGTAGACATAGTTTCAAAAATCGGAAAGCGGAAAACGGATGGTCAACATCTGATAACCCCAAGCCGACGACTTGTCGTCGAATACTCGGCAGCCGATAGCCAATAACGTAGCAGCAAGTATAATCGTTTTGTAGCCGTTCACGGAATGAAAAATATTGAACCACAAAGGACACGAAGAGCACAAAGAAGTCAGAGGACAAATCGCTTGCTCCCGCTTCTCAGCGAACTCAATCGGAAAACCCATTCGGTGGAAAACCACGAAAAAAGTAAGGGAGTAGGATCGCAGGATTTGAAGCGGAGAGACTTGCCCAACAGGTTTCGCAAAACCCTCTCTTTTGTGTGTTTCGTCTATTTCGTGGTTTTCTTCTCTTCACCTTAAATAGACTAATTTACACCCTCATCGACTTGATTGGATAGCCTCACAAAATATAGAATTCTATTCTTTGTGTCCTTCGTGCTCTTCGTGGTTCATTTTTCTTCCATCTCGTGAACGGTTACATCGTTCCTCTTCCACTCCAACAGCCATCGCGTTTCGGACAAACAGGTGTTGCGTATGAAATGGCGGCAATTGATTATCTCCGGGCTGGTCGTGGTCGCTTGCAGTTGTGGCTGCAGAGAACAAAGCACCGAGAAAAAAAGGCGAGAATCACTCCCCGTGCGGCACGATGTCTTGCTCAACGTGCTGGTTGTTGACGACCTGGAACTAGCGACGGGAGTCAAACTGCTCCGGGGCGAATGGGCCCAGCGCAGCGGTGGTCAGCTCAAGGTACAACCGTGGACGAGCGAAGAATTTGCCGCCGCGTTATCACAAACCAAGTTATCGCAAACCGACCTAGCGCTACCCGCCGACATTATTATTTATCCCAGTCGCTATTTGGGCGCATTGGCGTCGAGCAAAGCGGTTCGGCCAGTCCGCCAGTCGATCCTCCGTGGTCCACACTTTGCCCGTGCTGATTTGTTCCCAGCAATTCGCGACCGTGAAATCAACTTCGGCGACAAGGTGATTGCCCTACCGCTGGGATCTCCACCACTGCTGCTCTGTTACAACCCGAAGCTTTTTGAAAAAGCAGGCCTGGTATTAGGCCCAGCAACAGGCCCTGCTCTGCTCAAAACTTGGGAAGACTACCGGCGTATCCAACAGCAATTAGTTCAGAATGGCTATCCATGTATCTTGCCTCTCTCAGAAAACACAGCGGCGTTCACGCTGTTGGCTCGTGCCGTCAGCTATGCAAGCAGGCGACAGGGTGATGCGCTGCTGTTCGATGCCGACTCGTTTCGTCCGCTCATTGCCGGGCCACCTTTTGTTCGTGCGCTGAAGGAAATGGCGGATGAGTTGCGAGGACAGAGGTTAGAGGATTCGCTGAATGCCGACTTTGCGGGTGCGGTCGAAGCGGTCGCCACAGGACAGGCGGCAATCACGTTGGGCTGGCCTGGGGTTGCTCGACCGGGAGTCGATGGAAATGCCCAATTCCGAAATGCCCAGTTCCATGTGAACTACGCCGAGCTACCTCGGGCGATCAATATTTACAACGCCACTCGCAACCAGTGGGGTACCAATCGGAGTGAATCACCGATCACTCTGTTGGGAGCGACCGGGCGATTGGCGAGCGTGACTGCTGCGAGTCGCAATGCGACCTCGGCCTTTAAGCTGCTCGAATGGCTATGCTGCGGCAAGACGGCCACGCAACTTAGCTCGCGGAGCCGTCAAACGCTTTGGCATCGCGGCTCGCAGTTGAGTGTGGCAGAGAGGTGGCTAACCGTGCCGCAACAAAAAAATCGGGCGATTGCCCAACTAACAGCCAAAGCACTTCGACGAGAAGCTTGCTTCCTTGTCCCGCGCATTCCAGGGATCGACCAGTATCTTGCCAGCTTGAGCGGTGCTGTCAGGCGGGCGGTTCAAGGTGAGGATGCTGCAGTAGCATTACAACAAGCCGCCCAGCGCTGGAGCGAGATCACCGAGCGATATGGCCCAGAGAGCCAGCTCGGCGCTTACCGCCAACATTTAGGATTGTAGGGCTGAGAGGAGCTGCCTGACTCGCGCTGCTTGCCAAAGTTCCCGGAAATCGGTAGGCTCGGGGGTTCGCATTTCCATGGTAATCCGTCCTGGCGGACGGCGCTAACGGGTATGCACAATAGCAAAAACATGGCCACGTTAGCGCCGTCCGCCAGGACGGACTACCGGTGTTTCACTTCCTAACAGCATCTTTCGCGTCACACTGCCTAAATTTCCGGATGATCAGCATCGCACCCCATTACCAACGAATTGTCATTACCGGAGTCGGACTGACTTCGCCCAATGGTAATACGCTTGCGGAGTACCGCGAGGCGTTGCTCAACGGGAAAAGTGGCGTCGATAAATATCACATCCGCTACGTGGGCGACACGCTTGCCGGGGAGTGCGACTTCGACGAGCTTAAATATCAGAAACGCCGCAACGTGCGCCGAGGCACGCGCGCCGGCAGCATCGGCATTTATTCTGCACGCGAGGCAGTGGCCGATTCCGGAATCGATTGGGACAATATCGACCGGTCACGCGTAGGGGTTTATATCGGTGTTACCGAACATGGCAACGTCGAGACTGAAAACGAAATTCATGAGATCAAAGGATACGATTACGATACCTCCGTCTGGTCGCACCACCACAACCCGCGCACGGTGGCGAACAACCCGGCTGGCGAAATTACGCTGAACATGGGCATCACCGGCCCGCACTACACGCTGGGCGCTGCCTGTGCCGCAGGCAACGCGGGCCTGATCCAGGGTGCCCAAATGTTGCAGCTTGGCGAGTGCGATGTTGCCATAGCCGGCGGCGTGTCGGAGAGCATCCGCACGTTTGGCATCTTTGCCGGTTTCGCGAGCCAAGGCGCACTGGCCAAACATGACGACCCTGCATGTGCATCCCGACCCTTCGACCAAGATCGCACCGGCATTGTCGTTGCCGAGGGCGGCTGTCTTTTCGTGCTGGAGCGCTATCACGATGCGGCCGCGCGGGGTGCAAAAATCTACGGCGAGCTGGCTGGCTACGCGATGAACAGCGACGCCAGTGATTTTGTGCTACCCAATCCGATCGAACAAGCACGTTGCATGAAAATGGCACTCGACCGTGCCGGGCTGAATGCCGACGATATCGATCTGCTCAGCACCCATGCCACGGCCACGCCTAGCGGCGATGTGCAAGAGTGTGCCGCGTTGAATCGCGTGTTCGGCCAGTCGAAGCGGCTCAACGTGAACAATACCAAGAGCTTCATCGGCCATGCGATGGGCGCAGCCGGGGCGCTCGAATTGGCCGGCAATCTGCCTGCGTTCGACGACGGCGTCTGCCATGCCACGATCAACGTCGACCGACTCGATCCCGAGTGTGCGCTCCCGGGCTTGGTGCTCAACGAGCCACGCGAAACCAAATCAATCAACACAATCCTCAACAATTCCTTCGGAATGTTGGGGATCAACTCCGTCGTGATCATCAGAAAACCCTAACCCGCCGCTTGCGGCTTAGCAGGAGATATTCCCCACCCTATGACAACCACCGACATCAAACAAGAAATTCTCGACATCCTCGAAGCGATCGCCCCCGACGAAGACCTGTCGAATCTAAAAGACGACATCAGCTTTCGCGATCAGATTGAGCTAGACAGCATGGACTTCCTCGACATCGTCATGGAGTTACGTAAACGCCACCGCATCCAGATTCCCGAGGATGATTACATCCAGCTCGACAGCATGCAGTCGACCGTGGCGTATTTGGAACCGTTGATGAAGGATGTGGAGAAAGTGTGACAATAGCGGAAAGCGGAAAGCCGAAAGCGGGTATAATGGCTGACTGTTTGTTCTCGGCTTTCCGCTTTCGAATGTACGACACCATCATCATCGGCGCAGGCATGTCGGGACTGGCGGCCGGGATTCGGCTCGCTTATTTTGACCAACGGGTCTGCATTCTTGAGCGCCATACGACGATCGGCGGACTCAATTCGTTCTACCGATTGCGAGGGCGCAATTACGACGTGGGGCTCCATGCGCTGACGAACATCACTCCCAAGGGAACCAAAAAGGGACCACTCGCTCGATTGCTTCGGCAACTGCGGATGTCGTGGGACGATCTGCAGATTGTGCCCCAGTTGGGTTCGCATATCGTCTTCCCTGGTGTTCGGCTCAAATTCAACAACGATTTCGATCTATTCCGTGCAGAAATTGCCCGCGAGTTTCCGCGACAAATTGACAACTTTGAAATGCTTGTTAAAGAGATCGTCGACTACGATGACCTCGACCCGTCACATGCCGACCTCTCGACTCGCGTGCGGCTGGGCGAGATTTTCTCCGAGCCAATGCTGGTTGAGATGCTCCTTTGCCCGCTGATGTTCTACGGCTCAGCCCGTGAGCACGACATGGACTGGGGCCAGTTTTCGATCATGTTTCGCAGCATTTTCATGGAAGGCCTCGGCCGGCCCCATGCTGGCGTGCGGCTGATCCTCAAGCACTTGGTTCGCAAGTATCGCACACTTGGTGGCGAGTTAAAGCTGCGTGCTGGCGTCGAGCGGATCGCCGTGGAGGATGGCCGCGTGATGGCCGTTGTACTCGAAGGGGGCGAGCGACTCGAAGCCAGGCGGGTCCTCTCCTCGGCCGGTTGGTGCGAAACGATGCGGCTATGCGACGATGGCCGGCCGGTGTCTGTTCCAGCAAAGGACCAAGACAAAACCCGCAGTCCGGGCCAGCTTACCTTTTGCGAAACGATCGCCACGCTCGATCTCGAACCCAAGGAACTGGGACACCGCTCGACAATCACTTTTTTCAACGATTCCGACAAATTCGATTGGCAAGCCGCCCAACTGCCTTGCGATGTGCGGAGCGGCGTTATTTGCAGCCCCAATAATTTCGATTACGCGGAGCCGCTAGAACACGGAACGATGCGAATCACCATGCTTGCCAATTTCGACTATTGGCAGCAACTGGACAAATCGCAGTACGAGCTTGAAAAACTCCGATGGTACGACTGCATCACCGACTCGGCCGTGCGGTTTATACCCGACTATCGCCACCGCGTGATCGATACCGACATGTTCACACCGACCACCATCGTCCGTTTCACCGGGCACGACAACGGCGCCATCTACGGCGCCCCCGACAAACAACTCGACGGCACAACGCACTTGGAGAACCTATTCATCTGCGGCACCGACCAGGGGTTTGTGGGAATTGTTGGTAGTATCATGAGTGGTATTTCGATGGCGAATCAGCATTGTTTACGGGATTAGGAGTGAGGAGAACAGCCGGCGACCTGTGCGTCGCCCACAACATGGAGTACAATGGCTCTATACGAGTATGCTAGCCTGAGGAGGAAATTGCATGGAATCTGACGATCTAAAAGATATGATCCGCGAGTGTCCCATTCTGATCCGCATGAACGACGGTCGTGAGTATTTCGTTGAAAAGCCGGAGTTTATTGTCGTTGCCGACTACAATGCCGCCGTACTCGCTGACGATGGCGGCGTCAAACGCATCTCCGCGCTTTCGCTGATAAATATCACGTCAGTCGTGCCTAACGCCACTGCGGCAGGGAATTGATCTGAGTCATAACGAGGAGAACCCCCATGGCAACCGATGCAAAAACCGAAATGACCGAGACAGAGTTGCTGCATTTCTACCTTGGCCTTCGACTGGAGAGGGGAAAACGCGACGGCACGTTGGACGAAGTGCTCGCTGAGTTTTCTGAGTATCTTTGCCAACGGGACAAAGTGCGTGCTTTGATCCAAGAAGCGGAAGAGTCGAGCGCCCGTGGGGAATCAAGGTCCTTGGATTTCGATGCGTTTTGGCAACGAATGGATACGAAGTTTGATGCAGATGGGATTCCGGAATAGATGAACTCCGCAACTTGGACCGACCTTGCTGATTCGGACCTGGAGAACATTGTCTTCTGGATTGTTCAGCGAGATGGAAGGCGTCGTGTAGCGCGCAAAGTTTCCCGAGAGATCCACGATAAGTGCGATCTATTGGCTCGACACCCACACTTGGGCACGGCTCGATCTGAACTGGGTGACGAAGTTCAAGCGTTTTCCCATAAGCGTTGGGTAATCATCTTTCGGCCAACGGGTGAGGAAGGAAACATCGGCATCGAAGTGTTGCGGATATTGGATGGCGGCCGCGATTTTGGACAATTGTTTGGGAATGGATAGATAACACTCGATGTCCCACTCGCCCAATCAACTAAGACGCTTTCTGCCTCGGTTTTCGTTACTCACGCTCTTGTTGCTGACGACGATCATTGCACTGAGCTTAGCATTGTGGCAGGTGGGCAGTGAAGTTGTGCCGTTGCGTGAGGAAGTGCATCAACTGCGTGAAGAAACGGGGCGTTTGGTTGTTGACCCCGAGTTCAAAGATCGAATCCAAGCGATTGGTGTTCCTAACTTCACCGCAATGACGTGGAAGTGGAAGGTCTACTTGCCTCCCAACCAGAAATATGTGCTGAAAATAAAGTGGAATGACATCTCAAGTGAAGGCTTACCCCAATCGCAATCGTCGGTGAGAGCAATCGGGGGAAGAGGTGTCGATGGCGAGTGGACAATCACGTGTGCGATAAGAAGGAATCCCAAGAATACACGCTGGGATATTGTGACCGAGTACGACGTCGCTGCAATTGCCTCTTACTCGACTAGAAGGAGCATTCCACAGGATGCTGAACAATGGATTGATTCTCCTGAAGTTGGTTCAAGTACCAGCGGGGTGGCTCGGCAGCAAGTTGTTGTGGCAAACTCTGATTCGCTCGTGCTGCTTCGTTGGCGGCTAATGGAAAAAGTATCGCCGACCACATCGAAAACACCCAAAGGACCGGCCAGAGGGTTGATGATTTGGATTGAGCCAAAGTAGTACGCAAGGTTTTCAATCTTTTGGCCGAAGGCCATGATCCACCGTAGCCTGGGGCAAGCGCAGCGCCGCCCCAGGAAATTAGGGATACCAAAATACCATTTGGCCGAAGGTCATAAGCACCTAAATGGCGCTGCCGAGGGGGTGAATATGGCCTTCGGCCAAACCTGATGCGATGCTATCACTCCTAGGGCGGCGCTCCGCTTGCCCTAGGCTACGGTGATGGATGGCCTTCAGCCAAAATGTGTATTACGCCAACTTGTGTATAAACGACAGGGCAACGCCCTAGGAACGTAAGCTGCATCGACCGTTTGGCCGAAGGCCATATTCATCATGATCTTGACGTGTTACGTTAGGAAGGAAGGCAACCATGCCTCAGTCATTGACCAAACTGTTTGCCCATCTAGTTTTCAGCACCAAGGACCGAAAGCCATTTCTGGATGATCGTATCCGCTCACGTGTTCATGGATATCTGGCAACCGTCGTTCGCAGCATGGATTCGTCATACGTCGTCGTTGGTGGAGTCGCCGATCATGTTCACATTCTGTTTGACATGGGCAAAATGCATGTGCCGGTCAAAGTTGTGGAACAGATAAAGCGGGAATCGTCCAAATTCGTCAAAACGCTTGGCCCCAGCTACCAGAAGTTTTATTGGCAGCGCGGTTACGGAATGTTTTCCGTTAGCCCAACGCATTTGGCTACTGCGGAACAGTATGTTCGCAATCAAGAAGAGCATCATAGGAAAAAGACGTTTCAGGAAGAGTATCGAGAGTTCTTGAAACGCTATGACATTGGTTACGAAGAGCAATATGTTTGGGGTTAAAGTGATTGATTATGGCCTTCGGCCAAAACGTGAATGGTGCTTTTCATTCCTGGGGCGTTGCTTCAGCCTACGATGAAAGCAGGCCTTCGGCCAAAAATCCAAATCAAAATCCAATTGATTTACATGCCCAAAGACTTCCTCAAAAACACCAAAGAAAACTACGACGTCATCGTCATCGGCAGCGGGCTTGCTGGGCTGACCTCGGCCAACATTCTGGCTCGGCAAGGACGCAGCGTGCTCTTGCTCGAGCAGCACTACAAACTGGGCGGCCTGGCCACCTGGTTCAAACGGCCGGGGGGGCATATCTTCGACATCTCGTTGCATGGGTTCCCCTTCGGCATGGTGAAGAGCTGCCGCCGCTATTGGTCGCAGGAAATCGCCGACTCGATTGTGCAGCTTGGGAATATCCGCTTCGACAACCCGATGTTCTCGCTTACCACGACGTTCAACCGCGACGATTTTTCCAAACTGCTCGTCGAACAGTTCCAAGTCGATCCGAAAACAGTGAAAAACTTTTTCGACACGGCCCGGGGGATGAATTTCTATGACCAACAGCAGATGACCACGCGCGAGCTGTTCGACCGGTTCTTTCCCGGCCGCGAGGATGTGATTCGGTTGCTGATGGAGCCGATCACCTATGCCAATGGCAGCACGCTCGAAGACCCGGCCATCAGCTACGGCATTGTGTTTTCCAACTTCATGTCGAAGGGCGTGTTTACTTTTCAGGGAGGTACGGACAAGCTGATTGGGCTGATGCAGAAGGAGCTGGCTGCGAGCGGGGTCGACGTGCGGATCAACTGCGATGTGACAAAAATCGATTGCCGTGGCGGGCGAGTCCGCTCGGTTGACGTGAATGGCCGAACGATTAAAACCTCGGCCGTGGTCTCCAATGCCAATCTGCGAGCGACCATCTTTAATTTGGTGGGCGAGGATTACTTCGAGCAGGATTTTGTCGACGAGGCCAAAGCGGTGCGGCTGAACAATTCCAGCACGCAGGTTTACATGGCCTTGAAACCGGGCGACGAGATTGACGAGTCGACAGGCGATTTGCTATTCAGCAGCACCGCCCCGCGTTTCCAGACCGATTTGCTCCTGAGCCGCGACATTACCAGCCGGACCTATTCATTCTATTATCCTCGCACCCGGCCCGAAGGCCGACCGCGCTGCTTGATTGTCTCCAGCACGAATGCGAATTACAACGATTGGGCCCATCTCTCCAGAGATGAGTACGAAGCGAGTAAGCAAGATTTAGTCAAAACGACGATTGATGCGCTCGACAAGTATGTTCCCAACGTCCGCGAGCGACTCGTCCATGCCGAGGCCTCGACGCCGGTCACCTTTGAGCACTACACCAAGCATACGAGTGGAGCAAGCTTCGGCACGAAGTTCGAGGGGTTGGCCGTCAGCCGGGCGCTGCCGCAGCAGATTACCGGCCTCTATCATGCGGGCAGCGTGGGCATTATCATGTCGGGCTGGCTAGGGGCGATGAACTACGGCGTAATTGTCGCCAACGAAGTCGATGGCCAGTTGATGGATGAAGGCTCTCGGCTGTCGGCTGTTGGCGGTCGGGCAGATGATTAATTTTTCTCCTTGGCGCCGTGTGTTGCGTTGCAACACGGCTTTTTGCAATGTCACTTGCTGCCATCAAAGATGCGATACCGCATCGCGAACCTTTTTTGCTCATCGACGAAATTGTCGAGCAAACGGACGAACGGATCGTTTGCCGCAAGACATTTTCTGGTGACGAGTTTTGGTACCAGGGCCATTATCCGCATTTTCCGATCACGCCGGGTGTGTTGCTCTGCGAAGCAGCCATGCAGGCTGGGGCGGTGCTATTGTCGCAGCTTGTGGCTGATCAGCCGGATGCTGTGCCGGTCGCAACTCGGGCGAACAATGTGCAATTCAAAAAGATGGTGCTGCCGGGCGACACGATTCAGATTGAGGTGGAGCTGGCCGAGAAACTCGCCAGCGCATTTTTCCTGAAAGCACGGATCACCGTCGGCGGCAAAGTCGCCGCACGGCTGGACTTCGCCTGCACCTTGGCCCAAACAGAACAATTAGAAGTAGGCCTCACGCAGAGGCGCAGAGACCGCTGAGGAATTGTTGGAAGTTCGTTTTTTTTTGAGTCCAGGACAATTTTGCGTCCAGGACAATAAGGAACACCAATCCAAACTAATCATAGCCGATCTGATTTGTTAGCGATGTTTAGCGTTCCAAAAAAATGCTCTGCGATCTCTGCGCCTCTGCGTGAAATCTTTCTGCCAAACCGTGAACATTAACCTATTGATTGATGATGCCCAGCGATTTTCTTCAACTGTCAGGCCGACGGATCGTTGTGTTCGGCGTCGCCAATCGCAAAAGCGTAGCCTACCATGTGGGCCAGGTGCTTCACGAAGCGGGTGCCGAGGTGGTGTATGTTGTGCGTTCGCCCGAGCGTCGCGACTCGGTGTCGAAATTATTGAATGGCACCCCGATTCACGTGTGTGATGTTGAGCACCAAGATCAGATTGATCGCTTAGCTGAGGAACTCAACACGAAATACGGTCCGCTTCACGGCTTGGTCCATTCGATCGCATTTGCCGACTACGATGGCGAAGTGCGTCCCTTCCATGAAACCTCCAAGAGTCAGATGCTCCGAGCGTTCGACATTTCCTGCTATTCGCTAATTGCAGTTTCTGATGCCCTGAAAGATCAATTCTCCACAGACGCCTCGGTCGTGACGATCTCGATCTCCACCACTCGGATGGCGAGTGAGAACTACGGCTTCATGGCTCCGGTCAAGGCGGCGCTCGATTCCAGTCTGGCGTTTCTGGCCAAGTCGTTCAGCCGGTTTTCCGAGGTGCGGTTCAATGCGGTCGCCCCGGGGCTGCTGAAAACCTCGGCATCGGCGGGTATTCCTGGATATGTCGATTCGTATCTTTACGCCGAGCAGGCCACACTTCGCGGTCGGGCCGTGCAAACCGAGGAAGTCGCAGCGGTGGTCGCTTTTTTGCTAAGCCCCCGATCGAGTGGGATCAATGCCGAGCGGGTTGTCGTCGATGCGGGCATGAGCGTAAACTATTTTGACGAGCAATTTGTGAAGGGACGACTTGTTTAAGGGCAGCTTGATCGCGGGACTTAGCCCGGTTCGGACGGTTCACGATAATCCATGCCTTCGGAATGTCCAACCAACCCGGGTGGTGCGATCCTGCTTGAAATGCGGAGTTTTATCCCCATTTGTTGATTTAGGGCGCCTGTTTTCCCAAGGAAATTCTGGCCAAAATCTGTCCTCTATGATATTCTGGTAGTAAGAGGCTGGCATGGTTTCCTGCGTGGGATTCATGCGGAAGGAATTTCCAGTTTGCCGTGCGATTTGGATTAGCGAGAATCGGTGATTTGGTTAGGATGATTAGGAAGCAGGGAAATCTCATCGTTAGAGCCATCCAATCGGTGGTCGAAAGTATTACGTTGTATTCTAATTGTCGCAATGGAAAGTTGGCGGCCAGGGAACGTGTGCTTTCTCGGTGCTCATTTGGTGCGCGTGTATCAACCTCATGACGACTACAATGACCAATAGTTTTCTTGACTTGGTGCGACGAAGCGAACTGATCGAGGATGATCAGCTTGGCAAGTTCATCTCCGAGATGAGTGCGCGCCACGGGGGGAAATTGCCTGAGTCCAATGAAGAGCTTGCCGCAGCGCTGGTCAAGCAAGAGTTGCTTACCCAATGGCAAGCCGACAAGCTACTGGCCGGAAAGCATAAAGGCTTTAGGCTGGGGAAATATAAGTTGCTGGGCCATATCGGCAAAGGCGGCATGAGCCAGGTTTATCTGGCCGAGCATACGCTGATGAAACGCAAGGTGGCGATCAAAGTGCTGCCACAAAACCGCGTAAAAGATTCGACCTACCTCGAGCGATTTCGAATCGAAGCCCGAGCTGCCGCCAAGCTCGACGATCCCAACATCGTGCGGGTATACGATTTCGATCAGGATGGCAACAATCACTACCTGGTTATGGAGTATGTCGAAGGCAAGGATTTGCATATTCATGTCAAGGAGAATGGGCCACTCGACTACAACACGGCAGCAGATTACATCGCACAAGTTGCTCGTGGACTGTCCCATGCCCACGAAATGGGGTTGGTGCATCGAGACATCAAACCAGCGAACTGCCTGCTCGACAAAAAAGGGACGGTCAAGCTGCTCGACATGGGTTTGGCACGGTTGGTCGGAGACGAGGCGTCGCTAACACTGGACAACAATGAAAATGTACTAGGTACTGCGGACTATCTCGCCCCGGAACAGGCGCTCAATAGCCACTCGGCCGATACACGAGCGGATATTTACGGTCTGGGATGCACGCTCTATTACCTGTTGACTGGCCATCCTCCCTTTCAGGATGGAACGATTTCTGAACGGTTGTTGAAGCATCAGGTTGAGGAGGCCCCCAGTATTTTCAATGACCGGCCCGACGCCCCGCCGACCTTGGTCAATATCTGCACACGGATGATGGCAAAAAAGGCAGAAGATCGGTATCAAACCGCCAGCGACGTTGTGGAAAGGCTTAGCGATTGGTTAGCCGATCGCGGCGTCGATTCGGGTAGCGGCAAGAAAAAGTCGGCGAAAAGTTCCGATGGAGGTGTCGGCAGCGACGTATTCCGGCGCTTCGCTGCTTCGCTAGAACGGACAGGCAAATCTTCCAGCGGCAGTGCGAGCGGGATTGGATCTTCCAAGTCCGACCCGGCGGCGTCGGGCGTAGGAAGCGGAAGCAAGATGGCCGAGGATATCGGTCTTGCGCCGCTGGACGATGATACCGATCGCAAACAGATCGACAAAGAAAAAGAAAATGACAAGGATTCAATCCGCGCGGGAGACACGACTCCCTCTTTGAAGGCGGCGTCGGACACCTCGCCCGAGGGGCCTTTGAGGTCACTCATTGAAGAGCAGTTAGAGTCAGGTCGCATTGGGCAGCCTAAAGAGGGAGTCATCTTGCGTCAAAGTTCAAGCAAGGAAAATGATTATAATCCGCTATACCCACCCGGATATGTGAATCCCAGTCAAGGATCTTCCCCTGGGGCAATTTTCGGGATGGTATTAGGTGTCTGCGCGTTTATTGCCCTGTTATGGCTGTTGGCCAGCTCTCTCCTATGACGGACGCTTTTGCCGACCGATCACCATGATCACTCCCTCCTGCAATCAGCGATTTTTGCCAATCGACGGCAAGCATTTGGCAATTGATCCCCGAGCCAATACCAAGCAGGGCAACCCGATCATTGGGCCGTAGGTGTTCTGCCTCCGCGGCAAGCGCTAAAGTAAGTGGCAAGGCCACCGAACCTGTGTTGCCAAGGGTTTCTAGCGTGGGGTAGTCGATCTGCGGATTGATATCGAGTGCTTCCAGCAGTAACTTTCGATGAGCCACGCCCACCTGATGGCAAATGGTTTTATCCACCTCTCGTCGTTCCCACCTTACCTCATCCAAAAATAACCCAAAAGTTTCCGCGCCGACTGCGATCCCTTCGAGCATCAATTGCTCGCTATCGGTCTGCATCAATGTCTGCAGACCCTCACTTTGGCAAAGTGTATGGTGATCGGTTCGGGCTAACACGCTCGCACCGGTTAGCCGGTTTCTCGTGCGACTCAGTTCATCGTCGCACAATACGATCGCGACGCTACCGGAACCGATAGTGAGCGACGCGATCTGATTTTTTATGTCTTGCCGAGAGAGGTGTGTATCTTCATTGAGTCGACGGACCGTATTTTCCACAAGCTCTCGACCACATTCGGTGCCCACGACCAATCCGGCACGGATTTGTCCCAGTTCAATCATGTTGGCAATTTGTACCATGCCGGAGAGGATTCCAAGGCAGGCGTTCGAGACGTCGTAGATCATACATGCGGGCGGCAATTGCAAACCATGATGAACACTGCAAGCCGTGGCAGGTTCCAAGTGATCGCGACAGACTGAGCCGTGAATCAACGCACCGAAATGCTGGCGATCAAGCCCACTGACCTCAATGGCTCGATGCCCGCTTTGGACGCTGACGCGACTGGGCACCGTGCCAGTCGGAAAAAACCGACGCTCGCGGATGCCTGTCATTAGCTCAAGCCGACCATGTGGCAATCGAAGCCGTTCGTAGAGTGGAGCAAGCTGCTGTTCCAAGGCGTCGGTCGTCACCACCTCTTGCGGAAGTGTATAGCCGATCGCTTCCAGATAGACATTTTGATAGCGCATGGCCTCCAGCATAACGCCAAAAACGGAAAGCGGAAAGCCGCTTGCGGCTTAGCGGGTTGGATAATTAGCCCGCTTTGCGCTGCGGAATAGATGGCGAGTCAGAAAACCAACGCTCCGCTCCGCCGAGAATTGGAAGCGCCGGCATCGCCAGCGGGCCTTGCCGACCGAGTTGCGAGCCGTCCCATTGGTGCCGATCAATGGCTTCGAGAATCAACTCAGCGACAGCGACTGCATCGCGTCCATCGGCGCCATCGACCAGCGGTCGCCGGTTTTCGCAGATGGCCGAAGCGAAATCACGTTGCTCCTGTTCGATCGCGTTGATTTCTTTGGAGTCTGTGGATGTTTTTGTTAGCAAGTTTGAGAAAAGGTTTTCTCGATAATCTTGCCGCTCTTCAGGTGTCAGTTGCCCGGTGAGAAACTCTCGCCGCAGAACCGATTCATTTGGCTCGACCCATGTCGATCTTCGCGCTGCAAAGTCGATCGCGGTAAAAATCCGGGACGTGAAAACTTGCATCGTGCGTTGTGGTTTGTAACTCACGCGAGAAGCAGTCAGCATGGCAACGCAACCAGAGTCGAAACTCAGCCGTACGTTGGCCATGTCTTCGTGGTCACCCAGCACCGAGATACCGACGGCATCCACTTTTTCAACCGTTGATTTTACGAGCGAAAGGATCACGTCGATGTCGTGAATCATCAGGTCCATCACTACGCCGATATCCGTCGAGCGAAACGTGTAGCCGCTGGTGCGCACGGCGTCGATGAACTTGGGATCACCGATTTTATCTTGAACCGAAGTGAGAGCCGGGTTAAATCGTTCGACGTGACCTACCTGGAGCGTCAGATTGTTTTTTCGCGCAAGTTGGACCAGTTGTTGCGACTCGTCCAGAGTCGGAGCCAAAGGCTTTTCGACCAGCACATGCACACCGGCTTGCATCAGCTCGCCGGCTACCCGAAGATGGGTGGAAGTAGGCGTAGCGACAATCGCCGCGTCTATTTCGCCGACCAGCTCTTGATAGTCGGCGACTGGCCGCGAGCCCGTGCTGGCGGCAACCGACAGGCGTGCGCTTTCGAGCGGATCGACGACGGCCACGAGGTCGACAGAAGAAAGTTCCGCTGCCAGTCGAGCGTGAATTCGGCCCAGATGGCCCGTGCCGATAACGGCCAAACGTATGGGGGCCTGTCGCAGGGAGGCCCGACGCGGAGGTTTCATGCGGCTCTCCTTATCGACTCGCGTCGTCGGCCATGTTTGCCCTCCTGCTGTCCCTCAACAAAAGTGCATAGGTTTTCCACCTCGGTGGTAATCTGATTGTTCGATTGGAGTATCTCGCGTGCATGCGTTACACCGACTTTGGTGCGGTAGAGCAGACGGTGTGCCGCGGCAAGTGAGTCGATCACTTCGCGGGAATAACCGTTTCGTTTCAGCGCGACGATATTGATGCAACGTGGCCGAGCGGGAATGCCCTCGACCAGCATATAGGGTGGTACATCGTGCAAAGATCGGCTCAGGGGAGCCATGAAACTGTAGCTGCCAATCGAAACATAGTGATGGATTGCGCATCCGCCGGAAATCGACGCATGGTCAGCCACATGAACATGCCCCGCAAACAGAGTGCCGTTAGCGATAACAATGTGGCTCCCCAATTTGCAATCATGGGCGACGTGGCAATTTCCCATCAAGAAGTTTTGGTCACCCAGACGGGTAATACCGTCTTCTTTTTCCGTGCCGCGATTGATCGTCACTCCTTCACGGAGCATGTTGCCATCGCCGATCTCAACACGTGTGTCGGTGCCTTGGTAGCCGATGTCCTGTGGTTCGGCGCCGATCACCACATTCGGATAGATTACGTTGTTTTGTCCGATGGTGACATTACCCATCAGCGTTACATTGTTAATCAGCCTGGTGCCCCGTCCGATTTTTGCGCCCGAGCCGATGGTGCAGAAAGGTCCGATCTCGACTTCTTCGTCGATTTCAGCCCGTGGGTCGATCCAAGCGTTTGCTGCGATGCTAGTTGCCATGGTCTTGCGAATTTTCCGTAGTGGTTTCAAGCGGTTTGCCGTAGTGGCAGAGTGGTCGCAAATTTTTCCAGCATTGCCTCGGCCAAGGAGGCATTGAGCCGATGGCCGCTGCGGTGGGCTACGATGTGTCCTTCGAGTCGACAGCCGACGAGGGACAAATCGCCAACCAAATCGAGCGCCTTGTGTCGGGCACATTCGTTCGCATAGCGAAGACGGTTGTCAACCAAGCCCTCTTCGTTAAACAGTAGCAGGTCGCGCGGAGTGACTCGTGTCCCCAGGCCTTGCCTGACCATTTGCTCTGCTTCGCGCTGGAGCACAAAAGTCCGGCATGAAGCCATATCGCGACGAAATACGCCAGGCGTAATTGCAAATCGTGCCTGTTGTGTGCCAATGATCGAGTCGTCAGGATAATCTAGGTTAAACTCCACCAGCAGGCCTCCTCCCACGGCAGGCCGAGCTTCGACCCACCGATCCCCCTCAGTCAGCCGAATCTTTTCAGTGACCCGAAGGAAAAGAGGCTCCTCATCTTGCTTGACCGTTCGTGCCTGATCGAGCGCCTCGACATAAGCTTGGGCCGAGCCATCACAGCCCGGCATCTCCGCTTGGTCGACCCAAACTTCGCAGTTATCGATTCGCAGGCCTGCCAGGGCAGCCAGTACATGCTCGACCATTTCTACCTGCACACCATTGCGTTGCAAGTTGGTGCGTCGAGGCACGTCAACACGGTTCTGCAAGTGCGCCTCGACACGCGCATGGGGACCGATATCGCTTCGTACAAACACTATCCCCGTTCCCACCGCGGCAGGACGGAACACAACGCGCACATCTTTCCCGCTCCAGTATCCAAAACCGGATACACTGACGGGGTGAGAGATCGTGCGTTGCATCAAATGGTACATGGAAAAAGTGATTTTGTAGGCCGGAACGAGCGGTAGCGCTGTTCCGGCAATGCCTGGTGCCGTGGAAAGGATGTGCCGGAACTGTGTCGCTGCCGCTCCTTGTTCCGGCCTACGGATTTTTCAACAAGCTGCTAACGGGTTTTCTGGTTTCCAATACGCTTGGCTTCGGAAGAGACACCGTTTGCCGCTCCACTAGCATTCCCGCGATTTAGCAGAGCGAGCACATCCGGTGTGATGTCAATGTTGTTCTGATGAACAATCGGTTTGTTGATCGAGCGAAGCACATCTTCCCGGCGATTCTGATCGACAGGATCGCCATTGAATCGCAAGACCAGGCCGATATTGTGTTGCTGGGCGTAGTACTTCACCGCGTTGGTTACTTCCAGATAGGTTTGGTAGTAAACTTTCGCTTCGCGCTCCAGGAAGTCCTTACGGATTTTCCCGGCCTTCAGATTAAAATCCGACTTTAATCGGGCAATTTCCTCATCGATTTGCTTGTACTCGGGGGCACCCACCTTGTAGCTTTTGAGTTGTTCTTCTTTTGTCTGAATTAATGCACGCTCCTCTTTGAGTTGTCCTTCGGCAGCTTCCATTTCCTTTTTCATGCCATCCATCGACGAACGGAACTGCGTATAGTTCTTGAAAATGAAACTCACATCCACGACAGCAATTCCAAAGCGAGAGGAATTTGCGCCTGCGGCGTTTTGTTGCTGGGCAACAACGCCAGTGGCAAAGGAAAGGGTGATACCCAAAACGGCGGCTGAAAGTAGCATCGATTTCACGTCAGCACTCCTTGCTGAAAGAGGTCATCCATGACCCGTAAAGTTGAATAACCGCCAATGTGGACAATACACCCCATCGACTGCGGGAGGGGAGGGCGGTGAAAATGTGGGGCGTATTGTGCCGAGAACCTCCGCAGGCGTAAAGAGCAGTTTTTTTGGGAAAAGTGGGAGCTGTCGTTAGCGTCGGCGTCCACGACGGACTATTGGACGGCGTGTTAAAATTGCTATCGGTTTCGCTGCCGCTATGCCAGCATTCTTGCAAAAACGTGAATCTTAAGGCGAGCGGCAGAATGAAAATTACCAGCACGCAGCGCAAGCAAGTGGGTCTAGCACACACTCGCTTGCGCGTCGTGCTAGTACTCTGATAAATTTTCAATTGCCGCTCGCCTTAGAACTTAGGGCGTTAGTCTCCCGATTGAGATGGATAATGCATTCCGCTCGCCATCGGGAAACTTACGCTCTCCCGCTCGCCATTACTTTTTTCGCAAGTCCCCTTTGACACGCAGTGCGGTACTCCCTATTCTCCCCGCCTCGCGTAGGATCCTACCAAACTTACAGTCTTAATTTGAGCCGTGTGTTGCGTTGCCATGTGCTGCGTTGCAGCACGGCTGGAGGTCGGTGGTTGTCTCCGAAAAGCCGAATTCTGATTGTCGATGCCTCGACCGAGTCGCGTGAAATCTTGCGCACGTTGCTCCAACGCAAAGGGGCTGAGACACTCGAGGCTAGCGGGGCGCGACGTGCGTCGCAGATTGTCCGGGAACGGCAGCCCGATCTGATTCTCTACGATGCGGAAAGCGAGAAGCTCCTTTCTGCCAAAGCGAGAGAAGATGCTGGTGCCTTGGACGACCTGGGCCGAACCACCACCCGCAGCGATATCCCAATCGTTGTACTCGGAACCACCAAGCGGCGTGCAAGCCCTTTTCCCACGGGACAATTTGTCTCCAAGCCCTACCATTATGCCCCGCTGATCCGTAGAATCGAAGAGTTGCTGGCCGGTCGCGCTGAGTAGTTGCGCGATTTTGTCACTACCTCGTCCTACGGAGAAGACTAACCTCGTGGCATCGCTTTTCGTCATTCAAGGTCGCGATCAGGGTACCCGTTTCCAGTTGGAAGAATCGACTCTGACGGTGGGGCGTACCCATAACAACGCGGTGCGCCTGCACGACACCGAAGTTTCACGCGAGCACGCCGAACTGATTCGTCGGGACGATCTCTATGTACTGCGCGATCTGGGCAGCTCCAACGGAACTTTTGTCAATGGCCGGCAGATCGTTTCCGGGCCATCCGCAGGGCAGCAAGCGGGGGATGGGCAATCCGAAGAGCGCGAATTGGTCAGCGGAGATCAAATTCAGTTGGGGAAATCGCTGCTGCTCTACACCGGGTTTGTTGAAGACTCGATCGAGAATGTCGCGGAGCAGATCGACATCGTGCCGCGGATGTCGAGCGACGAAAGTTCGCGGATTGTTGCTTCGCTGAGTCAAAGCCACGGAAGCGAGTGGTTGCTACCCGAGGTGGAGGATTCGTCCAGTCCATGGCTTGCACGGGCACGCAGCAATTTGCAGATTATGTATCGCACGGCACTGGCGGTAAGCCACACGATGGACATCGACCAGTTGCTCGCGCGTATCATGGATATGATTTTCGATTGGGTCGATGCGGACCGTGGTTGCATCATGCTCAAAGAGCTGCAAAGTGACAAGCTAACCCCCAAGGTGCGACGTCATCGACGCGGCATACGGACCGACGAGAAAATCACGATCAGCAAAACGATCCTCGACTATGTCGTGGACCGAAACGAAGGCGTGCTCACGAGCGATGCGCGCGATGACGAACGTTGGGATCCGGCAAAAAGCATTGTCAAGCTGGGCGTCCGCGAAGCGATTTGTGTGCCGATGCAGGGGCGATATCATGTGGTTGGGGTGATTTACATCGACACCTTCGTCTCGCCGCAGCGGATGTTGCTCAACCAGGGTAAGGCAAATCAATTTACCGAAGAGCACCTGAAACTGATGATCGCGATTGCTCACCAGGCAGCCCTTGCCGTCGAAGATACCTCCTACTACCAGGCGCTGGTGCAGGCCGAGCGATTGGCGGCCGTGGGGCAAACGATCGCATCGCTTTCGCACCATATCAAGAACATCTTGCAAGGGGTTCGTGGCGGTAGCTACCTGATCGAACTTGGCCTTGGAGACCATGCCCTCGCCAGCCCAAAAGAAGACGCCGAGGGGCAAGGGCAAGGCGAAATTGACGAACAGGCCCTTCGCAAGGCGGTCGACACCATCCGCAAAGGATGGGGTATCGTCGAGCGGAATCAGGACCGAATTTCTGCTCTGGTTCTGGATATGCTCACCTATAGTAAAGAACGTGAACCGGTGCCGGAGCCTGCCGATCTGAACGAGGTGGCAGCCGAGGTGGTCGAGTTGATCCGACCACGTGCCCAAGATCAAGGCGTGCAGATCGAGTGGTCGCCGTCGCAGACGATGCCCACGCTGATGTTCGATCCCGAGGCACTGAACCGAGCGATCTTGAATGTCATGACCAATGCGATCGATGCTTGTGACGAAGAAGGCGCGGGCCAGGTGAAAATTAGCACCCTCGTCGACACGGAAAAGAATGTGGCAAAAATAATTGTCGAAGACAACGGCATCGGCATCGCTCCCGATGAACTGGAAAATATTTTTACGGTGTTCGTCTCCCACAAGGGTGGCCGAGGCACCGGATTAGGTTTGCCAGTGAGCCGCAAAATACTGGAAGAGCATGGTGGCCAAATATCTGTCACCAGCACGCCCGAAAAAGGAAGCCGATTCACACTTGAATTGCCCGCAACCTCCGCGCCAGTCGAAGCGGAAGCAGCACAGCGAGCAACGCAACAATTCTCGCCTGCCGATTTGCCTGCTGTGAATCCCCACGATAGCGAGCATTCCAGCGTGATTGACAGTTGATCTTAACGCCCAGGGGTTGCTTAACGCCCAGGGGTTGCAACCCCTGGGCTTGCCTCACCTCACCCCAACAAATGGGTTGGTTTGTTTCTCCCGCCCGACGGTTGTGTTGGGTCCATGGCCGGGATAGATGATCGTATCGTCGGGCAGTGAGAACAGCTTTTCACGAATCGACGTCAGCAGTTGCTCCGTGTTGCCATCGGGAAAATCGGTTCGGCCGATGCTGCCGGCAAACAGCACATCGCCGCCTAAGACGTGAATCGGTTGCAGGTCACGGGTAATAAACACGACATGCCCGGCCGAGTGGCCAGGAGTTTCCCGCACTTCCAATTCGAAGCCCGCTAGGCTCAGCAAGTCGCCTTCGTTCACCGTACGATCCGCCGACGGGCTGACGAGGTGAACGCCAAACCCGGCCGAGAGATTGCCCGCGGGATCGGTCAGTTTGTACGCATCGCCCTGGCCAATAATCAACGGACAATCGGGCCAACGTTCTTTCAGAGCTGCATTGCCCGCAATGTGGTCGGCATGGCCATGTGTGTTCAGAATGGCCGCGGGTGTAAGCTGCCGGCTGTCGAGTTGTGCAAGTATTTTTTCAGGCTCAAGTCCCGGATCGAAAACCAAGCAGTCCGATCGGCCCTGGAGATGAGCGAGAAACGCATTTTCCTGAAAGGGGATGGAGAGAATCGGAGTGATATCGACAATCGGCTGATTCATGGATGCTATTTCTCTCTTGTCGGCGAATTGTTTGCGTTTAGCCGCCGGGCTTGTCCCGGCGCGCCGGTTCAGCGCCGGTTCAGCGCCAATTTCGCGCCGGGACAAGCCCGGCGGCTAACGCCAATACTCCGCCAGGTGGGTTACGAATAAAAGGGTTGGGCAGAGCTGCCAGTATGCTCCGTAAATTGTAATTGTTTCGGTTCGACCCGGCGATAGTTACCAAAGGGATTGGCCCGTTTGTAGGCGTCAGGTCGAACATCAAGGCTGATTGAGGCTTCCGCCGTCGCGGCACACGGTTTGCGGATAATCATTCCGGGACCACATGCGTACGCTGCCTCCCACTAGAATGCTAGCAGGGCCTTGTCCGATATGACTAGACTTAGCCGACCACCGCGACTACCGTGGTACTGTGAGGAGAGCACGAAACACATGACAAAAACGAAGCAATTTTGCTGTTTTATACTGACTTTGGCACTGATCTTGGGTTCTGTGGGAACCAAGACAAACGCCCAACAATCGGCTGCTGTGGGCCAATTTGTCGAGCCGATTTTCCGAGTCTCCCACGAAGAGCCTGCCAAAGGGCCGCCGCAGTTGGCTTCTCGGCTCACGCCCCCAGTGGTGCAAAGCCCCTTTGATTTGACGCAACGCCCCGGCGAGCATCCGCTAATGCCTGCTCTGCGGATGGCTCAGGAAAGCCTTGCGCACATCGACGCTGATATTCACGACTACAACGCAGTGCTCATCAAGCAAGAACGAATCAACGGTGAGCTGGGCGAAGAACAATACGCCTATGTCAAAGTGCGGCACAATCCGTTTGGCGTCTACATGTTTTTCCTCAAACCGCACAAGGGCCGTGAGTGCCTGTATAATACGGGACCGGGGGGCGAAAAAGGCGAATTATACGCGTTGGATTCTGGTTGGAAACGACGCTTTGGCGTACTGCCATTCGATCCCGAAGGCGGTATGGCGATGAAGGGGCAGAAGTACCCCATCATGAAAATCGGCATCCGTGAATTGACCAAGGAACTCGTGGAGATAGCGACGAAAGACGTGCAATTTAGAGAATGCGAAGTGCAGGCAAGCCAGCGCATGTTCAAAGTGGGCGGTGATTCAAGGCCGGTGACGCTGCTGGAAGTGACCCATCCCACGCAGAGGAGCAACTTCCGTTTCTACAAAGCGCAACTCTTCATCGACAATGAGCTGCGCATCCCGATCCGTTATGCTTCCTATCTATGGCCCAAGAATCCGGGCGGAGCACCACCACTGGAAGAGGTTTATACCTATCTCCGAGTGAAGGTCAACAACGGCTACACCGACCTGGATTTTGACAAAGAGAACCCGGAGATTTTTAAGAAGTAGCCGCATTGCAACGCAATGCACGGGGCCCCTACGAATTCGCCCCAGGCGGCTGCAGTTGTTCTTTCAAATCGTCATCCAAGGCGTCCCAAAGATAGGGGTGCGCCTCGACAAGTCGGGCAATGTCAGCCAGGTCTTTGATGCGCTTACTCTGCCTGCGGCCAGATGTTCTCCACGCTTTTACTTTGCCGCTCAAGGTGTCTTCGACCGCAGCGACTCGCATGAGAATGCCATGCACGTCGGCCGGGACGGCTCGTGATGGAAACTCCTGATAAAAATCCTCCGTGCTGAGCTGGATGCTAATTTTCGATTGGCCCTGGAAATTGACCGACCAATCGAAACGCTCAGAACGAAACCCGGTGCCTTCAAGCAGTGAGACGGTTTTTTCAATCGCGTCGGTCGTCACCACAAAATCGACATCCTGCGTAACCATCGGCTCTTGGGCCCAATGGTTCACGGCCACGCCGCCAATAGCACACCAACCGATGTCGGCTCGTTCAAGACAATCGACTAACCGCATGACGTCGTCGGTGCCGCCCGAGGTCTGCCAATCGAAAAATTGTTTTTCTGTCATGAGGGTAATTTAACGCCCCGTGCATTGCGTTGCAATGCGGCTAGCCGCGTCGCAACGCGACGCACGGCGCCTAACGCGGCGCCCTTACGGCCACTCGATGACCTCCCCGTCGGCACGCATCAGCAGTAG
This sequence comes from Lacipirellulaceae bacterium, assembly GCA_965249435.1. Taxonomy (GTDB): domain Bacteria; phylum Planctomycetota; class Planctomycetia; order Pirellulales; family Lacipirellulaceae; genus JAJRWS01. The sequence goes on along the minus strand of CBDFMC010000024.1, from coordinate 43,322 downwards.
TCGAAGCTTCTCCGCTGGCAGGGATGAATCGTACACGCGAGCAGACCCGTCACAGAATGCATTGGTAAACCAATCGCGATCATCTCGCCGGACGCCGCGCCAGGGATCGTTTAGGTCCACGTCCCAGTCGGCCGGCTGCGTCCAAACCACGGCCCGCTTCGGCACGACTTCGACGAACATGATCGTGTTGCTCGTGCCATCGGTGATGTCTCTGGCTCGGATTCCTCCTTCTTTGGGAAAGGCCGTTTCGGGACCGACGGGCACTACAAACGTCGTCCGGCCCGATTGGTTTAATTTTCGCAGCGCCGAATCGGGGTCAGCGTAAATGCTGGGCATCTTTGCGACGAGCGCACGGTTGTGATCGCTGTCCCACGGCTCGTCGAGATGGAACTGCTTGTACAGTTTTCCTTCTTCCAGGTACGGCAAAATAAGTACCCGCCAGCTCAGCAGCGGTTTTCCCGTTTCGTCGTAACTAGCAGGAGCGGGAAACGATTTGTTCGAAGATTCGTAATTTAGAACTCCCAAGGCGATATGCTTGAATTGGTTCATCCGCTGACGGCGTTGAGCCTGTTGCCGAGCCTTTCTTATCGGCGGAGAAAGCAGTCGCGTGATTCGGTCAACACCCTTTTGCAGGTCGCCTGAGGAAATAGTGATCTGTGAACCGATTTTCTTTGGCGTGAGGGCGGTGAACAGGGCGTTGCGGTCGGCGTCGGAAAATGCTTGGTGGGCTTGTGGGGTTTCTTTGAGTAGGGTGAGGGCTGTCTCCGCCGCGTGCTGAAGCACGCTCGCCGACTCGGGGTTGGAGGTTTGCACGGTGATTTGCAGATTTGGCTTGGTGGGGAGATCGAGTTTAATGCTCGACCATTGCACGCCATCGGCTAGCAGCTTGCCATCGATGGCGTCGAATGGCGGCGGCAGTTGGGGGAACATCTCTCGCAGCACGCGACGTTGATCGCTGCCGGCGGCAATGACCAGTCCGACGGTCGCATCGTCCAGCGACTTGAGTGCTGCCACAAGATCGTCGCGTGCTGCTGTCTGCGGGTCGCGCAGCTTTTGCAGATGCCGCTCGTTATTGGCGGCCAGTACGACATGCTTGCCCGCGTGGGTTGGCGAGGCATTATGTGAGGCTTGTTTGAGTATTTCTGCCACGGCTCGTGGGTCGCCGCCCTCGGCCACGGGAATCACCACCCCCAGGCTTTCGCCGGTGATTTCGGCCAAGTCGGCGAGCAAGTAAACATACCTACCGCCAGCCTGCAAGAATTGGCGGATGGCCTGCTCCACCATTTTGGCGCGGATAATCTCATTGGCATGATCTTCATCGTCGCTCAGGCCCAAAGCATGGGTCCACTCGACCACCGCCACCGGGTCGACCCGCGAAACATCGACCATGGCGACTGCTGCGATGTGGCCCGTGAGATATTTTTCAATCGCCGCATGATGTTCAGCAGCCTGTGATGGGATGCAACAGGCGAGCCAAACGGGCCAAACCGTGAACAAGTGTTTGCAATAGATGATCATGATCTATCTCCGTGAAGTTATAATAATTGGTTTAGCGACCCGGACGCTCGGAGCGTCGACGCTCCGAGCGTCCGGGTCGCTCACTCCGCCAACCGTATCTCAAACCGCCACGCAACGCCCGGCATTCCGTCGCTAAACGGCAAATCGAGCACCGCCGTCTTCCCATCGAGCCGATAGAGATACGGCTTGGTCGTAATCGGATTGAGCGGCACGGGAACAATTTCGATTTCGTCAAGCGTCGCCGGCAGTCGACCCGTCTCGGCCGCATGCATCCGCACCGCTTCAACCACGCGCAGGGCAGCCATTTGCCATTCCAATCGCATTTGGGCCGAGCGCGCAGCCTCGATGGCTGAGAGTATCAGATCTGCAAGGATGAACCCATAACCGCCTTGGATTTTTCTGAGTTGACTGCCATCCATTTGGTCGTAAGCTTTTCGCATCCCCTTTTTCCCAACAGGGAAAGGAGCATACCACCATTTCTCAAACTCGTCGGCGATCCGCTGATACTCGCGAGCAGCGTCGATCAATACCACCTGTCCCACTGGCATCTCTTCAATGCGATCGGCATCCATTCCCGACTGAGCTAACCGCTGCTTTGCACTCGGGTAAATGAGCATCGTCAGCCCAGCACCTGCCATGCCTCGTAGCGTCTCTTGTTCGGCAAATGAAATCCCCTTGAATAGGGCGCCGGTCGTGAGCGACTCGTATTCCTTCAGTCCGTCAGCAATCAGCCGTGCCCATTCTTTTGGCGAATGTTCGGCCGTTTCCACGTCCAACAGTACCGGAAATATACGCGGACCAAAAGACATTTCCAGGCGAACCGTCTCGCGCATGTCGACCATGGGATGGGGCAGTTCCGAGAGTGCCCAGTAAAGATTGGGTGAATCGGGAGCCGCGATCAAATCAATGACGGTCTGATTAGTGGTACCCGCCACAGCAATCCCCACTAAGCCGCAAACCAAGAGCTGCTCCTGACCCACATCGCGAGCAAGACGATAATTCATTCTCATGTGATCCATCGCATCGTCATAGCGGCCCTCGGCAACTGCCAGCCTGGTCCGTAGTGCTAACATGCGAGAGATTGATCTCGATCCTTGGATGCTTGGTAACGGAAAAGCAAAGACCTCTGAGCCGCGCAATTCCGTCAAATTGAACCCCCAGCTACAATCCTGCCGGTAGGATGCCGGCGCGATGAAATCTGAAACAATGCCGTCGAAAGCTGATGCAGCCTTGCGAACTTTATCGAGTGGCAATTCACGGAGTGGAATACTATCCCCGTACCAATTGTCCACATCCTCGCCATACTCCTTGCGAACGCCACGCCAGCGACCGCCTAGCGAGTTTGCAGCATACGCTCGCAAGTAAAATGTTGCCGCGTTGCCCGGTTTGAGTTCATGAGGGCGGAGTTGCAGCTGGTGTTTCAGCGCCGGCACAGGCTCCGCGGCAGGGGTGACGGTCATTTTGTAGACGGTTAGTCGTCCCTCATCTGGTTCCTCTTCGACGACCGTCACATCCGCCCAAGTCATTTGACATGCACCGGCGGCGAGCAATAGCGCGCAGAGAGTGTTTATAGAGCGAGTGTTCTTCACGATAGTGCCTCCCACAGTTGCTTGGGCCAAGTCCAATGATTTTTATTTTGTCGGGCCTTGTTTTCGGTCGATTGCTTTAGCTCCGGCAGCAATTCTTGCAAAAGTTCCCGTGTGGTTTTGCTCGGCGGCGGGGGCGTGTCGTCGAAGGCCACCTCCAGCGGCGGCGAGTCGAAGTGCCGCATCCATGTGCGGTGACGCAACGCAAGTAGCGACCGAGGGGAATCGAGGGCGGCTATGCCGCGGGCGGGGACGCCGCGGCTTGCTGGGGGTGAGGGTCTTGTGCGAATGGTTTTCGACGCGAGCGAAGGAATCGACTCGCTCGCGAGCCGGGGCGTCCCCGCCCCCGAAATATCAGCCGTCCCCCCGCCCGGCGTGAACAATAGCACAAGCACCGTCGCCGCCAAGGCTGCCGAAGTGGCGGGCCAGAGCCAAGGGGCTACGCTGCTACGCTGCCCGCGAGAAAACTTCACTTCCGCTGCCGCCCAGCCGGCGTGATAGAACAACTCGTCGTGGTTGATCGTGCTGGCCGGCAGTGGTAGCTGGGCAAGTCCCGCTTCGATCTCGGCTAACTCAACCGGAAGGGGCTCTTGTGGAAGATTGAATCTTTCGGACATGACGGCTCCAATTGCTTGCGCAGTTGTGTGAGTGCTTGAACATAATGCCTTTGGGCCGTGCTGGACGAAGTGCCAACCAACCCGGCGATTTCCTGCCAACCCAGGCCACTCCATACGCGGAGAATCACCAGTTCCCGGGCGGCTGGCGCTAGGGCGTCGACCGCTTCGGCCAGTGCGAATGCATCCAGCGCCAATGTGTCAGCATGGCTTGTATCCTGCTGCCGCGCGGTGGCTAGCATCGATGCAGCCTCTTCGTGTCCACGCCGGCGACGTTCGGCACGGGCTGCATTGAGCGCCCGATTGCGCACGACGCGGTAGAGCCAGGCGACCGGACTGTCCGGCAGCGTTTCTTGCCGGGCCAACTCAACGAGCGCTTCCTGCACGCAATCGTCGGCCGTGGTGGTCCACTGCGAGGCGTACCACTCCAAGGCAGCGGCATGACGCTCCAGCAGTTCGGCAATCAGCGCTGCGCGACTCTCCACAACTCTGTTCCCACAGCCATGTCTCCACAGCCGTGCCTCCTGGCAGTCGATCTCCGATGGCGGTCAACTTGGTTCTCTGACCATATGACACCGCACGTAGGCCAGCTTCCCAGGAATTATGGAGAAAAGCAAGGAAAATAGGCGCGAGATGCCGTGCGTCGCGTTGCGACGCGGCTAGCCGCATTGCAACGCAATGCACGGTGCCTCGCGCCTCAATACGCATTCTCATGCTGAAATACCACCAGCGCCGTTTTCAGCAGAATTTTCGTGTCCATCCAGAGCGACCATTCGCGGATGTAGCGGTGGTCGAACTCGATGCGGCGTTCCATCTTATCGAGTGTTTCGGTCTCGCCCCGCCAGCCGTTTACCTGGGCCAGGCCCGTGATGCCCGGTTTTACTTTGTGGCGGAGCATGTAGCCGTCGATCAACGAGCGGTATTGTTCGTTGTGTGCGCTGGCATGGGGGCGAGGGCCGACCAGCGACATGCTGCCGGTGATCACGTTGAAAAGTTGCGGTAGCTCGTCGAGCGACGTTTTGCGAATGATCCGTCCGATGGGTGTAATACGCGTATCATCTTTGGTCGCCTGGCGGACTGCCGGACCATTGTCGCAGCAACGCATACTTCGGAATTTCCACACAAGGATTTCTTCGCCTGACAGGCCATAACGCTTCTGTCGGAAGAAGACAGGCCCCGGCGAAGATAGTTTAACGAGCAGTCCGATCACCACCATCGGCAGTGCCAAAACCAGAAGCGTGAGCGAGGCAACGATGAGATCAAAACCACGTTTCAGCACGCCGTCGATGCCGCAAATGGGCGTTTCAAACACGCTGACCACCGGCAACCCGTTGATCTGGTTCCAACGGGCATGCAACATTTGGAATACGAAAAAGTCGGGCACAATGTAAACCGACGCGGTCGAGTCGCTCAGTTTGCCGAGGTAATCGCGGATCCGTTCCTCAGCCCGCATAGGGAATGTGATGAAGATGATATTCACTTCGCCGTTGCGTGCCATTTCGACCAGTTGGGGCAGGTCGCCCGCATGGGGTGGGCTTTCGCCAGTCTCTTGTTCAGTACGGCTCTCCGGACGATCGTCGAAGAACCCGGCAAACGTCATCCCTAGTTCCGGCGAGTCTTGCACATTGCGAGCCAGTTGGATGCCGAGATTGTTGACGCCACAGATGGCAAACCGTTGCGTGTTGAATCCACGCTTTCGCAATGCGCGAAGCAACATGCGAAACCCGATCCGTGCGCTGGCCGTGGCAAGCGGGGTGGTGATTAGCCAAACCAATTTCGAGGTGTAGCTGAGTTGGGCGTTGTACTGCGTGAGCATGCCAAGTCCCAGCACAGTCGGAGCGGTGTAGATCCAACTGAGCACCACGCACCATGCTTCCTGGACCAACCGCGAACCTCGCCAACTTCGGTACAGGGCGCTGACTTCCGTGGCAACCCTGTGAACCAGTAGCGTGGCTGCACCGATCACGAGTAGATCACGGGTGCCAAGTTCAGGCGTGTATTGAATGGCCAATTGGGTCGTGACCAAAATCGAGAGGGCATCGAGTAGTCGATAAACCACATCGTGCATCGAGCGATGCGTACGAACGTGAAATGGGTTTGAGGCGGGCATGGCGGTGGTTTGATGGTAATAGCCGCGAGCGGAAGTCGTGGGATTTTTCTGAACCCGCGGCTGTCGCTTGCGGCACTACTAATAGATGAATTCGATGGTGTAGTTTTTTGTAGGCCGGAACGAGTCTTGCGAGTTCCGGCAATAAATTGCAAGAAAACGTCGGCATCTGCCGGAACTGCGCGGAGCTTGTTCCGGCCTACAAGCTGATACCAACGGCCGGAGATCGACGTTAGTCCTTTTTAGATAATACGTTACAATTCAACACGCCGTATTGACGGAACGCATTGCACGCGGGATGCGTCTGGAGCTTAGTAGGCTGACACTCACGTAGGCCGGAACGAGTCCTGCGAGTTCCGGCAAGAATTTACCAGAAAACGTCGGCATCTGCCGGAACTGCGCGGAGCTTGTTCCGGCCTACGGAAACGGGTGAAAAACATGCAATCAAGGAACAACGATGAGACGACATAAAAAAACAGCAACGACGATCGTAATCGTTTTGGCAATCAGTTCGATTTTTCAGGTGTTGCGGGCCGAGGATGCCGGGCCGGACGTACGGGCGGCGGCGGAAAAGCTTCTCAAGGATGGCAATTACCAGGAAGCGCTCGACAAGTTCCGAGTGCTGATATTGCGTGGCAATGGCGGTCAGCAGACCGGCATCGACTTCCGCCATGCGATTCAATGCTACCAGCCGCTAAATCGCGTGCATGAAATTGACGACTTTCGCGAAGAGGCGACAACACGCCACGCAGACAATTGGCAAGTTTTGAGCACAATCGCCGAAAGCTATTTGAATGTGCAGCACTACGGCTACATGATCGCCGGCGAATTCCATCGCGGCCAACATCGGGGCGGCGGCAAGATAGTACACGCCTCGGCCCGTGATCGGGTGCGAGCGTTGCGGCTTTATTGGCAAGCATTCCAATTGGTGGAAAAACAGCCAGAGGTGCATGTTAGAAACCCAGCTCGGCAATTACTCGAAGGGTTTGTCGCGGCGCTGGCGCACAATCAAAGTGGCCAACATGCAGCGTGGCGAATGCAGATGCTGACCTCTTTGGAAACAGAAGAAAAAAACGAACTGCCCGATTACGAAGAGGGCTGGGGATACTACGGTCAAACTCGTGGTGCGCCGGTCGACGAAGATGGAAAACCCGTTTTCTACGATCTGCCCGATTCGTGGCAAGCGGCTGCAAACGATGGCGAGCGTTGGCGATGGGTGCTAGAAAAATCGGTCGAATGGCAGCCTGAGCTTCGTAACCATGTGCGGCTCATTCGGGCACAGTTTCTCCAATCGCAGTTCGGCGTAGAAACCATGGCCAGCTATGGCTGGTGGTTCAGCCGATCCCACGCGGATCGTGCTGTTGGAGACGCCCAAGATGATGCACAGACGGGTACTTTCGCCTTGCACACACTTGGCGAGAACGAAACGATCGCGAAACTTGCCACCGGCATCAAGCGGTTTGAACTGCCAGACGAGCATAACCACATCAGGCTGTACCAGTTGGTGGCGGACAGCAAGAAACCGATCCACCGATCAGGTCATGCCCATCAAGCCTTGGCAACGATCTTTGAGAATCGCCGCCAATATCCTCGCGCCGCTCAGTATTGGCGAGAAGCGATTGAGCTTGCTGGCAGCCGCACCGATTTCCGCCAACACCTGGAGCAAATCGTCGGCAACTGGGGCCAATTCGAGCCGGTGATGACCCAGCCGGCAGGGCAGGGGGCTACGGTCGATTTTCGTTTCCGCAATGGCAAGCGAGTCGAGTTCACCGCCAAAAAAATCAAACTCCGCCAGTTGCTTGGCGATATGAAAGTGTATCTCACCTCCAACCCTCAAAAGCTGCACTGGGAACGGGTGCAATTGGAGAACCTGGGACATCGGCTCGTGACGGACGGCCAAGAAAAATATCTTGGCGAAGAGTCGGCCCGCTGGAGTCTCGACCTGGAGCTGAGACCGAATCATTTTGATCGTCGCATTACGGTTACGACACCGTTGCAGAAAGCAGGCGCATATTTGCTTACCGCCAAGATGGCCGATGGCAATACGAATGAGGTGATTCTGTGGCTCAGCGACACGGCCATCGTGAAAAAGCCGTTGGAGTCGAAGGCGATTTACTATGTGGCTGATGCGCTAAGCGGCAAGCCGTTGGCGAAGTGTCATGTCGAGTTTTTTGGTTACTGGCAGGAACACCTGGATCGCAAGAAGCAGGGAGCGCAAAAGTTTGTTGTCCACACGAAGAACTTCGCCGAGTTTACGGATGAAAATGGATTGGTCGAATTGCCCGTGGATGATGCCAATCGTCGTCATCAATGGGTGGCTGTTGCGACGACGCCCGAGGGGCGGTTTGCGTATCTCGGTTTCCGCGGCGTTTGGATTGGGCATTATCATGTGCCGCATTACGAGCAGGTGAAAGCGCTGGCGATTACCGATCGGCCTGTCTATCGCCCGGGGCAGCCGGTGAAGTTCAAGTTCTGGGTTCGGCGTGCCTACTACGGCGATGCGGAAAGTGATCCAAAGGGCCAGTCGCAGTTTGCCGGCCAAACGTTCCAAATCGAAATTCGCGATCCGCGCAACGAAAGTGTTTACACTACGTCCGTTATTGCCGATGCCTACGGCGGGTTGGCGGGCGAGTGGAACCTGCTCAAGGGGGCAACGCTAGGGCAATACAGCCTCAATGTTGTGAACCACGGCGGCGGGACGTTCCGGGTCGAAGAGTATAAAAAGCCGGAATTCGAGGTTGCCATCGATGCGCCCGGCGAGCCGGTTGCATTGGGTGAGAAGATCAAGGCAAAAATCACCGCGCGCTACTACTTCGGTTCGCCAGTTGCCCAGGCCACGGTGAAGTACAAAATTTTCCGCAGCGAACATACCGAACGCTGGTATCCGTCCGGGCCGTGGGATTGGCTCTATGGGCCGGGATACTGGTGGTTTGCCGAGGATTATTCTTGGTATCCCGGTTGGGGGCACTGGGGTTGCTTGCGGCCGACGCCGTGGTGGTTTTGGCACCAGCCGACACCGCCCGAATTGGTCGTCGAGCGCGAGGTGCCGATTGGGCCTGATGGCACCATCGAAGTGGAGATTGACACGGCGCTCGCCAAGGCAATTCACCCGGACCAGGACCATCGCTACCGGATCGTCGCCGAGGTGGTCGACGCATCGCGGCGGACGATCGTCGGCACGGGTCAGGTGCTGGTCGCCCGCCGGCCGTTTCGTGTTTATGCCTGGACCGATCGCGGTTACTACCGCGTGGGCGATACTATCGCCGCCAGCTTTTCGGCCCGCACGCTCGACGGCAAACCGGTCGCGGGCACAGGCAAGCTGCGGCTGATGAAAATTCGGTATGAAGATGCAAAACCGGTCGAGACCGAGCTATCGAGTTGGGAGCTGACCCCCGATGCCGAGGGGTTGGCCCAATTGCAGATCAAGGCGTCCGAGACGGGCCAGTATCGCTTGGCGTACGAGGTGACCGATGGAGCCGGTCATGCGATCGAGGGTGGCCATGTTTTCACGATCACCGGCGAAGGGTTTGATGGCTCGGAATTCCAATTCAACGAACTGGAACTGGTGCCCGACCGACGAGATTACATGCCGGGCGACAAAGTGGCGTTGCAGATCAATACCAACCGCGCCGGGGCAGTCGTGCTGCTGTTTTTACGCCCGGCGAGTGGAATCTACCAACCGCCGCGAGTGGTGCGGATGACCGGCAAGAGCACCGTGGTCGAAATCGACGTGACCGCCTCCGATTCGCCCAACTTTTTCATCGAGGTGATCACGGTCCACGGCGGACGGCTGCACACTGCGACGCGCGAAATCCACGTGCCACCAGCGGGGCGGGTGCTCGACGTCGAGGTGGTCCCCTCGGCCGAGTCGTATTTGCCCGGCGCGCCGGCCAAGGTGAAATTGAAGCTGACCGACCTGGATGGCAAGCCATTTGTCGGCTCGACGGTAGTGGCCATTTATGACAAAGCCTTGGAATACATCGCCGGCGGGTCGAACGTGCCCGACATCCGCGAATTTTTCTGGAAATGGCGCCGCAGCCACCAGCCGCGAAATGAAACCAACCTTGGCCGCGGCAGCGGTGCGCTCGTTCGTCGAAACCGGCCTACCATGCAGAACCTAGGAATCTTCGGCGGCACGGTGGCCGATGAGGTGGAAGGTGACTTTGGAGACCGAAAAATGAAATCGCGGTTTGGGGTGGCCAATAATAATTTGCGTGCTAGTCCAAGACGAAGCATGAGCTTAGGCCTGGACGCCGCCATGCCAATGTCCGCAGCCCTTGAAGAATCATCCGATCTCCAATCCGGCGAGGACGCTTCAGCGTCCGGCAGTCTCCAACCCCCGCCTCAAGTTGTCCCTCAAATCCGAAAAAACTTCGCCGACACGGCCCTCTGGATCGCCTCGCTCGAAACCAACGCCGAAGGCATCGCCCAGGTCGAACTCGACATGCCCGAGAATCTCACTACCTGGATGATCCGCGTCTGGGGCATGGGCCATGGCACCCGCGTCGGTCAGGGCACGGCCGAGGTCGTCACGCGCAAGAATCTCATCGTCCGCTTGCAAGCCCCAAGATTTTTCGTCGAGCGCGACGAAGTGGTCCTCTCGGCCAACGTGCATAACTACCTGGACGAAGCGAAAGAGGTCCGCGTGCAGTTGGCGCTCGAGGGCAACACGCTCGAATGCAGCAAGCCCGAAGACCCTAAGCCATTGGAGCAAGTGGTCCGCATCGAAGCAGGCGGCGAGCAACGCGTCGATTGGCGTGTGAATGTCGTCCATGAAGGCACCGCAACAATCCGCATGAGCGCACTCACCGATGAAGAATCCGACGCGATGGAAATGGAGTTCCCCGTCTACGTTCATGGCATGTTGAAAACCGAGTCGTTCAGCGGTTCGATCCGTCCCAAAGAAAACCTGGGCGGGTTCAAGTTCACCGTTCCGAATGAGCGTCAGGCCGAGCAGTCGCGATTGGAGATTCGCTATTCGCCAACGCTGGCCGGGGCGATGGTCGACGCCCTGCCTTACCTGCTCGATTATCCCTACGGCTGCACCGAGCAAACGCTCAACCGATTTCTCCCGGCGGTCATTACACAGCGGTCGCTCCAACGGATGGGCCTCAACTTGGCCGCCATCCGCGAGAAACGCACGAATCTCAATGCTCAAGAAATTTCCCCCCAGAACGGCGACGACACCGACCGGGCCAAAGGGTGGAGGCGATTCGATCGCACTCCCGTGTTCGACGAAGAAGAAATGACGACGATTGTCAAAGCGGGCGTCAACCGCTTGACGGAGATGCAACTCTCCGACGGCGGCTGGGGGTGGTTCAGCGGCTGGGGCGAACGGAGCACTCCCCACACCACGGCTGTGGTTGTGCATGGACTTCAAATCGCTGAGCAAAACAGCGTCGCCCTGGTTCCCGGCGTGCTCGACCGTGGTCGAACCTGGCTCGTGCGTTACCAAGCCGAGCAGCTACGGCTACTAAAAAACTGGGAAGAAGAAAAAGACGCACCCAATCGCAAAAAACCATACAAGCCCTACGCCGACAACACCGATGCGCTAGTCGCGATGGTCCTAGCCGAGCGAGCCGGGGCGTCCCCGCCCCCGGAAAGCTCAGCACAACGAACGAAAATGCTCAACTACCTCTACCGCGACCGCACCAAACTCGCCGTTTACGGCCTAGCGAATTTCGGCCTCGCGTTGCATTACCAGGAGCCCAAGGCGAGGGACGCTTCAGCGTCCCGGCGGAACAGGGAGGTCGATAAGAAATCCGAAATGCTCCAAATGATCATGCAAAACATCGCGCAATACCTCCGCCAGGACGAAGAGAACCAAACCGCATGGCTCGACTTGCCCGGCGGCCATTGGTGGCACTGGTATGGCAGCGAGTACGAAGCACACGCCTATTACCTGAAGCTGCTCGCCCTGACCGACCCGAAAAGCGAGGTGGCGCCGCAGCTCGTAAAGTATCTACTCAACAATCGCAAACATGCCACCTATTGGAACAGCACCCGTGACACCGCCTTGGTGGTCGAGGCGTTTGCCGATTACCTGAAAGCCAGCGGCGAAGACAAACCCGATTTGAAGCTGGAAGTTTGGATCGACGGCCAAATGCGCAAGTCGGTTGAAGTCACCGGCGACAACCTCTTTACATTTGACAACCGCCTGATTCTCACCGGCGATGAACTCTCCGCAGGCGAGCACACGGTCGAGCTGCGCAAGCAGGGCAGGGGGCCTATTTACTGGAATGGCTATCAGACCAATTTTACGCTCGAAGACCAAATCCGTGCCGCAGGACTCGAGTTAAAAGTCAAGCGGAAGTTCTACAAGCTCACACCCATAGAAGCTTCGATCGATGTGGCTGGCGGTCGTGGGCAAGCGACGGGCCAGCGGGTCGAAAAATACCAGCGCACGTTGCTAGAAAATTTGGATGAACTCACCAGCGGCGATCTGGTCGAGGTGGAACTGACAGTCGACAGCAAAAACGATTATGAGTATATTATGCTGGAAGACATGAAGGCCGCCGGGTTGGAACCGGTCGAAATCCGCAGCGGATACAACGGCAACGGCGACAATTTTGGCGGCGGCGCCTACATGGAGCTGCGAGACAATCGCGTCACTCTCTTCGTCGCTCGACTGGCCCGCGGCCGCCACAGCGCCCGCTACCGCCTCCGTGCCGAAATTCCCGGCAAGTTCAGCGCCCTACCCACCCGCGCCTCAGCCATGTACGCCCCCGAATTAAAGGCCAATTCCGATGAAATTAGGCTGGGGATTGTGGACTGAAAGGAAGGCGAAATGCCCCGGCGAGTTTCGCTTCAGCGATACGGCGAAAGCGGGAAATGAAAAGTGAAACAGAAAACCCAGGGGATCAGACGATGAAAGAGACTGCCCAATACGTCAAAATCGTCGAATGGTCCGACGAAGACAACTGCTTTATCGGCCAATGCCCAGGGATCATCGGCCCATGTTGTCATGGCGACGATGAAGCACAAGTCTACACGGAGCTTTGCCGGATTGTTGAAGATTGGATCGAGACCATGAAACGCGACGGCAAACCCCTGCCACCGCCCACTGCCGGTAGGAATATAGCAGAAAAAATAGCTTGACGGCAAGTTTTGCTACTTATCTTCCTCTTCTTGCCTACTCGTGTATAATCTCGGTTTGAATTCACCTCTTCTCCATTTTCTCCCACTCGAAAGGATTCACCATGTCGACCGTCAAGGAAAAAACTGCTGCCGAGGAATGTGCTGCCGAGGAAAACGTTGCTGAAGAGCGCGTGTTGGTCGTGCCGACCGAGTTGTTCCACTCGTTGGGGCACTTCCAAGGTTTCACAGCCGACGTAGACCGCTATCTACCGGGGCTGCTCGAGAGCGAGCAAGTTAGCTACCGCCCGCGTAGCGAGATGGAAGAGGATCCCAGCTTCAAGCAGCTGATTCCCTACATGCTGTTCCGGCACAAGCGAGCAGATGGTACGACGGAGTTGTTCCAATATGCTCGCGGGGGCGGGCAGGGGGAGAAGCGGTTGCATGCCAAACGAAGCGTCGGTATCGGCGGGCATATTTCTACGATCGATGCAAGCGCCGCAACAGCCAACGGCGTGTACCGCGAAGGACTCGAGCGCGAATTGGCCGAGGAGGTAGTGATCAAGACCGAATTCACCGAGCAGTGCGTCGGCATGATCAACGACGACGAAACGCCTGTCGGCAAAGTTCACTTGGGCGTCGTGCATCTGTTCGACGTGGAGCAGCCCGCCATCCGCCCCAACGAAACCGAGATCCTCGATGCACGCTTTCGACCGGTCGACGAAATCCTCGCCGAGCTGGAACACTTTGAATCATGGTCGCAGATCGTTGTGCGTGCGCTGTTTTCATAGTTTGGTGCCACCGCTGACCTGTTGTTTATACACAAGTCTTCTGTTTTGGTCCAAACGCCAGCCAAGCGGTGACGAAGTCGCACATTCTTCGGATGCCGACCCAGACGGTTTGCGGTCCGGGAGCCAAACAGTTCACTAGCCTATCCTCCAATGAGGATGCTCAACGTCCAACTGAAGCAAAACAGGACCTGTCGCCGTTCAGTTCCGGCCCTGCGCACTGCCGCATGCAGCGCTACCGCTCGTTCCGGCCTACCCTTCGATACGTGCTCCGGTAAAATGGAGACATGCCCCCCACTCGCAACCAACCTGTTTACATGGATAACCATGCCACCACGCGCGTCGATCCGCGAGTGGTCGAGGCGATGTTGCCCTATTTCAGTGAGGAGTTTGGCAACGCGGGGAGCACGGGCCATCTCTATGGGACGCAAGCTAAGGAAACGGTCGATCGGGCACGTCAATCGATTGCTGCGAATCTTGGCGCAAAGCCGAGCGAAATCGTTTTCACAAGCGGTGCAACCGAGAGCAACAATCTTGCCATTCATGGCTTAGCGGCGCATCGCCGTCGGCGGGGTGATCACTTGGTCAGCGTGCGAACGGAGCATCATTCGGTGCTTGGTCCCATCGCGGGGCTTGTCCGCCGTGGCTACCAAGCCAAGCTGCTCGACGTGGAGCCGCATGGTAGTGCGCAAGCTGGTTGGCTTGATCCGAAAAATGTTGCGAGCGCACTGTGCGACGACACATGCCTTGTCTCGGTCATGCTGGCCAACAACGAGATCGGTGTCATCCAGCCGCTGGCCGAAATCGGTGCAATTTGCAGAGAGCGCGGCGTGCTGTTGCACTGCGACGCGACACAAGCCGTGGGCAAACTGCCGGTGGACATGGGTAAGCTGGGTGTTGACCTCCTAAGTTTTTCAGCGCACAAAATTTACGGGCCAAAGGGGGTGGGGGCTTTGGTGGTGCGCAGCGGTACTCCTGCGGTGCGACTCCAGCCGCAGATCACCGGCGGCGGGCAACAGGAGGATCGCCGCAGCGGCACGCTCAACGTGCCTGGCATCGTCGGCATGGCCTGGGCGTTGGAACTTTGCATGGAGGATTTACAATCTGAAAGCGAACGGCTTGCCGCTTTGCGAAACCGGCTAGCGGAGGGCATCATGAGCGAAACGGACGGCGCCCTACTCTGCGGGCCCGCACTCGATGCGTGCGTCCCTGCGGCCCCGAATGAAACGGGCCATCCGCTACGGCTGCCCGGCAATCTCAACTTGGCCTTTCGCAATGTCGATGGCGAAGCCCTGCTGATGGCAATGCCCGAGCTGGCTCTTAGCAGCGGAGCAACCTGTGCCTCGGCCGATCCCAACCCCAGTCATGTGCTGCTGGCACTAGGCATCGACCAGGACACGGCGCGCAGCAGTCTACGGTTCGGGCTGGGACGGTTTAATACGGACAAGGAGGTCGACTTTGCTATCGAGAAGGTGGTGACCGCTGTGAATCGACTCCGCAAGCTAGGCAACGGATGATGCAGGGCCGGGAACATAGCACATTCCGGTTTGATATCCCTTTCCTTTGTCCGTAGGATGGTATAATGTAAGGAAGTAGCGTCTGGCTAGCGGTGTTGCACTGCTGGGCAAGCCAGCAGTGGCACCCCAATTCTTAGCTATGACAAAGCACTAGCAAGAATTCTATTTACACGAGGAAATAACCATGGGCGTTGTTCTTACAGAAAAAGCCGCTGTTGAAGTCAAGCGAATCATTGGAGACCAGAAGCTCGAAGAGGGTACCGTGCTGCGTGTCGGCGTGACAGGCGGCGGCTGCAGTGGGTTTTCCTATGCACTTGGATTCGACAAGAATTTCGACGAGAAAGTCGACTCGAAGTATGAATTCCACGGCGTGCCGGTCATCGTCGACAAGAAAAGTGCCCTCTACCTCGACGGCACCACAGTTGACTTCCACGAAGGCATGGACAAGCGGGGGTTTACTTTTGACAACCCCAACGCAGTGAAATCTTGCGGTTGCGGTAGCTCGTTCCAGGCGTAGTTCTTTGCCGCCCCGAAAATCCCCTGTGCTAGCAATGCGCCCGTCCGCAAAATGTGTGCGGATTTTCTAACCCTCTCTGCTTGGTCAGGTCGATGGACTGCTAGTGTTGATAGGTTTACACGGCTAAGCGACAAGCCGCTTGCGGCTCAGCCGATTGGAAGGCAGGACGCGATGGACCGTAGACTGTTGGGAATAGCCATCCTTGTGCTGGCCA
This sequence comes from Lacipirellulaceae bacterium, assembly GCA_965249435.1. Lineage (GTDB taxonomy): Bacteria > Planctomycetota > Planctomycetia > Pirellulales > Lacipirellulaceae > JAJRWS01. Next base: position 27,387 of record CBDFMC010000024.1, on the reverse strand, counting down.
CGGTTGGCTGCCATGCTTGCAGCGATTGCTGCGATTATTTACCACCGGTTGCCAATGGCCCTTATCAATCGATTAGCGGTCGAGCAGGCTCAAATAGCGCTCAGCACGAAACCGAGACCACCGAAACAGCCTTGCCCGAGGTGAGTGACCCCGATGGGCCAATCACAGACGGGCCAATCACTCCGGTGCCTGCTCCGTAGACCGGGTCTTCTCGGTCTGCGGCCCCTCCGACTGCGTAATCTCCGGAAGTCGCTTTTTCTTTTGAACGGTTACCGTTTGACTTGGATGATGAAAAATCGGAGCGGACGCCCTTCGAACGACGACACTGTCTCGAACATGCGCATCCGAACGCTTGTCCCATCTTTTCATCAGGCGAACTTTGATGTCCTCCGCGGCGAGAGGTTGTTGAGACCGGGCGAGGTCGTTCTGCGTAGCCAGTCGCTTGGCCCACTGTCGCAATAGCTGCAATTTCTTTGAGTCCAAAGGAGCAGATTCTGTTTCCGGCGTGGCACCATGAGCGCTAGCAGCATGAGATAACAGAGGGCCTCCACTTTTCGATTCGGCATCAATCTGCTCCAGCACGGCCGTTAGATTTTGGCGGGTCACCCTAGGATGCCCGCGCCCGATCATGGCCAAACGGTCGATGCGGAATTTCTGTGGCGAGTGGGGCTGGTGGCAACCAGAGGTAGCACAGTTTCGCAAGAGCAACGGTTCGATCTGTCGCACAAACTGTGCGCGGGCTGATTGTGGAATCTTTGCAAGGTCCGTTGTAAGTTGATTGTTTGGGACAAGCCCTGGGGTTGCAACCCCAGGGCTTTTTCGTTGTGTTTTATCATGATTGGACGAGTGTTTTTTAGCCCGGGTGATTTGGTCAATTTGCTTTTCGATGGCAAATGCGCCAGGATGTGATGAATCAACGGCACGGGCGTCGTCCAGTTCGCGCCGTGCATAGTCGAGCAGGTTGTGGCGCAAGCACCACTTCGCCAGTTGAACGTGCGAGTCGGCGGTTGATCCGGTGCGGGTTGCGCGTTGTTCGAGATAAGCTTCCTCAAGGCTCGCGCAGCACATTTCTACCTGCTTGGCAGGAACTCGCATTTCGCCATGGGGAAGCACCACATGGTAATAGTCCCCCATACGCACGATTTCTCCCTGCAAGATGTTGCCGTTCCGCAGCACGAGCAACTGATTCATGCCCCCAGTTTCTGCGATCGGATCGGCTGCGAGTGAGCTTCCGCTCCATCCGAATAGGGCCAAGAGTAGCAGGATTAGCAAGTGTATCGAGATTCGTAACATAGCCTGCGGAGAGTAGGGGGAAGGGAAATTGAGGTCAAGGCTAGCCGCGAAGCCGCGCGTCGGTCGCTTGCGGCTTAGCATCGTCCACTAGCAGCAAGGGCCGGCTCTGGCTATATTGAGAGTCATTGGAAAAAAGCGGGGTTTCCCACATTTTTTGGATCAAGATGACGTGGCAGACAAATCGCTCGAACGTCGCGAAATCCTGTTTTCCGGCAACGTGCAAGGGGTCGGTTTTCGCTATACCACGCGGTCGATTGCCGCGAACTACCAGGTCGTGGGATGCGTATGCAATTTGGCCGATGGGCGTGTTCAATTGTGCGTCGAAGGCAAGGCCAGCGAGCTGGACCGCTTTCTCGACGACTTGGCTGAGCGCATGGCCAGCCATATCCAAGATATAACGATCGACGTGCGACCCAGTACGCGTGAATTTACATGCTTTGAGATACGTTATTGATCGCGGTCAGCCAACCACAAACCACAAACCACCACATCCCATGTCGAATCTTTCCATCTGGTTGACTCCGCTCTGGCTATTGGCAATTGGCCTATCGATTGGAGCTGTGGTGCTTGTAGCGCTCTGGGCTATTGCTTGGGTGGTTAATCGGCGCGTCGGCCGGGCTGTTTTTGAGTCGCTCACCGAGGGCGTCTTATTGCCAATCTCTTATGTCGCTATCGCAATGTTCGCGTTGGCACTGCTGGCGAGTCCGGCGATGCCTGTGCAGCGGATGTTGGATTCGCTAAAGAGGCTCCACGCGGTGGGACCGATTTCGATCGACGTGACCGTTCCGGCGCACACCAACGATTTCCCAATTCAGGCCAATTTCCGTGCCGACGAACTGCAAACCTATTCTTTCGAAAGCGAGCGGGATATTGCCGTCCATGTCGAGAAAGAAAAGGGGGTCGAGAAAGAAAAGGGGTTTGTCGAACCTTTGTTCCAGGTCGAAGGAGGGCAACTCTATCGTTGGACGCCGAGCAACAATTTGCCTCGCGCATTCGAGGGCCAAATCGATCAGCTCTATGTGACCAACGAAAGCGATTTGCCCACGGTGGTCAAGGGTACGATCGAAACCGATGTTGAAATGCCACAAGTTCATCAACTGCCCATCGCGGCAGTGAGTATGTTTGGTTTCTACTTGCTCTACTTTGCCATCCGATGGCTTGCTCCGAAAGTGTCGGTCGTCGCCACGGCAACGGCCAAAGAAGCGATGTCGCAACCGATTTATCTGCTCATGATGGCCCTAGGCGTGGTCGCGCTACTGGCCTACGTCTATATCCCCTATAACACGTTCGGCGAAGACGTGAAAATGCTGAAAACCTCGGGCATGACAACGATCAAAGTGCTCGCGATTATCATCGCCTTGTGGACGGCTAGTGTCTCGGTTGCAGACGAAATCGATGGCCGAACCGCCCTTACGGTCCTCTCCAAGCCAATCGGACGTCGGCAATTTATTCTTGGCAAGTTTCTCGGTATCGTCTGGCCGATTGTTCTGTTGTTTGTGGTTCTTGGCTTGGTGTTTCTGCTGACGGTCTCCTACAAGGTGGTGTACGATGCGCGCGAGTCGGCTAAGACGGCTCCCGAATGGCAGATGTGCTATGAAGAGGTTGCCCACATCGTGCCCGGCTTGGTGCTAGCGTTTTTTGAATCGGTCATTATGGCAGCGGTGAGCGTTGCTGTTTCTACGCGACTGTCGATGCTGCCCAATCTGACTCTCTGCGGCTCGATCTACGTGCTGGGCCACTTGGCTGCGCTGATCGTCAAGTCGGCTGCGGGGAAAATTGTCTTCGTGCGGTTTATCGGGCGCCTAATCTCGATTGTGCTACCGGTGCTCGACCATTTCGAGATCGAGGGCGCCATTGCAGGCTCTTCGCTGGTACCGCATTCTTATTTGCTGATGGCGCTGCTCTACAGCGTGCTCTACTGCGCCGCGGCAATGCTGGTGGCACTGATTCTTTTTGAAGATCGCGACTTGGCGTAAAAAAGGCGCGAGCTATGAGGCGCGAGGCGCGAGTTAAAATGTTTTCTTTCAACCCGCGCCTCGCGCCCTCCAACCCTCTACTCTGGTGTGCAACGATCTTTGCGCTCGTGTTGCCGTCGATTGTGACGTTGGTTTATTTTGTTTGGGCGGCTAAGTATGAAAGTAGCGTGCAGCAGGTTGCTTTTGCCGCGTCCAAGTCGGTGCAGTTTTTGTTCCCGGCGGTCTGGGTGTTTCTCGTCCTGCGAAGCCGCCCAGTCTGGAAAACGTGCCCTGGCAAGGGACTGTGGCAAGGGGCCTTGTTCGGATTCATGGTACTGGCGACGATGTTGGCGCTGTATCATGGCGTGATCAAGTCGACGCCAGCCTTCGAAGAACCTCTCGGAAAAATTGCCGAAAAGATTGCCGGGTTGGGCGTCGATTCGGTCGGCCTCTATGCGGCGCTCGGGGTATTTTATGCGGTATTTCATTCGCTCTTGGAGGAATACTATTGGCGATGGTTTGTGTTTCGTCAGCTTGTTGGACCTACCTCTACCGCCATGGCCATCCTGATATCCTCGCTTGGTTTCATGGCCCATCATGTCGTGGTGTTGTCCACCTATTTCGGCTGGGCTTCGCCATTTACGTGGGTTTTTCGTTATGCGTTGCGGTTGGCGGAGCGTTTTGGGCATGGCTCTACCGCCACAGTGGTTCGCTTTACGGGGCGTGGCTAAGCCATGCGCTGGTCGACGCCGCCATTTTTCTGATCGGCTATGACTTGGCTTTTTGAGCCACCACTGAGCCAAATCGCCCGATTTCCGACATCTTGTGCAAGGCCTTGCCCAAGGCACACAAAATGTGCGATTCACTTGCCATGTGAGTGGGATGCCTTACACTCGGCACCGACTTGCATTCCCATCGGCCGCGTGACACGGCCACCCACCACAAGGAGTACGAGGTCATACGATAGGGAAGTCGATCCGCAGTTTCTCTGATCTTTTCTGATTGTTTTACAGGAATGGGAACCCGTTAGAAAAGCCCTATGGAACGGTTATGGGGCAACGCACAACGGATGCTCTACCTCGCAGCTTGCTCTCAATCCAAATGAAGAGGGTAAGGCAATGAACAGAGGGTAAGGATAGGTGCCAAGGAAGGCAGGGTGAGTTGCCGCAATTGTCGGCTACGATCTTACCGGCGATCTTTTGCACTGCTGCGGATGTTCCAACGGACATGTTGTCAGTGATTGCGAATAGTACATCGTGCCAATCGAATTTGTACTTAGCCGCCGGGCTTGCCCCGGCGCGTGTTCAGTGCCGGGACAAGCCCGGCGGCCAACTGTTTGATCGCAATATCGTTGATCTCTGCTGCTTCGCGTGGCAACTGTAACTCGGTACCCAGAGGTACCAGAAATAAAGGGAGTGCGAAGCGATGACCAAGCCATTTGTTGGCATGAATGCAGATTTTCGATCGGCTAAGCAGGATGCGCCGGCCTACTCGTTTGTAGCCGCCGGATACTACGACGCCATTCTACGGGCGGGGGGCTTGCCGGTAATAATCCCTCCCTACACGGACAGGCAAGACATTCAGGAGGTGCTCGATCGGCTTGACGGCGTGTTGTTGGTTGGCGGTGCCGATTTGGATCCGCGCCGCGATGGTTGGATGCTTCATCCCACCGTGCGACTCCAAGACCCGAGACGAGAAGCGTTCGACCGGGCTTTGATGCACGCGGTTGCCGAGCGACGGATGCCCATCTTTGGCGTGGGATCGGGCATGCAACTGCTCAACGTTTCGCAAGGGGGGAATCTGCTGCTGCACATTCCGGAGGATTTGCCCAATGCGTTGCCTCACAAGGATCCGCTCGACCCGGCCCATCGACATACCTTGGAACTCGCCGCCGATTCGATCATGGACCGCGTTTATGGCGACGGAGAATTACGGGTCAACAGCATGCATCACATGGCCGTCGACGAAGTAGCTCCCGGCTTTGCCGTCACGGCCCGTTGTCCGGACGGCGTGGTCGAGGCGATCGAGAGTGCGATGCCCGACTGGTTTGCGTTCGGCACGCAGTTCCACCCCGAGGCCGAGACAGCTTCGGCACTGGACATGCGAATATTTGAAGAGTTTTTACTTGGCATTACTGGTTCAAGGGAAGAATCTCAGGAGCCGTTGCATTTGGTGGCTTAAGCGACATTTTTTCGCTTGTCATGATAGCTCGTAGGACGCGAGTCGTTGACCCAGGGCCTGGCGTTAGCAGCGGAAGCTGGCGCCAGGCCTCTTTTTTGTGTTGGCAAGCCGTTAGCGTCGGTGGCCATGTCGGATCTAATGCCGAGCGGCTTTGAACCGGTTTAGTTGCCTGCGGGGAATGTTTTCCGTGGCGTTCCAGCATTACCGTAACGCTCGAAACACCATGCAGACCGTTCCCACAAAGGGTGCCGCCAAAAATACACGCTAAGAGAATCCCAAAAGCTGGAAGTTGCTGAAGTTTGCCGGACGATACTATCGGAACGAGTTTAGGGTCACCGCCATCGACGTAAATGCTTACGCAGTGGTCAGCGTTGGTGGAGTCCCTAAAACGAACACGTTTTTTGGGACTTGAAGCTGTCCTCAAAGTGCGTCGGACGATGAATCCGCAGCCCTGTGATCTGACTATTTCCAGAAATCCTAAATATACTGGGGAATACAGACTTTTTTGTGATTTGAGAAGTAGTGAATGGTTCGATTCATCGACCCAAGTAGTGCAGCAACGACCCAAAATGTAGTGCAGTCGTAGTGTAACTAGCTATGTACAAACCAGGACAGTTGGTCCTGGACTGGCATTCCTTACCTACATGAAGCCAGTTTCTCCAGAGAACAAACCAATCATTGAATGGATATGAAAAGTTTTGCGAACAGGCAAAGCTGATCTAAGCCTAAAAGCGAAGCGAAAAATATAAGTAACCGCTTTTAGGCTTCTTGATCAGAATCATCCTATAGCGAAAAGTGGGATTGCAGGCTAGTTGACCGCCTACTTTTTTGTTCTAGCGAGGACGAACTGCCTATTTGGAATCGAATCCTTAGGGTTTTTCTAGCTAGAAATTTTCCAATCAGAATTTTCTAGTCATTTAAAAAATCTTTTCGTATTGTCAGCCCTTCACATTGCATCGTATTGTTTGAGTCCGCAACTCTGTGGGCTTAAGTCCACCCGATTGTGAAGGAGGAAGGTATGTAGGGATAGAAAGCTTCTAGAAAAGGAGTTTAGCGGCCGTTGCAGGGCCGCCAAAATCCAGGTGTTCAATTAGTTACACGAACGTTATTGAACGAATTAGGTTGAGTCTAGCTCTGCCTCTTTAACTGTGTCAACGATTAGAACGCCAACCGGTGAGGTTCGTCTTGTCGGTCCTTGAAGTTACCCTTACGCCGCATCGATGTGAATGTATCTGCCCTTTTCGATCAGGGACTATCATTTTGTGCGTTTTGAACAAGGGGAGAGTGTGCGTAATGTTTAGCCAGAGATTCCAGGCAATAAAAAACCGCCAGACGTAGAGGGGGTGACGTCGTGGCAGAGTTATAGAACAGACAGAATGTGAACAGTTCGAGTCGATTCAAACTCTTGCCAATTCGTCAATTGACAAACTGCACAGGCAGTACGGGGTTCTTGCGCGCTCATTCCCAATAACCGAGTGAGGGATACATATGCGAAGCTACCGAGAATTCTTCGGCGGGTACTGCCGATCTGACGAAGTGTGTGCTGTAATTGAGGCAAGAAAGTTTGGACAGATAGCCAAAAACGAACTGCGTTTATTTTTCGCAGAGCTAGAACACGAACAGACAGGCTTGCGGGTGCCAATCGATGTTATTCTGAATGAGCATCGCAAACAAGAAAAACGCCTAACCACTGGTCAGCAAGAAAAAGCTCAACAGCGCCTCAGCAAGGCCATAGCGAACCACAAGCGAGAAGGGGGGTATGGGGTCAAACTGCCAAGAAAGTTCCTCAGAGCAGCCGCTGCTGGCTTTCTGGAGGCATCTGCGATGGTGGTCGGATTGTTTTACTACACTCAGCGAATGCCGCAACGTACAAGAAGAAAGAGCCTAGTTCGCGGAGAGCGATATGGCAGGCTTAGCATTCGGAGTATTGAAGAGGCGACAGGTCTCTGCAAGGATGTGATAGTTAAGACACTGCGAATTCTGCGAGACATAAAGCTGATTGCCCTAGTGTGGCGTCCGATGCAGGAAATTAAGCGTTTTGGGAGGTTGTTTGTGGATGGCTTGAAAGTATCGCTAAGCTTCCATAAACCAGAACAGTCAAGATCGTGTGCCCCAAGTGCCCGCCAGCCGAATACAAGAACAGTGGCTCCCAAAGAGCCGAACGAAAAGAAAGAAACTCTTACTAATTTTACTGTCCAAACCTATCGACGTTGATTTATCCGCAATGGTGGCAAGCGGTTACGTGCTTTGTAGTGGTAGAAGCGAGCTTGTTCGTTTCGGATCAAACGACGTGTTTTGTTGCGGGCGATGCGCGCCGGAGTGTCGCAGTCGTAGGCGGCTCGCAAGAGCATGGCGATGCCGTCTCGGATTTGCGGCACGGTGATCGCCGGGGAGTATTTTTTTTCCGCGATGCGACTCACGCACCAGGAACCAAGTGGCAATAAGCGAAAGAACTTGATGATGATGCCAGCCACGCCAATTGCGAACTTCGTAGTGCGAAAGACCCGCTTGGCTTTTGCTGCGTTTGATCGCTTCTTCCACCCGATGGGCAGCGGTCGCCACACGAGCGAACTCTTTGATGGGAGTCTCCCGTGGAGCATCCGAAAGATAGAAGTCGTACTTGGTAGCGCCTGCTTCGTCCAAACAGCGAATGATCACCAGCGTCTCCTCGTATGGCATCGCGCGCTGGCTAATTTTAGCTTGTACGCGGCAAGAGATCACTTCGATCTCAAGCGGTCCCTTTTCTGCATCGCGCACTTTGATCTTAGTCCAAGCGTCGCCCGCAAGAGCATCTCGCCACTTGTCGACGCGCTGAAACGGAACTTTAGGAATCGCGCCGCGCCCTTGATATTTGGGCGGCTCCGCTTCCAAATCCCGAATCAGTGTGTTGCTCGGAACGGCAAGCAAGTATTGTTCGCCCCGCTCGTTCAAATCCCTGCGAAATGCAGCGTTTCTGCCCATCTCGTCGTCGCCGGTCACCCACGCATGAGGCAACAATCGGCCTTGCTCGTCAAGCATCTCCAACGCCTGTTCATGTCGGGTTTGAAAGCGGATTTCTTTCGGAACACCCGCCCTCTTCCGTCGTTTTCGATTGTTGGCCCATTCCTTCGGCAGGTACAAACGCGTGTTGGTGAGGGCATGATCTTTGCGAGACACATACGCCATGCAGACGGCAACCTGACAGTTGTCAATTTTCCCCAAGCGACCGCACCACTGCCGCTGCACACCAACCGACTGCTTTCCTTTTTTCGGAAAGGCCGACGGATCAAACACGATCACGCCATCTACCTCGCCCAACTCCTCGCCCACTTGGCGGGCAAGTTCCGTCATCAAAGGCCCGTGGTCCCACTCGGCAGAGCCAATAAAATGTTGCAAGTTTCTGCGATCTTGATCATGGCGATAGGCAATCGATTCCACGTTCTTACGCTCCAAGTCCGAAATCAAGCCCGACGCATACTCTTGAGCATGCTTCTGCTGCGCGGGTTGCGTGAGCAACTCCGTAAACGGTTTAACGAATTTTACCAAACGATCTTCGACTCCACGAAACACCTCAGGCGGCACTCCACACTCTGCTAGCATCGCCTCTTTCCGCAACTCAAAACGTCGTTCCATGACAACACCTCCTGAACAGGTCCTTGGTTCAGAAGTCGAGATACCATAATCACTCAAGTGCCGCTATGCGGCTTTGGACAGTAAAACTAATAACTCTTATTTAGGATTATCGAGGAAAATGTGTGATGCGATCAAGAAATTTCACGCCAGATTTTGCCCAGATTACGTTGTGACGTAAGGGACTCCGGCTCCCTTGGGAGCCGGAGGTGAAAAGATCGAGTGACGAGTTGCACTCAGGTTGAGGACGTAGGTCACGCCTCAGCTACTGCTCTATCTTTTTTCAGTCCCCAGATGATCTTTGAGGCGGTCTTTTGGATGAACTGCAGGGATTCTTTCAGGACATCGGTATCGCCTCGGTAAAGAGCAATGTAGTCGCTGCTTCGGGTCTCCGATTCAAGGCCCATCGCTTTAGTGACGACAAAGGCGACTGCCTCAGCCTCGGTTTCTCGAACCTTCACAGTCGTATCTTTGCGGCGATCTCCTCTGTGCAACAGCTCATGGGCCAGTTCATGGGCCAGGACGGCAAATTGCTCAGGCGTTTCAAGGTCCGGTCTTACGGTAATGCGACCGCCCGCTGACATACCGAGAGCCCCTTGTGCTGGATAGTCATATTCAAGCTCGATGGCATTTTCAGCAATGAGTTCTTCCAGCCGCGAAAGGTTCTCTCCTGGGTCGCCTATTATTTTGGCCGTTTCAGGAAGGGCGTCGCCGTCAGTCTGAGAGACATCGAAGACTTTGCTGATACGAAATCCACGAAGCTTCTTTACTTCGCGCTCTTCCTTTTCGCCTTGGTCGTTTACTGTTTCAACTGTCTGCTTAGCGAGAATGGGTGAGAAAATCCCGATACCTTTTTCACCTTTTCGTACCTGACGGCCGAGCTCCTTCCACTTGTCGTATCCGGCAACATGGGTTGCTTGTGGACATTGAACGGAAATCAGCATGGAATTGTTCATGCTGTAGTTATGAAACTTAGCCATGAACGCAAGATAATCTTGGAGCTTCTCGCTTTTTCCTTCCCCCAGCGCCTCGTTTAGCTCATTGAGGTAGCGATTGGCTGTTTCCAGGGCCTCCTCTTTTGGGTTGGCCGGTTCCGCAGAATTCGCATCCTGTTGACTACGGCTCTTTTCGGACTGGCGATTGACCTGGGGAAGACTCGGGTTGTCTTTCCACTCCGCTTGTCCCTGGTCTTGCTCTTGTGTTTTTGTTTGTTCTACTGCTGGCATTAGTATTCCTCCATAGATGCAAAAAATTGAGGTGGTGATACATTCTGATAACCTTCGGCGCCAATAACCCGCTCACACTTGGGAGCAAGCGGAAGATGAACCTCAAGAAAAGACCATCGAGAAAGCACCACCGGTCCTCAAGTCTCTGCGGAGGAGTCGCGGACACTTGAGGACCGGGAGGATATCCCGGCCGGATAGCTATGCGGCTTGTTTGAGCTCCTCTTCAACACTTCCCTCAAGGTACTGGTTATAAATATCCTCGACATAGCGGCCGGGATCGATCTCGTCCATGAATTGCATCCCCATGGAGAGAACCACTGCAAGAGCTTCGTCATTGTTGCGTGAGAAGTATTGATCGTACTTCCACTCGCCTGTTTGCTGATTTTTATAGCAGCGAGTTAATGCGTACTTCCAAAAATAATCACCGTCACGTTTCTTCTGTGGCTGGATGCAAATGCCCACGGAGCCCTCCCAGATTCGGTGACAGAGATCAATGTCCTTTTTATTAGCACTCTTCTTGTTCTTACTCATGTTGCCTTCTCCCAATTTTTCTAAACAACAAAAGGGTAGGCCGCGCTACTTCTTAAGGTATCGAGGGTGTGTATCAGGGTAGAAGTAGCGCGACCCAGAGCCTTCAAAATTTCCATGTTATGTGCGATTGCCCCGATTGTGTGACGTAATTTGAGACATAAAAGTTTTTCGGGTCATAACAACGAGGTCAGTCACGTCGTACTGACACTGTTTGGAGTCGGCGTCAACGCCCGGTAAACGTGGTCTTACCAACCGCGCTAAGGGACGGGGGTAGCTTCCCGTAAGTTGATGATCCGGTCGAGCTGAATTGCATCGAGAGGTGCTCGTTCAGTTTTCAACGAGGTGCTTCGGTGAGTAATCCTCTATCGTGCTAATTGGTTTTGTATTCCAGTCAGCACAGTTTGAGAGTAATCCATCGATTCGACTCGATGCGTTCCAGTAGAACCTGGGCGACTCTGAAAAACCTTCTTTTGATTTCATCGATTGAAGGCCGTGACAAGCAAAGCAGGTGAGTGGGTGCAAAGGATGGCACTCCGGGTATTTGACCTAATCCTGCATGTGGGACGTGAATCCTGTTTATACAGGACGGTGTTGGGAGCGAAGGCTCTCATGGTAGCAAAGGAATTGCTATCGAACGCAGCGAGCGTGGGGACTTGCCATGTGGTGACACATGGTATCGGAGCGATGATAAGCTTCGACTTCCGCAGAAATGTGGTGAGGAATAGCTCAACCATGAAAGGCCTTTTAAGGGCTTGCTCGTTAGAGATCAGAGAGACGGTGCCAAATCGCGAAAACTCTTTGCTAGATGGATAGGATGGCTGCTTGTACGTTCGGGCTTCCGAAATCATAAGTTACTGACATTGCCAGTAACTTATGGAAACTGCGACTCACCTGGCGGTGAGCACGTACTGGCAAAGAGCCGAGGCTTAAGCCTCTTAGCAACGTGAATCTGATCTTGATGTTTGTCACTAAAGAGGGAACCACTATGGATGCCGAGTGTAGCTGCTCGGTGCCTATTCCTAAGAAGTTGCTTTGTCCGCAACTTCTTGGGGGTCGAATAGGTGTTTGAAATTCCGTAGTGGGGGAGTGTGGCGCAAGTAGAAAGCGATGAATGGGAATACCCCGTGTACTCCGAAAGGAGCATCGGCGGTGTCCAGGGCGAAGGCTCTGGCACAAGATCTAATCTTGTGTGCGGCAAGGCAGTCGCAACCCGTTTGCCGCAAGGACTGGTAATCCTTGTCGTGCTGAAAAGCGCAGGCAACGACGAAAGCGCTGACCGGGTAACCGGTCTCCAATCAGTGTCGAGGTTTTATAGGAAGTAGCCCGCTACTTCCTTAGCCTTATGGTCTTTGGTTAGACCGTACAGATGGTCAATTGCGAGGTGCTTGGTCGCACCTGGCAATTGATAGTCGGACACGGCTTTGGGCGGCTCCGCTACTCCCTAAAGGAGTAGCGGCAGCTCGCCTCAAAGGTTTTTGGGGAAACGGCTTTTTGGATGATTTGGGCCAATGAAGGTAACGCTTCAAATCAAATCATCCACCTTTCAATTGAGCTCTCGTGTGCATTCCTAGAACTATTCCAGTCACCAATCGGTTACGATTCACTCGATTTTGCTCGTCGTCCTTGGCATAGAACTTGCAATAGTTTCAACCAGGGCGGGGTGTCCTAAGAGGTAGTCTCTCTACCACATGTGATCGAAGAAGCAGAAATATTTTGAAGAAAATAACTGCGACACTTTTGCGATAAAAGCGGGCGATACTTTCTATGTATGGCAACTTCCAAATAAGAATGTACATAGGAAGTTGCGGAATAATAGCGAAGTATCGCCCGGAAAAACAAAGTAAAATGATCGTTTTGTGCGACACCGCTTGGCTGATCACGCATAACGTTGCGATTGTCGAGAGGGCGTACTTATATGACGAAGGAGGTGAAGATGAAACAGTACATCTATCAGCATGAAGCCACATCGCTTGAGGGTTTCATCCAACAGCTGGCCGTAGGCTACGTCATACGCGGTTATCACTACTACGTTTGTGGTTCCGTATCGAAACGGCTGTCCCCGCATCAGCACGACCAGAGTATTCTCGGCAAGTTTGATGTCGCTCGCAGCAAGTGGTCGCGGTGCAGGAGAAGAAAACAGCGTGGGCCAGACGGTCGGCGACTTGCTAACTGCCAGTACATTCGCTACCGCGACTTTTGGGTGCTCTTGTGCGAAGACGGATATCACGACTTTTTCGACGCGCAGAGCCGGAAAGACCGCTTTGACAATGTCACCGAAGAACTTTATGCGGATGTACGGGAGGTGGCAATCAAATTCGGCGGCTACTCGGTTGGGTATGCGGGTGAGCGACTCAGTGTACGGCTCTCTGGGCTGGCGTATAGGGAACTGAAACGCTACTACCTTAGCCAAGCCAGGGCTTCGATGGTGGCACTGCAATGGGTTAGCGCTCTGTGAACCCCGTCATGCCAGGAGCGTAATTCAGATCTTGACAAGCCGACGTCGTGAAGCACGCCTCTGGCGGCGGCGCTGGTTGGCCTGATCAAGTTCGCGCTGGCGATCTTCGCTGCGATGCTCAGGGTGTGCCTTGAGCCATCGGTCAGGTAGCAGCTCGGAGAGCTGTTCACGCTGGTCCCTTGAAAGCGATTCGAACGGGGTTTGGGCGTCGCCCACCCGCAAGTACTCGGGAACGATCTGAGGAAGCCGGACGAGAACATCGTTGAGATACGGGGTGACGTGGACATGATTAGAACGAGCACTCTGGATAAGCGTGTACCAGACGCATGCCGCGCGACCACCCGCATCGCTCCCAAAAAATTGGTAATTTTTTCTTCCAATAACCGAGGGGCGAATGACTCTTTCTGCCATGTTGTTATCGATCGCATAGCGCCCGTCGGTTGCAAATCGCGTCATCGCGTTCCAACGATTGAGCAGGTAGCCGATCGCTTCGGCCAACTTGGTCGAAGGCCGTACCGTCGGCTGCACTTCGGTGAGACGATCGTGCAGAAGGGCAAGAATGGGAACCGACTCGCGCATGCGCACTTGTCGTCGCGTTTCCACATCGGCATCGGCCAGGCGATCCTCGATGTCGTACAGTTGCCAGATCCAAGCGAGCGCCTCGTGCGCAAGTGGCTGCGTTGAGACGGCGCACGCTTCGTCGAACTTCCGCCGCGCATGGGCCCAACAACCCAGATCCAGAAGTCGGCCATCCGATTCCTTGACTAGGGACGTGTAGACACTGTAACCGTCGGTTAATAATCCGCCTTGAAAATCATCAAGTATTTCCCGCGGACCTGCGCGGGATCGATCAAGTCGATAGTCAAATAGTTGGTACGGATGCTGGTCATCGCCAACGTAGGCCCAGAGATAAACCAGCTTGGTCGCCCCAGCCCCGGGACGCAGGACACGGGCCGTGGTCTCGTCGGCCCGTACATAAAAACTATCCAGTACTTGGGTGCGAATCAGATCCCACACCGGCAGCAGACGCTCGCCCGTTCGCACCACGGCGTTGCTCAACACGCTGCGGTTGAACCACATCGTGGTGGTGGAACGAAGCTCTTCCTGGAGACGATACAGGGGCAGGTGACGCTCGAACTTGGCGTGTGCCAGCCAGGCTAACGTGCTGGCCCCAAATATCCCTTTTTCGTTGATATTGGGTGGCTTTTCGCTGGTGACGATCTGCTGGCCATCCCGGCTAACAGGGCAACCGTAGGTAAACCGAACGTGCTCGGCGATGTAGGCGCTAGACTCAACATATTCTAGTTGCCGTGAGATCTGCTCGGAGATCACCGTCCGCTTGCCGCCACATCCACAAGGACAATCGAGTTCTTCCGGCGGCAGTGGGTGTTCAAAACGCTGGACCGGCAAGCACTCGGGGAATTCAAAACGTTTGCGCTTCTTACGGCGTTTCTTGCGTTTCGAAGACGATTCATCGTCTGGCTCTTCTTCGTCGGTCGCCTCGTCATCCTCGCTAATCTCGTTGCCCTCGATCGACTCGGGATCAAAAAGAAGCTTTTGATCGGGAGAAGGGATAAACCGTTCACGCCGTGGAGAAAAGAGTGCCTTACGGAGTAAGGTGATTTGCTCTTGCATCACCTCGATGTGATTCTGCAACGATTCAAGAGTTGCCTGTTGCTCGCTATTAACCCTTTTGAGATGTGCGATCTCGGCGCGCTGCACTTCGATCTCTTTTCGGAGTTTGTCGGATTCCATCGACAACGTTTCGGTCCTTGAAGGTGCGTCACGAAATGGCAAATGATCACACACCGTTGGTGTAGAACACACATGTTTATTTATCGACAATTCACGTTGCGCGTCAAGGTGGTTTCCAAGGCGATTGAGTAATTTGTTTTGCCTGCTCACGACGCCACCACTTGCGACGTTTGACACTCGATAGCTCGATGCCTTCCAGCAACAATCGCAGGTCGTCCACATGCAGTGTCAAGTAATCACCGGGGGATGCAATCGCCCCTCCATGGTCGGCGCCACGTAGTGTCTCGGACGTTCCTCGTTCAAGATGCTTGTAGAGGATGATCGTGCCGTCACCCGTGAAATAGAGTACCTTCAACCGGTTGCGGCGTCGGTTGAAAAACAAGAAAAGATCTCCGTCTTCAATCTGTTTGCCAAGCTCCTTTTCGACGATACCGATTAATCCACAAAAACTTTTACGCATGTCCGTGGGAGCCAACGCGGCGAAGACTTTTATTTGGGATGGCACAATCAACATGACGCCACCTCACGCAACGCCTGCAATACGTCCTTCACTGTCTCACAATCGGTGCCGTGAGGCACATCCACAAAGACTCCCTGCTGCGGCAAGTGAATACGCAGCGTGGACGCAGGTGTCGTCCCCTCGATCCGCACAGGCACCAGTTGGGTGCCCTGGACGGCGTTACGACTGGTTTTAAGAGACTTGGTCGAACGGCTCCCCTGCTCTGGGGAGGCTTGCTGCTCACGGAACTTACGCTGCCAGGCATAATAGCTGGTTTGTGTAATCGAGTTCTGGTGGCAAAACGCCGCGATGCTCAAGCCGCTTGAGGACTGCTGTTTCAGTAGGCCACGCCAGTGGGACTCTTGGGATTTGTTTCGATTGGACATTGTGCTCGTTCCTGGAATAAAGGGAATGGTTCACCTCTATTAGGATAGCGCGCAATTTTGGGACGCTGTTCACAGAACGCTTAGGGCCGCCCGATAAATAACATCCCTTTTTTTCTCGAATTGGCTAGACTTCCAGGGTGAGCGGTCCCCCATTCTCTTGGCGAAGGAGAAAGCCATGGTTCCCTATCTGTCGGTAGTTTGTGGACACATGAAGGCGTTTTATGATTCATTGTCCGAGAAAGACCGCCGCCGTTACGCTGCGGTAGAATCGGAAAAGCTGGGGCATGGGGGCGTCGAGTACGTTGCGTCTGTGCTGGGCTGTGACGAGAAAACGATTCGGAATGGCCGCCATGAGGTGAGCCAATTGCCGGTGGATGACGCCGAAGGACGGGTTCGAAAAAAAGGGGGGTCGAAAAAAAGCTAGCTTTGCTGCACCTGACCTGGAGAACAACCTTCGCCAGGTCGTTGCTGACCATACGGCAGGCGATCCAATGCGTGAAGACGTGGTGTGGACCTATTTGTCGAGTACGGAGATTGCCCACGAGCTCGATCGGCTGGGAACGCCCGTTTGTCCAGACACTGTGCGAAGCTTGCTCGATGAGTTCGGCTTCCACAAGCGGCAGGCCGAGAAAACCAAAGCGATGGGAAATACCCCTTTCCGCAACGAGCAGTTCGAGAACATTGCCCAACTGAGGCAACAATACCTCGACTCTCCCAACCCAATCATTAGCATGGACACCAAGAAAAAGGAGCTTTTGGGCGAGTTTTTCCGTACCGGGCAGTCGTGGTCCGATGGTGCGAATGCCGTATTTGATCACGACTTTCCCAGTTACGCGGACGGCAAGGTCATCCCGCACGGGCTGTACGACCTGAAGCGTAACACAGGGCACCTCACTCTCGGAGTCAGTCACGACACGAGTCAATTCGCT
Organism: Lacipirellulaceae bacterium; assembly: GCA_965249435.1. GTDB lineage: Bacteria > Planctomycetota > Planctomycetia > Pirellulales > Lacipirellulaceae > JAJRWS01. The sequence continues at coordinate 10,568 of CBDFMC010000024.1, read as the reverse complement.
TGCGACAGCTTCCGTGTGTGGTGGCAACGCCACGGCGAGCGGACGTACGCCGACGCCAAGTCGATTCTGTTGCTGTGCGATGGCGGAGGAAGCAATAACTGTCGTCACCACATTTTCAAGGAAGACCTGCAACGATTGGTCAACCGGATTGACATTCCAATTCGCGTCGCCCATTATCCACCGCATTGCTCGAAGTATAACCCGATTGAACACCGTCTTTTTTCTCATGTCACTCGCGCCTGGTCCGGTGTGGTGTTTCGCACGCTTGACATCGTCACAACATGCCTTCGACGAGTGTGGACTCGCACCGGGCTGAAAGTCACCTACGCGGTACTCAACAAGGATTATCAACTCAAACGGAAAGCGAGCGAACGTTTCCTTGACTTGGATCCCATACAGTTCGAAGACGTATTGCCCGATTGGAATTACACCGTAATTCCTACCGCCTACTGAAAACCGGGAAGTTATTTATCGGCCACTCCTTACAATGGGCGCGCGACTTGAGCCAACCGATCATCGACAACATGCGAGGCCCAAAGATCGGCTGGTTCCGGAGTTCCGGCACGTCCGGAAGAACCGTCTTGCCATCGCCATCAAGGTACTTTCGCAGTCGATGTTCGGTGACATGGATTGGAAGGTCCAGTAGTTCGACATGCTGGACAATTTCAAATTGGTCGGTTGGCGTGAGCTGGAGTTCGCGAACATCGACATCTTTGATTTCGTAGAGAATCTCTTCATCGACGCGTTCGGGCGGCAGCGGTTCGCGTAGCTTTCGCTTGTGCCCTTTCTGCCCCCCCAAGTTTGGCTTTCTTGCGGCGATCGACTTGCTTCTTCGGCGGCTTCACGATGTCGCTTGACGGCGATTTCGAGGAGTTAGACGAATTCTTCAACGCCTTGGCCAACTGCAATTCCAGTTCAGAAACTCGAACTAACAGATCGGCAATTTGCGTGGCCTGCTGAGCAATAATGTCATCCTTGGACGCCATCCGAGAACAATAGCAACATTCGGAAATCTGCGAGCTACCAATTTCACCCGTGAACGGTTACGATTATCCAGAAGCATCTCTTCCAATGGACAGATTCTCTGAGTCGAACAATCGCACTTACGGTTCGGATTGGAACGTCGATTCCGCACCTAGCCGGTTATCTTTCGCAGTAGTCCAAGCCTTTCGTCGGTCCTATCCCTCCGATTTCCTGCTTTCGTCGCTTTCACCTTTGGCCCTCACCCGGCTGCGGGGCCGAAGTGAGAGCGAAAGAAAGCAATGAAAGGAATCGCCCCACCGCCGAGCCAATGAACGATGCTCACCGCCTCCCTGCTGCTTTTGTTGCCGAGCCTGAAGGCCCCTCATATCGGTAATCTTGAGTGGGGTAATGGTGTTGTTAAGTAATGTCCAGCCAAGCGTATAAGTTCCTGGAGACGCACATTCCTCTTTTTCACCATTGAGTCGCTGATTTAGGTTTCACATAACGGCAACCTTCTGTTGGCCCGCCACTCGGTAATGGGTCGTTGAAAAGCTACGAAATTTTGCCGGAGTAGCTCCGCGGAAACCGACAAAATCCCGTTGCCTTCTTCTTTGGGCAGCGGGCCAACCAAAGGAGTCTACATGAGAAAAATAAATCAACAAGACAATGGCCAAATCGACTTATCCGAAGAGTCGCTCACGAACATCACTCCCTTTTCCTTTGAGCTTGCCTTGGCTCGGGGGATCATCGTTGAAGTGACCGAATGGGTGGGACCGGAAATTGGCTTTGGGGTGAACTTTTATAGGACGCGTGTGGCACTAACGGCAAGATTATGGGATACGCTGCTGCAGGCCTACGTCCGACAGAAAAACGGTTCGCTTGATAAGCTCGCCCATGAGAAGAGAAATGATGTACTTTGGCTAGCGGCCCAGGCCTTAAAGCGGGCGACAGGCTCGGATGCCACGAACTTTACGATGTACTTGCCGATGGGCAAGGGGATTGAGGATTGTAAAACGCTCCGCGTGGAATGCCGTGATCGCGAGGAGCGAGGCTACTCGCAGGTGCTCATCGGTTTTCCGGAGGATTTTTTGAGGTTGTAACATTCTGCTGCCTGCCTGGCACTGCCAGGCAGGTATTTTTTCAGCATTGCCAATTGGTGGTATCAATTGTAAGGCTCGCAAAAACCAATGATGAAGCCAAAAAATCAGCTTGCAACGGGAAAGGTAACGGCTAATCTGATAAGCAGTAGCTAAGTAGGCATTTTGGGAGAGCATATCCGGCGGGATGCTTGATTTAATTTCTTTGGACAGTTCTTTATGTGAGGTCAGTGGCTATCTACGTTATTTGCAAAGTAACTCTTGCCTAGCGCTCAATAACGAGAATTTGAGGAAGGGCGTGTTCTAGGGAGAACAAAGAATGCTAAAAAACATCTGGTTCATGCTATGTCTACTGATCTTCGTCTTTACGATTCGCTACGCTGTTGACTTTGCTCGATATACTCGATGCTTCGTGGAATACGCCTGCATAATTCACCAAAGTCGCTTATTGAGTGCGACCTTTCGTTGGCGATTGCAGAATCTAGAGTCAGAAGACGTGCGTCAACTTCATGAGGCGGTTGAGGGGCTACACACTGCTTATCGAGAGATGGTGCATGAGGAGAGTCATTTTGATGAGTTATCCCAAAAGATGATGAAGAAGCGGGAGTGGATGGAATCTGTTGACAAGGCACTAGGGAAGGGTGTTTTAGGGGAGGATGTTTTTGCGGACGACGAAGCAACTCGTAAAGATTTCGATTTGGCCTATGATACTTACGTCGACCTCGTTGCCAAGATCGCCAAAGAGGTCATGGAAGCGGAACGCACCGTTTTTACCTCGGAGTATTTCAGAAGGCTACACTTCGGTTTGACCGACGAGGCCAAGGAGCGTCATCGTCAGGAGCTGAACAACAAAAGGCAAACAGTGCTGTCAAGTAAATACCGCAAACCTCATAATAGGGCAGTGAGAAACTTGATGGGAAAAATACCTTATCGTTATTCAAACGCTCTGGATGTGTGGCAGGCGACCACTCGTGATGAAAAAGGCTATTGGCACCAAGATAAATATTCTACTGGTATTCAGCGTATATCGGTGTGGACCAAGCGGTTTGGAAACAAGGATTTAGCAGTCACTCTCAATGACATCATGCCGCTGGTTTTGTTTGTATGGCTTGGCCCAGTTGTTATTCGCACCCTGGAGATATTTACGGGGACGTATTTAGTTGTCTGGCTGCAGGCATGGGTGCTAGGTATTCTTTGGAGCGTCTATTTCGACGCCCCTCGTCAAGCGATATTGTGGCTCTTGAGGAAGATTGACGCCGGGTTAGGTAGCATAAAACTAAAACCGGGCAAGGATTCTGAACTAAAGTTAGATGCGATTGGGGAAATAAGGTTTTAGCGTCCCGAGTTTCAAAACAGTAGGAAGAGTATGTAGATTAATCCAAGCACGTAGAGGAAAGACGCAGCGCGTGCTCCGGCAAGGGATCTGTCGTCAGAAAGGCTGCCTGGTCCAACGCGTTCGCATACCCACCAAGTGCCGTACTGGTACTGGAGCACTGTGGGCGTAAGTTCGTCCTTGCTATTTTTCTTGAGGATATAGAGCTTCTGATAGTTGCCACGCTTTCGATAGAACCAGACACGATGATTGCTATTCAATACATTGATCTTCCGTGTTTTTGAGTAACGCTTACCTTCAATAAAGATGTCGCCATTATATCGTATCATTAGCGGCATGAAGGGGTCCTCGGTGAATTTGAGCTCACCGCTGGGTCCAATAACTAGATCACGAGAGGGGACGAACTTGCCTAGCGTATGCCACTTGTCGGTGTCGCCGAGAAGCCAGCGAAGGAGTGCGACAAATCGAGAGAGTGGCGTAGTGAGGAATAGGCGAAGCGAAAGGGTCGGAAAACGCGTCTTGTTTTTCTTTTTGCCACTTGTTGTCAACTTGGGTTGGGTAATAGACCAGTCACGTTTTTTCGGAACATATGCATATAAATGAACCTCTTTGGGCGTTTGATCCTCACCGAGGCGATAAATGCGAAGTGTATGCGGAGGCCCGTCGTCATTGCAGTCCGCAAACCAGGCATCTGGAGTGTGGCAAATAGGCAGGCGAGAGAGTCGAAAGTCCGGGTCGTGGCAGTTTCCTTTTATTTTCTGACCGTTACTCCGAAGAAGTAGAAAACTTCCGTCGGCATCGCACACAGGTTTGGGGCTACGAGACGACGTCGCAGTGGACCTAGTTCTTCGGGGTTTTCTTGTGCTACGTCGCATAGGAATATCGATAGAACAAGGTCAAGAGTTTGTTGCCAAAATCCGGAAGTGTTAACCTGCCTGGCCGCAATAGTATTGTTTGATGTAGTTGGGTTGTTCCTGCTGCTCTTTTTCTCGCAGCAGTTGAATCAATGGTGTATCATTTCTCTCAATCATGGAGTCGTCTTGGCTTGGAGCAGGCATTGTTGCTTCAGGTGCTAGCGTAGCGGACGGACGCGATTTTGGCTCCGGCGCGACGGCGATCGAGGCTTGTCGTTGGGGGATAGGTTGATTTTTGTAATCTTCAAAATCCTTTTTGGTGATGGTGTAATCAGTAAATAGGCGCAGTGGTTCGCGGTGACCGCTGCCGTCATCAAGAATCATAAAGCAGTTATTACCTGTGGCGCTGGTGGATAGAATTTCATCACGTTTGAGCTGGGTTGTAATTTTATGGCTAATGCTCTCGGTAGTCGTTGTGTCTAAGCCAGATTTTTGGGTGATTGACATTCCAGGTATCTCCTGGAGGTGTTCGAGCGAGAATCCTTGCAGATCGTCAAAGTCTGTTTTCCCGGTGACGGTGAAGTAGATTTTGGCCAGTGTATTATCACGTATCACATGGGCAAGATTAAGATCTCGTGTTTCTAGCTGAGTGGTGGTTTGATTGGCTAAGATGAGCGAGATTCCAAACTTACTGGATTGGGCCAACAGCGATGCAAAGGACCTGCCGGCCAACTCATGGAACTCATCGACGATAACCCAAGCGTGGCGGTGCCCTGCTTCTCGGTTTGCACCACTATCTTTTCGAAGCTGGGCAGCGGCAAGAAGTGTGTAGAGACCAAGCCCCGCAACTTGCCTGGCAGTTGTGGCCTGCCCCATGCTCGGGCAAAAAAAGTAGATGACTTCACTGTCATCCAGGGCCCTACGCATATCGATTTGTCGGTCCTGTCCATCCTTTGAAAGTTGTAATTGTTTGTATTGCATCAGGAATTGGAAGGCCATCCGGATTTGCGCTTCATCTCGATCTGGCCTTGGCTCGTTATCAAGATATTTTCCGACTTGGTGGAAGTCCAAGTGGGTTCCGGCCTTGCTTTTTTTAACTACCCGATCTGCAATACGCAGCAGAGCTGAAAGCGACTTCATCGAGTAATAGGCGGCGCCATAGAGCAATCCATGATCCTGGTTAAATGCCTCAATTAAGATTTGAGCTAAGCGAATAATGTCCTGTTCACCACTGGGTACAATCTGAAAGGGATCAAAATAGTGCCAGTCATCGTTTTGCTTGAGCGAGAGAAAACGAAACTTGCGACGTGAGGCGTCTTTATATTCGGTATCGCAGAGTTTTTGTATGAAATTAAACAGCGATAGGTCGCCCCCCAAATCGAATATGAAAATGGGGTCTTGCATGTGTGAGTCGAGTACTTCGCCCTCGGTATTATAATAGGGGTACGGTCTGATGAGTTGTCGTAAGAGTGGGGCGATTGCCAAGGAGGTCTTACCGCTCCGCGTTCTGCCGCGAATGTGGATATGCCCCTCTTTTAGGACATCGCGCGGGACTGCAAACGCTTGCTCGGGCTCGTTAATCGGATTGCCTTCATCGTCTGTGCGGAGACCAAAGACGATGCGACTTGGGTCTCGGTAGCGCTCAGCTTGAAGTGTGGCGTTGATTGACATCGAATGAATTCCTCACTGGGCAAGGGAGGGTATGGCGCTAGATTTTAGCAGCGAGAGCAAGTGCTATTGTAGTGCATGACTTTTTGTGTTGGCAAGCAAAATTGGAAGGGAGTTTTGGGCGAATCTAATCGGTGGTTAGATGGGACGGGCACGATTTCGTACCTACTTCCTGCGACGCTAAGGCGTCCCATGTGGATACCCTGCCGAACTAGCTCCCCTTCGGGACCTAGTCCGTGGTGTACCACATTCGGGCCTGCCCGTAGCGTCACAGGAAGTAGCTCCAAAATCCCGCTGAATGCGGGAATTGGAATGGTCCCGTAGAATGCGGACAACTAAATCCTGTTTACGCCATAATGCCAAGGGAAATGAGGCACACAGTCGTCGGTGGGGAAAGTAGAAGTCGAGTTGATAGAATGGGAGAGCCGGGATTGATTTCAGTGTTTCATATGCATTTAGAAAGCCATCGATGGGTGACCCAAACGATTCGCAATGCTGCGAGGAAAAGAGCAGCGGTCTTCAGCGGATTTGCTCGGTGAGCATCTCTCTGGCGAGCCCAGAGGAGATTCGCAGCTGGTCCTCGGGCGAAGTGACCAAAGCGAATGCGTTTGATGCCAGAATTCCGTCGAAAGACGGTCTGTTTGAGCGTAAGCAGTTGGCAGAGGGGGGGCTCCTCTGTGAGAAAATATTTGGACCGGTGATTAGTTTTTGTTGTCCCTGTAGGAAGCACCGGGGCGGCCAAAGGGCGAGAGAAAGAGTTAGCGCTCTGTGAACTCCGTCATGCCAGGAGCGTAATTCAGATCTTGACAAGCCGACGTCGTGAAGCACGCCTCTGGCGGCGGCGCTGGTTGGCCTGATCAAGTTCGCGCTGGCGATCTTCGCTGCGATGCTCAGGGTGTGCCTTGAGCCATCGGTCAGGTAGCAGCTCGGAGAGCTGTTCACGCTGGTCCCTTGAAAGCGATTCGAACGGGGTTTGGGCGTCGCCCACCCGCAAGTACTCGGGAACGATCTGAGGAAGCCGGACGAGAACATCGTTGAGATACGGGGTGACGTGGACATGATTAGAACGAGCACTCTGGATAAGCGTGTACCAGACGCATGCCGCGCGACCACCCGCATCGCTCCCAAAAAATTGGTAATTTTTTCTTCCAATAACCGAGGGGCGAATGACTCTTTCTGCCATGTTGTTATCGATCGCATAGCGCCCGTCGGTTGCAAATCGCGTCATCGCGTTCCAACGATTGAGCAGGTAGCCGATCGCTTCGGCCAACTTGGTCGAAGGCCGTACCGTCGGCTGCACTTCGGTGAGACGATCGTGCAGACGGTCAAGAATGGGAACCGACTCGCGCATGCGCACTTGTCGTCGCGTTTCCACATCGGCATCGGCCAGGCGATCCTCGATGTCGTACAGTTGCCAGATCCAAGCGAGCGCCTCGTGCGCAAGTGGCTGCGTTGAGACGGCGCACGCTTCGTCGAACTTCCGCCGCGCATGGGCCCAACAACCCAGATCCAGAAGTCGGCCATCCGATTCCTTGACTAGGGACGTGTAGACACTGTAACCGTCGGTTAATAATCCGCCTTGAAAATCATCAAGTATTTCCCGCGGACCTGCGCGGGATCGATCAAGTCGATAGTCAAATAGTTGGTACGGATGCTGGTCATCGCCAACGTAGGCCCAGAGATAAACCAGCTTGGTCGCCCCAGCCCCGGGACGCAGGACACGGGCCGTGGTCTCGTCGGCCCGTACATAAAAACTATCCAGTACTTGGGTGCGAATCAGATCCCACACCGGCAGCAGACGCTCGCCTGTTCGCACCACGGCGTTGCTCAACACGCTGCGGTTGAACCACATCGTGGTGGTGGAACGAAGCTCTTCCTGGAGACGATACAGGGGCAGGTGACGCTCGAACTTGGCGTGTGCCAGCCAGGCTAACGTGCTGGCCCCAAATATCCCTTTTTCGTTGATATTGGGTGGCTTTTCGCTGGTGACGATCTGCTGGCCATCCCGGCTAACAGGGCAACCGTAGGTAAACCGAACGTGCTCGGCGATGTAGGCGCTAGACTCAACATATTCTAGTTGCCGTGAGATCTGCTCGGAGATCACCGTCCGCTTGCCGCCACATCCACAAGGACAATCGAGTTCTTCCGGCGGCAGTGGGTGTTCAAAACGCTGGACCGGCAAGCACTCGGGGAATTCAAAACGTTTGCGCTTCTTACGGCGTTTCTTGCGTTTCGAAGACGATTCATCGTCTGGCTCTTCTTCGTCGGTCGCCTCGTCATCCTCGCTAATCTCGTTGCCCTCGATCGACTCGGGATCAAAAAGAAGCTTTTGATCGGGAGAAGGGATAAACCGTTCACGCCGTGGAGAAAAGAGTGCCTTACGGAGTAAGGTGATTTGCTCTTGCATCACCTCGATGTGATTCTGCAACGATTCAAGAGTTGCCTGTTGCTCGCTATTAACCCTTTTGAGATGTGCGATCTCGGCGCGCTGCACTTCGATCTCTTTTCGGAGTTTGTCGGATTCCATCGACAACGTTTCGGTCCTTGAAGGTGCGTCACGAAATGGCAAATGATCACACACCGTTGGTGTAGAACACACATGTTTATTTATCGACAATTCACGTTGCGCGTCAAGGTGGTTTCCAAGGCGATTGAGTAATTTGTTTTGCCTGCTCACGACGCCACCACTTGCGACGTTTGACACTCGATAGCTCGATGCCTTCCAGCAACAATCGCAGGTCGTCCACATGCAGTGTCAAGTAATCACCGGGGGATGCAATCGCCCCTCCATGGTCGGCGCCACGTAGTGTCTCGGACGTTCCTCGTTCAAGATGCTTGTAGAGGATGATCGTGCCGTCACCCGTGAAATAGAGTACCTTCAACCGGTTGCGGCGTCGGTTGAAAAACAAGAAAAGATCTCCGTCTTCAATCTGTTTGCCAAGCTCCTTTTCGACGATACCGATTAATCCACAAAAACTTTTACGCATGTCCGTGGGAGCCAACGCGGCGAAGACTTTTATTTGGGATGGCACAATCAACATGACGCCACCTCACGCAACGCCTGCAATACGTCCTTCACTGTCTCACAATCGGTGCCGTGAGGCACATCCACAAAGACTCCCTGCTGCGGCAAGTGAATACGCAGCGTGGACGCAGGTGTCGTCCCCTCGATCCGCACAGGCACCAGTTGGGTGCCCTGGACGGCGTTACGACTGGTTTTAAGAGACTTGGTCGAACGGCTCCCCTGCTCTGGGGAGGCTTGCTGCTCACGGAACTTACGCTGCCAGGCATAATAGCTGGTTTGTGTAATCGAGTTCTGGTGGCAAAACGCCGCGATGCTCAAGCCGCTTGAGGACTGCTGTTTCAGTAGGCCACGCCAGTGGGACTCTTGGGATTTGTTTCGATTGGTCATTGTGCTCGTTCCTGGAATAAAGGGAATGGTTCACCTCTATTAGGATAGCGCGCAATTTTGGGACGCTGTTCACAGAACGCTTACGAGAAAGAGAAGGAACAGTATGTGACCGCTGCGGCGTCGTGGTGGCGCACCGCAGTGTACGTCGGCATCGGATGGGTCATATTGAGCTGGCCGCTCCGGTCGTGCATCCCTTTTTTTTCCACGGCATGCCGAGCGTTTTGGCCAACCTCTTAACCGCTACCGTGGATGCCAATTTTACTTCCAATCTTCTGAAGCGGGTAATATTTCGTGAGTTGAGTTTTGTAATAGGTGATTGCAGTGAGCAGGACGGATGTCAGGAATTGACTGGGGCTGAGGGCATCAGAGTGCTACTTGAAAAGTTGACTACGCTTGACCTCAAAAGTCTGTTGGAGCAGGCACTAAAAAAAGCCGCATCGAATCAAAGAAAAGACACGCTGTCGACCTTGCTGCAGTTTCTGGGGAATGAGGAGAACAGAGCGGGGAGTATAAGACCCGAATGGTTGGTGCTTGATGTAATTCCTGTCGTGCCACCTGTTTCGAGGCGAACAACCACTGTGGCAGGGTTGGATGACAAGGGAGAAGAGCGAATTGAAGTTGGGGATCTGAATCGTCTCTACGGCCGGGTGATTCGCACCAACAATGCGCTAAAAGTTCTTTTAGATGAGGATGTACCTGCGGAGCTCGTCCGACGCCGCATGCGTAGCCTGCAACGGGCGGTCAACGCCCTTTTTGAAAACGAAGCGGTTCTGCAACCGGCAAAGTCCAGAGACGGCAGGGTGTTAGTGTCGCTCTTAGGACTTATCAAGGGCAAGACGGGCCGGTTTCGAAAGTCGCTTTTGGGGAAAAGGGTGGACTATTCGGGCCGCGCCGTGATTGTGGTGAACCCAAAGCTCAAAATTTCGCAATGTGGTTTGCCAAAGAAGATCGCATGGGAACTATATCGGCCGTTTGTGCTTCGACGGCTCGAATCCTTTGGTCTGGATAATCCCATTCGGCCCCTTCGCGAAGATGAAGAACTTGCGATGGACAATTTAGCACTGGTGATGGCACATCATCCAGTGCTCTTGAATCGTGCTCCAACGCTTCACCGCATGAACGTGCAGGCATTTTTTCCAGTGCTCACGCGGGGCAACGCCATTGAACTGCATCCGTTAGTCTGCCGAGCGTTTAATGCCGATTTTGATGGCGATCAGATGGCGGTGCATCTGCCGCTCAGT
>CBDFMC010000023.1:0-667409 GCA_965249435.1 Lacipirellulaceae bacterium | reverse complement strand
CCCGTCCCAACATCATCCTCTGCATGGCGGACGATCAGGGCTGGGGCGACGTGGGTTACTATGGGAAATCGGTAGCCAAGACGCCGGTCCTTGATGAGATGGCAGCGGCAGGGCTGCGATTCGACCGGTTTTATGCCGCTGCCCCGGTCTGTTCGCCGACACGTGGGAGTGTGTTGACGGGAAGAAACCCGAACCGATTCGCATGCTTCAGTTGGGGACACTCGCTGAGGCCCCAAGAAGTGACGATTGCTGAAGCCTTGAAACAGGCCGGCTATGCCACCGGGCATTTCGGTAAATGGCACCTTGGTTCGATCAACGCGCGCAGCGACGTGAATCCTGGAGCGTCGGGATTTGATCGCTGGTTCTCCAGCCCAAATTTCTATGATCTCGATCCGTTGATGAGCGACCAAGGGCAAGTTGTCCGCACGAAGGGTGAAGGTTCGGAAGTGACCGCGGAAGCCGCGATCAAGTTCATTCGCTCTTGCACGAAAAGCACGCAGCCGTTTCTGGCGGTTGTCTGGTTTGGGTCTCCTCACAATCCGCATTTCGCGCTCGACAAGGACCGCCGGTTGTACGCAGACCAACCGGAGGCATTGCAACACTACTACGGCGAGATCACGGCGATGGATCGAAGCATCGGAATGTTGCGCGATGAACTGCGGCGACTTAACATTGCCGACAACACGCTGTTCTGGTACACGAGCGACAACGGGCCACAGGGGCCGAAGAGCAAGAATCGCCCCGGTTCGTCGGGCGGACTGCGTGACCGTAAGGGTACGCTCTGGGAAGGGGGCATCCGCGTCCCCACGATTATCGAGTGGCCAGTGCGAATCCCGAAACATCGCATCACCACCGTCCCATCGGGCACGGTTGATATCTATCCGACGCTGCTTGGCATCGTCGGCGTCGACGTTGAAAATCAACCAACGCCGCTCGACGGCATCAGCATTTTGCCACTCATTGATGGGAATATGACCGAGCGACGCAAGCCGATGGGGTTCTGGTCCAACTTCAGCCAAGGGCAGGGAATGAACAGTCCGAATATCCTTGAAGCACTCGAACAGGCGCAAGCATCGGGAAAAGCCGCGAAGAGACTGTTAAACGACAAAACCAATCGGCAAACTCGAATTGCGGATCATCTAAAAATGTTTGCCGAGCGCGGGCTCATCGGCCATGCCGCGTGGATCGACAACCGCTATAAGCTGCATCGCACCTGGGACCGCAAGACGGAGGAAATAGGCTACGAGCTTTACGATCTGCAATCCGACGCAGCCGAATCGCATGACGTGGCCGGCGACATGCCTGAGCGCGTTGAGGCAATGAAGCAACAGCTCGAAACGTGGCAGCAGTCGGTCATTCGCAGCCTCGAAGGGAAAGACTATTGACAGAGAAGTTGACATGAATGGTGCATTCCGACTGCTCTTGTTCTCCAAGATGATTGTTACTTGGACAAAGATTTTGATCGACTTGATAATTAGAGAAGGAAGTTTCGATGGCAATTGTAATTCGTTGTGGACATTGCTTCCTGGTGATGCTGAGTCTGTTGGCGCTAGGGGGTAACGTGTCCAACGCGGATGGGCCAGAAGTGGTTTCCATCCTTGACGAGTTTACGAAAGACTGGCCCGACGACCGAACGCCTTATCGGACCGCAGAGGACACAACCACTTGGAAAACCTATGCCTTGTCCATGCGGCGGTTGGTGGCAATGGGCGACGATGCCGTGCCGGGGTTGATCAAGGGCTGCGACAGTCCCAGCTTCCAAGTGCGAAGCTTGTGTGCGCGTGTGCTAGGATTTCTGAAATCGGGCGATGTGGTCCCGAAGCTGATCGAACTGCTGGACGACAATCCGAAGGTGGCGCTACTGGCGGCGGACGCTCTGGGCCAGATTCGGACTCCGGCAGGATTAAAAGCTCTGCAGGCGGCCCGAGGTCGACTCAACAACGGCGATGTGCTGTTACACGTCAACAAAGCGCTGGAGCGCCAAGTGCCCTTGGAAGACGACGTTCGCCAGCAGATATTGAAGATCGATCCCGACTCGATCGACTCGGCGAAGGTCGGTCAGCCGGCTCCTGATTTCACGCTCAAGGATGCCGAGGGCAAGGCGTGGAGACTGGCCGATTTTCGCGGCAAGAAGTCCGTCGTCTTGGTATTCATCTACGGCGATGGCTGACCGGTTTGCCTGGGTCAATCCCGCAAGCTGAGTTCCAGCTTGAACGACTTCGAAGCGGCTAACGCGGAAATTTTTATGATTGTTCCTCACGAACGTTGTCGAACGAAATGGTGGGCCGACAAAGTCAAAGGCCCGTTTGTTTTCCTTGCCGATCCTGCTTTTCGGGTCAGTTCGTTGTATGGCGTGGCCTTCCAGATGCGAATCCATACCGACACATCCAACACGCCCGGAACCTTTGTCATCGACAAGCAAGGCATCCTGCGTTGGACTCACATTGGTCAGGGAAAGAAGAATTGGCGAGACCGACCAACCACCGAGCAAACGCTGGCTAAAGTGAAGGAGTTTTCCGAATGAGTCCTGTGTTACGAACGGTTCAAGTCTACGCGCCTTTCGTAAATTTTTCAGGTCGGAAGATTGCAATTGACAGGAAGGGATCTCACGCAGAGTGCGCAGAGACGCTGAGATTCGCAGAGGAAACAAACGAATAACATCAAGGATGACGGAAAAATAGGTTCTCTACCATGGTTATTCTCTTAATAAATCTCAGCGGCCCTCTGCGACTCTGCGTGCTCTGCGTGAGATTTTTAGTTGCGGTCGGAGGTCGCGCTGGGTTAAACCGCAGCCCCATACGAGTTGCCGCTTGGTCGTGTCTGGTCGTTGTCATGTGTGTGGTCGGGTGCGGCCAGACTCTGTCGTCGCGAGTCGAACCGGGCACAAACCTGGCCGAGGCGAACTTTGAGAAGACGCTTGGAGAGACCGATGCGAAATTTGTCGTTGTGCAGGTTTATCTGGAGGGATGCGGTCCGTGCATGACCGAGGCCCTTCATTTGACCGAGAAAGAGTCGCAGTGGCGGAAGGAGGGCGTCGCGATCCTCGGCTTGGGCATGGATGAGACGCCGGATGGCCCCAAGGCTTTCTTTGAGCACACGGGAAAGCGGATCACGTACCCATTGTATCTTGCGCCTTGGTTCGCCCAGCAGCAAGACGTGTTCATCACGCCTACGGTGTTCATCTACTCCGCCGGTGGCGAGCAGTTGTTTCGGACTGACCCGGAGCAAGCGGAGGAGGGCGTGATTACCGCACTCAGCGAGAAACTGAGAGAGTTATTAGGCGAGCGGCAGATGAAAACTTACCGTAGCCGAAGTCGCCAGACTTTGGTTTTCCGTTCCAAAGTCTGGTGACTTCGGCTACGGCTGGTAAATTCTCTATTGCCGCTCGCCTTAGTACGTTCCGAATAAAATTGGTAGGACAGGTTTGTAACCTGTCTCTTGGGCGGGTTAAAAACCTGTTCTATATTATTGGTTCCGGCTTTGCCGACTTAGAATAATCTTGACAACCTAGGAGAGATACCATGAAATCCGTATTCCGAATATTTTTGATTCTTGCGATTTGTGTCACCTGGACAAATCTTCGATCGGCAGTTGCCGTGGAGGATGATGGCAAGCTGCGCATCATCGTCTTTGGGGCTCACCCTGATGATGCGGAATACAAAGCGGGCGGCACCGCCGCGAAATGGGCCAAGTTGGGACATCACGTGAAACTGGTCTCGATCACCAACGGTGACATCGGACACTGGAAGATGGCCGGCGGCCCTTTGGCACAGCGGCGTGCGGCCGAATCCAAGAGGGTAGCCGAAAAGCTTGGCGCTGTGTCGGAAGTGCTTGACATTCACGATGGCGAGCTGATGCCGACATTGGAAAATCGCCGCACGATCGTGCGTTTGATTCGCCGCTGGAAGGCCGACATTGTCATCGCGCACCGCCCTTGGGATTATCATCCCGACCATCGCAATGCTGGGTTGCTTCTTCAGGATGCGGCCTTCATCGTGACGGTGCCCTTCTTTTGTCCCGACACACCGCACCTGAAAAAAAATCCTGTCTTCCTCTATTCCAGCGACCGGTTTCAAAAGCCATATCCGTTCAAGGCGGACATCGCAGTGTCGCTCGACGACGTCTTCGAACAGAAGGTCGATGCGGTGAGTGAACTGGTATCACAAAACGTCGAAGGGGGTTGTGGCGGCAGCCAGGAGCGATTCGACCAGGTTCCGAAAGATCCCAAACTCCAGCGAGAGTGGCTGAAAAAACGCTGGATCTATCGCCAGGGTCGCGAAGCCAACCGATTTCGCGAAGACTTGATTCGTCTCTACGGCGAGGAACGTGGCAAAGCGGTCCAATACGCCGAAGCCTTTGAGGTTTGCGAATACGGCCGCCGCCCGACGCCAAAGCAGTTAAAACAACTGTTTCCGTTTTTTGATGAAGACTAATTGGACAGCGCCACTTTGAGTAATAATAGCACTGTCAAGTGGTGAATCAGTATAGAGTTGCGACGAATCCTTCCGGCTTCACTCGCTAAGCGACGGCTCAAAAAAACTTGGGGACTTGAGGGATTTTATTACGCCGAAGGCGTTTCACTCCAAAGCCCAGGGTCGCGCAGCGCACCCTGGGTTCGCAAGCACCAAAATCGATCTTGTCCCAAAAGCCACATTATCCTGAAAGGATTAAACACGTCCGAAGCAACCATTACGATTATGTGTAATCCCTACGGGATAAATGTCGTTGGGGCACATGGACCCAGGGTGCGCTGCGCGACCCTGGGCTTTGGAATGTAACACCTTCGGTGTAAAGATTGGATCATCACGTCCACCGAAATGACGAAGTTACTCTTGAGCCATTCCTAAACAATCATGTTGAACGCAAACAAATGTGTAGTAAGCACTTAGCCATGCTAGCATCGTCCGAAGTGGCGCTGTCCAACTAGCATGTAGGCCGGAACGAGCCACGCGAGTTCCGGCAGAGCGAGCAATAGACCTTGCCGGAACTGCGCCACTGCCGCTCCTTGTTTCAGCCTATCATTCTGACATCATCCCCCAACCATACACCGGTAAGCGATGCGCACAGCAACTACTCAGTCGTTGGCATTTGTTCTGTTGACGATAACACCTCCCGTAGCCACTTGCTGCTGTTGAACTACTGAGGGCAAGCAATTCATATCGTTTGCGTCCTTGGCTATTTCATCGGAACGATCTCGCGGATTCGGCGCAGTTGCTCGGTTCCGGCCAGATACGCGTCGCGGCCGACGAATGTTATTCGGCCCGGCGGGTTGATCTTCCCGACGACGTGGACGCTGGCATCCTTGGGATCAATGCGCACCAGCACGTCCTTCAGATAGGTCCACAGGAATCCATCGGGGTCGTGTACAAGGTCTAAGTACTCGTCGGGATGGTTTACCCAGCGAGGCCAGTAGCTGTCTGTTCCAGCAGGCCAGGGAAGGGCTTTTCTGAACAGCACGTCGCCCGTGGCCACATCCACGCCATAAAGGATGCTGCCCTTAGGGTGTTCCGGATCGACCGTCAATCCAAGCAGTCGTCCTGGCGCAATCTCCGTCACCAGTCCAGTGGTCCGGGCCTTCGGTACGGGTATGATCTCGCGCACGATGCGAGTCTGGTTCACGTCGTAGACGAAGAGCTTCGCCTCGTCGGAAACACGGCTTCCGTTCAACTCATCCTGTGCCGTGGTGGTCGACATCACGATCAGCCGGCGGTCGTGCGCGGCAGCGAGCCAGTAAACGGCATATCCGCTCAACGGTTTCCAGAATCCGCCGAGTTGCTCTGTCTTCGGGTCGTACCAACCGAAGCCGCCGCCGGTATAGCTGCGTTTTCCGATCCCGCCAAAATAAATCTTGCCATCAGCGCCGATTGCAGAGCTGTGAGCGATGGCGATCCGAGTCGACTCTGCTAGCTTGCCCAACCGACGAGGATTGCTGGCCGGGGCCTCCATCCGAGGAATGGGTTGGCCGGGCGGCCCGCCCTTGCCCAACGTCCAGGGCCGCTTGGGATCGTAGACTAAGACCGGTCCGCTCGAGTAGCCGCCGAAATAAAATTTTTCACCATGCACAATGGTGGTATAGACAGACAAACCTAGACGCGGACCGAGATACGTGGTCTGTTCACTCTTGGGATCGAAAATAAACGAGCCGACGTAAGCGGAGCCCGTGCCGTGTAGCCGACCATCAGGCAGCGTCGTCAGGTGACTGATCCGGTAAGGATAGGTTTCGACACTCTCCAGGCGGACCGATTTCCAGCCCAGGTCCTCCGGTTTGGTGGAGGTTTTTTTGGCGGTGCCGCGAGCCGCCTTCCTCTCCGCTCGGGCATCCTCCGACGACCGGTACCACAGCGTTGCATTGCCATCGGCGTCCGGTTCGATTTGATCGAAATAGGTTTCCGGTTTCGGCCCCGCTTTGTCCCATGGCGAAGTCTGCTTCGGCCAGGGTGGCGTGTCGTTTATCTTCGGGATTGCCTTGCCGTGATAGAGCCAATACTCCTTATTCGGAGCGTTGCCTCCCTGAGGCACGATCACCCGCGCACCTGGGAAGCTCTCGACAATTCTCATCACACGTTTTGTGGGCGACTCTAGCAGCACCTTCTCTTCGCCACTCTGAAGGTTTACTGCCACGAGATACCAGACGGGGATCCTCCCGCTGGCGATGTACGCGTGCGTGTCGTCCACGCCCATGGTATAGCCGCTCCAGGCTCCGTTGGGGTGGCTGGGGCCGACACCGCCGAAGTTCTTCACTACCTTCCGCAGCTTCGGATCGTAGATGTAGAGGCCCACCCTGCCGTCCATGTAGGAACCTGTGCCGTAGATACGCCCGTCGGGACCGAGAGCGAGGGGGCGGACTTCGCCGCGCGGTTTGGAAACGATCTCGCCCCGCTCTTCCAGCGTGTTGGTGGCCGGGTCGTACACAAACAGGTCCATGCCTCTTTTCGGGGACTTGTATGCCGAGGGGGTAGCGATGTAGTACTTGCCATCGGAACCGAGCGCCCTGCCAGACAGATAGAACTGATGATTGTCCGCCAAACGCTGCTTCTTCACCTGCCCCGTGCCTAGATCGACGACATAGAGCCACGTCGGCCCACCATACTCCTTGAAGTATGCCTGGAGCACATCCCAGGTTTTGCCGTCGGGGTTGGGCACCAGCCAGTGCTCCCAGACGTTCAGCCCGCGCGCCGGTTCGCCCAGCGACTCCGTTTGCAGAGTGGGCGCTTGTTCGAGCGACTGTCTCAGTTCGGTTTGTTCGACGGCGTCCCAGCTCTCGGCCGCACGGCTGGTGCAGAGCCAACAGGACATACTTAGCAGCAGAACCAACGAACCCGCAACGATCGTCGCTTTCATCGATTGATCCGATGGGGATTTGACTGACGGATGGGAATCTTGATATCATCGTACAGCAACGCTTCCCACTATGTCTATAACATCGGTTCTTCAGGAATTTTAATGGCTAGATTTTGCAGTGGAAAGGAGAATACCCAAGTCACAATTTCAGCCCCCGGCTTTGCCGGGGGGTTGCGTAACAGTCCTCCTTTCCAACAAGCAGAGCAATTTCACGAAGGACATTTTCCTCGAAAGCAACATTTCCTCGAAGGCAACCCCCCGGCAAAGCCGAGGGCTTAAATGCTTTCCTCGAACGGTAGCCACTAAATTCCCTGAAGAACTATAGCATCGGGCTTTTTCTCGTTCTTTGACCAGCACTAATATCATTCCCCAATCATGCATAGGCAAATGATGCGAACAATAATTACTCTGTCGTTGGCATTTACTCTGTTGACGATGATATCTTCCGCAATCACGGCGAAGCCTCTCACTACGGAGATCACACCGTTAGTTCGCGTGGTCGATTTGAATGTGGGCGACTTGCGGGAAGTCGAGCTATGCGACGGTAGTCGTGCGACGGTAAAACTCCTCGATTTGCAAGAGACGCACGATTCGGTGCGCGGGGCCGTGCGTCGGGCTGAGGTGACCGTTGAGGTCAATGGCAAGCAAGTGAAAATCGTCTCGGCGACGTACCATCTTCCGACGACCGTGGGTAACGTCCAGATCGATTGCTCGATCACCAAGGGATACAATAGCAACGGGAAGCCAGGTTCCTGGAACCTGGAGAAAGACGCACGGCTTCGGCTCTGGCCGGCCGGCTCGCCGTTAGTTCAGCCGGACACGTTCATGTATCCGGTGAAACAACGATGGTTTGCAACGCATACGCAAATGGCAAACGTGCCGACGTTCGTCGACGGAGGCGAGCGACCGTCGCGCAAGACGCAGATTTACTATCACTGCGGGCTTGACATTGGCGGAGCCGAGGGGATGGTCGAGGTGCTCGCCGCCACCGATGGGCTGGTGGTCTCCTCTGGATTGAATGTACTCGATTCGGTCAAGCAAGACACGCCGGTCCGACCCCGCTATGACGTCGTCTATGTATTGGACGCTCGTGGATGGTACTATCGGTATAGTCATCTCAAGGAGATCGACGAAGCGATCAAGCCTGGACGAGTCATCAAGATGGGTGACCGAATCGGCGTGCTCGGCAAGGAGGGCGGTAGCGGCGGATGGTCGCACCTGCACTTTGAAATCAAGAGTCGTCAACCTTCGGACAAGTGGGGAACGCAGGCTGGCTACGCCTTGATCTGGGAAGCCTATCTGCGGCAATACAAGCCGAAACTGATCGCCATCGCCCGCCCGCATCGTCTGGTCTGGGTCGGTGAAAAAGCCGTTCTAGACGCGACCAAGTCATGGAGCACCGCAGGCAAGATTGCCCAGTACCAGTGGCAGTTTCATGACGGAACCAAGGCGACCGGACCAAAGGTCACACGAACCTACGACAAGTCGGGCCAATACAGCGAGGTGCTGAAGATCACCGATTCGGAGGGGCATGTCGATTACGACTTTGCCGTTGTGAATGTGGTCGCTCGCCAGCAATCGGATCAGCTTCGGCTGTCGATTCACCCGGTCTATTCTCCTACGTTTGGCATTCGGGCTGGCGATCCGGTGACGTTCAAAGTCCGCACGTTCACAGCAAAAGATAACCAACACGAGACGTGGGACTTCGGCGACGGCAGCCCACCGGTCAAGGTTCAGTCTGATGGCAACGCCGATCAGCACGACGAAGACGGCTACGCGGTGACCACGCATCGCTTCGAGAAGCCGGGGCACTATGTCGTGCGTGTCGAGCGGACCAATGACGATGGCGTCCGGGCAATCGGCCATCTACATGTGCGGGTTGGCATTGACGAATTGTCGCCGTGACGTTTGGCGTTGAGTTCGAAATTGGAGTGAAGACGAGTACAGCAACATACTGCTGCAACATACCGCAGCAACATACCGCAGCAACATTATCCCAAGCGATAACAAATCTGAGGATGGAGGTCGAGAACAACGATGAAACAAAAGAGTCGCTTTATGAAAATCACTCGAACAAAGCAGCACAACTTTTTTCCAGGCATGGTGACAACTGCAATTGGATTTGTGTTGGGTTGTCTTTCGGGCCTTGCGTTGGCTGGGGAATCTGCTGCAGGCCCGCTACGGATTCATCCCGACAACCCGCGGTACTTCACCGATGGCAGCGGCAAGGCGATCTATCTCACCGGTTCGCACACCTGGGGGAATTTGCAAGAGTATCGCCAGCCGGGCGACAAGAAACCGTTTGATTACACCGGCTACCTTGATTTCCTGGAGAAGCACAACCACAACTTCATCCGGCTGTGGACTTGGGAAAGCCCGCGTTCGGATTGCAAACAGTTAGACCTCCTTAACTCTCGCTCCGTCCCGATGTCCTACCAACGGACCGGACCAGGCAACGCCGCCGACGGAGGCCTTAAATTCGATGTGACGAAGTTCAATCCGGCCTATTTCGACCGGCTGCGGTCTCGTGTCATCGAGGCGGGAAAGCGAGGAATTTACGTCAACGTCATGCTTTTCCAGGGATGGAGCGTATGGAATTTTAGCGGCGCAAAGCGCAATCGGGACACTTGGTCGTATCACCCATTCAACAAGAACAACAACACCAGCGGAATCGATGGCGATCCCAATGGCAACGGTGAGGGCGAAGAGGTCCACAGTCTGCAAATTCCTGAGATTACGCGATTGCAACAGGCGTACATCCGAAAGGTCATCGACACAGTAAACGACCTGGATAACGTGCTCTTCGAGATCTCCAACGAAACCAAGCCCAATAAGTTGGTAAAGGTCGATACCAAGGCTTGGGAATACGCGATGGTTCGATATGTCAAACAGTACGAGGCAGGCAAGCCGAAGCAGCATCCGGTCGGCGTGACTGCTAATGCAGTGATAGATACGGATGTGCTCGACAGCAGTCCCTCCGATTGGGTTTCACTTCGCAAAACGCGCAAGTTTCCGTATGGGGATAAACGGCTCGAATTGGCGTGCGACCCACCCATTGCCGATGGCAGGAAAGTCAGCATCCTGGATACGGATCACATCGGCGTCCAGAACGTGGAGGAGCCTACTTTCACTCGAGCCTGGGTCTGGAAGAGCTTTCTGCGGGAACACAATCCCATTTATATGGAAATGCACCAGAACAATCCGATGAACGATTTGTCCTCCCAGCACGTGGCCGGCCGCAAAGCGATGGGGTGTACGCGAACCTTCGCCAACAAGATGAATCTGGTGGAGATGACCCCGCACAACGATCTGGCTTCGACGAAGTATTGTCTGGCCAGTCCTGGAAAGGAATATCTGGTCTACCTTCCCGATGGCGGAAAGGTGACCGTCGATCTGTCGGCTTCGAAAGAGGCTCTGTCGGTCGAATGGTTCGATCCCAGTTCGGGCGAGGTCAAGAAAGTCAAAGCGGTGCGCGGTGGCGGTCGTCGAGATTTCACCGCTCCGTTCGGTGGCGATGCGGTGCTGTACTTCGTTCACACAATGTCAAAGCAGTGAGAAATACTCAGGAGCATCTAGCCCATGAAAAAGCGTAACCCCTATATCGTTCTTGTCGCGTGCATGTCGCTTCTTCTGGCCGAAAGTGCCGAGGCCAAGCCTCAGATCGAGCCGCTGGTTCGCGTGGTTGACCTGAAAGTTGGGGAGTCACAACTGGTCGAGCTGTGCGATGGGAGCAAGGCGACGGTGAAACTGCTCGACTTAAAAGAGAAGCGAGACAACATCCGCGGTGCGGTGCGCGTTGCACAGGTCAAAGTCGAGGTCAATGGCAAGCCGATCACGCTGAACTCGGCGACCTACCACCTTCCGGTAACGATCGCCGGCGTGCGGATCGATTGCTCGATTACGAAAGGCTACAACAGCAATGGTTCGCCTAAAGCGTGGGCCTTGGACAAAGACGCGCGCCTTCGCTTGTGGCCGGCCGGCTCGCCCCTGTTGCGACCAGGGACGTTTGTGTATCCGGTCAAGCAGCGTTGGTTCGCCAGCATGACACAGATGTGCAACGTGCCAACGTACGTTAATGGGTGTGAACAGCCGTTGAAAAAGCCAATCTACTATCACAACGGACTCGACATCGGCGGGTGTGAAAGTCTGATCGAAGTGGTCTCCGCAACGGACGGGCTAGTAATAGCGTCTGGATTGAATGTGCTGGATAGGTTTGTAGAGCGGATTTACAATCCTCATTCTACGACGGATATCAACGTCCTACGTTCTGAACAGAGCGTACCTTTGCGACCGAGGTACGATAATGTATATCTGCTGGACGCCCGTGGCTGGTGCATCGTCTATTCTCACTTGAAGGAGATCGACGAAGCGATCAAGCCTGGCCGCATCGTCAACATGGGTGACCGCATCGGTACGGTGGGCAAGGAAGGCGGCTCGGGTGGCTGGTCGCATCTGCATTTCGGGATCAAGGCTCGCCAACCGTCCGGCCGTTGGGGAGAACAGGAAGGCTATGCGTTTCTTTGGGAAGCGTATCGGCAACAATACAAACCAAAAGTGATCGCCGTCGCCCGGCCTCATCGGCTGATCTTGGCTGGCGAGCAGGCGACGCTCGACGGCTCAAAGTCATGGAGCGCAACCGGAAAGATCGATAAGTTCGAGTGGCAACTGAGCGACGCCACTGCCGCAACTGGCGCTCGGATCACCCATGCCTATCCGAAACCGGGCTGTTACAGCGAAGTGCTGAAGGTAACCGACGCCGAGGGAAATATCGATTACGACTTCGGCATCGTGCAAGTGCTTGACGGCGACCATCTCGACCGTCTACCACCGATGATTCATCCGACCTACGCTCCCACGCAGGGCATTCGCGTGGGCGACCCGGTGACGTTCAAAGTCCGTACGTTCGGGACAACCGACGGTAAGGAAACATGGGACTTCGGTGACGGCAGCCCACCGGTCAAGGTTCAATCCGATGGAAACGTCGATTCACTTGCCGAAGGCGGCTACGCGGTGACCACGCATCGCTTTGAGAAGCCGGGGCACTATGTTGTGCGTGTTGAGCGGACCAACGACGACGGCGTCGGAACTATCGGCCACCTGCACGTGCGGGTTGGGGTGCGGTTACCGGCGGATAAAGCGGACGTCGTCCAAATGGCAAAGCAATATCTCACTTCCACGAGCGACAAGCGGGCAGACTCGGAGAAAGCCTTGCGAGACTACCACGGACCGATTGAGACGGTCATCGCGAAACTGATTGATTCAGAAGAAAAACAATGGACCAGCAAAGCAGGAACACTGATTGCAGAGCACTTCACAGCACCAGGGCTACGAGAAAAGTACCAAGACGACCTTCTCTACTTTTTCGTGCCGGAAGAATACGATCCGAAGAAACCGTTCGGCCTGCTAATTTTTATGCACGGGGGTGGGCCTGGTACGACTCGCGAGTACGCGCGACATGTCGTCTCCAAACCGGAGGAAGACAAATACAGTTATAGCTTGCGGTCAACCATCGAACATGCCCCGTTCATTACGGTGGCTCCATCGGCGCCATTGAACAAAACGAGTGCCTTCCGCTGGAACCTGTGGGAAGCAGATGAGTACATCGGAGCGGTGATTCGGGAATGTCATTACCGGTTTCATATCGACCGTGATCGCGTCTTTCTCGGAGGTCAGTCGATGGGTGGCTTCGGCGCGTATCATCTATGCCAGCGACTCGCCGACCGCATTGCCGGAGGCGTGCTGTTTTCGGGGGCGTGGAACGTTTGTCATTGGAAAAATGTGATTGGCACACCGTTGTTCATCCGGCATGGCGCCAACGATGCCATCGCGCCGGGAACGCCCCACCAACGTGCGCGGCCACGTTTTACCGATCTGTTTTATGCTCGATCCGCGCATCAATTTCTAAAAGCTGCCGGCGCGGAGCACGTTTACGCCGAGGATTCCGGAGGACATCCAATTTCCGAAGCGGGCGAATCGTTGAAGAAACTTGTTCCGTGGATGAAGGAGCAACGACGCGACCCCTTCGCGGCACGCGTCGTCGCCGTCACCCCGCGAGGCTGGGACGCACGAGAAGATACTCCAACGCCACATCACCGTTGGATCACCATCCATGAAATCGGGGATGGATCGATTCCGTTCGATGAAATCAAACGCACAGGACCTAGCCCCGAATGGAAGGAATCTCGTGAGGCATTCGACCGGCAGGGCTTCGAATTGACCAAGCGAGACATGCCAGCAGGGCTCGTGGATGCGACCAATCACGGCGACAATCGAATGAGCATCTCGACACAGAACGTCAAACGGTTTTCAATTTGGCTGCATCCGCAAATGGTCGACTTCACGAAACCGCTCAGGGTGACGATCAATGGGTACGAAAGCCAGCATACGCTCAAGCGATCGTTACTCGACGCGCTCCGCAGTTACGAGCGTCGCCATGATTGGGGACTCGTTTACCACTCCGAGCTGCCGTTCGACAGCGACGCCATCTTGAACTAGTGATTTCTCTTCACCTGAAATGCACTAGTGCTTTGTCACAGCCAAGAATTAGGATTGAGCAGATTAGCCGTTTTGGCGCTAGCCACGGTTATTACTGCATGAACCGGGGCTAGCGCCCTAACGGCTAACCCTAAAATTAAGCTGTGACAAAGCACTAGGAGACAATTTCGCTAATATCAATCAGATGAAGCTGCCTGCCTTCGTTCTCGTGAGGGGCATCGATACAAACGGTTTGGCCATCGGGACTGTAGCGCGGATGGGTATCAACTCGCCATTCGCCGTCATATTGCTTAGGCAGATGAAAGTCCCCCAGATCGATCCGGCATCCCGTCTTGACGTGATAGAGGTGCGGGGTCTGCATCCTCGCTTCACCTATTGGATAGGTGTCGTTCAGTATCCATTCGTTGCCGGGAAGATACGACAGATGCCCCATAGGATCGAGCACCCCATGGCCGATTTCCTTAACGTCGCCGCCACCGTTTTTATCTACGAACAAAAAGTCGCCCCACTCATCGTTGCCTAAATAGTGTTTCGATTGCGAGAAGATATGCTCCGGATCGCGCCAGATGAAGTGGGATGCGTAGCCGTTGCCAATCACGATGCGAATGTCGCTGCCATCGGGCTTGGCGGTAATCATGCGCGTCAGGCGACTGCCGTCGGGATATCGCCAGCGATGCAAGGCGATAAAACGCGAACCATCGGGATTGAATAGCAAGTGATTGAAGTAGTGTTTGATGCCCAGTTTCGACTCGGGTATCAAACCGAGTTGGGCAATTTTTGCTAGCGGGATAATGAGCTTCGACTCGCCCGATTCCAGATCAATATGAAATACCCCTGAGTTTCTCGGAGCTAAATCGTCGAAGTCCGGATCCTCGAGGCCGGGATAGCCATAGCCGGGCCGTACGTTTTGAATGCGACGAAAGTCTGGCGTCACCGCGGACTTGCCGTCGGGGCTGACGGAGTAGATCGGATGGGGAATCTCCCGCTGTTCTCTTGTCTCGACATCAAGGATGCGACATATGTATCGGTCATGCGACCGATCGTTCCACAGCACTTTGGTTTTCGACCCAGGCAGCCATTGCAGCATACACCCCTGCTGCCAACCCCAGGCGCTACTCTCGCCGAGTTCGATCCAGCGGTCGTTGTCCTCGAGATCGACCATGCCGATCTTGATCACGTCGTTGGCTGTCGGCGACCGATGTTCGAAATCGACTTCCATCCCCAGCACAAAACGGCCCGTGGGATCAAACTGAAGTTTGTCGTAATAGCCAAACCAATGATGTCGCGGACCTTTGGTAATGCGGCGCACTGGTGGAAAACTCTTCGTTGGTGCTGCCGCGAGGGAACGTAAACTTCCCGCTCCCGTCAGACCTATTGCAGCAGAAGCGTAAGCGTCCTGTGAACAGCGTCCCAAAATTGCGCGCTATCCTAATAGAGGTGAACCATTCCCTTTATTCCAGGAACGAGCACAATGACCAATCGAAACAAATCCCAAGAGTCCCACTGGCGTGGCCTACTGAAACAGCAGTCCTCAAGCGGCTTGAGCATCGCGGCGTTTTGCCACCAGAACTCGATTACACAAACCAGCTATTATGCCTGGCAGCGTAAGTTCCGTGAGCAGCAAGCCTCCCCAGAGCAGGGGAGCCGTTCGACCAAGTCTCTTAAAACCAGTCGTAACGCCGTCCAGGGTACCCAACTGGTGCCTGTGCGGATCGAGGGGACGACACCTGCGTCCACGCTGCGTATTCACTTGCCGCAGCAGGGAGTCTTTGTGGATGTGCCTCACGGCACCGATTGTGAGACAGTGAAGGACGTATTGCAGGCGTTGCGTGAGGTGGCGTCATGTTGATTGTGCCATCCCAAATAAAAGTCTTCGCCGCGTTGGCTCCCACGGACATGCGTAAAAGTTTTTGTGGATTAATCGGTATCGTCGAAAAGGAGCTTGGCAAACAGATTGAAGACGGAGATCTTTTCTTGTTTTTCAACCGACGCCGCAACCGGTTGAAGGTACTCTATTTCACGGGTGACGGCACGATCATCCTCTACAAGCATCTTGAACGAGGAACGTCCGAGACACTACGTGGCGCCGACCATGGAGGGGCGATTGCATCCCCCGGTGATTACTTGACACTGCATGTGGACGACCTGCGATTGTTGCTGGAAGGCATCGAGCTATCGAGTGTCAAACGTCGCAAGTGGTGGCGTCGTGAGCAGGCAAAACAAATTACTCAATCGCCTTGGAAACCACCTTGACGCGCAACGTGAATTGTCGATAAATAAACATGTGTGTTCTACACCAACGGTGTGTGATCATTTGCCATTTCGTGACGCACCTTCAAGGACCGAAACGTTGTCGATGGAATCCGACAAACTCCGAAAAGAGATCGAAGTGCAGCGCGCCGAGATCGCACATCTCAAAAGGGTTAATAGCGAGCAACAGGCAACTCTTGAATCGTTGCAGAATCACATCGAGGTGATGCAAGAGCAAATCACCTTACTCCGTAAGGCACTCTTTTCTCCACGGCGTGAACGGTTTATCCCTTCTCCCGATCAAAAGCTTCTTTTTGATCCCGAGTCGATCGAGGGCAACGAGATTAGCGAGGATGACGAGGCGACCGACGAAGAAGAGCCAGACGATGAATCGTCTTCGAAACGCAAGAAACGCCGTAAGAAGCGCAAACGTTTTGAATTCCCCGAGTGCTTGCCGGTCCAGCGTTTTGAACACCCACTGCCGCCGGAAGAACTCGATTGTCCTTGTGGATGTGGCGGCAAGCGGACGGTGATCTCCGAGCAGATCTCACGGCAACTAGAATATGTTGAGTCTAGCGCCTACATCGCCGAGCACGTTCGGTTTACCTACGGTTGCCCTGTTAGCCGGGATGGCCAGCAGATCGTCACCAGCGAAAAGCCACCCAATATCAACGAAAAAGGGATATTTGGGGCCAGCACGTTAGCCTGGCTGGCACACGCCAAGTTCGAGCGTCACCTGCCCCTGTATCGTCTCCAGGAAGAGCTTCGTTCCACCACCACGATGTGGTTCAACCGCAGCGTGTTGAGCAACGCCGTGGTGCGAACGGGCGAGCGTCTGCTGCCGGTGTGGGATCTGATTCGCACCCAAGTACTGGATAGTTTTTATGTACGGGCCGACGAGACCACGGCCCGTGTCCTGCGTCCCGGGGCTGGGGCGACCAAGCTGGTTTATCTCTGGGTCTACGTTGGCGATGACCAGCATCCGTACCAACTATTTGACTATCGACTTGATCGATCCCGCGCAGGTCCGCGGGAAATACTTGATGATTTTCAAGGCGGATTATTAACCGACGGTTACAGTGTCTACACGTCCCTAGTCAAGGAATCGGATGGCCGACTTCTGGATCTGGGTTGTTGGGCCCATGCGCGGCGGAAGTTCGACGAAGCGTGCGCCGTCTCAACGCAGCCACTTGCGCACGAGGCGCTCGCTTGGATCTGGCAACTGTACGACATCGAGGATCGCCTGGCCGATGCCGATGTGGAAACGCGACGACAAGTGCGCATGCGCGAGTCGGTTCCCATTCTTGCCCTTCTGCACGATCGTCTCACCGAAGTGCAGCCGACGGTACGGCCTTCGACCAAGTTGGCCGAAGCGATCGGCTACCTGCTCAATCGTTGGAACGCGATGACGCGATTTGCAACCGACGGGCGCTATGCGATCGATAACAACATGGCAGAAAGAGTCATTCGCCCCTCGGTTATTGGAAGAAAAAATTACCAATTTTTTGGGAGCGATGCGGGTGGTCGCGCGGCATGCGTCTGGTACACGCTTATCCAGAGTGCTCGTTCTAATCATGTCCACGTCACCCCGTATCTCAACGATGTTCTCGTCCGGCTTCCTCAGATCGTTCCCGAGTACTTGCGGGTGGGCGACGCCCAAACCCCGTTCGAATCGCTTTCAAGGGACCAGCGTGAACAGCTCTCCGAGCTGCTACCTGACCGATGGCTCAAGGCACACCCTGAGCATCGCAGCGAAGATCGCCAGCGCGAACTTGATCAGGCCAACCAGCGCCGCCGCCAGAGGCGTGCTTCACGACGTCGGCTTGTCAAGATCTGAATTACGCTCCTGGCATGACGGAGTTCACAGAGCGCTAACGCAGAAGCGGCACTTTTGAGGACCGCGCGTCGCGTGAGATTGAATTCCATCATTGCTGTTGCTCCCCTTTGTCTGTGGAT
Source organism: Lacipirellulaceae bacterium (assembly GCA_965249435.1). Classification (GTDB taxonomy): domain Bacteria; phylum Planctomycetota; class Planctomycetia; order Pirellulales; family Lacipirellulaceae; genus JAJRWS01. The sequence continues at coordinate 649,367 of CBDFMC010000023.1, read as the reverse complement.
CGGCTCGCATCGATTATGGTCGATCGGGATTTCCCATTGAAATGTACCTGAAACTGTCCCAGGTTTCGGAGTGCCGCCATCGTAACAGGGTGCCCCCCTCGTGTCTAATGCGACGGGATTTTTCTCCCATGCTAGCCTTGTCAGAAAACAGTGAGCCGAACGCGCTAGCGTCGGGCGAACCTGCGAAAAACATCGAACCTAAACGTCCCAGGCTAGTGCCTACGGCTCACATTACGGCATCATTGAGGTTTTCTGACAAAGCCTAGTGCCTTGTCAGCTTTGTATTGAAGGATTGTAGCCGCAGGCGGAAGCCGTGGTTGATTTCCGTCCTAACTGCGGCTTCCGCCCGCGGCTACAGCAAAACCTTCGAAGTGGCTGTTCAACGGAACGACTCCCTCCGTGACTTGCGTTCCCCTTCTTCTGTCGCCCATAATCGATGACACAGCTTTTTGAACCTCCCAATACAAGGGGATACCAAAATGACGATTGCTACTCGTGCTTCTCGACGCGATTTCCTCAGATCTACCGGTGGTGTAATACTCGGAAGCGGATTGGCTGCGGCGATGGGCGGTAACCCTTTCTGCATGGCGGCGGAGAACAACCCAAAATCGAAAATGCGACTCGGATTGGTTACCTAGTTCCCGTTGATAATACTCCCTTTCCGACCGACTTTGGGAACGGCGCGGGGCGACGAGCGGGCGAGGGAGTTGGCTTGTTCGGTTTTCTGTGGTGGGTCGGCGTTGTTGCGCCGCAGCGCGCGTACATCGCCTTACGTTTACGAGTTGTTTTCGGTTTTTGCGTCCGTTCCGCGTCAGCCTCCTGAGGTTTTTGCCAGGATCGTTAAGTTGTGACAGAACACGGCGCTGCCAACGGCGGACGTGAAATTCTTAAAGCCGCGAAAACAACAGCGAGCCAGGCGAAATGCTCGCTTTAAGCACGAGATCGTGCCTTCGATTCCGGCGCGCCACTGCTGCCAAATGCCCATCATCGTGTCGCCGAAATCTCGCGTCCGCCGAGGCACGCCCAGGTAGTCGACCTGTTCTTCCAATTCCTCGTAGGTGTCCTCGTCCGGACAGAAGCCCATGTCCGCGGCGACCGTTTTGGGCCGGCTACCGTACTTCTCTTCGTGTCGTTCGAGTACCGTCTCCAGGAGTTCGCTGTCGCTTACATTCTTCTCCAACACAACGTAATCGGTAATGAACTTCTCCTTTGACTGTGTGAGCAGCACCTTGTGACCGAATTCGACTGGCTTGCCACGCCGTCCACGCATGATCAACTCCGCATGAGATTCAAAAATGCTGAACACTTTGTCGGCATTTGGAACCTGCTCTCGATCGAACGCGCGGCGCCGAGCCACTTCGGCGACCTGCCGCATCACCGGCAAACGGTTCGCCAGCGACTGGGCAATCGTCGCCAACTCGACACACGTCGAACGTTCGGCCCAAGCGACGAATTGTTCCGCTTTTTCCAGAGCTTCCTCGACCCGGACGATCAGCGTCTTCATATTCTGGCGGACCTGGCGGAGACGCTTTTTGTTCGTGCTATTCGAGTAACGCGTGACGAAAAGATGCAGATTTTTGATCTTCTTCGCGTGAAATCGCCAAGGACAACGGAGTGGGTCGAGTTCTCGACCAGTCGACATTTCTCGGGCAGCCACGCGATAGACGTCCCACAGCAGGCTGGAGTCGGTCGGCCAGTGAATATTGCATTCGGTGACGGTCGTGTCGGTTCGCACATGTTCCAGGGAGACCGTTTCTTCGGCGACGACGCCGAGGGCCAATAGGTGATTGATCCGTTCCCAAGTCTCGGGCTGAATCGCGCGAAATGCCTTGTTCAGCAGCGTGAAGTCGATGGTCGGCTTTTTCAGCAGGCGGCAAAACCGCTGCAAGGTTTCGCTTTCGGCAATCCGGATCGACGCTTCCCGATAGTCGAGTCCTTCCCGTTGCAAGACGAGGATCGCGCGAAACAGGTTTTCGCTGGTGAAGATCGGCTTTCGGCCGCGTGCCGACGTCGTCTGGCTGAGCTGTTCGAGGTCGCGATGGACCACATCGAGAATCGCGGGCCGGCTGTCCAGCAACTGGCCGAGCGTTTTGTACTCGTCACGATAATCCCGTACCGTTTGGTTGTCGGCCTTCTCGTTGGCCCATCCAAAATCGAGAATCGCTTCAGCTTTCAAACGCATCGCCCGCTTCTCCTTGGGTAAAATGGCTCTTTGATTCGTTCTGTTTTCAATAGGATAACGATGCGTCTTTTTCTTGCTACACCAAAACCGGCCCGCCAGACGAATTTCACAATATTCTGATTTGGGAAACAGGAACTACCTACAACTGGGGCAAGGCATGGGACCTGCCCACGGTGATCGCCAACAGTGAAGCAACCCGCTTTGAGGGCGTGGAATTGCGCTCGTCGCATAAGCATGGAGTGGAAATCAGACTCAGCTCTTCGGAAAGAAAGGATGTAGCAAAGCGTTTTGCTGACTCGAACGTCGAGCTTACCGGGTTGGGTTCTGCCTGCGAATACCATTCTCCCAACCCTGCCGAAGTAAAGAGGAACATCGAGGAGACCAAGCAGTTTGTGCGGCTATGCCACGACTTGAATGGCGGCGGCGTCAAGGTGCGCCCAAACGGCCTGCCGAAAGGGGTGCCGGTCGTGAAAACTCTGGAGCAGATTGGGCGATCCTTGCGCGAAGTGGCAAAGTTTGCTGCCGACTATGGCGTCGCAATTCGTGTCGAAGTGCATGGCAATGGAACCAGCGAATTGCCACACATTAAAACAATGATGGACCTGGCCGATCACCAGAACGTCTATGTCTGTTGGAATTGCAATCCGCTCGACTTGAAAGGCAACGGGTTGGAGCGCAACTTCAAGCTCGTTGCCGATAAAATCAATACGGTTCACATCCACGATTTGCGCGGGGACCAATATCCGTGGGAGCAACTATTCGGGCTGCTCAAGGGCCAAAACTTCTCGGGATGGACGCTTCTGGAAGAGGGCAAGATGCCGAAAGATATTTTGGCTGCGATGCACGAGAATCGCAAAATCTGGGAGCAGTTGGCAGGCTAATACTACAGCGATAAGTCATTGGAACCACGACGACACAACGAACATCACGTCCTACTACAAAAGCAGGACGAACGATGTGAAATGGATATTTTGTTAAGAACTCAGAGTGAAAACTACTGCTGACCTAGAACGGTACAAAACACTATTTCCACCGGATGGGCCGTCGGCTTTCGGCAAGAAAACCGCTGGACGAGGTGCATTTTCTGGCTGATAGCCGATCGCTGACAGCCGACAGCTTTTACCCGGAGTTAAGAATGTATTTTATAGGATACAACATGCAGGCCTGTTGATTGAGGTAGAATCCTTGAATGCCCTGTATTCCTAGTTCCGTTTCGTTGTGCCCGTTGTGCCGTCGTGGTTCAACCTAGCGCAGTAGTAACAGAGATTGCGAGGCAGTAAATTACCGGAATCGATTGACTCAAACGACAAGGAATTCTTCATTTCAGCCCCCGGCAAAGCCGGGGGGTTGCCTTTGGGGAGAATGTCCTTCGTGGAAATGCTCTGCTTGGTAGAGATGTGGACTGTTACGCGAGCGGCAATTGAAAATTCACCAGAATACTAGCACGACGCGCAAGCGAGTGTGTGCTAGACCCACTTGCTTGCGCTGCGTGCTGGTAATTTTTATTCTGCCGCTCGCCTTACGCGACCCCCCGGCAAAGCCGGGGGCTGAAATTGCAACTCATGAAACTTAAAACCGTCACCCTTGGTTGCAAAGTCAACCAATACGAAACCGAGTTCGTCCGCGAAGGGCTGCTGGGGATAGGTTACCAAGATGCCGAGCAGCAGCAGGAGGCCGATCTCTGTATTGTGAACACCTGCACGGTTACCGCCGAGGGCGACTCCAAAAGCCGTCAGGTGATTCGTCGGCTGGCACGCGACAACCCGGCAAGCAGGATTGTCGTGATGGGCTGCTATGCCACTCGCGCGCCGGACGAAGTGGCCACGCTGCCCAATGTGATCGAGGTGGTAACGGACAAACGCGAATTGCCCGATTTGCTCGGCCGGTTTGGCGTGATCGATGTGCCAACCGGTATCTCCGGCTTCGGACGGCGACATCGAGCCTATGTCAAAGTGCAGGATGGCTGCATGTTGCGTTGCAGCTTTTGCATTATCCCGCACGTAAGGCCTCAGCTAATCAGCCGACCGATGCAGCACATTTTGGACGAAGTGCGTCGGCTCGTTGATCGCGGTTACCGCGAAGTGGTGCTCACCGGCATTCACCTGGGCCACTATGGCGTCGAGTGGAACCGTCATCGACCGAAGCAAGCGTGGACGCGGCTCTCGCATTTGGTTCGGGCCATTGTGCAATTGCCGGGCGATTTTCGCGTGCGGCTTTCTAGCATTGAGGCGACCGAGGTCACAAGCGAGCTTCTTGACGTGATGGCCGACGAGCTGTCGGAATGGGGTGAAAAAGTCTGCCCACATTTGCACATCTCAATGCAAAGCGGCAGCGACCGCGTGCTCCGCCGGATGCGACGTCGCTGGGGTAGTCAGCGATTTGTCGATCGCTGTCGATTGGTCCAGGAACGGCTCGACCGACCGGCAATTACCACGGACATCCAGGTCGGCTTCCCCGGTGAAACCGATCAAGACTTCGCCGAAACATGCGATGTGGCGCGACAGATTGGTTTCTCAAAAATCCACATCTTCCCATTCAGCCCCCGTCGCGGCACGCCTGCCGCCGACATGCCGGAACAGATTCCCAAGAAGATCAAACAAGAACGCGGCGAAGAACTGCGGGCATTGGAGGCAAGCCTGCGCGAGGCGTATTTCACCAGTCTGCGTGGCAGCCGGCTGCGTGTGCTGGTCGAATCGCCACTCGACGATCGCCCCGGCTATGCGATCGGCACGTCGTGTCGCTACGCTCCGGTAGAATTGCAGGCGGCCGCGGCCGATTGCGGAGAGTTTGTCGAAGTGATCGCAGGCGAAGTGAAAGATGGGCACATTTTGGCTAGCACATAGTACTACAGCGTTAGGTTGACTTTCCTGTTGGGAAAAAGAGGAAGCACGAAACACACGAAAAAATTTAAAATAAGCAGCATTTTCAATGTGCCATCCTCAAAGAGTTTGCTGTTGGAGATATGTTTGCTCGACTGCCGAGTATATCTGTGTCTGCAATTTTCGTGTATTTCGCGTATTTCGTGGTTCTATTCCTTCAGGTAACTTAGCGCTGCAGCAAAGGATAAATGAGTAATGTCAAAGATATTTGATACGGTGCAAATGATGCGAACGATTCGCGATTCATTATCTTCCGAGATCGAAGGGATGACGTTGGAAGAAGAGCGTCGGTGGTTGGCATCGCAAGAATTCGAGGATCCGCTGTTGCAACGCTTGCAAATGAAGGTTGTTCAACAAGATGATGTGGCACGCGATGCAACCAGTCGCCGCTAATGCTCTGTTGAATGGGACATGTATGAACAATCTATCGCTAACCGTGTTGATCGTTGTATCGATCTTTAGCAATGCTGCATTAGCTAAACCACCGGACAAAGATAGATATTTGGCCAAAATGCGGGGCACACCGGATCTTGTCCAAACTCTTGAAGCCGCAAAATTTCCTGGCCATGGGAAAAAGTATTGTGCTCCGGTGGCTGTTTCCAATTCACTGATGTGGCTTGGGAACCGTGGTTACCCTAAACTTCTTTCCCAATCGCAAAGGAATGCGAAGGATAACCAGATTGAAATGGTTCATAACCTTGCATCGCCCGAGATGATGAATACTAGACCCAATACCGGACCCAAGGCTGGAACGAGTGTTGGCGGGTTGCTGAGGGGAATTCGAAAATATGTCGAGAGCTGTGGTTACACATGCAAGACACTTGGATGCCAAGGATGGCGAAACGTACCAAAGCAATACACTCCTGAGACACAAGTTCCTGACCTTGAGTGGACCAAGAGTGCCCTTGCTAATAATCGCGCGGTAGTCTGGTGGAATGTAGGCTGGTATCAGGCGGGGAAGCAGCCGGGTGAGTACGAACGGATCGGTGGCCACTGGCTGACGGTGGTTGGTTACCGCGAAAACAAAAGGAATCGTAACAGCCCAGGCGTCTTTATTCTGCACGATCCAGCCCCAAGAGCAGGCAAAACGCCTGCTCGCGAGAACGTGCTTCTAGAGAAAATCGAAACGGGCTCATTGGTGGGGAAAAACAAGGGCCTACCTCGCAGCGCGGTGGGATATTACATGGTCGGTGGTGGTATGCATATCAAGAAAACTGCCGACTTTGCGATTCTTGATTGCTCGGTAGCTCTGGAATTGGCACCAAAATAGCCATCCTCCATGGATGGCCGATTTCGTATTGCAGCGTGGCTCGAGCCTACACCCTTCCTATTACTTCAACCGTTTCGTCGCACAATCGCTGCGCTTCATCGGCTTGCGACGCCTCGGCCACGAGCCGCACGATTGGTTCGGTATTGCTCGCCCGCACGAGTAGCCATTGGTCGGGCCAGTCGAGTCGCAGGCCGTCGAGCCGGTTGGCCGTGGCACCTGCGAAATGTATTTCCAAGGCGTCGAGCGCTGCGGGTACCTGTTCGGGCGCCAACTCGATTTTCGTCTTGTGAATCGCATAGCGGGGTAGCTCATCGGCCAGCGCGCTGATGGGCAACCGTCGGGCGGCCATCGCATCGAGCAGCATGGCCATGCCGACGAAGCTGTCGCGGACCAGCCCAACGCGTGGATCGATGACGCCGCCGTTGCCTTCGGCGCCCAACACGGCACGATGCTCCAACATCGCGTCGACAACATTCGCCTCGCCAACCCGCGAATGGTAAAACGGCACGCCATATTGCTCGGCCAAATCTTGCGTCATGCGGCTCGTTGAGCAGTTGGTCACCACCGGTCCAGGCGTGTGGCGGAGCAGATGATCGACGCACAACGCCGGCGTATATTCCTCGCCGATGTATCGGCCTCGTTCATCAATGATCGCCAAGCGATCGGCATCGGGGTCTTGGCAAAACCCAATATCGGCACGCGACGCGACCACTTGTTCCAACACGGTTGCCAGGTTCTCGGCGGTTGGCTCCGGCGTGTGGGCAAACTGACCATCGGGCGTGCCGCCTAGCACGGTCACTTCGCAACCAAGTTTCTCCAGCAGCGGTACGCCAAGCACGCTGCCCGAGCCATGGTTGGCATCGAGCAGCACACAAAAATTGCGGCTGCGAATCTGCTCGACGTTGCAGATTTTTTCCACCCGTGCCAAGTGAGAACTCACGCTGTCGGCTACTACGGTCGCTGCCGGTCCAAGCCGGTCGTGCGGTTGCCAATCGAAGGGGCCGTGGTGATAACGGTCGAGCACTTGTTGGCCGGCATCCGCGGGAATCACCCGGCCCGTGGCGTCGAACAGCTTCAGCCCGTTGTACTGGGCCGGATTGTGACTGGCGGAGATTTGGATGCCTCCCGCGCACTTCCGCTCGCGCACCAGCACGCCGGTGGTGGGCGTGGCCGCAACGCCTGCGTCGAGGCATTTCCTCCCCGCCGCCGCCAGGCTGGCGCGAATCGCATCGACCAACATCAGCCCGGTCGCTCGGCCATCGCGTGAGACGACCACCGCTCCCGGCGGCAATGTCGTGGCAAAGGCCCCCACATAGCGGGTGGCAATCTCAGGCGTAAGCGACGAGCCGATGATGCCTCGCAAGCCCGACACGCTGATGATTAGTTCTTCCATGGTGCTCTCATTGTTTCCGTGGAAAGGTGCCCAGGTGGGGGAACCAAGCATAATCCGAAGCCGTAAATCTGGGTAGCCCCCGGGCGCAACAGTTTAGCCAAATGGAAGACAGATTCCGGAGAAATAGGCGTTCAACTATTCATCCCGCAATCGCGGGTCGAGCGCATCGCGCAGGCCGTCGCCGAGAAAGTTGAGGGCGAGCAACGTTGCGCCCAGGGCAAGGCTGGGGAATAGAATGAGCCACCAATAGATCTTCACCGGCGTGATAACTTTGATCCCTTCGTTCGCCAACAGGCCCCAAGAAACATCGGGCGGCTCGACGCCCAGGCCGAGGAACGATAAAAATGCCTCGAACAGCATCACACGCGGAACCGTGAGCGAAAGATAAACAATCACCACGCTAAAAAGATTCGGCAGCAGGTGCCTAAAGATAATTCGCCACTGCCCCGCACCGAGCGATCGGGCCGCTTCGATAAACGGTTCGGTTTTCAGCGAGATGACTTGCCCACGGACGACTCGCGCCATCGTAAGCCAATAGATCGCCCCAACCACGACGAAAAATATCGTGATCCGGCTGATGCCCAAATGGCCTAGCTTCCGGGCGACATCCTCCTGGCCCAGGATAGTGATCAGAAAAATCACAACGAAGATAAATGGGATCGAATAGCCAATGTCGACGGCGCGCATCATTGCATTGTCGATCCAGCCGCCGAAGTAACCGGAGACCGCTCCATAGGTAACGCCGATCACCAGCGAAACGAATGTGGCGACGATGCCGACGATCAGCGAGATGCGCGCACCCCAAAACAGTCGGCTCAGCAGGTCGCGGCCCAGCTTGTCGCGTCCGCAGATCGAGTTGAGGCTCCGCGTGCCGAACAGGGCACCGCGAGTGCGGACCATCCACCGGCTGACCGGGCCCAGTTCCGGGAAGCCGAGTTGGCGATAGGGGCGTTGGATGGTGTCGGTGATTTCGTTTTCTTTGCGATAGAGATCGTCCTCTAATTTTTTTTGCAACTCAGCCAAGTCTTTCTGCAATTCGGCTTGAGGCTGTTGCCGTACTGCGTCTAGCCGCTGGTGGAGCTTGGCCAATTCCGATTCCAGTTTCTCAACCAACTCCGGGGTATGACTGATTAAATCTTTGTCGAGTTGGAATTCGTTGAGCCAAAACGGAGATGCCGTGGGGGAAGTGTAGAGCAACGATGTGCGATCTTGGTCGGGTGGCTGGAGCGGGAGCAGGGGCGTTGCGGTAGCTAGGACGGCTACGATGATTAACACGGCCAGCGATGCCATCGCAATGCGGTTGCGGCGCAGCTTTCGCCAGGCATGTTGGGTTAGCGATTCGCCGATGGAGTTGGATTGGTTTTGGGGAGAATTCACTGTAGGTAACGGGGAGGTATGTGGCAGATTTTGTTAACAATTCAGCCGTCTAAAGTGTTTTTAATTGGTCAAAAATAAAACGAGGTGGGCATGCAGCAACCAACTCCGAAGGAGTGGCCCTATGTCAGCCCAGGGTGGAGCGATGTGAGCCACAGCGAACATTCGCGCAACCCTGGGTAACCAATCACATCAACACCATAACCCCGAAGGGGTGGCCCCAGATTTCGCAAGTTCCAACCCATTCGTTAGGACCACCCCTTCGGGGTTTTTACGAGCATATTCCATGGTATCCCAGGGTTCCGCCAATGTTCGCCAAGCTCACATTTGCTCCACCCTGGGCTAATATAGGTTCACCCCTTCGGGGTTAAAAAGCCATTCCCAGGTTTAAGAAAAAAACCGGCAACGTACCAACCGTTTGTCGAGAAACTGATTCCGATGGCCAAAGTATTTCGTATTTTGTTATTTTATCATTCCAACTCCACTCTTGGATCGATGGTGGCGTAGGAAATGTCGACCAGCAAGTTCATGCTGTAGAGCAGCAGCGTGTAGAGCAGCACCAGACCCATCGCCAACGTGTAATCGCGTTGTAGGGCGGCTTGAACGAAGTGGGAGCCTAGGCCGGGGATGGCAAAAACCTGTTCCACCACGAGCGAACCGGTGAGAATACCCGCCGTCGCAGGGCCAAGAAACGACACCACCGGCAGCATCGCACCACGCAGTGCATGAACCAATACCACACGCATCGGGCCGAGGCCTTTGGCTCGGGCGGTTCGGATATGATCCTGCGACAAGACATCGAGCATGCTGGTGCGAACGATTCGTGCGACATAGGCGGCATACGGCGCACCCAGGCAAAACGCCGGCAGTACCAATTGGCTAAAGCTCCCCCAGCCGGCCGCGGGAAAGATCGGTATCCAGAAAACAAAAAGCACAATGCAGATGCCCGCGATCACAAAATTCGGCAGCGCAACACCGGCGGTGGCTAGCAGCATCAAAGCAAAGTCGGCAAACGATCCGCGACGCACCGCCGAGACAATACCCGCGGTCAGCCCGAGCACCAGGGCAATTGTTAGCGCAAGAATCCCCAGCGCCATCGACACGGGCCAACCTTCGGCGATAACCTGGTTCACCGTATAATCGCCCAGCTTAAAGCTATACCCCAAATCGCCTCGGCAGACGTTGCCCAGTTCAATGAGATATTGTTCACGCAGCGGCTTGTCGAAGTTGTAACGCTTTTTGAAATTCTCTTCGACTTCCTTGGGCATCGTCCGATCACGGCTAAACGGCCCGCCCGGCACGGCGCGCATCAGGAAGAACGACGCGGTGAATACAATCCACAACGTCAGCACGAGCCAGAGTAGGCGTTTGAAGAGGAAGGCGAGCATAGGTGGCTGGTGGTTAGGGGCGGCAGATAAATAACTATCCGGTTTGGTAAGGAACACTCAATCAATAGCTGCGGCAACTGGTAGGGCTCAGGGTTCAGGGTTCAGTACATAAATGCAATGCAATTCTCGAACCTTGCCCCCTCTTTTTCCTGAACCCTAAACCCTTTCCTGGAAATGGGGAAGTTATTTATCGGTCGTCCCTTAGTTGTTCGCTTGCGGCTTAGCCTGCATGAATTCGTTCGGTCCGGCCGCATCGTGATCAATCCAAATTTCCGAGAGCGGATGGAAGTCTTGCAGATTGTTGTAGAATCCGCGAACGTGTGGCTTCACCAAGTTTTTGGAAACGTAGTAGTAAATCGGGATGATTGGCAACTGGCCCATGAGAATTCGCTCCGCTTTTTCGAGCAGCAGGAAACGCAACTTGGGGTCCAGTTCTCTGCGGGCCTCGTCAATCAGCCGGTCGTATTGGGGATCGCCCCAGCCGGTGTTGTTTTGCTCACCGCCCGTGACGAACATGTCGAGAAACGTGTTGGGGTCGGGGTAGTCGCCGACCCAGGCCGCCCGAACAATGTCATACTGCTTCTGCCGTTGGCTCGCCAGATACGACGCCCATTCTTCGTTGCGGGTTTGCACGGTGATGCTAAGCCCGCGCTGCCACTGTTTGCGGATCAACTCGGCGATGGCCTGATGCGACTCATGCGTGTTGTAAAGAATCGAAAATCGGGGAAAGCCTTTGCCGTCGGTATAGCCGGCCTCGGCCAAGAGCTTCTGTGCAAGCGGCCGGTTTTCTTCGTCGCAAAGTTGTGCCCGATAGCCAGCGATGCCGGGCGGCACGAGGCTGCGAGCGGGGATTTCGCCAGCGCCGGTCGCAGCGCGTGTAATCTCATGCCGATTGAGCGCCAGCGCCAAGGCACGACGCACTCGAACATCGTCGAGTGGTTTGCGTGTCGTGTTGAGTCGGTAGAAATAAATCGAAAGGAAAGGCGCCGGGTTCAAGTCGTTACGAGACGGTTGTTGCTGTAGCATTTCACGCAGTGCGGCAGGCGGCGCTTCGCTGATGCAGTCAACGCCGCCGGTCATGAACAAATTGAGCGCGGTCGTAGGCGACTCGATCGCTAGCGCGTCGACCACGTGCAGTTTCACCTTCTCGCGATTCCAATAGGTTTCGCTCCGGCGCATCCGGATTCGATCGCGAATGCGGCGAAACTGCAAGCCGAAGGGGCCATTGGAAACGAGGTTGCCCGGCTGCGTCCATTGGGGCGAACCGAACTTTTCCACACAAGACCGATTGACCGGAAACATCGGATAGAAAGCCATCAGTTGCAGGAAATAAGAGGTGGGGTTTTCCAGTGTGATTTTCAACGTCCGCTCGTCGACGACTTGAACACCCACTTCGCGGAAGTCGAGCAGTATCTGCCGGCATGGTTCGCAGTTCTGGCGACTTGCTTCCGCTGCATTATCGCCGATTAAAAAACGTCGCGGTTGGCCATCAATCTCCACGACGTGATAGACGACTCCCGCCTCAAGTGATATACTGAACTTGTATTTGCCTTGCAACAATTTCCCCCGCCAAGTATTTCGCACAGCCGAATTTCTTTCTTTGGTCGACAGCGGCAACTCGACTTCAACCCGATCGCCCGGCTCAATGCCGCTGGCACCTTGGCCGTAGCGACGGGCGTTTTTGATATACCAAGCTTGATAGGCATACTCGGCCAAGGTGAGCGGATCGAGAAACCGCCGCAGCGAGTAGTGGAAATCGTTGGCCGTGACGGGCGATCCATCCGACCAACGGGCGTCGGGCCGGAGATGGAAAGTATAGACCGTCCCATCGTCAGAAATTCCCCAACGCTCGGCCACGCCGGGGATCGCTTCCAGCGTTTGCGGATGCTGACGGGTGAGGCCTTCGAACAGCGCATTGATGATGCGATGTTCCGGAACGCCCGTAACAATGGCTGGGTCGAGCGATTTCACCTCGGTGGCATTGTTGAACGTATAATCGGCCGGCGGCAGACTGCCGCGCAGCGCTGCCCAGCCGATCGCGTAGAGACACAGCGCCAGGGCTAGCCAGGGAAATAGTCGGCGGATTTGGGATTTGGGATTGCGGATTGCAGAATCCGAAACAAGCCGTGTTGCAACGCAACACACGGGAAGTGAAATAATGGTATCCTATCTTTCCAAGAACGCCATGCCGCTTGATAGTTTATCCGTCGTGGCCGACGGCGCTAACGGCACCCGCACCATTTTCATTCCGCAATCCGCATTCCTTTGCATCAACGCCACAAACCGCCTCGAACGCTCGATCGGCCCCGCCAGTTGCTGGTCGTTTGCGCCCCGATGCGGAGCCAGGTGAACCTGTCACGGATCGCTCGGGCGGCCAGTTGCTGCGGGCTGACGCGGATCCTTTGCACCGGCCCGGCCAAGCTCGACCGCAAGATCGCCCGCGATGGAGCCGACGCGATCCAGATAGAAACCCACCGCACCCTACCGCCCGTGCTGCGCCGCCTGCGCGACGAAGGCTATCGGCTCGTCGGCTTGGAACAGACAACCGATTCGCACGATCTGCATCGTTACCAGTTCGACCGCAAAACGGCATTGGTCATCGGCAACGAGCGAACTGGGCTTACCGACGATCTGCTGGAACTGTTGGACGAGGTCGTCGAAATCCCCGTCTGGGGCCCGCCGCACAGCTACAACGCCGCGACCGCCGCGATGATGGCCATGTACGAATATTGCCGCCAGTTTCCCGATGGATAAAAAGATAGTCGCTCTGCTACACTATTTCAAGTAGAGTAACTAGGATGGTCGTGGCAGGGTGGGCCAGAAGAGATGTCTCGGACATGAACCTTGAAAACATAATTTCTGCTATCCGTGCCAGTCGCGTACGGATTACAGACCATGCGGATGAGGAAGCAGAAAATGACGGCCTTGAGTTTGACGAGATCTATTTTTCGGTAATGCACGGTGAGGTGATAGAAGATTATCCGAATGACAAACCCTATCCCAGTTGCCTTGTTTTTGGCAACAATTTTCGTGGTGAGCCCATACATACCGTTTGGACCTATAATGAAGGAAACAACTGGACTGTTCTGATAACCGCCTATCGACCAGATCCAAATCGCTGGCTCAACTGGAAGAAGAGGGTTGTGAAATGATGCCTTTTGAAAAATGTCCCGTCTGTGGCAACAGGCTTGAAGAAAAAAAAGTGGAGAAATTACTGCGTGGCGGTAGCCATACCGTTAGCATGAAAGTATCGGCTGAAGTATGCTGCCATTGTGGAGAGCGATTGTATTCTGAAGAGGTGGTCAGGTCGTTTGAAGAAATTAGAAACAAGCTGAAGAAACAAGACTTTTCCAACTTCAGGAATCTTGGGAAATCGTTCACCGTTTCGGAAGCATGGCCTATCAAAGACATTCATCCGACCTCCTAAATTGCCGCTCAAGGCGGTTATGCAGTAGCGGGAAAATAAAGTACCCGTAGGTGAATTCGCAAGAATTCAGACGGGCAACGTCGATCTGAAATCTTGCGAATCCAGCTACGCATGTTGGATACATCATTATCCCGCTGCTGCCTTATGCCAACCCGCCAGATCGTTTACAATCGAGCGGTTTGTGTTGTTTGGAAAGCATGTCCGTTCTCGCCCATAAAGTTGCGTTTATCGCATCAGAAAAATAGGTCAACATCAGTGTCTGGAACATGTGTCATTGGTTTGCAATGGGGTGATGAAGCCAAGGGGAAAATTGTCGACTTGCTCACCGTGGAGCACGACATTGTCGTCCGCTATCAGGGCGGAGCGAATGCCGGGCATACGGTTGTTGTCGGCGACGAAACCTACAAGCTGTCACTGCTACCCAGCGGCGTACTCACGCCGGGCGTTACTTGTGTGATTGCCGGCGGCGTGGTGATCAACCCGGCCAAGGCGATCGAAGAACTCGACGAATTGCAGCAGCGGGGCGTTGAAGACTTCGACAATCTAAAAATTAGCGATCGGGCGCATGTCATCTTCCCTTGGCATTTTGTCGAAGATCGGGCAATGGACCAAACCACCTCCGATGGCGAAAACATCGGCACCACTGGCCGAGGCATTGGACCCTGCTATCGCGACAAGGTGGGCCGGTCGTATGCCGTGCGATTGGGCGACATGTATCGCGATACGTTCCGCGACCAAGTTGATCACATTGTCAAAGTGAAAAACAGTTCGCTGGCAGCCATGTTTCCCGCCAATGAATTTCAGCCACTCCAAGCCGACGGCATTTTTAAACAGTACCAAGCCTTCGCCGAGCGGCTGCGTCCCTATGTGGCCGACACCACCGAGTATCTGCTCTCGGCGGTCGAAGCGGGCAAGCGGTTGTTGTTCGAGGGAGCCCAAGGCGCGCTACTCGACGTTGACCATGGCACGTATCCCTTCGTCACCAGCAGCAACAGTTCGGGCGTGGGCATTTCCAACGGCTCCGGCGTGCCGGGCCGGCATATCGGCAAGATCATCGGCGTTGTCAAAGCCTACACCACGCGTGTCGGCGGCGGACCATTTCCCACCGAGCAAGACAACGAAACGGGCCAGCGTATCCGCAAACAGGGCAACGAATATGGCACGGTCACCAAGCGGCCACGGCGATGCGGTTGGCTCGATGCGGTGGCGGTTCGCTACACGGTGCGGCTGAGCGGCGTGCATAGCATTTGCGTTGCACTGCTCGACGTGCTGAGCGGCCTGGAAGAACTACAAATCTGCACCGCCTACGAATTGGACGGCCAGCAAACCCAATGTTTCCCTAGCCATGTCGACGATTTGCGACGCGTGAAACCGATCTACGAAACATTGCCAGGCTGGCAGGAAGACATCACCGCGGCACAATCGCTCGAAGACCTCCCCGCCGCGGCAATCGCCTATCTCGATCGCATCAGCCAGCTTGTTGGCGTCCCAGTAGAACTAATCTCCGTCGGCCCCGACCGCAATCAGACCATCAAGAAAAATTGCTGAACACGGGAAACAAACGCTGATCGCGTAGGCCGGAACAAGCTTCGCGCAGTTCCGGCATTCGACCAAGCAATGCCAAGATCGACCAAGCAATGCCGGTAGCCGTTCACGGGATGAAAAACATTGAACCACAAAGGACACGAAGAGCACGAAGAAGCCAGAGGACAAATCGCTTGCTCCCGCTTCTAAGCGAACTCAAACGAAAAACCCATTCGGAGGAAAACCACGAAAGGGACGAAAACCACGAAAAAAGTGAGGGAGTAGGATCGCAGGATTTGAAGCGGAAAGACTTGCCCAACAGGTTTCGAAAAACCCTCTCTTTCGTCTGTTTCGTCTATTTCGTGGTTCCCTTCTCTTCTCTTCACCTTAAATAGGCTAAATCTGCACCCTCATCGACTTGATTGGATAGCCTCACGAAGAATAGAATTCTATTCTTTGTGTCCTTCGTGCTCTTCGTGGTTCATTTTTCTTCCATCCTGTGAACGGTTACCAATGCCGGAACAGCGCTACCGCTCGTTCCGGCCTACAAGCTACAAGCTATTTCTTTCCAAACAGATCGGGCAGCGGCGTGGCAAGTTCGTATTGCTCGCCGTCTGTTTCCACTTCCGCTTCTGTTTCCGATGTTCGTACCAATCGTCGACCCGATTCGGGTAAGGCGTTGACGCGGAAACGGCTGGTGAGCGAACCTTCTTTTTTTGCCTGTTGCAAGAGTTGCACTACATCGGGGTAGGTGCCTCCCAAGTCGACGACGGCGCGGATCACTTCATCGACATCGGTCGACACCACGCGTTGCTCTGTTGGCTGGCTCGGGCTGAAGCGGCTGACGGTGATTTTTGCGCCGCTCAATCCGTTCACTAAAATCTGTTTTCCCGCATCGGCTACCAGCGGAAGTTTGAAGGTATGATCTTTGCCGAAGAGCACGATCTCGGGGCGATGGCTACGTGTGACGTGGATCATCGGTGGTCCCTTAACGTCGAGCAGATGGTAGCTAAACTGGCCTTTCAAATCTTCGCCCCGCACGAGCGGATCGTTGGGCGACATGGTCCACAACGAACGGAACGCCCCATAGCGCGTTTCGGCGCTTTTCAGGACTAGCAATTCTTTGAGTGCATCGTACGCGGCCGCATCGTCCATTGCACTGAGTGCGACCATCGCATTGATGCGCAATGCCGGTTCATCGCGAGCAGCCAGAGCTAGCGGCTCGACCGCCTCGGTCACATCCAAATAGGCCAATGCCTCGGCCGAGTAGAACCGCACTTCCGGATCGTCGCTGGACAGCCCTTTCTTGAGGACGGCGATTGCTTCTTCATTGCCAAGTGCTTCCAATCGTACCGCAGCCATGGCGGTGGTAACCGGGTCGAGCAATTGATTTTTCAGCAGCCGGAGCCGAGCTTGTTGTGCGAATGACGTTTCGCGAATGGCAATGTTTCGCACCACGCGCATGAATCGGCCGACGTTATCCTTGTAGCGAGGGTGGAGCGTGATCTCGATATATTCGTCGGTTTTTGGTGTGGCGACCCCTTTTTTCTGTCCCTCGATGTAGGTATGCAGCCGATGGTTGATCGCCTTGCCGATCTGTTGGCTGATGCGCACCGATTGCTTTTCGCTGGAGATAATCAGACCCAAGCTGCGCGACTTCAGGGCTACGCCACCACCGAGAATTTGGCCTTTGGTTGTCAGGGCGGCATCTTTGTTTTCCTCGGCCGAGGGATCGACGAGCACAGGCCCTTCGGCCACGGCCATTTCATGCCCCTTGCGGATTTGTTCACCCAAAACGGCAAGCTCGGTTAGCCGCGTTTCCATAAGCCAACCATTGCGCAGGCTCGCCGTATCGCTTCGGCTTGGCACGCGGACTTCCACATCGAAATGGTCTCCCGACTGGATACCAGGGCGCAAAAATCCTCGCACGATCACAAGCGAAGTATCAGACGAAGCGAGCACCCGATTGGGCTGGTCGACCTCGCGGCGATTCATTTCTCCTAATAGCGCTGCCCGTTGAGGCGTCGGGGGTGGATCTTCCCCGGTACTTGCCAAGCCCGTGACCAGCGCCACCGACTCGACTTTCATCATGCCCATGCCATAGGGGTGTGCGACATCGCCGATGAGCGTAATTTTCTCGGCTGTCTCTTCTTCCAAGCTCGCCGTCGGACTTTGAGTACGAAAGATGGGGCCCGTGCAGCCAACCGGGTGCAGTGTGGCAATTCCCAAGCAAACCCAAGCGAATTTTTCAGCCCTTGTCATGTCTTCCATGCTCCCAAGATTAAGCGCGCAGGCCGACGTAGCCCCAGCTTTTTCGCACTCAAGATTCCTCGTGGTCGTGGCAGAAAAGGTCGGGAGTGTAGAATTTGGACCAAGAATGGACAAGGGGAGTAATGAATGTGGAATTCGGATTTCGGAATGCGGAATGGAAGTCGAGCTAGCAAAGTGCTGGCAGCCCAATTGGACATTGGGATTTTCTTTTTTTTGAAATTCCCCACGACTGCCTAAGGTGGATCGTACCCGCCCGGATGAAACGGGTGACATCGGCCGATGCGTCGTAAGCCTCGCAAGGCTCCTCGCAAGGCCCCATATTTCTGCACGGATAGAATGAAATAGGCGCTGCAATTCGGCTGAAACCGGCAACGGGGGCCTAGCATCGGGCTAATGACTTTTTGATAAATCCGAGCTAGCACGATCAGCGTCCAGCCTGGTAAACCGATGCAAGCTTGCCAGAGAAATCGCATAACAACCGACCTCACTTGGTTTCCGATGCTTGCAGACGGCGTTGCAGCCGCCAGCAGAGAGCCTTCAGCGAGGCTTGCAGTCGGCCGACCTTGGGTGTGGCTTGGGGGCGCGGTAACACGACAAGGTCCATGCGTTGTGGGAGTTCGTGTTGAGTGAGCCGAAATGCTTCGCGCAATGTGCGTTTCCACCGATTGCGCACGACCGCATTGCCACATTTGCGCGAGACGGCCAGGCCCAAGCGGGCTCCTTGTCTCACCGTTTCATCATCCTCGTTTTCGCAGGCGTACACGATGATCATCGCATCGGCGAGCGAGCAGCGCCGACGAAACACACGGTCGAACTCTGTCGAGCGAAGCAAATGTGCAGATTTTGGAAAGCCGAAGTCGGGCATGGGTGGTTGGTGATTGGTGGTTAGGTCGAAAAAGTTAGCCGCCGGGCTTGCCCCGGCGCGTGAGAGCCGCACCGGGACAAGCCCGTCGGCCAACAAGCCATCTATTCATCCGCAATCGTTTCGTCGGTGGCCAACGTATCGCCACCCTCGATGTTGCGACGATAAAATTTCTGTCGGGCATGTTGATCGGAACTTGTTGTTTGATCAGGACGCATGGGGGCAACATCCGGTGGTACGCTCGGCCCACCGCGGTGCTTGCCCAATCGCCGCACCCAATGCCCACCCAACAAAATCGCCACAACAACAAACAACCCCAAGATCACCAGCCCCAGCAAAGCCATGATGACCGCAGCTCGTGTGGGCGGCGGCAGTTTTTCAATTGGCTGCGCATCGCCTGCGGCAGCCAGGAGCATCGATACGATGTTCAACGAATAAGAATAAAGCATTGCCATTCTTTTCTGGCTAAAAGCTAAAAGCGAATAGCTAACTGCTCCCACTACCATCGCAAATCTGCCCGAGGGTCATTCGCATATTTATCCGCGATGGTTTCGAGTTGCTTAAGATCGTCATCGTCCAGCGAGTTGGGAAGCATAATTTGTATCTCGGCAAACAGGTCACCAGGTGTGCCTTGTTTCGACGCGACGCCGTGCCCTTTCACGCGTAGCTTGCGACCGCTTGAGGTGCCGGGCGGTACCGAGAGGGTGATTGTGCCTTGCGGTGTCGGCACATCAATCTTTACCCCATGCAGCGCCTCGAACAGTGTGACGGGAACGCGAACATCGAGCCGCTTGCCGGTACGACGAAAGAACGGGTGGGGTGCGACGTGGACTGTGATCAGGATGTCGCCGTCCGGGCCGCCCGTCGGGCTTGGTTCACCCTGTCCGCGCAAGCGAATCTTTTTTCTATCTTCGATACCGGTCGGGATTTTGACGTGCAATGTTTCGATATTTCCATTGACCCGTCGAATGGAAATCTGCGATTCACCACCCGAGATGGCCGTGGTAAAGGGGACGGTCAACTCATATTTCAAATGGTTCCCACGCGTTGGCTTGGCCTGTTGTCGTTTGCGGCTGCCGAATTGCTTGAACAGATCGGAAAATCCGCCACCCCCGCCGGCACCCGATTGTCGGAGCAAGTCTTCCAAGTTGATATCAAACCCCTGTCCACCGCCAAAGCCGGGCTCTGCTCCACCGCCGCCAGGCCAACCTTGCGGACCGTCGCCGACCGATTCGTAATCGCTGCCGTATTGGTCGTACAGGCTCCGTTTCTTTTCGTCATTGAGCACGTCGAACGCAGCCTGCACCTCATGGAATTTCTTCTTGGCCCCGGCATCCTCGGGATTCAAATCGGGATGATACTTGCGCGCAAGCTTCCGATAGGCCTGTTGAATTTCCTCGGTCGAGGCGTTTCGGCCTACGTCCAGTGTTGCGTAGTAGTCGTCAGCCATGCGATTGAAATGGATTTCATGAAGTAAATAGTAGGCCGGAACAAGCTCCGCGCAGTTCCGGCATTGCAGTCGTTTTTCCATATTTTTTGCCGGAACTGCGCGGAGCTTGTTCCGGCCTACAAAACGCCAGCCTTCAAGCCCTCATTCTACATACATGCCGAGCAAAGGATAGCGGGACACTCTTTTGGGCGTACGTGCTAGACTAAAGATATCCAACTACCGCTCGCCTTATTGTGCCACATGCTTCGATTTTATCGACATTACCGTTTGCTGCTTCTTGCGATGATTTGCCTCGCTGCAGGCTGGTGGCCCGCGTCTTGCCATGCAGCCAAGTACGACGGTCGGTTGACGCTTTCGGTTGCCGACGAACAAACGGGCCGGCCGCTTGCCGTGCGGATGCAACTACGCGATGGCCGCGGCCGACCGGTGCGCATTCGTCAAAAGGATGTTGTCTCGCAAGGCGACTACGTCGTTTTCGATGGCCAGTTGACACTCCAACTGCGCAAAGGCAGCTACCGATTCGACATCGATGCCGGGCCGGAATTCCATACTCGCCAAGGACATTTTACGATCGATCGAAATGCGGAAGATTCGAAGCAGGTGACGATCGCTCGCAAAGTGAACATGCAAGAGGAAGGTTGGTGGTCGGGCGACTTGGACGTACAACAGCGATCGCGCGACACGCGGCTGTTAATGCAGGCTGCGCATGTCGACTATGTGCCGCTACTCACGCAGCAAAACATCCGCGGCAAATGCAAAACATGGAAAGGTCACAGCCATGCAACTCCATCCGAACTGACGCCCCCGCTCTACGGGCCATGGGCGGCGCTGGATCGTCGCCGGGGTGGTGGTTTGTTGTTGTTGGGTCAGGCGGCCTCGCTCGATCTGTGTGATCTGGCTGCTGATGCGTCGTCCTTGTCGTTGCTGGAAGAAGTATCGGAGGTGGATAGCCATGTGGTAGCCCTCACGCCGTTCGCATGGGATTTGCCAATCTGGCTGGCTGCGGGAAAACTTGACGCGATTCAAATTATTCACCGCCATGCTTTGCAGAACGGCACGGTCGACAACGAAGCTTGGGGGAAACCGCGTGACAAAACTTTTTTTCCCGGCAAACAGGGCAACGGCCGGTGGAGCGAAGCGATTTATCAACACGTGCTCAACTGTGGCCTGCGCATTCCGCCCGCGGCCGGAAGCGGCTCAGGGACGAACAAAAGTGCGATCGGCGCCAATCGCATGTACATTCAATGTGGCGGGCAGTTTTCACGCGACGCCCCTTTTTCACGCGAAATTTGGTGGCAAGGTCTACGCAGCGGCCGCGTGCTGGTGACCAATGGGCCGCTGCTGCGCGTCAGTGTCGAGGGCCACCCGCCCGGGCATCTTTTCGAGTTGGGTCGGAATGAAACGCGGCAGTTCCAGATCGGGTTGAGTCTGACATTTTATGCCGAGTCGCCTGTCGAGTATTTGGAGATCGTCAAAAACGGCCATGTCGAGCACGAGGTACGGCTCGACGATTTGGCCAAACAGCAAGGCCGACTGCCGGCGTTGGAGTTCGACGACAGCGGTTGGTTTCTGGTCCGTGCGGTTACCAGCAACGTGCAAACTTATCAACTGGCCAGCACCGGGCCGTACTATGTGGAAGCGAACGATCCATCATCGACCGGCGGGCCAAGAATCAGCCGCACGAGCGTGCAGTTTTTCCTCGACTGGCTCGACGAAGCTTCAGAAAAGTTTGCCGGCAACAAAGCCGTGCAAGCCGACATCCGTGCCGCTCGGCCCTTTTGGAAAAGTTTGCTGAACCGGGCGAATGCGGAGTGAGCAAGTAGGCATCCCCCACACAAGATTTGACTCTCGTAAAGGCGCGAAGGCGCAAAGGACAAAAGCAGGTAGGCCGGAACAAGCGGTAGCGCAGTTCCGGCAGGGAGCTGAGTTAAATGCCGGAACTGCGCGGAGCTTGTTCCAGCCTACATTCTACATTCGCTAGCCGCCTTGCACAGCTAGATTCGGGGGTTGCATTCCGCACCACTTAGCGGCCATACTCCATTGCCCTGTCACCATCGATGATGCTATCCGACCTAGAGCAAAACAATTCTTCATCCAACGGAGCTACCATGATGCACGTCATGCATTGGACAACAACATTGGTTCTGTCGCTTGCACTACTTGGCGCAAGTCAAACAGTCGCCGACGAATGGAATCGGGAATCGTTCGATCAAAAAAATTTCGTCTCGATCTTCGACGGCAAGTCGCTCGACGGTTGGCATGTTAGCGCCAAGTCGGGCCACAGCCGCGCAAGCAAGCACAAATCGGGGGGACGTTGGGTGGTGGAAAATGGCGCGATCGTTGGGTGCCAAGACACGCCCGGCAATGGGGGTCTCATTTTAACCGACCAAAAGTATACCGATTTCGAAGTGGTGCTGGAGATGAACAACGATTTCGGACCCGATAGCGGTCTGTTCCTGCGCAGCACCGAGGACGGCAAAGCGTATCAATATCTGGTCGATTATCACAAGAATGGCAGCATCGCGGGTGTCTATGGCGAAGGATTAACGGGGAAAATCTATCAGCGGAATTTCCATCTTCAAGACGATCCCACGCAGATTGAGCCGTACGAATCCCCTTTCTCGCTGCCCGTTTCGCCCGAGGCTTGGCCCAAGTTCTGGAAGCATGGCCAGTGGCATCAGTTCCGCGCGCGCATTGTCGGCAATCCGCCGAAGATCACCACCTGGATCGACGGCGTGCGATTCATGGAGTTTGAAGACACCGAAAAGCGTCATCCCGACTCTGGTTCCATCGCCTTGCAAGTCCACGGCGGCGGCGACACCACGGGCCAGTATGTCCGCTATCGGAAGGTTTCGATTCAGGAATTGAAATAAAAAAACTCAAACGGAAAAGAGGGAACCACGCCACTTAGGGTCCGCGCCGAAATAACATGAACAAGTTTTGTGACTAAAATCCGAATCTCGAATATCGGTAACACTTTAGCCAAATGCAGCGAATCAGAAAATCACCACAGAGAACACAGAGGTCACGGAGATTCTATCACTTCTTTCAATGGGTGGGCATCTAGGATTCATTTTCCTCGGTGTTCCTCCGTGTTCTCTGTGGTTAATCATCCCAAGCAACTGCAGATGGCTAAAGTGTTACGAATATCGAAACCCGAAACAAATACAAAATCCGAAAATGAAATGACCAAAACGAATCATTTTGGGCCTTTTCTCAAGGCACGGGCGACTAGCTGCGTTTTTGTCCTTTGGAATTTGGTCATTCGAATTTGTTTAGGATTTCGTGTTACGAGTTTAGTATCTGCATCCGAGTTGTACAAGTTATTTGTGCGCAAACGCTTACTTTCACGAATGGGCACTAATCACACGAATAAGGCGAGCGGCAATTGGAAATTCACCAGAATACTAGCACGACGCGCAAGCGAGTGTGTGCTAGACCCACTTGCTTGCGCCGCGTGCTAGTAATTGTTATTCTGCCGCCCACCTAGTGCTTGGCAAATACTCATCTGCCGCTCGCCTAAACAAGTAGGAAAACGACCTGTTGGGGTTGCTTCTCCTGACGAGATATTCTTGTGGGAGATCCATCTGAATTCCCTATTATTCGTGTAATTCGTTCTATTCGTGGTTTGCCTTGTTTTCAGTTTGAATAAAAATGATGGGGCCCCATCGGGGCGCGCCTTTGTGGATACCTCACGGCCCAGCCAGTCTGTCATTCCGGTCCCCGGGAAACCGGTGCTCTGTCAGTACGACACACATGCAGCGCCGCCCGACGACCAACCGTAAGTCGCTTCTCCCACTCGGGCACAAACAACGAGTTTCATTTTACGGATTGCCGAGCGAATTGCACGCGCTATTTTTGGCCACCCGTGAAAAGACGAGTCGGGATATGAAAAGAAGCCCGAGGAGAATGGCATCAACGTTCCCGTTCGAAAAAGATGGGTGCGAGCACCTATCCTACTTTACTGCCAGTGGCATGCGCACAGCTACTATCCTTGGTACCTCTGGAGCAACAACGTACGAATCGTGCCGAACAATAAGCCGGCGGTTCCCGGTCACGCTTTCTTGCCGATGCACACAATAATGATGCGAAATGGACCCGCGATTTGAGTTTCTGTCGGAATCAATCAAGTCACGGCGTATTGCGAGCGATGACGTTGTTGATGTAGTCGCCGAGTGCTGAGTTGATGACATCGGCAAGTGCCTTCAAGAAGCGAACAGCCTCTCTCAAGTCTTGGCGACCAACTTCTAAAGCGTCGGCTGTGTCGTAATTTCTCTCTAGCTCCATAAGGGTCTCTGTTAGCGCTCTGTGAACTCCGTCATGCCAGGAGCGTAATTCAGATCTTGACAAGCCGACGTCGTGAAGCACGCCTCTGGCGGCGGCGCTGGTTGGCCTGATCAAGTTCGCGCTGGCGATCTTCGCTGCGATGCTCAGGGTGTGCCTTGAGCCATCGGTCAGGTAGCAGCTCGGAGAGCTGTTCACGCTGGTCCCTTGAAAGCGATTCGAACGGGGTTTGGGCGTCGCCCACCCGCAAGTACTCGGGAACGATCTGAGGAAGCCGGACGAGAACATCGTTGAGATACGGGGTGACGTGGACATGATTAGAACGAGCACTCTGGATAAGCGTGTACCAGACGCATGCCGCGCGACCACCCGCATCGCTCCCAAAAAATTGGTAATTTTTTCTTCCAATAACCGAGGGGCGAATGGCCCTTTCCGCTGTGTTGTTGTCGATCGCATAGCGCCCGTCGGTTGCAAATCGCGTCATCGCGTTCCAACGATTGAGCAGGTAGCCGATCGCTTCGGCCAACTTGGTCGAAGGCCGTACCGTCGGCTGCACTTCGGTGAGACGATCGTGCAGAAGGGCAAGAATGGGAACCGACTCGCGCATGCGCACTTGTCGTCGCGTTTCCACATCGGCATCGGCCAGGCGATCCTCGATGTCGTACAGTTGCCAGATCCAAGCGAGCGCCTCGTGCGCAAGTGGCTGCGTTGAGACGGCGCACGCTTCGTCGAACTTCCGCCGCGCATGGGCCCAACAACCCAGATCCAGAAGTCGGCCATCCGATTCCTTGACTAGGGACGTGTAGACACTGTAACCGTCGGTTAATAATCCGCCTTGAAAATCATCAAGTATTTCCCGCGGACCTGCGCGGGATCGATCAAGTCGATAGTCAAATAGTTGGTACGGATGCTGGTCATCGCCAACGTAGGCCCAGAGATAAACCAGCTTGGTCGCCCCAGCCCCGGGACGCAGGACACGGGCCGTGGTCTCGTCGGCCCGTACATAAAAACTATCCAGTACTTGGGTGCGAATCAGATCCCACACCGGCAGCAGACGCTCGCCCGTTCGCACCACGGCGTTGCTCAACACGCTGCGGTTGAACCACATCGTGGTGGTGGAACGAAGCTCTTCCTGGAGACGATACAGGGGCAGGTGACGCTCGAACTTGGCGTGTGCCAGCCAGGCTAACGTGCTGGCCCCAAATATCCCTTTTTCGTTGATATTGGGTGGCTTTTCGCTGGTGACGATCTGCTGGCCATCCCGGCTAACAGGGCAACCGTAGGTAAACCGAACGTGCTCGGCGATGTAGGCGCTAGACTCAACATATTCTAGTTGCCGTGAGATCTGCTCGGAGATCACCGTCCGCTTGCCGCCACATCCACAAGGACAATCGAGTTCTTCCGGCGGCAGTGGGTGTTCAAAACGCTGGACCGGCAAGCACTCGGGGAATTCAAAACGTTTGCGCTTCTTACGGCGTTTCTTGCGTTTCGAAGACGATTCATCGTCTGGCTCTTCTTCGTCGGTCGCCTCGTCATCCTCGCTAATCTCGTTGCCCTCGATCGACTCGGGATCAAAAAGAAGCTTTTGATCGGGAGAAGGGATAAACCGTTCACGCCGTGGAGAAAAGAGTGCCTTACGGAGTAAGGTGATTTGCTCTTGCATCACCTCGATGTGATTCTGCAACGATTCAAGAGTTGCCTGTTGCTCGCTATTAACCCTTTTGAGATGTGCGATCTCGGCGCGCTGCACTTCGATCTCTTTTCGGAGTTTGTCGGATTCCATCGACAACGTTTCGGTCCTTGAAGGTGCGTCACGAAATGGCAAATGATCACACACCGTTGGTGTAGAACACACATGTTTATTTATCGACAATTCACGTTGCGCGTCAAGGTGGTTTCCAAGGCGATTGAGTAATTTGTTTTGCCTGCTCACGACGCCACCACTTGCGACGTTTGACACTCGATAGCTCGATGCCTTCCAGCAACAATCGCAGGTCGTCCACATGCAGTGTCAAGTAATCACCGGGGGATGCAATCGCCCCTCCATGGTCGGCGCCACGTAGTGTCTCGGACGTTCCTCGTTCAAGATGCTTGTAGAGGATGATCGTGCCGTCACCCGTGAAATAGAGTACCTTCAACCGGTTGCGGCGTCGGTTGAAAAACAAGAAAAGATCTCCGTCTTCAATCTGTTTGCCAAGCTCCTTTTCGACGATACCGATTAATCCACAAAAACTTTTACGCATGTCCGTGGGAGCCAACGCGGCGAAGACTTTTATTTGGGATGGCACAATCAACATGACGCCACCTCACGCAACGCCTGCAATACGTCCTTCACTGTCTCACAATCGGTGCCGTGAGGCACATCCACAAAGACTCCCTGCTGCGGCAAGTGAATACGCAGCGTGGACGCAGGTGTCGTCCCCTCGATCCGCACAGGCACCAGTTGGGTGCCCTGGACGGCGTTACGACTGGTTTTAAGAGACTTGGTCGAACGGCTCCCCTGCTCTGGGGAGGCTTGCTGCTCACGGAACTTACGCTGCCAGGCATAATAGCTGGTTTGTGTAATCGAGTTCTGGTGGCAAAACGCCGCGATGCTCAAGCCGCTTGAGGACTGCTGTTTCAGTAGGCCACGCCAGTGGGACTCTTGGGATTTGTTTCGATTGGTCATTGTGCTCGTTCCTGGAATAAAGGGAATGGTTCACCTCTATTAGGATAGCGCGCAATTTTGGGACGCTGTTCACAGAACGCTTACCGCCCACAAAGCTAAACATGCGGATGAGTCGTTCGGCGAGTCGCTCTGGATACGGAGCGGGATGTTTTTTGGTGGAAGCTCCGGTAACGCCGCTCCAAATCTGCTGGAACCACTCACGGTGGTTCTCTTCAGAGATGACGCTCAGCACACGGGTGGTAACGGATGGACTGCGATAGCCTCCTGGCTTTCGCTCCATTAGTATGAATTCAATGTCGTTCTTGATTACGGCATTCGGTTCGTAAGGCTTTCCAAGAAATCCAGAACCATTCTCAACCTCGTACGCGGCGTTCGCGATTTTGTACCAGATAATGGGAGCGAGGTTATCGAATCCAATCTTTCGACAGTGTTCTTGAATAGAGGCGTGCAGTGGAACGACGGTGTGCCTCCCGTTATTTTTTCGACGGGAGAGGCAAACGTCACCGACAACGCAGATTAGTCGACCACCCGGAACCAGCACATGGAAACACTGCTTCCATACCTTGTCGATTTCACGGAGGAACTGGTCGTAGTCCTCGACGTCACCAAGTTGGCCATCTGTGTCGCGGTACTTTTTCAGCGTCCAGTATGGTGGCGATGTAACGACGAGATGGACAGAATTGTCCCGAACGGGCCACCGGGAGCGAGCGTCACGGAGGTAGAGGTCGTGGTGCGTGGGTATCTGTTGAAGGGAGTGTTGGATATCTGCAATGGCCTTCTTGTTCTTAGCCAGCTTCGGCAAGGTAGTCTGAGGGTCATCAAAACTGCGAAGGCGTTTTGGGAGGAGTTCCGAGTAGTCTGCGGGAGCTGTCTTGGGTGGTTTGGTCTTCGTTGACACGGGAGAATAAATCCATTCCTGAACGGGTGCTGGGACCCTATTCGCACGGCTGATGGTCGGGAGAATCTCGGTAAAGCACACATTTTACCGAAAGACGGCACGCATAGATAGACGGAGATAGCTAATCAGGGATCGCGGTAGGGACCACCGTTGCCGGCGGCCTCCCGCACAGATCCGTACGTGAGGAACTACACTCATCCGGGATTTCCCATTTGAAATTGCCTGGAACCACTCCAGGCTCGAAATGTTGCCTATTGTAACAGCGTGCGCCCTCCCCGTGTCTAGCGTGTGGAATATTTTTCGCATTTTCTCGGCCCTTGCCCGGCGCCGGGTGCCACTGCTGGCTTGCCCAGCAGTGCGAACCAACAGCACGGTTTGCTATCGAATTCGGGCATTCTTTACCATCTCTACTTGCCTTCTCCGAAGCCTCATCGTCAACGTATTCGAAACTTCGACGACTTCAGTGAAATCCATGGACCGACCAGGCACTTTCCAAACGGTTATCGGTGCCGCCCGATTGGTTTGCGGATCGGCCGATGTGACAAGCGACTGATAGGTTGGGAAACGAACTTGGCAGGCGGGCCCTTATCGAGGTTAAACATCGTGACCGGAGGGCAAGCCAGCAGTGGCACCCGCCGACCACCACGACGACGCAACGTGTTCCCACGGTGCGTCTCGCCGATGCCGTTCGTTCACCGCTCGCTTGACTTCCGTTACCACATATGGTAACATTTACGGATGGGCAAGATTCGACGTGGTAACTACATTTTCGTCACTTGGATCGGCGATCATCCACCAAGGCACGTTCACGTCTACAAAGCTGGCAAACTTGGGATCTTGAGAATGGTGTTGCAATGAAAGGACAAGCGAATCATCGAATCCTGAAGCTGATCGCCGAGTTGGAGGAAGAGGGCCGACTATGAAAATCAGAAAAGTCTCGCAGAATAACCGTAAAAAGGCCTTCGAGGTGGCGACAACCAGCCAAGACTATCTGTTTCCCTACGCGAAGCTGGAGACTCCGCCGTCGCGAGCAAACCCGATTGCAAGGGTTTACGTTGATAAGGAATTAGATAACGAGGCATTCACCTATGAACTTAAATCAGGAGATGAGGGCACCGTACATATTGACCATATTCTTGAATACAATCGCGACCCTCGGTACATGCGGGACCTTCTGCTCTACAAGCTTACGCTGGCGGCGCAAGATCGCGTAAAGAACAGCTCACTAAGCAAACGAGAACTCATCCGTAGGCTTGGTACTTCCCCTGCTCAATTCTATCGCTTGCTTGACCAAACGAATTACAAGAAATCCATTGATCAACTTTTGGCTCTGCTTCATATTCTTGACTGTGAGGTTGACCTCGTGATTAAAAAGAAGCGTCTACAAAAGGCCATCTAAGTGTTCTGCCACGTACACTACACTTGACTGAACCGAACCTGTGTTTCAGTAACAACCACAAAAGCGTCTGCAAGCTGATCTTTGTGTCCGTCAAGTAGTTTTTCATTCGCATCAATCTTTGACACCGAACGTTCATCTCGAAGACGAAGAAATACCACACCATGATTTGACCGTTTTTCGCGGCAGACCATTTCACCGAAATCCTTATTGTTGGTGATCAATATCCAATCTTCGGAGTAAGCCTTGGCAAGGATATTATCATCCGCCATTCCGCGAGCTTCTTCGAAGACAGAAAAAACTTCGTGGGACTGATCGCGTAGCCATTGGGCAACGGCCGGACCAGTGCATTCATCGACGAGAAAACGCATTCACGCCGACTCCGCGACCAGTGGCATGAATGCCGCACTGGACAAAGACTGCGATGCAAAAAGCAAGCAGGCCTGTATGTCTTCGGGCGAGAGGCCCTCGTATTCGTTGAGAATTTCCTCAGCAGTGGAATCGTGGGCCAGAAAATTCAGGATGTATTCTACGGTCAGTCGCGTGCCTTGGATCACCGGTTTGCCAACCATAACCTTCGGGTCACATGCTATTCGTTTGAGAAGTTGTTGATCGCTCATGCGTTTTGCCTCCAGTTAGGCGAGCGGCAATTGAAAATTTACCAGAATACTAGCACGACGCGCAAGCGAGTGTGTGCTAGACCCACTTGCTTGCGCCGCGTGCTAGTAATTGTTATTCTGCCGCCCACCTAGTGCTTGGCAAATACTCATCTGCCGCTCGCCTAAACAAGTAGGAAAACGACCTGTTGGGGTTGCTTCTCCTGACAAGATATTCTTGTGGGAGATCCATCTGAATTCTCTATTATTCGTGTAATTCGTTCTATTCGTGGTTTGCCTTGTTTTCAGTTTGAATAAAAATGATGGGGCCCCATCGGGGCGTGCCTTTGCGGATACCTCACGGCCCAGCCAGTCTGTCATTCCGGTCCCCGGGAAACCGGTGCTCTGTCAGTACGACACACATGCAGCGCCGTCCGACGACCAACCGTAAACCTCTTCACCCACTCGGGCACAAACAACAGGGCCCATTCTACGGATTGCCGGACTCACTTGCACGCGCTATTTTTGGCCACTCTGCGGCTACCCAATAAAATCATCATCGTCATCGAATTCTAAAGCCAGTAGTGGCACCCGGCAGCGCATCGTCTCAAGAGCCAACCGAAGATGGTAACTCAGTACAACCGAGAAATCGAATGAGCTAGCACGATTAAGTTCAACGTTTGAGGTGACCGGGTTGGAGGACCAACGGAGTTGACGTTGGCAGACGAAGAATTGTAGGCGAAGGAAATAAGCTTGAAAAACCAATAGGCAAACCAACTCCGGTTCATCGATTTGATGCACGGCACTGAACCCTGATCACGCATCGGCAAACAGCGTTGCCTGATTCTCCACCGACTTTTTACCAAGTGGCAGACAGTTGAGTTGTCGTACGTCAATTGGCGCACCGAACTCGGTAAAAACATCGATGAATAATTCGACATTGGCTCCCCAGTAAATCATAGCGCATGCCATCGGTGCCCCCTTGCCTTCGTCTTTACCATCCACCAAAAAACGCAACCGGGTGTCGTACAAAAAACAAAGAGCCGCCGCACGTCCCCACACTGATTTTTTCCAATGGCTCGTATTCGGCGCCACAGGAACGAGTGCAAGTACTTCTGAGCCATAATCTAGGTGTGCCTGCATGCATCGGCGAAGCCAGTGCTTGATGGTAGTGCCGCGCTCTCGATCTGCGCCGTAAGGTGGATTTACAAAGATCGTAGAAAAGTCCCACGAAGCTTTCAGGCCGTCTGTTACCGGCAAGATATAAGAAGTGGATGCCGGTATGATCGAATGTTCATCCGAACATGGATCCAAGGCAATTGGAGTACCAAGAACCTGAACAATCGCATTGACATACTTCGGCGGCGTACACCACCTTACGCTTTGTGAATTTACTGTCCTACCGGCCGTCATTGTGAATCTCCGCCCAATCCTTTGATGTGAGTGTGTTTAAATCCGTCTTCAGTTGTTCGACGGCGCGTCCTGTCGGTGATATCGTGTTGAACCAACCGTCAATTCGATCAAGGTTGCTACGAACATATTCTTGTAAAATAAGGTCGGCTGACCGATCCATTTTTACCTTGGTAAACTTGTTCTCGTCCTTCTTCGGGCCATAGCTTTCAAGAAATGCGTCGTGAACAACCTTGTACTTCTTGTCGCCACCCAGCAGTACATCCGAACTAAACTACTACCGGCTGAAGCCGGTAGGTTGAAGGATTTCGTGAGCTACGGACTGAAGTCCTTCGCTCACGATGGGGTTATCTGAAAATTGTCGTCACCATCACTCGGCTCCGTGCCGTCTTGCCCCGAATGTACTCGGCTATCGCCTCGTCAGGCACGTTGCCGCTTGACGCCACGAAGTAGCCCCACGCCCAAAAGTGTCGACCCCAGTACTTTTTTTGAATGTGTTTGAACTCCATCATCAGCTTCCTTGAACTCTTACCCTTGATGTACTGCATGATTTTACTGGGCGACATGGTTGGCGGGCACGACAGCAGCACATGCACGTGGTCCCCGGAAACGGCTCCTTGCAGGATCTCGATCTCGTGCGTTCGACAAACCTCGCGCACCAGATCGCGGACCCGTATGCCGACCGCACCGGTCAACACCTTCCGACGATACTTGGTCACCCACACAAAGTGATACTTGAGGTCATAGCGACTGTGCGAACTCGTTCGGTAGTTTTCCATCACCCCAGGTATAAGAACCTAAAGGATTCGCCTGAAGGCGAGGGTTTTAGACCCATCGTTGTGACAATAACGCGTCACGATGGCGGACTTGCGTGCTAACGTGACTAAAGAGGCCATATAGAGGTTTGGCAGCTTAATTTTCGTTCAGATTGCCAATCTCGCCCCGTATCAAATCGATCTCATTGGCATACCCAATGCCAACGTTTGCCGAGCGCTTAAGGTCTCTTGCAATCTGTTCCATTGCGGCTTGGGAAGCACGAAGACCGTCAATTGGGTCAAAACCTCCGAGCGACATCATACCTTGTTGGTTCCGCAGAAACTCTTGATTCTTTTTTAGCGTGACGATCAATTGATCGAATTGTTCGGTTATAAACCCGGTAACCGCGCGTGTGACAATTCCGACGACTCTACCGGATTCGGGGTTGAGTAGCGGACCACCCGAATTGCCACCGTTCACGCTACCGTCAATCTGAATAATGTTGACGCCGTCTTTTGCATGTTTGCTTGCAACCCAACCGACGTGTGACGTGAGTTGGGCCATACCGAACGGAAACCCCAGAAAGAGCACTTGTTGCCCAACGCTAATCTCAGCGGCGCGGCCAAGCTCGAAGCGATGACGATTGGCGAACTCCGGTTCATCGATTTCGATGAATGCGTAGTCATTGAACTCCACGGGCGATTCGACGCTAGTCCGTTTCTGACAATCGTCGGGTAATAGCCGTATGTACGATGTGGATTCATTCGGGTCGGTGTCTGCAAACCGTATTGCAAATGCGTCAACCCGCGATTCAGGTCGCAGGACGTGGCTATTTGTGATAAAGCCACCATCGACGAGGAACGCGCTACCGTTGCCAATGCGTTCGCGGTCCCTTTCGTAAAGAATCTGAGCGACGCCCGTACGTGTTTCCGCAATCAGATCGATGATGGACATGCTTCCTGTTGCCTAACAAGAATTCTACGCCTCTGAGCCGCATAGTGCTTGACAGAAGCGAATTGTGCTGTATACAGGCGTATAGTATCCCGCTCCTGCCACTCAACTGCTGGCGAAAGTCTAGTTATGGCAATATCTTACTACCGATCTCACGGCTATGCAACGAGTCGTAAAGGCGGCGTTGCGCCGTATAGCACTCCAATTGCCCGCGATACATAGCCAAATCCGAAGCGTGGAAGCGAAAAACTTCTGGACCGGTTTCACGCCAAGATGCCCCGGGTGCCACTGCTGGCTTGCCCAGCAGTGCGAACTACCAGCACGGTTTGCTGTCGAATTCGGGCATTCGTTACCATCTCTACTTGCCTTCTCCGAAGCCTCATCGTCAACGTATTCGAAACTTCGACGACTTCAGTGAAATCCATGGACCGACCAGACACTTTACAAACGGTCATCTGTGCCGCCCGATTGGTTTGCTGGATCGGCCGATGCGACAAGCGATTGATAGGTTGGGAAACGAACTTGGCAGGTGGGCCGTTATCGTGGTTGAACATCGTGACCGGATTCGCACTGCTGGGCAAGCCAGCAGTGGCATCCGTGCGGTCCAACTGGGTCGCTCGACTTGGCTCTATTCAAAGAGTGAACCAATGCGTCCGTTGCGAATTTGCAGGACGGTGATAAAATAGAGCCTGCCCAGGCGGGTGTAGCTCAATGGCAGAGCGTTTGGTTCCCAACCAAGATACGAGGGTTCGATTCCCTTCACCCGCTCTTTTCGGTTGGGCCGGTTTGTTTTTTTGCATACCTGTTGTCAGGAGGGGCGTGCGATTTGGCTGTTTGGTAGGAAAACGCGTGATAACAACAGCACGAAATGGATTGATCGACTCAAGCAAGCGGGCGATGCCCGAAAACTCGATTCGTGGGCAGAGGGCGATCCTGACTATCTGACCGAATGTGGACTGAACTGTCGGCACATTTCCCAATTGCTCGAAATGGTTTAGCCACGAGTGGACGAGAATAATCTGCTAACCGACGATACAGCTTACGCCTCGCTCGCAACGAACTCGCTCATCTCTGCCATGGGAGGCAGTGTAGGCTTTGTCAAATAATCCCGAACTCACTGTTTTCTGACAAAGCCTACTACTACAGCGCTAGGTTGAACCACGACGGCACAACGGGCACAACGAAACGGAACTAGGAATACAGGACTTTCAAGGATTCTGCCTCAATCAACAGGCTGGCATGTTGTTCCCTACAAAATACATACTTGACAAAATATCCATTTCACATCGTTCGTCCAGCTTTTGTAGTATGATGTGATGTTCGTTGTGTCGTTGTGGTTCCAATGACTTAGCGCTGTAGTACTACTCTTTCTGGCTGGAAGCTGATCGCTGTAAAAAAACGCCATGTCCGGCCGGTTTGGAAAGATAGGACTTCCCGTTTCACAATAGCCTACCATGCGACTTGCATCCCGCGCCAGGTGACAACGGACGGGTAAAACAAAATAAGGCTATCGTCGCCGGCGGAACATGACGGTTTGATTTGCTAAGTTTTTTATTTTCTCTGCGGACCTCCGCGTCTCGACAAACGCTGCGTTTACCTTTTCCTATTAGTCGGCCAATTGGTCGAACAATTGTCGAAATTCGGGCATCTGTTCTTCAACGTGCTCATTCCACCGCTCCGGATGCCAAAGCTCAACGCAGACTGCCGCTCCGATCACGAGCAAATTTCCACCCGGTTCGACGCCTAGCAACTTGCGGAAGCTCTCGGGAACAATCATCCGCCCTCGCCCAGCCACGGGCACGGTACGATGGCGGGTTGATAGCAGTCGGCCTAGCATTTGGACTCGATCAAGCCGGCCTGCGAGTCTGCCGCTATGGATCTTTCCGGTCACCAGTTCGATGCCTTCGTCGAGCCATTGGCCCCACTGCTTGCTATTCCACAGGCTAAGACAGCCACGGCGTTCTTTCGCAAGCACACACTCGCCCGACTTGCCTGCCACGGCCTCAGCAAATTCTTCCGGCAAGGAAAACCGAGATCGCTCGTCGAGCGTCCGGAGCCATTCGCCTAGGATCAGGCCTTTGTCTTGAGCCATGTGCAGTCCGCCCAGCCGCGGTGGCGGCCTCGTTAAAAAATGGTCCCTCCGTGAAAAATTGTTATTGGGTTTATCGCCCACTAGGACATCTAATTTTTTCCATTATTTGGGCTGAATTCCCATGGTAATAAGGCCATTCTAGCAGTCCCTTCCACCCTTGCAAGGCCCTGTTGCTCGAGGATGCAGGAGAACTGCAAAGTCTTTTTCTTCGAACTCTGGCCTTATTCGCACCGTAGAGAGGCACACCAGGGGGGCTCTTTTCCTGGAAGGAGCCTGTCCGATGCATACTGAAACTCTTCTCGGCGCATTTTCTCAACTGGAAGACCCCCGTAGTCGCCGCGGTGTGCGACATCCGTTTGCTGGCATAGTCGTGCTGATGTTGCTGGGAATGATGGCACGCATTCGCGAAATGGAAGTGCTCGTCCGGTGGGCGGCTGTTCATTGGGACCAGCTCCAGGGGCCACTGGGCTTTGACCGGGATGAGCCGCCTTGCGCCACCACGATTAGCCGCACGCTAGCCCAATGTAGCGTGTCCGAGTTTCAGACAGCGTTGGACATCTGGTTGCGGAACTGTTTAGCGGAAACACCCAGCGAAGGAGTGGTTGCCGTAGATGGGAAAACGGCCAAGCAGGGACTCGACGACAACGGTCGCCCACTGCATATGCTCAACGCGTTTGTGCATGACCTACAGGCGGTTGTTGGCCAATGGTCGACCGGAGCGGAGAAAACCAACGAGCCCACCTTGCTGCGTCGTCATCTGCAAGCATTGCTCGACACCTACCCGATGTTGCGACTGATTACCGGGGACGCCATCTTTGCCCAGCGCCCACTGGTCGAATTGATGCAGGCAAAGAATCGCGATTATCTGTTGCAAATTAAGGCCAACCAGGGTGATACGCTCGATGCTTTAGAGCACTGCTTCGCCCAATCCGCCGAACGCCCGCCAGCAGCCGAAACGACCGAAAAAAAAGGGCGCTCCAGGAAACCCGTCGTGTATGGGTGGATCTAGACAACGCAGATTATATTCGCGAGACGCTGGATCTGCCCGGTTGCCAAATTGCGCTGCGCGTGGATCGCGAGTTGCGTGCTGACGATGGTGAAATCGTGCTGCACGATACGCGCTACTATGTGAGTAGCCTCGATCCTGATCAGGTAACCGCCGCCGATCTCTTGCGGCATGTTCGTCAGCACTGGCGAATTGAAAACAGCTTGCACTTCTTGAAAGACCGCTGGTGGGACGAGGATCGTCACCACACCCGTCGGCCTGGTCTCTCTGCTTGCATGGCGGCGATCAACAACGCCGCCCTCTCAATCCATCGGCTACGATCCGACCCCGATCTACCCGTCCGAGCCGCGGCAGACTACATCGCCTGGAGCCCAGCCATCGGCCTGAAACTACTCAATTCCTGACTTTGCAGTTCTCCTGGCTCGAGGATGTTCATTTCATGCGTGGCTAAGCCGCGAGCGGCTGGCACTCGGTTGTGCCACTGCTAGCTGCATATCGGCATGGCGTGAACCTGCCAATTTTCGTATTTCTACGCCCCCTTGATTTCGAAACGTTATCCCAGCAGAGGGGGCTAACGAGATAATCCCTGGGTGCATCTCCTCTCTCAGTTCCTTAGCCTTCCTGCAAAACAACAAAAGTAATCTCGCATCCATGAGCGACCCGGTTGTAATCACTGGAATCGGTATGATCACGTCGGTCGGCGACGATCGTGAAAGCACTTGGCAAGCGGTCCGTTCGGGCCAGAGTGGGGTCCGAAGGCTAACCGATGTCCCAGGCATACCCGATGGCATGTTGCTTGGGGCAACCGTGTCGGACTTGCCAGTAGAGGATGGGGAAACTCGCTATGGCCCGCTTGCTTTGCACGCGGCCGAAGAAGCCTTGCGAGATAGCCAACTCGACCTTCGGACGGTTGACCACGAGCGTTTTGCCTGTGCCGTCTCTCCCAACTTTGGAGATACACCCAGGATCGCCAACCTACGCACCCAAAATCTTCAGCCCGGTTCGTTTGCCCCTTGGTGGACACGTTGGCTACCGAACACCACTTGTGCCATGATTGCCGAGCGGTTTGCCCTCTATGGCCCACGACTTTCCCACTCGGCCGCTTGTGCCAGCGGAACCGTTTCTACTTTGGGCGCACTACGCGCCATTCAAGACAACCAATGTGATCTGGCGCTCGTGGGCAGTGCGCAAATGATCCATCCCTTGCTCGCTGCCGGTTTCCACAATATGCGGGTTCTTGCCAATCACGATGACCCGACGCAGGCTTGCCGTCCGTTCGATGTCAATCGCTCGGGATTCGTGATGGGCGAAGGGGCCGCCATGTTCGTGCTCGAACGGCTTAGCCATGCACTGGACCGAAACGCGCCGATCTATGCGGAGGTCGTCGGCGGGCATGTCCTTTGCGAAGCACATCATGTCACCGGACTCAATAGCGAAAGCCAAACGCTCTATCACCTGATTGATTCAACACTTCGCAGCGCTCGGTTGAGCCCGACCGACATTAGCTACATCAATGCCCATGGAACGGGCACCAAGCAGAACGATGCGATGGAAACTCGTGGCATCCGTGCCGCGCTGGGCACAGCGGCAGACTCGGTCTGTGTCAGTTCGACCAAATCGATGCTGGGGCATCTGCTGAATGCGGCTGGCAGCGTGGAGTTGGCGATCACCGTGATGGCATTGCGTGATGGCTTTGCCCCGCCGACGCTTAATCTCACCGACCCCGATCCGCAGTGCGATCTCGATTGTCTGCCCCTGGTGGGCAGAAGCCAGAACTTTGAGCACGCGTTGAAGCTGTCGATCGCCTTTGGTGGGCATCTGGCGGCGGTTGCTTTGCGACGCTGGAGCGGTGCGGGCGCACGACAAGCGACGGAACCGCTAAGCCGCAAGCGGCCGCTTGCGGCTTAGCCAGGTCATTGCCCCAGCGTTTTCTTTCGCCGCAGCAGATGGTGATAGTGCTGGGCGAATCGGTGCGCCTCGTCGCGCACATATTGCAACAGCCGCAATGCGTAGGAGTGGCGACTCAGCCTTAACGGTTCGTCACGGCCCATGACGTAAACCAGTTCTTCGCGTTTAGCCAGCGAGATAACCATCGGCGGCTCGATTTGCAAGGCGTCGAACGCCTGCAAGGCACGTCGCAATTGTCCTTTGCCGCCGTCAACGAGCAACACGTCGGGAAACAACTCGTCGCCATCATCGGTGGAGACACTATTGCTCAGTCTCGCAAACCGACGCGAGACCACTTCGTAGATGCTCGCGTAATCGTCGACGCCCGACACTTCGCGGATGCGATAGCGGCGATAGCCCGGCTTGAATGGCATGCCGTCGATAAATTGCACCAAGCTGGCCACGGTCTCGTCGCCCGCCAAGTGGGCGATGTCGACCCCTTCGACCGTCCGCAGCGGCTTGGCCAACTTCAACACCTTTTGCAAGCCGGCGACGCCTTTCTTCGGATCCATGTAAAAAACTTCCGGCTGCTCATGCTTTTCCAGGTCACCCCGCTCGCGGAGCGACTCGAGCATGTGAACTTCATCACGCAGCCGGGCTGCCTGTTCGAACTGTAAATCGGTCGCAGCCTGCTCCATTTCGGCTTTCATTTCCTTTAGCAGCGATTTGCGATTGCCCTCCAGGAATTTCTTCAGTCGCCCGATGTCGCGTCGATATTCGCTCTTGGATATCCGTTGATTGCAGGGGGCCGTGCATTGGCTAATCGAGGCCAGCAGGCAAGGTCGAAACCATCGCCAGCGGTCGTCGCCTTCGTCGATATCGAGCGAACAGGTGCGAAACTGAAAGACTCGTTGCAGCACATGCATCGCTGCCCGCAGGCTGCCGACAGTTGTAAATGGGCCAAACAGTTTCACGCCACTCGAGCGAGGTTCGCGCGTGATTTCCACGCGAGGAAAATCTTCATGCGTCGTGATTTGCAGATAAGGAAAGCTTTTGTCATCGCGCAGCTCACGGTTGTATTTCGGTTGGATATCCTTGATCAGCCGCGATTCCATCAGCAGGGCATCGACTTCGCTCTCGGCATCCATGTAGTCGACGTCGTAAACCTCGCGCACCAGTCGGCTAGTGCGTGTATCTTCCGCGGCTGCTTTCAGGAAATAGCTGCCCACCCGGGCACGCAGGTTCTTCGCTTTGCCGATGTACAGCACGCGACCTGCTTGGTCTTGAAACAGGTAGACACCGGGCGCCTTGGGGAATTGCGTACGAACTTTCTCGCCGGCGCGGAGGAAGAAGTCGGCTTGTGTCTTGGGTTCGGCGTGGGACATGACGCTTTATGGTAGGCGATATTTCCGCGAAGACGCAAGCGTGAGGAAACCTGTAAAAAATGTAAAATCTTCAGGTAATTGCGCCCAAACTCTTGCGTCTTCGCTCGCCATACTATACAGATGTCCACATGTCAAAAAGGCGCCCACAAATCATCGCCCATCATCTCATCTGGACACTCTACGGGCACTGGCTGGCGAACGACCCTCGCGGCAGCGGTTCGCTTGATCTACGCGAACAGAAATTCGCCCCACTGGGACCAGTTCATCATGGACGCAAACCGGAGCGTTTGCAGCCTACGCGGGGTGAACTCCGTAAGTTTCACCTACAAGCGGAACCGCTGCTGAGCTATCCGCGTTTTTGGATTGACGAGGCGAAGATGCAAGCACTCGGCGAAGCGTTTGCTGGGGTGATCGCACGCGAGAATTACACCGCGTGGGCGTGCGCGATTTTATCGAACCATGTTCACCTGGTGATACGTCGCCATCGAGACGATGCCCTCGCGATGTGGCACAAATTTGCGGTCGCCACGCGCTTGCGTCTTTGCGAATTTATCGACGTGGACCCCGACCATCCCGTGTGGTCCGATCGCCCTTACAAGGTTTTTCTACAGACGCCCGACGCAATTCGTTCGTGTGTTTCCTATGTCGAGCGCAATCCGGAGAAGGAAGGGTTATCACGGCAGCAATACGCCTTTGTGCAAACGTATAATAATTGGCCGTTTCATCAACATGGGTAATCGTGGCGAAGACGCAAGCGAAGGGAACAAACGGAGCGGATGGCCAAACGCTTGCGTCTTCGCGATTCGCAAACCCTACACCCCGGCAAAGCGGCGCATATCGGCTTCCATGCTCGCCAGCCGATCTTGCAGCTTGGCTTTCGCGGCATCCAGATTAGCCAATTGCTCGGGCGGTTCGTAGGTGAATAGGTAGAGCTTGATTTTCGGCTCCGTGCCGCTAGGGCGGATGGCGATGAAGTTGCCGTCCAATTCCAGGTCGAGAATGATCAGATCGCCCTGCGGACCATCGAGCGGCCGTTTCGTGCCATCGCGTAGCAACACATGCCCATGAAGATAGTCGCGCATTTGCCCGACCGCACTGCCCGCGAATTCTTGAGGTGGCTCGGCGCGAAACTTGGCCATCACTTCCTTCATCCGCGCCATCCCCTCGCTACCCGGCATTTGCACCGACACGGTATGCTCCGCGTGAACGCCATGTTGCCAGAACAAATCATCGAGCTTTTCATGCAGCGTTTTCCCCTCGGCTTTTAGCTTGGCGGCCAATTCGCACAGCAGCAAGGCCGCGACCGCACCATCCTTGTCGCGCACATGCGTGCCGGCCAGATAGCCGTGCGATTCCTCGGTTCCGTAGATAAAATGCTCCGGCCCTTCGTCGTCGATCACCCGCACAATCCACTTAAACCCGACCAGCAAATCGCCAAAGGTGCGAACGCCATAGCTGTCGGCAATGCGGCGAATGAGCTGCGTGGTGACTAGCGTTTCGACGATATAGTGATCGGGCGTCAACGTGCCCTGCCGCTTTCTTGTGTCGAGAATGTAATCGGCCAGCAACGCACCGATTTGGTTGCCGGTAATCGTGTGCCATGCGGATCCAGGTTCACAAGTCAAGGGAGCCGCACAGCCGATACGGTCGCAATCGGGATCGCTCGCCATCGCTAGGTCAGCGCCCGACCGTTTGGCATATTCGATAATCGCGTCGAAGACCTTGGGATTTTCCGGATTGGAAACGTGCCCAGGCACATTGGGAAAATCGCCGTCCGGTTCGGCATGGGGACCATAGATTTCCACTTGTCCGAAGCCGGTTTTCTCAAGCACCGGACAAATGGCCGTCGCACCGACGCCGTGCAATGGCGAGTAAACCACGTGCAAATCGCGCGGACCGGGCGTCGAAAGACTTGCCACCGCGTCGATGAAGCGGTCATCCATTTCATCTTGGCAAAACTCGACTTGACCCGCAGCCACGGCTTCGTCAAAGGGAACTCGCTCGATTGCATCGGTCGACATCACCCGTTCGATGACCCCCTGGTCATGCGGTGGAAACAACTGGCCCCCGGTCGACCAATAGGCTTTCACCGCGTTGTCGCTGGGCGGGTTGTGGCTAGCGGTGACCATGATCCCGCAGGAGCACCCCTTGGCTCGGACCGTGTAAGATAGCTCCGGCGTGCTGCGATGCCCGTCGAGAAAGTAAACCTGGAAACCGGCGGCGACCATCACCTCGGCACAAAGCTGGGCAAAATGTCGCGAGCGGTGGCGCGTGTCGTAAGCCAATGCACACGAAAGCTTGGTCCCCTCGCCTCCTTGCGACTTCACATATGATTTCACATATTCTGCAAGCCCCTGGGCACTTTCGCCAATGGTTCGGTCGTTGATCGCATTGCTGCCGATCGGAGCCATGCGCCCCCGTCGGCCACCGGTGCCAAAGGGAATGATCGTCCAAAATAGATCGTCCAACTGCTGCCACTTTTGCTCTTCCACATGCTCGGCAACAGCCGAGGCGTATTCCGCATAGCGATCTTCCGTAAGCCAAGCACGGATGTTCACCACGGCCGAGGGCGTGAGTTGGCCTTCGGCGGCTGCCTGCTCCACCTGTTCGAGAATCTTGTCGTAAGCCATGAGGGGATCGTCTATTCTAACACCAAACCAGTGCGCCGGTCGCCATGCCGTCGCGTACTATGGACAACCTACCTCAACGCCTTGCAATGAACCAGCCCCTTGCCGATAACTTCTACTAGAGATAGCCCCCGGCGCAAGCCGTGGGGTTGAATAGCGAATTGTTTATCCTCGCAACCCCGCGGCTTGCGCCGGGGGCTATTGGCAACCGCTCTTTGTCCGTTTTAGAAAGATACCCGATGCGAAATTGTTGTCTTTTCCAACGGATACTTTTTGTCGTCTTTAGCTTACAGAGCATTACAACTTTTGCCATCGATCGACAAGAGCCGCCGCGTCGGGCCAAGCCGCCGCACTGGTCGCCGGAGGTGCTCGATACCTTCTTTGACGACGCCCGAGAACAACTTGTCGGCAAACGACCCGAGAAACAAATCGCCAAAGTAGATGCGTCCGACTCCACCGGCAAGCCGGAAGCGGCTGCACGGTTTCAATGGTCGCAATGGATCGATGCCGACGTGCTGGTCACCGAAATCAAGCGTCTGCAAAAAACTTTGGCTGCGGACTTAAAATCACCCGGACAGTTCAAAAGCGGCGGGTTCAAACAGTGCCGACTCGACTTTTCTATGCTGGCCGTCCTCTTTGCCGTCGTTCATCAGTATGACGAAGAAGTACGTTGGCAGCGCGACGCAGCCGCACTGCGCGATCGGTTTGCCCGAACGGGCCTCAACTGCAAAGTTGCCAGCGATGGGGCTATTCGTGACGGGGCTATTGGTGACGGGGCCTTTGCCGAGGCCATCTCGCGTCGAGATCAACT
Source organism: Lacipirellulaceae bacterium (assembly GCA_965249435.1). Taxonomy (GTDB): domain Bacteria; phylum Planctomycetota; class Planctomycetia; order Pirellulales; family Lacipirellulaceae; genus JAJRWS01. Next base: position 606,580 of record CBDFMC010000023.1, on the reverse strand, counting down.
AGAAGCATTGATTCGCGGCAACCGCAGTCGCATGGACAAGCCTGCGGACCCTGAAGGCTGGGACAAGGTTGCCGACTTGCCCGTGCTGATGCAACGAATGGAGCTATCGCACGAAGAACGCATATCGCCCCAGTTGGGTAGCTCGCAAGTCTTCCGCAAAGGGGCGAAGGAGGTTCATCACGAAGCCCAACTGCTGGCCATGCTGGCTGAGATCATCAGCCGAGAAGGGTATGAGTATTGGGACGATGACGCTTACGCCCAATACGCCCGCCAGCTACGCGACGCCGCGGTCGACCTGGGCAGGGCCAGCTCGGAGCAAAACTATGGCCTGGCCCGCGAGGCGGCCGGTCGGGTCGGCCAGGCGTGTAGCGGCTGCCATGAGGATTACCGGGGCTGAGCCGTCCGTAACGTGTTGTGTGCATAGTACTTAGGCGAGCGGCAGATAAGGACTTACCAGCACGCAGCGCAAGCAAGTGGGTCTTATGCACACACTCACTTGCGCGTCGTGCTTGTATTCTGGTCAATGCGGCCTCAGTGCAAAACCGAAAGAATTCCAGGCTCTAGCGAACCTTTTTGTCGAAACGATGTCTTAGACACCGTTCAGACAAATTATTGCCAAATCGGGTGCCAGCTTCACCTGAACGATATTCACTTGACTGGCACTGCTTTGGCTGACAGACTTGCATTGGTGCTTTGTCGCAGAGCCTGAGCCGCAACGCGCTAGCGTCGGGTGGCCGAGGCAGCCCGTTTCGCCCCACCGCCCGCGGCTAGCGCCGTGCGGCTCACCACAAAAATTTAGCTGTACCAGGACACTAGCGGCACGTGCCGCGAAAGTTTTTTCATTTTTCGATTCTCTCTTTTAGCAGCGCATTATGCGCAGCGAGGGTCACCATGCGTAACATTCTTCGCAACGATCGTATCTTTGGCAATTTTGTTTCTAGCCAGATCAACGAAATCGTTATTCGCGTCGAACGTTTGCGCAAAGTGTGCGCTTGCTTTCCCCGAGCGCTGCTAGCAAGCATGTCGAGCTGCTGCTTCCAACTGACGAAGCAGCATCGATGGCTACGCCATGTCAAGGCGCTACGCCACGTCGTCGTTGGCTGAGACCTGAGTGAAGGTCTAATTCAAACCGCACAAGTTTGAACTTCACCAAGTCCAGCCAAGCTGCGAGCCATCTTGCCTTGCCCTCCTTGGGCCGCAAGAAAAGCTCGCTCCGCCTTGCCGTCTCGGCTCCTATGTGCTTCCCAAGTTAGCGAGAGAATCATGAATGCCCCTACAACAATCGCCCCGATATCGCGCGAACAGCTCGCCAGCGCATCGACCACCGAGTTAGTCCAGGCTAGCCAAGCAGGCCAAAATATCGCCTTTGGCGAATTGGCGGATCGCTTCGGACGCATGGTTTATGCCGTCTGCTGGCAACGGCTGCGCGATCATGCCGAAGTCCAAGAGGTTTCCCAGGACGTGTTGTTCAAGGCCTATGAGAAGCTCGACCAGTTGAACGAGCCGGCAGCCTTTCCCGGTTGGTTGCGTTCAATCGCCGTGCGCCAGTCGATCAATCGCAGCTCGCGACGCAAGCCGTGTGTAGCGGTCGAGCCGCAGATGCTCGATGCGCCCGATTATCGGTCCGTCTTACCAATCGACTCGCTGCTGGCCGTCGAGCGTAAAGACCAGTTGCATGAAGGGCTGCGCAATTTGACAACCCTTGATCGGGCATCGCTCGAGGCGTTTTACTTGCAGGGCCAGTCGCTGCTCGAGATGAGCGACGAGTTTTCCGCACCGGTCGGAACGATCAAGCGGCGCTTGCACGTGGCTCGCAAGCGATTGGCGAAGCAGCTCGATTACTTGCAGGCGGTGTAGGATTTTGGTAGCAAAAGCCCGGGGGTTGCAACCCCCGGGCTTTCCTAGCGTCATCATTCGCTGACAATGCCTAGCCGTTCTTCTTCCTCTTCCTGAATGATGATATGGGGCGTAACCATCATCATCAGACTATCGGTTTCGCGGCCGATCCCCACGTTGCGGAACAGCCGGTCGATATACGGGATCTTGCTCAACAGCGGCACGCCAAACTCGTTTCGGCCTTCTCTCAGTCGCTTAATACCGCCCAAGAGCACGGTCCCGCCATCGGGCACGCTTACGGTGGTGCTGACCGAAATTACCTCGAAAGTTGGCAATTGTACGGTGGTGCCACTGCGAATCGTGTTAGTGGAATTGTCGTCGTTTTCGTTGTTCCCATCGTCGTCTTGGTCGGTCGTGTTGCTTGCCGAGGTGGATGTTTCAGAACCCTCGAAGGTAAACTCTTGGACATTCCCAATTTGGCTGAAGAAGGGCACCAAGGTCAAACGGACATATTTCCGATTCTCAGAAACAACCGCTTGCACAGTCATCATTGTCCCTTCGGAGAGCACAACGATCACCGGTTGCTGTGCCGCGGCAAATTCGCCGACGACTGGGATTACGCTGATCACAAACGGCACAAACGCCGTGTCGACCACAGTCGCCTGCTGGCCGTTGAACAGCGTAACCTTGGGCGCTTGCAACACATTCGCACGCGAGTCGCCTTGGGCTGCATTGATAAGGAAATAGGCTTCGATATCGCTCAAGATGGCAAAACCAAAGGTTGCCACATCTCGCGGCACGCCAAACTGGGGTGTGGCCAGCCCGAAGCTGTCTTGTCGGAACGGAATGTCCAGGTCGGCGGTAAAGTTCGGGAAATCGGTGAGACTCGTTGACGGGTTGAGGCCCACCGAAGCACTGGCTCGAATAGGTTCGAAGGCGGCACCCGGAGTCAAATCGGTCAGCTCGCTGCCATCTTCGATGTTGAAATCAAAGTCGATGCCGATCCGCTCGAAGAAGCTGTCGGTCAGCCGAATAAAACGAACCTCGATGGTTACCTGCAAATCTTGCAGTCGGCGCAATTGTTCTAGCAAATCGGCGATCTGCTCGTGGATGCGCTGGGTTTGGCTCACGACGATGCTCAGGTTGTTCGGATATTCGCGAATTTCGCCTGCGCCCGTGCCATTTTCCATCCAGCTATCACTCTCGATGGTCGAGGTAATCAGTTCGATCAGCGAATCGAAGTCGGCATTGGCTGCTCCACCCATCCCGCCAGGTCCGCTCGCCGTGTTGACCCCGCCGCCCCCTGCGCTACCCGGCGCGCCAAATTGTTGCGCAAGTGCGGTACTGCCATTCACTCCACCCGATTGGCCAGGCTGTCCACCCGTAACCATCGCCAAGGGCCCTCCGCCGCCACCGCCGCCACCAGCACCATAGCCCATCGCGCCATAGGCATCATTGATCAATCCTTGGAGTCCCATGTTGGAACTGGGCACAAAATTCGGAATCGGAATCACCAGATCGGCAACATTGTAGGCTCTCGTGAAAACTTCGCCATCGCGAAGCTGTTCGCTGGTGATCTTGAGCACTTCGTCATCGATCAGGTACGTTAAGTGCAACGGTTCGAGGATAAGATTCAGTGCGCTTTCGAGCGATATCTCTTGGTTGAGGTCCAAGGTGATCGGCGTATCGCTGCGAACGCCTTCTTGGCTCATGCCGCGCGGATCGAGATGGATATTCACGCCGGTGAGTTCGGAAAGTCCCTCGATCACTTGCGACAACGGCATCTCGTCGTAGCGAGGCATGACAGGCGTGCGTAATTCTCGCTGGATTTCTAGTTCGCGGGGCGTAAGTCGTCCGCTCTTTTCACCGGCGGCCGTGCGATTTTTGATCAATTCATCCCACGTCTTGGGGAATTGGTAAGGGTTGTCCGGATCCCTCAAAATGGCCGTTTTTTGCACCTCGACGAGACCGTCGTAGATCCCTTGCTCCGCATCGTGTCGCAGCTCGCGATTGAGCATTGATCGGCGGATGAATTTGGCATTTTCCCATACTTGTTGGGCGACCGGTTCCTCCGGAGCCATGTCGTACAATCGCTTGGCAACGACTTCCATCTCGGCATAGCGCTGCTCGTCGCGGAGTGTGTTGAACTGATTGACCAGTTCGGCAACCCGTTCGCGGACTTCGACGCGCACCGTTCGCTGGCGCTCGATGTCTGCGAGAACTTCGCGGTTTTGCTCATCAAGCTCCAATTCGCCCTTGTGGTCGTGAATGTATTTTTCTGTTTCCTCCAGGCTCAACTCAATGCGCCGGGTCAGTTGACTCTTGATTCCTTCGTCCAGTTCTGACCTGGAAACCAAATCTTGTGCCTCGCGGAGTACGACGAGCGATTGATTGGGGTTGCTGTTGCGTAGTCGGGCGGCTTCCGATTGGTGCCCGCCTACATCCGCCGAAATTTGTCGGGCGAGTAGTGCTTGCCCATTATCGACCGAGCCAAGTAGCGATGCGCCCGAGGCTTGACCCCGGCCCGATGCTTGACCCTGGGAAGTACTCCGCGCAGAATCGGCCGGCCGGGCCATGGCCAACATTTGCAGATGGTCTTGCAACTGTTGCTGGCTTTTCTGATCGAGTTCGCCCCTGTTTTTATACGCCTGTTTGAACAACTCAAGAGCCAACTGGCGATTTCCCTGACGGAGTGCTTGCTCTCCCTCTTGCAGGAGTTGCACCGTGCTGTCGGGTACTGGGCTGCCGGGTACTAGGCTGCCGGACTCCGGGCGGTAGGGTCCTGGTAAATTTTCTTCTGTCGCTGGCAATGGACTCGGTATGGAATCCAAGGCTTGTGCGACTTGGATATCGGAACGAAGAGGGAGACTCGATGGAATTAGGTTGCCTGCAACCGGAGGTGTGGGAACCGACTGGGAAGTTGATGGGTAGCCCTGCTGCAATGAATTCTGCTGCAATGAGCCCTGTTGCAATGAACTAGAGCCCGTAGAGTAGCGAGAGCCTTTTTCAGTTGTTGCTGGAAACTCCTGTGGTGAGGGCGCAATCGATATTTCCGAAGGGGTGATTTGCGAAGAGATGGCGCCCGATTGCTTTTCGCCGGTAGACGGCTTACTAGCCGGCGACGGGCGGAACGGGTTGTTGACCGTTAACTCGACCGATGCGGATGGGCGAGGTGCGTTGTTCATCTCACCGTTTTCGATGTGACCAGCCTGTTTGACAAACGGATCCGCCGCCGGCGTGCGGTTGGAGCCTTTGGTTGTAGCGCCTTTGAAAGCGGCCAGGGGGTTCAGCCTGGTTGCGATCGATTGCTTTGTGGATCGATTGTTTTTTCTATTCGCCTGGTTCCTTCGGCGTAGCTTTTCAAAGTCGCGTCGAGCTTTGCCAGGCGTGTCGCCAAAATGGAGCATGGGATAATGAACCTTGGCGCTTTCCGCGCGAAGAATCTTTGCATGGGCTTCTTTCAGTTTCCCTTGCTTCATCGCTTTGCGCGCAGCGGCAAGCAACCCTTCCACTTCTTCCGGCGCTGCCTTGGGCGAGGCAGTTTTTCCCGACGGCACGCCACTGCTTGCCTGCACGGCCTTTGCCTGCACGGCGGACATGTTCAGCAGAATGCCAATTCCGGAACCGAGCGGCATTGAATAAACCGGTACCGCAACGGAAACGATTGACAAAAATACAAAATAGCTGATTCGCTTTGTTGTACGATTCAACTCAATTCTCCTTTCGAGACGTACCGTGGTTTCACAGCACGGTCTCACGGCAATTTCACCGTAAGATAAGCACACGCGGGTTGGCGTGGTAACGACACATTGTTCCTGTTTTTCCCTTGAAAACCGGCCCAATGTGGTAAATATCGGGGATCGGCACGACGCGGAAGTGGCATCTATTGATGCCCCTGTCCGGCGACAAGAGGGGGGGGATAAATACTTCCGCAACGCGAGAGCGTCAAGGGCAGTCGGGGAAAAGAGGACGCACGCCGGGGCGAGGGGGGAATGCAAGAACGCTAATCGGCACGTTTGCCAGCTAGCAGTTAGGGGTTATTGAGGTGATCCGCAACGCGCTAGCGGACTGTCCAGATTGAATTTACTGGTAGCTGGATTCGCAAGAATTCAGCCGCTTTTGGTCAGAATCGGAACTTTTGCAAGTTCAGCTACTAGCAAATTCAAAGTGGACGGACCACAAGACTTTGTCAGAAACCCCCAGAATTGTGATTCAGTGAGCCGTAGGCGCTAGCCTCGGGCAGCGGATGTGCGGATCATTTTTTCTAGCTCGCCCGACGCTAGCGCGTTCGGCTCACTGTTTTCTGACAAAGCCTAGTGCTGCGTCAATCTTAAGAATTGGGGTTGCTGATTCACATTTGTGCTTGATTTGCAGCGGTAACCAATACTGCCAACCCCAAAAGTTAAGCTTGACATAGCACTAGAACTCTCTGCCGCCATACCCGCCTTCTTCACCGTAGCCGCCTTCTTCACCGTAACCACCACGCGCACCACGTGGGTCGCTGGCCGACTCAAGGGCTTCTTCGTAATCGGTCACATCCTCTTGGTCATCTAGCTCGGTATGGAGCATCAGACGGCCCGAGGGGTCCATGAGAAGTGCTCTGGCAGGAGCGGTTAGGTCGCGGTTCTTTCGGCTCAGTGTCTCCCCACCGACAAAATCGAGCAAGGTAATGCCTGTCAGGAAATCGAAGTCCTTGGCATCCTGGGGCTCGAACTTATCGGCCCAGATAATCGCGGCTTTGTCGCGGAGGTTGATCACGCTGCCACGACGGAACCATTTTGTCATTGCGATTTCAGCGGCGTTTTCTTGGTTCAATGCTCGAACGAGCAACTCCGCGGAAGGTTCGTCAGAATAGTTGTCCTGTTTCGCCTCCTTCGCGCCAGCCACATAAACACGGCCAGGCAGCGGCACGCCAACGACCGGGCTTGGCTCGCTAAAGTTAGTGAAACGAAAAGGGCGATTCTTTTCCTTCTTACATCGATCGGTCACACACTGTTCAAGATATTGCTCCCTGACTTCGCCATTCACGTCGACCAATGCAAGCTGAAATCGGTAGCGATATCGGTGGCCGGGAATGACACGAGTATCAAAATATCGCAACAAGAGATGGGACTCTCGTCCGTCGTAAGAAAAGGTACCCAAATCGACTTTGCCGATCCCAGCGCCATCACTGCCTAATCGCTGCTCGTAGCCACCACCATATCCGCCCTCGCCGCCATACATTCCTTCGCCTCCATATCCGCCCTCGCCACCATACATTTCTTCGCCCCCATAGCCGCCGCCCTCGCCACCGAAGCCACGATCACCATATCCGCCTGACCGACCGCGGAAGGTTTCTCGGCGTCCCTCTCTCCCACGGGCCAAACCATCGGGCCCTTGGTTCCTGGGGCGAATTCCAAACGGGTTATCAGCCTCATCCGCTTGTTCTTCCGGTTTTTCCTCTGCCGCTGCTTCCGCTTCTGCTTGCAAACGATCTCGCTCAGCCGAGGGGAGCGGCATCTCACTATGTGTCACACTTTCGTCCCAAGTACGAAGCAGCAGTGGCGGCAACGGATGGGTAAGGATTGGGTGCGAGTATTTACTGTCGATCACTTCTTGCGCATTGGCAGGCCAATCCCCCATTTTCTTGACAAGTGCCTTTCGCACCACCACATCGTGCCTTTTCCACTCCCCTTGTCCTTCGCTTGTCACCTCGGCGCGTTGGACTATGTATCCAAAGTAGTCAGGAATATCGCGCTCGCTTACGTAACCGCGAGCGTTTTGCAAAGTATCGTCGTAGAGTTGATACTGCTCCTTAATCGGTACCCGAGCGAGGACGGTCACCCACGATACTTCGCGCACATCCTCGACACCCGTGAGCTTGACTGAACCGCGCGGGCGAAGGATGACTGCGTCGATTTTGCTTTTCTTGTCTTTTTGATCGCCTCTGGCAGACCGACCTCTGCCTCCTCCCTCTTCGCCACCGAACAGCCCGCCACCACCAGGTCGGTTTCGGCGACCTTTTTTATTGGTTCGACGATCAAGTTCCCGCTCGCGTTCGCGTTCTTTTTGTTTGGCCTCTTTGATTAGTTCAAACATTTTCCTGTCGGTGGTTTCACGGTTGCCGTGAGCCCAGAGGCCCGAATCGGAGGAGACCTCCAGATCGATCGGTTCCAGCAGGAGTGGATCGTTGCGCAGGCCGAACGATTGAATCGGAGGCCTTGCCCACCGATTTTCCCATTTGGGGAAATCGTCTCTAGGAATCTCCTTCATCGCCTCGCTACTAACGCGACGAGCAATATGTTTCTCTTCCTCAGGAAGAGATTCCCATTTGTAATCTTTCACCTTTTGCAAGGCTGAATTCACTTGAGTGACAAGTCGATCCGGCTGTTGATCGGGCCCCAGCCGGTCGCGTCCCATCGAAGACCAGAGAAGCATCCCAGCGCACCCGACCAGAGCAACAATCCCCAGCTTCTCTCCATGGGCCAGCAGGAAGCGTACCAAGCCATTACCACTTTTTAGTTTTGCTTTCATGGTCTTTAGTCCTTTTTTGGGAAGCTTTTAGCAGCTAGCCTTTAGCGGTTAGATTTGTAGGCCGGAACGAGCTATGCGAGTTCCGGAAGTGCCTATGTTCGCGTTTTCAGACATTGCCGGAACAGCGCTACCGCTCGTTCCGGCCTACGATTTCTGTTGGAAAAAACTGTGGCGATACTCTCCCGCCAAGCCACCCCCCGGCAAAGCCGGGGGCTTTCATATAGTAATTCCAGGCTAACCGCTAATGGCTAAGGGCCGCCCGATAAATAACATCCCTTTTTTTTCTCGAATTGGCTAGACTTCCAGGGTGAGCGGTCCCCCATTCTCTTGGCGAAGGAGAAAGCCATGGTTCCCTATCTGTCGGTAGTTTGTGGACACATGAAGGCGTTTTATGATTCATTGTCCGAGAAAGACCGCCGCCGTTACGCTGCGGTAGAATCGGAAAAGCTGGGGCATGGGGGCGTCGAGTACGTTGCGTCTGTGCTGGGCTGTGACGAGAAAACGATTCGGAATGGCCGCCATGAGGTGAGCCAATTGCCGGTGGATGACGCCGAAGGACGGGTTCGAAAAAAAGGGGGGTCGAAAAAAAGCTAGCTTTGCTGCACCTGACCTGGAGAACAACCTTCGCCAGGTCGTTGCTGACCATACGGCAGGCGATCCAATGCGTGAAGACGTGGTGTGGACCTATTTGTCGAGTACGGAGATTGCCCACGAGCTCGATCGGCTGGGAACGCCCGTTTGTCCAGACACTGTGCGAAGCTTGCTCGATGAGTTCGGCTTCCACAAGCGGCAGGCCGAGAAAACCAAAGCGATGGGAAATACCCCTTTCCGCAACGAGCAGTTCGAGAACATTGCCCAACTGAGGCAACAATACCTCGACTCTCCCAACCCAATCATTAGCATGGACACCAAGAAAAAGGAGCTTTTGGGCGAGTTTTTCCGTACTGGGCAGTCGTGGTCCGATGGTGCGAATGCCGTATTTGATCACGACTTTCCCAGTTACGCGGACGGCAAGGTCATTCCGCACGGGCTGTACGACCTGAAGCGTAACACAGGGCACCTCACTCTCGGAGTCAGTCACGACACGAGTCAATTTGCTTGCGACAGCTTCCGTGTGTGGTGGCAACGCCACGGCGAGCGGACGTACGCCGACGCCAAGTCGATTCTGTTGCTGTGCGATGGCGGAGGAAGCAATAACTGTCGTCACCACATTTTCAAGGAAGACCTGCAACGATTGGTCAACCGGATTGACATTCCAATTCGCGTCGCCCATTATCCACCGCATTGCTCGAAGTATAACCCGATTGAACACCGTCTTTTTTCTCATGTCACTCGCGCCTGGTCCGGTGTGGTGTTTCGCACGCTTGACGTCGTCACAACATGCCTTCGACGAGTGTGGACTCGCACCGGGCTGAAAGTCACCTACGCGGTACTCAACAAGGATTATCAACTCAAACGGAAAGCGAGCGAACGTTTCCTTGACTTGGATCCCATACAGTTCGAAGACGTATTGCCCGATTGAAATTACACCGTAATTCCTACCGCCTACTGAAAACCGGGAAGTTATTTATCGGCCACTCCTAACTGCTAAAAGCTACTGGCTAATTCGCTGCAAAGTCGCCTCCTTGTACTTCCTCATCGCCTGGCTGCGCAGGCTGCCCGATATCGGGTTCTCGGTAAATGTAAACAACCCCATGGATTTCTATGGATGCCATCCCCTCGGCTGCTTGGGCATCAATGCCCCTTGGCATGCGGCCAGCGCCACCACGCGAATTCTCTCCAAAGCCGGCACCCGCCTGGCTGACATTGATGTTCACCTTCGTCACCACAATGGGCAACGCTTGGTTGGCACATTCGACAAGTACCTGTGGGATCCAGGTTTGGTCCATCAACAGTTTAAGGTGTACCGGCAAGCGACGGAATGGCTCGGAAGCTAAAGTATCCACATCGGCATCAACCAGCGGCTTTTCATCGGCGTCAAGATAACGATTTGCGAGCAATGCTCCTGAGGAGTCTCCGCCCCCTTCGCCCATTCCCCCTTCTCTTCCACCGAATCCTCCCTCGTCGTAGCCGCCTTCACCTCCTTCGCCATAGCCGCCTCTCTCGCCATAGCCGCCCTCGCCGCCCTCGCCGTAGCCCCCCTCGCCGTAGCCCCCCTCGCCGTAGCCGCCCTCGCCGTAGCCGCCCTCGCCGTAGCCGCCTCCCTCGACACTGCCCCCTGGGGAAAGCGGAGTAATGATATGATCTTGCCGGTTTTTGCTAAGTGTTGCTTCTTTGCCGACTTCCAAGGCGGAAATCACACGGATGGCCGCATTGTCGGGGCGCGTTGCCCCGCGGGCCTTGTTGGTTTGGGCGATGACATTGAGCAGTGTCTCATAAACCCACAAGTCCTCCTGAGTCACCCAAATTAGCAGCGGCGAAGGCTCTTTTGTCCAATGAAGTTTCTGACGGAGTTTCGCCTGATCCAGCCACTGGACGATGTAGTCTTCCTCTTCTTCTAAGCCATCTCGCCCGCTGCCGTAACCCCTTTCACCCCCTTCGCCGCCGTAGCCCCCTTCGCCCCCATAACCCCCTCGGCTGCCGCGATCTTTCGATTTCTTCGCTTTGACAATTTCCATCAATCCATCGAAACGCATTTCGATGTAGTTCAAATAAGCCTCTCGTCGAACCTTTTTGATCGGATCGCCAAATTTAAGTTTGTCAATCTCTCCAATAAACCCTTCTCCAAGCACCTCCGGCCATTGTAGCACTTCACTCCGCTGCCGATCGTGCAGGTCTTGCCACACTTTGGCGACATTTTCACCAAGAATTTTAGCCTGTTCTCGATCCTTCTTAATGACGGCTCGATTCGCATAAAACTCTTTTCGATTTAGTGCGTCCGCTGAGGAAAACGTCGATTTGATCTTCGTAATCTCGGAAGCATACTCTTTGTCCAAGGCGTTTGCCGAAAGCATCCAGCTAACCACCGCGACAATCAATCCGGTTACGCTCAGCACCCAAAATCGCTGCTCATAGAGGACTCGAATAAAAACGCGTACTTTGTCCATGATCAGTAGTTCCAAGCTATATTGGAGAAAAATGTATCAACACCAAGGTTTATGTCCACACAAAATGAAGTAGCCGTCAGCTATCAGCGGTCAGCCAGAGAGCCTTTTTCTGGCTGATTGCTGAGGGCTGATCGCTGACTGCTGATCATGGTTTATCCCTCGGCTTCTGCATCTTGTTCCGCAACGACCGCTTCGGCCGCGGCCGCTTCTTGTTGCTCTTTGCGCTGAATAGCCAGTTTCTGCCGCTGGCTACGTGTTGTGGGTTGCCAAAAGAATTCCACCACGAAATCGTATCGTTGCAATATGATCAACTTCGATTCTTCCTCCTCGGGCGCATCCCCATTGGTGGTGGGGCTTCTACCATTTTCTCCGTACCCACCCTCTTCTCCGTAGATGCCTTCGCCGCCGCCGTAACCCCGGCCGCTTCCGCCTCGGCGTCCCGATTCATTCATGGGAGCATCCGGATCGATGACTGTTTCATAGAGTCTCTTTCCCTCGACCAACCAAGGACGGCTTATCCCCAAGTCTGCCAGTGGTACGTCGATCATCGCTCCCTCGGGGCCATCGGGTAATGGAACGGATCGCTCCTCGATATATTTGATAAGTGTGTTATTGACAAATCGACTGGATTGATTCGATTGCTTCTCATTGTGGTAGTGATAACCGGTGAGTTGAACCACCCATCCCCCCGGATTAAGCCCCCCCTCGCCATCCTCTAATTCGCTAAAGTCGCCGCTGTCCTCGGCCTCGAAACCCTCGTCCAATTGCCCATCATCTTCTCCCGCAGGCACTGACAACCCTCTTGCATCCTTGTACGATTCTTCGATGGCTAAAAATCTCTCGGACTCCAAATCCTCGTAATGGCGGACCGCCATGGCTGTGATGAATACCTCTTCACGGCTGCTAATGTCTTCGGCCGTTTCTTTGCGCTCTTCCACCGCGCGAGTATCTCGGGGCAGTGCCGCATAGATGCCTTTGAGCATCTCCATCCAAAGCAAACGGTCTTCAACGTTGCTGACTAGTTTTTGACCGGTTTCCTCGGTTCTCGTGAATTCATCGGTGACTGTACTACGCTCCGATTCATAGCCGCTCGCGGTCCGCTGAGCCGATTCTGCTTGCGTGAGAGCTTTGGCCATCGCCTCGGTTTGGGTGTCGCTCCAGGCCGCGACATGGGTGTAGTAGTTGAATGTTATCGCAAGAAACAGCGCTGCCATCCCAGCCACCGCCCAAGGTTTCTTCGCGCGGACGAGCCGCGTGCGAATGATTTCCTCCGGCAACAAATTCGTATGGATTTCTGCTTTACCCAACCCCTGGACGCAGAGGCCATAGGCCACGGCAAAGCTGAGGACATTTTCCTTGAATTGGGCGTTTGCGGTAGCGCTCCCCTCGGACAATCGATCGAACGATTCAATCGGCGTGACCTCTTGCTCCATGTTCTGGGATAAGTAACGCTTCAAGCCGGGCAGTTTCATGGCATTGCCCAGCGCGATGATCTCGCCGATTTTCGCCGTTTTGTCGATGCTCATAAAATAGCCAAGCGATCGCTGGATTTCGGCCAGCAAGTCGCTGAAGACCGGTCGCATCGCCTGAAAAACGGCCTTGGGATCGTCGGCCTGCGTGGCATTGCGTTTGAGATGCTCCGCCTTTACAAACGTCAGTCGCAGTTCTTTGCTCAGTGCACGTGTGAAGTGACTACCCCCGATCGGGATGTTGCGCTGCCATACGCGATAACCGTTGGTCACCACCAGATCGGTCGTGTCGGTACCTAGCGAGATAACAATCGTCGAGGTGGGAGGTTCCTCGGGATTGTAGGACTTTGAGTCGAGATCCCCGAGTCGATCAAAGCAGACATAGTTGTACACTGCTAGCGGCGTGAGCTGAATGAAATCGACTTCGATACCGGCCTCTTCCAGCGGCTGCAAAGCTCGGGCGACCTGATCTCGCTTCATCGCAAACAGGCCGACCTCGGGCTCCAGGGCAAAGCCGTCTTCCTCGCTGCCGCCGGTCAGTTGCTGGTAGTCCCAAACAACATCTTCTAACGCGAAGGGAATTTGCTGCCTCGCCTCGTACTTGACGATGTCGGGAATCTTTTTCGATTCGACCGGGGGCAGCTTGATAAATCGTGCCAGGCCGCTTTGGCCGGCAACCGAGATGGCAATACGATCGGTCTGGACTTCGTTACGAGAAAGAAACTGCTCGAGCGCTTCGCGCACCAACTCGACCGGATCGGCTTCGGGCTGGGTTAGAATCTTGGGATACTCGATGTAGTCGAACGACTCGACGACAATGCGCTGAGGTTCCTTTTCGTGCGGTCGGCACTTCAGTGCCTTCAGAGCGCACTGCCCAATATCAATACCCCAAACGGCATTGCTCTTTGCCATACCAATATCCCCTGTTCCGGTCTACCCTGTTCCGGCTCTACCCTGTCCCGGTCTATCCTGTCCCGGCCTATCGGGCCCATCCCGACTAACCCGTCCCGACTGAAAAAGCGCATCACCACAAGGGCAGAAGGTGTCCCTCCCTAATGACAATCTATCGCCAAACCCTTGGAAAAGTCAACCTGCTAAGCCGCAAGCGGCGAATGGCGGTCTCCTTGCATTTTAGTTGCAAATCGCTGTTTGTACAGATATTGTAATAACTTAGTAATCGGCCTACCGACCTCGGAAGAGTCGGTTGCATGGGCTGGACAGTTTGTAACCCGTTGTCTACAAACGGCTTATGTTCGTTTGGCTCGCTTCCCTACCCGTTAGAACCCACGCCTATGATTGTCACGATCGACGGTCCCGCCGGAGCTGGAAAGAGCAGCGCTGCCCGAGGGCTTGCGGATCGACTCGGTTTTCAGTTTCTCGACACGGGGGCTATGTACCGAGCCGTGACGCTAGCCGCCATGCGGCAAGGTCTCGATTGGCACGATCCACGGGCTATCGCCAAACTGGCCGAGTCGATTGAATTGGTGCTCACGGGCGACCGGGTGCTGGTCGATGGCGAAGATGTGACCGAGGCAATCCGGTCCTTCGATGTCACATCGCACACACGCTTTGCTGCCGACAATCGTGCCGTACGTGCGCGATTGGTAGCATTACAGCGAGAATATGCCAAAGGAAAGGATGTCGTCACGGAAGGACGCGATCAGGCCACGGTGGTGTTTCCGGAGTCGACGTGCAAAATTTATTTGACCGCTGGAGAGGAAGAGCGAGCACGCCGCCGACACCTGGATCTTCTTGCCCAAGGGGAGTCGATTCGATTGGAAGAAGTCCTGACAAAGCAGCGACAACGAGACGACCGCGATCGAAATCGCAAGGTTGGGGGGCTCTTCAAAACGCCCGAATCGATTGAGGTATGCACCGATGGCTTGTCCCCCGAGGCAGTGGTTGATCGATTGGTAGCGATCGTGCGATCGGTGGAAAAGTAATTTTGCCGTGAATCGGCGGTCAACTCCGTTAGCCGTCGGGCTTGTCCCGGCGCGGCACCCTCCCGCCCAAATCCCGCGCCGGGACAAGCCCAAATCCCGCGCCGGGACAAGCCCGACGGCTAAACGCCCATAATCGACAATGCAGGCGTTTTCACGCGCAAATCGGGGGTCACTTGCCCCAGATCGTACTTGTGCCAACTTCTGGCGAGATAACGACTTAAACCAATTGTGTCCGATGGACCGTTTTGATAGGATGAGCAGCTTCGCCTTGTCGGCCTCTGTTTGATCTGTCGGTGTTCGACGGTCGGGCCGTTGGGCTTCACCTTTTTGCTGCCGGTCAGGGTTCATTCTCAGTCTGAGGCAAGTCTTCTTGCCAGGGATTTATCCCCCCAAGAGAACCAACGCTAGATCGGCCACTGTGTGGTTATTTTTCATGGTCGACCGTAATCTAATTCGTGAATTTGATGTTTCTGAGGAAGACTGGAATGCAGCCATCGGCGAGATCGCCGTGGGGGATGCTAGCTGGCTCGATGGTAAGGATGTCAGTGTTAACCAGATCGTTGAAGGAACGATTATCCGTATCGATGACGAGTTTGTTCTCATCGACGTAGGTTACAAGAGCGAAGGAGCAGTTCCTCGGAATGAATGGGAAGAAGACGAACAGCAGCCCGAGGTTGGCCAAAGCCTGCGAGTGCTCGTCGAAGATGTCGAAGACGCACAAGGCCATTACGACGATCGGGGGATGATCGTTCTCAGTAAGCGCAAGGCAGAGAAGATCGAAAAGTGGATGAAGGTCATGGAGACCGTCCACGAAGGCGACGTGGTCACAGGCGACGTGACGCGAAAAATCAAAGGCGGTTTGTTGGTGGATATCGGTGTGAATGTGTTTCTTCCCGCCAGCCAAGTCGACATTCGCCGGCCGCATGATATTGGCGAATTTATCGGCAAGCCCATCGAGTGTATGGTCCTGAAAATCGACGAGGCGCGGCGCAACATCGTGGTCAGCCGTCGCAGCCTGATCGAAGCCCAACGGGCAGAGAAAAAGGCCGAACTGCTCAAAGAACTCGAAATTGGTCAACAGCGCGGTGGCGTCGTGAAGAACATTGCCGATTTCGGTGCCTTTGTCGACTTGGGTGGCATCGACGGACTACTCCACATCACCGATATGAGTTGGGGGCGCATCAGCCATCCTTCGGAAATGGTGAAAATCGATGATGAGCTCGACGTGGTCATCCTCAACATCGACTACGAAAAAGAGAAAATCGCACTGGGATTAAAGCAAAACACACCCAGCCCCTGGGAAGGCGTCGCGGAAAAATTCCCTGTCAATTCAACGGTCGAAGGCACCGTCGTCAACGTGATGAGCTACGGTGCCTTTGTGAAGCTCGAAGATGGCATCGAAGGTTTGGTGCATATCAGCGAAATGTCGTGGACCAAGCGAATCAGCCATCCCAGCGAAATTGTACAAGTTGGAGATAAGATCAACGTCGTCGTTTTGCGAATCGATGTCAAAAAGCAAGAAATCTCGCTCGGCATCAAGCAAACGCAAACTAACCCATGGGAAAAGGCCATCGAAAAATACCCGCCCGAGAGCTTGGTGAAGGGTCGCGTGCGGAATCTGACCAACTATGGGGCGTTTGTCGAAATCGAAGAAGGGATCGATGGCTTGCTCCATGTGAGCGATATGTCTTGGACGCGCAAAATCAGCCATCCGAGTGAAGTCGTTGAAAAAGGACAGGAAATCGAGTGCAAAGTGATCTCGGTCGATCAGGAACGCCGACGTATTGCCCTCGGGCTCAAACAGATGAACGAAGACCCCTGGGAAACTGATATCCCCAATCGCTTTCAGCAAGGTCAGCTTGTCACGGGTAAGGTAACGAAGATTACTAACTTCGGCGTCTTTGTTGGCTTGGAAGATGGCCTGGAAGGGCTGCTCCATATTTCTGAACTGTCGGAACAAAAAGTGGAGAATCCGCAAGACGTCGTTAGCGTGGACGACGAAATCGAAGTGAAAATTTTGCGAGTCGATACGGAAGAACGAAAAATTGGCTTGTCGCGAAAACGGGTCGAATGGGCGGAAGAGGATGAAGCCGCAGCCGAAGCGGCCAACGGTGCTCGCGAGGCTCTGGTCGACTTGAAGGGGGGAATCGGTTCGACGTCCGGCCCCTTGTTCCAGGCCGCAGTAGCCGAAAAAGAAGCAGAAACCACGACAGAAGATGCCATCGAGGTCCAAGCCGACGACTTGTCGTCGAAAACGGAAGAAACGGTAGACTCCGCACAAGCCGACGCATAAATCATGCACAACCGGCATATTCGCTGCTAGAGAGCAGTGAAAATGGGTGGCCGTGGTGTTTACGCTCGGTTTACAAAAAGGACGCCAGGGGTTGTGACCCGTGGCGTCCTTCTTTTTGATACGGTCGGAAACTCAGCTATATTCACTCCACGGCATTCGTTCTATCCCGTGGTGTAGCTCGATTTGTCTTTGCGTCGATAGTCCTTGCACAGGCTAGCGCCTACGGCTCACATCACGGCATCATTGAGTTTTGAGACAAAGCCGACAGAAAAATCCCAGCCAAATAACACAGCCTCGGCCTAAGATTGCCCCCCCCCCCCCCCAATAATCGCGGTAAAACACTCATGGCAACCACAACGAAGAAACGAAAAAGCAGTTCCGCTGTGCAGACACCTTTGGAAACCTATCTGCGCGAAATCAACGAAACGGCACTGCTCAATGCACAAGAAGAGCGCGAGCTGGCGGTGCGTATTGGGGAAGGCGATGCGACGGCACGCGATCGGATGGTGCGAGCCAATCTCCGTTTGGTTGTCAACATTGCACGCGGTTACTCGGGCAAAGGGCTTAGCCTGCAAGACCTCATTGAAGAGGGCAATTTGGGATTGCTGCGGGCTGTCGAAGGTTTCGATCCCGCCATGGGAACCCGATTTAGCACTTACGCCAGCTATTGGATCAAGCAGTCGATCAAACGGGCGTTGATCAACACGGGCAAAACCATTCGCATCCCGGCCTACATGGTCGAGCTACTCTCAAAATGGCGCCGGGCGAGCGCACGGCTTACCGAAGAGCTGGATCGCACTCCGACGCCCGAGGAAATCGCTCGCGTACTTGGTTTACCCAAGAAAAAGCTACCCATCATCAAAAAGGCGATAAAAATTTACAACGCCACGCCGCAAACCGACCAAACCGAGGCGGGGGGCTGGACCTTGGGCGAAATGGTAACCGACGAAAGCCAACTCAGCCCGGAAGATGCTTTGGTGGAAAGCGACAGCCTGAAGCATGTGATGGAAATGCTCAAAACGATGGACCAGCGTGAGGCCACGGTGCTGCGAATGCGTTTTGGGCTGGAAAATCATACGCCAAAAACGCTCAAAGAAATCGGCGAGCAGTTGGGGCTTACCCGCGAGCGGGTGCGGCAGATCGAGACCGAAGCGCTGAACAAAATGGCGGATAGCATGCAAGATCCACGGGATCGTTGATTCGCCTCCTCATCTCAGCCCCCGGCTTTGCCGGGGGGTTGCGGGGCAGAAATTGGTTTGTCGATCTTTTCTTGACGCAGTAAAATCGGTCTGACTAATATGGAAGCATGAGAAAATCATGGTTCCACGTTCTGTTTATTCTTGTTGCGGCACTGATTTCTGTAGGCGGCATCTGCCCGACGTCGCAGACTGGGGAGGCGGCTGGGGAGACGGCCGGTGAGGCCGACTCGTCGCGCGTTTATCAACGGCATCGGCACGGGCAAGCGTATCGCTATCGGTACGACAACCACGATTCGGCTGGCATCCATGGGTATCATGGTTATCATGGCACACGATATTACTCGCCTCGTGTAAGCGGAAGCTGGTACGCTCGGCCTTATCCGTACCACTTTGATTATTACCGTCAGCGATACGGTGGTGGGTACGCCGCTCCAACGGAACCGGCCGATTGCCCCTGTGCCGCGACGCCGTGAAACCGGGTTAGCCGCCAGACTTGCTCCGGTGCGCCCGGCTCATATCTTCCGCGCCGGAACAAGTCTGGCGGCTAACAAAACGTGCAATACTCCGTTGGCACGATCTATCGCCCGAATCCGAGGTTGAAGCTGAAGACTTCGCGGTCGTCGAAGTCGGCATGGTCGATCGCCCAACCGAAATCGAGCGCAATCGGCGCGGGTCCCATCGCGGGGACCGTGATCCGCAGGCCGACGCCAACGACCACACGGAAGTCGTTGACTTTCGCTTTTTTCTCCACCGTACCGAAGTCGGTGAAGACAACGCCATGGAGCATGTCGTCGGCGGTGATAGGGAAAAGATACTGGACCGAATTGAGCCATTGAAATTCGCCACCGACCTCAACCCCTGAAACGACAGGCGACGCCCCGCGGAAATCGAATCCACGCATGGTGGAAACACCACCGGCAAAAAAGTGCTCGTAAATCGGCGCGTCGTGACCCAAAAACCCCAACTGTGCGCTCATGCTCAGGACATGACGGCCCGAATGGTCGGGCCGTTCGTGGATCAGCAGATACTCGCGATAGTCGAATGTTCCGCGGGCGTAATCGAACGAACCAATGACTTGCTCGCCGGAGAGTTCGATATAATGGCCCTGCGTAGGCAAAAACGAGCTGTCGCGCGTATCGTTGACTACCGAAATGCGAAAACCGTGCAGCGTGTTGTCGCCAACAACTTCATCAAGTTCGGGAAGGCCTGGGGTTGAAATGCTGTCAACCTGGATCGTTTCACCACGGTAGGAAACGGTCCCCGACAGATCGTGCTCGACCCATTGGCGTCCGAGAGAAACGCGACCGCCGATACGCTCCTCGTCCCAGTCGCGGAATCGACGATCGAAAAACGATCCGCTGAGGCCCAAGCTGATCGGCGTGTCGAACAAGTAAGGCTCTTGAAAACTAACCAAATACCGATTCACTTCGCTACCCGGCGAGGCATCGACGCGGAACCGCTGTCCCGCACCGCGCCAGGCCGTGCCGTTGCGAACTTCCTCGAAGTTGCGCGGCCAGCGCCGCCAGTCGAAGTTGCGCTCGTCGAGCGTGATGTTGCCCACGATGCCTGCGTCAGAGTTGATGCCGGCGCCGATCATCAGCCGGCCCGTTTGGGTTTCTTGCAAATCGACCAGCACGTCGACCGCTCGTGCGGGATAGGGCTGGCCCGGCACGCCGAAACGACCATCGGGGAATAATTGGTAGTTGGGGTCGATGCCGACCGGGGCGTAGGGGATGCCGGTCACCGGTGGCCGTGGCGACGTCAAGGGATCGACATACTGGGCTGGCTGCACCCGGCCCTGAGTGCTGACCGGCGCCGACGCGGGGCCGGTCGCTCGGACCACCTGGCCACCATAGGGATTTGCCGTGCCGCTGCCTGCGGTCGGAATCTGGCCGTAAGCCCCGTTTTGGGCAACCGAGGGGTTTTGGCCACGAAGCGTTTGATAGGTTGGCCGCCGGGAAATCTGTGGTTGGTTGACTGAATGCTGCCTCGCAGTGGGACGTGTCGGCGACCACCAGACTTGATTTGCCGTTGCGTTTGCTGTTTTATGGTTGGACCGATTCTGGCCACGAACGATGATGGCTTCCTCACGTTGTTCTGGTTCAACCTCTTGCAACCATCGCCGAAAGTGTTCCAGATTGTCGAAAGGGATCACGACGTCCAACATCTGGATCGGTTTATTGACTTGAACTGGTTTTGCCGTATCAGGGCTTTGCCCACGAACGCCTGAGCCTTGCGAACTGCGACGGGAACCACGACTTTGCGAATTGCCACGGGCCATTCCGAGGTCGCCATCCTCCGGGATACGGTAGGTAATCTTCGGCCGGACGCCCGAGGCCGGGTCGGAATGATACAAGCTGCTGGCGATCAACCGCCGTTCGCTCGATTTCAGTTCTCGGATATCCATGAGGTCGCCCGACCGCAGCGTAATACGGTTCAGGGCGGTCTGGATTCGCGTATGGGGATGGTCCCCGCCGATGTTGACCAAGATGCGTCCCACGCGCCATTGCTCGCCTTCGTCGATGTGATAAATCAGATCGATTTCGCCCGGCTCCTCCAAATAGACCGGCTCCGGCCGAACGTCGGCAAACACATAGCCATGGCTGCCGTAGAGTTCTTGCAGCCATAGGGAATCGCGTTGCATCTTCAACTGTTCAAAATCGTGCCCCGAAGTCAGCTTAGCCGCTGCCGCGAGCGCCTCGGGCTCAAAGATTTTGTTCCCTTGAAACCGGACGTTGCGAATTTTGGAGCGGGGACCTTCGCGAATGACAAACGTGAGATCAACCCAGTTGCCTTTTTTGTTGTAGTCCAGCTTGCGACCAATGCGAGCCTGAAAATAGCCAAAGGCTCGGTAATAGGCGGTTAGTTGGTCGACGTCGGCGTCGATCTGCTCGCGGTTTACGTAGCCCTTGAATAGCTTCAACATCGGAGGCTTCGACTTGATTCGCGTTTTGAGCCGCGAGTCGCTGAGGAACTCGTTTCCAATGAATTCCACTTTCCAGATTTTCTGCGACGTGCCTTCGTTGATCAGGTAGACAATGCCCTGATCGGTCGCTTTGGTGCCTTCGAGAATCGTCACCTGCACATTGTTGTAGCCACGGCTTTGATAGTGCTCACGGATTTTCCGCCGACCCTCTTCGATGGCATAGGGATCGACCGAACCACCAGCTTTCAAACCGGTTTGTTTTGTCAGATTTTTGTCGGAGACACCTTTGTTGCCAAGATAGGTGACGTAGCGGATCGTTGGCCGTTCGACGACTTGAAAAATAATGATTCGGCCTTGAGGCGTTGTTTTGTAGAGCGGTTTCACGTCGACAAACCAACCTAGGTTGGCCAATTTGCGGACGTCGCGCTGCACAATCGATCGGTCGAACGGTCGGCCCACATGGGTGCTCAGTTGGCTGGCGATTTTCGACGTGGGGATGGTATCGTTGCCCAGGATTTGTATCTCGGTAACCCGCTCTGCCGCCTCTTCTGGGGAAACGACCTTCTCGGGCGACGGCACAACCGGTGGAGGCGCAGGCAACTCCTCCACCTGGGCATAGAGGTTCTCGCTAGAGCTCGAGTTGAGAAAACACCCGAGGGCAGCCATCAGCAAACCTGTGCTCATGGAACATCGGAAGGCTGGGCGGTGCGTTGAGAAGAGGGTCTGCATGGGCATCCGGTTGCCAATAAAATAGGAGAGGAGCAAGGACCATGATCGACAAAAGGCAGACCACGGGCCGTATTGCAAAAAAGCGAGCTGCCTAAATCGAGCCACAGAGAAATACAAAATCGGCTTACCGCAGGCAAGGCGGATTCCGTGGAGGAAACTTAAAAACGAACCACGAATGGAAAGACAAGCCACGAATGCACACGAATCGACACGAATATGGCTTATAGATCCGATAGCGTTAGCAGGCAGAACAGTAGCCCCCCTTGATAACCCGATGCGTAAGCGAGGGACTGAGGATAACGGGGTAGTTCCCTCGCTTACGCGTTGGGTTAAGATTGGTAAATTCTCATCTGCCGCTCGCCTAATCGGAGAATGTGTACCAATTCGCAACCCACGGCTTGCGCCGGGGACTATGGTAAACTTTCGCATTTCTATTTTCGTGTGTATTCGTGTCCATTCGTGGTTCTCTCTCTGAACACTGCAAGCAAGCTAGCATTCCATTTTGAGCTTAGAAATCAGCAGAGCCGTACGACTCGAACTCTTCGTACGGTTTATGAGAGAAATTGCGAAATCGGGTAAACTCGTGGAGCCAGGCGAGCTTTACGTCGCCTGTCGGGCCGTTGCGCTGCTTGCGAATCAGCAGGTCGGCCTCGCCTCGGACCTGCTCTCGGTCTTCTTCATTGGTCTTATAATACTCATCCCGATGGACGAACATCACCACATCGGCATCCTGCTCAATGGCACCCGATTCGCGGAGATGGCTGAGCTGTGGCTTGTTGTCCCGTGTCGCCTCGACCTGCCGATTGAGCTGTGCAAGACAAAGCACGGGAACTTCCAGCTCGCGGGCAAGCCCCTTCAAGCGGCGTGCAATTTTCGCTACCTGTTCCTGACGTGGGTCTCTGGAGTTGTCTGGTTCAATCAACTGGAGATAATCGATCACGACCAATCCTAGACCGTTGCGTCGCTTGAGGCGGCGAGCGTTGGCGGCAATTTCGGTCATCGTCCGGCTTGGAGAATCGTCGATAAAAAACGGCGCCTGACTAATCTCAGCAGCCTTCTGCACCAGCTTCCGCCGTTCGTCTTGGGTGATCGTGCCGTTACGCAGTCGATTGCCATTGACCTCCGCTGCGGAACAGAGCAGCCGATCTCCCAATTCCAACGCCGACATTTCCAGGCTGGTAAACAACACCGGCACTTGTGATCGATGCGAAACATGCTCGGCGATGTTCATCGCCAGCGCCGTCTTGCCCATGCTGGGACGCGCGGCGAGAATGATTAGCTCCGAGTTGTGCAATCCGCCGGTGATTTGGTCGAAGTCGTCAAAACCGGTTTCCAAACCGCCGAATGCGTGTTGATTATCCATCCGGGCGTCGATCCGATCGAGCGACTGATGCAGAATGTCGTCGATCGGTTTGACTTCGCCCTGACTGCGGCCCTCGAGGATGCCGAAGACCCTTTCTTCGGCCCGGCTTAGCATCTGGCGTGAATCTGCCGAGGGATCGTAAGCATCTTTTAGGATGTCGGTGCTAGCCAGGATCAGAGATCGGAGCACCGCCTTTTCCGCGACGATGCGTGCATAGTATTCCGCATGCGCGGCGGTGTTGACCACATCGCCCAACTCGCCGATGTAGGCTGCGCCGCCGATCGCCTCGTACTCGCCCGTGCTACGCATTTGCTCGACCAGCAGCATCACGTCGATCTGTTGACTCGAATCGTGCAGATTCAGCAGATGCTGAAAGATACGGGCATTCGCATCATCGTAAAAATCTTTGGGCCGCAAGATCAGAGTAACTTCATCGAAGACTTCCGGCAGCAAGAGCACGCTACCGAGAACCGCTTTTTCTGCCTCGACATGCTGCGGGAGCTGGCGTTCGAGAATTGGCTTAGACGAAGACAATTCGGGCGCAGCGGGCCGAGCCGTGGCCCGAGTGGTCGACTGCAGATTCCCTTCGACGGTTGCCACGGGTCCCATGCTCCATCACTAGAATCTATGATGTGAGATGATTGATTGTTGAATTGCAGCAGGATTAACCTAGTAGTTCAACAATCAAACATCGCAGATCACCCATACAAGGCTGTTCCTACGAGGTCGATGCGTTGTCGCCCACCGTGGGTACGACCCAGACTTTCAATTCGCCATCCACCTCACTGGAGAGCCGAAACTTGACGGTGTAGAGCCCCAACTCCTTGAGCGGGCCATCGAGGCGAATATGCTCGACTTTCATCTGGATATTGTTCTTGCGCAGAGCAGCGATAATTTCCGGAGCGCCGACGCTGCCATAGAGGATTCCGTCGTCGGTCGCGTTGGCTTCGATCGTCACGCTTTGTTTTGAAATTTCTACCGCACGCTTGCGTAGGTCGGACTGCTTCGCTTTTTCTAGGACTTGCAACTTGACGTGATGTTTTTCGACCATCCGCTTGTGGTGCTCGGTCGCAACGGTGGCCAAGCCTTGCGGCAAAAGGTAGTTATGTGCGTATCCGGGACGAACCTCGATCACTTCGCCCTGTTTGCCGAGGTCTTCCACGCTTTGAATCAAGAGAAGCTCGATCCCGCCTTGGGGGCCACGCGGCAAGCGACGTGTGCGATGCGGCACGAACCGCTTTTTTTTGGGTTTTGTTTTGGTTGGCATGGGTGATCTATCTTGCTTCCTAGGATTCGTTTGCGAGTGGAGATAATCTGTCCTGGCGGACGGCGCTAACGTGGTTATCGGCCCTGGATCCTAAAATGGAATCTCGTCGCTTGGCGGTGCCGCCGGCGCTGATGGGGCGGGGGCGCTGGTTGCTGCACTATATTGGTCTTCTTGCGGGTGCGAGTCGGCTTGTTGATGCGAACTGCTCTGGCTGCCGCCGTGCGATCCACCGCCGCCACCGCGCGAGCCTAGCATCTGCATTCTTTCGCCAACAATTTTGACCTTGGAGAATTTTTGTCCATCCTTCTCCCAACGGTCATGCTTCAACCGACCTTCGATCAGTACGGACGAACCTTTGCTCAGATATTCGTTGGCAATTTCCGCCGTGCGTGCCCATAAAGTAACGTCGAAAAAATTAACTTCATCCACCCACTGTTCATTGCGTTTCACGCGCTCATTGACCGCCAGTCCGAGATCTGTCACTGCCGTTCCGCTGCCGATGTAGCGCAGCTCAGGGTCACGCGTCACGTTGCCCACTAAAACCACACGATTGTAACTTGCCATTTTCACGCCCTCCTATTGGGTTTCCACATCCATCAGCCCATTTCGTGCAGAACTGAACGTTTGTACCGTCATCCTGGCAATTTGCAAAAAGCCCCCAGTTTTGCCAGTCGCACCAATCGAGTGCCTAACTCGTTAGCTGGCCACCACTTCCGCCTTGATCTCTGCTGAATCGGGCTCTTCCGTTACGGTTTCAGGCTCAGCCACCTCTTCTCCCTTGGCATGGGCGATTATATGGTCGACTAGGCTGTCCGGCAAGCGGACGAAGAGTTGGCGGAGGATGCCTTCCTTGATTTCAAACTGGCGGGTCAGTTCTCCCACCTTTTGAGTCGGCAGGCTGAAATAGGTGAGCCAATAAGCGCCTTTTCGTTGACCTTTGATGGGATAAGTCAGTCGTCGCTCTTCCCACAGACGGCTGACCATCATTTCACCACCGGCGCTGGTCACCAGTTCTTCGATGTCGCGAGGCAGGGCCTCATGGTCTCGCGCAAAACGGTTTGCGTCGAGAATGAACAAGCCTTCGTAAACTGCGGTGTTGTCTGCCAAAATTTTTCGCTCCTAAGGGAATTGCTAAGCCGCAAGCGGAAATTCGCTAAGCCGCAAGCGGCAGTTGGACCTAACTCTTCTTTGGTCCCGTGGTGTTAAATTGGTTCATTGCCTTTTCGATACCTTCGAGGGCCCAAACCCTAACCGCATCAGCAGCCCAGGCGATGACTTCTTCGATCAACGGGCCGTCACTTTTACCGAACTTTCCCAACACAAAGTCGGCCGGGTTCCAACGCTCTGGCACTGGGCCGATACCTACGCGAAGTCGCGAGAAATCGCTGGTCGCCAACTTCTGGATAATGTCACCCAATCCTTTCTGACCGCCATCGGTGCCCTGCGCTCGAAATCGCAAGCTGCCCAGCGTCAGGTGAAAATCGTCGCAGACGACCAGCAAATCCTCTCGTCCTATTTTATAAAAATCTATCGCACGTCGCACACTGCCGCCGCTCAAATTCATGAACGTCTGTGGCATGAGCAGTAAAGCAGACTCTTGCTCGATTTTGACTTCAACCACCAAGCCATCAAACTTGCTTCGTGCCTGTCCCATCCCATGCTGCTGGGCAACGCAACGAATGATCTCAAACCCTACATTATGACGTGTATTTTCGTATTTTTCCCCGGGATTCCCAAGTCCCACGATTAGTTTCATCACGTTCACGCGGCTAAGCCGCAAGCGGCTCCCTTACTTCTGGTCGCTTGCCGACTCTTCGTCACTCTTCTGGCCAATAATCTCCGGTTCGGCAGCGCCTCCGGCCCCCTCCTCAACTTCGTCTGGGATAACCGTCGGTTCGTTGCACTGGACAAGCGTTTGCGAGGCGTCGATCAGCAGTTTGACGCCTGCGGGTAAATCCTCGATGTCCTTTGCCGTGAGTGAATCCCCCAGTTGGAGGCTGTTGACATTCAAATGTAAATTCTCTGGTATGTTTGAAGGCGAAGTTTCGATTTCGATCGAGCGTAACAACTGTTCGACAATGCCCCCATCGTGGGTACCCGGTGCTTCGCCTCTTAAAATGAGTGGGACCTCGACCTTCACGCGGTCCGACTCATCGACACGCAACAGGTCGACATGCAGCACATATTGCTGAAACGTATCCCATTGCACCTCCTGCAGCAGTGCTTGTCCGCTGGCGGCTCCCTGCAACTGAACCACCTTGGAACCATGCCGCAATGTTGTTTTCAATTGGGCTTCTGGCACGCTCAGGCTCACCGACTGCTTGCCATGCCCATAGAGGACCGCGGGCAGCTTTCCGCTACTGCGCAAACGCCGGTTATTTTGTTTCCCTCGCTGCGTTCGATCTTCAACTTGCAAAACGTCCGACATAGTTTCCTCGGGCAGTGAGCATAACCAATGAAAAACATGCGAACCCTTGATTCTGAACGATTTGCGGCTAAACCGCAAGCGGCCGCTTCCGGCTTAGCAACTTTTATTGGAAAAGCCGACTGACCGACTCATTGCGGTGAATCCGCTTAATTGCCTCACCCAAGAGGGGTGCGACCCCCAAAACTTGCGTTTGGGGCAGTATTTGCTCCGGTGCGAGCGGGATGGAGTCGGTGCAAACGATGCTGGCCAAATTCGCCCCTTTCAATCGCTCGACCGCCGGTCCGCACAGCACCGCATGGGTGGTTGCCACATGGATTTCTCGCACCCCCCGGTCATGCAATACCCGAGCCGCCCCGCAAATCGAACCGGCCGTGCTGATCATGTCGTCGAACATCAGCACGATTTTACCCTCGACCGGGCCGCCGATGACGTTCTCCTGCACGGTGGTTTCGGCGCTGGTACGTCGCTTGTCGATAATCGCCACTTCCCCGCCGAGTCGTTTTGCATGCCCAATCGCCCGTTTGATGCTCCCTTCGTCGGGGCTGACGATAACGATATCTTCCCTCGCAAAGTTTTTATTCAGAAAATGCTCGTTGAGCACCGGGGCTGCGTAGAGATGGTCGACCGGCACATCAAAAAACCCCTGGATCTGGGCCGCGTGCAAATCCATGGTGAGCACACGATCCGCCCCGGCTCGGGTGATCAGATTGGCGACCAGCTTGGCGGTAATTGGCACACGCCCTTCGTCTTTGCGGTCTTGCCTCGCATAGCCGTAGTAGGGGATCACGGGCGTCACGCGTTCGGCACTCGCCCTTTTGCAACTGTCGATCATCACCAGCAGTTGCATTAAATTGTCGTTCACCGGTGGGCAGGTCGGCTGCAGCAGGTAGATGTCTCGACCTCGGATATCTTCGTCAATCTTGCACGATATTTCGCCATCGGGAAACGAATCGAGCGATATTTTTCCCAGCGGTACGCCCAGATACTTGGCGATTCGCTCGCTAAGCGCCAGATTGGCATTTCCGCTAAACAGCTTCAAATCATTCATGTCGAAAGCTCCGCAGACATTCCCATCCATCGAGCATTGGTTTGTTAGCCGTCGGGCTTGCCCCGGCGCGAAAAAGGGGCTTCACGCCGGGACAAGCCCGACGGCTAACATTACTTCTGATACCTGAAATTCGTTGGTAGAACCATC
The DNA here is from genome assembly GCA_965249435.1 of Lacipirellulaceae bacterium. GTDB lineage: Bacteria > Planctomycetota > Planctomycetia > Pirellulales > Lacipirellulaceae > JAJRWS01. The sequence goes on along the minus strand of CBDFMC010000023.1, from coordinate 578,372 downwards.
TTGCCATGAGCGAGGGCGAACCGCTAGGGCAGATGGGTAGGTGAATAGCCAAGTCTCGAAGGGCACGATGAAAGCCCCCGGCTTTGCCGGGGGGTAAGAACACCGCAACGCTAATGTGTGGGAGAAACCCATTGCGATACGTTCTGGCCAAGCGACCCCCCGGCAAAGCCGGGGGCTTTCGTCGCAAGCTTCGCTACTTCCGCGTTACCGACCAGCGGCGTAGAATGAGGGATTCGTCCCATCAAATACGCCAGAGGATGCCCGTCTTGCAAGAGGCAATCGAAAAAGCCGATGTCCTGATCGAAGCACTGGGGTGGATCCGTCGGTTCCGCGATCAAGTCACCGTGATCAAGCTGGGCGGAAGCGTCATGGAGGATGCCGAGGCGCTTCGGCATCTGCTCGTCGATATTGTCTTCATGGAAACCGTCGGCATGCGGCCCATTGTTGTCCATGGCGGGGGGGCAGCCATTAGCCGTGCCATGGCTGAGGCACAGATTGAACCCCATTTTATTCAGGGCAGACGGGTGACCGACGAGCCGACATTGAAAATTGTCGAGAATGTGCTGGCGGGTGAAATCAATGAGATGATTGCCGCCAAAATCGAAGAGTTCGGTGGCCGGGCAATGCCGCTCAATTTCATGGGCGACAAGGACAACAATGTGCTGTTCGGAGAAAAATTACAACTCGAAGATGAGGACCAGATACCTGTCGACTTGGGTTTCGTTGGGCATGTCACGCGGGTTGATCGCAAGTCGCTCGACAATTTGTGCTACTCGGGCCAGGTGCCGGTGATCCCGTCGATGTGCGTGTCCGACGACAATACCGAAGAAGGGGGCCAGCGGCTGAACGTGAATGCCGACACGGCCGCCACGGCAGTGGCCCAGGCGATCGGTGCCGAGAAGCTCGTTTTTTTGAGCGACGTGAACGGCGTCCGTCGGGAAAAAGAAGACCCCGATTCGCTCATTCACTCGCTAACCACCAGTGAGGCACGGCAATTGATCGACGACGGCAGCATCGAGTCCGGCATGATTCCCAAAGTCGAGGCATGCCTGGAAACGCTCAGCCGCGGCGTCGGTAAAGTCCACATTATCGACGGACGCCTGCGCCATTCGCTGCTGCTGGAAATTTACACCAACGAAGGGGTCGGCACCCAAATCATGGCCGAACCTGTTTGAGATGGTTTGTGACTGGTTTGTGTGGATATAAAAAGTTGAACCACGAATGGACACGAATCAACACGAATAGGACTTTGATCCTATAGTGTTTGAAATCAGAACAGTAGCCCCCGGCGCAAGCCGTGGGGTTGCGAATTGGCATAAACCCACCGATTGAACCCCACGGCTTGCGCCGGGGGCTATGGTAAACCTTTCACATGTCTTCACCATCACAATTCGTTATTTGTGTTGATTCGAGTCCATTCGTGGTTCTCTTCCTATCTTTTACTTGGAGTTTGTAAACCGTGACCACTGCCCAATTGTCGCCGCAAATCGCCGAGCTTTTTGAGCGCTATGTGATCCCCAACTACGGACGGTTTCCCGTCACGCTCGAGCGGGGCGAAGGGTCGTTGGTTTGGGATGACCAGGGCAAAGAGTATCTCGACTTCTTTCCTGGCTGGGGATGCAATCTGCTGGGGCATTGCCCGAGGCCGGTTGTCGAAGCGGTCCAAAAACAAGTTGCCCAGTTGATCCATGTCCCCAACACCTGGCACACCGAAGCACAAGGCCGTTGGGCCCAACTGCTGAGCGAGCGGAGTTTCGGAGGGCAAGCGTTTTTCTGCAACTCCGGAGCCGAGGCCAACGAGGCAGCCATCAAGCTCGCTCGGCTGCATACGCCCAAGCCGCGCTACAAAATCATCACCTTCCAAGGCGGCTTCCATGGCCGGACCTATGGCGCAACCTCCGCCACCGCCCAGCCAAAATATCACGAAGACATCGGCCCGCTGCTGCCCGGCTTCGTTTACGCCCCGTTCGGCGACTTGGACGCCGTGAAGGCGAAAATCGACGATGAAACCGCAGCCATTCTTGTCGAGCCGATCCAGGGCGAGGGGGGCATCCGCATGCCGCCCGACGCTTTCCTGCCGGGACTGCGGCAACTGGCGGACGAAAACGGGCTCCTGCTGATTTTTGACGAAGTGCAAACCGGCTGTGGTCGCACGGGAAAATGGTTTGCCTATCAGCACTTCGGAGTCACGCCCGATGTGATGACGCTGGCCAAAAGCCTCTGCGGCGGGCTTGCCGGCGGAGCGATGTTGACCACAAAAGAAATCGCACCAAGCCTGCGCCCAGGCATGCATGCTGCCACGTTCGGTGGCAATCCCATTGCGGCGGCCGCGGGAATTGCAACGATCGAAATGATCGAGCGCGATGGCTTGCTCGACCGCGCTACCGCACTGGCGGGCGCGTTTGCCGAGCGGCTTGCGCCCTTGGTCGACCAGTTACCCTATCTCTCAGAGCTACGCGTCCGCGGATTGATGATCGGCCTGGAGCTAAGCGTCGACGCCACCCCCATCGTCGAACAATGCCTGGCCGAGCGTCTGCTAATCAACTGCACCCAGGGCAACGTGATCCGGCTCCTACCCGCCATGACGCTAACCGACGAGCAGTTGGCCGCGGGCTGCGGTATCTTGGCCGATGTTTTACGCGAATTCAGAAACCACGCAAGCTAATCCTCCGCCGCGAAGCCGCACGTCGGCCGTTTGCGGCTTAGGATCAGCCGGCAAGTAACCCCAACATTTCCCTTAGCCGTTCACGGAATGAAAAATATTGAACCACGAAGGACACGAAGAGCACGAAGAAGTCAGAGGACAAATCGCTTGCTCCCGCTTCTCAGTGAACTCAAACTGAAAACCCATTCGGAGGAAAACCATGAAGCCGAGGGGATTTTGAGGGTCTAGGGGCTAGTCCCTTTCGTGTGTTTCGTCTATTTCGTGGTTCTCTTCTCTTCACCCTAAGGTAGGCTAAATTTGCACCCTCATCGACTTGATTGGATAGCCTCTCGAAAAAAAGAATTCTATTCTTTGTGTCCTTCGTGCTCTTCGTGGTTCATTTTTTTCCATCCTGTGAACGGTTACGTTTTCCCAAAGGCAACCCCCCGGCAAAGCCGAGGGCTGAAATGAGGATGCTTCATCGCCACCGTCAGCAATAGCCACTAAATTCCCTGAAGAACCGTTTTTCGGAAAGCCGAGTGGCGAAAGTTGTTTTTCCCGCGCAACTTCCGCCAACGATGATCACTCGTTGAAGATCGTCCATTGGCTCGCTAGTTCTCAAGTAGCTCATGCAGATGGAAATGAAACTTCCCAAGCTTGCCGCCGTAGTTGCCTGCACCAATGGCCAAAACGCCATCGCCAGCGGCGGCATGGGTGGCTGCTCGCATCGCTTCGGCAATGGCCGATTCGTCGGTGCCGTCGATGACGATTTCATAGACGCAGTTCGCGCCGTCGACCAGTTCCGTCTCGACTCGACCACGGAGCGTCGGGCAGAGGGCGTCGTTTGTCGAGGCGACTAGCCCCTTGTATTTCGAGCCAACCTTGCTTCCGCTGCGGACGACGCCGGCCGGGAACGGTGTCATCACGCCCGGCAGCGGTGCGATCGCCTCAGTGGCACGTCGGGCAGCATCCAAAGCGACCGGCAATGTGTCTGCTTGCAGGATGATGTTACCACCCGCCACGCCCTTGGCCACGCCAGCCAACTCTTCGACCAGGAACTCGCCATCCATGACCGGTACGCGCCAATAGCGCTCATCGGAAAACTCGTCGGCAAACTTTTTGCTCTTTTGAAAACCGTCGCCAAAGAATCGCAGGTGTTTGCCCAGCGGGATCGTTTCATTGCTGTCGGGCAATCCATTGAAAACCGCGGTCGTGGGGCAAGTCATCACACATTGGCCCACACGATTCGGCACCGCCCCCGCCAGCGCATTGGTCGAGAAGCCGAACAGCAACACGGCCGCCCCCGGCCGCCCATCGGGTGTTTCATAAGGTGTTTCATAAGGTGTTTCATAAGGTGTTTCATAAGGTGTTTCGATGGGCGGCAGCATCCGCTCGACGCCAACCTCCGCATCGCAAGCAATCACCGAAGCGCCATAGCCGCAGAGTTCGCGCAGCGACGCATCAAGCCAATAATCATCATGCGCCGTCACCACCAGCCGCACATAGCGCATGCGAAACGCTTCGGCAAACGTATCAAGAATCTGGGTCGGGCCGATTTGCATTTTTGAAGCGATGACTGAGATCAGGTTACCTACAGGCCAATCATCGCTATCCATTCGCATTTCGGCAAGGCAGAAATGTCATTCTGACTATTGTTGAACTCTGATGATTGCTTGCGCAGAACGGATGCTGGCCAGCAGATTCTGGATTTCACGGTGTACTCGTGGTGTCTGCACAATCACAAGAATGCCGGATTCGATAGCATAGATTTCTCCCTCACCAGTGTCAAATTCACTCCAAGAATCACGATGGACACATCGGGTGATGACATGGATGAGGGGACTATAATCTGCTTCTGATTCGGGCAATCGCTTGAGAGGATGGTAGGAATCGATGTCATTGACACAGTATATCCTTGTTGACAAGTTCTCTGCTGCCGCATCCCGCGATGTGATCAACAGTACTTCGTTCTTAAAAGTGAACGTGATATCCTCAATCTGAGCGAGTATCAACTCCAACGCCGAGCGCAAGGTGACATAGCGCAGATTGACACTGATTTCTGTTTCCGAGCTGATCGCAATTGCATCGAGAGCGACTTGATCGATCTCAATAGGAATATCATAGTCCTCATGCAAGATGCTGAGGACTTCGTTGAGCGGCGTTTCGATGTACTCCATCGGTGCATGGAGCATGGTATCGAGAGTTTTGTTGATGCGCCGTTCCGCGGCACGTTCGGCGGCGATTTCTGGCGATGGGGGTATCTCTTGATACGTCGCTGAGCTTTCAGGTGCCGTCTCTTTTTCGCCCTTGAAAGAATCCGCTTCATCCGCACCCGCGGGAAGCCAAACGATGGCCGTGAGAAACACGACCGTGAACACCGCGCAGCATGCGCCCCAAATCATTCTAGACATGGCAAATCCTCCACATGTAACTGGCCCGGGAATTTCCGCTGCAAATGGCATGGAAATCCCCATCGAAGGAATTCGAGGAACGGTTCCGGACGTTCCTACGAGAAGTGGGCTTGAGTATAGCCGATTTGGGGTGGTGGTGTCAAATATTTTTCAAGTAGGCCGGAACGAGCCCCATATAAAACCTCAGCGGCCGCCATGCTCTGGGGGGCAGGACGGCCGCTCTCGGGAAAAGGGAAACAAAAAAACCAGACGCGGCTGCCATGGGAGTAAGGTACTACCGCGCCTGGTGGGGTACTTTTTCTGTCTTAAGCCGACTTGTTGGCCAGTTGCACGAACCGACCTCCGCTGGTGTAGTTGTCGCGTCGGCTGAATCGACACCAAGAAAGATCGACCTCGGCCACAAATCGGCCAATCTGGGGACTCTCGATGCTGACCAGCGCCCGGCGACCGCAAAGCGGACGACGGTGATAAAACGTAACGCCATGTTTGTCGAAGTTTTTTAGCCGTACCGAATGGCTTGTGCCAGGCGTGCCACTGGCGTCGAGTGGTGTAATCTGGGCGCAGACTCGGTTTCCCATCGGAGTGCGCAGCTGGTCGACGATTGTCGACAGACGGTCGCGCAGGGCCGTTTTGTCGGCTAGTTTGCCAAGTGTAATTATTGTTGTCATCGACAGAACAGAGGATAAACGGTGTGGAACCATGGGCAATCCTTCGTTTGCGACCATCGGTGATCGAAACTCGAAAACTGCCTGCTGCACGAAAAGACAGCCGAGCTGTTTTCGAGGTTCGCCAGCCGAGTTTGGTCAGCCGGATGGCGAGTGCCAGGGGTGCCGGGGTCTGCGACGAGAAAGGACACAATTCAAAAAGTGATAAGTTGAATCAGTGAGAAACTGTAATACTCTACCCGATGTTCTGCACCGCGAGAGGGAATTACCAATAGATCGAGGAAAATTTTTCCGACCTGAACCCGCAGGAACCGCACGGTACGCAGAGTTTCACACCCAGCCGGGCCCGCAACGCGGCCCACGGCCACCGGCGCGGGGATTTAGGGCTCTCGCTCGACGGGTTGAGAGTCTGTACAATAAGGCCCTTTGCCATTGATCGTTGTCCTAGGCGAGCGACAGAATAAAAATTACCAGCACGCAGCGCAAGCAAGTGGGTCCAGAACACACTCGCTTGCGCGTCGTGCTAGTATTCTGGTAAATTTTCATTTGCCGCTCACCTTATGCGTAGAATAGTGAGGGAAGACCATCACGGAAACCGCTTCCACAACCGAGCAAGCCGCCGAGCGCAGTTTGCAGCTCGCTCTGGCGGCTGCGCGCGCGGCGGCAGATAACCGAGGGCAAAATATCGTGGTGCTCGACATGCGCGCGATTACCCCGGTGTTCGACTACTTCGTCGTGGCGACCGGCACCAGCCGCCGGCAGCTTCACGCCATCAGCGAAGAGATCGACCACTGCTTGGAAGACGAAATGGGCGACCAGCGGATGGGTATCGAAGGCTACAACGAAAGCCGTTGGATACTGCTCGACTATGGCAATGTGGTGATCCATCTGTTCGACGAGGAAACGCGCGACTACTACGCATTGGAGGACTTCTGGAGCGAGGCAGTCCGTGTGCCACTGCCTTGGCAGGACGAGGTTGAGCTGTGATCGTCCTTGATCTCTCGCAAAGGCAGATTGAACTTAGCCACGGATTGAACACAGCGCGACAACGCCGCAACCAAAGAAAAAATAGCCACAAAAACCACAAAAATCATGGCCCGCGAATCACGCGAATTGGCGCGAATGAATCGGGAGGATGACAATCATATACATCCACGTGATTCGCTAGCAATGCTATTCCTTTTCGTGCCTTTTTGTGGCTATTGTAAATCTTTGCGCCAAACAAAGAATTTGACCGTTAGTAACCTAGCGCAGCCGTTGGCCGCAACCAAAACAAAAAAGGAGAAACCACGGATGAACACTGATAAACGCTGATCTCAAACCTGTTTTTTCCTTACTTTCATCGATTAGTATTATAGCACAGAGTTAAACCACCAAGGCACGAAGGACACCAAGAAAGAAAACATGTAAGTAGGGGGAAAGCAGTTCCAACCTCTCGAACAAGCAATTGAATCTTCTTAGAGATTGTTGGGCTGGCATGGATTGATTACTTTCTTGTTTTTTGCGGCATTCCTCTATCATTCTTCGTGCTCTTCGTGCCTTTGTGGTTAAACCCTGCGCTGCAGTATTAGCGTCGATCAGCGGTTTCGACTTCCAAAAAAGTGTGTCAAGAAAACAAGATTTTGCGGGTTTGTTTTACAGATGAAACACGGATCGTTTTTTTCCGTGTTCGATCCGTGTTTCATCCGTGGCTCCTATACCTAAACTCCCATTATGTAGGCTGATTTAGCTTGCCAGTAGGTCGCGCTACGATTTCAGTTGAGGTTTTTCATTACTTCATGAACTTGTTATCAGAACTTCGTCTCCGATTCCGCTCTGCGCTGGAGTCGCTCGATCCCTCGGCAGCGGACTTGGCTGAGCTGGTGTTGCCGAGCCAGGATGCCAAGTTTGGCGACTATCAGGCCAATTGCGCGATGCCGTTGGGCAAGCGTTTGGGCAAACCGCCGCGTGAAGTGGCGCAGCAGTTGGTCGACCGACTCGCCGCGGACAAAACGCTCGACGATTTCTGCGATCCCCCCACAATCGCCGGGCCTGGCTTTATCAATTTGCGGGTGAAAGACCATTGGCTTGCCGGGCAGTTGCAATCGGCGGTGGCCGACCAGGAGCGTTTGGGCGTGCGGCCGGTCGAACATCCGCGCACCTGCGTCGTCGATTTCTCCTCGCCCAACGTGGCCAAGCCGATGCACGTGGGCCACATCCGGTCGACCGTGATCGGCGACGCCCTTTGCCGCGTACTCCGGTTCCTTGGCCACCGGACGATCAGCGACAACCACATCGGCGACTGGGGCACGCAGTTCGGCATGATCATCTATGGCCTCACCCATTTTTGTGATGGAGATAAAACGGGCGATCTATGCGTCGAGGAAATCTGCCAGAAATATCAATTGGTCAATCAGCTTATCGAGTACCATGACACGCGCAACCGTAAAATTCCGGATGTCCAGCAGCAGCTTGCCAAGCAGGAGCAATATGTTGAGCAGTTAAGCACCGCCACCCTGCCTGTTGACCCCAAGGAGCAAAAAAGGGAGGCCAAACGACTACGGCAGGCGGAGAGACAGCTTGCCGATCTGCGTACGGAATTGAGAGACCTCGAAAAGAAGTTGGCCGGGGTCGAGGACGACCCGGCTCTCTCCGAACTAGCAAGGCGACATGCAGAGATCGGCTCGGCCGTGTTGGCCGAGACGGCCAAGCTGCACGCCGGCGATGCGGCCAATCTTGATCTTTGGAACAGGATCATGCCGATCTGCTTGAAAGAAATCAACGAGACCTACGATCGGCTGGGCGTTACGTTCGACCATGCGTTGGGCGAAAGTTTTTATCAAGACCGATTGGCGGATGTGGTCGCGAGCCTGACGGAAAAGGGCTTGGCCCGCGAAAGCGATGGGGCGATGTGTGTGTTTCTGGATGGCCACGAAGCCCCCTTCATTGTTCAGAAACAGGATGGCGCATTTCTCTATGCGACGACCGACCTGGCGACGATTCAGTATCGCATGCAAGAGTGGTCGCCTGATGCGATTCTCTATGTGGTCGACCACCGCCAATCGTTCCATTTCGAGCAACTCATTGCGACCGCCCGCTTGTGGGAGTTTCCCGACGTGGAACTTGAGCACATTCGTTTTGGCACCGTGCTGGGGGAAGATGGCCGACCCTATAAAACGCGTTCCGGCACGGCCGTGGGGCTAACCGGGTTGCTCGACGAAGCGGTCGAGCGGGCTCACAAAATCGTCTGCAAGAATGACGATTCGCGGCAGGCGCCGTTGCTATCGGGCGACGAGCGACAAAACGTGGCCGAGCGGATTGGCATCGGGGCGATCAAATACGCCGACTTGGCCCACAATCGCACGAGCGACTATGAGTTCAGCTACGACAAAATGCTCGCCATGACCGGCAACACGGCCGCGTACATGCAATACAGCTACGCCCGAGTAAGTAGCATCTTCGCCCGCGGCGGCGTGGATATCGGTCTGCTACGCCAATCGAAGACGCCCATCGTGTTGGACAGCCCGGCCGAACGAGGGCTGGCCATGGCACTGTTGCAGTTTGGCGAAGCGCTAGAGCGCGTGGCGGACGACTATCGGCCGAACCATCTGACTACGTATCTATTCCATTTGGCGAGCAAGTACAGCGAGTTTTTCGAGCACTGCCCCGTGCTGAAGGCCGAGACCGATGCGCAGCGCAACAGTCGGCTATTTCTTTGCGATCTAACCGCCCGGACAATCGAGCGAGGGCTGAATCTGCTAGGGATTGAAGTGGTCGAGCGGATGTAGTCGCTAAGCCGCAAGCGGCTGGACGCTTGCGGCTTGGCGGTTTACCCCGCCACGGTCTGAACGTAGCGGCTGAAAACCATGCGGCCGGCGCTGGTCTGCAACACGCTGGTGACATGCGCCTCGACCTGTTTGTCCACATAATCTCGACCTCCCTCGACAACGACCATAGTCCCATCTTCCAGATAACCGATGCCCTGCCCCGCCTCCTCCCCCTGCTTAACAACTCGTACCTCGAATGATTCGCCAGGCAAAAAGATTGGCTTGAGGGCATTGGACAGATCATTGAGATTGATCACACCGACGTCATGCAACTTGGCAACCTTGTTCAGATTGTAATCGTTGGTTACCACCTTGCCATCGAGATGCTTGGCGAGCAGCACGAGCTTTTGGTCGACTGGCTGACCGGCGAATTGCGGTAGGTCGCGGTCGAAAACTTGCAAGTCGATCTCCGGATCGCTTCGCAATCGATTGAGGATGTCGAGGCCACGTCGTCCACGGCCACGTCGCAGCTTGTCGCTCGAATCGGCAATCACCTGCAGCTCGGCAATGACAAACTGTGGCATGATGAGCTGGTTGTCGATCACATGCGTCTCGACCACGTCGGCGATGCGACCGTCGATCACCACGCTTGTGTCGAGCACATACGGCTTGAGCCCTTTGATTTCTTTAGCGAACTCGACATAGGGAATGATGAACCGGAAGTCGTCTTTGGTTTGCATTAAGATGCTGATACATGTGTAGCACAGCACCATCCCCAAGACCAACGGCAGCCAACCGACCGCAGGCGACCCGCGTTCGGGCAGCACAGGGCTTAGTGCAATCGTGAGCACATAGGTTAGCAGCAACCCGATTAGTAGACCGAAGTAAACGGCCGTGATCGTATCGAGTCGCTTCTGCCCGACCAACACGTCCACGGCGATGACCACCCCGGCGAGCAAAATCAGCCCACCCACCACAAGCCACGGCACGTAGGCTGGTTCGCGGGGAAGGATATCGGCTTGAATTAGTTGGACGCCGATGCCGGCCGCGACCAGCACGAAAACGCTACGCAATATAATAAGAGCCATGATAAAGGCTTCGGTGGTTAAGAGCGGTAGTGGAAAGAGACGTCGAACCAGCCGATCTGGTTAGCAGACATGACACGTCAGCGATATCCCCGTCACGATTCTAATCATACCACCGCCAGCCAACCAGCCCTACGGCGTCCTGGCCAGGAGAACCAATATCAGCCCCCGGCTTTGCCGGGGGGTCGCCTTACAGGAAAGCATCGCCATGGTATTCTCCTGATAACAACTTCACGGTATCTTTACCCCCCGGCGCCCCGGCTTATATTTTTAGGCTGAGCCGAACGCGCTAGCGTCGGGTGACGGAGGCATGCCATCATCCCCCCGCAGCCCGCGGCTAGCGCCGGCGGCTCACTAACAAAGCGCTAGTCGACTCGATCATTGATTCTGCGGAGTTCATCCATGGCAAAGCGGTCGGTCATGTTGGAGAGATAGTCGCCAACAGCACGAGGCGTTCCATCTTTGCCAGCTTGAACCAGGATGCTGTTTGGTAGGCGCTCCGGATGGGAAACCAACCGCCCGAACATTTCCCGAAGAGCCGAGGTCGCCTCGGCCCGCTTGGCAAGCACGGCCGGATGCCGGTAGACGTGTGAGAAAAGGAATTGCCCTAACTCATGCATTTGCTCTGCCAAATCGATCGAGCAACTGACTAACACATCAGGATGCTCTTGCACAGCTTGCACATCGCAGACGCCCGACTCGTCAAGCTGTTTCTTGGTCGTGGATAGCAGATCGCTCACCAGCGTTTCGATCAGTTGGTGAACCACGGCACGACGCAATTGTTCGTCGCTCAGGGAGGCATAACGCTGCCGGACACGCCGTGCAGCGTGGCGCCATAGGGGAACATCATGCAATTGCCCCAACTCCAGCAGGCCCAATTCGAAGGCATCGTCGGCATCGTGCGAGTTGTAAGCAATGCCGTCGGCCGCGTCGACCACTTGCACTTCCAGCAAAGGCTGCTCTGGATTTTTTTCTGTCGAATCCGAGCTGGCGTGTTGCTTTGCTTCCGAATGGTCGGCTCTCAAACGTTGCCCCGAGAGAACTTCGTAGGTGAGATTGAGCCCTGAAAAATCGGGATAGCGAGTTTCCAACACTTCGACCAACCGAAGTGCCTGCCGGTTGTGGTTGAATCCACCATGATCTTGCAGGCAATCGTCAAGCACATCCTCTCCTGCATGGCCAAAGGGTGGATGCCCCACGTCGTGAAGCAAGGCGAGCGATTCGATCAAATCTTCGTTGAGCCCGAGCGCCCGACCGATCGTACGGGCAACCGAAGCAACCTCAAGCGTATGCGTGAGCCGCGAGCGATGGTAGTCGCCCATCTCACCGGTGAAGACTTGCGTTTTGTGCGCCAGCCGGCGGTAGGCACTGCTATGGGTTATCCGATCGCGATCGCGCTGAAAGGGTCCGCGGTAGGGGTGCGACGATTCCGGATGCACGCGGCCAGCCGAGTTGGCGCTATGCATCGCATAGGGGGCGAGTATCTGACGTTCGCGACCAGTGGTGGTGAGTGGTTTTACGACTTTGCAGTTCTCCTGGCGGATTGTTCCAAGTATGGTAGCACTTTTCATCGGTTGCGTGTATGCCATTGGTCTGGTGCGGTTAGAGTCGGATTGACATAATCGGCCAGCACTCCGGGGTCGAGGACGACCCGGCTCGCAACTCTCCCCCAACCCCAGCCACCACTCCCCATGCGCTTTCGCGTCGATCTCGACCTGTTTTCCGGGCCACTGGATCTGTTGTTCTATCTGGTGCGGAAGCATGAGTTGGACCTGCTCGATATTCCCATCGCGCGGGTGATCGAGCAGTATTTGGAAATGCTCGCGGTGGTCGAGCAGATCGACGTCAACGGGGTGGGCGATTTTTTGGAACTCGCCAGCCGGATGATGGAAATCAAATCGCAGCTTCTACTTCCCCGACATGAAGAAGAGGAGGAAGAGATCGAAGACCCTCGCAGCGACCTGGTCGAGCGGTTGCTTGAGTACAAGAAATACAAAGACGCCGCCAGCTTGCTCGACCAGCGGGGTCGCCAATGGCGGCAGCAGTTCGCGCGGCGAGCCGACGATTTGCCCGACCATCGCACCCGCCCTGCGGATCAGCCGATTCAAGAAGTGGAACTGTGGGATTTGGTCAGCGCATTTGGTCGCGTGATGCGAGACAGTGCAGCCGCACAGCCATCGAGCATCCGCTGCGAAGAAACGCCTATCGAAGTCTACATGGAGCGTATCCGCACCCGCTTATCCCAGACGCCCCGCATTGCCTTTGACACGCTGTTCGACGACATGACACGGATGCAGTTGGTCGGTATGTTTCTTGCCCTGTTGGAACTGATCCGTCACGAGCAGGTGCAAGTGGAACAGCAACAACTGTTCGGCGAAATCTGGGTGCTCGCGAGCAAGGCATCCTCCAAGCCAACCGACCTGTCGATTGTTGGCGAGGATGTCCCTCTCTAGTCTTGCTTGTTAGATGTTCGTTTGCGAGATATGATAACCATTCAAAAAGGGTAACACTTCAGCCAAATGCAGCGAATCAGAAAATCACCACAGAGAACGCAGAGGTCACGGAGGTTCTATCACCCCTTTCAATGGATGGGCATCTAGGATTCATTTTCCTCTGTGTTCCTCCGTGTTACTAACGATTCAAATCTTCGCGCCTTGCGTGACTTTATCGGTGTTGTCAATGTAAATCCTTTGACTGCAAAGAGATACACTACGCAAGGCTCACAATGTATTTGAACCACAGAGGACGCAGAGAGCGCAGAGAAAATCCCTAAAAAAGACCTCTGCGATCTCTGCGTTCTCTGCGGTGATAAAAAAGAATCTGACATTTTGGTTGCGGCTTTGCTGCGCTGGGTTCTCTGTGGTTAATCATCCTAAGCAACTACAGATGGCTAAAGTGTTACCAAAAAGGAAATACAGCCCCTCTCCCCCCATGATTGAAAACGCCCCGATCCGAACTATCGAACATGCCGGTCTTACGATCGAAGGCTACTCGCGCGCTGCGGTGCAAACCTATTGGCGCGTGCCGGAACTGAAGCTTGGCTTCGATTTTGGGGCGCAACCTTGGTCGTTTATGGGGACCGAAACCTGGTTCGTCTCACATGCTCATTTGGATCATATCGTGGCCCTGCCCGTCTACGTGGCCCGGCGGCGGATGATGAAGATGGCGCCGCCAACGATCTACATGCCGGAGGCGATTGTCGAACCGGTGCAACAATTGCTCCAGCAGTTCACGCGGCTTGACCGGGGCCGGTTGCCATGCAATCTCAAACCGCTACGGCCGGGCGACGAAGTGCAGCTGTCGCGGGAGTTGGTCGTTACCACCAGCGCCACCAAGCATAGCGTGCCATCGCTGGGTTATATCGTTTGGGATCGCCGCCGGAAATTAAAGCCGGAGTATCACGAATTAAGCGGCGAACAGATTCGCGACTTACGGATCGCAGGCACCGAAGTGACCGAAGAACGTCGCACGCCGCTGGTGGCGTACCTGGGCGACTCCGCCCCGACCGGGCTCGACGCCTGCCCTGATATGTTTCGAGCGAAGGTGCTGATCTGCGAGATGACGTTCGTCTCGCCTGAGCACCGCAAAGAAAAAATCCACAAGTTCGGCCACATCCACCTCGACGATTTCGTCGATCGTCGCGAGCGGTTCAAAAACGAACTGATCATCGCCGCCCACCTTAGCACTCGCTATCATCCCAACGCTGTCCGGCGCACGGTCGAGCAGGCGCTGCCCGGCATGCTCGATGGGCGGTTGGAGCTTTGGTTGTGATGGCAGTCTTTATTGATCTTTTTCAAGACGCTTACCCATACTCAGCACTTCGTCGATTACGAAGCCAATGTTTTGGTAGAATTCGATAGCCGACTCGTTGGAATTACGAATTTGCAGATTGATCTTCGGGCACCCGGCTTCTCGCAGCAACTTTTCTGCCTCGTTCATTATCATTCTTCCATAACCCTTGTGTTGAAAATCCGGATCAACCGCAAGATAGTTAACCCAACCGCGATGACCTTCATAGCCAGCCATGACACTTGCTACGATTTCGCCTTCCACAGATCCGACGAGAAACATCTCTGATTGAAACTGCAATTTACGCCGAATGTCTTTTTGCGGATCGTTCCAGGGCCGTATTAAATCGCAACGTCGCCAAAGATCAATGACTGCCTGTTCGTCTTCGAGTTGAAATGGGCGCAGCTGCATTCCGAGCATTTCCAACGTATTTGCAGGACGAGATTATGTTTCTTGGTTTTTGTTGTCTGCATCCACTAGCGGCTCTAGTATGGCTAGCAATCGTGACACATCTTCTTTCGCGGTCTTCCACACCAAAGTCCAATTGATATTGTCGTATTGATGAATCAAGCGATTACGCATCCCGGCAATTTGCTGCCAAGGAACGTTGGTCTTATTTTCTCGAAAATCATCGGACAATCGACGCGCCGCCTCGCCAACGAGCAAAAGCTGACTGACAACTGCCCATTGCTTCTCTTCGTCGTCGAAAAACGCAGACTCATCCGTGCCTGCAAGGAATCGTCCTATTCTTCGGCAAGCCAATACAATGTCCAAAACTGTTGCCGCATCACCGGGCATCGTAGATCGTCCTTGCCGAGTCTAGGATATCTCGTTTCCGAATCCAATTCTCGCTTTGCTCGACAACTGAACGTTCAACAAGATCAACGGGTCTGCCCACTAGTTTTTCCATCTCTAATTCGGCTTGGACGAGATCCAATAAGCTCCATCCCGCATCTTCATGAAATGCGACAAGCACATCAACATCGCTTTCAGGCCCAAAATCTTCCCGGAGTATCGAACCAAAGAGTGCTAGTTCGATAATTTTCCAGCGATGGCAGAATTCTTCGATTTGGTCTTGGGACAAGTCAACTGCAACAGTAGACATGGTAAACCTCACTACTGACTGGATAGGCATCGTTCCATTGTACCCCTATTTGCTCAATTGACAAAGTAATCAATGCACCCGCTGCCCTGGCAAGGCGCCTTCGTCGGGCGATAATAAAAATACCTCTTCGCCGCCGGGGCCGCTGGCGATGACCATCCCTTCGCTCACTCCGAATTTCATTTTGCGCGGGGCGAGGTTCGCGGCACAGACGACCAATCGGCCGACCAGCGTTTCCGGTTCGTAAGCGGCCTTGATGCCGGCGAAGACTTGCTTGGTAACGTCGCCGCCCAGGCTGAGTTGCAGCTTGAGCAACTTGCGGGCGTCGGGGATGTGCTCGGCCGAGATAATGCGTGCGACACGGAGATCGACTTTGGTGAAATCGTCGAACGTACACTCTTCGGTTAGTGGCTCTGCTTCGAGTGGGGCGGGGCTGTCTTGGTATGTATCCGTCGTGGCCGACGGCGCTAACCCTTCGGCTTTGCTTTCTTCGATCATAGCGTGTAGGTCCTTTTCTTCGACGCGTTTTAGCATGTGTTTGAATTGGTTCACGGGCGTTCCGACGAGCGGTGTTTTCGCTTGGTCCCAATGAGTAATCGGCTCGCCGAGAAATTCACCAGCCTGTTGCGCGAGTTTCGGTAGTACGGGCGACAAATAAACAACCAACTGCCGGAACAGGTTCAGCGCAACAGTACAGACATCCTGCAACTCGCCCGACCGCTTGTCGTCTTTGCGCAGCTCCCACGGTTTGTTTTCTTCGACAAACGGATTCGCCCGATCAGCCAGCGCCATCACCAACCGCATCGCCCGGTTGTAGTCGCAGTTCTCGTAGGCATCGGCAATTTCGTCGCCTGCCGCGACAGCATCGGCAAACAGCCCGCCATCGTCGGGATACTCGTCCGACAGCCCCGTCTGCTGCACAAACTTCGCGCTGCGGCTGGCGAGGTTCACCACCTTGCCGACCAGATCGGAATTTATCTTGGTTGCGAATTCCTCGAGTGACAAATCGAGATCGTCGACACGAGCGGACAACTTCGATGCGTAGAAATAGCGCAAGTAGGCTGGATCGAGATGATTCAAATACGTGCGAGCCCGAACCATGGTCCCCTTGCTTTTGGACATCTTTTCACCGTCGACGGTGAGGAAGCCGTGGATGTGCACTTTTGTCGGAAGGCGATACCCGGCCGTCTTCAACATGCCGGGCCAGAACAGCGTGTGGAAATAGGCGATGTCTTTGCCGATGAAGTGATGGATTTCGCAGTTAGTCCCATTTTCACTCTGAGAACGGGGCCACCAATCGTCGAGCCGTTCGCCCGTGCGCTGGCACCATTGCTGCGTCGAGGCGATGTAGCCAATCGGCGCGTCGAACCAGACGTACCAATAGTTGCCCGGGCTGTCGGGAATCTCGAAGCCAAAATAGGGCGCGGGGCGAGAGATGTCCCAGTCTCGAAGCGGGTCACCCAGAAAGTGCCCCTTGAGATAGTTGGCTATCTCCGGCTGAAGGTGGTCGCCGCTTTGCGTCCACTCGTTCAAGAAACCGTGCAACTGCTCCAACTCGATGAACAAGTGAGAGGCCTTGCGCATCTCGGGCGTTGCGCCGCTGAGCGTGCTCTTCGGGTCGATCAGTTCGATCGGGCTGTAGTGATGCCCGCAGGCGCTGCAATTATCGCCCGGCTGGTCGGTAGCCTGGCATTTTGGGCAAGTCCCGCGCACGAAGCGATCGGCAAGAAACGTCCCTGCCTCCGGATCAAACAGTTGCTCGACATCCTGCTCTTTGACCAAGCCAGCCTTGCGAATCGCCTGCCAAATCTCGCGGCAGAGCGATTCGTTCTCCGGGCTGTGCGTGCTGCCAAAATTGTCAAACACGATATCGAACGCGGCAAAATCACGCTCGTGCGATGCCTGCATCTCGGTGATTAGCGACACCTCGTCGCGGCCTTCCTGCCGTGCACGGAGCATGATGGCCGTGCCATGCGTGTCGTCCGCACACATGTAGCGGCAATCATGCCCGCGTAGCTTTTGGAATCGAACCCAGATGTCGGTTTGGATGTATTCGACCAGATGCCCAATGTGGATAGGACCATTGGCATAGGGCAGGGCGGCGGTTACCAGGAGACGGCGTTTGGTCATGGGGGCAGTAGGATCAAAAAAGTGTTGGAACATTCAAGCCCTCGGCTCTGCCGGGGGGTAGCTAAGCCGCAAGCGGCCGGCCGACGGGCGGCTTAGCGTGCGTTATTGTACCGATCGAAGTGATAGCACGGCAGGTTGATCTTGTAAGAATTGCGATTTTCCACGACAGTCCCGCCCCGCGGATTTTCGACCCGATGTCGGCAGCCGCACAACCCGCTCTCCATGGAGGGAATCGATGGTCTGCTTGCGTATTGCCTATTCATTCTCACTAATGGCCTTGCTGCTGGTAACCGCTTCGGCTGCGGGTGATTTCACCGCGCAAGCCGGCGAAACGGTGTTGCTCGACTTCAGTTCGCGGTCGTGCGGGCCATGCCAACAGATGCGGCCCACCGTTCGGCAGTTGGCTGGTGCGGGTTATCCGGTACGCGAAGTCGACGTGATGCAAGATCGCGGGCTGGCCGAGCGGTATGGGATCACCCAAGTTCCGACGTTCGTGTTGTTGGTCCATGGTCAGGAATTCGGCCGGACAATTGGCGCGACCAGCTACGGCCAACTGGAACGGATGTTTCAAACGGCAGGTATCACCCCGGCGGCCCGTCAAGCTGCTGCTCCAAGCAATCAAAGGGCCCCCGTCGGATTGGCCAATGTGGATGCTACGCCAAGCACGTTTGCATCGCAACAAGGATCAGGCAGCCGAACACAAGGCACGCAAGCCGGTGGTAGTCCAACCAACGGACTAGCGCGGGCAGCCGCAGGTTCAGCATCAAACACGCAACTGTTGGAGTCCGCGGTCCGGCTCACTGTGCAAGACTCGCAAGGCAATTCGACCGGGACCGGCACGATTGTCGAATCCCGTCGCGGCGAGGCTCTTGTCTTGACCTGTGGGCACCTGTTTCGCTCTTCCGGTGGTAACGGGGCGATTACCGTCACGTTGTTTCAAGCAGGCCCCGGCGGTGCACAACTTCGCTCGACGCTCGAAGGACGTTTGGTTGATTTTGACCTCGAGCGCGATTTGGGATTGGTCAGTTTTCGTACGAGTGAGCCAGTGAGAGTGGCTAAGATTGCGCCCGCTAGCGCTAAACTCGCCTCTGGATCGTCGGTGACAACCGTCGGTTGCAACCATGGCGCCAACCCCACCACCATCGCGACACGCATTACAACCGTAGGCCGTTATCAGGGACCGCCGAACGTGGAAGCGGCCGGGGCACCGATCGAAGGCCGTAGCGGCGGCGGAATGTTCAACGCCGCGGGCCAACTGGTAGGGGTCTGCTTCGCCGCCGACCCGCAGGGTAACGAAGGTCTCTACTCGGCCTTGGAATCGATCCACGCGAAACTCGATAGCTTGGACTTGGCGAGGATCTACCAGTCGCCGGCGATTGATCCGGAAGCCGGCGCGACCCAACTGGCGGCAGCCCCAGCTCAGCAGCCGTTTGCGGTCCGTGGCCAGGAACCGACTGCCGCAACGCCCTCGTTCCCCGCAGGTACCCCCACACCAACCGTCTCCCCCAATCCGGCCGTCCTTGCCTCGCTCAGCGCTGCCGAACAGGCAACTTTGGAGGAAATCGTCCGACGTGGTGCGAATTCAGAAATCATTTGCATCATCCGACCAAAAACGCCTGACGGGAAGAGCGAAGTCATCACGCTCCGTAATGCCTCGGCCAATTTTGTCCGAGCGCTA
Organism: Lacipirellulaceae bacterium; assembly: GCA_965249435.1. GTDB lineage: Bacteria > Planctomycetota > Planctomycetia > Pirellulales > Lacipirellulaceae > JAJRWS01. The sequence goes on along the minus strand of CBDFMC010000023.1, from coordinate 559,122 downwards.
ACCTCGCCGAATAGCCTAAGGACAGGTTTGGTTTCTGAGCCGTAGGCGCTAGCCTCGGGCGGCGGGGGTGTGGACAATCTACCGTTTGGCCGCCCGACGCTAGCGCGTTCGGCTCACTGTTTTCTGACAAAGCCTGGTAGGTCAGGAGAACTGCAAAGTCTTTTTCTTCGAACTCTGGCCTTATTCGCACCGTAGAGAGGCACACCAGGGGGGCTCTTTTCCTGGAAGGAGCCTGTCCGATGCATACTGAAACTCTTCTCGGCGCATTTTCTCAACTGGAAGACCCCCGTAGTCGCCGCGGTGTGCGACATCCGTTTGCTGGCATAGTCGTGCTGATGTTGCTGGGAATGATGGCACGCATTCGCGAAATGGAAGTGCTCGTCCGGTGGGCGGCTGTTCATTGGGACCAGCTCCAGGGGCCACTGGGCTTTGACCGGGATGAGCCGCCTTGCGCCACCACGATTAGCCGCACGCTAGCCCAATGTAGCGTGTCCGAGTTTCAGACAGCGTTGGACATCTGGTTGCGGAACTGTTTAGCGGAAACACCCAGCGAAGGAGTGGTTGCCGTAGATGGGAAAACGGCCAAGCAGGGACTCGACGACAACGGTCGCCCACTGCATATGCTCAACGCGTTTGTGCATGACCTACAGGCGGTTGTTGGCCAATGGTCGACCGGAGCGGAGAAAACCAACGAGCCCACCTTGCTGCGTCGTCATCTGCAAGCATTGCTCGACACCTACCCGATGTTGCGACTGATTACCGGGGACGCCATCTTTGCCCAGCGCCCACTGGTCGAATTGATGCAGGCAAAGAATCGCGATTATCTGTTGCAAATTAAGGCCAACCAGGGTGATACGCTCGATGCTTTAGAGCACTGCTTCGCCCAATCCGCCGAACGCCCGCCAGCAGCCGAAACGACCGAAAAAAAAGGGCGCTCCAGGAAACCCGTCGTGTATGGGTGGATCTAGACAACGCAGATTATATTCGCGAGACGCTGGATCTGCCCGGTTGCCAAATTGCGCTGCGCGTGGATCGCGAGTTGCGTGCTGACGATGGTGAAATCGTGCTGCACGATACGCGCTACTATGTGAGTAGCCTCGATCCTGATCAGGTAACCGCCGCCGATCTCTTGCGGCATGTTCGTCAGCACTGGCGAATTGAAAACAGCTTGCACTTCTTGAAAGACCGCTGGTGGGACGAGGATCGTCACCACACCCGTCGGCCTGGTCTCTCTGCTTGCATGGCGGCGATCAACAACGCCGCCCTCTCAATCCATCGGCTACGATCCGACCCCGATCTACCCGTCCGAGCCGCGGCAGACTACATCGCCTGGAGCCCAGCCATCGGCCTGAAACTACTCAATTCCTGACTTTGCAGTTCTCCTGGCCTGGTAGGTTGGAACAATGGACTTGGCGTTTGTTGGTTGATATAATGTACCCTGGTTTGATTCCTGATTACAACATTCTGAGCGAGAAGACGAAATGAGCAAGAAGACGATTTTGGTTGCCGGGGGTGGCGGTTTTATTGGGGGGCATCTGGTCGGCAAGCTGCTGGAAGATGGGAACCAAGTCCGCAGTGTCGACATCAAGCCCACCAGCAATTGGTATCAGGTACACGATGGGGTCGAAAATATCGTGGCCGACCTCAAAGATCGCGCTGCATGCGACGCCGCCTGCGATGGCGTGTCGGATATCTACAACCTAGCAGCCGACATGGGCGGCATGGGCTTTATCGAAAACAACAAGGCCCTCTGCATGCTCTCGGTGCTGATCAACACGCATCTGATTCAAGCGGCCGTTGGTGCCAAGGCCGAGCGGTACTTTTACGCCAGTTCGGCATGTGTTTACAATGCCGACAAGCAGGTGAACGAGGATGTCATTCCGCTGAAGGAAGAAGACGCCTATCCCGCGATGCCCGAGGATGGCTACGGCTGGGAGAAGCTATTTTCCGAACGGATGTGTCGCCACTTTCGCGAAGACTACGGCCTTACCACGCGAGTGGCCCGATTCCACAACGTCTACGGCCCCTACGGCACATGGGATGGCGGTCGCGAAAAGGCACCGGCAGCCATTTGCCGGAAGGTCATGAACGCCAAGGAAAATGGCGAGAAGGCGATCGAAATCTGGGGCGATGGCAAGCAGACCCGCAGCTTCATGTACATCGACGATTGCGTCCAAGGCATTCGCGCGATCATGGACAGCGATATCCTCGAACCGATCAATTTGGGGTCTGACGAGTTGACGACCATCAACGGCCTGGTCGAAATGGTCGAGGACATTGCGGGCGTGAAATTCGAGCACAACCACAATCTGTCCGCCCCGAAAGGCGTGAACGGACGCAACAGCGATAACAGGCTGATCCAAGAGTATCTGGGTTGGGCCCCAGGCATCCGGCTCCGCGACGGGATGGAAAAAACCTACGACTGGATCCTTGGCGAGTACATGAAAAAGCAGGGACAGCCAGCGTAGCGGTTATCGTTGTTGGTTCGTGGGACGAGGGCTGGACGTTACGCGCCGAGCTGTCTTCGCATCTTTTTTGGGAAGATAGGTGCCGCTGGGACCGGCGAGTTTCAGCGGCTGATACCCGGCAGCATGCACAGCCTTCCAAAGCGCCTGGGCGTCGATTTTTTTCTTCGGCTGCGGTGTGATGACGACAAGATTCTGCTTCACGTCGGTCCGCACTCGCATCACCCCACGCACCGCGTAAAGCTTCCCCGCGATTTTCTTAGCACACGATTTGCAGTGCATCGACTTGATATGGATGGCCGTCTCCGTGGGTAAGGCCTTGAAGCTGCCGGTTTTCTTCGCAGGAGCCGTTTGTGCGGCTGCCAGCGGATGCGACATCGAAGCAATCAAGAGCATCGCAAGGGAGACAATTTTTAGTCGTGGCATGGTAAATCCTTTTACGTTATGAGATGCGTATAGTTAGACTCACTCGCTAAGCCGCAAGCGGCCGGCCGCTTGCGGCTTAGCAATCCATTTCAACTACCGTCGGACATACAGCCCATCGGCATCGACCACCAGCAATCCCCCTTCGACAATGCGCGCCTTGCCGCGGACGACTACCGTTTCGCTACCTTTCAGATCGAACAAATGCCGTGCGTCGCGCCTGAAAATCTTGCCACTTTTGTCTTTGAATTGCACGACTGCTAGCATTGCGGTGCTGTCGCCTGCATGGGCATCACAAAATGCGCACTCTTCGCTTGCGGCATGTTGATGGCCTTCAGCTTGGTGCTCGGCAACTTCGCCTGCGTCGGCGAGAAAAAATTTCGCTTCTCCTTGGACGAATGGAAAATTCGGCTCCGTTTTTTCCCAAGGGTTGGGCAGCCCACCCACCTGGCCTACAACGACCACGTCGATCGGCCCGGCCGGGCCTGCGATCTCGGTTTCATCGTGATCATCGTCATCGTGCGCATGCTCGTGTTCGGTATGAGACGCTTCACCAGGGCCCGCTTCATCGGGGCCCTCTTCACCGGGGCCCTCTTCACCGGGGCCAAGTAGCGCTTCTCGAACTTCGACCACGCCTTGCATGTTGTCAGGCTCTTCACCGAGAATGAAATCAGGCACAATGGTCGAACTACAGCCTTGGAAACTGATGGCTAGTAGTAGGACGCCTGATAAACCAGTGAGGTTAGGAGGAATGGTGAGATGCATTGGTTTCTCGATAAAGGATGATTGAGGAAGGAGTATCGTACTCGCCCTGCACACTACGCTGCAAGCGAGCTTTGGAAAAGTGTAGGCTGGAACAAGCTCCGCGCAGTTCCGGCAAATAATACCAGAAAACACTTGCTCTGCCGGAACTGCGAGCTTTCATACCCATCTACACCGCTGCGGTATTCTTACCCCCCGGCAAAGCCGGGGGCTTTTATTGCAGCTGGCAAAAAAAACGGGCATTTTCTCCAAGATTGCCCTTCGGGCCGCGAAATGCTTATCGGACCGACCGATTTTCCTGTTCGGTGGTAGTATTAAGCACGTCCGGCCGGTGCCGGGCAGACCCTTATTGGAGGTTAGAACCATGTTTCGCAAAGTACTTTTGGGTGGGTTGGCAGCGGCCTTGGTGGCCGGGTTTGTGCTGGGTAGCGATGCGCTGAGCTACTTGACGACCTCGTGCGAGCGCGTCTCCGCGAGTGTCAAGGAGAGCGTGCCGATTGAGTTTCAGATCGATCGGGCTCGCAAGATGGTCCGCGATTTGGAGCCGGAAATCCGTCGCTCGATGCACGTCATTGCCAAAGAAGAAGTCGAGGTAGGCGGGCTCGATAAGCAGATCGGCAAGGCCGAGGAAAAATCGTCCAAGGAAAAATCGGAGATCATGCGGTTGAAGTCTGATCTGCAAACGGGCAAAAAGACATTCCGTTATGCGGGTCACCAATACTCAGCCGGTGAAGTGCGGCAAGATCTGACGCGACGATTCACACGATTCAAAACCTCCGATGCGACGCTCGGCAGCTTGAGCGACATGCGCAACGCTCGGCAACACAACCTCGACGCCGCTCGGGAAAAGCTCACCGCCATGATGACTGCCCAACGCCAACTGCGAGTCGAAGTGGAAAATCTCGAAGCAAAATTAAAGTTGGTCGAGGTGGCCCAAGCGTCGAGCGACTTGCAATTGGACGACAGCCAGCTCGCTCGGGCGAAGCAGTTGATGACCGAAATTCATACCCGTTTGGACGTGGCAGCGAAGCTCGCCAATGCCGACACGAATTTCCAGGATGAAATCCCACTTAGCGAAGTGGCCCCGGAAAATATCACCGATCAGATTGCGGAATATTTTCAAACGGGTGGCGAGGAGGATTCGGCGTTTGCTACCGCTAGCTTTGTGGAGGAGTTGGAGTAGATCATGTGCCTGTGCATTGCGTTGCAATGCGGCTACGGAATCGGTACAACCACTAACCAGCAATCTCCCTTCGTGGATACCAAGACGACAAACCGACAACCGGGCCGACGTTTGGTAGCCTGGATCGACGCGGTGGGCGGCTATTTGATCTGCCTGGGTGACGAAGTGGTGTTGGGTCAGCCTACGCCGTCGACCCACGTCGACATACCGATCCTGGCCGATCTCTCGCGCCGTCATGCAGTGATCCGACGCGATGGCGAGGCCTATGTGGTGACGCCGCTCCACTCGGTTTTAGTCGACGGCGTAAAGCTAACCGGCCCGATGGTGCTTCGCGATCGGGCTCTGCTTGAGTTGGGTGAATCGGTGAAACTGCGATTCCGTAAGCCACATGCTCTCAGTGCCACGGCCGTGCTCACACTCGAATCGGACCACAAGACCTGCCCGGCCGTTGATGCGATTGTTTTGATGTCCGACAGTTGCATCCTTGGCTCACGGAGCCATAGCCATATTTGCTGTCGCCACTGGTCGAGCGAACTGGTGCTGATGCGGCGGGCGGAGCAGTTGATGTTTCGCTCGAACATACCGCTGAAATTGGATGGCAAGTCCTGCGGCCTGCAAACCGAGATCCCCGACAATTGCCACCTGGAAAGCAGCGAGGTTGCCCTGAGCTTTGAGAAAATCAACTGAAATGCGGAATGTGAAAAGCGCAGTCATGTCATCGGCTACAATAAAGAGAGCTCAAGCCATAGCGCAGGGTCAATTAACCACAAAGGCACAAAGAGCACGAAGAAAGAAAGGAGAATGTTGCAGACAGTAAGAAAGCAATGCGAGTCCAACCACTTTCAAACAGATGAAATAACATGTTTGAGAAATCGGAGCTATTTTTCCCTTGCTTTTTTGTTCTCTTTCTTTGTGTCCTTCGTGTCTTCGTGGTTCAACCCTGCGCTGCAGAACAAACTTCGTCGTGGTCGGCGAGACGATAAAAAACCCCAAATGAAAACGCTCACTCCCATGACTGTTTCCGTGCGAGAAAACGAGCCTGCCGAACGGTCGGAGCCGGCGATGCGCTTCACCTACGCCAGCGGCAGTCGGCCGTTGGAGGGATACACGATCAAGCGGGGTGTCGGACGGGGCGGGTTTGGCGAGGTTTATTTTGCCGTGAGCGATGCCGGCAAGGAAGTCGCCCTAAAGCTGATCCGTCGCAATCTGGAAGTTGAACTACGCGGCGTGACCCATTGCTTGAACCTAAAACATCCCAACCTGGTCGCCCTGTACGACATCCGCGCCGATGAGAATGACGACCGATGGGTGGTGATGGAATATGTCTCCGGCGAGTCGCTCGATGCGGTGATCGACCAGCATCCCGACGGCTTGCCGACCGATCTCATGTTGCATTGGTTCCATGGCATCTGTGCAGGCGTTGGTTATTTGCACGATCATGGCATCGTGCACCGCGACATGAAGCCGGCCAACTTGTTTATGGACGAGAGCACGGTCAAAATCGGCGACTATGGCCTGTCGAAATTCATTTCTTGCAGCCGCCGCAGTGGGCAGACCGAGAGCGTCGGCACGGTGCACTACATGGCACCGGAAATCGCCAATGGTCGCTATGGCCGAGAGATCGACATCTACGCCCTCGGCATCATTCTCTACGAAATGCTCACCGGTCACGTGCCGTTCGAGGGGGAGAGCGTCGGTGAGGTGTTGATGAAACATCTGACGGCCGAGCCTGATTTGAGTGCGCTGGCCGAACCATATCAGTCGATTGTTCGCCGAGCGATGGCTAAGGATCCAGATCGGAGGGTGAAAAGCGTTGCGGAGATGCGCGAGCTGCTGCCCCCTTCGCCCGGGATGGCACCGATCATGGCTGCCGCGGTCGGGGACGACGCGGCTCGCTCCCCAACAGCTGACGCGGCCGTCGATGAGGAGCCGCTTTTGGCTGGCTTGCGGAGTTATTGGCGGCAGGCCGAGGGTCAATTTCGTGATAGCCCGATGCACCCGTTTTTCAAGGCGTTGGTCGGTTTCGCGGTGGTTTCCGGGCTGGTGCTTTCGCTCGAGACTTGGTTGCCGCTAATGTTCTTCGCCGGATTTTCCTATCTGATCTACCGGGCTGTGCGGACGGTTGTGGTGCCATCGGGGGAGAAAATGCCTAGCCCAACAGCGTCCTCACCATCACCAGCATCCCCTGTCGCTGAGGCTGTTTCACAAGGCTTGGTGCTGACGCTAAAATCCGATGCCCCGCCATGGGGCAAGAGAAAAAAACAACAGCGCCCCTGGAAACGTCGCCACTCGCTGCGCCGACAAGTTGGCAAGGAATTGGCCGCGAGATCGATCCGCCAGCGGGCAACCGAGCTATGCGGTTCGATGCTTGTCGCGGCGGTGATCGCCAGCATTGCATCGATACTGGCCAGTATGCTAGTCAGCTGGCAGATCGACATCGCTGTCATCATCTGGATGGCTCTAGTCGGCACGCTCGGCAGTTGGTCGATCATGATTCCCGCCAAAATCGCCGAAGGCCGCGTCGAAGACCAGTCCCCCATGCGCTTCGCCCAGCTGGTGCTAGGCGCCGCGGTCGGCGCCGCCGCTTACGGCTTAGCAGGCGCCCTAATGCTCTCAATTCCCGTATCAAGCGATCTAACAAATCCTCCCAACCTCATCGTGATACATTCATTCCGAGGTCTGTGGAGCGACCCACAGCTAACCACCGGTTTCAAATCGGGCGCCGTCCAATTGCCACTACCGCTGTTCGTCGCCTACTTCGCATTCCTATTCGTGCTGCTCAAGTGGTGGCGCATGGCCGAGTATGTCCGCGCTTCGCGCGTGAACTTGTGGGGAATCGCCTGGAGCGGTTTTATCGCTTGGGGTCTTCACTTCTTCTGGTGGTTCCCCCAGCCGCTCGGCATGTTGCTGGCCGTGGTGATCGCCTTCACGGTGCAACTCTCCAGCCCTTGGCTACAAACTAGCCGCCGGCAGGCGGTTCTTGATGCGTCCGATGGGAAGGGAGGGGAGTAGTGCAATGGGCGTTTCCGAACTCATTCTGATTCTTATTGTGGTTTCCTTGATATGGCGACGTTCAAGTAGTCGACACGGCCATCCTGCGTCCCCTTGGTTTGTAATTATGCAGATCATGTTGGTGTTGGCCGGACTAATGCTTGTCGGGTGGCTGGTGGCGGGTCTTGCTTATCGAGGGTCGCACGAACAAAAACGTGCTTCCCAACGCCAAGAAACTTTGGACGCCTATCGGCAATCGGTGAGAATTGCACAGTCTTCCACGGAGGATTCATTGACATTAGAAGAGCAATGGCAGCGTCTCAATAAACCCAAAATCCAACTAGAAGATCAAACGCCCGGCTCTGCCGGGGGGTCGCCTGGGGAACAAACCGACGAGGATGCTAAGCGGCAAGCCGCACCACAACCCGAGCCGCCCGACTGGGTCGTCAACCCACCCAAGCGGATCGGCAACACGCAACGTCGCGTCATCGTCAGCGGACCCTATCGCACGGCGGACGAATGCCACGAGGACTTGAACGACAAACTCCGCCAGGCCATGCTGCTGAAACTGGCGGAGATCGATGGCCGCAGTTCGGCCGACTGGCAGGGCGACCCACCCGATCTCGAGTCGATGGGCATTGGGTTAAGCTACATCCGCCGAGAAATCTGCCGCAATGAATATGTTAAGACGGTCGAGCACTCCTTCGGCCCGATGAAACAGGTCCATCTGCTGATGGAATTCGACCCATCGGTCGAGCAGCATCTGAAAAATGTGTGGCAAAAGTACGAGCAGCGAGGGCGGACTCATAGCGTCGTTTCCCTGGCGGCGATGGGGCTGCTGATGCTCGGACTTGTCTACGGGCTGCTGAAATTCGACACGTGGACCCATGGCGGCTACACCAAGCGGTTGCTCTTGGGCGCGGGAGCGGTGATAATCGGAGCGTCAATGCTCTGGCTCGCCTAGCCGTGCCGCAACGCGGCACACGGCCGATACGACGAGTCGCCGAAAATGTGTTTTATTCGCCGTGTGCCGCGTTGCGGTACGGCTATTCCGCAATCCGAAATCCGCAATGCTTTCTTCCGATGCTCTGCTGGTCGATGCGATACGCCGCGGCAAGCCGGACGCTTGGAGCGATCTGATTTCACAATACGAGGGGCGCCTGCTCGCGTTTGTCGAGAGCCGCTTGCGTCTTCGCGCAGCGAGCGAGGACGTGGTCCAGGAAACGTTCATCGGCTTTCTAACGAGCCTGCCGAATTTCGACACGAGTCGACCGCTGGAAAGCTGGCTCTTTTCCATCGCCGCCCACAAGCTGACCGACCACTTGCGACGCGAAGGCCGTCGCCCGGCGATTCCCCTTTCGACCGGCGATGGCTCGAGCGGCAATTGGAATCTGCCCGGCTCGGCACGCGGGGCAAGCAGCATCGCCCGAAGTGGTGAACGGCGCGGCCTGGAAGAAGGGGCCCTGGCCGAGGCGATGCGCGAGCAAATCGACCGATGGCGACGCAAGGGCGATTGGACCAAGCTGAAGTGCATGGAACTGTTGTTCGTCCAAGGGGCAGGCAACAAAAGCGTGGCCGAGCAGTTGCAACTCAGCGAGCAGCAAGTCGCCAATTTTAAGTCTGATTTTCTCGAGCGCCTGCGAAAGCTCGTCAAAAGCCAACGTCTGAATGAGGGCGTGTTCCCCGAACTGCATTGAGGCGCAAGAAGAACATGCAACCCTTTACCGGCGCCGAATTGGAAGCGTATCTCGACGACGGGCTGACTCCCCAGTTGACGGCCCAGATCGAAACGGTTCTGCGCAAAGGCGATTCTCCGGCGGTGCAGCTAACCGAACGTCTGGCTGCTCTCACCGGACAGCGCGATGCGGGCGTCCATTCGCTGGGGGCCGTTTGGCGTCGCCGCCGCCTGAGTTGCCCTTCGCGCGAGCAATTGGGCAGTTTTTTATTAGGCGTGCTCGATTCGTCTCAATCGGACTACGTGCAATTCCATCTCGATACGATTTGCTGTCGGGCCTGCCAAGCGAGTCTGACAGATCTCGAAGAGCAACATGCGGCCTCCAACCAAGCGGATATTTCCACTCGGCGGCAGAAGTATTTCCAATCGAGTGCGGGATACTTGGGGAGGCGCTAGTTGTTAGGCGCTAGGCGCTAGTTTCTTGAAATCCTGACAATCTTCGGCGAGTGCCGCTTGCGGCTTAGCGAACCGAAAAATCCAGCATAAATTTCTTCAGTCGCTCCGCGGGGAATAGGCAAAAAGCGTATTCGCGCGATTGGAGAATCGAGTTGGCACGAACCTGCTGCGATGCTTCTACCAATTCGCGCTGGAGCGCCTCGCGCTTCGTGGCGAGCCAAGGCTGCAATGCCGCGTTGGCCGAAGTGATGCGGTGATGGCGTGTCGCTGCGTTTTCTGGCCTCTTTGGCAATTGAACGGATGAGACCTTTTGCTGGAGAATCTGCTGCACCTGATTGCGCTGGGACGTGTCAATCGCCTTGAGATCAAGATGCTTCTCCGGATGGTATCGATGCTCGCGGAGGGTTTGGGCTAGCGTGCGTGGTCGGTCGGTGTCGTGCAATGGTTGGCCCAGCGGCAATCGGAGCGTGCCGGAGAGCGTGAGATACGCCGGGGGAGCGAAGCCGAAAAATCGCGTCGAGATCGCATCGGTCACGTGATCGTACTTCGCTCCGCCAATGCCATGAATGAACAAATCGGCAAGCAGCAGCCGGGCAAACAGCGTGGTGAGCATCGCCCGAGTTCGCAGCTTTACGCCTCGGGCTTCCCACTCCGCCAAACGCATGACGGCGTCGTCGGCAGGGCCATCGTCCGCGATGGGCAACGTCTCCTCGAAACCATGCCGATCGGTGAGCCGCAGGCCTTCCCCACTGTAGCGAACAAACAACGCGCGGCGCTCCGGGTCGCGGGTCGACCAGATCCAAAACGGTGCTTCAAGCCAGCCATCTGCTTCCGACAAATCGGGGACCGGCTGGGCGTGGTTACGCAATCGGTGGACCTGTCGGTAATCCGCCAAGGCATCGTTGTAAGCATTGCGGAAGCGAGGCATTTGTGCCAATAGATGGGCCATGAACCACCGGAACGCGGGCAACCGGCAAACCTGGCTCTGCGGCAATTCCAGGCTGTGGTGGAACGGTCGCCCCGTTTCGTATCCCGCTTGGCGCCCCGTCCTGAGCCAAGAAATCTCGGTTAAATGGCGGGCTCGGGCAAGTCCCTGTCCGAGTGACGGTGCTTCACCAGCCAGTGCGATAACCTCGGCCCACCACGCTTGACTCATCGGATCGGTAACCAAGGAAGAAATTTTTTCGTGGACTCGCATGCCAAACGATTCCCACACCGAGGTGTCGACCCAAGGTCGTTCTTCCAGAGGAATTTCTTGGAAGGGACGGTCATAAGGAACCCTTTCGATGCGAGGCGACCGAATCGCTCCGGTTGGAACAGGAATCGAGGGCGCACGGCACAGATCGCTATCGATAATCAGGTTGATTGCGGTGCCACCGTGCTCGGCGGCGATGCGCTGGGCCATGAAGTTTTTTAGCCAAACGCCTGGATGAACAAGTTCGGGTTGATGACCGGTGAGTATCAGCGGGCCATCCACGTGGGGTGCCGACTTTTCTGGGGCCGACGGATCGCTGTAGGTTCTTGTGAATGTCAATGCTGCTTGGAGCAATTGATCGCGCGCTTCTTCAGCAAGCTGCGCAAGCGATCGGCCATGGATCGAGTCGTCGCCGAGGCCACGGCATGTGATGCGGTGTTGGCGATTGCTCGTGAGCAAATCGTCCATGCAGTCGAGCGGGGGGACCGCAAGCGTTTGCCCGTCTTCTGTTGGGGCCCGAAGGCGAACATAACGTTCGGAGGTGCTCATGAGCATGACCGAGCACCTTTTTCTCCACACAGTTTAGGGAATTTAGGCCGTGTGCTGCGTTGCAGCACGGCTGTACGAACTGCCCGGTCGATGACTTGATGGTAGTGTTGAATCCGAACGGATGCATCATCGAGCGCGCCACCGAAGCTGCGCTCTTCGTCCAAGTAAATCAGCGGCACGGGTAGTTCGACAATGCGCAGGCCATGATGGGCTGCTTGCACCCATAATTCAAGCGGCATCGCGTAACCCGTTTCAGTGAGTTGAAGTTTTGCGAGCGATGCAACTCGGTAGGCTTTGAATCCGCAAAAGGCATCGGTGAGATCAAGCTTGAGCCGCCGATTGAGTTCCTCGGTGATTTGCACGTTAATTTTCTGGCGGTCTGCCGGTGCCGGGCCGGTCGAGTTGTCTCCCTGGCCATCCCAATCGTTCAGATAACGGCTACCCGAGACGATATCGGCCCCACTGCCCGAAGGTCCGGCACATGCGGCGACCAGTTGCCCAATCCGCTGCGGTTCGTGTTGGCCATCGCAATCGATTGTCACAATCACATCGTAGCGATGCACAATCGCGTGCTGGAATGCGGTGATCAGTGCGGCACCGTAGCCCCGATTCTGCTCATGGTGCAATCGATGGATATCGGTTCGCTTGGCAAGCAACTCGCGCGTGCCATCGGTTGAACCATCATCAACGACCAACACATCGGCCGCGTATTTGACCACCTCGTCCAGAACGGCCGTGACATGCTCTGCTTCGTTATAGACGGGTAGCGCCGTAAGGAAGCGTGGCCGGTCATCAGGCAACGGAACAGGAACGTTTTCGCAAGGCATCGGGCGGCTCTTGGTAGGGTCTCAGAAGGACGCGGCTAGTGAACCGTTATTTTAGATAAGACTCGGGCAAGGTCAACCAATGCCATGCACAAAGCCCAATGCCATACACAAAGATTAGCCGCCGGGCTTGTTCCGGCGCTTCGGTCTAGCGACGGGACAAGCCCGGCGGCTAATGATTCGAATCACCCGAAGAACACGCTGTTCTAAATCGTGCGCAAAGGATCTTGCTCCGTACGACTTGCCCAGACTTCGATGTCTGGTATCTGCTCGTTCAGATAGTCGGCTAGCGATAGCAGTGCAAAACGCTCACTGGCGAAATGGCCCGGCAGCACGAGCCCGATGCCTTTGGACTCGGCTTCGAGGCATGTGTGGAATGTTGTTTCTCCCGTGACCAGGCAGTCGCATTCATGTTCGATCGCCTTGGCTAGAAATGATCCACCGCTACCACAAGCAATCGCAACGCGTGAGACTTCCTGGTCGTCAGCCCCGACAATCTGTACGGAACGAATGTCGAGAAAGTTCTTAACTCGCTGGGCCATTTCCGTCAGAGGCAATGTTTCGCCTAGCCAACCCATGCGACCCGATCCAACGTCGAGACCTACTTCCGGCGAAGCCGGCACCAACGGCCGAATTTCTTGCAGTCCCAGGCCGATGGCTAAATGTTGATTGATGCCCGCCTGGGCGGAGTCGAATGCCGTATGAGCGCTGTAGACGCCAATGCGCGCGGTGATCAGTTGCAGCAGAAGTTGGCCCGGGATTGATTCGGAGGAAATGGTCCTGAGTGGATGAAAAGGCAGGGGGTGGTGCGCGACGATGAGGTTCACGCCTTGGCCCACCGCTTCGGCAACCGTTGCCGGGGTCACCGTCAGGCAAGTCATCACCTTGTCGGCAGACCAGCGACGATCTCCGACCAGTAGCCCCACGTTATCCCACTCCTCTGCCAGCTCGGCGGGAGCGAAATAATCAAGGATTTCAGTAATTTGGCCGATCGAGGGCATGGAAGGTAGACGCTAGTTATTAGGCGCTAGACGTTGGTTGGTAGGGGCAGGATTATTCTTGCCTGACATACATCCTCATCTTAGCGGAGTAATGCGTGGAGCGTAAGACGGTCGCTTTTTCCTGTCAACTAGCGCCTAACGTCTAACAACTAGCGCCTAACAACTAGCGCCTAGCGCCTAACACAACTCGCGCCTCCCAACTATTTTTCCGCCATAAACCGATAGTTCAGTACGCGTGAACCGCCTAGCTCCTCGGCACGTAACCAGAGTTCGGTACCGATCAGATCTGTTCCGTTCGGATAGCGATAAGTTTTCATGTCGTGACGGTCCTCCAAACGGAAGACTTGCCGACGCTGCCGGCGACGGTCGGCAGCGTAGAGCAGGCATTTGAAATCAACCGGTTTTCCCGATCGATTGATCATCCGCTGTTCCACGACCAACGTCCCCTCGGCATCAAGACGTGTAATCGCTTCGATTTCCACATCTCCCACGCCAACATTTAGTTCACGGTAAACACTGAAGCGATATTCACGATCCGCGGCTACCTCGAAGTCGGTCCGCAGGCGAACTTTGCCACTGTTAGCATCGAAGGGCAAGGAGATATCAAAGGGTTCGTTTTCGGTCTCGCCTGCTGCCAACTTAAATTCGATTTTTTTCGGGATAACTTGCCAACCCTCGGGAGCAACCAAATGTGCGAAGCCACCAGCTCCTTGCAAAAAGTGATTCTGCAAGTGCAGTGCATTGGCGTGCGCTTTTCCGAACACGCTGGGGATATGCGTCTTATCAAACTTCACTTGCATTCGCCAATTGGCGATGTAAGGATTGAGCCCTACGACGAATTGAGGCAACTTATCCACCTCGATAATCTGGCGATTCCCTTCGCTGCTGGGTTCCTTAGCGCGCCCCCAAACATCAACCACGCGCACATGGTCTCCCAGATGAATCACCTCGCGTGTATGTTCATCGTTCCACACCACCATCAGAACACTCCCATCAGGCGACTGAAATAGATGGTTCGCACTCCCCTGGGGCAACTCGATGCTGCCAAGATGTTTTGTCCCACTGAGCAACGAAGCGGTGGTCCTCCATGGCAGCAGCAACACACCGGGAGTACCATTCTCAGACATCAGCCCATGATCGTTGTTGAAAGGTTCGGTAATGAAAATCGTATCGGCGCCATGAATTTTAGCCATCAGCATTTGCCTCACGAGATCATGAACGCGCGTGGGCAGATCGTAGAGGGCTCGTGACAAGGGCTCGACCAATACCCAACGGTCGACATTCGGTCGTCGCGGAATCTGTAAGTAGGCGGCCAATTCATCGCTAGTCAATGCGGGAGTTGCTGAGTATTGCTGGAAATCCCAGGTGGCTGCTTGGCCCAGCCCATCTCCGTTAGGCCATAGCCAACCGATGCCCAAGCGGATGTCTTGCCCAAACCGGAAGAGTTGGTCTCGAAGATCACCTATCTCTTTTTCCAGTTGAGAAAACCCCGTGAAGCTGACATCATGATCTTTCCCGAGTTGCCACCAACGCACACGCATCGAGAGCCGGGTGAGTACCGGATCGAGCGAAGGCATCCACAGGGCGGGATCGATCGCAAAGAGTTCGGCGATGGAAGACTCAGGGGGGAACTGTTGGCTTAATTCCGAGTCGGCCGGCGGATGGTCGATCACCCCGACCACTTCAATATCCTGGGCGGAGAGACGCTCAGTCAGCCGAACCAATTCGTCTCCACGGTCCGTTTGCAAGGGATCATACCAAACAGACAGCTTAACCCAATTGATGGCTACCCGTGGCAACAAGTCGGGCAACTGAGCATACGAGAGGGGAATATCACTCCCGGCGAGCGACCATCCAAATTCTCCATGCGATGTTTTTTTCAGCGGCGGGACCGCTGCAATGGATATCACATGTTGATTCATCACTCCGCGCGAAGTGCGCATGGTCACACGCACTCGGTAGAATCCATGCTCCTCAATGGGGGGATGCCACTCGGTGCTCCCTTCGTAACCCGCTTTTTGTGGTTTCGAGGAATTGACGATATCCGAAGCTCGGGTAAGACGCTCGGTAATCAAGCGGCCATCAAGTTGGATCGTATTATCCTCGAGCCGCTGGCTGCTCGCGTCGAGAAGTTCAAAGTGGATGTCTGGATCCCGCTCGAGAATCCCTGACAATTTGCAGGTGACAATAATCTTGCTCGGGTCGGTATAAACATTGAACGGACTATTGGTTTCGACCGTCATTTTTGGCATACGGGCAAACCACACATCGTCCAGGGAGATCTCCCCCAGCAGATCGACATGATCTCCTTCGACAACCTGTAAACAGACACGCGCCATGCGTATCTCGCTACCTTTCGGGTCGACTGGGCCAATTCGCACCGTGGTCCAACCATCCGTAGCCGTAAACGTTTTGCTTGTCGCCGTTTGAAGCACTTTGCGACTTTCATCGCAGAACTCAATTCGGAGCTGAACCCGAGTATGCCGCAGGTTGGTCATGCGCAATTTTGCTTCGACGACGTAGCTGAATTTTTCGGAGACCGCCACGGGTGGGCTTTCGACCAGTGCATTGCCGCCGTTCATGTGAATCGTAAGGCAGCGGCCTGCCACGGCGGTGGCGTCGTCTTCCAGGTTGATTTTGATATAGTGCGGCAGCTCCGGGCTGAGCAGACGTTTCCATTTGTCGGGCCACTGGTCGTAGTTGACATCCCAGCTACGATCGAAGTTACAGTAGAATATCTCCACGGCATCGACATCGCGCGCATGGTGATCCTGTGGCGGATTGGCCTGTGCGGCCAATGCGGTTAGAATCAGTAGCTTCGATAAGACAGACATGCGGAATTTCGGATTTCAGATTGCGGAATAGCCGTGCCGCAACGCGGCACACGGCTAATGACAAAAACATCCACGTTAGCGTCGTCGGCCACGACGTCTTTGCACAAATAAATACTCGGAGCAACAACCGTGATCGCCAGCCGAATTGCAGTCCAGCTAAAGTGCTTGAACCAACCCCTCAAGAAAGCATTGCTCACGGCGGCGCAGCTAGGCTCCTGCGGCGTACAATTTGATGCACAACATGAACTGCGCCCTGAAGAATTGTCGGAAACGGGGCTTCGTCAACTGAGGAAATTGCTGAATGATCTGAATCTGCAGGTTGCATCAATCGCATTCCCAACCCAACATGGCATCGCCCACGGGACCGGACTGCAGCAGCGGGTTGAGTCGGCCCTCCGTGCGTTGAAGCTGGCCTCCAGCTTGCGAGCCACCGCGATGATTTTCAATCTTGGCCCTTTGCCCGACTCCGACGAGTCGACAGGTCATGCGACCATGGTTGAAGTGCTGGGGAATCTTTCGGCGCAAGCCAATCGCCTGGGTGTTCAGTTGGCCGCCTACGCTCCGGGTGTTGACCCAAGCAGCCTGGCAACGTTTCTTGCATCGCTTCCCGAAGGCACACTGGGCGTCGATTTGTCGCCGGCGCCGATCATCGCGGTTGGCGATTCGCCCGTCGATTTTATTGAGGCGCTGGGGCCACACATTGTGCATGTCCACGCAAACGATGCCGTACGCGATTTTGCCAGTAGCCAAGGTGTGGAAGTCGAACTGGGTCGAGGTTCGGCCGACTACCCCGAACTGCTGGGACGTTTAGAAGAATTCAACTACCGCGGCTGGATCACTCTCGTTAGGCACAATTCGCAGCAAGTCGTGGAAGACCTGGCCAATGGGGTGGCGTATCTGCGGGCATTGTAATTAGACGCGAGTTGGGAGGCGCGAGTCTTGTAGGCCGGAACGAGCTACGCGAGTTCCGGCATCGAACTCCGCCGGAACTCGCGTAGCTCGTTCCGGCCTACAACTAACCCCTCGCCCGCAAACAATCGAGCAGCCCGTGCAGATGCTCTTCGGTGGTCAACGGATTCATAATCGTGGTGCGCAAATAATTGCGACCGTCGATCACACTTGGTACCAGATAGAATTCGCCGGAACGAATGACCGACTGGCGTAGTCGCGATTGAAACTGGTCGATCGCCTCGGGCGGCTGGTCGCGTAGCTTTGCTGGCAAATAGCGGAAGACGACGATGTTGCACTGCGGCCGACAATACGGCTCGAAGTCTTCTTGCTCCTGCAGCAGTTCGTAAAACCGGCCACCCAGGTCGAAGGTCGTGTCGACCATCGCCTCGAATAACTCCTGGCCAAACAGGGACCAGACGCCCCACACCCCCAATGCCGCGGCACGCTTCGTGCATTCCAGATTTACCAGCCCGCTGTCATACTCGGCCATGTCTACAGCCGACCGATCGAACAGATACGGGGCCTCTTGCTGAAACGCCGCAAAACGATGATCCTTGTTGCGATAAAACACCATCGCGCACAGCGCGGGAATGAACATCATCTTGTGGGCGTCGCACACCACGCTGTCGGCCTGTTCCAAACCGGCGAGCAAATGCCGATACTTTCTGCTCAAGCAGGCCGCCCCGCCATGCGCGGCGTCGACATGGAGCCACACCTCATGCCGACGGCAAACTTCGGCCACGTCGGTGATCCGGTCGAACGCCCCCACTGGCGTTGCGCAGGTTGCCGCGCAAACGGCCACAATCGGCACGCCACGCTCGCGGAGTTTTTTCAAAATCGAATCGAGCCGCTCGACATCCATCCGTCGCATCGAATCGAGCGGCACACGCACCACTTGGTCTGTGCCCAGTCCTAAGATGCCTGCGGCACGGGTCACGCTGTAATGGGCATCGGTATGGGCGACCAACACGGGCGACGGCCCCATTTTCGACAGGCCCGTTTTCGACAGACCCGTAGCCCAACCATCGCTCAAGCAGACGTTGCGTGCCGTGACCAGCGCGGTCAAGTTGGCCAGCGACCCGCCCGAGGTAACCAGCCCGCCAAAGCTTCCCGGTGAAAACCCAATCGCCTCGCCCAGCGACTCGACAACCGCCCGCTCAACAGCCGTCGCCCAAGGGCCCATCTCATAGATGGCCATCACCTGGTTGGTGAGTGTGCCGATCGCATCGAACAACGCAGCCAGCGGCAGCGACGCGGGGACTTGATGCCCCACATAGTGCGGGTGATGCAAATTCTGCCCACGGCGAAGGCTTTCCTCGACCAATTGCTCGAAGCGATTGGTCAGGTTTTCCAAACTGGGGGCTTCGATTGCTGAATCCGACTCATGCAACAATTCACAGGCCTTGCGGATGTTCCCCTCAGGCTCTTCCCAACTCAACACGGCCCCCCTGCCCTGCTGAACGCCCTGCAAGTGCTCACCGACAAGTTCGACCATCCGCCGACCGGCTTGTTGCAAAAGCTGCGGATCGTAGGCCGCGGCGATCAGTTTGCGTTGATCGACGGTTTGGGTGGAATGATTCATCGCAAGCGTGGGGTTGGATCAGTTTTCACGCCCAGGGGTTGCAACCCCTGGGCTTCCAGTTTCCCATTCAAACTCTTCACAAAGTGCGCCAGACATTGATCAGCCAGGCAAGACATAACGCTCCGAGTAACATCCACAGCAGCTTGCTGAGAGAACAGACTGAGCATGTTACTGCACGAGCAGGATTCGTTTCTTCATCTTCTTGCACACCCTCTTGATTCGATTGCAGCACGTCAGACAGCGTCAGCTGCGCCCGAGCAAGATCACTCTGTTTCACCAATACGCGAACACGCCCCGGTGCTTCGGCGATAAACCCCGCCGTGAAATCGCCGGCCGTCGTGGCCTCAATGTCGTGAGCTTCTAGGACGCTAACAGCCATGGCGGCCTCCGTGCTGCTGGGCACTTCGAGCAAAGTCACAGGGCGGTTCTTATCGTTGGACATAGCTATTCCTCCGAGTTTTTACCAGGCTAATAGCCGGCGGCTAATAGCTTCCTCATCATTGTAACCGTTAGATGCCACACGACAAACATGACCTCCCCAAGCGTTTTATAACATATTGCCATCGGTCTGCTTATTGATTTTATGGACCGGATCACCTTCAGGTTCAGAATGCCTGCGCTGAGCGAAGTAAGGTTGAGAAATACCATATCGAATCCGGGACTTCTCATAAATTACAAGACATTTCTCGCGTACTGACCATGGTCACTCGAAATCACAACTCACGGGCTTGCAAACAAGAACCTCGCCGCGGACTCGCGGTGACCGAGTGTGCCGTCTGCATGCCGGTGCTTGTATTGATTATGCTGGGCACCATCGAGTCGTGCGCGATGATTTTCTTGCAGCAATCGCTCAGCATCGCGGCGTACGAAGGCGCCCGAATTGCGCTAGTGCCCAATGCGAAGTCGGCCAATGTGAAATATCAATCGGAGTTGATCTTGCAGGATCGAGGCGTTGTGAAATCAGCGGTAACCGTAACACCGGCATCTGTCACAAATGCCCCAGAAGGAACGTGGATCGCGGTGCAGGCGAGCGCACCATTCAACGACAATTCGCTTGTCGGCGGGTGGATATTTTCCGGACGGACTCTCACCGCCACCGTGGAGATGATGAAAGAACGCTGAGAGAGTGGTCAGCTTCCAATGCGGAATTCGGATTGCGGATTGCTCACCCTCAACCTTCTCATTTGTCATTAGTTATTTGTCATTAGTTATTTGTCATTGGAAAACGAATGACCAATGACTATTGACAAATGACCCCAACCACCAACCCAAGAGACACAACCTGATGCGATACGATCGTACTGGCAGCCTACCGTTTTATTTCTCGCGGAAGATGTACTACGTAACACGCAAGGGCGCCATCATGCCCTTGGTGGCTATTCTGCTACCTGTGCTAATGATTCTTGCCAGTTTTATTATCAATTTGTCTTACATGGAACTAACACGAACCGAGCTACGGATTGCTAACGACTCGGCCACACGCGCAGCGGGTCGAACATTGCTTGCCTCGGGGAGTAAAGCCCAAGCTCGGGCTGCCGCGCGCGAAGCAGGCACGCGAAACCACGTGGCGAATCAGCCTCTCCAGTTGGCCGATGCCGACATTGTCTTCGGCGAAGCGACTCGAAGTAACGTCGGCTCGCGTTACGTTTTTACGCCAGGTGGAACTAAGAACAATGCCGTTCAGATCAATGCGCGGCGCACCAGTGGCTCCTTAGACGGGGTTGTGAAAATGGTTTTTCCATCGTTTGGGGGACCGACGTCGTTTGAACCAACACAATCGGCCATCTCCAGCCAAGTAGAGCTCGATGTGGCTCTGGTGCTTGATCGCTCAGGCTCGATGGCTTATGGCGACTTCGAGGACTCCGCTGCGAGGGCATCAGCCGGTTTAGGTCCGGCGATTGCGCCGCCCGGTTGGTGGTTCGGCGACCCGGCTCCCATTGGTTCGCGGTGGCTCGATCTGGTGGCCGCGGTCAATGTTTTCATTGGTGAACTGAATAATTCACCTCAAGATGAATTCGTGTCGCTGATAACCTACAACTCGTCCGCTCGAAAGGAAGTCGATCTGACGAATAACTACGCTGCAATTCCCGCGGCGCTCGATGCCTACACCCAAGCTCTGGATGCGGGCGGGACCAACATAAATTCGGGCATTGCCGAAGGGCTCAATACGCTGGCCGATCCTAGCTTTGCAAGAACCTACGCCGCTAAAGTCGTCATCGTGCTGACCGACGGCAAGCACAATACCGGGCCGAAGCCTGAGAAGATTGCTGCCAAGGCTTTTAAGGATGGCGTCATGGTCTTCACCGTGACCTTTTCCAATGACGCGGATCAAAGACGCATGAAAAAAGTTGCTAAAAATGGGGGGGGCAAACATTTTTTTGCTGCCACCAGTAGCGACCTGGCCAATGTGTTTCGCGACATCGCACGCAGTTTGCCGACACTGCTAACAAAGTAGATTTCGTCTTGCACCGTCCTGTGCAGATGATAGACACTGCGGTCAACTCCCAAAAATGAAAAGCAACCAACTCCGTGAAAGTGTTTCCATGCAAAGAGCAACTAAAATAATTGTGAATAACCGCCTTGGGAAAAGAGAGCAGCCTGGCGCAGGCAGCCTGCGCCGTGGTGTCACGGCCGTTGAATTCGCACTGGTATTTCCGATCGTCATTTTCTTTTTTATCGGTGGCATCGAGTTTGTACGGATGCAAAATATCCGTCACGCGGCCGATAACGCAGCCTATGAGGCGGCCCGGGATGTGATTGTTCCAGGCGCCAATGTTGCTGAAGCGGTTGCCAAGGCAAACGATCTACTTGCCAGAGCTGGTGTTTCCAATGCAAGCATTACTGTTACGCCGGCCGTGATTCTTGAAGAGACAAACCGAGTGACGGTCCGTGTCGATGTGCCTTTAGACAAGAATTCCTGGTTGCCGCCCGGTTTGACTCGTAGCAGTCAATTTACTCGGCAGGCAACTTTGATGACCGAGCGAGTACCTGCGATTCAAGCCCGAGCAGTACCCAAGCCGCCCAAGCCGAAGCCCAAGCCGAAGCCCAAGCCGAAGCCGAAGCCCAAGCCCAAGCCAAAGCCAAAGCCGAAGCCGAAGCCCAAGCCAAAGCCGAAGCCCAAGCCCAAGCCCAAGCCCAAGCCGAAGCCGAAGCCTGGACCGCAGATTTAATTGGTCGGAGCGCGCTGTTCACTGCGAACGGCGCGTAAGCGTTCTGTGAACAGCGTCCCAAAATTGCGCGCTATCCTAATAGAGGTGAACCATTCCCTTTATTCCAGGAACGAGCACAATGACCAATCGAAACAAATCCCAAGAGTCCCACTGGCGTGGCCTACTGAAACAGCAGTCCTCAAGCGGCTTGAGCATCGCGGCGTTTTGCCACCAGAACTCGATTACACAAACCAGCTATTATGCCTGGCAGCGTAAGTTCCGTGAGCAGCAAGCCTCCCCAGAGCAGGGGAGCCGTTCGACCAAGTCTCTTAAAACCAGTCGTAACGCCGTCCAGGGCACCCAACTGGTGCCTGTGCGGATCGAGGGGACGACACCTGCGTCCACGCTGCGTATTCACTTGCCGCAGCAGGGAGTCTTTGTGGATGTGCCTCACGGCACCGATTGTGAGACAGTGAAGGACGTATTGCAGGCGTTGCGTGAGGTGGCGTCATGTTGATTGTGCCATCCCAAATAAAAGTCTTCGCCGCGTTGGCTCCCACGGACATGCGTAAAAGTTTTTGTGGATTAATCGGTATCGTCGAAAAGGAGCTTGGCAAACAGATTGAAGACGGAGATCTTTTCTTGTTTTTCAACCGACGCCGCAACCGGTTGAAGGTACTCTATTTCACGGGTGACGGCACGATCATCCTCTACAAGCATCTTGAACGAGGAACGTCCGAGACACTACGTGGCGCCGACCATGGAGGGGCGATTGCATCCCCCGGTGATTACTTGACACTGCATGTGGACGACCTGCGATTGTTGCTGGAAGGCATCGAGCTATCGAGTGTCAAACGTCGCAAGTGGTGGCGTCGTGAGCAGGCAAAACAAATTACTCAATCGCCTTGGAAACCACCTTGACGCGCAACGTGAATTGTCGATAAATAAACATGTGTGTTCTACACCAACGGTGTGTGATCATTTGCCATTTCGTGACGCACCTTCAAGGACCGAAACGTTGTCGATGGAATCCGACAAACTCCGAAAAGAGATCGAAGTGCAGCGCGCCGAGATCGCACATCTCAAAAGGGTTAATAGCGAGCAACAGGCAACTCTTGAATCGTTGCAGAATCACATCGAGGTGATGCAAGAGCAAATCACCTTACTCCGTAAGGCACTCTTTTCTCCACGGCGTGAACGGTTTATCCCTTCTCCCGATCAAAAGCTTCTTTTTGATCCCGAGTCGATCGAGGGCAACGAGATTAGCGAGGATGACGAGGCGACCGACGAAGAAGAGCCAGACGATGAATCGTCTTCGAAACGCAAGAAACGCCGTAAGAAGCGCAAACGTTTTGAATTCCCCGAGTGCTTGCCGGTCCAGCGTTTTGAACACCCACTGCCGCCGGAAGAACTCGATTGTCCTTGTGGATGTGGCGGCAAGCGGACGGTGATCTCCGAGCAGATCTCACGGCAACTAGAATATGTTGA
Source organism: Lacipirellulaceae bacterium (assembly GCA_965249435.1). Lineage (GTDB taxonomy): Bacteria > Planctomycetota > Planctomycetia > Pirellulales > Lacipirellulaceae > JAJRWS01. The sequence goes on along the minus strand of CBDFMC010000023.1, from coordinate 535,594 downwards.
GTCTAGCGCCTACATCGCCGAGCACGTTCGGTTTACCTACGGTTGCCCTGTTAGCCGGGATGGCCAGCAGATCGTCACCAGCGAAAAGCCACCCAATATCAACGAAAAAGGGATATTTGGGGCCAGCACGTTAGCCTGGCTGGCACACGCCAAGTTCGAGCGTCACCTGCCCCTGTATCGTCTCCAGGAAGAGCTTCGTTCCACCACCACGATGTGGTTCAACCGCAGCGTGTTGAGCAACGCCGTGGTGCGAACAGGCGAGCGTCTGCTGCCGGTGTGGGATCTGATTCGCACCCAAGTACTGGATAGTTTTTATGTACGGGCCGACGAGACCACGGCCCGTGTCCTGCGTCCCGGGGCTGGGGCGACCAAGCTGGTTTATCTCTGGGCCTACGTTGGCGATGACCAGCATCCGTACCAACTATTTGACTATCGACTTGATCGATCCCGCGCAGGTCCGCGGGAAATACTTGATGATTTTCAAGGCGGATTATTAACCGACGGTTACAGTGTCTACACGTCCCTAGTCAAGGAATCGGATGGCCGACTTCTGGATCTGGGTTGTTGGGCCCATGCGCGGCGGAAGTTCGACGAAGCGTGCGCCGTCTCAACGCAGCCACTTGCGCACGAGGCGCTCGCTTGGATCTGGCAACTGTACGACATCGAGGATCGCCTGGCCGATGCCGATGTGGAAACGCGACGACAAGTGCGCATGCGCGAGTCGGTTCCCATTCTTGACCGTCTGCACGATCGTCTCACCGAAGTGCAGCCGACGGTACGGCCTTCGACCAAGTTGGCCGAAGCGATCGGCTACCTGCTCAATCGTTGGAACGCGATGACGCGATTTGCAACCGACGGGCGCTATGCGATCGATAACAACATGGCAGAAAGAGTCATTCGCCCCTCGGTTATTGGAAGAAAAAATTACCAATTTTTTGGGAGCGATGCGGGTGGTCGCGCGGCATGCGTCTGGTACACGCTTATCCAGAGTGCTCGTTCTAATCATGTCCACGTCACCCCGTATCTCAACGATGTTCTCGTCCGGCTTCCTCAGATCGTTCCCGAGTACTTGCGGGTGGGCGACGCCCAAACCCCGTTCGAATCGCTTTCAAGGGACCAGCGTGAACAGCTCTCCGAGCTGCTACCTGACCGATGGCTCAAGGCACACCCTGAGCATCGCAGCGAAGATCGCCAGCGCGAACTTGATCAGGCCAACCAGCGCCGCCGCCAGAGGCGTGCTTCACGACGTCGGCTTGTCAAGATCTGAATTACGCTCCTGGCATGACGGAGTTCACAGAGCGCTAACAACGGCGCGCTCCTTTTTAGAACAAGTTGATTCTTCGAAAGACACAACAAATCACATGAACAATAGCCCTCGGCGCAAGCCGCGGGGTTTGTATCCGAAAGGGGCCAAAACAGTACATCCCACGGCTTGCGCCGGGGGCTAGCAGCATGACACCTGTCTTCAGCATTCTGGTACTTGCCCGCATCGTTTCGCAGAGAAAAGATCAGCGCATAAAAAAACGAGCTTGGCTGCCGAAACAACCAAGCTCGCATGTGCGGGGAAGGGCGGATCAGGTCCGGGAGAGACCAGCCACCGCGCAGTTGACTCATTCAACAGTCCCTGCGGCTATCATTATCTGTCGGAATTATTTTATTTCGACAGTTAGGGAATCACGTCAGACCAATTCTTTCTTTGCGCCAATCAGTGTTCGTAGTCGTTCGGCCAACAGTGCGGCATCGAACGGCTTTTTGAACGTTTCGTTGATACTCGAACGGTCGAAGCTTGCGGTGGTGCCGTCATCCGGCAGCAGAGCAATCAAGATCGTTTCGGCAAAGTCGCTGCTGCGTCGCAGATTCTGACAAATCTGCAAAGCTTCGACTTGGCCAATCGAGAAATCAACGATAATACAGTCAGGGTGGAAACTCTCGGCTTGGATGCCAGCTTCAAATCCGCTGGCAGCCATGGAAGTTCGAAACGATCTCTCGGCCGGCAGTTCGCGTTTGAGATTCTCGATCAAGACCTGATCTTGGGCCACGATTAAGACTTTGGCCATCGCCTCGTCTTCTAGATCGCCCAAGGGCATGCCATGTTCCTTGAGGAACTTGATCAAGTACTCACGGGGAATTCGCCGGTCTTGCGAACCGGGAATTCGGTAGCCCTTGAGGCGCCCCGAGTCAAACCACTTACTGACCGTGCGCGGGGCCACTTTGCAGATCTTGGCGACCTGACCAGTTGTAAAGACCTTCATCACGGGTACTCCAATATGTCTTGCGTAATGCGCTTACTCAAATGACTCCAGGCACTCACAGTCCTGGAGCTGGCACCCCACTTGTTTTGTGTCGAAGCGACATGGCGTGGTGATTCCCTTCCGCCATGGGGTCTCTGCCGCAGTCAACACCTGGGTCTGGGGGGTACTCCCTTAACTTGGTTTGGTTCAGGTCCTTCTGATCCTCGCCGTACATTGGTATCCATCGGCAATGCTGGCACTCGGAGATTGGGGAAAATCGTTAGAATAGAGGAAGATGGTTTTCTTCACTCCAGTCGCTAATCTTTCCCATTCCTCCACTTCCCTTGCTGAATTAAGGGCCCTTGCTGAATTAAGAGCCGCTTCTACAAGCTTGGGTAGCGCAAAACATAATCCGACAAAGGACATCGGTCCCGGAGAGAGCATGCAGCAGACGCTGCGCACCGTAGGCACGCACACCGCCGAAGCGATCATGGTTTAAGGCAGGCTCCCCCCTGCAGATTGTTCCAGCAGCCGCGGATGACCCTGGCGGGCCTGGTGCTGCGGAAAACAACCCTTCCGATAGGTATTGTCGATTCAATGGGGGGTTCGACTTTAGAAACTTTCCCTAGTCGTACCGAAAGAGAGGGTAATAGCGGATTTGAGGAGGGGCGAGTTGCGAGACGCGAGCTTTCCGTATTCTGTAACCCGAGTTTCGCAACCCGTAACTCCCTTGCGCCGCACCGGCAAGCAGTAGCATCCCCAGTCGAGCTTCAAAAAACCGCCGGCAGCGGTTGCGCCGCCAGCACCGATGTTCTACAATCCACGCTGTCATTCGGCAATCTCGTAGGACGCTGAAGATCAGGCATATCTCAAAATCAAAAGAACCTTGCGAGATACAGATCATGATGGATCTCAAAGTGATGAAAGGCAAATGACCGATGGCAAAGCCACTTTCATGGAATGAGATTCGTAGCCGAGCGGTTGCGTTCAGCAAGGATTGGGCCGTCGAGTCTCGTGAGCATGCCGAGGCAAAAACTTTTTGGGACCAGTTTTTCCAAGTCTTCGGGCTCACCCGTCGCCACGTTGCCAGTTTTGAGGAGCCGGTCAAAAACCTGAGTGGCAGCTACGCCTTTATCGACCTGTTTTGGAAAGGCATGTTGCTGGCCGAGCATAAGAGCCGAGGAAAAAACCTCGACAAGGCCCACGCACAGGCGATGGAGTACGTCCAAAACCTGCAGCGCGAGGACCGCACCGATGAGGTGCCGCGGTATGTCATCGTTTCCGACTTTGCTCGCATTGCCTTGCACGATCTGGAAGACGATTCGACCATCGAGATACCGCTTGCGGAATTGCACCAGCATGTGCAGCATTTCGGCTTCATCCCCGGCTACAAGCGACACAAGCTTGAACCCGAAGACCCGATCAACCTTCAAGCCGTCCAGATCATGGGCGACCTGCACGATGCGCTTGAAGCGGGCGGCTACTCAGGGCATGAATTAGAGCGACTCCTCGTTCGCGTTCTGTTCTGTTTGTTTGCCGAAGACACAGGTATTTTTGAGCGAAACGCATTTCAGCTTTATCTGGAGAACCATACCAACGCCGACGGTTCAGACCTGGGCCCCATGTTGGCACAGTTCTTTCAGGTACTGAACAAGCCCGAAAACAAGCGGCAAAGCAACCTACGCGAAGAACTTGCCGAATTGCCCTTCGTCAACGGCGATCTGTTCGCCGAGTCGCTTAGCTTTGCAGCCTTTGATCTGGACATGCGTAACCGCCTGATGGCCTGCACTCGGTTCGATTGGAGCAGAATCTCGCCTGCCGTGTTTGGGGCGTTGTTTCAGGCAGTGATAGAGCCGAAAGAACGCCGGCAGATCGGTGCCCATTACACCAGCGAACGCGATATTCTCAAGGTCATTGGCCCGTTGTTTCTCGACGAACTCCAAGCGGAACTCGACAAGGCCAAGAACGATAAGAACAAGCTTCGCAAGTTGCACGAGCGGCTCGCGGATATGCGACTGCTCGACCCCGCCTGCGGATGTGGCAACTTTCTCGTGGTTAGCTACCGCGAACTCCGTTTACTGGAGTTGGAAATCCTGCGCCGGTTACTCAAGCGGCAGCAAATCACCGACATTGGCACGATCTTGAAACTCGATGTCGGTCAGATGTACGGCATCGAAATCGAAGAATGGCCCGTCCGCATCGCCGAGGTGGCGATGTGGCTGATGGACCACCAGATGAACCAACGGCTAAGCGAGGAATTCGGCGAATACTTCGTCCGACTTCCGCTCAAGAGTAGCCCGCATATTTGTCACGGAAATGCACTGCGGATCGACTGGAACGAAGTTCTTCCGGCGAGCGAATGTACACATGTGCTCGGGAACCCGCCGTTTGGTGGTGCTCGATATCAGATCAAGCGTCACCGTGAAGAGATCGATGATGTAACCGGCAAACTCAGGAATTCGGGTCTGCTGGATTACGTTACGGGCTGGTATTTCGTGGCAAGCAAATACATTCAAAGAACCACGATCACGGTCGCGTTTGTGTCGACGAATTCGATCTCGCAGGGCGAACAGGTTGGTGTACTTTGGGGAGAACTGCTCGATCGATATGGTATTTCGATCCACTTTGCCCATCGCACTTTTGCTTGGGAAAGTGAGGCCCGTGGAAAAGCGCATGTGCATGTGGTGATTATCGGCTTCGGAGTTACCGCTGCGAAACAGCGATTGCTGTTTGACTATGAGGCGATTCGCGGCGAGCCTACGATCAGCACCGCTACGAACATCAGCCCTTATCTTGTTGAGGGGCCTGACATTGCCGTTACCAATAGATCACGTCCACTGTGCAATGTCCCCGAGATTGGCATCGGGAACAAGCCGATCGACGGTGGTAATTATCTGTTTACAGATGAGGAGAAGGAACAATTCGTTAAACGGGAACCCACAAGCGAGCCGTTTTTCAAGCGTTGGTATGGCTCCCGAGAATTTATCAATAGCACACCTCGTTGGTGTCTATGGCTTGGTGACTGTGAGCCGAACAAGCTCCGCTCGATGCCTTTGGCAATGGAACGAGTCGAGGCGGTTCGTAAGTTTCGACTCAAAAGCAAAAGCGCTCCGACTCAAAAATTGGCGACGCAGCCAACTCGTTTCCACGTCCATAACATGCCCAAGGGCAATTACTTGCTTATCCCCGAGGTCTCTTCTGAGCGGCGTTCCTTCATCCCGATGGGGTTCATGGGGCCGGACGTTTTATGCAGCAACCTTGTTAAGCTCATGCCGAACGCAGCGCTGTATCACTTTGGCGTGCTTTCTTCCACGATGCACATGGCGTGGGTGCGATATGTCGCGGGGAGACTGAAGTCGGACTACAGGTATTCTGCCAAACTGGTCTACAACAACTATCCCTGGCCTCAGAAACTGATCGACAAGAAACGTCAAGCCGTCGAAGACGCTGCCCAAGCGGTGCTGGATGCCCGCGAGTCGCACACCGAGGCAACCTTGGCCGACTTGTACGACCCGCTTTCGATGCCGGCCAATCTGACGAAAGCCCACGCCAAGTTAGACCGGGCCGTCGATCGCTGTTACCGCTCGCAGCTGTTCCCCAATGAGCGAAATCGAGTCGAGTATCTCTTGAAGCTGTATCAAAAACTAACCGTTCCGCTGCTGCCATCAAAGAAGGGCAAGCGATAGATTAAAACGCCGTTCTCCTCCAACAGGCCGGGAAAATAGGTTGCTTCTAGCTGCCTTTTGTGATAATAATAGAACTCCCGCCTCAATCAGGTTTGTCGTGCCGACCTGTCTCAAACCGTGGAGTGAATTGTGTCTCACACAAGATTCGTTTCCTTGGCCTGCAGTTTTCTATTGCTGACTCTTAACTGGGCTACTTGGGACGCTCCGGTATCACACGGTGAAGGTGCTTCGACTGAGATATCGCCTCCACCGCAGGCAACGGATTCGAAGTCGGTCGACTACGGACGCGACATTCGGCCAATCCTCTCAGAAAACTGCTACACGTGCCATGGACCGAATGCGGAGGATCGCGAAGCCGAGTTGCGGCTCGACCTCCGCGAGTCTGTATTTGGCGAAGCGGCTTCGGGCGAACTGGCTATCGTCCCCAGCAAACTGGAGGAAAGCGAACTTCTGCGGCGAATTGCAAGCGGCGACGAAGACGAAATAATGCCGCCGACCGATTCGGGCAAGACGCTCGAACCGGAACAAGTCGCCCTGTTTCGTCGTTGGATTGCTGAGGGTGCCGATTGGCAAGAACATTGGGCGTTTGTGCCGCCTCATCGCAAGGATCTGCCGTCGGTGAGCGACGCGAACTGGCCTCAAGGTGCGATCGACTCTTTTGTTCTGGCCAAGCTCGATCAAGAAAAACTGAAGCCATCGCCAGCAACCGACAAGGAAACGCTGCTGCGCCGCGTGACCTTCGATTTGACAGGCTTGCCACCCACGCTTGCCGAGATGGATGCCTATCTGGCGGACGATTCGCCGCATGCCTACGAGCAGGTGGTCGACCGATTGCTCCAATCGCCCCACTACGGCGAACACATGGCCCGATTTTGGCTCGACGCAGCGCGCTACGGCGATACGCATGGCTTGCACCTGGACAACTACCGCGAGATGTGGCCTTACCGCGATTGGGTCGTCCGTGCGTTTAACGACAACATGCCTTACGACCAGTTCACGATCGAACAATTGGCCGGCGATTTGCTTCCCGACGCCACGCTGGACCAGCAAATAGCAACCGGATTTTGTCGTTGCCATGTCACTACCAACGAAGGCGGCTCCATCGAAGAAGAATTTTTTGTGCGGAATGTTGTGGATCGCGTTGTCACCACGGGCACCGTGTTCTTGGGCCTCACGCTGGAATGCACGCGGTGCCACGACCACAAGTATGACCCGCTGACGATGCACGATTTTTATTCCATGTTCGCATTTTTCAACAGTCTCGACGGCCCTGCGATGGATGGCAATGTCAAGGACACACGTCCGATCGTGCATGTCCCCTCGAAAGACCAAGCAGAACAGTTGGACAAGTTGCAAAGTAAACTGGCCAACCTCACAACCCAAACAAGCAAGCGCCGAAAAGAGGCAGAACCGGAGTTTCAGCAGTGGCACCAGCTGAGGCGTCTACTGACCAGTATCGAAGGGATGCCCAACTTCCAGCCCCCTGCTGATGGGCTCCTGGGCCACTTTTCGCTCGAACTGCAAGAGGATAAAAAGGGTAAAAGGGTGACCAACGTCGTGAATCCGAGCGCTGGAGGAAAAATCCATGGCGAGGTGAAGGTTGTCTCAGGTCGGCAAGGCAACGGATTAGAATTTGCAGAGAACGGGTTTATCGACTTGGGCAATGTGTTTGGTTTTGAGCAAGACCAAAAATTCAGCTTCAGTGCCTGGATACAAACGCCAGAAAATGCAACCGGTGCCATTCTCTCGAAAACAACCAAAGAACGCCGTGGGTATGCTTTGATGGTCGAAAATGGTTACTTGCACTTTTACCTCACGAGCCGTGCGGATGGCTATGGAATCACCGTCGCTACGACGGCTAAGAACCTGACGCAAAATGGCTGGCATCATGTTGTGGTCAGTTACGACGCTTCGGCAAAAGCCGGAGGCATCGTGATCTATGTCGATGGAGTCCGTCAAAAAATGGTGGTGAAGATGGATTCTATTACCTCACAAGGTAGAAAGTACTCGATCAATAGCGGTGGCGCTCACTTGCAAATTGGACGACGCGGCGAAGAAAAAAATCTCACGGGAGGTCAGGTCGATGAGGTGTGCGTGTATGAGCGGTGTCTATCCCAAGCGGACGTGAAGTGCGTTATGCTTGCCGACGGGGTTTCCAAAATCGTAGCCCAACCGATCGAGCAGACGACCGAATCCCAGTGGCAAGAACTGCGTGATTATTATTTCCACCGGTTCGATCTGAAATACGCGGAAATGATCAACGAGCAAGTTCAGCTTTACGCTGAAGAAACGGCAATCCAGCGCACGGTGCCAATCACGTTGGTGTTTCGAGAACGCAAAAAACCTCGTGATTCGTTCCTCCTTAATCGGGGTGAATACGACCAGCGTGGCGAACAAGTCGAGCGGGCCACGCCGGCGATGTTGCCTCCGATGCTGTCGGGTGCGCCGATGAACCGTCTGGGATTGGCCCAATGGCTCGTCGAGAAGCAACACCCGCTCACGGCTCGTGTGGCGGTGAATCGATTTTGGGCTCAATTTTTCGGCACCGGTATTGTCAAAACCGCGGAGAATTTCGGCTCCCAAGGCGAAGTACCCAGCCATCCTGAATTGCTCGACTGGTTGGCGGTCGAACTGATTGAAAGCGGCTGGGATGTTAAGGCGCTGGTAAAACGGATCGTTATGTCTAGCACCTATCGTCAATCTTCTCGAATCCCCCAAGAGCTAGTAGAACGAGACCCTGGAAATCGACTGCTCGCGCGGGGGCCTCGGTTCCGATTGGATGCCGAAATGCTCCGCGACCAGGCGCTCGCGGTGAGCGGATTGCTTGTGAAGCGGTTGGGGGGGGCCGAGCGTGAAGCCGCCTCAGCCCGATGGTCTGTGGTCTGCCGTGGGTTATTCGGGTTCGAATACCGTGCGATTTCTTGCCGACACGGAGTCCGACAAAGTGCATCGCCGCACGATGTATACCTTCCTGAAGCGCACTTCGCCGCCGCCGCAAATGAGCACCTTCGACGCGCCTTCGCGTGAGTCCTGCAGCGTTCGCCGCGAACGAACCAACACGCCACTGCAAGCGCTGCTGATGCTCAACGACCCGCAGTATGTCGATGCCGCTCGCGGCTTAGCCGAGCGGGGCATGCGCGAAAGCGGCTCGAACCCGGCTGACTGCGTTCGTACCATGGTGCGACTCTGCACGGGCCATCGAGCTAGCCAACATACGGTCGACGAGTTGGTCGACTTCTACAACCAGCAGTTCGCCCGTTACCAAGAAGATGAAGAATCAGCCCAATCGCTCATCGATGCTAGTCAACTCGACAAAGAAACGAAGCCGGAAAATCAACTCGACGCTGGCCAATTGGCCGCCTGGACCATTGTGGCCAATCTGGTATTGAATCTGGATGAAGTCGTTACCAAAAATTAAAACCGTAGGCCGGAACAAGGAGCGACAGCAACGCAGTTCCGGCAAGGTAGTTTGTATACTGCCGGAACTCACATAGCTCGTTCCGGCCTACATGTCAGCGAAGCTTGAGGTACTAATCATGAATCCTATCGAGCAACATCTGCAAATAGAATCACGGCGTCATTTTTTCAAACGGGGTGCCGTGGGACTTGGCACGGCCGCCTTGTCGTCGCTGATGCCGGGCGCATTGCGTGCGGAGTCGCTCGCACAAGATTCGCTCGCAAAGGGCACGGGCGGACTGCCCGGATTGCCACACTTTGCGCCGAAAGCAAAACGGGCCATCTATTTGTTCATGGCCGGCGCCCCATCGCAGATCGATATGTTTGATTACAAACCGGAGATGGCCGATTGGTTTGACAAAGACCTGCCCGAGTCGATCCGCATGGGGCAGCGGCTCACGACGATGACCAGCGGGCAGGCGCGGTTTCCGCTGGCTCCGTCGAAATACAAATTCGAGCAGTATGGAAAAAATGGCACCTGGATTAGCGAGCTGTTGCCCTACCATGCCAAAATGGTTGACGATATTTCCATTGTCAAATCGGTCCATACCGAGGCGATCAACCACGACCCGGCGATTACCTATATCTGCACGGGCCATCAGTTGCCCGGCAGGGCGAGTTTGGGATCGTGGCTCAGCTACGGCCTGGGCACTTTGAACAAGAATCTGCCGGAGTTTGTCGTCATGACCGCCTCCTGGACAGGCCGAAAAGAAGCCCAAGCGCTGTTCAATCGTCTCTGGGGTTCCGGTTTTCTCGCCAGCAAACACCAAGGCGTCGCGCTGCGCAGCCAAGGCGATCCGGTGCTCTATCTTTCCGACCCGCCGGGCGTCGATCGACAGACGCGGCGGCGGATGCTCGATTCCTTGGCACGAATCAATCAGCAAACGCTTGATAAGTATGGCGATCCGGAAACGCAGGCCCGCATCGCCCAGTACGAAATGGCCTTTCGCATGCAAAGCTCGGTCCCCGAGCTAACCGATCTCTCTGGCGAACCGCAGCATGTGCTCGACATGTACGGGCCCGATGTCAACAAACCGGGAACGTTCGCCGCCAGTTGTTTACTTGCCCGACGCATGGCGGAGCGCGACGTACGGTTCGTCCAGATATTCCATCGCGGTTGGGATCAACACCACAATGTCGGCGGCGATCTGCCTAATCAATGCCGTGACGTCGATCAACCGAGTTGGGCGCTGATCCAGGACCTGAAGCAGCGCGGCCTGTTGGACGACACGCTGGTCGTCTGGGGCGGTGAATTCGGACGCACGATCTATTGCCAGGGAACTCTCACTCGCGAGAACTATGGCCGCGATCATCACCCCAAGTGTTTTACCGTTTGGCTAGCCGGCGGGGGGATCAAGCCGGGTGTTGTTTACGGCGAGACGGACGAGTTTAGCTAGTTCCTGTTTCCCAAATCAGAATATTGTGAAATTCGTCTGGCGGGCCGGTTTTGGTGTAGCAAGAAAAAGACGCATCGTTATCCTATTGAAAACAGAACGAATCAAAGAGCCATTTTACCCAAGGAGAAGCGGGCGATGCGTTTGAAAGCTGAAGCGATTCTCGATTTTGGATGGGCCAACGAGAAGGTCGACAACCAAACGGTACGGGATTATCGTGACGAGTACAAAACGCTCGGCCAGTTGCTGGACAGCCGGCCCGCGATTCTCGATGTGGTCCATCGCGACCTCGAACAGCTCAGCCAGACGACGTCGGCACGCGGCCGAAAGCCGATCTTCACCAGCGAAAACCTGTTTCGCGCGATCCTCGTCTTGCAACGGGAAGGACTCGACTATCGGGAAGCGTCGATCCGGATTGCCGAAAGCGAAACCTTGCAGCGGTTTTGCCGCCTGCTGAAAAAGCCGACCATCGACTTCACGCTGCTGAACAAGGCATTTCGCGCGATTCAGCCCGAGACTTGGGAACGGATCAATCACCTATTGGCCCTCGGCGTCGTCGCCGAAGAAACGGTCTCCCTGGAACATGTGCGAACCGACACGACCGTCACCGAATGCAATATTCACTGGCCGACCGACTCCAGCCTGCTGTGGGACGTCTATCGCGTGGCTGCCCGAGAAATGTCGACTGGTCGAGAACTCGACCCACTCCGTTGTCCTTGGCGATTTCACGCGAAGAAGATCAAAAATCTGCATCTTTTCGTCACGCGTTACTCGAATAGCACGAACAAAAAGCGTCTCCGCCAGGTCCGCCAGAATATGAAGACGCTGATCGTCCGGGTCGAGGAAGCTCTGGAAAAAGCGGAACAATTCGTCGCTTGGGCCGAACGTTCGACGTGTGTCGAGTTGGCGACGATTGCCCAGTCGCTGGCGAACCGTTTGCCGGTGATGCGGCAGGTCGCCGAAGTGGCTCGGCGCCGCGCGTTCGATCGAGAGCAGGTTCCAAATGCCGACAAAGTGTTCAGCATTTTTGAATCTCATGCGGAGTTGATCATGCGTGGACGGCGTGGCAAGCCAGTCGAATTCGGTCACAAGGTGCTGCTCACACAGTCGAAGGAGAAGTTCATTACCGATTACGTTGTGTTGGAGAAGAATGTAAGCGACAGCGAACTCCTGGAGACGGTACTCGAACGACACGAAGAGAAGTACGGTAGCCGGCCCAAAACGGTCGCCGCGGACATGGGCTTCTGTCCGGACGAGGACACCTACGAGGAATTGGAAGAACAGGTCGACTACCTGGGCGTGCCTCGGCGGACGCGAGATTTCGGCGACACGATGATGGGCATTTGGCAGCAGTGGCGCGCCGGAATCGAAGGCACGATCTCGTGCTTAAAGCGAGCATTTCGCCTGGCTCGCTGTTGTTTTCGCGGCTTTAAGAATTTCACGTCCGCCGTTGGCAGCGCCGTGTTCTGTCACAACTTAACGATCCTGGCAAAAACCTCAGGAGGCTGACGCGGAACGGACGCAAAAACCGAAAACAACTCGTAAACGTAAGGCGATGTACGCGCGCTGCGGCGCAACAACGCCGACCCACCACAGAAAACCGAACAAGCCAACTCCCTCGCCCGCTCGTCGCCCCGCGCCGTTCCCAAAGTCGGTCGGAAAGGGAGTATTATCAACGGGAACTAGCTACAACATCACAGAGAACCCTGTGCATATCCACGATCTGAATGCCACGATTCTGCACTGCTTGGGCATCGACCACCGACGGCTCAGCTATAAAGTCCAAGGTCTCGACATGCGGCTAACCGGCGTACTAGATCAAAACCCGGTGAAAGGGATTCTTCTTTAGGACACAAGTTAGCCGCCGGGCTTGCCCCGGTGCGGAAGGGTAAATGTGACATCAAGGCGCGCGGGGGCAAGCCCCGCGGCTAACATTGGGATTCGTCGAATTGTGTGACAAATGACCAGCGCTGGGGTTGATAACCTGCGTTGATCGGATTCTGCTCCACATAGCGTATCGCTCGGCGCACGTCTTGGGCCGATTCCAGAAACGCCTTCCACCCCTTGGCAGCCCAACAAGACGGCGGGGCACGGTCTGCAGCGGCGAATCGGGCCATGGGATGACGCTGCTCGGCTATCAAGCGCAACGTGGCTTCCCGTTTCAGATGACCGAGGATACGGCCTGGTGGTTGAACGTGGCTTTGGATCACAACATGCGAATGGTCTGGCATCGCAGCGCACGCCCAGCATGTGTAATGGGCTGCTTTGATGGCCTTGGGAAAACCACGTGCAATCGCGCGTGCTTGGATTCCATCGAACAGAACTGCCGGGTACTTCAATTGGTTTTTGGCTTTTTTTCGTAAATGATGATCATGCGGTCGCGATGCAACTGATCGCGTGGCAGCCACTTTGGTGGCTTTGCCGCCCACTCGAAACAGCTCCGATGCACCAACCCAAGTCGACCATGATCCGCGCGGATCGTTGGGCAGCCAAAAACCATACGCCGAGATAATGCCGTGAAACGCTAACATGATATTTCTCGCATTGTGATATCGAATTTAGCCGCCGGGCTTGCCCCGGCGCGGAAGTAGTGGCTGTGACATCAAGGCGCGCGGGGGCAAGCCCCGCGGCTAGTAGTGAACTTATGTTCATTATCACTGAATGTCAAGCGGATTGCGAGATAAAATACGAACGGTACAATGATGACTTCTTAAATCCTCAATCAAAAATAGTAGGAGCTATCCAATGGCGGCGCAATCTGGCGGTGGCATCGACACGGTGATGCAAGAATCTCGTCTTTTTCCTCCTAGCGACGAGTTCGCAGCAAACGCTCGGATCAAGTCGCTCGACGAATACGAGCAACTTTGGGATCGAGCGAAGGCCGATCCGCCTGCTTTTTGGGCGGAGTTGGCGCGTGAAGAACTCCATTGGTTCGAACCTTTCACCGAAGCACTCATTTGGAACGAACCGTTTGCCGAATGGTTTGTCGGCGGAAAAACGAATGCTTCCTACAATTGCCTCGACCGTAATATCGAAGCAGGCCTGGGCGACCGCACTGCCATTCTCTGGGAAGGTGAGCCGGGCGACAGCCGCACGCTGACCTATGCCGAACTGCACCGCGAAGTTTGCCGATTTGCCAACGCGATGAAAAAACTGGGCATCGGCCAGGGCGATGTCGTGTCGATTTACATGCCGATGACGCCCGAATTGGCCATTGCGATGCTCGCCTGCGCGCGGATCGGCGCCATCCACTCCGTCATCTTCGCAGGCTTCTCGGCCGAGGCGATTGCCGATCGCAATAACGACGCCAGTGCCAAACTGCAACTGACATCCGACGGCGCTTGGCGACGTGGCAAGGCGCTTCCGTTAAAAGAAATTGTCGACGAAGCGCTGGCCAAGAGCCCGACGGTTGAAAATTGCATCGTGCTCAAGCGCGTTGAGAACGAAGTCAAGATGCAAGCGGGCCGCGATCATTGGTGGCATGAGCTGGTGGCCGAAGCGCCCAGCGATTGTCCTGCGGAGCCGATGGACAGCGAAGCGACGTTGTTCATCCTCTACACCAGCGGCAGCACCGGCAAACCCAAAGGCATCCGGCACACCACCGCTGGCTACAATCTCTACGCCAAAAAAACGTTCCAGTGGATCTTCGATCATCGCGGAGATGATATCTTCTGGTGCACGGCCGATTGCGGTTGGGTCACGGGGCATAGTTACATTGTCTACGGCCCCTTGTCGGCTGGGGCGACGTGCGTGATGTACGAAGGCGCACCGAATCACCCGCACGAAGACCGCTTTTGGGAGATTGTCGAGAAATACAAAGTGACGATCTTCTACACAGCCCCCACCGCCATTCGGGCGTTCATCAAATGGGGCGACGAGCATGTCGAGAAGCACGACCTGTCAAGCCTGCGGCTGCTTGGCACCGTGGGCGAAGGAATTAATCCGGAGGCTTGGATGTGGTATCACAAGAAGATCGGCGGCGAGCGCTGCCCGATTGTCGATACCTGGTGGCAAACCGAGACGGGAGCTGCCATGATGAGCCCGCTGCCCGGTGCCATTGCGACGAAGCCGGGCAGTTGCACCAAACCGCTACCCGGCATCATCCCGGCCATTGTCGATGAAAAGGGCCAGCCGGTTGGCGTCGGCGGTGGCAATCAAGGCGGAGGCATGCTGACAATCACCCATCCCTGGCCTGGCATGTTGCGTGGCATTTGGGGCGATGATGATCGCTACCAGGAGGTTTATTGGAGCAAATTCCCTGGCCAATATCTGGCCGGCGACAACGCCCGATGCGACGCGGACGGCTACTACTGGATCATGGGCCGAATTGACGATGTGCTAAATGTCTCCGGCCATCGGCTCAGCACGATTGAAATCGAAAGTGCGCTAGTCAGTCACCCCAACGTGGCCGAAGCCGCGGCGATCGGTCGGCCGCATGATCTCAAGGGCGAAGCGATTGCCGTATTTGTCACGCTCCTCAATGCCGAGCCGAGCGACGATTTGCGGCAGGCGCTCAAAGGGCATGTCCGCAAGGAAATCGGCGCGTTGGCCCAGCCCGACGACATCCATTTTACCAACACACTGCCGAAAACGCGCAGCGGCAAGATTATGCGCCGGCTGCTGAAAGACATTGCCGCCGGCAAAGAAACCGTGGGCGACACCTCGACGCTTGAGGATTATACTGTTTTAGCAAATCTTAGGAGCGACAAAGAATGACAATGAAATTGAACGCGGCACTTCTCGTACTGCTCGCATTCGGACTCGTTCCATGCCGATTTTCCTGGGCCGAGAACGACCTGCCGAAAGAAAACTCCGCTCGCAAGCCAAACATTATTCTCATCGTCGCCGACGATTTGGGCTATGGCGAGCTGGGGTGCTATGGGCAGGAGTGGATCAAAACGCCGAACATCGACCACTTAGCGGAAGCTGGGGTACGCCTCACGCAATTCTACAGCGGTTCGCCCGTTTGTGCGCCGGCACGGTGCATGTTAATGACCGGTAAGCACTCGGGACACGCAGTCGTACGCGGCAATCGTGATCCCAAACATTTGGAACATCTTCGCGAAAAGTACGGCTGGGAGTTCCCTGGTCAGACTCCACTTCCGGATGAAGAAGTGACGATCGCCGAGCGTTTGAAATCGGTCGGCTATGCTACCGGCGCAGCCGGAAAATGGGGCCTCGGCCACGTCGGCACCACAGGCGATCCCAACAGACAAGGATTTGATCTCTTCTATGGTTTCAATTGCCAACGCCATGCCCACAATCACTACCCCCGTTTCCTATGGCGGAACAGCGTCAAGGAAACACT
The DNA here is from genome assembly GCA_965249435.1 of Lacipirellulaceae bacterium. Taxonomy (GTDB): domain Bacteria; phylum Planctomycetota; class Planctomycetia; order Pirellulales; family Lacipirellulaceae; genus JAJRWS01. The sequence continues at coordinate 519,519 of CBDFMC010000023.1, read as the reverse complement.
GCCGGGAAACGACCGAACGCTTCATGGCGACACGTATTCCCAAGACAAGTTCACCGAGGTTGCACTTCAGTTCATCCGTGAGAACAAAGAGCAACCATTTTTTCTCTACTTGCCATTTGTGATTCCCCACTTGGGTATCCAGGTGCCCGCCGAATCACTCGCTTGGTACAAGGATAAGATTCCAGAGGAATCTTACGACAACCAAAAACACAAGCACTTCGGTTATGTAGAGCATCCCACCCCGCGGGCCGGCTATGCAGCCATGATCACCCACATGGACCGAGACATCGGTAAGATCATGGGGCTTGTCAAAGAACTGGGGCTCGACGACGACACGCTTGTGATATTCACAAGCGACAACGGCCCAACCTTCGATCGGCTGGCAGGCACGGATTCGGAGTTTTTCAAATCGTCGGGCCCCTTCCGAGGTCGCAAGGGATCCGTCTACGAAGGTGGAATCCGCATTCCTCTGGTGGCTCGCTGGCCAGGGCATATCGAATCTGGCCGCACGAGCAATCTCCAAGCCGCCTTTTGGGATTTCCTGCCGACGCTATGCGAAATCGCCGGTGTCTCCGCTCCGTCGGGCATTGATGGCATCAGCTTTGCCTCAACGCTTCTCGGCCAAGGTGAACAAAAACTGCATGACTATCTCTATTGGGAATTCCCCGCCTATGGAGGGCAACAGGCCATCCGTGTAGGAGATTGGAAAGCAGTTCGGCAAAACATATCCAAAGGGAATATGCGAATTGAATTATACAACCTGGCCGACGATATCGGCGAACAGCATGATGTCGCTGGCGAGCATCCCGAGCATGTTACCCGGCTCGATACCATGATGAGCGAAATTCACGTCCCCAGCAAATTGTTTCCGCTATTTGCCAACGAGAAAAAGTGAAGTAACCACAACAGTTCGACCAAGTGGAAAACAGAAGCGTAGGAATCCGTCCGCAAGGACGGATTCTTTCAAGACCGGGTGAAATTTCACTTTTTCACCCAGCTTGACGTTCCTTACGCCGCTTCCTGCTGCTCGGCCGTGGCACCGGTCAACATGACAATGCCCGTTGGCGAGGTCGTATCGACCTTAAACGTCTTAGGATAGGCATTCTTTTTTTGCTTCTCACCGACGGTCAAGTTTCGCACTTTTCGCACCGCGCGGATGAGCGCCTGCTTTGCATGAGCAGCAGGACCCTCGACGGCAAACGACTTGCAGGGCAATCCAAACGTGCTGCGTAAAAACTTGTTGGCAAGATGCACGTTGATTCGACGGATCGCCCGGGCGTTTTTGTGCTCGGTCGACAACGATACTTGCAGTTGGTCCCCCGTGTTTTCCACGCGATGGGGCGTCAGTTGCGGCCAGGTCAGCAATTGCCCCGGCTCGGCATCGAACACTTCTGCCGCATTATCAAAGCTGGGATCAAACGGGGCATCCTCGCTCATCTCGGCGGCGCAGATTTTCTCAACAACCTCCTGCGGTGAGAACCTCGTATCAAACGGGGGATAAACCCATACCCGTTTGGTCCCGCGAAGATGCCACAGCATATTCACCGGTACGTCCAAATGGTAGGGAACGCTCGCTCCCGGCGAGGAAATGAGCAAATTGGCCGAACGGGTTTGTGCCTTAAAGCCGGGTTTGTTTGCTTCGATCTCATCATAGATTACGTCGACCGCGCGCTGGACATCCGCATGATGCGTCGCGACATTACGGAGATTGATCCACAAGCGCCCTTGATGGAGCAAGTCGAGGAGTGCTTCGGAACTGGTGCCGTTGCGATCTCCGTTGCGCCACTCTTCCGCGCCATGCGAAGCTGCTCCCATGGTGCAGATATCCATGTCATATTCCGGATGGGTATCGAACAACTTGATGAGACCTTCATCACTGAATAGGTTGGTCTCATGCAGGTTGTGCTTGGCGGTCATGATCTTTTCTTCGACGCCTGCGAACTGTTCGGACTTCCAATCGACGAGATGTGATGTCATAGTGTGATCCCCTGGCTTGGTGGCTGAAAACGCTGTTGCCCAGAGAGAGCAAACTAGATGCCAAGCAGGAAGAGAGGCCACTCAGCCACGGCAGGCGTGTTCATGCCCGCTGCCATGGAGAGATTCTGGTCAAGGTCTACAAGATTCAGGCGTTGCCAAAACACAACATGCCCGGCAGCGTGATGACTAGAGACAACCGTTGTCTGGCATAACTTCCACGACGAAGCGATATTCGTAGTCCGCGCGCCACAGGCCGCTAACTGTGATCGAATCGCTTGTTGGTACGCTGGCCAATGTAGTTGGCCGGTTTCGCCGGCTTGCGATTCTTCCGAGGACGGGGTCGGCGCTTCTTTTGCTTACCAAATCGATCGGTCGATCGGGCAGACCTGGGACTCTCGTCGCAGTGATCAAATTCTTCGCTGGCCGTGTGATCCATAACACAACCTATCCATGTTCGGTCAAATTCTTGTCAGTCGTTGCACATCCTGCTACTGAGGTCGGTGATTCACAGCCAATGGCGTTACAGTATGTTTTCGATTCCGATCTTTCCGGTCAAGAGCAATTTTTGCAATTTAATTGGATGATCCCGATGGAAACGAAGATAGTGCCGTATACCGTGTAAGCCCATTAGCCGTCGGGCTTGTCCCGGCGCTGTCATCACGCATTACGCGCCGGGACAAGCCCGATGGCTAATCAAGCGGCCAACCGGGCCACCAGCGCTGCGTAGTCCTCGGCCGTGTCGATGCCATGCGATGGCTTGTCGACGAGCGTGACCAAAATAATTTCACCCTGCTCCAGCACACGTAGCTGTTCGAGCTTCTCGGCTTGTTCCAGCAGACCTTGCGGCAGCGAAGCCAAACGCAACAACAATTCGCGGCGATAGGCATAAACGCCAATGTGTTGGTGGAACAGCGGTGGATCAGAGGCCAGATGACGGTCGATCTCTCCGTCGCGAACCAGCGGGATCGGGCTGCGACTGAAGTACAAGGCTCGGCCTGCGGAGTCGAATACCACCTTCACACAGGCTGGGTCTTCGACCAACGCTCGATCACGAATCGGCGTTGCAAGCGTTGCCATCGAAGCGGCCGGGTTTTGCCGCAGTCGGTCGATCAGCCGGTCGATCGCCTCGGCGTCGATCTCCGGCTCATCGCCTTGCAGGTTGACGACCATCTGCACGTCGGGCAGCTCTCGAATCGCTTCTGCCACTCGATCCGTACCGCTGGCACACTCGGCGCTGGTCATCACCACTTCGGCATGAAATCCGCGTGCTACGCTGGCGATTTCGTCGTCGTCGGTTGCGATCAAAATGCGGCCGGGCCGTCGCGTGCGGCAAGCTGCTTCGAACGTATGCTGAAGAATCGTCTTGCCCCCGGCGCGCAGCAGCATCTTGTCGGGCAATCGCGTGGAACGACGCCTGGCAGGAATCACTAACAGACATTGGTCGGCCATCGTGGCGGTTGGGGGTTGGGGGTTAGGATCTGCGGGTTGCGAGTGATAGCGAAAACGGGGTGAATGTGAAAGGGCATTCCAACTATTTCGCTAAGCCGCAAGCGGCTGCTTGCGGCTTAGCAGCCATCCTTCTTTCCCCTATCCTCTTATCCTGCTACGCTGGAGACTCGTCCCTAAATCCTACACCCCTAGCCCCTCTCCCCCCATGTGTGGAATCGTCGGATACGTCGGCCCGCGTCAGGCGGCAGACTTTTTACTCGATGGACTGCGTCGGCTTGAATATCGTGGTTACGATAGCTCCGGCATCGTCACGCTTGAAAACGAAAAGCTAGCTATCGCCAAAACGGCTGGCCGCGTCGACGACTTGGCAAGCGTGCTCCGAGAGCACCCTGCAAGCGGAACCATCGGCGTGGGGCATACCCGTTGGGCAACGCATGGCCCGGCGACCGATGCGAATGCCCATCCACATCGGGGCGGAGACAATGTACTCGCCCTGGTGCATAACGGCATCATCGAAAACTACCAGTCGCTCAAACAGCGGCTCGTCGACCTGGGCTACCAGTTCCAGACGTCGACCGACAGCGAAGTGGTCGCCCACCTGATCGCCCACGAACTCCAAACCCAAATTCCAAGTCCCGAATCCCAAACCCTAAATCCCTATGCCCCATTGATCGCCGCGGTACAAAATGCACTGGTCCAACTGCGTGGCACCTATGGCCTGGCAATCGTCTTTCGCCAGTGGCCCGAGGCGATTGTCGTGGCCCGGCTGGGTAGCCCGCTGGTGATCGGCGTCGGCGATGGCGAGCACTACATCGCCAGCGATAGTTCTCCACTCGTCGGACGAACCGACAAAATCGTCTACCTTGCCGACCACGAGATGGCGGTGGTTACTGCCGACACGCTCCGCGTCATCCATCGCGACCAGGGTGACATTCGGCACAACATCGAACTGCTGGAACTGGATGCCGACGATGTCAGTTTGGGCAGCTTCCCGCATTACATGCTCAAGGAGATTTACGAGCAACCCGAATCGGTTCGTAGTGCGATGCGCGGCCGATTGGACAAAGACGCCGCCACGGCCGTCTTCGGCGGATTGAATCTTTCGACGCAGCAGTTGCGACACATCGATCGTTTTTTGCTCACCGCTTGCGGTACCAGTTGGCATGCATCGCTGGTGGGCGAATACATGATCGAAGCGCTGGCACGGATTCCTGTTGAAGTGCAATACGCCAGCGAGCTGCGCTACCGCAACCCGCCCCTTTCATCGCAAACCTTGCTGTTCGCCCTGACTCAAAGTGGCGAAACGATCGACACGCTCGCCGCCCTACGCGAAATGAAACGCAAAGGCCATCCCACCATGGCCATTTGCAACGTCGTGGGGAGCACGATTGCCCGCGAATCGGACGGGGGCATCTACCTCCATGCCGGGCCGGAGATTGGCGTCGCCTCGACCAAGGCATACACTTCGCAATGCACGGTCATGGCGCTATTGGCCCTTTATTTTGGTCGGCTGCATCATCTCAGCTATGAAGCAGGCTTGCGGATCATTGAAGAACTAGAGGCATTGCCCGATCAGATTGAAAAGGCGCTCGACTGCAATGCTGACGCCCGCTCGATTGCCGCTCGGTACGCGGAGTGCGACAATTTTCTCTACCTCGGCCGGCAGTTCAATTTCCCGACGGCATTGGAAGGGGCGCTGAAGCTCAAAGAGATCAGCTACATCCACGCCGAAGGCTACCCCGCCGCCGAGATGAAGCATGGCCCAATCGCGTTGGTCGATGAAAACACCCCCAGCGTGTTTATCGTGCCGCGAGATGCTGTTTACGAAAAAGTGCTTGCCAACATCGAGGAGGTCAAAGCCCGTGGCGGGCCGGTGATTGCCATCGTCAGCAACGGCGACTCGCGCGTCTCCGAAATCGTCGATGAGGTGATTTCCATCCCCACCACAGCCGACTACCTCCAACCAATCGTCGCCGCAGTACCACTGCAGCTATTGGCCTATCACATCGCCGTCCTACGCGGCTGCGACGTCGACAAGCCACGAAACTTGGCAAAAAGCGTGACCGTCGAGTGAAGGAGTTTGGTCAATCATTAGCCGCCGGGCTTGCCCCGGCGCGTTGGGCTTGTCTGGGCTTGTGCTCACGCACCGGGACGAGCCCGGCGGCTAACATGCGAACTTGCATCATGACACGGGCGCTGCCGCCAACGCCCCGATCGCCTCGATCGTTTGGTCGATTTCATCCATGCTGGTTGCCCATCCGAGGCTGAGGCGTAGCGTCCCGCCGTTGCCTATTGTGTCGAGCGACTCATGCATCCTGGGCGCACAATGCAATCCTGCCCGGCATTGAATGCCTTGAGATGCCTCTAACAACGCAGCCAGTTCTTGTGGGTCATAGCTCGCGTGCGTCACGCTGAAGACGCTCGTTCTGTTCGAAGGAGACTTTGGCCCATGGATCGTCAAGCCGGCGATCTCTTGCAAACCTTCGAGTAGTCGCGACGTTAGCAACGCATGATGTTCGTGCATCGCTTTGACGGTACGTGCCTGTAAAAATTCGGTTGCCTCGGCCAAACCCGCCAAGCCTGGCAGGTTGTGATTGCCCGGTTCATACTTGTCCGGCAATTCGTCAGGCTGCCGGTCTTCGTCGCTTTGCGTGCCGGTACCGCCAAAGCGTAAGGGCTGAAGATGCCGCTCGATGCCGGGCCGTATGTAAAGCAGCCCCGTACCCAAGGGGCCCAGTAAACCTTTGTGCCCCGGGGCGGCCAGCAGATCGATTCCCAACCGCCCCACATCGATCGGCACATGGCCAAGCGTTTGGGCGGCGTCGACCAGAAAACGTGCCCCATGCTGCCGAACAATCTGGCCGGTTTCTCCCACCGGCTGAATGGCGCCGGTAACGTTCGAGCCATGAACGACGGCTACCAGCCTTGTCTCGGGCCGCAAGGCTTGTCGGACATCATCTGGCGAGACGATTCCCTCGCCGTCGCATGGCACATAACTAACCGAGACATCGGCCGTTTCTCGCAAGGCGCGTAATGGCCGCAGAACCGAATTGTGCTCGCAAACGGTCGTGACGACATGGTCTCCAGGTTGGACGATCCCACGAATCGCGAGATTCAAAGAATCGGTGCCGCTGGCGGTGAAGATTACTTGCTTTGCATGATCGGCGCCGATCAATTGGGCAACCCCCAGTCTGGCCCGTTCGATAATTCGGTTCGATTCGAGAGCCTCCCGGTACCCGCTGCGCCCGTTGGGAGCACCAATCTCGCGCAAGTAGTGGTCAACCGCCCGATAGACGGTCTCCGGCTTAGGCCAACTGGTGGCGGCGTTGTCCAGGTAGATTCGTTGGGATAGGGTCATTACTTGTTTTTGTGGGTGTCAGGTATTAGCGGTTAGCTGTTAGCGGTTAGCCAGAAATTTCAGTTTGTATCCTTCGTTCTCTGGCTAATAGCTAACCGCTAACGGCTTATAGCTAACGGCTTATAGCTAGTTCCCGTTGATAATACTCCCTTTCCGACCGACTTTGGGAACGGCGCGGGGCGACGAGCGGGCGAGGGAGTTGGCTTGTTCGGTTTTCTGTGGTGGGTCGGCGTTGTTGCGCCGCAGCGCGCGTACATCGCCTTACGTTTACGAGTTGTTTTCGGTTTTTGCGTCCGTTCCGCGTCAGCCTCCTGAGGTTTTTGCCAGGATCGTTAAGTTGTGACAGAACACGGCGCTGCCAACGGCGGACGTGAAATTCTTAAAGCCGCGAAAACAACAGCGAGCCAGGCGAAATGCTCGCTTTAAGCACGAGATCGTGCCTTCGATTCCGGCGCGCCACTGCTGCCAAATGCCCATCATCGTGTCGCCGAAATCTCGCGTCCGCCGAGGCACGCCCAGGTAGTCGACCTGTTCTTCCAATTCCTCGTAGGTGTCCTCGTCCGGACAGAAGCCCATGTCCGCGGCGACCGTTTTGGGCCGGCTACCGTACTTCTCTTCGTGTCGTTCGAGTACCGTCTCCAGGAGTTCGCTGTCGCTTACATTCTTCTCCAACACAACGTAATCGGTAATGAACTTCTCCTTTGACTGTGTGAGCAGCACCTTGTGACCGAATTCGACTGGCTTGCCACGCCGTCCACGCATGATCAACTCCGCATGAGATTCAAAAATGCTGAACACTTTGTCGGCATTTGGAACCTGCTCTCGATCGAACGCGCGGCGCCGAGCCACTTCGGCGACCTGCCGCATCACCGGCAAACGGTTCGCCAGCGACTGGGCAATCGTCGCCAACTCGACACACGTCGAACGTTCGGCCCAAGCGACGAATTGTTCCGCTTTTTCCAGAGCTTCCTCGACCCGGACGATCAGCGTCTTCATATTCTGGCGGACCTGGCGGAGACGCTTTTTGTTCGTGCTATTCGAGTAACGCGTGACGAAAAGATGCAGATTTTTGATCTTCTTCGCGTGAAATCGCCAAGGACAACGGAGTGGGTCGAGTTCTCGACCAGTCGACATTTCTCGGGCAGCCACGCGATAGACGTCCCACAGCAGGCTGGAGTCGGTCGGCCAGTGAATATTGCATTCGGTGACGGTCGTGTCGGTTCGCACATGTTCCAGGGAGACCGTTTCTTCGGCGACGACGCCGAGGGCCAATAGGTGATTGATCCGTTCCCAAGTCTCGGGCTGAATCGCGCGAAATGCCTTGTTCAGCAGCGTGAAGTCGATGGTCGGCTTTTTCAGCAGGCGGCAAAACCGCTGCAAGGTTTCGCTTTCGGCAATCCGGATCGACGCTTCCCGATAGTCGAGTCCTTCCCGTTGCAAGACGAGGATCGCGCGAAACAGGTTTTCGCTGGTGAAGATCGGCTTTCGGCCGCGTGCCGACGTCGTCTGGCTGAGCTGTTCGAGGTCGCGATGGACCACATCGAGAATCGCGGGCCGGCTGTCCAGCAACTGGCCGAGCGTTTTGTACTCGTCACGATAATCCCGTACCGTTTGGTTGTCGACCTTCTCGTTGGCCCATCCAAAATCGAGAATCGCTTCAGCTTTCAAACGCATCGCCCGCTTCTCCTTGGGTAAAATGGCTCTTTGATTCGTTCTGTTTTCAATAGGATAACGATGCGTCTTTTTCTTGCTACACCAAAACCGGCCCGCCAGACGAATTTCACAATATTCTGATTTGGGAAACAGGAACTAGTTAGCAGAGCACCTAGGATATCCTTGTCGACGTCTAAATAGATTGCTGTGACATGGCCATCAAGAAAAGCAGCCTGCATGATACCAGGGTGATTTGTGCGTCGTTCTGCATCGAACTTTCGCACCTCTTTTTCGCTAATGTCTTGAGGAGACATCCAATGAATCGCTTGGTCAGGACCAACATCAACCACGGCTATTGTTGTCTCTACACCATCAGTTATCTCCGACAGGCTCCGTGGAACAGAACCAGAATATACACAATCCGGGCCATAGACTCCAAGATAAGTCGTCAAGTTCTTCGTATCAGGATAACTGGGGCAGATGTATGACTCCACGACCGCATTCCTGGCTTTCGCGTTTGCAGGGTCGTCCCAAGGTTTGGAGAGGTCAATACTCTCGTAGAGCTGTCGTTGCTCCATGTGAGGCAAAATCAATGTTCGCCAGCTATGCAGGCGATTGCCTTCAGTATCAACTGTGTATGCTGGCGGCAACGTGCCATTCTGCGATTCATATTCAAGAAGGGCGAGCATAATTTGCTTAAGATTGTTTGTGCACGAGTTACGCCTTGCTGGCTCCCTTGCACTTCGAACTGCTGGTAAGCATAGGGCAACAACAACTCCAATAATCGCTATCACAACCAAAAGCTCTACGAGGGTGATTGCTATTCTGTGTTGTCGCATCGCTCTCTCCAATATTGAATTCTCGAATCCGTTCTAAATTTTACTCTTGTGGCCATTGCGAGAACAGCCAAGAGCTAATCACTGAGAGATTATTTCTACGAGTAGAGGGCTACTTGATTGCGGAGCAGAGTAATCCGACGGTCGAAACCGACCCAGATACGAAATTTCCGAATCTGCGTCGGATTCATCGTCCGACGCACTTTGGGGGGGCTCTGAGCGGCACGCCGAATAATCTGTTTCTGCCTCAGAATGCGGTTTATCAAGGGCGAAGCTAACCTCTTCCGCTGCCACAGGTTGAGACACTAGGGCACCGGCAATCCAGCAAGAAAACACCGGGGAGGTCTAACCCAAGAAGCGGATGGTTTGTTTGAGGCACAAACCATCCGAAAAGCCCGCTAACCTTGGAAACAAAAACAGTTGAGAGCCACTTCCCTGGGGAAGTCGCCCGTTTCACTGCCTCCAATTGGTAGCCGTGTCGCTACAACCGCGTCACGCTCGACTGAGACGGCGCGGGTTTGACAGACAGTCCAAATGCTTATTTTCCGGCTTGGGCACATGCCCCCGTGATTCAAAGTACCGGTGCCTCTTCTCTTCTGTCCCTATCGGTACTACCACCGGTTGATGCGTGGGACTGGACGGCCCAGAGCACGATAAAGATCGATGGCAGATTCATCAATCGAGAGCCCGTGGACTGCGGCCCATAGCTCCAACGGGCTTCCCTCAAAAAACGAGTCGCCAACAAACAGCCCTGTTTTTGTGGCGGCAAGAAAAGGTTGGGGAAATGTCATAACAAGAAGGTCGGCCAATTGCGACGGCGGCTTGGAAGAACATGGCTTGCCGTAGAATATCTGGCAAGAAATACAGCCTAGTGTTTCTCGCCATCTGAGGTAAACTATCTGTAGCAGAGTAGCGGTTGGCAGTCATCGCACGTTGCTCGTTTCTGCTAATTATTCTGGCTAACAGCCAGCCGCCAACAACAATCCGGGTTTGAAACATGGCCAGTCTACGTCGAATAGTCATCAGCGAATCGGCAAATGTAAGCGTCGTGCGCTTCACGGACGAAAAAATTATCGATTCCGATGCCATTCAGGAGTTGGGGCAAGAGCTGTTTGATCTTATCGAAAAAGAGGACCGTAAAAAAATTGTTCTGAATTTTTCCAACGTGGAATTCCTCTCCAGTGCTGCGCTAGGCAAACTGATCACGTTTGAGAAAAAAGCAAAACGCGCGGGTGCTGAGTTGATACTTACAAATATTTCGTCAGATATTTTTCAAGTCTTTGCGATCACCAATCTGGACAAACTGTTCCAGATCAAGGATACCGAGGCGGACGCCTTGGCGGTACTGTAGGAGCCGCGAGCGGTTAGCTATTAGCAGCTAGTAGTTAGCCGGAAGATTTTTGCGAGAAGCTTCGAGATTTTCCTCTGGCTAACCGCCAGTAGCTAGCTGCCAGTATCCAGCAACCTTTTTTCCAATGCTTTCTTCCCATCCATCGAGTGTGGCATGTCCTCCAGTTCTGCGACACGCACGATCGAACGCTCGTTACCCAGTTCGCTCGATTCCTATCATGACTTGGTCCAACAGATTCTCGATGAACTTGCTGAACTGGGTTGGCGGAAGCAAGATTTGTTTGGCGTCAACATGGCCCTGGAAGAGACCATGAGCAACGCCATTCGGCACGGCAACAAGGAAGACCCAGCCAAACAGGTTCATGTAAAATGCAGAATGAGTCCCTTGGTCTTTTGGGTTCAGATTAGCGACGAAGGCCAAGGATTCGCTCCCGCCGAGGTGCCCGACTGCTGTGCTGCCGAGAATCTGGAAGTCCCCGGCGGACGCGGCTTGGCCTTGGTTCGAGCTTAATCCCCTGTAGCTCAGTTGGTAGAGCAGGCGGCTGTTAACCGCCTTGTCGCAAGTTCGAGTCTTGCCGGGGGACGTGTAACGGGAACTCGTTCGCCAGTTCCGTTTCTCGGCTTGCTCGCAGATTTTGGAACAGCCGGGGCCACGGCTCGACGCCAGCCCGTTTCAGAATTCTGGTGAATTGCGTTCGCAAGTTGGCGTTGCTGTCTCGATATTGAGATATCACGAACTCGGCACCGTCCGGCGCTTGCTCAAACGCATCGGCAAGCACGGCTAGCAATTCTGGGAACAACGGTACAACGCGCCACGGTTTGCCTTGTTTTTTGTTTTGGGCGATGTGACAGTGAACCGTTGCCGTTCCCAATCTATGTCGCCCCACCGCAGCCGTAGCGTTTCGCTTGGTGTTCGGACGACGCCATACCGGGCCAATGCCACAATAAGTCGCCACTGGACGTTAGGACAGGCGTCAAGCACCTTGGCAATGGGCTCACGTTCCACGAAGTGCTTGCGGCTATCGTTTTGTTCGCTTCCGGCTTTTAATTCCTGGAATGGGTTCATGTTGGCAAGGCCCTTACGGACCGCATACCGGAAAACCTGTCGCGCCCGTTTGACCAGCTTGCTGATTGTGGCGATGGCGTAGCGGTCAACCAGCGATTGACGCCAGTCGTCGGCATCGCCTTCGGAAATCTCCCGCAGGTCTCGGTCCGTACCAAAGTATTCAACCAAACTGCGGCGGACGTGCTGAAAATTGGTAATGGTACTCGCCGCAGCTTCGGCCTTGCGGCTTTCGATGTACGATTCCAAGAATGCGTCGAGCGTTGCCGAATCCCTTGCCTGAATCAGCCTCGCCTTGGCCAGCTTGCCGGCCAGCACGTCATCAAGACTGGCCACCCATCGGGCCGTTTCGCCGTCGATAGGATGCTTGGTCACCTTGGCGTTGACCAGGTGTTCGACATAGACCTTGACCGATTCGGCGGTACGCTTTGGCATCTTGCCGAGCCTGATGGTCTGCCGGCGTCCGTTGGCGTCGGTGAATTGCAATCGGCGTCGGCCGTTGGGGTCGTTTGTTATGCTGGCCATGATTATTTCCCTTTTTGTTTGACGATTTCCAGCCCAAGGTATTCCCCAAGCCGGTCGATGTTCTCGTTGCTCAGACCGGTTTGCCCGGCAACGAATCGGCAGAGCGACGCAGGGTCGATGCCGGTTTCTTGCGAGATTCGATAACGGCTTTCTTCGGCGTTCTCGATTGAAACCGATGGCGAGTCGCCCCAGTCGGACGCCTCAATTCGATAAGCCAACCCATCGACATCCGGGGCCAGGTTGTTTTTCATTGGCAGCAAGAGTCGCTTCTGTGGGTCGTCCTGGTCTTTCACAACCGCCCATGCCGCACGGGCTGCCGCAACAAACGCCAGGCTTCCCATCGCCCGATAGATTGCTGCCCCTTCGCCCTTTCGCAGGTGGGTCACAGCAACCACGGCAACCCGCTTCTGCTCGGCCAAGTCGGAGAGCCGGGCCAAGACGCTACGCACCTCGGCATTCTTGTGCGAATCCGTTCCGCCAAGGAACGCGCTAACCGGGTCTATCACAACCAACCGGCAATCGCCTGCCGCGTCAATCGCGCATTCAATGTGGCCGAGGTCGGTCGTCAGGTCGACTTCGCGGCGCACGTTGCCCAAAGCATCCGAAAATGTTACCGCTTCAAGTGCGACGATCTTACTCACGTCGGCATGATGGACGTCGAGCCGTGGGCGAATCGTGTCTGCCAGGTCGTCCTCGGCCGAAATCAAAACAACCCCACCTGCTGGCTGTGATGCGCTCGAATCGTCGGGCCACGCCGCACCGCGCGAAACACGCGATGCCATATCAAGCGTCACGAAGCTCTTGCCAAGTCCAGGGTCGCCAGCCAACAAAGTCAACTTGCCAATGGCGACCCGGCCGGGCCAGAGCCATTCAACGGCTTGTGGTTCCACGTCGGCAAGCCGCGTGACGACGGGTTGCGAACGCACGGAGTTCTTGTCGGTCGGGGTACAATCGCTTGAAAAAGCGCTGCTCATGTTGTATCCCCCTCGCTTGATATAACGATTGCCTTAGCCATTGTTACTGATTCAGGAAGACGGCGAAATTTCATCGGAATATCGAGCCAAAAGGCTATCACCGCCCGCTGTTGCTTGGGGGTTTCGATTGGCGGAACCACGGCAAACGGATCGCCGTCAATTCCGCGTTGGCGTCCAAGCCGAGAAATCTCTTCCCCGAGCCGATGGAGCGAGGTATAATCAGTCGCACTATCAGACTCATCGGGGCGCGTCGGCTGCAACCGGCCGCCCCATTTTCTTGCGCGTTTCATACGTTGCCCCCTTCCGCGCCGTGGCGACAATCGGGACAACCGACGTTGAGCCAATTCTGCAACTCGGCACGCCGCCAGCGGATCAGCGCTCCGAGCCTCACCGGCGAGGGCATCCGTTCGGCATCGGCAAGGCGGTAAACATGCCGAGCCGAGCAGTCGAGCATCGCGGCCACCGCGCGAACATCCAGCAATGCAGCCGGCGCGTCGGCCGGCGGGGAGGTGAGTGTGGTCATCATTTCGGTCTCCGATTCTGGTTCCTCCGGCGTGCCAATCACGGTACGCAATTGCCAAAACAGGCCAGATACAGACCACAAACCGGATCGGGCGGACCGTGGCGGACCGGTCCGCTTTTTCTGGGGGCGACCAAAGGAAACGCTAGCGGGCTAGAGTCTTCCGCCATTCAGAAAAAACGAAAAAAATGTAGGTGGTCCGCTTTCGGTCCGCTTTTTCTTGACTTGGCCGCCCGAATAGCCGATGATTGTACAAAAGGGTACTTTCGTACAAATGAGGACTAGCCATGAAAACCTTGGAAGCGAGTCGGCTACGGCAGGGAATTTCCGATGCCCTGAACAGGGTTGCCTACTCAGGCCAGAGAATCGCTATCAATCGTCACGGCAAGCGGGTTGCCGTCCTGGTTTCGACAGACGACCTTGCCATACTCGAAGCGATGGAAGATCGCTACGACGTGACTATGGCCAAGAAGGCCCTCAAGGAAAAGGGAAGCATCCCCTGGTCTCGGGTGAAAAAGAAACTTGGGCTAAACTAGCGGCATGGCCTATCGCATCGAATTGAAGCCACCCGCACTCAGAACACTCGAAAAGCTCCCCAAGCGAGACCGACAACGCATCGCAAAGAAAATCGACCAGTTAACCGAGAATCCGCGCCCGCGTGGTGCGATGAAGTTGGCGGGTGGATCGAATCTCTATCGGCTACGAGCAGGCGACTACCGTATCGTCTATCAGATTCACGACGACGTACTTTTGGTGCTGGTCGTTCGCATTGGCGGCCGTGGCGATGTCTACCGCCACCTAACGTAAAACACCGTTCCACACGGCTACAAGTCGGCTTGCCGCACAACCGATTTCCCAGCTTTTCGGCCGGCCCTCGACGTGTTCTTTTGGTCGCTGTAATACTTTCGCCCAGCCCTAAGGTATCGCTGCCAAGTCGAGGATTTCGGCAGCTTCTCATCGTCGTCGGTCTGGTTCTCATCAATCCAATCGTAAACATCGCGGTCGCGGTTGCCGTCCAATGCGGCGTTACGTTTAATCGCCCACAGGTACTGCCCATAGGCTTTCTCTTCGGACGGCTTCAGTTTATCGGCGGCGTCCGTCGGCGTCTCGGCTTTCGGGGCGGCAATTGCATCGTCGGTCGGCAATTCGGCTTCTTGTTCCTTCAGCACGCTTTGAATCCGCAACACTGTCTGCGTGAGAATCTCTGCGCGGCGAGTGCAGCCTGCCTCTTGGTGGGATAAGAACTGCTCGCTATTTTCGGGCTCGTCCGGTGGCGTCGGGAATTGGCCGTAGAATTGCTTCTTCCGCTCAATTTCCTCTGCGGTCCAATCCACCGAAGCCGCTGACAGGATGTGCTCTATCGTTAGCCCATTCAACTTTTCCACGTCGGCTCGTAACCGCAGGGCATCAGGAGAAAGCTTCAGTTCCTCCAGATAGTCCGCGGCGCAACTCACCGCCTCTCGGATGTTGCGGATACCCGACTCGAAATCCTCAGGCGGCGCGATGATGAGCATCGGCAGGCCTTGCTCGACAGCCTTCAATACGATGTCCAGCGCCGACAACGCTGCTTGCCACTTTAACGAAAGGTTTGTCGACATGAATCCGGCTCCCGATTCCGGTGATTGGAGAATCTCGAAACAAAAAAGGCGGGGGCAGGCGGTCGAGATTCCGCCGTTCGGGCGCTACCCTAGCCCCGCACCAGTGATTTTACTGTTTATCGTAACTCTGCGAAGGCCCCCTTTTGGCACAATACCGCACGGAGTCGCAAGTAATTGCTTGCACCCGCAACGCCCCCTCTGTAGGATCGGCATTAACGTCAAGGAATCAAAAGTAGGGTTAGGGAAACTGCATGTCGATTCAAGCGAACTGCGCTGAATGTAAAAAAATAGTTAGTGCCCCAGAAAAATATGCTGGTAGAGAAGCGAAATGCCCTGGTTGTGGTGGCCGTGTGCTTTTCCCAACGCTGAAAGACAAATTACAAACAGGTTCTTCTTCGGCTACGGTTCCTAATTCATTGAATGAGACGACGGACCGTCTCAACAGAATTCCATGTCCCTATTGCGCAGAGTTAATTGTATCTGCGGCTCGCAAATGCCGTTTTTGTGGAGAATTCCTTGATGAGTCTAACCAAATAACTTCACACGATTCGCCACCACCTATTCAGCCCGGCTCCAAGCAAAACACTACCTCTAACACAGAAGCTGATCCAAAGCCTTCAAAAGTTAATGGATCCTCAATTGGTGAAGGAACTCGACCGACGTTTCCAATTTGGCGAGTAGTCATAACGCTAGTATTGGTAGGTATTCAAGTCTCACTTCACATGTCTTTAGTGGGTTTTCTGGCTGGGCTTATTGTTGTGCTCTACCAACTAATACTGCTACTACCGTTCATTTTTATCAGTTGGAAGTTGTGTTTGTTTAGAGGTCGAGTGGTTCTGGTCTCCCCTGTCGGTTGGGGAGCTTTTTTCCTTATCGTTGCTTTCTTTAAAGTATTCGCTCCGTTTGATGGGTTGTATCTCCTCGTGTGGTGTTAGTGTACCATTGATTCTGTAAATAGCTTTAGCGTATGAGTGGCCCGGCTTCGCCTTTTGAGCGTAGCGAAAAAGGCGAAGCCGGGCCGGCCCCCTTGAAAGGGTGGGCCACAGTCGGTCTCTTAACCGTTTGTTTCACCCAAGCGAAAGGAGACCCACGTATGACCCACCGCAATGAATCTACCACCGAATCTAACCCACTCGACCAGATGATGGGAGCGTTTCTGGTTTGTAGGAGTTATGCGGCGAGGTCATAGGAGTACTCAAAGGCCTTGTTTCAAGGACTTTCCAGTGTCCAGACTTGTAGTAGGCACGTAGTAGAATCATGTCTTCCGCGTTGTCTTTCGTCCAAAAGATACTCGCTCCTTTCATCCGCAGGTTGAGTACGCGACGGACGGTACTCTCAATGATGCCGCTTCCATTGGGTAGTTGCTGATCTCTGGCCTGACCGTAATTCAAGCGACCGGCGGATGCGTTACGGAGCAGATAACCACGTTCGCGACGCCATATTTTGCCGCGCTTGCCGCGACAGAATTTCTTTACTTCCTCTTGGAACTGTCCGACCTTTCCTTGCTTGAGACGATTGACTTGCCGGGTGATCCAACCTCGTTTCTGCTTCTTGCTCCAACCTTTCATCAAGCCGGCCAACGTGCCAAGGTGCTCGACCACATGGTAAAAATCCACCAGTTCCATGCATTGCTCCGCCTTCAAGCCCAAACGGTTCCATAACGCTCCGACACGGTTCCAAATCCAGCGGGCGCCGTCGGCAATGAACAACACCTTGGTCGCCGCTTCGATATGAAGTTCGGATAAATAAACTACTACCGGCTGAAGCCGGTAGGTTGAAGGATTTCGTGAGCTACGGACTGAAGTCCTTCGCTCACGATGGGGTTATCTGAAAATTGTCGTCACCATCACTTGGTTCCGTACCGCCTTGGCCCGAATGTACTCGGCTATCGCCTCGTCAGGCACGTTGCCGCTTGACGCCACGAAGTAGCCCCACGCCCAAAAGTGTCGACCCCAGTACTTTTTTTGAATGTGTTTGAACTCCATCATCAGTTTCCTTGAACTCTTACCCTTGATGTACTGCATGATTTTACTGGGCGACATGGTTGGCGGGCACGACAGCAGCACATGCACGTGGTCCCCGGAAACGGCTCCTTGCAGGATCTCGATCTCGTGCGTTCGACAAACCTCGCGCACCAGATCGCGGACCCGTATGCCGACCGCACCGGTCAACACCTTCCGACGACACTTGGTCACCCACACAAAGTGATACTTGAGGTCATAGCGACTGTGCGAACTCGTTCGGTAGTTTTCCATCACCCCAGTATAAGAACCTAAAGGATTCGCCTGAAGGCGAGGGTTTTAGACCCATCGTTGTGACAATAAAACTCGATCAGCCGAAACACCGCGTCGGGGCCTTTCAGCGTGCCATCCAACACGGGGGTAAACTCACGCTCGATCTTTCCTTGTTCGTCCACCACATAAATCGCCAACAGCTTGGGTTCTCGCCAATCGGTGCGATAACGACGACTCGTTTTCCTCCCAGACCCCCGGAAATCCCCATGCCGCCGGCCTTTTGCCTCAGTCGAGCACGCTGAGAAAATTGGTAAGCAATCGCAGCGATTTGCTTCCCAGAGAGTTGAACGCCCATCTCGGCCAGTTGCCTCCGAGCGTCTTCCAGCGAGTTCATCGCAGCGGCCAGTTTCGCCACTTCGCTGGCCAATGCGGGTGAGCAATGGTCATAAATCCCCAGCAGCATCAGGCCGAAGTAGGCTCCTTTTCCTTTCTCCACGCGAGCTTGGCTGCGAGCATAATAACGGGCCAGCAACGTGACTTCGACTCCGCCAAGGAAACGGACACGGACGTCGCGAAAACCAAAATTCTTCATCTTCTTTCCCGTGGCATCCGCACATCTTCTCTCGTTCTTTCGCTGCTCTTCCGAGCCGAGCATGCGTTGGAGCTGATAGGCCGTGGAGAGGCTTTGAAGTTGATCCGTCAGCCGTTTGAATTCTCGTTCTCGTTGCGCCAATTCGACCGGGTTCTTGGCCGGTGTGGCGACGCGTAACTGGGCCAGTTGAGAATTTACCTCTTGAATCGATCCCTGGATATCTGCTATTTTTTAGCAACGCTCGAATCATCCTTGCTGAAGATCATCTTTCAACTCCTTTGCAATAGGATCGAAAGACTCTTCTATCGATGATCCGGGCGTTTTTTTATAGATCAACTTTTGCTGCTAGCATTTTAACTGCTGCCTCCTACAAACCAGAAACGCTCCCCCAGATGATCCAAGTCCTCGACGAACACGGTTTTGACGGCATGGCACGCGCCATCCAGATCCTCGTCAATGAGGCAATGAAGATCGAACGGAGCGAAGTGCTCGGAGCAGAACCCTACGAGCGGACGAGCGAGCGGCTCGGCTACGCCAACGCCCAATAACTGGGAAACGCTGCAAGCCCAAAACGCTGAATACCCGCGTTGGCAAGGTCGAGCTACAAGTACCGCAGACCCGAGGCGTCGAGTTCTATCCGAAATCGCTCGAACGGGGCGTTCGTAGCGAACGTGCCCTCAAGTTGGCCGTTGCCGAAATGTACGTCCAGGGCGTTTCCACGCGAAAAGTTACCGAGATTACCAGAGAACTCTGCGGGCTAGACGTCTCCAGCAGCCAGGTCAGCCGAGCTGCTCAGTTGTTGGACGAAGAACTTGAGTCGTGGCGCTCGCGGCCCTTGGGCAAACTATCCTATCTGATCCTCGATGCTCGCTATGAAAAAGTCCGCCACGGTGGAAGCGTGGTCGATTGTGCCGTGCTGGTCGCCGTCGGCGTGTTGCCCAATGGAAAGCGAACGGTACTCGGCGTCAGTGCAAAACTGAGCGAGGCGGAAGTCCACTGGCGAGAGTTTTTGCAGTCGCTCGTCGAGCGAGGTCTGCATGGCGTGGAGTTGATCACCAGCGACGCCCACGAAGGTCTCAAGGCGGCTCGTAAAGGAGTCTTTCCCGGAGTGCCATGGCAACGCTGTCAATTCCACTTGCAGCAAAATGCCGTCGCCTACGTCCCCAGGATCGACATGCGTAGAGACGTCGCCGACGATATTCGCGGCGTGTTCAACGCTCAAGATGCCAACGAAGCCGACCGGCTGCTAAAGATTACCGTTGAAAAATACCGTCTCACAGCGCCAACACTGGCCGAATGGATGGAGCAGAGTCTGCCCGAAGGGCTGACTGTCTTCACCCGACTCTCGGCACATCGCCGCCGGCTGCGAACCAGCAATATACTCGAAAGACTCAACCGAGAGATCAAGCGACGAACCCGAGTCGCCACGCTCTTTCCCAACGAAGCATCTCTTCTGAGACTCGTCAGCGCTGTGCTCGCCGAAGTCGACGAAGAATGGCAAACCGGAAAATGTTACCTTAACAACGAGACCGACTGACGATCATCACACCAAAATATTTTTACAGAAATAGGGTTGCTTTATCGCTTTATGCAACGGATGATAATACTTACACTACTATTCCTGTCCATTGTTTTCGTAGTCGTTTGGCTATTTGCGAATCCAATAAGACGGAAATCCAATCTGTTTTGCTTTGAGCTGCTAGGAGTTTCAATGAAAGGCTTGAAACAGAAAACGCCTGCCGCTCAAGCCATTCCTATTCGTCACCTAAATCACAAACAAGATGCATTGCAGTCAACGGATCAAAAGAAATGTCAGTCCTATCCGATCGATGGTCGCCACATTTTAAGTCGGTATCCTGAATATCCTGTTCATCCTGTCAAAAATTCCTGCCATATGAATTAGTCAACAAGGCTATAATCAGCAATAGGAAAGACCTAAAAGAACTCCAAGAGAAAATTGTCGAGAAAATCGCCGAACTCAAGCTGGCAGAAAAAAAACTGCTGGACCCGCTTACCCCCTGGTACCATGCGACGCTTTTCGATGGCAGGCCCCCTGTCGGGACAATTTGGTACCGGTACAACCAGCATGTAACGGTAGTGCAAAAGCAAGATGATTCTTCGTTTTTAGGCAACGTGCAGCTTGGTCCACACGATACACAAATGGTTCTATTTATTGTCCTAACGATGGGTCTAAAACCCTCGCCTTCAGGCGAATCCTTGAGGTTTTTTCTCTTGGTAGGGTGAGTAGTTCTGCTGGCGGGTGAGATGTTGACTATCGATTAAGATATTTGCGCCAGCAGGTTTACCCACCTTTTGGGCCAGACCGCAAGGTGAGTGAACCTGTCGGCGGCGGAGTGAACAGAAGTGGTACACTCAATCCGCCGACAGAACCTCCCACCCTACAACATAGTGACTTCCTCGTGAGCGAAGGACTTCAGTCCGTAGCTCACAAAACTTTCAAACCTATCGGCTTCAGCCAGTAGTAGTTGAGTCTCCCGCGACTGCCCAACCATTCCTAGCAGCTATTCCCATGGCCAAATGTGACGAAGGTTATCTGTGCGAGGTTTGCGGCCAAGATGTCGCTCAGATTATCGATAGCGATCTCTACCTGCGCTACATCGTCGGCATGCTCGATCCCGAGGTATTGCACACAACGCCCGAGCGACATATCCGCTGCAATCCGACGCTTGCCCAATACATCGTCGCCGACGATTTCTCGCCGGTGGTCGTTGAAGGCCCTTTCGACCAACGCACGCTCGATCCAGCCTACGTTGAAGAGCGCCGGCAACTGATAACCCGCGGGTGGGAACGACTAAAAGAGGTAGTCGAGCTGGGGATTCCCATCATCGAGTATCCTCTTCCCACGGATCGTTAACAGCGATCCGAAGCCGTCTTGCTGCATCTTGCCCGGCAGACGATAATCGCTCGCATGAATGAGCCAGATCGTGCTGCCGACGAATTGCCTACGCACAAGTTACCTACTCTCTATGCCGACCGCAGCTTCTGGGGGATGACGGTCACGCAGTTCTTCGGGGCGTTTAACGATAATTTGTTTAAGCAGTTGATTTTGCTCTTGTCGATCACCGTCGCGGTGGACGGGACAATCACCGATGATCAGGACATCGTGATGCTGGTCTTTTCGTTGCCTTTCCTGCTGGTGACGGGAATCGCAGGATACCTCTCCGATCGCTATGGCAAACGGGGCATCATCGTCAATTGCAAGGTGGCTGAGATTGTCATCATGGCACTAGGAGGGGTCGCCCTTGCTCTCTATTCACAATCGAGCAGTCTGACATTTCTCTACTGCGTCCTATTCTTGATGGGAGCACAGAGCGGTTTTTTTGGGCCCGCCAAGTATGGGATCCTGCCCGAGATGCTACGCGGCGAAGATTTGCCACGGGCCAACGGGTTCATTTTGATGACTACCTTTGTCGCCATCATCATGGGAACCGTGGTTGCCGGGCTGCTGCTCGACTTCTTTCCCGGTCGTCCGTGGGTGGGGTCCATTGCATGTGTGTTGATTGCCATCGTCGGCACGGCTTCCTCGCTGCTAGTGCGCAAGGTTCCGCCGGCGAATCCGTCCCTCAAACTGAAACCATCTTCCTATACCGTTCCGCCCGACATGATCGACATGCTGCGGCAAGACAAGCCGCTGTTGGCTGCGCTGCTGGTATCCAGCCTGTTCTGGTTGCTGGCAGGCATGGTCCCTTCGACAATCAATGCGTTGGGTGCAATCGTGTTTCGTGCGGATGACAAATACACCAGTATGCTCAATGGGGTCGTCAGTATTGGAATCGCCGTGGGCTGTGTGGTGGGTGGATTGGTTTCCCAAGGCAAAGTCGATTTTCGATTGCTGCGAGTCGGAGCCTTCGGAATGATGGCCTGTTTAGCCATTTTGGCGATTCCCGCCTCGGGGGATATTTCGCAACTTGTCGGCGCAGATGGTACCTTGGAGAGACTGCCCACCGTCGGAGAGAGCGCTCAATGGCTTGGCTACTGGGGAAGTCTTGCCATGCTGATTTTGGTAGGCGCCTTTACCGGCATGTTCGCTGTCCCCTTGCAGGTATTCATGCAGTCGAGGCCGCCCGATGACAAGAAAGGCCGCATGATCGCCGTGATGAATCAAGCCAACTGGGTCGGCATCGCCATCTCGAGTTTGCTGTACGGCGCCTCGAAGAACCTGGTAGAATCGCAGCATTGGCCGCGGAGCGTCATGTTTCTTTTCATCGCCGCGATAATGCTTCCCGTGGCACTGTTCTATCATCCCAAGAACGAGATGCTGGCGGATCGGCAGCAGTAGACAGCCGGTGGTTCGATGCTAAGCCGCAAGCGGCTATTGCTTCTTCACGATCTTCGATTCCGCAAAGCCGTAGTCTTCTAGCACCGCGATGATCGCCGGGCCATCGAATGTTTCCCTGTCCACGGCCACGGTTGCCATCTTCGCTTCGAGATCAACTTTCACATCCCTCACTCCCGCCTGCTCGGCAAGAACTTCTGTTGTTTTTGCAACGCAAGATTCGCAGTGCATGTCGGGGATGCTGACCAACACAATCGGTGCATAAGAAAAATCAGTTCGATTCTGACAGCCTGCGAGCAAAATCGCAATCAACAAAACGGATGGGAGGATATTCATAGGAGGATTTTTTCTGTAGTGGGTTCTGGTACGGCATGAAAATTTTGCATCGGCCTGTTAGCCGCCGGGCTTGTCCCGGCGCGGCACCCGGCTCTCGGCGCGGCTCTCACGCGCTGAGACAAGCTCAGCGGCTAACGAAATCAACTCGAAACCGGTTTTTCCAATCCTGTGAGTTCAACCAACTCGCCGCTGCCAGCCATCTCGCGGATTTCTTCGGTGATCTTCATCGAACAATACTTCGGGCCGCACATGCTGCAGAAGTGGGCGCTTTTGAACGTCTCTTGCGGCAGCGTTTCGTCATGGTAGCGTCGGGCCGTTTCCGGGTCGAGGGCCAGCCGGAACTGCTCGTTCCAGTCGAACGCAAACCGGGCACGCGAAAGGGCGTCATCTCGATCTCGGGCACCAGGCACCTTGCGGGCAATGTCGGCTGCATGGGCGGCGATTTTGTAAGCGATCAGCCCCTGCTTCACATCTTCCATTTCCGGCAGGCCAAGGTGCTCTTTCGGCGTTACATAGCAAAGCATCGCCGCGCCAGCCCAGCCCGCCAAGGCCGCACCGATGCAACTGGTAATGTGATCGTAGCCAGGGGCGAAGTCGGTCACCAACGGTCCCAAGACATAGAACGGCGCGCCTTGGCAAATTTCTACCTGCCGATCGACGTTCATCTTCACTTCGTCCATCGGAATATGGCCAGGGCCTTCGACCATCACCTGGGTGCCCCGATCCCAACCGCGTTGAGTCAATTCGCCCAAGACGTCGAGCTCGGCAAACTGCGCTTCGTCACTGGCGTCGGCCAGCGAGCCGGGCCGCAAACCGTCGCCCAAGCTCCACGTAACATCATACTGGCGCATGATGTCGCACAGGTCGTCGAAGTGAGTGTAAAGCGGGTTCTGTTTGCGATGCACCATCATCCATTTGGCAATTAGCGAACCGCCACGGCTGACGATGCCGGTCACGCGTTGCGTCGTCAAATGCAAGTGCTCAAACTTCACGCCGCAATGGATCGTCATGTAGTCGACACCCTGCTTTGCCTGGTGCTCGACCATGTCGAGAAAATGTTGCGGCTGCATCTCTTCGATTTCGCCGCCCAACTCCTCAAGCATCTGATAGAGCGGCACGGTGCCGATCGGCACCGGCGACTCGGCAATAATGGCTTCGCGGATGGGGTCGATATTGCTGCCCGTGGAAAGATCCATCACGGTGTCCGCGCCGTAGTGGATCGATGCGTGCAGCTTTTCAAGCTCGCCTTGCTGATCGCTGGTGACGGCCGAGTTGCCAATGTTGGCGTTGATCTTGCATCGGGCCGCGCTGCCGATGCACATTGGCTCCAGCTTTGCCTGCAAATGCATCCGATTGGCGGGAATCACCATCCGCCCGGCTGCGACCTCTTCGCGAATCTGCTCGGCTGAAAGATGTTCGCGACCCGCAATAAAATCCATTTCCGGAGTGACGGTGCCCTCGCGGGCAAGTTCTAGCTGCGTGATTGGCTGGGCCATGATGGCAAAAGCCTCCCTGCGATGGATGATTGAAATATCTCAAGCGGCCCCACCTTTTGGGGCCGTGGTTATCTGTTCATCCTATCGCGGAGCGGAGGTATGTCAATCAAGGGGTACAAAAAGTCTACAAAGCCCAGGGATTGCAATCTTTGGGCTTTCGACTTCGACGTTGCTTTCACCTATCATTGATCTGAAACAATATAACCGCAAGAATCACTACTTCCAAACCAATCACCTTCCTTTTTCACTCAACATTATCTCACCATGCCCAACGGACGCACCATTGCTCTGGGCGATATCCACGGTTGTGCTGTGGCACTCCGCACGATGATCGACCTTTTGGAGTTGGGTTCTACCGATACGCTCGTCGTGCTAGGTGACGCGATGGACCGAGGGCCCGATAGCCGTGGTGTGCTTACGCAGTTGATGACGCTCGGCGGGCAGTGTCGGCTGGTCACCATCTTGGGCAATCACGAGCAAATGCTGCTCGACGTGGTCGATGGAATAATGCCCCGACAAGAATGGTTGGATTTCGGTGGAGCTGCAACCTTGGATTCCTACGGGAAAGAATCTTCGTTGGCGGCAGTGTCCGAGCAGCATCTTGCGTTTATCCGAAGCTGGGGCGATTGCTATGAAACGGCATCCCACTTTTTTGCCCATGGAAACTACCGCGAACATTTACCGCTTGAAATGCAACCATGGGATGCGCTGCGCTGGCAATCACTGCATTGGCGCATGCCAGGGCCTCACCAGTCAGGAAAAATAGCCGTGCTGGGTCATACGGCGAACAAGCAAGGCCGCCTCGTCAACCGAGGGCACTTGGTGTGCATCGACACCTGCTGCTACGGCGGCGGCTGGCTAACAGCCCTTGAGCCAACCACGCAACGAGTATGGCAGACGAATGACCAAGGCGACCGAAAAGAAACCACGCTGCCGTCTGTCCAATAAACAAAACGAAGGCGACGATAAAGATCGGCTAAAATGCAGGCCGGAACAGGTCTCGCGCCGCTGCGGCATCCGGCGTTACGCAATGCTGGCCTGACCCCAGACATCAAAACTCAGACATCAAAAATCGTCGTCCGTCTCTTCCCCCTCAAGTTCACTATCTGCCGTTGAGTGTGTCAGCAGGTCATCGAAGCCACCCGCCGCTAGGATCTTCTGCTTCAACTCCTCGACAATCTGGGGGTTCTCTTTGAGAAAGGCTCTCGACTTTTCTTTACCCTGGCCCATTTGCATCTCGCCGTAGCGGAACCACGACCCAGTGCGGGCAACCAGCTTCTGCTCTACGCCCATATCGAGGATGTCGCCTTCGTAGCTGATGCCGTCTGTGTGCATCATGTCGAATTCGGCCGTGCGGAAGGGCGGAGCGACTTTGTTCTTCACCACCTTGGCCCGCACACGTTGGCCTACGATTTCCTCGCCATCTTTCAGTTGTCCGATGCGGCGAACGTCGATGCGACAGGAAGAGTAAAATTTCAATGCCCGACCCCCCGGGGTTGTTTCGGGGCTGCCGAACATGACGCCGATTTTCTCGCGGATTTGATTGATGAAGATCACTGAGGTTTTGCTTTTGGCGATCGCACCGGTGAGTTTGCGCATCGACTGGCTCATCAGCCGGGCTTGGAGGCCAACATGGGTATCGCCGATTTCGCCGTCGAGTTCTTTCTTGGGAACCAAGGCAGCCACCGAGTCGATAACAATCACGTCCACCGCATTGCTTTTGATAAGCATCTCGGTGATCTGCATTGCTTCTTCACCGTAGGAGGGCTGGCTGACGAGCAAGGATTCCAGGTCGACCCCCAATTTTTTTGCCCAACTGGGATCGAGCGCATGCTCGGCGTCGATGAACGCCGCGATACCACCGACTTTTTGCGACTCGGCGATCACGTGCAAAGCAAGAGTTGTTTTGCCGCTCGACTCGGGCCCGTAGATTTCGATAACACGCCCACAGGGAATTCCCTGTCCGCCCAAGGCGATATCGAGCGACAAGCTGCCGGTGGGAATTCCCTGGATGCGGCGGACCCGATCGCTGCCTAAGGGCATGATCGAGCCTTCGCCAAACTGTTTTTCAATCGCTGCGACCGTGTGACGAAGCTCATCGCTGTTTTCCAGCACCGCTGGAGTCAGCGATTTTTTCTCCTTCTTCGAGTCCTTACCACCTGTGTTCTTGTCTTTTTTTGCCATACTACTTCTCTTGGAGTTGTTCTTTTCTAGGCTGCCTTTTTTCAGGCTGCTTTTATTTGGATCGCCATTTTTACTTGGACCGATTGTCTTCACCGCCATCTTCGTTTGTGTCGCGGTCACCATTTTCGAGCTCCTTTATTTGGTAGAACTGTATTTATCCAATAGAATTCGCAGTCATGCAAGCGTCGGCTTTTAGGTTCGATGCTTTTGGATCCGATGTCGACAGCAAGATACTGTACGTACGAATACTGTATCGGTGTTCACCAAATTCCGCAAGAGATAATCTGCTGAAAATTTCAGGGCTATTTGCCGGGCACGAGATCGAGGCAAAGCGTGTGATAGCCAGCGTTTACGGCTTTTTGCCGCGATTCCGATGCGAAATCCGATCGCGAATCTGGGCAGCCAACTCGTATTGCTCCTCTGAAATTGCCTCGGCTAGCTGATCTGCCAGCGAAGGGCCCAAGTGGAATTGGTCCACCACGGCTGATCGCATTTCACGCAACTTGACGACAAACGGATCTCCCTCGAAATGTTCCAGAGCATCATGCTCCTCGAATAGTTGCTCAATCTCCGTGAGCCCCGTATCGAGCGTCTTAATGGCCGTATCAGGTTCGGTGCTTTCCAAGGCGACTAGCGCCGTAGCTTGGATTTTGTGAAACAGCACGAATGGACGATACCGTTCGTGCATCGAGGCCCATTCTTCATCCGGTGTGTTGGCCGAAGTAAAGTCCATCAGTGTGAGCGAATGCTTCGCATCGCTCACGGCCAATGCGTACTCTTTGAGCGCAAGCCAACAAATTCGACGATGATAGAATTGGTAGAATTCGCGATCGACCTGGGCGCATTGCTCCTCGGTTAACTTGAAATCGGTCCCCTCCTCGAAGGCGGTTGCAACCAGGTAATCGTAGTAGGTGTCAAAGCCCCCAGGCTTTTCGCCATCAGGCCGACCGCTTGTTTCCAATTGCAAAACACCTAAGTCGACACGCATTTGTACCAGATCGCGACCATCTTCCGCGACAATCCGTCGCACGAGAATCTGCTCCGGCGTAAATGGCCATTTACTCAGCAAATCGTCAAGGGTCAGTGAATGGTCCGACATGGTACTCCGGCTTAGCAGGCGAGTTGAAACAGTTGTAGGCCGGAACAAGGAGCGACGGCGACACAGTTCCGGCACATCGCTGTCGCAACTTCATGCACTGCCGGAACTCGTAGGGCTCGTTCCGGCCTACAAATTCCGTTATCAACAGGCTGTTAGTCGCTATCTTGGATGGTGTGAACATGGGAAAGCCCAGGGGTGTTGCAACCCCTGGGCTTAAGACATTCCTATTTTACACCAAGACAACATGCATGGGAAAGCCCAGAGTATTCGGCTATCCCTCGCCCCCTTCGTCGCACAAAAGAGTTTCCTGCAGCAGTTTAATCTCCTCGGCATCGTGGCGGTCCACTTGGTTAAGCAGGTCTGTGATTTTCATGCAGACCTCTTCAAGCCGCTCGTTTTGGTATTCCGTGAGCTCTTCTACCTCGGGTAGCAAGTGGTCCATCAAGATGCGAAATTGTGCATGTTCGTGTTCTAGATGTTCGATTTTATTCTGCATGTTGGGCTTCAATTCCGCGACAACAACCATATAGCCGTTTTGCTCCTCGTAGTCCATGAGCCGCTCAAGATGCCTCAAGAATGACTTGAGCGTAAACTGAACGCTTGAGAGCTTACGCGGCAGACCCACTGCCGGGACATTCCAGTCAAGCGTTACGCGTAGCGCCTGCTTCACATGGTCGAGAATTTGATGTTCCATCCACGCGGCATTGCCTTCGGTGCGTGTATCGATTCCTTGCATGGTTATTTCTCCTTATCGTTTGTCAGAAGTCTACCAAGAGAGGTTTCCCGTGTCTCCCTTTGGGTTGCGCCTACATTCGCGCACAAAAGCACCCAAACCCTATCAGGTTATCAAAAACACAATATGTGGTTCCGATAGGAACTCTGTTGAGGTACCCAAGTGGATATCTCAACCGGAGTGCATTGATTCGCACGTCCCGGCCATGTTGACATAAAGGGTCTCAAGGCCAAGACCACCTTCACAAACCGACTACCCTGAAATGGATCGGTCTGCGAAACCTTTTCGGTACTGTCCACTCAACCAAGTCTCGACACCTATTCTCGTAGGGGGCAAGCCATGTCTCGGTAGGTCAAATCTTGTAGATCAATCAGAAGAGCAAGCTGCCCGAGCCTTCCACGGACAAGCCCGTACATTGTAACCGCAAATGGGGCCACATTCCTAGCTCTCCACTCTCTCGTGGGGCACAAAATCCACCAAAACAACCTAAGTTGCTTGCATGAAAAGACTTATGTCATTGCACAGATGTCATTGCACAGAGGCTGGCGTAGCTGGATCAAAACACGATAGCCTTCGCAGTTTCAAAGATCAACATCCATTGATTGTTTGTCATTTGCTGACATCCCCACAATTACTCATCATATTTGATCAGAGCGCCTCGCAGACCAAATCGCCCACCTCGCTGGTCGAGTAGCCCATCTTCCCTGCATTTTGGCTTTTCATTTTCGTGCCGGTGACAGAATGGATGGCGTTCATGACGCGCTCAGACGCCTTGGGTTGGCCGATTTGGTCGAGTAACATGCCGGCGGCGTTGATCGCGGCGATGGGGTTGATGACGCCTTGGCCGGTGTACTTCGGGGCGCTGCCGCCCATCGGCTCGAACATGCTGGTGCCGCCGACGTCTGGATTGATGTTCCCGCCCGCCGCAACGCCCATGCCGCCTTGGATGATGCCCGACAGGTCGGTGATGATGTCGCCAAACATGTTGGTTGTGACAATCACATCGTAGTATTCCGGATTCTTCACAATCCACATGCAGCAGGCGTCGACGTGGTTGTAGTCGGTCTCGACATCGGGATATTCCTCGGCCACTTCGTTGAAGGTTCGCCACCAGAGATCGTGGCCGATGGTGAGCACGTTGGTTTTGGCGACCAGGGTGAGCCGCTTGCCTTTGGGGTTGTTCCGCTTCTGGGTAGCCTCGAACGCATAGCGAATGCACCGCTCGCAGCCGTGACGGGTATAGATGGCCGTCTGGGTGGCAACCTCCTGCGGAGTCCCTTTGTGCATGAAGCCGCCGGCGCCGCAGTACATGTCCTCCGTGTTTTCACGGACCACAACAAAGTCGATGTCCTCGGGACCCTTGTTCTTCAGCGGTGTTTCGACGCCCGGGAACAGTTTTACGGGACGGAGATTGATGTATTGATCGAGGCCGAAACGGAGGTCCAATAGCAGCTTGCGCTCGAGGACGCCGGGGGCGACGTCGGGATGGCCGACCGCGCCGAGCAAGATAGCGTCGAACTTGCGCAATTGGTCGAGGCCGTCCTCCGGCAGCGCTTCGCCGGTGGCGAGCAGCCGATCGCCCCCCCAATCGAACTCGGTCATTTCAAACTGAAATCCTTCGAGTTTGGCAACCGCCTTCAGCACTTTCACGCCCTCGGCGGTTACCTCGGGGCCGGTGCCGTCGCCGCCGATGACTGCAATTTTCGTCCGTTCGCTCATCGCTTGTTGAATTCCCTATGTTTGCCAGTGAGGTTGGTTGATAAACGGTGCATTGTACCCTGCGAAAGGTGAAAGGGGGAGGGTGCCAGCCGCGTTGCAACGCAACGCACGGGGCAGAGGGGAAAATGCTAAGCCGCAAGCGGCCGTTTACGGCTTAGCGCTGTTGGCTCCACATCCCGCGGCGCTGACGCCGGGCATCATCCTGAGCGCGGCGAAGCAGGTTTTTCTTCGCATTGGAGTAATCATACGCCAGTTTCGCTTTGGCGAGACCTTGGCGGACGAGTTCCTCGTTGAGCATGCGGTCATCCGACCAGATGAACGCCAGATTGCGGCCATATTGGTCGACCGGCTCACCGTCGATTTCCAGTCGCACGCGCCCACCCGCTTCGCGTACGAACTTCTTCGTGTAGGCACTCGCCTCGGGCCCCCAAGCTTCGACGGGGCTGTTTTCCTTGACGGTCTCCGGCGTGTCGATACCTTGGAACCTTACGCGAGCGCGTCCCTTGCGTAGCAAGATCGTATCGCCATCAACAACGCGCTCGACTTCGTATTCTCCCGGAGCTAGCCCACCGGTCGATCGGTGTGAAGGATGTAGCCGCGACGGGCGAGCATTGGGAATTGGCTCATCGGTCAGCGACTGGCCTGTCCACCAACGCACGGCCACAATCAGCAGCGCAACGACCAAGCCGATGATCTGCCGCGAACGTTTACGACCAAAGCGACGAGACATTGAGAAGTGCGGATTTCGGAATGAGGAATAGCCGCATTGCAACGCAATGCACGGCACCCGCGGCAATGCACGGCTTAGTTCTGGCTGAATTCCAAATGCACCGTGTTGATGCGACCCAGAGGATTCTTCACAAAACGCTTGCGACAGTCGCTGCACAAATCGAAACGCTGCTGTTGGTAAACATCATCGTCGATCTGCGGATCGTCCGCATCGTCGAGCCGCTCTAAAATATCTTGTATTTCTTGAAGATGATCACGTTCTTCCTCCCGTTCTTCCTCGGTCACATCCATGGAAGCATAAACTTCAAGCCGGACGACATAACGTAAATCGTGCTCGGAATCGAGCGCGCGTTTGCAGCAATCGCAAGTGAAATGGATCATGGCACAGTCCTTCGCAAGCATGAAAAGTCGATTTGAAATAGCCAACCAATCCCCGCCTTCAATTCATGGTACCGACAATCTCCACTGCGAATCAAGACAAAGTTTTTGGGAATTTGCTATTTTCTCAATCCGCAGAAATGGCACGCGAAATGCGTCGAGGAAGGCATTGAGAAATACACATTGAGGAATGGGTGGCGGACGCCCGGCATGACTTGAAACTTCAATCCGGCAGAAGATGCGGATTCATGCTGGTTTTTTTGTCCGCTGTGCATTAAAATGGAGGCGGATGTTGGGCGGATTCCTGCCTCGGGCCTACTCCCGCGACCATGCGTTGGCCCGTTAGGCTGTCCTTGCAGAAAAATGCTGCCAGTCGGGCCGTTTTCACCGCGGTCTGCGTCTTGCGTTGATGTTACAACATTGGAGGTCTGCACACAGAAGGATCACAAGTGATGCCGGGTGCACAAGCGACTGCTCTGAATTCGAGCGTGTTGGTTCTCAATCGCCACTACATGGCGATTCACGTGGTGGGTGTACGCCGAGCGTTTGGGTTGCTGATCAGCGAACTTGCCGAAGTGATTCACATCGAGGATGGCCAGTATGCAAACTACGACTTTGAATCTTGGCGAGAAATTAGCGACTTGAAGGCCGAATACAAGGCGCCCGAGGATGACTGGATTCGCAGTGTGAACTTTGAAGTATGCGTTCCACGAGTTCTTCGGCTGATCCATTTTGGTCGCATGCCCAAGCATCGTGTGCGGCTCAACCGTCGAAATATCTTTGCCCGTGATGCGAGTCGGTGTCAGTATTGTGGCAAGCGTTTTGCGACGAGTGAACTGAGCCTTGACCATGTGGTACCAACTTGCCGTGGGGGTGGGACAAGTTGGGAAAACTTGGTTTGCGCCTGTGTGCGGTGTAACATCCGCAAGGGGGGCCGTACGCCGAAAGAGGCACACATGAAGCTAATCTGCAAACCGGTGCGCCCAAAACGTAGCCCCCTGCTAACCATCAAGCTGGGCAATCCCAAATACGCCAGTTGGAAAACGTTTTTAGACAGCGCGTATTGGTCGGTCGATTTGCAGTAGAAAAGCGGTTAGCTATTAGCGGTTAGCTATTAGCGGTTAGCCAGAGGAAGGAAAATCTATCTGGCTAACTGCTAGCCGCTAACTGCTAATCGCTACGTATCGCAAAGGGGCTCTTTCTTCTCGGTAATGACCTCGCACGTTGGCGCCAACTCGGCGTTTAGTGCGGTGAAGCCTTCCCACTCTTCGGGGACATTGTCCTCGTGGAAGATCGCTTCGACGGGGCACTCGGGCACGCAAGCCTCGCAATCGATACATTCTTCGGGATGAATATAGAGTATCTGCTCCCCTTCGTAGAAGCACTCCACGGGGCAGACAACAACGCAATCGGTATACTTGCAGCCAAAGCAGGGTTCGCAAACAACATGGGTCATCGTCAATTTTTCCTTTCGTTGTACCGATGCCATACGGCACTCCGGTAATCTCCACCTGACGGTACAATATGGCGATACGAGTATCGAAAAATGTTATCGGTCGTTTCGAGGCAAGTTATTACTGGGAAAGCACTTCCAGTTAAATCTATTCCTATTTTTCGCCAATCCTAAGGTGCGTTCTGCAGAGTGTCAAGCGGGTTGTCTTGCCCTAAAGGGGCTTAATTGCAGGGGCTTTTTGGCACGGTCCCTCCAAACGGTTTCCCGCAGCATAATCTGACACTAATCTTGCTTACTCCAGGTCTGCTACTTAGAATAGAATCGAGAGGCTCATCAGTTCGCACCAGGACAAGCCCGACGGCTAACAAACCACCTCACGATGCAAGATGGCATGAGGCGCGAGGTCTACTCACATTAGGTCGCACAAGCGTGGCATTATCCGATATCGACCGTAGTTTGCTTGATCGCTGCTTGACTCACAAGCCGCGTGCCTGGGAGGATTTTGTTGATCGCTTCACGGGTCTGGTGTTTCATGTGATCAACCACACATCCCAAAACCGCTCGATTATGCTCTCGGCGGCAGATCGCGACGATTTGGCAGCCGAGGTGATGCTGGCGATTTTGCGCGACGATCTTGGCGTGCTGCGACGTTTTCGCAGGGAAAGCAGTTTGGCAACCTATCTGACGGTAATCGCCCGACGTGTGGTGGTTCGCAAGCTGGTCGAGAGCCGCTCGGCAGCCTTGCTGGGTGCCGCGGCGGATTTGGGTTCGGCGGACGACAGGGCACTTGCCGTTGAATCGGATATCGAAGCGAGAATCAGTAATCAAGACGAAGTGCAGCGGCTATTAGACCAGCTCGACAGTTCCGATGCTGCCGTAGTGAGACTCTATCACTTGGAAGGTAAATCTTATCAAGAAATCAGCCGCGTCACCGGCATGCCAACCAACAGCGTGGGCCCCGTCTTGAGTCGAGCACGTAGCAAGCTCCGAGGCATGCCGCACGCATAAAGCCGCTTGCGGCTTAGCCTACTGACTCCTCAGATCGCGACTCCCCAGATCGATTTGCGGATACCCACTCAGCACGGGCATGCTCCACAGCTGAGGGTTCTCAGCCAGTTGATTCAATTGCAATGTGCCAACGTCGATCGACATCTCAAGCTGTGCAGAGGGCAGCCGGATCTCGACTTGCCCAGGCAGCGACACTCCATGCTGCGGATAATAGCGATGTGATCGGGCCACTGCACTGGCTAGCCGCGTGCCATGGCTGTCGTAAAGATGCTGCTCAAGCACCCATGCCCTACGGGCGTCGATCACGGTGATCTTGGTTTGAGTCCCTGTTTCGGTTTGCATGACCGAGCGGAGTTCTAGCGTGCCATTGCCGTGGGGCAGAGGGCCTTCGTGATAGTCGGTTGGCTTGAACTCCACCAAACCCAACGCCGAAAGCAGCCATTGCGGTTGAACGGGCATCGCCTGCTGTGCGGCGCTGCCGACAAATTGGTCATGCCGGCTAAAGTACAACGCCGGTGGGTTATTGCGACGGACCCAGAGCCAGAACGCTTGATCACCAGAACCGACGTCGACCTCAGGGCCAGTCAGCGATGTCGAGGCTTGCATGCGGAAACGGTTCGGACGCTGAGCGGCAATGTTGCCCCGGAGCAATGGAATCGAGGGCATCCCGGGCACGGTGATCGAAGCGTTGTTGGTCGAATAGCTGAGCACCCGCGATGTGTTTTGGTTGACTGCCGCGGTGATCTGCTCTAGCGACGCCCCGGGTTGCAACACTTCAGGGGCGGGAGGTCCCACCGCAGCAAACGGATTACGCAGTGCCCGATTGCAGGTTGCCCCCGAACCGCTAAACACCAGCAGTAGCAACAGCAAACCTCGAGCAACTCGTCGTGACGACGAGCTGTGCGAAAGATGTAAGATGTGCGATGTTAGATTGCCGACGTCAGAATTCTGCGATTCCGACATCTTCAATCTCACATCGGACATCTTCAATCTCACATCTAACATCTCACATCCTCGCTGTCCCCATACAAAAGATCAATAAGTCGTTGCTGCAATGGCGCGGTTTGGTTTTCCTCTGGCATAGCCACTTGTACGTCAATCGGTTGGTCTCGGTAGGGGCTGACGAGCACCATCCAATCTCGGTCGGTTTCATCAGTCCTTGTTTCTTCGAGTCGCAGGAGCCGACGCCGAAGCAACACCAGTGCCAAGACGTAGCGAAACTCGGTCTCGGCAGGCAACTCAGCCAGTTCGACCAGCAAGTTCAATAAAACATCGCGCGGTGCAAGTTGGGCTTTTGCGCCGTTGGTCGTTGGCACACGCGAACGCCACCACCCGAAGCTATCCTCCGGTGGACCCTTCCACGCTTCGGCTCGGTAGTCCAAGCGAGCCATCTCCGCACCCTGGAGCAATAGCACGGAATAGTAGACCTCGCCCGGTTGGATCGTTAGCTCGGTGGCAACGCACCATCGGCTACAGCTACGAACATCGAAATCGAGCAACATACGCATCTCGCCCTAGCATCGGGAAACAAAGCGGGGCAGATCGTAGGCGAATATGCCCCAAGATAGCAAGATCGTTCGCGCAACGACGGCTCGAATTCGACAGAACGAGCTAGCACAGTCGAATGGGTGTCCAGGTTCTGCTCACTTTGGTTTGATGGATAGTAGCCGCGGGCGGAAGCCGCGGAATTTAGCAGAAAAACCGCGGCTTTCGCCTGCGGCTAGCAATTTCAATTCAGACCTTGCAGTCCACGTAGCCGAAATCTCACGGTGCCTCCCAACTCGCGTCTCTTTCGACTAGAATCATCCACTATGTGGCAAGGCATCTTAGGACACGACACGGTGGTCGAGCAATTCCGCCGTACTCTCGCCCGCGGGCGGCTCGCTTCGAGCTACCTGTTTGTCGGGCCTGAGGGCGTCGGCAAGCGAACGTTCGCACTGAAGTTGGCCGAATCGCTGCTTTGCCAGCAAAGCAATTCCACGCAACTAGAGCCTTGCGGCAGGTGCGAATCGTGCCGGCTATTTCAAGCGGGCAATCATCCCGATGTCGATTTCATCAAGAAGCCCGAGGGGAAGCAATCGCTTTCGATCGAGCTGTTTATTGGCGACCGGGACCATCGCAACCAGACAGGCCTGTGCCACAATATCGCCCTTCGGCCCATGCTGGGCTCGCGCCGAGTGGCGATCATTGATGATGCAGACGCCCTGCGGCAGGAAAGCGCCAATTGCCTGCTAAAAACGCTGGAAGAGCCGCCGCCCGGGGCCTTGCTGATTTTGATCGGCACCAGTCGAAGCCGGCAATTGCCGACGATCTTGTCTCGCACCCAGGTGGTGCGATTTGCGCCGCTAGCAGACGACACACTTCGCCAACTGCTACTAGACCAACAGATCGCGGCTGACGTCACGGAAGCAGACCAAATGGTATCATTCGGCGAAGGGAGCCTCGTGCAGGCCCGGCTTTATGCTGGCGGCGAGTTGGCAGCCTTCCGCGATTTGCTGCTGCCACAACTGGTGCTCGATCGGATCAACAGCGTGCGGCTAGCCGACGAACTGGGCCGGTTTGTGAACGAGGCGGGCAAAGAGGCCAGCCATCGCCGCCAACGGCTCCGTGCCATTATCCAATTTTTCATCCGGCATTTCCGGGAAATCTTGCACGACAAAAAGGGGGAGGGGAATATTCTTGCCATTCTCGACCGCTGTATCGAGGCCGAATTGCAACTCGATCGCAATGCCAACCAAGCCACGCTGCTGGCGAGTTGGCTCGACGACTTAGGCACGGCCGTCACCGGCTAGGGTCCGAACGGTAATCTCTCGTGGTACGTCAAACTCTAATTTTAAGGTTCTTCAGGGAATTTAGTGGCTACCGTTCGAGGAAAGCATTTCAGCCTCCGGCTTTGCCGGGGGGTCGCCTTCGAGGAAATGTTGCTTTCGAGGAAAATGTTCTTCGTGGAAATGCTCTGCTTGTTGGAAAGGAGGACTGTTACGCAACCCCCCGGCAAAGCCGGGGGCTGAAATTGTGACTTGGGCATTCTCTTTTCCACTGCAAAATCAAGCTGT
Source organism: Lacipirellulaceae bacterium (assembly GCA_965249435.1). Classification (GTDB taxonomy): domain Bacteria; phylum Planctomycetota; class Planctomycetia; order Pirellulales; family Lacipirellulaceae; genus JAJRWS01. The sequence goes on along the minus strand of CBDFMC010000023.1, from coordinate 482,902 downwards.
GATCAAGCGCTAACGGTCCGTTGAATCAGTCAAATTCCTACCTGCCCGTCAAACTTCCCGAGAGCAGCAACCCTTCGATCTGCACGTGCGCTGTCCAAGCTTCTTGCAAAGCATCGAGGTATTGCAAATTCGTTTGGAAGAAAGTTCGTTGCGAGGTGAGCAAATTGAGATACGGCAACTCGCCTGCCTGATAACCTTTGGTGACCAATCGCAAGGTTTCCTCGGCTTTGGGGAGCAACGAGTCGCGGTAGCGTGCTGCACGTGCTTGGGCGCTTGCCAGTTGCCCATAGGTGCTAGCCAAGCGTTGCTGTAAGTTTAATTCCACACGGTCGGCATCGCGCCGGGCGGCGGTAAGCTCGCCTTGGGCCTGACGAATGCCGCCCTGATTGCGATTGTAGATTGGCAATGGCATCGAGACTTGGACGCTGGAAATCGTGTCGTCGGTCGAGTCGTCATATTGTACCCCCAAGCTTGCCTGAACATTCGGCCTTGCCTCGGCACAGGCACGTCGAAGGTTCCAGCGTGCTCGATCAATGCCGAGCATGGCAGTCGACAGTTCTGGACTTTTGGCGAGCAAACGCGCTAGCGACGTTCCCCACTCGGCTAGTGCGGGTGGACTGGTGACATCACCTTCTAGCGGCATCATCACCAAATCAGTCGTCCCACAGACCGCAAGCAAGCGTCGCCAGGCAGACTGGTGAAGATTCTGTGCGGTTTGCAGCTCGATTCGGGTTGACTCGGCTTCCACCTCCGACTGCAGCAGGGCGATCCGCGTCGCCTGCTCGGCCTTCAATAGTTGCTTAATCGATTGAACCGCACGATCTGCTAACTGAGCGATTTTTCTGGAAACGTCGACGCGCTGCTGGGCAACCAGCACGTTGTAGTATTCGCTACGCACATCGGTTTGCACCCGCAAACGGTGCGCTACCATGCGCTGGGCGGCTTGCTCGATCTCGCGGGAAACCACGGCACGTCGCAGGCGGAGTTTGTCGGCGGTAACAAACTCTTGCTCAATAAAACCGCCTTGCTGGCCGGCGGCCCCGTCATTGCCAATCTCGCTGCCCAAGTAACCAAGAACCGGGTTGGGACGTAGCCCGACTTGCTGCCATTTTCCTCGGACTGCTTCGATTTCGGCTTGGGCCTTCGCGAGCACGGGATTATTGGCTAGCGCCAGTGTTTCGAGATCTGCTAGCGTCAGGCTGACCGGTGCAAGCGTTTCGGTTGCAATTGACTCGGGTTGCTGTGGAAGGATTTCTTCATCGAGGCCTGTTGTTTGCACTGCGGGCAGGATGATAAGCAACTCGGACGCTTCTTTTGCAACGACCTTCGCGCCTGCGCAGCAGCCAGCAGCAATGGCAATGCCAGCAATCATGGCGCGAACCCGGTGCATTCGATGGGCCTCCTTGCCCTAAGGTAGCAGTAGGAAAATAAAGTACGCACCGCTGGTAGCTGGATTCGCAAGGATTCAGCCGAAAAGCTATTAGCGGTTAGCGGTTAGCTGTTAGCAAGAAGAATTTTGCGAACTACTTCGAGATTCTCTTCTGGCTAACAGCTAATCGCTAACCGCTATCTGTCTGAATTCTTGCGATCCAGCTACGGGTATATAAATTCCACGCGGCTGCCTAACACGACCGTGCAATCTGTCCCGCTACATCTATGGATCGGCTGGTTTGGGCGGCTGCTCCCCAAACTTTGCCTCATAACGGGCAGCAAAACGTGCTTGCAGTTCCGGATTGCAGAGAAAACATTGCGAATCGGGGCGGCTGTGCTCGTCGCACCAATCGTCCTTCTCCTTGAAATCCGCCACTAGGCTGTTATTGCAGCGAGTGCAGACCTCTTCCGGTACCCCATGCTCGTCGCACCACCAGCCGCTGTGATCGTGCTCTTTATGCTCAGCAATTTCAGTATGCTCTTGGTCATTCGCATCACTGGCCGCCTGTTCGGTCACGGCCGTGCCACAACCAACGACCAAGGCAAAACCTGTGACCAGCAGCAGGCTACTGAAATTACGCGTTGAATTGACTAACATTCTTTATCTCCTTCTTGTTATGTTGAAATTTGTTTCGATGAATCCGTCCTTGCGGACGGCGCTAACGGATGCGTGTTGATGAGTAATTTCGTTGTCGTTAGCGCCGTCCGCAAGGACGGACTGCTCTATATGACGGCTCACCATTCACCCTCCAACTTTCTCCGCGACCTCTGCGTTTAATTCCGGTTGCTCTCCACCTCCAATCGGCCCACGGAAAACCATGTAGAGCACCCGCAGCACCAGCAGCGACATAACCATCGCGCTGATCACGCCGCCGATCACTACCGTGGCGAGCGGGCGTTGCACCTCGGCGCCCATGCCGGTGCTGAACGCCATCGGCAAAAATCCCATACTGGCGACCAGTGCCGTCATCAGCACGGGCCGAAGTCGCGTCATGGCGGCTTGTTCGACGGCGTCTTCTAGCGGCACCCCTCGCTGGCGAAGCTGTCGGATGTAGGAAACCAGCAGCATGTCGTCCAGCACCGCAACGCCCGACAAGGCGACAAAGCCGACCGCCGCTGAAATCGAAAACGGCATCCCCCGCAGCCACAAAGCGAAGATTCCGCCTGTCCATGCAAAGGGGACGCTCGTAAAAACACGAATCGCATCGATGACATTTTGGTAGGTAAAATAGAGTAAGACAAAAATAAGCACCAACGCAACCGGCACGACGATCAGCAGCCGCGTGCGAGCGCGCTGCATGTGCTCGAATTGGCCACCCCACTCGAGGTAGTAACGACCCGAGGGCAAGGTCACTTCGGCATCAATTCTTCGCTGCGCCTCGGCGACAAAGGTGCCGATATCGCGGCCTCGGACATTGGCGGAAATGTTGAGTCGCCGCTGTCCCCATTCTCGCGTGATCTGCGACGGCCCTTCCACCACACGAATGTTCGCCAGTCGGCCCAGCGGAATCTGTTCGCCTTTAGGCGTTGGGATCAGGATATTGCCAATCGCCTCAGGGCTGGCGCGATCTGCCTCGGGCAAGCGGACCACCAATGGGAATCGCAACTGCCCTTCGTAAACCTCGCCGACCGGCAAGCCGCCAATCGCTTCGACCAGATCGAGCACCTCGGCCGCGGCGATCCCATAGCGGGCGATTTCGTCTTGCTTCACTTTGATTTGAAGCATCGGCTGACCGGTGACCTGTTCGGTCGACACATCGGCGTTGCCGTCGATCGTTAGCAGGACTCGTTCGATATCCCGAGCGGTACTGACCATGACGTCGTAGTCATCCCCGATCAGCTTCACGGCGACGTCGGAGCGGATGCCGGTCGCAATTTCATCCATACGAAGTTTGATCGGCTGGGTATAAGCAAGATTTTGTCCAGGCATGTCTCGGAGGGCTTGCTCGACCAGTTCGGTTAACTGGCCTTGGGTCGCGGCCTGTTTCCACCGACTGCGCGGACGGAGCGTGATGAAGATATCACTCAACTCGACGCCCATCGGATCGGTCGCAATCTCGGCGCTGCCAATTCGGCTCCAGACATGGGCCACTTCATCCGGAAAGGCAGCGAGTACGACCTTTTCCATCTCGGTATTGTAGCGGATCGACTCATCGAGGCTGGTGCCCGCCAGTCGAACGACATTGATCGCGATCGCTCCTTCGGAGAGTTGCGGCACAAATTCCGAGCCGAGGTAGGGGGCGATCATACCAAACGCCACGATCAGCACCGCCAGCGCAAGGCCGATCACCGCCAGACGGTTGTGCATCGTAAAATGGAGCACCGGCGCATAGAGCCATTTAATCGCTCGGACCAACCAAGGCTCCCGCTCTTGGATCTGTCTGGGCAAAAAGATGCTCGCCATGACCGGCATCAGCGTCAGCGACATCAGCATCGAGCCAGCCAACGCGAAAATCACGGTTAGCGCCATCGGCTGAAACAGCTTGCCCTCGATCCCTTCGAGCGTCAGGATCGGCAGATAAACAATCATGATGATCAATTCGCCGAACATCGTCGGCTTGCGAACTTCGACTGCTGCATCACGCACCAGCTCAAGTTTGTTCCGATGTCGCTGATCGGTGCGAGCTAGGTAGCGGACACAGTTTTCGATCATCACCACCGAGCTATCAACCACCAGCCCGAAGTCGATTGCCCCGAGGCTGAGCAGACTCGCTGCGATGCCAAATCGCAACATGCCCGAGAAGGCCACGAGCATCGACAGCGGAATAGCTAGGGCGACGATCAGCCCGGCGCGTAGATTGCCAAGAAAAACAAACAAAACGGCAACCACCAGCAGCCCGCCTTCGAAAAGATTCTTGCGAACCGTTTCAATGACGTGATCGACAAGCTCGGTGCGGTCGTAAACGGTGGTGATACGAACATCAGGCGGTAGGTTTTCTTTGATCTCGTCCAGCTTGATTTTCATTTGCTGGGTAACGTGATGGGTGTTTTCCCCCATCAGCGAGAAACCGAGCCCCATCACCACTTCGCCTTGGCCACCCGCGGTAACGGCACCGCGGCGAACATCATGACCGATAACGACATCCGCAACATCACGAACTCGGACCGGCACGCCATGCTCGGCCTTGACGACAATCGCGCCGATTTCATCGACGTTTTTCGTGCGTCCCAGACCCTGCACCAGGAGCATTTCGGTCGAGCGAATGATGTTGCCGCCCCCTACGTTACGATTATTTCGCTCCAGGGCCTGAATCACTTCATCAAACGTGAGACCGTGCCGAATAAGCCGATTGGGGTCGATGCGTACTTCGTACTGTTTTTCGTACCCACCCCATGAATTGACTTCCGCGACACCGCTCACCGTACGGAGTTGGGGTTTTACGACCCAGTCGTGCAGCGTGCGCAGTTCAGCCAGCTTGGCGGCACGCTCGGCTTGTGAGACAGAAGATAAATCGTAGCCATCGTAAGACAGCACGTAATGAAGCACTTCGCCAAGACCGGTCGAGACGGGCCCCATCTCTGGTCGTTGGATACCGACGGGTAGCTCTACCGTGCCCAATCGCTCGTTGATCAATTGACGCACGAAATAGATGTCGGTTCCATCCTCAAAAACCACGGTAAGCTGTGAGAAACCAAACTTCGAGATCGAACGGACCTGCTCCAGGCCGGGAAGTCCGCTAATTGCCTGCTCGATGGGGAAGGTGATCTGCTGCTCGACTTCCTCGGGGGCTAATGACGAAGCGGTAGTGTTGATCTGGACTTGAACCGGCGTCGTATCGGGGAAGGCATCGATATCGAGAAACTGTAGCGATACAGCACCCACGGCCGCCAATACCAAAAAGGCGACAATCACCGCGAGGCGGTGGTTCAGCGAGGTGTCGATAATCCAATTTAGCATGGATGGTTGGTTTTGAGGTTGCCGCTTGCGGCTTAGCGCTAAGCCGTAAGCGGATTAGTGGCCGCAGGTGCAGCCTACGCCGAGATTGCTCTTGAGGATTTGGGATCGCAAGACGCTACTGCCGCTGGTGACAACCACCTCGCCGGGCCAGACGCCGGCGAAGATCTCCGTGAAGCCGTTTTGTTTAACTCCAGGCCGGACTGAGCGAGTATGAAAGATTTTTGGCTTTGACTCGTCGAAATAATCTTTGTCGCGGACAAATACCACATGGCAGTTCCCGTCCCACTGCACCGCGCCGCTCGGCACGACGATTGCCTCGGCATCTTCTCGCAGCACTATTTTTCCCAAGCCGAAAGTCTCGCTACGGTAACGCGAGTCGGGATTTTCCAGTTCGGCTCGGACGGCAATGGTGCGTGTTTCCCGGTCGACATCGGTGCTAATCCAATTAAGCTCGGCTTGAACCTGCTCGGAACTGCCGTCGGGTTGAAACTGCACGCGCTGCCCCACCTTTAAGAAACGGGCGTCTTCCATCGCGACATTGAACACCAGCCACATCCGCGACGTATCCGCCAGTTGAAAAAGGACCTGCTGCGTACCGACCACCTCTCCCGCGACTACTTCGCGTTGGATCACCACGCCTTCCTGCGGTGCGATAATCGGCAATAAGTTGCTCGTGGTGGTGGTGGCGTCGAGCCCTTGGCGGATGTCGTCTGGCAATCCTAAAAACTGCATGGTCTCGGCTTGCTCGGTTGCCGGTAAAGCGCGGATGCCTTGGACCGATAGTCGGAATCCAAGATTCACTAGCGTCTGCTGCGATTGCCCAAGCTTGATTTGTGCTTGCTGCAACGCGGTTTCGGCTTCCAGAAAGCGGCTGCCCGGAATGATTTGCTCCTCGGCCAGCGGTTTCAATCGGGCCACGGTTTTCTCTTGAAACCCGACATTCGCCAGCGCATCGAGAAACTCGGCCTTGGCACGTCCGACATCGGCCGCTTCGATCAGTGCCAGGAGATCGCCGCGGTGGACATAATCCCCTACGTTTTTCTCCACGCGCCAGACCGAGCCTTGCACACGCGAGGAGATGCGTGCAAGTCGCGTTTGATTGTAGGTAATTTCGCCATTGGCTTCGATCGATTCGACAATCCGCTGCCGTTCGACCGGTTCCACGTCGATTCCCGCTTTTCGCATTGCCGCAAGCGAAGCGAATTGCACCCTTTTGGCATTATAAGAGCATCCGGCATTGTTTTCAGGACGGGCACGCAATCGCAGTGCCATGGAGACACGCTCGAGCTCCGAGTCTGGGATCTGTGGCGTCGTGGCAAGCTGAATGACTTCGGGATGGCAGAGCGGGCAAGGGTCGAGACCATGCTCCGAGCACCACCCGTAGTCGGCAACCTCTGGCAGTAGCGACGTTTGACATTCAATGCACTCGGCATCTAATACGTTGTGGGCGTCGCACCATTTGGAATTTAAGGCAGCCGAACTTCCCGTTAGCTCGGAGAGCTTGGGGATTTTCCAACCAGTGTGGTGCCCCCAAAAACCTATGCCGGCCAGCGCAACCAACACGACAAACGTCGGCAGTAACCTGAAAATGGATGCCAGCGATGGCGTTTTGGATGATGGGTGAACTTGACTCATAACAGCATCCTTTTTCAAGCTTGGATAGCTAGCAGTGCGTTGAAATACAATTTTGTAGGCCGGAACGAGCCATGCGAGTTCCGGCACTGCTTTAATCTTGCGGTTTCATGCTTTGCCGGAACTCGCGTAGCTCGTTCCGGCCTACGATTTCTGTCATTCAACGGGCGGTTATAGGGGCTTCTTTTGGCTGGCAATCGCGGCGAAACAAGTTCACCGGCTAATGTGGACATTGCAACCGATCGTCGTTGATGGCACAACAGCGCAATGGCACTCGCTTGTCAAACAGGCGTAATGCCAGGAACAGGAAGACGGCGATTTAGAGCAATCGCAACTCAAGCAGCACACAGAGCGCACTGCTCGACAGAATGGGTGGGAAATGACACCCGTGTAAGAACGTCGATTCGATGGACTGCCGCAGTTCACGACGCAGCAATGAACTATCAAGCGCCGCAGTAAACGCACGAAAGTTGAGTTGATTGTCGGTTGCGGGAGCATCGGCTCTTACCGATGCCACCAAGACCGCTCCATCACAAAGGCAATCGTTACAAGGCCGGTCACCAGATGGTTGGTCGGGGCTTTGATGATTTGGGGCCGATTCGTGCTGGCAGCCATGAACATCGTGATGATGATCTGCTGCTTGGACGCCACTCTCGCATCGGCATGCGCAACCCGATCCCATGTGCAAGCATGGGCAAGCGACCAGGACAGCCGCTAGCAGCGAGATGAATGTCTTACCTAAAATCATCGAGACGCCTACGTAATGGTCCACAACCCCAATGTAAATCGTAGGTTACGACCAGGGGTCAGTCAATATCGCCTCTGAAACACAAGCATACAGTCGCACTATCGTCCTGCGAGAAGGCTTGACATTAACAGAAGGTGCGAATCGTGCGGTCCAGCGATGTGGGTCGCTACGTGTCTTCTAACCCAACTCACTCAACGGTCGGGGGGCCTTGCCCTCGGGCGTTTCGTCGCTGGTAATGTCGAACCACTCAGGCTTGAACTCGATCCGGAGATTTTCTTTCATCGCAATGTTCGTCGTCAGCGCGATGACAGCATCGGCCATGGCAACCGCCGGGCCGCACTTGGGCTGATTCTCGGGGGCCGGATTGAGGATGCACCAGGCCCAGTGTTCCATTTCTTCTTGGTAGCCACGGCTGACATCTTCGGGCATGGCTGCTTGGGCCAAGGCGGCCGGGCCGCCGCCCGTTTCGTAGGTGTCCATCTGCGCGCCCTCTTTGCCTTCCTTCACCGAGATTTTTGTGCTTGTGTTGGAATCTTTGAACAGCATCACCTCTTTTTCCCGTTGCAAGATGAGCGTCCCTTTGGTTCCCAATACCACCTCGCCATGGCCACCGTAGCCGTTGCCATTGATCGAGGAATAGCTGACGACGATTTTTTTGTTCGCATCGGCCACGTCATGTGAGTCGGCTGACTTGAAGTACCCCTTGCCGGGGAACTCGAATGAGCAGTAGATATGGTCGTCGACATCGCGATCCGCGGGAAAGATACTGCGACCACTGACGCCGATAACGCTGAGCGGATGGACCTTTTTCCCGTCGACGCGTTGCGAACTGATGAAGATGCTGGCCGCGTCCAACTGGTGGCTTCCCAGTTCGGCCATCAGCCCGCCGCCGGTGCGATTCCACAATCGCCAGCGGATCAACTCTTCGAGCGGCGTACGCTTGCGGCCCGAGCCATCTTCGAGCGTTTTTTCCTCATAGCCATATTTTGGCGCATCGACGGCGATGTCTGCCAGTTGCATCTCGACCTGTTCCACCCGAGCTTTCCAAGTGTCGATGGCAGCGCCTTGGGCTAATTTTAGTTTTCCGCGCCAGCTCCGCAGTTTGGAATAAATCGGATGTGCCGCAACCACAGCATCGGCCGCTTTCCCCCCTTCCTTTTTGGCAGCATTGAGAGCCAGTTCAAAATCGCGGAGCGAATAGTCCCTCGGCTCAGGAAGCGGCGGTTGCCAGCTATCCTTGCCGGGCAGATTGCTGCGGTGCCATTGGGCGCGGATGTGGTGGATGTCGCCGATCAGGCCGCGGCGAATTTGGTCGACCGCGTTGTCGTACAGAATGCTGTAATGTCGTTGGTGTCCCGTGGCGAGGATCATCGGATTGCCTTGGGGGTCTTTCTGAGCCGCGGCGACTCGCGACATCTCTTTGCATTGCCAAACGCTGTGGGCCATGAGCTTTTCGGTCAGCACATGCTTGCCCTTGCGCATCGCGCGGATTGCGGCGATGTCGTGCAGCCAAAGCGGCAGGGCGATAATGACCGCCTCGACATCCTCATTATCGAGTAATTCCTCATAGCGATTGCCGGCGAAGGATTCGCCGTCGTAGTATCCTTCGCCATAGACTTTCACATGCTTTCGAGCGGCATCTTCAGAATTCCAGCCGTAGACATCCATCAGCCCCGGCCGAGCTTTTTTGGTGCCGTCGCTCGACCAATCGCCGTGAAACGCACGGTGGACGTTGTAGGGACGAATGTCGGCAATGGCGACCACCTCGATGTAATTGGGGTTGAGCGCCCCAATCAGCACGCCCCCTTCGTCGCCCGTGCCAATGATGCCAACGCGCAACGGGCGCTCGACCTTGGCGCCGTAGCCAAAATACATAGCCCCGAGGCTCGCACCGGTCGCCGCCCCGCCGAGCACGGTCCCTTTCAGGAAGTCGCGGCGGGTGGTGCCGACCGCTTCGAGAAAGTTTTGTTTGCCAACTTCAATTTCTTCAGGTTTTAGATTCATAATTCTAGGTGAATTTGAGGGATCAGGTTTTTGTGTGAGAACCACGAATGAACACAAACACACACGAATGATGCGAAGAGTTCAAACGCCACCGAAAAAAGTGGTTGATCAATACCATCTCGCAAGGTTGAACCACGAAGGCACGAAGGACACGAAGAAATACTACAAAGCATAAACATCTCAAATTTATCTAACAAACTATTTTAGCAGCCAGAAAATTACTGGTGGATAATGCTTTCTTGCAGTTTGCAACTTTCTCTTGTCTTTCTTCGTGCTCTTTGTGCCTTTGTGGTTAATTGACTCTGCACTGTAGGATTAAATTCGTGTCAATTTGTGGTTCAATAAATTTATGGTTTGGTAACGCTTAGGCTTTCTTCGTACCGCAGCATTTTTGCCAACAGGCATGGGTGAAAAAATCGAGGCCGGCGTAGCGACCTGCGGCGGTGGCGGCTAGCAGCAGTAGGGCTGCCAACTCGACGGTTTGGAACATCGTCGGAGCGGCATCGGCGATCCAGGGTGGCTGGGTCGCAATCACGGAGAACAGGAACAAGGCCCCGACGACCGAGGCGAGACGCGTGAAAAATCCTAGCAACAGACAGACGCCGACGCCTGTCACCGTGTAGGTCACCGCAAGGCTAAGGCAATGCATCCGCTTTTCTTTGGGGCTGGTTAGCGCCGACTCGGCCGCCGCCGGCAACGAGGAATCGCCGCCCGTTGCGATGCCTCGCAAGTCGTCCGACAGCCCTTGCTCAAAACGGCGAACCGTAGCGACCCACTGGTTGGGCAATCGGGCCGTCTCGGCTTGCTTTTTTTGGATACGCTCCTGGCGGAATGGAATGTCGGTTGCGCCGGCTTGAGACTCCTTCTGCTCGAGCCGCCAGAGATCGTGCTGGTAATCTTCGATCGCCTCGAATTCGTCCACCAGATAATCGGCCAACTGTTGATGACGAATTTGAAACCGATCGGCAGCCTGTTTTCGTTGTTCTTTGGTCAAGCCTTTCAAATCGGTAAACGTCTTGAGTTTCGCTTGCCAATCATCGACGATTCGAGTCGCCCAGTCGTGATAGGGTGCAAAGGGGGGGAACTCGATTGGCACAGGTTCCTTGGCTTTTGCTGCGGCAGCACGGGTCTGATTGTATTTGCCGAGCCAATCGGCCCGCTCGTAGTCGGCCTCCTGGCTAAACGGCAAAGCCTGCCTGGGCACGGCCAGGAGCGATTGCCAATGGTGCATTCCCGGTAGCTGGCCCTTGATCAATCCCGCCAGCGGTCCTTTGGCCTGACTGAAAAAACCTTCGGCGGAAAAATCGAGCTGCCACTCATTCCGCCCCTGGTCGTAAACTAGTTTTTTCGTCCCTTCACGGAAAAAATGCCAACCCACTACCAGGCGCAGCAGCACCAAGGCGGCAACAATTTTCCAGGCTCGATTGGTTTTGGGCTCTGATGGACTCACGCGATTGACCTTCCCCCAGACTAATCTTTATCTATTTCAACGTCTTCAGCGACCCAGACGCTCGGAGCGTCTGGGTCGCTTGTCTCATGCCCGTTCCCTCGGCCATGCCTGCACGTTATTCTACAGCAAGGGAAAGCGACTCACTAGTGCTTCCCCTATGCTCTTGCCACCGATCAAAAATAGAAAAACAGGTTCTTCAGAAATTTTAGTGGGCAGATTGCGGCGAACAAACAGTTTTTGTCCCGTAGGGACGTTTGAAAATAGCCCAGCGATTTATCGCTGGGTTTCCAAGGTACAGGTTTTCTCTAGTCCCGTAGGGACGGCTGAATCGCGACAAAAGATGCAAACCAAGCTGAAGCCATGAAACAACTATTCAGCCGTCCCTACGGGACTACCCAACTTATCCTCACCGCTTACCCAGCGATAAATCGCTGGGCTATTTTCAAATGTCCCTACGGGACACGGTGTTCCGGTTCACAAGCTCGGAAAATCTAGCCACTAAAATCACTGAAGAACAGAAAAATAAACCCTTGCGAATAGTCCTCTGTTATCCGCTGAAATCGCGGCATGTGACTCAGATCGAGGCAGCGTGGCCTGGTGCTGAGGTGGTCGATGCTGGGCAAGAGCGAATTGCGGACGAACTGCCCGAGGCGGACATCTACTGCGGCCATGCCAAAGTGCCCGTGCCTTGGGACGACGTGGCCCGACGGGGCCGGCTGCGGTGGATCCAGTCTTCCGCGGCAGGGATGGACCATTGTCTGGTTCCCAGCGTAGTAGAATCGGAGGTCCTGGTCACCAGTGCCTCGGGCGTGCTTGCCAAACAGGTGGCCGACCATACGCTCGCGCTGCTTGCCGGCATGCTTCGCAATTTGCCAACCTTTTTCCGTGCTCAAGAGGCCCATGAATTCATTCGTCGACCAACCCGCGATTTGCACGGCGCATGCATCGGCATTGTCGGCATGGGGGGCAATGGCCGACTGTTAGCGCGGGTGCTCAAGGCATTTGATACCACGATACTGGCTACCGATTGGTTTCCGGAAAACAAGCCGGCGTATGTCGACGAACTGCTAGCGGCCGATCGGCTAGATGAAATGTTGCCACGGGTCGATGCGCTAATTCTCTGTGCGCCGCTCAATGATCACACACGCGGCATGATCGACGCCCGACGGCTGCGGTTGCTACCGGCCGATGCGGTGCTAGTGAATGTTGCCCGAGGGCCACTGGTAATCGAGCGCGATTTGGCCGAGGTGCTTGCCTTGGGGCATCTCTGGGGGGCGGCGATGGACGTCACCGAGGAAGAACCTTTGCCGGCCGGCAGCCCCTTGTGGGATTTACCCAACGTGATCATCACCCCTCATGTTGGCGGCCAACGGGCAAGCCGGCTGGACGACATGACCCAACTGTTCTGCGATAATTTGCGTCGCTACCAGGCGGGCGAACCGCTGATCAATCTGGTCGACAAGCAGCTTGGCTTCCCCCAGCCGGGGGCGATCCATTACTCTGCTTGATGTGTCTTAATTTATGATTTACCAGATAACCGTGAGCCGCCGGCGCTAGCCGCGGGCGGTGGAAGCAACCTGCTACGCCCACCGCCCGCGGCTAGCGCCGGCGGCTCATCCCAAAATTAAGACCTGAAGATGAGCTAGCGGACCGTTTTTCCTATCTGGACGAAGTTCCTGTCGCAAAAGATAATGACGGTGGTAGTCCGTTCTGGCGGACGGTGCTAACGAATGCAACTAAAGGACCATGATGAATCCATCGACGACCCTTCTGTGGGGCACACGCACCATTAATTTCGACGGGGAGCCGACCAAGCGTTGTCCCACCGATCTGTATGATCGTTACGAACGCCTGCTTGATAACCAGCGTATGAGTTGGACCGAGCATTTGCGCTTTCGTCGACTGTTAGGTCATGGTGGTCAGGGGGTGGTTTATCTGAGCGACCGACGCGGGGCGGATGATTTTACCTTGCCGGTGGCTCTGAAAATATTTTCACCCGAGCGGTTCGCCAGCGAACATAGCTACGACCTAGCCATGCAACGGATCGGCAAGGTCGCCTGTCGCGTGGCAACCATCCAGCACGACAACTTGCTTGATGTGCAAAATTTCATCGAACGCAATCGTATCCGCATCATGGAAATGGAATGGGTCGATGGCTTTGACCTCGATCAGTTGCTGACGCCCGCGATGCTGGCTCAGGTCGAGCAGTGCGTTAGCGAAACTCGCTGGGAATATATCACCAACGTGATTGTCACCGAAGGACCGATCCGACCACGGCTCAAGCCGGGCATAGCCGTCGCGATTATCCGCCAATGCCTGGCAGCCTTGGCGGCGCTTCACCGTGAGGAAATCGTGCATGGCGATCTCAAACCGTCGAATATCATGGTCAAGCGCACCGGCAATGCGAAGATCGTCGACATCGGCTCGGCGCTGGACCTAAACGACATGCCCGAGCAGCGAACTTGTACGCCTCAGTACGCCGCTCCGGAAATGCTTGACCGCAACGAGATTTCACCTCGTGCTGATTTGGCCAGTTTGGGATACGTGCTGATTGAAATATTGTCCGGCCGACGATTGTTTGCCGGGCTCAACACTTTGGGTGAGTTACTCGAAGCAAAATGGACCTTGCCGCAGCGGTTGGATAACATCATGCCCGAGGAGGTGACCGATAGTCATCTGCTGATGGCCATCTGCAAGCGACTGATCGCTCCCGACCCGCAGCTTCGCTACGACAGCGCCGAAGAGGCTAATACCGGCAAGAACGGGCTGGCGGCGTTTCAGCGCACGCTCGTCATGGGCGATCTGGCGAGCGAATATGAAAACGAACTTCGGCTCTGGCTGGAAGAGTTGGAGTGAATTTCATGCGCACCCCGAATTCGCCTCTGTTTTTTGTTCGCACGGTTAGCCGTCGGACTTGCTCCGACGCGTTGGCTCAGCGCCGGAACAAGTCCGGCGGGTAACGAATGAATGCATACCATGCCCATCGCAACAGCCACACTACCGCTTGCAGGCCCTTTTCGCATTGGCCCGCTGGAGATTGATCCACCGATTCTGCAAGCGCCCATGGCTGGTTTTACGAACTTTGCCTTTCGCCAGATTGTGCGCGAATTTGGCGGTGTCGGTTTGTTGGCGACCGAAATGGTCAACGCCCGGGGTTTTGTCTGGCTTGACCAGCAGCAGGCCGAGCATCCCGACCGATTGTGGGGGGTTCAAGACGAACCGCGGCCATTGGCGGTGCAGATTTGGGATAACGACCCATCGGCACTTGCCCAGGTTGGTGCTCGCCTGGCCCATCAATATCGAGTAAGCGTGGTCGACATCAACTTCGGTTGCCCCGTACGGAAAGTTACTGAGCGTGCCGGCAGCGGATCGTATTTGCTGCGGCATCCCGAGCGGATGGGAACGATCATCGAGCAGGTGGTCGCAGCTTGCGCACCGACGCCGGTCACCGCCAAGATTCGCCTTGGATGCACGCAAGACCAAATCAATGCGATCGACGTCGCCCAGGTGGTAGAAGATTCCGGGGCGGCAGCGCTCACCGTGCATGGCCGTACGGCCGCCGACATGTTTCGCGGCAGCGCCGATTGGGATCAGATCGCGGCGATCAAACCGCATCTGCGCCACATCCCGCTGGTCGGCAACGGCGATCTCGACTCGCCGCAAAAAGTGGTCGACGCCTTTCGCCGCTATGATATCGACGGGGTGATGATTGCCCGGGCGTCGTTGGGCAGGCCATGGCTTTTTCAGCAAGCGGCCGCGGCGCTAAGCGGCAAGCCAATTCCCGCGGATCCTTCACTGGAAGAGCAGCGGCGACTACTGCTGCATCATTACGAACTGGTTTGCGGGCGCTTTGGCGCCGAAAAAGGAACGGTGCTGATGCGGAAGTATGCTTGCTGCTATGCCCAGGGGCGTCGCGGGGCTCGTGACTTTCGTCAGCATGCGGCCAAAGTAAATACCCCAGACGATTTTAACGCTGTGGTTGAGCGGTATTTTCCTCGGTAGGACTGGCAGCATTTAATGAATCAGATTAAGCCCAGGGGTTGCAACCCCTGGGCTTTTTACATGCTCACTCGGGAATCTCGCGTCCATGGGGATCTTGCCTCGTGGTATCCAGTTCGCCGGCTATCTCCTCACGCATCTGCTCATCGATGTAATGCTCGACGCGGTGAGCCGGCTCGTGAACATGGTCGAGCGACAGTCCCAAGTGCTTGACCAGGAATGCTTCCCACAAGCGATGGGACCGAACGAGCTTCTTGGCAATATCACGACCCTGGTCGGTGAGCCGTAACATGCTGTCTGCCTGGTTCACGTGCCGCTGACGGACCAGGCCGGCCAATCCCCAGCGGGCGAGCATTCCTCCCCCCACGGCCTCGCGCGCATTCGCTGGCGAAAGCTCTGCTTCTGCTCCCAATTCTTCGACACGATAAAGCATCGAGAGCAAATCCTCTCGAAGCACTCTGAGCGACATTTGCACATTACGAAGCATCGTAACGAGGATTCCATAACGGGGGGAAAACATCATCGCAATGCCATACAGGGCACCGGCGGCGACGGCCATCATCCCGGCGATGTTCGTATCCCACCAGAGGGCAAACCCATAGCCCAGCACGGCCGATAGAATTGCCACGCCGGAGGAAACAACCAACATGCTTACCAGCCGATCGGTCAAGAGATGTGCGGTCGCGGCAGGGACAATGAGCATTGCCACGACAAGAATCGCTCCGACCGCCTCGAACGACGCAACGGCCGTTACCGCCACTAGTACCATCAGCAGATAATGCATTGCCGTGGAGGAAAATCCCATCGTGGTTGCCAGCCCGGCATCGAACGAGCTGAGCTTTAGTTCTTTCCACAACAGAGCGAGAACAACCAGATTGACCATCAGCACTATGGCTGTCGTGGCGAGTGGACGTGGCAGCCCGAATAGCGGGTCGGCAAAGGGCGTCAACTCCAGCGAACCTGCGTACACACAGGCGATATCGAAATGAGCGCCGGAGATAAACTTTTTGATCATCACCACGCCCAAGGCAAAGAGCGACGTGAAGACAATGCCCATGCTGGCGTCGCTCGGCACTCCGGCGTATTGGTGCAAGGTCTGCGTGAGAAAGGTAGTCAGCAGCCCCACCGCCACGGCTCCGAGAAATAGTGGAAAAATACTGGTCGAGCCGGTAAACAGAAACGCAACGACCAAGCCGGGCAATACCGCATGGGACAATGCATCACCCATCATACTCATCCGCCGCAGCACTAAAAAACAACCCACCAACGCACAGGCGACGTTGGTGACTGCGCCGGTCAGCATGATCCAGACGCCGTCGGCGTTGAGAAACGCGTTGGCTAGTGGAAGAAGCTCCGGTTGGAATGCTGCAAGAATCATGGCTATGGCTAGAGAATTGATGACTGGTAGCCCCCGGCGCAAGCCGTGGGGTTTACAGGATGTGGTGCTTTCTTTTTACCCCCGCTAAACCCACGGCTTGCGCCGAGGGCTAACTTTTGCATAAAAGAGGCTGATTTGTAAAAAACAGACGATCTAATATTTCCTCATTCGTGTCGATTCGTGTTCATTCGTGGTTCTTCTTTTGAAGTAATTCATGCGGCGACTGGGGCATCGGGGCCGTTGTTACCGGGAGTCGCCCTTCGGCGGCTAGCTTGTTCTCCAGTTCCAGCAGTAGCGGCTCGGACAGCAAGTGCTCCACATCGTCGGCGTCCCGATCGACATGATCCGGGGCGATGCCCGCATGTTGCATCAGATACATTTCCCACAAGCGGTGTGCTTTGGTAAGTTCTGCCGCACGGCGAAATCCTAGCGGCGTGAGCTTGATCGTCGGGCCCGTTTGCTCGACCAAGCTGGCGTCCTCAGCCCATCGCAGCAGCCGGTCGAGCGCTCGGGGACGCCAGTAGCGATGTTGTCGAATCTGGTCGACGCTGATCGGGGTAAGCTCTGGTAGCTGGGACTCTCGCAATTGGGGTTCTTGCAATTCATAAAGTGAGCGCAGCAAATGCTCACGGGCAATGCGAGAGCGGAGTCGCAGCTCGGCGATTGCCCGGGCAACCATTCCTTTTTGTGGAGCAGCGAGTAACGAAATGACAAAGATTGCTGTCGCGGTGAGCACAATCGCCGGGCCCGCGGGCAAGCCCCGGCCGAAGTAGATGCCTGCCGCACCTGACCCCGCGCCGAAGCCCCATGCCAACAGCAACATCCAGTGCAACCGATGGGTCCAAAGCCGGGCGGTCGTCGCGGGAAGGATGATCATTGCCGCCATTAAAATCACGCCGACAATCGGTAGGCCCACGATGGTCACCACGGTCAGCGCCGCCATCATTAGCAAATCGAGTCGGGCGGTTGGCCAGCCTTGCGAACGGGCAAATCCGCCATCGAAGCAAACGATTTTGAATTCCTTAAACAGCAAACCCACCAGCAGCAAAATGCCAAGAGCAACCAACGTCAGCAGCACCAAATCTTCGGTCAGCATGTTACCCGGCTCGCCAAACAAATAGGAATTGAGCCCTGCCTTGTTCCCACCAACCGCGGATTTTTGGATAATGGACAGCAGGACGATGCCCGCACCAAAAAACGTGCTCAGCACAATGCCAATCGCGGCGTCTTCCTTGGTGCGAGTCCATCGCACGATGAGCGTCATCAGCCCAACCGCCACGAGTCCGCTGGCCAGCGCACCGCATGACAAACCGAGCATATCGCGGCTACCGGTCAGCAGAAACGCCAGTGCCACGCCCGGCAGTGCCGCATGGGCAAGCATATCGCCCACAAGCGATCGGCCGCGCAGCACCGCGAAGCTGCCCACAACGCCCGAGATGCCGCCCAACAGCGCGGTACCGAGCATCACTTTTTGGCTGAAGGTTAGGATGAGCATGGTGGTGGTTGGTGGTTGGGGGTTGGCATTCATCATTCATCCCTCATCATTCATCCCTCATCCCCCCCTCGGCTCGCGTTTGCGCATTGCCTCGGCTGCCTCATCGAGGATGGTGAGTCGCCCGCCGTAGGTTTTATGCAGGTTTTCGTTGGTAAATGTTGATTCTACCGAACCGCAAGCGACCAGACGCATGTTTAGTAGAATCACATGATCGAAGTAGTCGCGGACGGTTTGCAAATCATGATGCACGACGAGTACCGTTTTGCCCTCGTTGCGTAATGTTTGCAGCAAGGCAATGATCGCCGCTTCGGTTGCCGCGTCGACGCCGGAAAATGGTTCATCCAGGAAATAGATTTGCGCCTTCTGGGCAAGTGCTCGGGCTAGAAACACACGTTGCTGCTGCCCGCCGGAAAGCTGGCGAATCTGTCGCTTGGCCATCGGCAACATGCCGACATGTTCCAAAGAGTCGTCCGCAATGGCCCGCTGCTTTTTTCCCGGACGGCGAAACCAGCCTAACTGGCCGTAGGTGCCCATCAGCACTACGTCGCGGACCGTCACGGGAAAATCCCAGTCGACCGATTCGCGTTGCGGCACATAGCCAACCATCCGGCGCTGCTCCCCATACGGCTTGCCATAGATTTCTACCTTGCCGCTCGCCAGCGGAACCAACCCGAGCGACGCCTTGATCAGCGTCGTTTTTCCGGCACCGTTCGGCCCCACGATCCCGACCAGTTTCCCCTCAGGAATAGTAAAATCGATATCCCACAGCACCGGTCGGCGGTGGTAAGCGACAGTCATGTCGTGGATTTCGAATGCGATGGACATGGACGGGAGAGTTGCGAGTTGTTAGACGCGAGGCGCGAGCGTCATTGGTCATTTCCCTTCGACAGCGCTTCAACAATCGTTCGTACATTATGCCGAATCATCCCATTATAGATACTCTCTTCAGTTCCTGCT
The DNA here is from genome assembly GCA_965249435.1 of Lacipirellulaceae bacterium. GTDB lineage: Bacteria > Planctomycetota > Planctomycetia > Pirellulales > Lacipirellulaceae > JAJRWS01. Next base: position 463,910 of record CBDFMC010000023.1, on the reverse strand, counting down.
TCCCCCATGGCGTCGGCAAACAACTCGCCACCGATCTTCAGATCGAACCCTGCTGCACGACACGGTTCGACCAAGGCCTCAATCGTCCTTTTATTCACGGCCGACTCGATAAATACGGCAGGAATCTTCCGTTCGATAATCATTCGCTGAATTTCTTCCTGGTGCGACAGGTCTTTTTCCGTATCGGTACTGATTCCCTTCAATCCGAAGACTTCTAGCCCATACGCTTTGCCAAAATAGCCAAACGCATCATGGGCAGTGATCAGCACGCGACGCTCTTCGGGAATCGCCGCGATCTGTTTTTCACAGAATTCGTTTAAGTCATCGAACTCGGCAAGGTACTCTGCAACGTTTTGATTGTATTGCTCCTCGTGTCTTGGGTCGAATTTCTGCAGTTCCGCTGCCATGTCTTGCACGCAGGTTGCCCATAGGTTGACATCATGCCACACATGGGGGTCATACATCCCGGCAAACTCCAACGGCTTGCGTAACTTAGGATCGTTTCGCGACACCAGACCCGCTGTGACGGCGAACGTCGGTTTGTTTTTGGACATCTTTTCAAACAAGGCGGCCATGCGACCTTCCAGATGCAAGCCATTGTAAAAGATGATGTCGGCATTCCGCAACTTTTGGACATCCGAGGCGATCGGCTTATACAAATGCGGATCGACGCCTGGGCCCATCAGGCAATCGACATGAATCGTGTCGCCACCGATTCGGGCAATCATCTCGCCAACTTGTCCCGTTGTGCAAACGGCGCGTATGGGGTATTCACCGAGGTAGTGCCTATCTCTTATATCCGGATTCGAATGCGGATGGTTCGATTCGATTTTGTTGCATCCGGTCAATGCAATGTGGATCAAAAGCAATAGACAAGCAAGCAGCGACTTTTGAATCCGACGACACATACGAGAAATTCCTTTGCGAACGTGTACACTAGACCAATTGAGCATGTTGGTGGAACTGTTAGCCGCTGGGCTTGTCCCAGCGTTGGGCCCCCATGCCGCCCCCACGCGCCGGGACTAGCCCGACGGCTAACGAACAAAAGCGCAACTTCCAATGGCATGTTGATCCAACGCAGAGAAACGAAGGAAATAGCATTTTTCCTGAGACGCAGTCTCAGTAATTTACGCCTATTTTTGCTGAAATCCTAGCCCTAAAAGAGGATTTCCAAAAAATTGTTCTGTTTGCGAGCAGGCAAAGTTACTGTAGAAGTACGACGGTCGCGGAGATTACCCTAACCGCGGCTTTCTGCATACTGCGACACCCAGCCGTAGATCCAGTTCACGCCGGAAAGCGTTTCGCCGGCGCTGAAAACGGTCGAGCCTGAAGGAACGTCCATCTGAGCGATGATCCCCATCTCAGGCAACAGGCCTTCCTGACCCGTGAGCGCAAACTTCAGCCCCAAGTGCAAATCTTCGCTACCGGTAGCCAAGGTTCGACTCGTGCCAAACAGGGTCACGGTTTCCTCGGCATAATTCCAACCTATGCGCAATTCAAGCCAATCGGCCAAGATGCCGGTGCGGAGCAATGTTTCCGGGAGGGAATGCGATTTGGTGCTGCCGGTTGTCGTGCTGTCGTAGGTGTAGGTGTAGGTGTAACCTGCTTCGAGTTGGGTGACGCCCAATCCAACGACCGAGGGCGACTCGGTAAAATCGGGCCGATCGGTGACCAGCGGCTCGTTCAAGTCCGCACCCCCTCCCCGCCATCGCCATACCCCCAGCGGAATAACATCGATGGGTCGGCTAGACACGGCTTGGCAGTCAAAAAGAGGCTTGCCCCCAGACAAATGAGCTGCAACAAAGGGCCAATCCGAATGTGCGGAAAAAGGGTCGGGCTACTGGAATTCAGGGCAATCCGAGGGTGAGAGAGCAATTTGCGGGCAGAGAGCCACCGGCCTCGTTCTATTTTTATCGGTTGCCACAATTGGGAGGCCGCAGTGTTTCAGCCGTGAATTGGAATTAGATCGCGCAAGCGATATGGAAGGTTTCCGTGTTTTTTTGCCGATTCCGCCCTTTGTGGTATCCTTACGGGGAGCGAGCGGTTAGCCGCCGGGCTTGTCCCGGTGCTGCATTCGCGCGCCGGGACAAGCCCAACGGCTAAGGAACCAAACCACAACTTCAATTGGCACAAGGGGCTAGAATCCCATCGCCGGATGCCTTCCCATGCAAACGAAGAATCTCAGATACTTCAAGCGATATCGCATGGATCTCGATTTGCGTCGATGGCCCGCGCCGGCGATCGCGTTGCCGCTGGACTATCGCCTGGTCGGTTGGGATTCTTGGCTGCTGGAAGATCATGCGGAGGTCAAATACTACAGCTTCCGCGAGGAAGTCGATGCCACGGTATTCCCCTGCTTGGGTGACTTCGAAAGCTGCCGAGAATTGATGGACGAAATTCAGGCTAAGGATGGCTTTCTGCCCGAAGCAACCTGGCTGGCCCAGTACATTGGAGCCGGTCCGAACAAGACAGAATTTTGCGGAACGATCCAAGCCATTCATACGCAACGAGGACGTGGTGGAATTCAAAACCTTGGCGTCACACCGCTCCATCGCGGTCGGGGGCTCGGAACCTCCTTGCTGACCGCCTCGCTGCATAGCCTTCAGCAATTGGGGCTCAAGCGAGCGCGTCTGGAAGTAACCGCCGAAAATTGCGGAGCGGTCAATCTTTATCAGCGTCAAGGTTTCCGTACGATCCGCACACTCTACAAGGCGGTTGAGCTTGCCTACTGCCTGTAAGCTCGGTAGGCTAGCGTGGGTATTTCAATTCGTCGTGGTCGACGACGCTAACGCGTTATTGAATACATCACTCATTACTCATCATCCATCACTCACACATGCCTTCTTCTCAGGTTCAGCAGCGGACAATCCTTTCACACAAAATGTCCAACGGCATGGTGCTTGTCGGCGAATCGACCGATTCTGTCCAGTCTGCCGCCTTTACTTTGCTGATTCCCAGCGGGACTAGCGCCGAACCGAACGACCGACAGGGGCTGTCTGGTGTGCTTTGCGACATGGTGCTACGTGGTGCTGGCGCACGTGACAGCCGATCGCTGATTAACGACTTAGAAATCCTCGGCGTCGAACGGGGCGAGTCGGTTGGCGGATCGCTGACCAGTTTCAGCGCTGCAACGTTGGCGGATAATTTGCACGACACGCTCGATATCTATGCCGACATCCTTCGCCAGCCGCGGCTGCCCGAGAAGCAACTCGAAGCGGCCCGGCAGGTTTGCTTTCATGAGCTACGTGCGGTGGAGGATGAGCCGGCTCAGAAGCTGATGGTTGAACTTCACCGTCGGGCTTATCCCGAACCGTGGGGTCGCAGCAGTTGCGGCAATCACGAAGGCATCGCCGCCAGCACACACACCGACGTCCACAAGCATTGGTCAACCCGTTTTCGCCCCAACGGCGCAATCTTGGGCGTTGCCGGTCGGTTCCAGTGGCAGCCACTCGTCGAACATGTCGAGGCGCTGCTGGGCGATTGGCCTGCGATCGATGTCTCACCTCCAACGGAATCAAACACGCCCGACACGTCGCCCCATATCACTCATGAATCGAACCAATGCCATCTGGGCATCGCATTTCCTACCGTGCCTTACCGGCATGACGATTACCTGCAAGCTTGGGCGGCGGTTGGCGTTTTGAGCAGCGGCATGAGCTCTCGACTCTTTACCGAAGTCCGAGAAAAGCGTGGCCTCTGTTATACCGTGAGTGCTTCGTTGCAAACGCAGTTGGAACGAGCCCGCGTCTTTTGCTACGCTGGCACCTCGACCGAGAGAGCTCAGGAAACGCTCGACGTGACGTTCCACGAACTGAAGCGATTGGGTGCTGGCATCCAGCAAAAGGAACTTGATCGGCTCAAGGCACGCATCAAAAGCGGGCTGATTATGCAGCAGGAATCGACTAGCTCCCGAAGCGGATCGATTGCCCGCGATTGGTATCACCTTGGTCGGGCACGCTCCTTGGAAGAAGTGGGCCAGTTGGTCGATGATCTGACAAGCGACTCGATCAACGGCTATCTTGCAGACCACCCGCCGCGAGATTTTACATTTGCCACGCTTGGCCCTCAACCCTTGGAGCTACCCGGTGCAGTTTCATAGTAAAACGCTCGACAACGGTTTGGAAATCGTCGCCGAGTGCAACGATGCCGCCTATTCCATGGGGCTCGGTTTTTTTGTCCGTACCGGTGCGCGGGACGAAACCGATGAAATTGCCGGCGTGAGTCATTTTCTCGAACACATGGTTTTCAAAGGAACCCCACGCCGTTCGGCGGACGATGTAAACCGAGAGTTCGACGAAATTGGCGCCCATTACAACGCGTTTACCAGCGAGGAAAATACCGTCTACTACGCAGCCGTGCTGCCCGAGTATCAAGAGCAAAGCGTGGACCTACTGGCCGACATCATGCGACCGAGCTTGCGCGAGGCCGACTTCGAGATGGAAAAAAAGGTGATTCTTGAAGAGATTCAGATGTATGCGGATCAGCCACCCTTTGGCATGGATGACAAAATCAAAGAACTCCACTACGGCGAGCATCCGCTGGCTCGGAGTGTGTTGGGCACTGCCGAAACGGTCGGCGACTTGGGCGTCGAGCAGATGCGCACTTACTTCGAGTCGCGTTACAACCCAGCCAACGTATTTGTAGCGGCTGCGGGTCGCGTTGATTTCGACGCCTTAGTCGATCAGGTAGCCTCACGCTGTGGTGATTGGGCCTCGCAACCTGCCCAGCGCGACGTGCCACCAGCTCAAACAGAAACCGCCTTTCAGTCTGTCCATCGCCCGTCGGCCACCCAGCAATACTTCCTGCAACTGGCCGACGCCCCTGCCTCGGAAGATGAGTCCCGCTACGCCGCCAAGTTGCTGGCGACGATTCTTGGCGACGATTCCGGCAGCCGCACCTATTGGGAATTGGTCGATCCGGGCCTGGCCGAGAGCGCGAGCATTGGGCACTACGAGTATTTGGGCGCCGGCATGTTTTACACATGGATCAGTTGCTCGCCCGAGCAGGCTGCTGACAATTTCGCTCGACTCACGAAGATTTTGCAGCAGGCCGAAGCCGATGGTTTTACCGACGAGGAACTGCGTCAAGCCAAAAGCAAGATAAAAGCACGCGTGGTTTTGAGTAGCGAGCGACCGCGCAGCCGGCTGTTCAATGTCGGCGGTAATTGGATGCAACGTCGTGAATATCGTAGCGTGAGCGACGACTTGTCCGAAGTCGATGCGGTCACGCTCGACCAAATCCATGCCGTGCTGGCCCAGTATCCACTCACACGCTCAACGACGATCACGATCGGACCGTTGGAAGAATTTGCACGCCCGGTGTGAGTCGATAAAAAGGAAAAGAAGCATGTGTCTCTGTTTTAATGGTTTCAGGAATTTTAATGGCTAGATTTTGCAAACTTGTGAGTCGGAACACTGTGTCCCATAGGGACATCCGAAAATAGCCCAGCGATTTATCGCTGGGTATGGGAAGAGGTGAGTCGGGTAGTCCCGTCGGGACGGCTGAAAGTTTGCCTCATGGTTCCAAGCTTGATTGCATCTTTTGTTGCGATTCAGTCGTCCCTACGGGACTAGGAAATGCTGTCCCTTGGCAACCCAGCGATAAATCGCTGGGCTATTTCCAAACGTCCCTACGGGACAATCCACGGTTTGCTCGCTGCGATCTGCCCATTAAAATTCCTGAAGAACCCTATTTTCTTGGTTGCGGCTCCACCGTGCTGGGGTATCTGGCGACCGGTTATTCCGATTCAGCAAAGTCTTCTGCCTTCTCGATATAATCGGCAACCGAACCTCATCATTGGCCGATGCAATTGCTGAGGGCGGCTCTAAAGGCTCGAACTTCGGGATCTTTCTGGCGTATATTTCATGCCCCTACCGCAAGGATTGTCGACATTTCTTTCTTGAAAGGAACCAAGGATGGTGCCGCAACATTATTTCCGCATTCTATCGTTTTGCATCTTTGCCGTACTGATAGCACCCGGCAATACGAACGCCCAGCACTACTACCCAGCGCGCATCGCTTCGGTTGGATCCGCCCCGCTTGAGGCGATGTCTAATTGGAATGATGGCAATCAGAGAAATACTCCTCCTGGGGCAACGTATTCTCAGCCGCCAACGGCACCGTATGTTGCTTTCCAGGCAAACCCACATGTAGCTCTCCAGGCAACCCCACCGAATGAAGCAGGGCCGAATGCTGGTGCGGCTACCAGTGGTGAACTGTTTACGCCCTATTCTCCTGCTTTCAATGCCACAGGTTGCCCGAGCTATGGTTGTGGAAATGGGCAGTGCGCCCAGACACAATGCTATCAACCCCGACCACGCGCTAATTGGTACGCCTCGGCAGCAGGGCTTTACATGGAGCGCGACAAACCGAGCCGAGTTTGGACCACCTATGAAAACAACAACAATTCCAATCAACTGATGAACACGCAAGCCGTTAATCCCGATTGGGAAGGCGGAGCCGACCTGCGGCTAGGCCGTTTCTTTGCTTGTGACCGTTGGGCGCTGGAATTTGGGTATTGGTCACTCAACAATTTCGAAGCCAATTCTAGCCAAACCCACGCCAACGGTGTCAGCTCGCCGCTGCAATTCAACGACCTTGAATTTGCCGTGGGCGATCCCGTGGTGAGCTATTTCGATAGCGCCGCAGAGCACCGGCTCTATCGCTCCAACGAGTTGCACAACGTCGAGATGAACCTGATCGAAGGCAAGTCGGCGACCGCCGGCTGCAGCCCTTGGTCGCACCGAATGTTGGTCGGTGTGCGGTATTTCAAATTCGACGAGGATTTGTCGTTTGACACGCTCGACCAGGGAGGCACCTGGGGTGGCAACGGCGGGCTCGACGAGGTCTATCTGGACGACACGACGAAAAACGATTTGGTTGGCGCACAGATCGGCTGCATATTTCAACGCCAAGTTGGTTCCCGAACGAAGTTCTTTGTCACTCCGAAATTCGGCGTCTACAACAACCACATCAGTCATCGCTTCGATCTGCGCCGCGGAGATGGCACGGCCGCCATGCCCTCGGCTTTCAGCGGCGTCAGCGGCAGCTATCCCGTAGAATCGAGCACCGATGTTGTTTCTTTCCTGACAGAAGCCAACATCGGGCTGGAATATCAGGCATCGCCTCTTTGGACTCTCTTTGGTGGTTACCGTGTTGTCATCCTCACGAATGTGGGGCTCACCGACAATCAAATGCCACAGTTCATCGTCGACATCCCCGAGATTGCCGACATCGATACCGACGGCAGCCTCGTGTTGCAAGGTGCTTTCTTCGGAGCGACCCGACGTTTCTAACTAATCACTGGCTATCACAGACTTTGAAGACGAAAAGCCGCATTTCAGCCCCCGGCTTTACCGGGGGGGTTGCCCTCGGGAAAACGTTGCCTTCGGCAAAATGCCCTTCGAGGAAATGCGGTTAGCTTGGTAGTAGCATGGATTGTTTCGCGACCCCCCGGCAAAGCCGGGGGCTGAAATTGCGGATGGTCACGTCGCCAGGCGTTGTCCCATTCGCACCAATCCGCGATATTGATCCGTATGCGTCTCACTAATCTATTGCGAATCATGCTTCGGACGTCAGCATTTGTCATCACAACGGCGGGGGTATGGTTTTGTTTTGAATCGGAAGCTCTGCTGCGCGGAAAATCGCGCCGCAGCGAAATGATCAACCAATGGGTCCCGCGTTGGGCTCGATTGAATCTTTGGATTTACAAAGTACAGATAGCGGCTCACGGCCCATACGTAGAAGATGGCAATCTCTATCCCAGTTGTGCTGGCGATGGCGAGGCGGGCCGGGTCTTTGTGATGAACCACCGGTCGAGCTTGGATATTCCGATCGTTCTTTCGGTGGCCGAGGCCCATGCCATCAGTCGTCACGATCTGGCGAGCTGGCCGCTGTTGGGGTGGAGTGCCAAGCGCGTTGGCACACTGTTTGTCGACCGGGATTCACGTCGTAGCGGCGCATCGGTGCTGAGAGCCGTTGACAGTGCGCTCAAAGCAGGGGAAGGGGTCGTGATGTTTCCCGAGGGGACCTCGTTTCCAGGCGACGAAGTTCGCGAGTTTCGCCCTGGTGCGTTCAACGCAGCCCGTCGAGCAGGAGCGGAAATCGTACCGATGGGCATTGCCTATGGCGACGGGGCGGCTTACTACCACCATGAAACATTTGCAGACCATGCCAAACGGGTTGCCTGCTTATCCAAGTTGCCTGTGGCCATTGAGGTCGGCGATCCGCTCGATACGACAGATCTTACGCCCGTGGAAGTGATCGAACTAGCGCGTACCAAAGTGCAACAGCTTGTCGACTCAGCACGCGCTCGACTTGAGGCCCAAAACGAGGGTCGTTAGCTCGCTTTCGCAATTCAGAGAGAACCACGAATGGACACAAAATCACACGAATCGGATTTTTAATTTCAGCGGACCAGATGCACGCAAAAGGAAGGATTCGTGTCGATTTGTGTTACTAACGGTCTAAATCTTTGTTTGGTGCAAAGATTTTCAGTAGCCACAAAAAACACAAAAAGGCACGAAAAGGAATAGCATTGCCAGCGAATCACGTGGATGTCAATGATTGTCATCCTCCCGATTCATTCGCGCCAATTCGCGTGCCATGATTTTTGTGATTTTCGTGTTTTTTGCGGCTATTTTTTCTTTAGTTGCGGCTTTGCTGCGCTGTGTCCATTCGTGGTTTGATTTCCCCGTGTTTTCGTAACTCATCGGGCTGCCAGATCAACGCAGATACATTCTTTATCATTACGGACAAACATGCGCCGATTCGCAAAGGCGGGCATGCACCAAACAACGTCGCGGCCGAAGGCGACGTTCGTTGGTTCGATTACTTTCTGCCGATCGATCTCTTCATAGCCTTGCGGCGAGAGTTTGGCGATCAGAATCTCGCCACGTTCCGTGAACATCCAATAGCGGTCCGACTGCCGAACGATGAAGGCAGTCCCGGTACTAACGCGCCGTTTGCCAAGCGGGGCGGCAGTTTCCCAAAGGCGTTTGCCACTGGGAAGTTCCACGGCCATCATCAGCCCACTCTCGTCGAAGCCATACATGATACCTCTGCTGGTTTGCCCATCCGTACGCACATCAAGAAACGGTTGCACATTGATCGGCGATAAGCCATGGCCCTTTTTGTCACCCCATACAATCTCAGGCTGAGGCGGCTCCGAAGTCGGTGAGCCTGGCGGCAACTTGATCAGCAGTGTTTTGCCATCGAACCCGCCCATATAGAGGTAGCCGTTCCAGTAGACCGGAGTCATGATAATCGAGCCGCTGGTCGCCTGGTAAGAGACCGACCAATACTCGCGGCCTGTTTCCGGATCGACCGAAGTGACCGCATCAGGCCTCATCAGGATTAGTTGCCGGTGGCCTTGCGCTTCAATAATCGTCGGCGGCGAGTAACCTTGCTCGATTGCGGTGATGGTGCGCCAGATTTCCTTGCCCGTATCTTTGTCGAATGCCATGGCATGGGTGCCTTCGCCGCCAACGATACAGATCAGCTTCTGGCCGTCGACGAGCGGGTGCGAAGCGTAGCCCCAGATGGCCGTTTTGTCGGCATAGAGTTTGCGGAAATCTTTGGACCAAAGCACTTCGCCCGTTGCCGCGCGGAAGCAATGCAGGTGACCCTCCGCCCCTAGCGTGTAGGCTTTTCCCTTGTGAACCGTCGGCGTACAGCGCGGACCGGCAGGATACGAAATAGAATATTTTACTGGGTACTCGTGTTTCCATAGAATGTCACCCGTCGGCTGGTCAAGGCAGAGGACCCGCTCGGTGCCGCTAAACTTTTTGTGATCGAAATTCTCCACTTGCAGATACTCGGCAGAGAGATCACCGGCCTTGACATAGTCCGTGACGAATACCTTGTCATCCACAACCGCCGGCCCGGCATAGCCGCCGGCGATCGGCGTTCGCCAGACTACCCTCGGCCCCTCGGGCGGAAACCTCTCCAGCAAACCGGTTTCGTGCCAAACATTATCGCGAGTCGGTCCCATCCAATGGGGCCAGTCGTCGGCATGTGCGTAGCTAGACAGAAAGAAAATAACGAGGCTAATGGCGAAGCGTTTCACGGGGTTTCTCCTATCGGAGTGGTTCGTAGTTTTTCACGGATTGATTCTAGCCGTTTTGCTAGTTCCAATTCAAAGCCGCGATTGACCGGATGGTAATACTTGCGGTCGACGCCCAGATAATCCTGTGCGACTATACCATCTTCAGAGTCGTGGGCATACTGATAACCTTCGCCATGCCCGATACGCTTGGCACCGGCGTAGTGTTTGTCTTGCAGATGCACGGGAACCGGCACCGTACGACCCTCGCGGACGTCGCGGCGTGCCTCGCCAATGGCGACTGTGGCGGCATTAGATTTTGGAGCGCACGCCAAGTAGGCGACGCATTGGGCGAGCGTCAGTTGGCACTCGGGCAGCCCGACAAACTCGCACGCTTGCATCGCGGCAACCGCGAGCGGCAACGCTTGCGGGTCGGCATTGCCAATGTCTTCGCTAGCGAGAATGACAAGCCGACGACAGAGGAACCGCACATCCTCGCCCCCCTCAAGCATCCGAGCAAGCCAATAGATGGCAGCATCCGGATCGCTGCCGCGGAGGCTCTTGATCAGGGCACTGGCCGAGTCGTAATGGTTGTCGCCCTGGCGGTCATACTGAACCGCCTTGCGCTGGACCGACTCGGCGGCGAGTTCGCGCGTGAATTCAATCGGCCGAGCGTCGCTCGATAGCACGCCGATTTCCAGGGCACTGAGCGCCTGCCGAGCGTCGCCGTCGCAAGTCGCGGCGAGAAAGTCGAGCGCCTCGTCATGCATGTTCACCGAGTAATCGCCTAGTCCCCGATCGCGGTCGACCAGCGCTCGGCGGAGAAGCGTTTTGATGTCGTCCTCGGTAATCGGCTGAAATTCAAACACCCGGCTACGGCTAACCAGCGCGCTGTTGACGGCAAAAAACGGATTCGAGGTTGTCGCACCAACCAGTGTCACGACGCCATTCTCCACGTCGGGCAGCAGTGCATCTTGCTGCGATTTGTTGAACCGATGGATTTCGTCGATGAACAGCAAGGTCCGCGTCCCCTCGGCCGACAGCACATCGCGTGCTTCGTCGAGCACCCCGCGCAGCTCCTTCACGCCACTGGTAACCGCGTTGATCTGCCGAAACCGGCAGCTTGTTTCCGAAGCCAGCAAATAAGCCAGCGCCGTTTTACCCGTGCCGGGCGGACCGAAGAATAGGACAGCCGTCAGCCGATCCGCCTTGATTAACCGCCGCAGCAATTTCCCTTCACCGAGAAAGTGTCGCTGTCCGACAAACTCGTCAAGCGACACCGGCCGCATCCGCCGCGCGAGCGGCTGGGCCAGGCGACGGTTTTCTGCTTCGGCGTTGGCGAACAAGGACATGGCGGGGAATGTTTTTGATGTTTGACGTGAGAATGTTGATGTCAGAAGCAGTTTGGAATTGTGTCGTTAGCGCCGACCGCCAGGTCGGATTCGTAGGGAAGCGGTCGGCCACCGTGAACGTGGGAGCGTCATCATGAATTCGACTGCAAGAACGGATTGATAATCTCCACGCCATTCACATTGGAATAAGCAGAGAAGTCTTCTGTGTAACTAACGGTCAAATCCTTTGTTTGGTGCAAGGATTTTCAGTAGCCACAAAAAACACAAAAAGGCACGAAAAGAAACTATAAGGCTAGCGAATCACACGAATGTAAATGATTGTCATCCTCCCGATTCATTCGCGCCAATTCGCGTGATTCGCGGGCCATGTTTTTGTGGTTTTCGTGTTTTTTGTGGCTATTTTTTTCTTTGGTTTCGGCTTTGCTGAGCTGTGTAAATGCGGCTTACTCCGGCATCTGCGCATGCAGCCAAAATCATCGAATCCCAGTGTGAAAGGCTGTATCTTTCCATCAAACGTTGTGATTGATCCAATGTCTGCCAACTTGGCATTGCGGTTGCCCAAACCGATTTCAAGTCCAGAATGTCTTGCCACGCATCCTGGCGTAAATATCCGTGAGGTTCCAGCTTTCGACTGGCTGCAAGATATTCACACGCCACCTGCCAAAGAAGAACACCATTTTCAATCGTCTGAATCAGCGAGACGGCAATTGTTTGCTTACGAGAGTCCCTCGGATCATGGGCGTAGAATAATACGTTCGTGTCAACCGCGTTCATGGAGTTCATCCCGACTCAACCTAGGAGCGCCGGCTGGAAGCGGATTCTCGGTCATTCGATCAGTAACCGCTTGCAATACCTGCACTCTTTCGTTGACATCCGAAACGGATGGATGTGTCACGGTAGCTACCCTTAGTGATAATTCGACCTCCGAATTTTCCGGTAAATTACAAGGAGTTTGAGGTACAAACGTCCCGTTGCGAAAAATGGCACGAAATACGTCGATCATGAGATAACCTCGATCGGGAAAAGTAGGAAGCTTCTTAGGCGAGCGGCAGATGAGAATTTACCAATCTTAACCCGACGCGTAAGCGAGGGAATTACCCCGTTATCCTAAGTCCCTCGCTTACGCATCGGGTTATCAAGGTAAGTTCTTAACTGCCGCTCGCCTTAGGCTGAATTCTTGCGAATCCAGCTACGAATAGTGGATACATCATTAGCCCGCTACTGCCTTACCACTAACGTGCATTGTACGCCCTAGCCTCGCTGCGTCATACATGCAAGCCGCTGATGTTTGTGAAAAATCAGGGGATTTGTCACAACCGTTGCCATCACAACAGTTTGACTGGCTTCCACGTTCGGTAATAACGGCAGAGTTTATCGAATTGTAGCGTCCAGGCAGTGGGCGTCGATGAATGAGACAGGCTTGTGGACTGGAATAAGAACAGCAAAATCTTGATGAACAATTTCAGCCCCCGGCGCAAGCCGTGGGGTTTTGCAAGTCCAGCCTACAAGATTCCCCATATCGGAGGCGGAGAAGAAAGCATGAAACAATACGACTGCGTTGTGATTGGCACCGGCCCCGCGGGCCAAAAAGGGGCAATCCAGGCAGCCAAGTTAGGCAAACGGGTTGCCATTGTGGAAAAGAGCCGAGTGGTTGGCGGGGCCCAGGTGAACACCGGCACGATTCCCTCCAAAGCGCTCCGCGAGGCGGCGATCCACCTGACCGGGGCAAATCGTCGCGGTGCGTTTGGCAATACGAGGGGAATCAAAAGAGGCATCGCTATTTCCGATCTGGTTGGCATCTCGCAAAACGTGATTCAGCACGAATGGGATGTCATCCGAAACCAGTTCGACCGAAACGACATCGACTTGCTCTGGGGAAAGGCTCAGTTTACCGGACCGAACCAAGTGCGGGTCGAGGGTCCAAAGGGCCTCGAACAGGTCGAGGCCCAACAGTTTCTGATTGCCGTTGGCACGCGCCCCGCCCGACCAGACAACATACCGTTCGATGGGAAAACTATTTTTACCAGCGACGATGTGCTCCAAATGGACCATCTGCCCAAAACGATGATCGTCGTGGGCGGTGGTGTGATCGGCACGGAGTACGCCTGCATCATGGCGACGCTCGGCGTTCGGGTCACGCTGGTCGAGAGCCGTCAGCGGCTGCTCGGTTTTCTCGACCAGGAAATCTGCGATGCCTTTCAATACTTCATGCGTCAGCGAGGTATTACGCTACGGATGGGTGAGAAGGTCGAGCGAATCGATAAAGTCGAAGTGCAAAACGGTACCGTGAGTCAATTGGTGCAGACTCAGCTCGAATCAGGAAAAAAGCTGCGGGCTGAAACATTGCTCTACGCAGTCGGCCGGCAAGGCGTCTGCGGTGCTTTGGAACTGGATAGGGTCGGAATCGAGATCGACGACCGCGAGCGATTGCAGGTCGATGAAAATTATCAAACCAAGGTGGAACACGTCCACGCCGCTGGCGATGTGATTGGTTTTCCCGCACTGGCTTCCACCTCCATGGAGCAAGGCCGACGGGCAATTTGCCATGCGTTTGGACAATGCGACGTCGGAAACTACAACACGTCGCTCTTCCCCTACGGCATCTATGCCATCCCCGAGATTTCGATGGTTGGCAAAACTGAAGAGCAACTCACGCAAGAAGGAACCCCCTACGAATCGGGCATCGCCAACTACCGTGAAATCGCCCGGGGACAATTGCTCGGCGACGACCTGGGGATGCTCAAGATGCTGATCCACCAGGAAACGCACAAAGTGCTAGGCGTCCACGTCATCGGCACCGGAGCGACCGAGCTAATCCACATTGGTCAGGCGGTGATGGCCCTCGACGGTGACGCCGAGTATTTTATCAACAACGTCTTCAATTTCCCCACGCTGGCCGAGTGTTACAAGGTGGCGGCGTATAATGGGCTGAACAAGTTGAATCATGTCTGAAGGCGCGAGTTTTGAGGCGCGAGGCGCGAGTTGCCAGATGGCATACAAATAACTCGCGCCTCGCGCCTCATAGCTCGCGCCTTCCCCTACCTCTTGGCCTTTCGTGCTGCTTTGCCCATAATAAGCAGCATGAGTACCACACCATTGCCCGATCGTGTCCGTTCCCAAGTCGTCAACATTGCTGCCTACAAATTTGTCCCCTTATCGGGACTGCCCGCCCTGCGCGTGCGATTGAAGCAGTTCTGCTCTGGTCTGGAATCTCAGGGACTGGGACTGAAGGGGACGATCATGCTGAGTCCCGAGGGTATCAATCTATTTATCGCTGGCCAACGGGCTACGGTCGATGCCCTCATGGCTGAAATCCGCAGCATTGAGGGGCTTGGGGAGTTGGAAGTCAAGGAAAGTTTCAGCGACCGTCAACCCTTCAATCGGATGCTGGTGAAGATCAAAAAAGAGATCATTGCCTTTGGAGTCGAGGGCATTGACCCCATAACAGCAACCTCTCCTACGATTGCACCAAAGCAGCTAAAGCAGTGGCTCGACGAAGGTCGGACTTGCACGCTGCTGGATACACGCAACGACTACGAGATACGACTTGGCACATTTGAAAATGCTCAGACGCTTCCCATCGATCACTTCCGGCAATTTCCCGAAGCCATCAACGCACTCCCCAGCCAATGCAAGAGCGAGCCCGTCGTAATATTCTGTACAGGCGGCGTGCGGTGCGAAAAGGCCGGGCCCTACATGCAGCGAGCCGGGTTTCAAGAAGTTTATCAACTAGAGGGTGGCATCCTAAAATACTTCGAGGAGTGCGGGCAAAAACATTATAAGGGTGAATGCTTTGTATTCGACCAACGTGTTGCTCTGGACGCTGATTTGCAAGAAACAGCAACCACCCAATGCTACGCCTGCCAGTCGCCGCTAACCGCCGAGGAACAAACCTCGTCCCACTATATTCCAGGCGAATCTTGTCCGTATTGCTACGCCGAATCATCAGCGCACGTAGGCCAAAACGAGTGATAGCGCGATTCAGGCAGTGCGTCGTGATTTGATTCCTGAACGACACTTTGCCAGAAAGCACCCAATCGGATACCATAAAGGTGGGCTGCTGGGGCGAGCAGGGTTTACATGCTGTTGTCATGGCGATGAACATGAATACTCCGTCGAAGAAAAGCGATTCTGCCGGCAAGAAAAGCCATCGCAAGTTTTTATCTCTTTTCAGTAAAAAGACGTTCTTCAATACCAAGCCTTGGATCGTCAGTTTAACCGTGCATGTGGCTGTTATCGTCTTGCTGGCGTTATGGTCGTTGCCCGTCTTGAGCCGTCATATCGAGACTTTGCTCGACATGAGTCCAGAATCCTCGGAAGTCATTGAATTAGACGAAGTGCATCTTGAGCAGCTCGATCTGAAAATGAAGAATGAGTTCCAAGAGGAACTCCTCACGGATGTGCCAATGGACACATCCATGATGGACGAACTGACCGGTCTTCCGCCGGAAGAGGATCTTGAGCTTGCCAGCGGTGCGATGGAACGGATCGATTTTGGCGAGGAATCTTCGCTTCTTGTCGACTTCACCGATGTCTCAGGCTTGTCCGGACAGGGCCTAGCAGGACGCGGCCAACTTGCCAAGGCGAGAATGTTGTACCGCTACGGGGGAAGCATGGCCAGCGAAAAGGCGGTGAAGGAATCGCTCGACTGGTTGGCTCGGCACCAGAATCCTGACGGAACTTGGAGCTTCGATCATCGGTTCGGTTTGTGTCAAGGACGTTGTGGTGAACCGGGCAAAATGCGTGAGGCCGCTCGGGCGGCTACCGGGCTGGCGCTCTTGCCATTTCTGGGAGCAGGACAAACACACAAGACGAGTGGCCCGTACCGGAAGGTGGTCAAACGAGGTGTCGCGGCGTTGTTGAATTTGATGGAAGTCACGGAGCATGGAGGTTCGTTCCACGAAAGTGGCGGGAGAATGTATTCCCACGGCATCGCCTCGATGGCGATCAGTGAAGCCTATGCGATGACCAAAGACCGAGATCTTCGTCAGCCCGCACAGTTGGCTATCAATTATATTTGCTATGCTCAGGATCCTGTGGGTGGTGGTTGGCGTTATGAACCGCAGCAACCGGGAGACACCTCGGTCGTGGGATGGCAAATCATGGCGCTCAAGAGCGGCTACAGTGCATCGTTATCGGTCCCATCATCCGTACCACAAAAAGCAAGCCTTTTTCTCGATTCGATGCAGGTGGATCGCGGCGAAGGCTACTGCTATGGAGGAAAAAAAGCATGTACTTACAAACCGACAACCTCCGCCATCGGCCTCTTAAGCCGCATGTATTTGGGCTGGAAACAGGATAATAAAATACTGCAAAAAGGTATTCAACGGTTGGCAAATGAGGGGCCATCGGAAACCAACGCCTATTACAACTACTACGCAACACAAGCCCTCTTCCAGTTCACCGGTGCCCAAGGCAAGCTCTGGACAGAGTGGAACGAAAAAATGCTAGGAATGCTCGTCCAGAGCCAGTCTCGTGATGGCCATGAAAAGGGAAGTTGGGCGTTTGATCTCAAAGACAAAGAGAGTCACAACAGTCCCGGTGGCAGGTTGTATTGCACCACCATGGCTTCGATGACTCTGGAAGTCTACTATCGATACCTGCCCATCTACCAATCCGAATCGGTGCAAAGCGATTTTGAGTAGTAGTCCAGGAGAACTGCAAAGTCGTAATATCAGCCCCCGGCTTTGCCGGGGGGTAGCGTAACAGTCCGCATCTCCACCAAGCAGAGCATTTCAACGAAGGACATATCCCCCGAAAGCAACGTTTCCCTGAAGGCAACCCGGCAAAGCGGGGGGCTGAAATGCTTTCTTCGAACGGTAGCCGCCGACCGGAGGACTAAGGGCCGCCCGATAAATAACATCCCTTTTTTTTCTCGAATTGGCTAGACTTCCAGGGTGAGCGGTCCCCCATTCTCTTGGCGAAGGAGAAAGCCATGGTTCCCTATCTGTCGGTAGTTTGTGGACACATGAAGGCGTTTTATGATTCATTGTCCGAGAAAGACCGCCGCCGTTACGCTGCGGTAGAATCGGAAAAGCTGGGGCATGGGGGCGTCGAGTACGTTGCGTCTGTGCTGGGCTGTGACGAGAAAACGATTCGGAATGGCCGCCATGAGGTGAGCCAATTGCCGGTGGATGACGCCGAAGGACGGGTTCGAAAAAAAGGGGGGTCGAAAAAAAGCTAGCTTTGCTGCACCTGACCTGGAGAACAACCTTCGCCAGGTCGTTGCTGACCATACGGCAGGCGATCCAATGCGTGAAGACGTGGTGTGGACCTATTTGTCGAGTACGGAGATTGCCCACGAGCTCGATCGGCTGGGAACGCCCGTTTGTCCAGACACTGTGCGAAGCTTGCTCGATGAGTTCGGCTTCCACAAGCGGCAGGCCGAGAAAACCAAAGCGATGGGAAATACCCCTTTCCGCAACGAGCAGTTCGAGAACATTGCCCAACTGAGGCAACAATACCTCGACTCTCCCAACCCAATCATTAGCATGGACACCAAGAAAAAGGAGCTTTTGGGCGAGTTTTTCCGTACTGGGCAGTCGTGGTCCGATGGTGCGAATGCCGTATTTGATCACGACTTTCCCAGTTACGCGGACGGCAAGGTCATCCCGCACGGGCTGTACGACCTGAAGCGTAACACAGGGCACCTCACTCTCGGAGTCAGTCACGACACGAGTCAATTCGCTTGCGACAGCTTCCGTGTGTGGTGGCAACGCCACGGCGAGCGGACGTACGCCGACGCCAAGTCGATTCTGTTGCTGTGCGATGGCGGAGGAAGCAATAACTGTCGTCACCACATTTTCAAGGAAGACCTGCAACGATTGGTCAACCGGATTGACATTCCAATTCGCGTCGCCCATTATCCACCGCATTGCTCGAAGTATAACCCGATTGAACACCGTCTTTTTTCTCATGTCACTCGCGCCTGGTCCGGTGTGGTGTTTCGCACGCTTGACGTCGTCACAACATGCCTTCGACGAGTGTGGACTCGCACCGGGCTGAAAGTCACCTACGCGGTACTCAACAAGGATTATCAACTCAAACGGAAAGCGAGCGAACGTTTCCTTGACTTGGATCCCATACAGTTCGAAGACGTATTGCCCGATTGGAATTACACCGTAATTCCTACCGCCTACTGAAAGGAAGTTATTTATCGGCCACTCCTAAGTAGCTGTCAAGCCACCATCCACCATGTAAATGCCCCCTGTACAGTAACGAGACCCGTCTGAGGCAAGAAAGATGGCCAGGCCAACCACGTCCTCCGCCGTACCAAGCCGGCCCATGGGCGCCATGGCAAGAAGATGCTCGTGGGTTTGCTGATCGGCTAGCAACTCGTTAATGAGCGGGGTGGCGGTTACACCTGGTACAATGGCGTTAATTCGGATGTTGTCGGGAGCGTATCCAACGGCCATCGTCTTCGTCAGGGCAAAAACGCCTCCTTTGCTGGAGCTGTAGGCAGTATAATTTGTGGCCATGCCGCTGAGACCGGTTGGCGAAGCAACATTGATAATGACACCCCCCCCTTGTTGGAGCATGATGGGGATGGTGTATTTTGAACACAACCAAAGTCCTCGTAAATTGATCGCATGGGTGCGATCCCAAACCTCCTCGGTTAATTCATGGGCTCGCGTATCTTGCCCATGAAGTTGTACGGCAGCATTGTTGTAAAGGATGTCAATTTTGCCATACTGCTCAACCGCTTCGGCGACAGCTTTTTCTATGTCGGCCGTAATGGAAACATCGGTGCGGACAAATAGGGCCTCACCGCCCGCATCCCGAATTTCCTCTAAAGTCGACTCCCCATCGTTGGAATTGATGTCGGCAATAACTACCTGAGCTCCTTCTCGGGCATAGCCGACAGCTACCGCACGGCCCATCCCGGCTCCGCCACCGGTAATGAAAGCCACTTTATCTTTTAGTTGCATCGGTATTATTCTTTCCGAAAAAGTTCAGCCATTGGAAGCACGTTTGGGGTTACTCCATCGCGGCAATTAGTCACACCGTTTCTTGGACCTCGGCGATGGCTTCGTCGAGGATTTGGAGGGCTTTCTCTATTTCTTCTTTCGTGACGATGAGGGGCGGCGTAAAGCGAATGGCATTTCCGGTCCCCCCGCTACCGATCAGAAGCCCTCGCTTGCGGGTAGCCTCGAATAACTCGGTCGTCTCCTCGATTGCCGGTTCCTTTGTCTCGCGGTCTTTCACAAACTCTATCCCCTGCATACAGCCCATGCCACGTACGTTGCCAACGAGAGGATACTTCTTTTCCAACTGATCGAATCCATCGCGTATTTGAGTACCGATTTTAGCCACGTGCGATGGAGGTGCCTCTTCTTTTAGCACATCCAGGGTTGCCTGGGCAGCCGCAACGGAAACGGGATGGGACTGGAAGGTTGAAATAATCGACCCCCCCAACTTTTCGGCGATTTCGGGGGTAGTAACGGTAGCCGAGAGGGGCATTCCACTGGCAATGCTCTTGCCCAAGGCGATGATATCGGGCTCCACTCCCCAATGTTGATGCCCACACCAGTATTTGCCCGTCCGCCCAAACATCGTTTGCACTTCGTCGGCGATGAATAACCCGCCATGTTTGCGCACAATATCTACCGCGACCTTGAAGTACTCTGGCGGAGGGGTGATCAGTCCGCTCACTCCCGCCACCGGCTCGGCAATAATTGCAGCGATTCGGCCCGAGGTAGTCTTTTGGATGATCTCTTCGATGTCATGCGCACAGGCCATTTCGCAGGAAGGATAAGTCAAGTGCAGGGCACAGCGGTAGCAGTTGGGTTGCACTGCGTGCTTTACGCCGGCAATGTGCGAGCCACCGAGGCGAAAAGTCGGATGAGCGGTGAGAGTCATTCCCAATGCAGAGAGGCCATGGTAAGCACCGCGAATCGCAATGATTTCCTGGGCGCCGGTGTACTGTTTGGCCAGTTTTACCGCGTTTTCAACGGCCTCGGTGCCACTCAAGCCAAAGTAGACTTTGGACAAACGGGGTGGCAAAATCTCAGTCAGCTTCTCAGCATAGGTCACCGCGTTTTCGTGGGGGTAGAGGCTTGGTGCGAAGATCAGCCTCTCGACCTGGCGGATGATGGCCTCGGTCACCTTGGGATGACAGTGACCCGTGCTAAGGGTAAGCATCCCTCCAAACATATCAAGGTACTCATTGCCTTCCGTATCCCATACGTGCGTCCCCTTACCCCGGACAATGGAAATTGGCCGTTTGTAGTAGTTCCAGGTGCCCCACATGTGCTTCTGCTGCTTATCCAGGATTGTTTCTATGTTCATTGCAAAACTTCTTTCGGACATTGCTTTCAATGGTAATTGAATTTTCAAACGCCGCGGAATCTTGTATTAGCGCCCTGGACGCTTTGAGCGCCTGCGGCTTAAAGCGTCTGGGTCGCTGAAGACGTACTGGGGCTGACCTTTAACAAAAAGTTATTCACAGTCAGCCATAGGACTGGAAAGGGAAGAGTCTTTTCGGATTGTCAACCATCATCGTCTGGATTTCTACCTCAGCAATGCCGTATCCCCTGAATTTGGGGACAACATCCTTGAGGATGTGGGCGTAGCCGTAGCCACCGTTGGCGGTCATATGCAGAATGTGACAAACATTCTGGGAAATCAGGATTTTCTCCAGTAACCCATGATCGATGAATCCTTTGACCGATGAAATCTGCACTTCGGGGTGTGTATTGATCAGATTATCCATCAAAGGCCAGCACCCCTGTCCGAAGAGATCGAACTCAATATAGCAACCTCTGCCGGCAAGTTGAGTGAAGAGTTCAAAATTGTCGGGGCGGGGTACGAGGTGAGAAAGAGCCACTCGATTGAGGTCGGCCCCTTCGGTCTCAAGGATATCTATAGCATGGTTATACTCGGTTTCCTTTGCACCGATGTCGAAATGCGCGTTGATGGCTGCGCCCGTTTCTTGCTGCGCTCGTGCCGAAGCCACTAGCACTTTTTCCTCTGTGGGTGTGATGGAACGACTCACTCCGATCTCGCCAATGACGCCGGCCCGAATGTCCGTATCCCCAACCCCTTCCACAATTTCCTTGACCATTCTCTGCGCCAGTTCATCCGCACTCATTCCATGGACTTCGGGCGGTAGCCAAGCATCCTTGTAATAACCAGTTCCCATAATCACCTGTATCCCTGCCTTGGCCGCAAGCTTCTGCACAAACAGCGGGTCCCGATCACGGCCAATGCTGGTCAATTCAACTAAGGTTCTGCCTCCTGCTGTGGAATACTGTACCAATTCCATGAAAGCGCTGTTGAAATAGTTGCGATCTTGGTAGTTCCATTCCCGAACTACAAGATGCTCGTGGGGGAGTGTGATGCCCATCTCTTCGGCAGGGATCAGCCCTTCAACGGTCATCACCTTGCCTTGCCAGCCATCCGATTGTGAAGCCATTGGATCTCTCTTTCTACGAAGGCATTACCCAACGAGAAGCCTCTAAAATTGAAAAGGGAAGAGTTGCCGAGGATTGTCAACCATGATTGTGTGGAGTTGCTCATCGGTGATGCCATAGGACTTAAATTTCGGAACGAGGTCGTTCAGGATGTGGGCATAGCCATAACCACCGTTTTCTACCAGTAGCATCTGGCCGCAAACGTCTTGAGAAATCAAGATTTTCTCCAGCAATTCGTTGAGTAGGAACCACCGAAGCGAGGCAATCTGAGCCTCGTGGTGAACGCCCATCATTTCGTCAATCTTTGGCCACAGATGCATGCCCCACAGTTCAAACTCGATATAGCATCCTCTCTCAGCAATGCGCGTGCAGTGCTCGACCTTATCAGGACAAGGCACAAAGTGTTCAACAATAACCCGATTGAGATCAGCCTCCTCGTCTTCGAGGATGTCAAGGGCATAATTGTGTTCGTCAAGGTCGCCGAGGTCGAAATGGACGCTGATCGCTGCGCCTGTCTCTTGCTGCGCTCGTGCCGCAGCCGCCAGCATTTTTTCCTCTGTAGGAGTAATGGGCCGACTCACCCCAATCTCACCGATGATGCCGGCGTGAATACCCGTGTCCCCCGCACCTTCCACAATCTCCTCGATCATCACCTGAGCTAGGTCATCCACACCCATGTCGTGGACCTCGGGTGGCAACCAGGCATCCTTGTAACAGCCGCACCCCATCACGACGTGGATACCGGTATGAGAGGAGATTTTCTTGAGGGCTAGCGGATCCCGACCAATCCCCACATTGCTCATGTCGACGAGCGTTTTCCCACCCGCTCTTCGGTATAGTTGCAACTCACGAATCGCCAAGTCGGAGTCCACCAGGTCAATTAGCGGACCTTGATGTGTTATACTAAACTACTACCGGCTGAAGCCGGTAGGTTGAAGGATTTCGTGAGCTACGGACTGAAGTCCTTCGCTCACGATGGGGTTATCTGAAAATTGTCGTCACCATCACTTGGTTCCGTACCGCCTTGGCCACGGATGTACTCCGCAATCGCTTCGTCAGTTACATTGCCACTAGACGCCACGAAGTAGCCACGCGCCCAAAAGTGTCGACCCCAGTACTTTTTTTGAATGTGTTTGAACTCCATCATCAGCTTCCTTGAACTCTTACCCTTGATGTACTGCATGATTTTACTGGGCGACATGGTTGGCGGGCACGACAGCAGCACATGCACGTGGTCCCCGGAAACGGCTCCTTGCAGGATCTCGATCTCGTGCGTTCGACAAACCTCGCGCACCAGATCGCGGACCCGTATGCCGACCGCACCGGTCAACACCTCCCGACGATACTTGGTCACCAACACAAAGTGATACTTGAGGTCATAGCGACTGTGCGAACTCGTTCGGTAGTTTTCCATCACCCCAGTATAAGAACCTAAAGGATTCGCCTGAAGGCGAGGGTTTTAGACCCATCGTTGTGACAATAAGATGTTCGTGCGGGAGGGTAATGCCCATCTCTTCAGCCGGAATGAGACCCTGGACGGTCATCACCTTACCCTGCCACAAGTCCTTTTGAAATTCCATACGGACTTCTTATTTTCCCGTGTGCAACTGAGTGATAGGCCAGACTTTCAGCACCTGTTTGCCACCCTCGCGAAGCTCAAATGGCCCCGGGAAGGGATTGCTCGGGTCTCTTTTCTTGCCGAAGTAATCGGTGTTGATGCGTATCGGCGAGCCGTCGGGGTGTTCATAGGACAGATTGGGGATTTTTGCCTTGCCTAGTAAATCGGTTGTGACGAGCGGACGCGTTTGCTGTTCGGCCCACGCCTTGTCGAGTTTGATCTCGAGATAAACGCCATCCGGTTTCTCGATCAGTTTGATCCCGGGGTCGAAGTTTGGCCGCACGAGCGGGGCCTGCTCATACTTTGAGGGCTTGGCACCCTGGAGAAACAGATTGCCTCCCATCTGCACCGGCAGCGCCGCCTTGTTGTATCCCACCAGACCGGCCGGTTTGACGAGGATGTTGTTGTAGAACCGGTCGTCGCCGCCCTGCATGTTTCGCAATCCCGCGACCTCGGTGGAGTGTGCCTTGTGGAACGGGAGCGAGCGAGTCAAATCGGGTTGAAACACGATGCGACCCAACATCAGGTTGTGAACATAGGCTCCACCTTGCGAAACGTCCCAAAGAGACTTTAGCGAAAGAAATAGGTTGTTGTCCACCAGAAACGGGCCGTGATTGGCCTCCACCAAAAGATCCTCCCCGGGGCCGTTGTCGTGGAGAACATTTCTGGTCACGCGCGTGCCTTGGGTCATCCAGTCTAGCCAGATGCCACGGGTTGTTCGGTAGATGCGATTACCGCTGATCTCGGTGTCGATCGCGGCGTGAATTTTGATCCCGGCCATCTCGGCGCCCCCAAATAGCCGCCTGACATGAATTTCGTGAATCTCATTACCGCTAATGGAGCTAAAAATCGCACCCAAGCTGCCGACGATACCAGCCTGCTCACAATGCGCGATGTGGTTGTTCCGCACAACGTGGTGCCCGATGTTTTCCTTGGACCAGCCGTTTTTCGTGGCGCGCCGGATGGTATGGTTGTAGGCGTCGGCGGTTGCCGAACGGTTGTCCCACTGGTCGCCGTATTTGCCGAGGGTGACGCCGGTGCAGACTGAATAGCGGATATCGTTGTTCTCGATGATCCACCCCTTGCTCCAGTGGGTGCCAACCAAGCCGATTTGCTCGGCGGTGGGCGGCGCCCAGGGCGTGGCCGCGTGCATCATCGTGAAGCCGCGCACGGTAAGGTAGTTGATGCCCGGCGTCTCCGGATAGAACACCGATTGGCGGACGTTGATTTCCACTTCGGCCGTGTTAGGAGCAACGTCTTGAAACTGCGCCCAGATCGTGGTGGTTGCTTTGTCCACTTGGCCGAACCACTGCGGATTTTTCCCGGCGGGTTTGAGCACGTCATCGAGTTTAGCCGCTTCGGTAAACCAATGGCTGTTGAGGTAAACTGCGCCCGTGTGATGACTACGACCCCGGGGCTTGAACCAGTCGCCATGGATCAGGTCGTGGTACGGATTGAAGTCACCGAAAAATCGGTTCGGAATCGTGACTTTCCAGGTGTCGTTCTTAACATTCACCCAACCCTTGATGACTTCGGAACCCTTGATGACCACCTTTTCGCCAGGGGCGGCCTGGTAGACGATGCGTTTCCGATCGGACGTGCCCCCGCGCGGCGGGTTGACCCGTTCGCGATAGAGACCCTCATGCACGGTGATCATGTCGCCAGGCTGGGCCAATTGCGCCGCAGCCGAGATGGTTTTCAGCATGCTCCGCTGCGAGCCGCGGTTCGCATCATCTCCGTGCGGCGAAACGTGATATTCCTGACGCGCCCGCGCATCCGCCGTCGTGGTGGAAGGTGCAAAGTCGACCGCGACATAGAGTCCGACGAGAACAAGTACCATACGGCTACGCATTACAAACACCTCCTGAAGATATTCTTGACGGTTGGCATCGGCGTCAATGGCGTCTGGACTCGATCAATCTCCACACGACCGCTGGCCCTCCTGCAGTGCTGCAAGAGCACTAGCTGGCTGATGTGATAACTCAGAGTGAAAGCTTCTGCTGACTTGGTTGGTATAAGGCGAGCGGTAATTGAAAATTTACCAGAATACTAGCACGCATCGCAAGCGAATGTGTGCTAGACCCACTTGCTTGCGCTGCGTGCTGGTAATTTTTTATTCTGCCGCTCGCCTAAAAGCCCTATTTCCGCCGCATCGGCTGTCAGCTATCGACCGTCGGCTTTCAGTGAGAGAACCGCCGGACGATATCTGTTTTCTGGACGAAAGCCGATAGCTTTCACTCTGAATGATAACATATAGGGTTCATCCAGAGTTAGCGTATTTTCCGCAAGTCGTTTCTGCCCAACCGTTTTCCCACATCCGGGTAACTCCAACATGCTTGGCTGGGGCAAAAGGTCCGTTTTCAGAACAAAGTTTTCAGAACAAGGGGGGGGTATTGATACAATCTTCGGCTAATCGGGCTCTGCTGGCAAGCATCCTGATCGAACGAAGGGAAGATAGGGTTGAGTAGGCCGGGGGAATTTCACCTCCAGCCCATCCGAGCAGGGCCGTGTGCCTACGAAGTCTACCGACTTTTCACTGTGGTCGGCCAGGACGGAGGCATGTCTTGTGAAGGGTCAAAAGCCTTGCCGTTAATCCGAATATTTTCCACATCCTCCAGAACTATTGCGGCCCGCTCATCGGGCTTTTTTGTTGATAGTTCTACGTTTTCAAGCTTCAGGCCTGTTACATGCCAGAAGTAAAGCCCGTAGGCTGGAAGGTGCCTGGCAAACATCTTACAATCAGGGTAACGCTCTGCTCTCTCATCAA
This sequence comes from Lacipirellulaceae bacterium, assembly GCA_965249435.1. GTDB lineage: Bacteria > Planctomycetota > Planctomycetia > Pirellulales > Lacipirellulaceae > JAJRWS01. The sequence continues at coordinate 437,719 of CBDFMC010000023.1, read as the reverse complement.
ATCGCCTGATACGATCTTCTTTCTTCCCTCCACCTGGAAATGAGATGCTGACGTTGCGCAGCGTAAGATTTTCTATGGGATGGTCTTTGAGTCCTGCAATCGCACAGCCCGTGGCCCTACTGCATGAAGCCTTGATGTTGGAGATCGTCACGTTGCGCAACTGGCCGACTCCAGGCCGCGGCATGCCTTTCATGAAGGGCCTTGCCCGATCACCCAGACGAACGAAAATAGGCGCGGTGGTTCCCTCGATCTGGATGTCAGAAACGGTAACCTGGTCCATGGTGCCGCCGTCGACGACTTCCAGTGCTATGCCGCTTTGGCCGGTCGAATGACCATAAATCGGCGTCTTGTCGGCTGAAGGCTTGATGACGCAGTGCGAAACCTTCACGTTCTTGAAACCACCGTTCGATTCGGTACCGCACTTGATCGCGTTGCAGTGACTGCTTACGGTACAGTTCTCGATGGTGATGTTTTCGCTCGCTCGCTGCGATGTGCTCTTGAGACAGATGCCGTCGTCATCTGTGTCAAAGGTACTATTCTCGATGTGTACTTCGTGGCAGCCGTCGACGTCTATGCCGTCGTTGTTCTTATTGGAATGGTTCCAAACCGTAATGTTGCGTATCACAATATTATCGCACGCTAGGTAATGCTGCATCCACATGGGGGAGTTCCTGAGGGTAAGATTCTCTACCGTCACATTGGTACAGGATATGAAGCGAATCCCATAGGGACGCTGTTTGTAATCTCCTTTGAATTGTGCCCCCTGCCCGTCATAAGTCCCCTCGCCCGTCATAGCGATATTGGCAAGATTCTCTCCATAGATGAGGCTCTTGTCCGTGTAGTTGTCGGTATAAGAGCGATAGGCGGAGACGGTTACCGGATAGTGCTTCAAATCTGTACTTCCGAGAAGTGTACTGCCATGGGCTATGTCGAGAGTGACTCCGCTCTTCATGAAGATCGTCCCCGAAAGGAACCGACCTCCTGACAACCGCACTACTCCCCCCCCTTGGATGGAACAGACGTCGATGGCTTTCTGGATGGCTTCCGTGCATAGGGTGTTTCCATCCGGCTCAGCACCATAACGCACCGGGTCGTATACGCGGATTCTCGGTGTGGTTGTGGCACACTCTGCAACCGTCATCATCCCAAGAGTTAAAGTCACTCCTACCACAACCGTTCGAGAACCAATGACTCCCCTCCTGCAGCATGATACAAGCCGATACCCCTTATAGGTCATCCTATGGGTTCCTTATCTGGGTTCTTCAGGAATTTTAGTGGCTAGATTTTGGTGTGAAAAAGAGAACTACCAAGCCACAATTTCAGCCCCCGGCTTTGCCGGGGGGTCGCGGAACGATCACCATCTCTACCAAGCAGGGCTTTTCTCCGAGCGTATTTCCCCAAAAGCAACATTTCCCCAAAGGCAACCCCCCGGCAAAGCCGGGGGCTGAAATGAGGCTGCTTCATCGCCACCGTCAGCAATAGCCACTAAATTCCCTGAAAAACCCTTATCTGTTACCGCTTGCCAATGCCACGCTCGAACATGTGATTCCATCATTCCATCAATTCGGCAACTTTGTTCTCGTTGACCTTAATGCCTAGTCCAGGGCCGGTGGGCACTTCAGCCGTGCCATTGGCAATCTTTAGGGGCGCAGCCAGAACGCTTGCGGTGAGAAACTGCGGTCCGTTCAATGCCGCCGGTTTTGTCAAACCGTACGCCCCGAAAAGCGCCAGCGATGCGGCCATGGAGATATCGGGATCGGTCAACCCGCTGCCTAGCCAAATCAACCCCGCCTGCTCGATCAATTCAATCTGTTTTCTCGCCGAGACCAGCCCTCCACACCGCGATGGCTTCATTGCCACCCCATCAAGCATCTTCAAGCGAATGAACTCTTCCAGTTCGACCGGTGAGATAATGCCCTCGTCCATCAAAATCGGTAAGGCCCCTTGTTTTTTAAGGGCCTGATAACCGCTGATACGGTTGGGTTTCAGCGGGGCTTCCAGCACGTCGACGCCCGCATCAGCCAGCTTCGGTGCTACGCTGATCGCTGTAGCCGGGTCGTAACCACCGTTGGCATCCGCCCACAAAAATCCGTCGGGCACGTGCCGACGGACCATTCGGGCCAGCTCGATATCAAACTTCGGGTCTGGTGCGACCTTGATGTTGAAATTGCGGTAGCCTCGTTTCCAGCCGGCGTCGATCAAAGCTTCGGCTTCGTTCAGCGTTCGCGTGCTCACCGTCCAGCTCAACTTCAGCGATCCCCCAGCCTCTCGCCCCCAAAGTTGGGCCAAGGATTTGCCGGTCAACTTGCCCATCAAATCGTGCAGCGCCAAGTCCAGACCGGCTCGCGCAATGGGCATGGCCGTCGAGAAGCCAGCCGCCAATGCCCCATTGAGCGCCTTTTGAGCGCCGTCCATGTCGAGCGGGTCGCGACCAATCAGTGTCGGTCCGAAATAATTGCGGAGCACCACGTCGCACGTCTCAGGTGTTTCGTAGCTCCATCGAGGGCTCGGCACACTCTGACCCCAACCAACCCGCCGTTGTCGGCAGTGATCTTCACAATCAAAGCTGACCGGCCCTGCGACTTGGAGATGAACTTCTTGAAGATCCCCGTCAAAGGATATCTTACGGGATAGACCTCAATACGCTCGATCTTCACGTTCGACTCCTGGGTATCGCCCAACGCCGAGCGATTGGCACAAGTTATCGCTGCCGAGGTGATCAGGAAGCGGCGACGGTTCATTCGGTTGACAAGTATGGACATCGTGGATTTTTCTCTTGTGAGAAAAACCAATAGGAGTATTTAGGTCTGATTTAGCATCACTGCTGGACGCCTCGCCATTCATACAAAGTCTGGCAACTGGTATGGCTTCCGCCGCGCTCGATCCAGATAGCTGTTGGCCTCGTCGTCGCCTGGGAAAATTTCCTTTTCCGGGTCCCAACGAAGCTTGCGGCCGACCCATCGCGCGATGTTGCCCATGTGGCAAATGGTCGCCGAACGGTGCCCCGTCTCGACATCTGCAATCGGCTTCTCGCGCGACTTGATGCAGTCAAACCAGTTCTGAATGTGGTTGTTGATCGGCGGGAGACGAAACTCGAGGTCCTCCGGCGGCGTCTCCGCCAGTTCAACGGGATTGCTGGAGACCTTGCCGCCACTGTAACGAATCTTCCCCAGATCTCCTCTGAATTCTCCGCCAGCTCCGGGGCCGTTGTCTTCCAGGCGGATGACCACTCCGTTGGCATAGCGGAATCGAACTCGATGCCCGAGACTGCAAAGGGCATTTCCGCGTGCGCCACTTTCGGGCTTGGAGTAAACGACCGGATCGAGCTTGCCGCCCTCCGCCCAAACTTCGACCGGACCGGTATGGTCCATGCCCAGTGCCCATTGGATCTGATCAAATCCGTGGGCTCCAATGCCAACCATCTCGCCGCCAGCAAAAGGACGGAATGACATCCAGCCCGGATTCGAACGCTGGATGAAAATGTCGTTATGGAACGGCACCGGCTCGGCCATCCCGCACCAAGCGTCCCAATCGAGACCTGCAGGCACCGCCTGTCCGGGCAGATTGCATTCCCACGGGCTGGGATAGTTCCGGATGATGACCGTGTGGATCTTGCCGGCCAGATGGTTGCGCACCAGCTCGCAACCCCTACGATTTCCTGGCATACTTCGATGCATGCTGCCGGTTTGCAAAACACGCTCATGTTTCCGCACTGCGTTGACCAGGATGCGGCCTTCGCGGATCGTGAACGTGAGCGGCTTCTCCAGGTAGATGTCTTTACTGGCCTGACAGGCGTGGATACCCGGCAGCGCATGCCAATGTTCGGGCGTGGCGATGAACACCGCGTCGATGTCCTTCGAGTCGAGCATCTCGCGGTAGTCCTGGTACGCCCGACATTTTCTTTTTGCGGCCACGGCTTCGGCGCGGGTCATGTCGACATCGGCCGCAGCTACGATCCGCCCTTCCGGCGGCAGATGCATGAGTTGGTTGGCGCGGCGTCCGGCACCGATATAGGCAACGCCGATGCGGTCGTTGGCACCCGGTCTGCCCGGCGCGGCCAGTACGCTGGAGGGAATGATGGTAGGAACCGCTATGCCGACAGCCGCCACGGAGACAGACTGCTTGACGAAACGCCGTCGCGAGATTTTCTTTGCAATGCCCATCGTTATATCTCCTAAAAAATGTCGCTGGGAAATGTTATTTGCATGCTTGTCACGTCAAGCTCACATGCCTCTCATTGTACCAATCGAATCACACTTTGTCTCTCCGGGTTGATTCGGAAGAGCATCCATGCCTGCAACAGCGTCTATCGCGGCCGCTGGCTGCAACCAAGGAAAATAGCCGCAAAAAACACCAAAAGGCACGAAAGGAAATTATAAGCCGGCGAATCATGTAAATGTAAATTATGGTTATTCAGGGAATTTAGTGGCTACCGTTCGAGGAAAGCATTTCAGCCCCCGGCTTTGCCGGGGGGTTGCCTTTGGGGAAATGTTGCTTTTGGGAAAATGCGCTCGTGGAAAAGCCCTGCTTGGTAGAGATGGTGATTGTTCCGCGACCCCCCGGCAAAGCCGGGGGCTGAGATTGCGGCTTGGTCGTTCTCCGTCCCACAGCAAAATCTAGCCACTGAAATTCCTGAAGAACCCCATTTGAGTGACTACCTGGCGTCGTCGGAAAACGTGACCGCCCCTTCGGAGGCCGAGGAAACAGTCGCAGCGTATTTTGCGAAAACGCCTTTGGTAAAACGTGGTTTGGGCGCTTGCCACTTTTCGAGGCGTTCGGCCACGACACGGGCAGGAACCTCAAGTTCAACGCGCCGACTCTCGATATCGATCCGAATCGAATCGCCATCTTCGACCACGGCGATGGGTCCTCCACACGCGGCCTCCGGGGCGACGTGGCCGATCATCAACCCACGAGTCGCCCCGCTAAAACGGCCATCGGTGACCAGGGCAACCGACTCGCCCAACCCCACCCCGACGATCGCTGCGGTGACACCGAGCATTTCACGCATTCCAGGCCCACCCTTGGGTCCCTCGTACCGGATGACGACCACATCGCCTGCTTTCAAACGCCCATGGGTGACCGCTTCCATTGCCTCTTCTTCACTCTCGAAGACTCTCGCCGGACCATGATGGGAATCGTTTTCGTGCCCCGTGATTTTCACGACGCATCCCTCGGGGGCGAAGCTCCCCTCAAGAACAACGAGGCTGCCGCTTGCTTTTAGCGGTCGGTCGAGAGGACGCACCACCTGCTGACCTTCGGTTTCGATCGCCTTGAGCGCTTCTTCGGCGAGTGTTTTTCCGGTAGGAGTCTTCTGTGTGCCATCGACATACTGGCCTTCGACCAACCGCTTGGCGACCAGTTCGATTCCCCCTGCCTCGAACAGATCGGAGGCGAGATAATTTCCCCAAGGCTTGAGATCGGCTAGCAACGGAGTTTTTCGGCTGATGCTGTCGAAGTCCTCCATCGAGAGCTCAATCTCCGCCTCGCGTGCCAGTGCAAGCAGATGCAAGATCACATTGGTCGAACCGCCCGTGGCGGAGACTCCGGCGATCGTGTTTAAGAATGCTTGTCGTGTTAAGATGTCGCTAGGCTTGAGATCTCTTTTCAAAATATCCATCAGCAGCTGGCCACACTGCTCGGCAATCTCGTATTTACGCGGGTGAACTGCCGGGGCGCTGGCGGTACCGATGGCCGATAGGCCGAGGAACTCCATCGCGGTTGCCATTGAGTTGGCTGTGAACTGTCCGCCACAAGCACCCGCTCCTGGGCAGGCAACTTCTTCAAGATCGCTGAGTTCTTCTTCGCTCATTTTCCCCGCAGCGACTGCGCCGATGCCTTCAAAAACATCTTGAATGTTGACGTCCCGGCCCTTGAAACGTCCTGGCATGATCGTGCCACCGTAGAGCAACAGGCTAGGGATATCGAGGCGGATCATCGCCATCGCGGCCCCGGGGATCGTCTTGTCGCATCCCACGAGAGCCACCATGCCGTCGAATAAGTAGCCTCGCCCGGCAAGCTCCATCGAGTCGGCAATCACCTCTCGGCTCACCAGCGAAGCCTTCATCCCTTCGGAACCCATTGTGATTGCGTCGCTAATCGCGATGGTGTTGAACTCCATCGGCGTCCCGCCCGCTGCGCGTACCCCTTCTTTGACCTTCGCGGCCAGCTCCCGCAGGTGCATGTTGCAGGGCATCGTTTCGATCCAGGTATTGGCGATTCCGATGAGCGGCTTCGCCATGTCCTCGCGCGAGAGGCCGACCGCATGGAAGAAGGTACGAGCGCCGGCCCTGTGGAGGCCCTCGGTCAGCGCGTGGCTTTGTTTTTTCAGTTCAGATATTTTGATTTCGGATGCCATGAATGCGATTTCACTCCTTCACCTGGAATATGTAACCTGCTAAGGTAGTGCTTTGTCAGAGCTTGATTTTGGGGTTAGCCGTTAGGGCGCTAGCCCCGGTTCATGCAGCAATAACCGTGGCTAGCGCCAAAACGGCTAATCTGCTCAATCCCAACTCTTAGCTGTGACAAAGCAGTAGGGCCAGATTACCACATGCCCATCCAAGAAAATAGCCGTTTAGGATTCATGAAAAGAGGTTTATGGTGAAGTTTCTAAGATATGGTCCAACTGGCGACGAAAAGCCAGGATTGCTTGATTCCAGCGGTGTGATCCGTGATCTTTCCGCGCAGATCGATGATCTGGCTGGCACGAATCTTTCTCCTGACAAACTGGCTGAGCTAGCGGCAATCGATCCTGAGAGCTTACCCACCGTGGGCAACGAAGTGCGGATTGGCCCCTGCGCGGGCCATGTGGGAAAGTTCATTTGCATCGGCTTGAACTACTCGGACCATGTTGTCGAGACAGGTATGGAGGTTCCCGAAAAGCCGCTCGTTTTTTTCAAAGCGACCAGTGCCATCTGTGGGCCGAACGACGACGTTGAAATCCCTCGAAATTCGGAAAAAACCGACTGGGAAGTCGAGCTGGGAGTTGTCGTCGGCAAGCGGGCAAAGAATGTTGAGCTTGATAGTGCGCTGGACTACGTTGCCGGTTACTGCGTCGTGAACGACCTGTCGGAAAGGGCGTTTCAAATCGAGCATGGAGGCCAGTGGGTCAAAGGGAAAAGCCATGACACGTTTGGTCCGATCGGTCCTTGGCTCGTAACGACTGACGAAATCACCGACCCACACAACTTAAATCTTTGGCTCGAGGTTAATGGACATCGATACCAAGATGGAAACACAAGCAATATGATCTTCACCGTGCCGACGCTCGTGAGCCATCTGAGCCAATTTATGACCCTGGAGCCGGGAGACGTTATTACGACGGGCACCCCGCCCGGCGTCGGTCTCGGTCAGAAACCTAAACCGATTTACCTGACCGAGGGCCAGCAAATGCGGCTCGGCGTGGAAGGCCTCGGCGAGCAATGCCAGCGGACGGTAGCGTATCGGAAATAAGAAACTAAACTACTACCGGCTGAAGCCGGTAGGTTGAAGGATTTCGTGAGCTACGGACTGAAGTCCTTCGCTCACGATGGGGTTATCTGAAAATTGTCGTCACCATCACTTGGTTCCGTACCGCCTTGGCCCGAATGTACTCGGCTATCGCCTCGTCAGGCACGTTGCCGCTTGACGCCACGAAGTAGCCCCACGCCCAAAAGTGTCGACCCCAGTACTTTTTTTGAATGTGTTTGAACTCCATCATCAGCTTCCTTGAACTCTTACCCTTGATGTACTGCATGATTTTACTGGGCGACATGGTTGGCGGGCACGACAGCAGCACATGCACGTGGTCCCCGGAAACGGCTCCTTGCAGGATCTCGATCTCGTGCGTTCGACAAACCTCGCGCACCAGATCGCGGACCCGTATGCCGACCGCACCGGTCAACACCTTCCGACGACACTTGGTCACCCACACAAAGTGATACTTGAGGTCATAGCGACTGTGCGAACTCGTTCGGTAGTTTTCCATCACCCCAGTATAAGAACCTAAAGGATTCGCCTGAAGGCGAGGGTTTTAGACCCATCGTTGTGACAATAAGAAGCGAAAGTCGACATTCAGTCGTACCAAATTCAGCCCCCGGCGCAAGCCGTGGGGTTTTACAAGTCGAACGATACTCCCATAATCCCACAGCTTGCGCCGGGGGCTATCATTTGAGTGATAGGTAATTTGGAACTACTGGCATTGGATACCCGCAAACATTTTCAGGACCTATCCCCATGAGCAATGAATTAAAACTCTGTCTGTTTTCGTCGAGTCCCGACATCGAAGAGTTGGGATTTGTCGTCAAGGTGCTAACCGGCTCTCCAGAAGAACTTGCGCAGCAGTGTGCCGCGTGGGGTTACGACGGGATCGAGTTTTTGCCCGATCCGGAAAATATCCCCGATCCGGAGCCTTACCAGCAGGCCTTGGCCAATGAGGGGGTCGGGTTGTACGTCGTGAACTCCGGCCGGATCGGCGCCCAGGGGATGGGGCTGCTCGACGAGGATCCGTCGGTTCGCGAGAAAGCACTTGGTTGCTTCCAAGGGCTGATCGATTTTGCCGCCCGGTTCGACGCCCGTGTTGGGCTTGGCATGGCACGCGGCAAAGGGATCGAAGGAGCCAGTAAGGAAGAGATGGATCATCTGGCCGAGGACGTTTTTGGCGAGATTGCCAGCCACGCCGGACAAGCAGGCGTGGTGGTCATGCTCGAAGCAGCCGAGCCGGAAGTGACCTCCTACCTCAATACGATGGACGAAGTCATGGAGATGGTCGACAAGATCGGCAGCCCGAATTTTAGCGCGATGCTCGACACCCATCAACTCATCGGCGCGGAGCCGACGATCGAGCACGGCATCCGTGCGAGTCGAGGCGAAGCGACGCATATCCACTTCTACGATCCAAGCCGGTGGCCGCCGGGCGTCGTCGCCGAAGGGGACCGACTCGACTGGCCGACCCTGATGCGAACCCTCCGCGAAGTGCATCTCCCCAAAACGGGCTCGCTGGTTCTTGCTCCAGAGGGCGATCCGCAGGCCGCTGCAATCAAAGCTCGCGAGTATCTGCAAAGTTTCCTGAGAGAGCCGATGTCATGACGGGAGCGAAGATGCGATTTGATGGAAAAGTAGCCATTGTCACCGGCGGCGGCTCCGGGATCGGAAAGGCGACGTCGCTTCGTTTTGCCGAAGAGGGGGCGCAGGTCGTTGTGGCCGATCTTTGCCAAGATAAGGCGGAAGAAACGGTTCGCATGATTCACGATTCTGGTGGGGAAGCGATCCGTGTGGTCGTCGATGTTTCCCAACCGGAGCAGGTCGAAGCGATGGCTGATGAGGTGATCAAGTCCTTCGACCGGATTGATGTGCTGTTTAACAATGCAGCGATACTCTCTGCCGGATCGATTCTGGAAACCAGCCATGACGAGTGGAACCACATCTTGGCGGTTAATCTCAATGGCGTTTTTCTTTGCAGCAAGGCCGTCCTGCCACACATGATCAAGCAGCGAGGTGGCGTGATTGTCAACGCCTCTTCCTCCATCGGCCACTTCCTCGCCCTCGAGAATCAGGCAGCCTATATCGCTTCCAAGGGGGGCGTCACCATGCTCACCAAAAGTATGGCACTCGATCACGTGGGCGATGGCATTCGCGTCAACGCCGTTGCCCCGGGACCGACCGACACCCCCATTCTTCGCAATGTCCTCGAAACCGACGAGCAAATCCAAGAGTTTGCCAATCGGTTTCCTATGAAGCGATTAGGCCAACCCAAGGAAATCGCCGACTTGGTGTTGTTCCTGGCTTCCGACGAAGCGAGCTATCTAAACGGATCGGTTATCGCCATCGATGGTGGTCAAACCTCTCGGGTGCGAATGGGTTGGCGCGAGTTTTGAGGCGGAAGTTATTTGGTAGCCGTTCACGGAATGAAAAATATTGAACCACGGAGAGCACGAAGAAGTCAGAGGACAAATCGCTTGCTCCCACGTTCTCAGCGAACTCAAACGGAAAACTCATTCGGAGGAAAACCACGAAAGAGACGAAAACTACGAAAAAAGTGAGGGAGTAGGATCGCAGGATTTGAAACGGAAAGACTTGCCCAACAGTATTCGCAAAACCCTCTCTTTCGTGTGTTTCGTCTATTTCGTGGTTCTCTTCTCTTCATCTTTAATAGGCTAAATCTGCACCCTCATCGACTTGATTGGATAGTTTCACGAAAAATAGAATTCTATTCTTTGTGTCCTTCGTGGTTCATTTTTCTTCCATCCCGTGAACGGTTACGTTATTTGTTGGGGTGCGCATCACTTGCGCCTCGACTCCCCAACTATTTCCAGATTGGCCAAAGACGGTCGCCGGAGATTTCGATTCGGCTGACTTGGGCACCATAGACAGACTGCATCGCTGCGATGCCTAACACCTCGTGGGTAGGCCCGCGTTGCAATACCCGCCCTTCTTTCAGTAACAAGACATTGTGAATCGAGGGCATGATCTCTTCTAAATGGTGCGTCACGAAGACGATGGTTGGGGAGGCCCCATCGCTGGCGTCTTCGCTGGCCAACGTATCGAGTGAAGCTAAGAAGTGTTCGCGAGCACCGGGGTCCATGCCCGCGCACGGCTCGTCCAAGATGAGCAGCAACGGCTCGGCCATCCGCGCCCGCGCGATGAGTACTTTCTGTTTTTCCCCCTGCGAAAGGGTACCAAACCGTCGCGACGCGAATTGGTCACATTCGAGCTGTTCCAATCGGTCTCGGGCGGCGGCGAGGTCCGTCGCGGTCGGCTGCATGGAAGGCAAATTCTTGAACCCGATTTGAGCGAAGCGACCTGCAACCACGGTCTGAAGAACGATTTCCTGAGGGGGAATTTGCGAAACCAGATCGGCGGTAATCCAGCCGATTCGACGCCGAAACTGCCCAAGATCGATCAGGTCGCGTCCCAACCGACGAATACGCCCGCTGGTGGGCCAAAGGTAGCCGCAGGCAATCCGCAGCAGCGTAGTTTTCCCCGACCCATTGGGCCCCAACAGGGCCCAGTGTTCGCCTCGCTCAACCTTCCAGGAAATATCTTGCAGTATCGGATTGTCACTTCGCCTGTATCCGACCTGTTCCAGTTGAAGCAAGGGGGTATGGATCATGAATTGGCCCCCACTCCGAGATTGGCTCCTGGGTCAGCGCTCGGGTCGGTCCACACCGTCACCCTATCCTCCCGTCCAGATCACCATCCATTGTAATGCACATGCAATCATCACGCAATCTAACAGCCCGTTGAAAAAGTGCGTTTGTAGGCTGGAACGAGCGGTAGCGCTGTTCCGGCATGTCTGAGTCCGATGAAATGATGTACCGGAACTGTGTCGCTGACGCTCCTTGTTCCAGCCTACAAGTTTTTCAACAGGCTGTTAATCTCCCTATTCGAGCAGGAGAACTGCAAAGTCGCGAAAATCATATTTCAGCCCCCGGCTTTGCCGGGGGGTCGCCTTTCGAGAGGGTTTCGCCACGGTTTTCTTCAGTCATAATTGCGCTGCGGTATTTTTACCCCCCGGCAAAGCCGGGGGCTGACATGGCTCTTCGCGACTGTGCAGTTCTCCTGAACGCTCATCCTCAATGTCTTTACTGTCACCACTTGACGTGATATCTTGCAGCCGTCAAGAATTCCTGCACGTTCTTGTGCGGAGGATCGACTTGCCCCGAATTTACGAGAGCGCGGAGAGCGACGACAGAGGACGATCCATGGTTTGCAGTTCAGCACCAATTCTCACGATGCGAGGAATCTGCAAACATTTCCCTGGCGTGCAAGCTTTGGAGGATGTCGATCTCGAAGTGCAGCCGGGGGAAGTGCATGCCCTGGTTGGCGAGAACGGGGCTGGCAAAAGCACGCTAATGCACATCCTTAGCGGCGTCTACCAACCTGACGGCGGCAGTATTGACTTCAACGGTCAAACGGGGATTGTCCTTGCCGACGAACAGATTGCCCAGCGTCAAGGGATCGCCATCGTCTTTCAGGAGAGAAGTCTCTTTGGGCCGCTCTCCATTGCGGGAAACATATTTGTGGGCAGGCAGCCCGTCGGGCGATTCGGATTTGTCAATCGGTCGACTATGTGGAAAGAGTCGCGCCGACTGCTTGCGGAAGTTGGATTGGACGTTGATCCGCGGTTGCCGGTCGAGCAGCTTTCTCCGCATCAGCAGCAGCTTGTCGAAGTTGCCAAGGCTTTATCGCTCAACGCTCAGCTCGTTATCTTCGACGAACCGACTGCCGCGTTGACCGAGACGGAAACGGACCATCTGTTTGCTGTAATAAAAAGGCTGCAAGCGAGGCAAGCTGCTATCATCTATATCTCCCACCGTCTGGAAGAGATTTTCCAAATCGCCGATCGTGTTACCGTGTTGAGAGATGGGCGTCTGCAGGCGACGTTGTCGGTCGCGGAAACTTCGTCCCAAGAGTTGGTCATGCAAATGGTCGGGCGTGAGTTGACCGCCGATTCCTTTTCCCGCCATGAACTTCCGTCAGACCAATCGCCCGTTTTGGAAGTGAAGAATCTGTCCGACACGGCAGCAGATTCTCCCGAGAGAGTTCAGCTAAAGGACATCAGCTTTTCCGTGCGAGCGGGCGAGATCGTTGGGCTGGCCGGGCTGGCTGGGGCAGGGCGGTCCGAGGTTGCGCTGGCCCTGTTTGGCGCACGGCGCGGAACCGAAGGAACGATTCTCGTCGGCGGCAAAATTCTCCAGCAGGGGAGTGCCCGTCGGCGATGCGTGGCGGACACTATCCAGGCGGGAATCGGATACCTGCCGGAAGATCGTAAAGAGGCAGGGTTGTTCCTGGAGAACACCGTGGCGAACAATATCGCCGCTGCCAGCCTTGAGCAGTTTGGCTTTTTCTGGATTCGTGATCGCCGGATAGCGAAGGTTGCCGGAGACTATTGCCAATCGCTTCAAGTCGCCGCTCGTGATGTAAGACAATCGGTCGTAAGTTTGAGCGGCGGGAACCAGCAGAAAATACTCTTGGCTAAGTGGTTGTTGGTGGATCCGAAGGTGCTGATTGTGGATGAGCCAACGCGCGGAGTCGACGTCGGAGCCAAGGCAGAGATTCACCGCCTGTTGTTTGAATTGTCCAGGCAAGGAACGGCCGTTGTCGTCATTTCGTCCGAATTGCCCGAAATCCTAACCGTCTCGGACCGCATCTTGGTGATGGCCGAGGGACGAATCACCGGCGAGCTTTCCCATGAGGAGGCAACCGAAGAACGAATCATGCACCTGGCCTCGCAGGTTGAAGCCGTCTGAATATCCGTGGTTCCAAATTCGGAGAAAAATACCCCAACACCAAAAACATCGTCCATGTAAGAATTCAAACTGAAAACAAGACAAATCACGAATAGAACGAATTACACGAATAATAGGGAATTCAGACGGATCCCCCACAAGAATGTTTCGTCAGGAGGAGCAACCCCAATAGGTCGCTTTCCTACTTGTTTATTCGTGTGATTAGTGTAATTCGTGGTTCCCTCTTTTCAGTTTGAGTAAGAAGTAGCAGTCAGCTCTCCTGCACTTTCGGAAAAATATCACTTCCATGGAATTACCGGATTGATTCGATGATTCAATAGATGAGCCACGATTGAACGCGGATTAAACACGGATTACAGCATTGCTATCAGGCGGTTTCACTACGATTCAACGGTACCATCCGTGTTTCATCCGTGGCTTTTTCCTAAACGCCTGGCGAGTGTTGTTTCATTTTTCCTCTTCTCCCTTGCACTGGCGGAAGTGGTGAAAAATAAAACCCCTTTGTTTTACGTGATAAATTGAATTCTCATTGGTCCGAAAGTGCAGAGCTCTCGGGGAAGGCTCAATAATAACTCAGAGTGAAAGCCCCCGGCTTTGCCGGGGGGTCGCGAAACAATCCATGTAACCACCAAGCAGAGTATTTCTCTGAAGGCAACATTTTCACGAAGGCAACTCCCCGGCAAAGCCGGGGGCTGAAATTGCGGCTTTGCAGTTCACCTGGGACAAAACCTAAAACCCTTGCCAGCCACAGTATTCCAGCCAGCGGTAGATCCACGGCTGGGTCCAAGGATTCCAGGTGGGGTAGCTGGCCGAGAGCGCCGACATGGCGAGCAGCACCAGTGCGAAGGCTTGGCCGAGTCGGGACCGCGCCAACCGGTCGGCGGCGGGGACCATCACCAGCAGCCACAGCGGGGCGAACCAAAACATCCAGCGAAACCCGCTGGTCATGCCGCCATAATTGCGGTCGACCTGCGGGCGCAGCCCAATGAAAAACACCAGGCAGACAATTGTCAGCAGGGTGATGCCAAACGCCAGCTGTTGCTTGATAGAGAAAAAGGTGTCAGGAACCTTTTTTGCTAAGCACCCTTCGGGCCGTTCCGGCAAAAGGTGCCTGACCCCTTTTTCCCGCAGCCAAATCAGCGTGCCCCAACCGCTTAGCAACCACACGGGCGTCAGCGATAGAATTCCATGATGCCCAATCAGCACATGCAGGGCGTAGTCCGCCTTAGAGGGTTCACCCCGATCAATGCCTTGGCGATGCAGCCAGTAGCTTTCTCGCGGCTTGCCGTTCTTGGTGTAAGTGTACTCATACCAATTGTCGTCGGGATTGGTCGCGCTGCGGTGCATATACGGCGGGCGGAGCGAGTTGTGCGCGGCATAGTTGGTCGCGAAAAATGCGATGACAACCAGCCCGGCCGCGGGGAGAAACGCCGTCTGCCACATGCGTCGATCGCGCATCCACAACAGACCGGCCACCAGCGCCAGCAGCGCAAGGGCCGGCAGTTCGTTGGCGGCCGTGAATGCCGCAGCCAAACCGGCCAGGGCGTAGGTGCTGTAGCGAGGCTGGTCCTCGTCGCCGCTGCGGACCAAGGCAAAAAGGGTAACCGCAGCGCTCACTGCGCCGATGATGTGATTGTTCAGCACTACGGCAAATGGCAAGAGCAGCGTGCCCAGCGTGGCTGAGGCCATGACAAAGATCCGCCCCCAGTCGGTTTTGCCAAAACGATCCACCAACCGAGCAAACAGCCAAAACATCAATACGAGCGGCAGCACGTTGATCGAAAACAGCATCGCCCGGCCTACCACATACGGCTGCTCGGCAAGCGTCATGCCAGTCACTTGGTGGATCAGCCAATACTCGCCGGCTAGCAGCGTCATCAACAGGGGTGGTTTGCTGGAATAGAGGTGCAACTGGCCATCGCGGCCACGGTGCTGCACCATGTCGATGGTATCCCAAGTCGGCTCCTGCACCAGTTCGTCGATGGCGAAGGTGCCTTTTTCCACCAGTGCTCGAATGGCGAGCCAGCGGCTGCGATCATTGCTGCTGAGAAACGGCCGATCAAGCCGCAGTAGCTTTTCGACCCGTTGACGCTCTTTGTCGAGTTGCTGCTCAAGTTCCAGGCCCGACAAGCCTTGTTCGATTAGTTTCTCACGCTTTGATTGAAGAGCTTTGCCGGTGCGATAGCTTTCCAGTTTTGTCCGGTCGACAGAATTGACCGCGAGCAATCGGCCACTGATATTGCCCACCGACAGCGCGATGAGCAAGATGTAAACGCCCCAGCGGAGTTGCCGGGTAGGGTCTTGGGCGGGCGACGTCATGTCGTTTCGCTTTCCATGGTTTGGGATTCAGGGTTCGGTCTGTTCCCTGAATCCTGAACCCTGAACCCTGAACCACCCTGACCTCTGACCACGGAATCCTCACCCCCGGCTGTCGTCTGCTCGGAGATCGAGTAGGTGTCGGCATCGCGGGCAAACAGGGCTGTCAGCATCTCGGCAACAAATCCAATCGCGATCAGTTGCGAACCGACCAGCAGCGCCACCAGCGAATAGTACAACGCGGCCGTCTTATGCAACTCGACAGGCTGGTCGCCAAACACGCGCGACGTCACCCAGACAAAGGCCAGATAGCTCATGCCGAGAAAACCGATTAGAAACGAAGTCAGCCCAGCCATCCCCAACCAATGCTGCGGTCGATGAGCAAAGCGGGTGATAAACGTGACGGTCAGCAGGTCGAGCAGCCCTTTGGGAATCCGCCACAATCCGTACTTCGATTCTCCGTACAACCGCGCGCGATGGACGACCGGTACTTCCCCGACACGAAACCCGCGTGCCGCGGCAAGCACCGGAACAAAGCGGTGCAACTCACCATACAATCGCACCTCATGAATCACGTCGCGGCGGAAGCACTTCAGCCCACAATTGTGGTCGTGGAGCTTCACGCCCGTCAGCCAGCCGACCAATTTGTTGAATACCCGCGATGGATAAACTTTGTGCCAAGGATCATACCGCTTACGCTTCCAACCGCTGACGACATCCAGACCAGTTCTATCCGATCCATCGCCCAGTTTGGCGAGAAGCCTGGGAATCTCGCGTGGGTCGTCTTGCAGGTCGGCATCCATCGTAACAAGGATATCGCCACGAGCTTCAAGAAAACCGGCGCTTAGCGCAGCCGCCTTGCCAAAGTTGCGGCGAAATCGAATGCCGCAAACGCGTGGATCACCTGCGGCAAGTTGGCTGATAATCTGCCAGCTTTCATCCGTCGAACCATCGTCGACAAAGATCATCTGCAAATCATATCCATGCTCGCTCGCCACGGAAGCCAATTCCTCGTGCAACTTCTCCAGGCTAGGCGATTCGTTGAGTAGGGGGATTACGACGCTGATCATCTTTGTCACGACTTGATTTATTTGTGTGCCGCCGGCGCTAGCGCGTTCGGCTCAGGGTTTTCTGATACAGCCTATTATTACAGCGCCAGGTTGAACCACGACGGCACAATGAAACGGAACTAAGAATACCAGGGCTTTCAAGGGTTCTACCTCAATCAACAGGCTGGCATGCTGTTTCCTGCAAAATACATACTAAACAAAATATCCATTTCACATCGTTCGTCCTGCTTTTGCAGTATGATGCGATGTTCGTTGTGTCGTTGTGGTTCCCATGACTTAGCGCTGTAGTACTCTATCCAGAATAACATAAACCAAGGGGGAGCGGAGAGCGGAAAGGGAAAAGCAGTTCGCCGTTAGCCAGAGGAATATTGCGAGAAAATCCGATATCCTCTCTCTGGCTAACTGCCAACCGCTAAAAGCTAACCGCAAATAGCCGATTACCTCCCCCGTATTCCACTTTCCGCTTTCCACTTTCCACTTTAGAATGCCAGTCGCCTCCTTGATGCCACCAACATATTCCCACATCGGAGCCCCCCACCCATGCCACGCGTCGTTTCTTTTATTGTGCTGGTGGCAATCATCCTGCTGATCGGCTCGATGTTTTTCAAGGTGATGGTGCAGTTTATCGTTCCGCTGTTTTTGGCGGCCGTGCTGGTTGTGATCTTTGGGCCGTTGTATCAATGGGTTCTAGGTAAATGTGCCGGGCGGCACCGGCTTGCGGCCGGACTGACAACCGTTTTGATCGTGTTCATCGTGCTGCTGCCGTTGGCCGGCTTATTGATTCGGGCCATTTCCGACGGCGCCAAGTTGTATGACCAATTCAATGGTCAGCCATCGGTTGCCGAGGCAGACATCAACGGCAACTTAGGATCCGGTGAAGAATCAAATCAAGACGCATTGGAAAAGACTCCAGAAGCACTCGAAGTAGAAGGAGACGTCGCGGAGCCAAACAAAGACGCACTCCACCGTTTTCTTGACAAATTGATTGTTGCCACGAATGGTTGGCTAACGAAACTAAATTTACCGTCGCTAGACGCCGAGCATGTCCATTCGTACGTTGACGATAAGTTATCCCAAATTGCCGCACCACTCGCGCTGGGCGGCGTGCAAGCTTTGGTCGGGTCGCTCGTCGGTCTGGCCATCATGGTTTTGGCACTCTATTACTTTTTCGCCGATGGACCGAGCATGATCGCTACGCTCATGCGGCTTTCACCATTGGACGACGCCTACGAGCGAGAGCTGCTCGACAAGTTTGGCGACATCAGCCGAGCGGTGGTTGTCGCAACCTTGCTTTCGGCCATCGTGCAGGGAGTGCTGGCTGGCGTTGGCTATTTCTTTGTCGGCATTGAGCAAGTCTTTTTTCTGACCGCCCTGACCATACTTCTGGCAATGGTGCCATTCATCGGAGCCGCGGCGGTATGGGCGCCGGTCTGTGCTTGGGTCTATTTTTACGACGAGCGAACTACCGCGGCAGTTTTGTTGGCACTGTTTTGCGTGACCGTCGTGTCGATGATCGACAACGTGGTCAAACCGATCGTACTGCATGGCAAATCGAATCTCCATCCGCTCTTGGCCCTGCTAAGCGTGGTAGGCGGTGTGCAAGCCTTGGGCCCCATCGGTATCCTGGTAGGCCCCATGCTCGTCGCCCTGCTGCAGGCGCTGTTGGTAATGCTCAACAAAGAACTGCATTTGCTCGGCAACGGCCCAAAAGAACCCCCGATCGTCACCGCGAATGGAGCGAGCGTTAGCGCCGTCGCCCACGATGGTCCCATGCCAGAAACCTCTCCACCAGAAATCCCAAAATCCAGGGAACCCTCACAACCTAAAAATGCTGGCAGTAAAAAAAGCCGGAAGCGAAAAAAATAGCGATCTGCTGTCAGCCTATAAAAAACGAATTTGTAGGCCGGAACGAGCGGTAGCGCTGTTCCGGCAATGCCGGAACTCGTAGGACTCGTTCCGGCCTACAAGACTTGATTTTTGCGTGAGCCGAACGCGCTAGCGTCGGGTAGCGGGGGCAACCCGTTATCCCCCGCTACCCGACGCTAGCGCGTTCGGCTCACGTCAATGACACAAATTCTTGGCTGTGACAAAGCACTAGGCCATTTTTAGCGAATGGGCTAGAATACCGGTTCTTTGTGCTACTAACGATCAATTTCTTTGTGTGGTGCAAAGATTTTCAGTAGCCACAAAAAACACAAAAAGGCACGAAAAGAAATTATAAGGCTAGCGAATCACGCGAATGTAAATGATTGTCATCCTTCCGGTTCATTCGCGCCAATTCGCGTGATTCGCGGGCCATGATTTTTGTGGTTTTCGTGTTTTTTGGGGCTATTTTTTCTTTGGTTGCGGCTATGCCGCGCTGGGTTTTCCAGAGGCTCTGATTTTCAGTGGCTAAGTTGTGAAAGGATTCAAGCGATGAATACGGCCGCCCTTATTTTCTTTGCTCTAAGTTGTGGCATCAACTACGGCTGGCAACCCATGCCAGACGACAGTCAGCGGGTCGAGTATCTGGTGCAAATCGAGCCGGAAATGCTCGCTGTGCTGAAGTCGGGCCAGACGATTCCGATTACCAGCGATGTGCCCGATGGCGTTGGCCCGATTGGCCGAGTGCGGATTGTCTTCGGCCAGGAGGACTTGCCGCGGCAGAAGCTGATCACAAGTTTGAAACCAGGTTCCGATTCGCGCGGAGTTGCGCCGGCGCAGTTTACCTCGCCTGTTGGCAATCAGCAGGCCACGCCGCCGCTGATCGATCCGCGGAATCTCACGACACAACCTGCGCAGGCACGGCCATTACCAGGTCAGCCGGCCGTCAGCGCCGATCCGTTTGCTCGGGCGCTTCAAGACTCGGCTTCGCGGATTCGCCACTCGGCCGGTCAGATACTAAGCGGTCAGGAAACAGGAAACGGCGGGCAGAGTATTCGCCGCGATCTGACAGATCGCCGGGGCGCACTGGGTCAGGTGGGCGACACCGTTCAGGATGCTACCCAAGCGGTGAACGATCGACTCCAGCAAGCGGGCCAGAAAATTCGCGACTCAGCAGACAAGTTGCTGAATCGCTCCGTCGGTGATCTAGGCAACCAGGCACGCGAGACACTCGACCAGTTTGGCCAACCATTGCATGGCGAGCGGTCGATTTTGAGTGACAGAAACCCGGACACTTTCAATCGATATCAGCAATCCACAGCAGGTGTGCAGCGATTAGATGAACCAATTACCCCAGGCCAAGTCGGCCAGTGGGATGCAGGGGACGGGAGGCAGGGGACAGGGGATAGGGGGCAGAGTTTTAGCCGCGACTCTACGAATCGCCGGCCAACAGCCCAACCGTTCGACAACCAAAGCGCCGTGGACTATCGCAGTGCGGGTAACAATCCCTCAAGCCCCACCCCGCGGATATCGGACAATACCTTGCGACAAACATCCGAGCAGTCGGAGGGGCGAAGTTTATTTCCTTCCTTCACAAACAATAATCCAACGGACAATCCCCTCGCAACCGATTTCAGCAACGTGCCCGGCAGCCGCTCCGAAGCAAACACGACGCCAACGATCCTGCGCGACATGCTCACGCGACCTGCGGGCTCGCCCGTGCCTGTCGAGCCGCAACCGCAAGACCGATTTTCCGAGCATAACGACCCGGTCCAACAAGGCCGCGTGCAGCCCAGCGATTTGCGATCACCAGCAGCCGGCCTGCAAAACTTTCCGCCTCAACAAAACAATCGCCCGTTCGCACAATTTCCACCACCGAGCACCGCAAAACCAGCCGAGCAGAGCGAACAGCTTCCCGCAACCACAGGCAACAGCAACAAATTCCTTCTGATACTGGCCTGGGTATTGCTGAGCGGTTCCTTCGCGGGCAACGTCTATTTATTCTGGAGCTATCTCGACGTGCGGGGTAAATACCAAGCCATCGCCCGCAGCAACCGTTTTTCCGAAGCGTAAGTTTGAAGTAGGCTGGAACGAGCGATAGCGCTGTTCCGGCAGAGCGTATCGTCTTATGCCGGAACTGCACGGGGCCCGCCACGGCAGGTTTACAACTTGTTCCGGCCTACGCTTTCTTTTTCCGGATACGCAACATACCAGGCGATATTACGCTGAACGCGTTGAGCAAGCTGGCACCGTGCTCCTGGAACACCATTGCAACGGTGTCTGCTTTCGTCGATGCTGGGAAACCAGCCAAACGTATGAGTACAACACTTGTATGTAGTCGGCGCTCGCGGAACACAAGCTCCCCGAAATCCTTGTCTGCTGTAATCAGTAGTGCATGGCTGTCGTTCGCCATCTGCAGTACCTCGTTGTCAGAAATACTTGGCGACTGCTCCGCCACGTAAACGACTTCATAGCCGTTGTCTCGGAGCCGTTCCACGATGGGCCGATCGACGCTCTCATCCGCGAGCAGGTTCATGGGAATCAACCACGATTGGGTAGGTCACATCGGCCCGCAGTGCCCGAGCAGCGAAGTCCATCGCCGCCATGATGGCATCCTTGGTCAGACGGGGGTGGGCTTCCAATAGCTGGTCAAAAGATTCGCCAGCGCCGAGTTTTTCCAAGATCAATTCGACCGTGATACGAGTACCAGCAACAACGGGTTTACCCATCATCAAAGCGGGGTCGGAGACGATTAAACATTGGTTCATGGCAATTCCTCCGCCTATCAGTATACTCCGGAAAAACTAGTAGCGACAAGTTCTTGTCCGTCAAATTCGCCAGAAAAGTACTTGTAGGCCGGAACGAGCGGTAGCGCTGTTCCGGCAGGGCTTTGAGTCCGCTGTGCCGGAACTGCGCGGAGCTTGGTTTGGGCTACGCCTCTCTTACGCCAACGGCGTTCTGTCACATAGCCCAGGGTTGTCGGCGCAGCCGGCTACCAAACGCCCGGATCATCGATAGAAGAGTCTTTCGATCCTATTGCAAAGGAGTTGAAAGATGATCTTCAGCAAGGATGATTCGAGCGTTGCTAAAAAATAGCAGATATCCAGGGATCGATTCAAGAGGTAAATTCTCAACTGGCCCAGTTACGATCAGCCACACCGGCCAAGAACCCGGTCGAATTGGCGCAACGAGAACGAGAATTCAAACGGCTGACGGATCAACTTCAAAGCCTCTCCACGGCCTATCAGCTCCAACGCATGCTCGGCTCGGAAGAGCAGCGAAAGAACGAGAGAAGATGTGCGGATGCCACGGGAAAGAAGATGAAGAATTTTGGTTTTCGCGACGTCCGTGTCCGTTTCCTTGGCGGAGTCGAAGTCACGTTGCTGGCCCGTTATTATGCTCGCAGCCAAGCCCGCGTGGAGAAAGGAAAAGGAGCCTACTTCGGCCTGATGCTGCTGGGGATTTATGACCATTGCTCGCCCGCATTGGCCAGCGAAGTGGCGAAACTCGCCGCTGCGATGAACTCGCTGGAAGACGCTCGGAGGCAACTGGCCGAGATGGGCGTTCAACTCTCTGGGAAGCAAATCGCCGCGATTGCTTACCAATTTTCGCAGCGTGCTCGACTGAGGCAAAAGGCCGGCGGCATGGGGATTTCCGCGAGCCTGGGAGGAAAACGAGTCGTCGTTAGCACCGACGGCGGCCGGTTCGCATCCGCACGAACAAGCGTGGCAAACGCACGAAAAGGGCCGTCGTCGTTATCGCACCGATTGGCGAGAACCCAAGCTGTTGGCGATTTATGTGGTGGACGAACAAGGAAAGATCGAGCGTGAGTTTACCCCCGTGTTGGATGGCACGCTGAAAGGCCCCGACGCGGTGTTTCGGCTGATCGAGTTTTATTTGTCCGAACTTCATATCGAAGCGGCGACCAAGGTGTTGTTCATTGCCGACGGAGCCCGCTGGATTTGGAACCGTGTCGGAGCGTTATGGAAGCGTTTGGGCTTGAAGGCGGAGCAATGCATGGAACTGGTGGATTTTTACCATGTGGTCGAGCACCTTGGCACGTTGGCCGGCTTGAAGAAAGGCTGGAGCAAGAAGCAGAAACGAGGTTGGATCACCCGGCAAGTCAATCGTCTCAAGCAAGGAAAGGTCGAACAGTTCCAAGAGGAAGTGAAGAAATTCTGTCGCGGCAAGCGCGGCAAAATATGGCGTCGCGAACGTGGTTATCTGCTCCGTAACGCATCCGCCGGTCGCTTGAATTACGGTCAGGCCAGAGACCAGCAACTACCCAATGGAAGCGGCATCATTGAGAGTACCGTCCGTCGCGTACTCAACCTGCGGATGAAAGGAGCGAGTATCTTTTGGACGAAAGACAACGCGGAAGACATGATTCTACTACGTGCCTACTACAAGTCTGGACACTGGAAAGTCCTTGAAACAAGGCCTTTGAGTACTCCTATGACCTCGCCGCATAACTCCTACAAACCAGAAACGCTCCCCTTCGGATTGGCTTACTGAAAAGGCCCCATATCCGGCCTGCCACTGAAATCCTGCCAACCGACGGTCATGCTCTTTGGCCCACAGCGACGTTACACGCTTCAATTCTTTCACCCACTCAGAAATTGAGATGGTTCGTGCTTGCCGAGCGAGTAGATGAACATGGTCCTCTACGCCGCCTACGATGATCGGATTGCAATCCAGAGTGCTGGATGTGCCACCGAGGTACTTGTGCATTGCCTGACGAAGTTGCATATCTCGGAGCAATGTCCGACGGCCCTTTGTCGAAAACACGAGATGGACCACGACATTGGCAAGTGATTGCGGCATGATTTTGGCTCCTTAGAAGACGCAACCCTTTCAGGGTAGTCGATTGGAGCCTCGCACGTCACCCAGGGTTAGATCAGCAGTTCCAAGTTCTGAGCGCAGCAAAGTACGCCTACCCCAAAGGGGTTCTGTCACCTAGCCCAGGGTTGTCGGCGCAGCCGGCTACCCTGGGTCTGCAGATCACCCCCGTCGACTACCCCAACGGGGTTGCGTCAATCGGCATACCCACCGGACGGCATAACGCGGCTCCCGGGAATGACGTAACCCTTTCAGGGTAGTCGACCGGCGACGCACACGTCACCCAGGGTAGGTCGCCGGGGGCGACCAACCCTGGGCTATGAGCCGAAACCGCGTTGCGGTAACAACGGTGCCGCAGGAGGCCACTCCTATTCTAGGGCAAGAATTCCAACGTAAAAAAAGGTGCCGGGTTTTGATCGGTTACGCCAACGGCGTTTTGTCACATAGCCTGGGGTTGTCCGCCCTCGGCGGGCTACCCTGGGTTTGTATGCCGGACCCTCTCCATCTACCCCAACGGGGTTCCGGCAGAGCTTTGAGTCCGCTGTGCCGGAACTGCGCGGGGCTTGTTCCGGCCTACCGTCTCTTTCGCGCCGGACAAGTCCGACGGCCAACGCTATGCACGGCGCGGTTCAAGATGATCGTAGTGATGGCGAGGCTCTTCACCGGCGACGATGTACGCTATGGCGCGATCATTATTAGGAGTATCATCCGCTGCGTCGTGTGCGTAGGCCCAATCGTAGGTTTGCTCTTCGGCAGGGATGGGGGTCTCGATCAGCTTTGGTTGCTCGATATTATCCTCAACAACCTCTTCGACAATTTCCTCGGCAAACGGATAGTGGTAGGCGGGTGCCTGCGGCTCGGGTTCAGCGATTGGCGGATCGGGGAGTCGTGGCTCGACGGGTTGCCGAGATTTTTCTTTTTGCTTCCGTTTTTTCTTCGGTTTGGGTTCTTTTGCAACGACTGGCTCGGGGGGTGGGAGTGCCGATTCTCGTTCTGCCGCATCGCTGAAGCGATGCTCGCCCCGCTCCGGCAGTCGGCGGCAATCGGCGTCGGTCTCACGGAACATCTCCCACATGTGTTCGTGGCAGGTAAACAGCAGCAGTTGATGTCCGGCTTCGGCGAATTCTTTGAGCACCTCAGCGGCCCGTTTGGCTCGGATCGAATCAAAATTCACCAGCACGTCGTCGAGCACCATCGGCAGCTTCACACCGCGACGTGCCATCTGAGCAACCAACGCCAGCCGAACGCTCAGCAACAGTTGCTCGCGCGTGCCGCGGCTCAATGCCTCGACCGGCAACGAATCGCCGTCTGCCGTTTCGACCAGCAAAATATCATTGGCCAGCGGCGTCCAGACTCGTCCATACTTGCCGGCAGTCAATCGGCTGAGATACGTCGAGGCCTCGTCAAGCGTCTCCGGCTGGCGGTGCGCTTCGTAGTCGGCCCGAATTCGCTCGAGCATCCGGCTGACCGTGGCATGCTCGCGCCAGCGCTGGCGGGCGTCGTCCAGTTGTTTTTCAATGCAACTCAAATCGAGTCGCGTTTCAGCCAGCGAACGGTCCTCGGCCAGCGTGCGGAGTTGCTGCTTGATTTCACCACGATGGCTGACCAGCTTTTTGAGTTGCTGTTGCGTGGTTTCCTGCTCGGCGGTTGCTGTTTCCCACAACGGTTCCAACTCGCCAATCACCGCTGGGCGAAGCAGTTCGACGAAGGTTTCTTCCGGGGCATGTTGACCGATGGCTGCGGCGATTTCGCGGCTGATCGCTTTGCGCCCTTTGCGGAGACGGACGGCCTGTTGTTGCTGCTCGGCCAAGTGGCGGAAGGCCGTTTCATCTTCGCAGTCGGCCGAGTGAAAAATCGCTTCCCGACGACGGACCAGCCCCGCCACCGCGCGCCGATGTTGGCCCTCGGTAGCCTTGAGTTCTTTCGCCTGTTCGCGTAGCTGCTTGCGAGTTTCGATACGCGTGAGTTGTTGCCGCCGCTCGCTGAGCAGGTGGTCGAGGAGAGTTAGGGGTTGGGAGTTGAGTGTTTTGGGTTTTGGGTTTTGGGTTTTCGACGACAAGTCGTCGGCTTGGGGTTTCTCCGCTTTCCTCCCTGCCTCCCCAACTTCCTCCACCAACGCCGTAATCCGGCGCTCTAGCATCTCGTGCTCCCGGCGGCGCTGGGCGACTTCTTCGCGGCGAGTTTCTGCTTGGAGTTCCAGGTCGCTGAGCTTGCTGTAGCGATCGGTGACCTGGGTGAATAGGCTGGGATCGATCTCCTGTGGCAGCCCCAGCGCGGCCAGCTTCGATTGCCATTGGGTTCGTGCCGCATCGAGTTTTTGTTGCGATAGCTCCACCCGTTTTTGGGCGTCGTCCGCCTCGTGCAAGGCTATCTTCCGCTCAGTCTCGACCGGCAGCATGTTTTCAAGCTCCGCCAAATGCTGCTCGGCCGCTTGCAGACGTAGCACCACCGAGCCATCGACCATCGGCATCTGGGCGTCGAGTTTTTCTTTTTCGCGATCGGCTTCCTGAAATTGCCTTGCAGCGATGTCGATCTGCCGATCGCAGGAGTCGAGTTTCTCGGCGGCGGCGTCTTCGGCAAAGTACTTGAACAACCAACTAAACCCGGCACTTGCGATGCCCAACACCGCCAGCCAACCGCCATATTTCCCCAGCGGCGAATCGGGCACAATCAGCCATAGCCCCAGCATCAGCGCCCCCAGCACAAACGTACTGAGCAGCAACCCAAACAGCCAAAGCGGCATGATCTGCTCGTCGAGCAGTTCGTGGCTTTGCTGCTGCATGTCGATTTCATGGGCCCGGGATTGTTCGAGTCGCTGCTCGACTTGCAATCGCTTGCGCAAGTTAGAAACCAAGTCGCTCGTTTCCTGCACATCCATTGGCAGCCCATGCTGCTCGCCGCCGGCGATGGCCGATTCGAGTTGTAGCTGGATCGAGCGTTCGTTCTGCGTGAGGGCGTTTAGTTCCTCCTTGTCTCGGTCGACATTTTTTTGGGCTGCATGGAAGGCTTGGATTTGCGGGCGCAAATTTTTGAGATCGGCTTCACTGATTTCGCGCAGATGATTGCTACCCGTGAGGCCGAGCGTGCTTGAGAGCCGGTTCTGTTCGCTCGCCAAGCGTTCCTCCGACTCGCTGGCCTCGGCTTCGAGCCGCTCGATTTGCCGCTGGAGAGCTTCGAGCCAATCGCGTTGCTCGCCAAGGGCGTCGATGCGGTGCGCGTTTTGAACCAACAGTTCGTTGATTCCGAGCCGCTCGGTTTCGTCGTGTAATTGATGCCGCTGGCCTTGCAGAATATCGGCCTCGCGCTGATGGTTTTCCCTCTTGCGATTGAGCGCGTCGAGCCGCTGGAGGGCGTCATCGGGTAGTTGCACGCCGCCGCTCATTTGATGCAATTGGCGCGAGAGCTTGGCTCGCTTGCGCCAGTTGGTTTTTAGCCCAACGGCAATCTCGATGGTGCGGGTGGTATGCTCGTTCTCGGCCAGCTTTTCCTCGGCTTCTTCGATTTCGCCGTCGAGTTCTTCCAACCGCACGGCCCGTTGCGACCACTGGCGGTTCTGGTCCGAAAGATGTTCAATACGGACCCGCAGTTTGTCGCGATTGGCGACTAGTTCAACCAGTTTTGACGAAGGCGAACTGCTGTCTGCGTTGTTGCTGCTGAGTAAACTCAAACGGGTTTGCCGCAGGCCTTGGATCACGTCGTACAAGCTGACGCGGTCGAGCCCCGAGGTGAGCCGATAGAGCGACTCGGCCGCTTTGCTGCCGCTGAGCGTGCCAAGCTGCTGAATTTCGCCGAGGCCGATGGCGAAGATATTGTTGAATGTTTGCTCGTCGACATCGCCCAAGGCGTCGCGGAGCAAGCGATCGCCCGAGGTTTTTCCGTCGGCGGTGGTCACGGTCACGCGACCCAGGTCGTCGGGCCCTCGATCGGCAATGCGAGTAACGCGCATACGTTGATTGGCATCAACGATTCCCAGCGAACCACCCGGCAGCCCGCCATCGTGAGGCGGCAAGTAGCGCTTGCGCCGCTCGGGCGACATGCCATACAGCACTGAGCGGACGAATTGCATCAGCGTCGTCTTGCCCGCTTCGTTCTCGCCGTAAAAGGCGGTGAGTCGTGAGGAAACGTTCGACAACTTCAGGCCATGCCAAACGCCAAATCCGTCGATATTTAGGTCGGTAATTTTCATTGCAAAGCTCTTAGCAATTAGCGGTTAGCGGTTAGCGATTAGCCAGAGTTCGTCGACAACCAGGAGCAACTCAAATATAACTTCAGTGCTTAGGCCGAAGGCCTGTTTTCACCGTAGCCTGGGGCGTTGCCCTGTCGTTTATACACAAGTCAAAGCGTACTCTGCTTTTCGGCCCAGAGGGCCGTCACAACCCTAGCCGGTGGTGTTAACCACCGGGACGGTATTGGTCATGTGATCCGAGGCCCGAAGGGCCGACACATCCGAAAATTGTCGTTATGTGTCGGCCCTTCAGGCCTGATGAACATTTTGCCCTATCTCCGGTGCCTTACGGCACCGGCTAGGGATGTGCCAGCCCTTCGGGCCTATTTGCGTATGAACAACAGGGCGTTGCCCTAGGCTACGGTGAGTAAGACCTTCGGCCAAAAGGGAAATTTATTTTGATTTGTTCCTTAGTTTTTCTGGCTAACCGCTAAAAGCTAATCGCTAACCGCTTCCTACTCTTCAATGGTGATTACATCGATGCCCAGTTTGGCTGATTCTCGCAGCAAGGTTTGCCGATCCTCGGCCGTGGCGACGGTTGCTAACTCTGCGTAGGAACCGTCGCGGAATTCATCGGGCAGAAATTCCTCCAATTCCAGCGGGATGTCGGCGTCGCCATCAAGCTGCTGAATCTGTCGCAGCAGATCGCCCATGATTGTTTCCTGGTCGTGCCATTCGGCAGGCACGTCGAGTGTCGCATCGCACTCGATTGCCACGCTCCAAGCACCGGAACCTCCCTCGGAGCACTCCTTGCCATGCTTCTTTCGCAGCCGGTCGAGCAGCTTTTCGGTCAACCCGCCGGGGCGCAGTTGATACAACAGTGGGCCTTTGCCTTCGATCCGCCAAGTGATCAGTAGGCAGACGTCTGCATGCTTTTCGCGCAATCGGGCAACCCGCCCGTCGAATTGGTGCAGCAACGATTGTTCGTCGGTGCCGGCTGTGATTTCAATGGTCTCGGTTAGCCAGCGGACAACATCAGTCGAGACAAAACGCGTTTTCACATGGCCCACTTCGTCGACGCTGACGACCGTGCAGCCATGCGGGCCAGGCTCGTCGGGCGAGCGGCCTTGCGGTGTGCCGCTGTAGTGGGCGATGCCGGGCGATTGGTCGACCGTCTGTCGATGATGCTGGCCGCCAAGCGCCATGTAATGGACCCGATCTCCCTCGGCCCCCGGCGACGCGGCCGTGCCGTATGATACGCCTAGGGTGAATAGCCCATGGGCGTCGCGATGAAACCCGCGGTCGTCCATCGCCGCCCCTTGGCTACGGCTAATCCCCTGCACCCGAGCGACGGTTACTTCCGTGGCCTCATACTCATCCGTATCGTCGGCGATTTCTGAGTCGACATCCTCTGAATCGAACTCGGCCTCCTCCGCTTCAATTTCCTCCGACTCAATTTCCTCCGACTCTATGTCACAGCTCAGCTCAATCGTCTCGACTCGGCCAACCGAAAAGCGGTGGACATTCTCCGGCAGCTCAGCACAGGCTGGCCAGGCGTCGGCCGGATCGGCGTCGCCGCAGGCCCAATAGACAGGAACCCCATGATCGGCGAGCCGCCCGAACTGCTCCGTCAGAAACAGAACCGCCCGCGGGCCAGCCATCTCGACATCGACCACATCGCCAGCGAGCAGCAAGGCATCCGCCCCTTCGGCCAGTACCGTCTCGAAGAGTTGCTTGGCCGCCAAAAACGGGGCTTCCAGAAAAATTTCCCGCAAGTCTTCCGGCACCTCGGCCACGCCTCCCAACGGGCGTTCCAAGTGCAGATCACTGGCGTGGACAAAGCGGAGCGGGGTTTGGGACGGGGCAGGCTGGGTCATGTTGGACGCCTCCTTGCGAACGGGCAGCGATTCACTGGGCTTGTTTTCTTGCGAAGGATTGCCCAAAAATCATCGATCAAGCCGCCAGTCTAGCCGGAACCGCCAATTCGGCCAACTTCAGCTTGCATGGAATGGGCTGACAGGGAGGGGCCGTTGGCGAGGACGCTTCAGCGTCTGTGCCCAACCGGCCCCCAGCAGCTTTACCTTCCGCTGTCAGCTTCCCTTGTTGACAAACCTTGCTATAGTTGTAGAAAATTTGCTATTTCCCCAGGTGCTGGCAACCGATGATTGCAGGCATAGATATCCGTTGGACGGTAAAAAGGTTGTGAAGATGGCCATGACATTAAATCCTGTGACCCCGATAGGCTATCCGCTAGCAGGCGGTGTTGAGCCAATCATTTCCAGAAAGCAGACGGATATCCCCCACATGCCGAGAATCTCTGCCAGTATCCCCGAATCCTCGGAAGCGGACGACCCGTTCGATGACTTTGACGACGACGACTTTGACGACGAGTTCGACGACGATTTTGAAGAAGATTGGGAAGATGATCTACCAGAAGATCAAGAGTCTCCCGATACCGTCGACAAAGATAAGGAAGAGAAAGATAAGAAGTCGCCCTTCAAAAGTGATCCCGATTTTGACAAAAAGTAGAAAGATCGAGGATCGAGGGGTGTGAATCAGACAAGAGGTCGGCCGTTCCTAGTGGTTTGTCACAGCCAAGAATTAGGATTGAGCAGATTAGCCGTTTTGGCGCTAGCCACGGTTATTGCTGCAATAACCGGGGCTAGCGCCCTAACGGCTAACCCTAAATCAAGCTGTGACAAAGCACTAGTACTACTGCGCTAGGTTGAACCACGACGGCACAACGGGCACAACGAAACGGAACTAGGAATACAAGGCTTTCAAGGATTCTGCCTCAATCAACAGGCTGGCATGTTGTTTCCTGCAAAATACATATTTAACAAAAGATCCATTTTACGTAACACTTTAGCCATCTGCAGTTGCTTAGGATGATTAACCACAGAGAACACGGAGGAACACAGAGGAAAATGAATCCTAGATGCCCATCCATTGAAAAGGGTGATAGAACCTCCGTGACCTCTGTGTTCTCTGTGGTGATTTTCTGATTCGCTGCATTTGGCTGAAGTGTTACCATTTTACATCGTTCGTCTTGCTTTTGCAGTATGGCGTGTGATGTTTGTTGTGTCGTTGTGGTTCCAATGACTTAGCGCAGTAGTACTAGACCCTCGTTCCTAATTCCTCGTTCCTCGCCTCTCGACTCCCCCCATGTTTCCTACCGACGACAAAAACCTAAGCGTGCCTGACCGCGAGCTGGCGATTGGTCGGTTTTGGAAAGAGCATCGCATCTACGAGAAATCGCTGGCGCTACGCGAGGGTGCCGAGCCGTTTGTCTTTTACGAAGGACCGCCGACCGCCAACGGCATGCCCCACCCGGGCCACTGTCTCACGCGAGCGATCAAAGACCTCTTCCCTCGCTACCGCACGATGCGCGGCCAGCGGTGCGATCGCAAAGCGGGCTGGGACACCCATGGCCTGCCGGTGGAAGTCGAGGTTTGCAAAGAGCTGGGCATCCACTCGAAGGAGGAGATCGAAGCGTTCGGCATCGAACCATTCATCCAAAAATGTCAGCAAAGCGTTTGGCGCTACATGCGCGAGTGGGAACAACTGACCGAGCGGCTTGGCTTTTGGATTCACATGGACGAAGCGTATGTCACTTATCACCAGAGCTACGTCGAAAGCGTTTGGTGGTCGCTGAAAAACTTGTTCGACCGGGATTTGCTCTACCAAGGCCACAAAATCGTCTGGTGGTGGGCCCAAGGTGGCACGGCACTTTCTGCGGGTGAAGTTGGGCAGGGCTATCGCGAGGTGGCCGACCCGAGCGTGTTTGTGAAGTTTCCGTTGTTGGATGACGACGGCAACGAAACGGACACGTCACTGCTGGCGTGGACCACAACGCCTTGGACGCTGCCGAGTAATCAGTACGTTGCTGTCAAAACAGATGTGCTGTATATGGAAGCCGTTGATCCGGATGATCCATCCAAGAAAATCATATTCGCGAGAAATTTGAGAGAAAAACTTGAGGAAAAGAGGAAACTGGAATTTGAGAAAGTTGGCAACTCCTTTCGTGGAAGCAAGCTCTGTCACAGAAGGTATCGTCCTCCTTTCAACATCTACTTCGATAAGAAAAGATGGAAGTCTAGCCAACTGAAGAGGCCTGGGCCATCGGATCCGTGGCCCGATGGTATTCGGGAATATGCCTTACACAATCATTTTATCAGCCATACATTTCCAGTAAAAGGCTCTCAACAAGCCGCGAAGTTATTTGAAAAAGGATTAGATTCATGGGTGGCCAACAATAAGGATCGACCTCATGGTTGGATGATAATCCCCGCAGACTTTGTTACAACCGATAGCGGCACTGGACTGGTCCATGTTGCACCTGCTTTCGGAGAAGATGATTACGCTCTCCTACTGCAAGAAAACAAGATTTTTGGCCCCTGTGTTGAGCACCCACAGCTAATCAACTGCGTCGGCCCCAACGGCAACTTCACCGACGAAGGCCCCGAATACTGCCGTGGTCGCTGGGTGAAAGATTGCGACAAGGACATCATCCGCGACCTGAAAGATCGGGGACTGCTTTACCATCGCGAGCAATACCGCCACGATTACCCGTTCTGCTGGCGGGCGGAGGAAGATCCGCTGATTCAGTATCCCCGCGAGAGTTGGTTCATCCGCACGACAAAATTCAAAGACCAGATGCTTGCGAACAATGCCGAGATCAATTGGCTGCCGGAACATATCAAGGATGGACGCTTTGGTAAGTTTTTGGCGTCGAACGTCGATTGGGCCTTGTCGCGGGAACGCTATTGGGGGACGCCGCTGCCGATTTGGGTTTGTGAGAAGACGGGCAAACAGGAGGCGGTCGATAGCTATGAGCAGTTGATCGCTAAGCCGCAAGCGTCGGGGATGGAGGTTTGGGAAGAGGCCAAGGCGGCCAATCCGGAGTTGCCGGACGATTTGCGCGTGCATAAACCGTACATCGACGCGGTCACGTACGATTCGCCTTTTGCCGAAGGCGCACGGATGCGGCGCGTGACGGAGGTGATCGACTGCTGGTACGACAGCGGCGCAATGCCCTTCGCCCAATGGGGGTATCGGGGCGAAGACGCAAGCGACGCGAGAGACCGTTTTGAAGCCCAATTTCCCGCCGATTTTATCAGCGAAGCGATCGACCAAACCCGTGGCTGGTTTTATAGCCAACTGGCGATCAGCACGATGCTTTTTGGAGAGAGGAAAGAAGGAAGTGATGATTCTAACTCCGCTTTCCCCCACCCCTTTCGCAACTGCATCGTTCTTGGCCTGATGCTTGGCGAGGATGGCCAAAAGATGTCCAAGAGCAAACGAAACTACCTTGCACCGGACGAAATTTTCGACCGCTTCGGGGCCGATGCCTTGCGATGGTATTTCTTTGCCAACCAGCCGCCGTGGACTTCGATCCGCTACAGCGAACAGGCGATCAAGGACAGCATCCCGGAGTTCCTGCTGCGGTTGTGGAATGTCTACAGCTTCTTCACGATTTATGCCAACATCGACCGATTCGACCCGGCAAAAGAATTGAATTTAGAGACCGGCGATCCCGCTTCAGCGGGCGGCAGGTCAACCGTGCAACTCACCCCGAACGATTTCAAGTCCGCCGAGTCCTATCGCCCATTGGCCGAGCGGAGCGAGTTGGACCGCTGGATTCTCAGTGAGCTAAATAGTACGGCGGCAAGCGTGGTCGAACGAATGGACCAGTACGACAACTACGGTGCCTGCCAGCAGATTACGCAGTTTGTCGACGGGCTGTCGAACTGGTATGTCCGCCGCAGCCGCGATCGGTTTTGGGCTAGCGACAAGCGGTCGCCCGAAAAGCTCGATGCCTATTGGACCTTGTACGAATGTCTCATCACCACGGCCAAAGTGATTGCACCGTTCGTGCCGTTTCAGGCGGAGAGCTTGTGGCAAAACCTGGCGACGACCGTCTTCAGCGGTCCCGATGCGCTGCGACCAAGCGAAAGCGTTCACCTGTGCGATTACCCCACAGGCGACGTGAATTCGGTCGACGAGCAACTGTCGGCCCGCATGAATTTGGTCCGCGAGATTTCGTCGCTCGGTCGGCAGGCGCGTAGCAGTGCCCAGCTAAAAGTCCGCCAACCACTGGCTAAAGTGGAGGTAATCCTAGCCGATCGCACGCATCAGCCATGGCTCGAATCCCATGCGGCGCTGATTGCCGATGAGTTGAATGTCAAGGCGGTCGAGTTCACCATGGATGCGGACAAATACATCGAGTATCAGGTGGTTCCCAACTTCAAGCGGCTCGGTCCGCGATTGGGTAAAAACATGCCGGCGATGAAAAAGCTGCTCAGCGAAATCGACGCCAGCCTGCTACTCGCCGATTTGAAGTCGGCCGTCAAAGTGTCGCTTGCACTGCCCGATGGTTCGTCCATCGAACTGGACGAAGCCGACATCGAAATCCGCCTGCAAGCCAAAGAGGGCTGGGCCGCGGCACAAGGGCCCGGCGTGGTGGTTGTGTTGGCGAAAGAGTTGACCGAGCAGCTCGTTGCAGAAGGCTTAGCACGCGACTTGGTTCGTGTGATCCAAGATCAGCGAAAAGACTTGGGTTGCCAGTTTACCGACCGTATTGAAGTTGGCATTGTTGCCGAGTCGCAAACGCTAACCGCAGCCATAGCAGCGCATGGCCACTACATTTGCAAAGAAACGTTAGCCAACTCAATCGTGCAAAAACCGTTGGTCGGTCCCGCGGCACATGCCACACGCATTGGCGACACGGATGTCGAACTCTACGTGCAGGTGGCGTCGTGAAGCAGCGCTCCGAGAAGCAGCGCTCCGAGAAGCCGCTCCGCCTCGCCGTGCTCATCTCGGGCAGTGGCCGTACGCTGAAGAATTTTATTGATCTGGTCACCGACGATAATCTTCCCGTCGATATCCGCCTAGTTATTTCCAGTTCGCCCAAGGCGGGTGGGTTGCAGCACGCGTCCGATGCCGACATCCCCACGCAAGTTTTCGAGCGAAGCAAGTACGACTCCGACACTGCCTACGGTACGGCCATTTTCGATGCCTGCCGCGAGGCAGAAGTTGATTACGTTGCGATGGCCGGCTTCCTAAAACTCGCCCCGGTGCCCGACGACTTTGCCGGCCGGGTGCTAAATATCCATCCGGCATTGATCCCCGCCTTCAGCGGCCAAGGCATGTATGGGCACCATGTCCATCAGGCGGTGCTCGATGCCGGGGTGAAAGTCACCGGGCTGACGGTCCACTTTGTCGACAACCAATACGACCATGGCCCCATCGTTTGGCAGCAGCCGGTGCCTGTATTCGAGGGCGACACGGCCGACAGACTTGCAGGCCGCGTTTTTGCGGCCGAGAAAGAAGCCTACCCGCATGTCCTGCGTCTGTTGGCTACGGGAAAAATCCGTCTCGACGGAAATCGCGTGACGATAGCTGGCCGCTCGTAAGGCGAGCGGCAGATAAGGACTTACCAGCACGCAGCGCAAGCAAGTGGGTCCCATGCACACACTCGCTTGCGCGTCGTGCTTGTATTCTGGTAAATTATCAACTGCCGCTCGTGACGCAAAGTGTTGGCCAGTTCACAGCCATGGCCAGTGCCATCGAGTAGAATATCGCTGATGTCAACACAGCTATTGCACCAACTCGATTTCCATTGAGCCAGAAAATGTGGCGCATGCTGGGGCTGCTAGGTTGGGTTGCCTCGCTCTACGGCGTACTGCAAATCCATCGCGCGACGGGTTTACTCGGCCACGCGATCTGCGGCCCGTGGGGTTGCGGCCCGACGGTGGAGGCGCTGGTTAGCTACCACGGTTTCTGGTTCGTACTACTGTTGCCGCCAAGCTTTCTGCTGGGAAAAACCATCTTGCATCA
Organism: Lacipirellulaceae bacterium; assembly: GCA_965249435.1. Lineage (GTDB taxonomy): Bacteria > Planctomycetota > Planctomycetia > Pirellulales > Lacipirellulaceae > JAJRWS01. The sequence goes on along the minus strand of CBDFMC010000023.1, from coordinate 402,398 downwards.
CCCGCTCGGACGCTTGCGTCTTCGCCGCTGGGGCCTAACACTCGCCGCGGCCAGCCTGCTTTCGCTGCTAGGCATCGTCATCGCCGACGCCGCAAATTGGCTTAGCTCGGCACATGCCACCGATTACCTGATCCAGCGCTCTTTTTTCCGCATTGCCACGTTGGTCGATGTTCCGCTGCTGCCGCTTATTTGCGTGGGCTTGATTTGGATTTGGCAGAGTCGCTTGGGGATTTCTGCCAGTGGCATGGCAGGTTGCCGGGAGTCCGCCCTGGCCGGCGGCGCTAACATGGGTGAACTTGGAGAATAGATGCTCGCCGTGCATGCTTGCTAGTGGTATCATCTGGGGAGTGTAAGAATGGTCCTCGTGGTAATCAACTCGTGACAATCGCAATGGCTGAAGCAGATGACACACAGCTCGACGTGCTGGCGGTCGGCGCGCATCCGGACGACGTCGAAATCGGTTGTGGCGGCACGCTTGCCCGCTTGGTGGAACAAGGTTATCGCGTAGGCATCCTCGACCTGACCGATGGCGAACCGACGCCCGGTTCTTCGGGACCGGAAGTGCGATTGGCCGAGGCGGAAAAAGCGGGCCAGACGCTTGGGGTTCACCATCGGGTCACGCTCGATTTGCCCAATCGCAAACTGTTCGATTCGTTCGAGGCACGCGTGCAACTGGCGATCGAGTTTCGTAAGCTCCGCCCGCGGCTGGTGCTCGGTTTGGGCGAAAAAACCACGATGGCATCACCCGACCATTGGCAGGCGATGCAGATTACCGATGCGGCCGTGTTCTATTCGAGGCTCTGCAAATGGGATGACCAATTCAAGGAATTACCCCCACACACGATCGAAGCTCAACTCTATTACACGCTTGCTTTCAACCGGCTCGAGCCGTTGCCAGGGCCGGGACAAATGGTGGTTGACATCAGCCGTACACTGAAAAAGAAGCTTGCTTCAGTACGCTGTTACGTGACTCAATTTCCGCCAGAAAAAGAATATCTGTTCGCGCGCCTGGACGCAGCCGCCCGCTACCTGGGACAGGCCGCCGGCTACGCGGCAGGCGAACTCTTCACCAGCCCCCGCCCGCTCGGCACCGGCGATTTAATGCAAACCGTATTCGGGCGAGGGACGCTTTAGCGTCCCGTTGAAAAGCAGAATTTGTAGGCTGGAACAAGCCCCGCGAGTTCCGGCATAACCTATTGCAGTGAAAAAAAAGTGCCGGAACCGCGTCGCTGTCGCTCCTTGTTCCAGACCACTAGTGCTTTGTTCCAATTCGATTTTAGGGTTGGGCGTCTAGATTTTAGGGTAGACGCTCTTCAGTTTGCAACGAGCGCCGTCAAGTCGCATTTGCCAGTCAACCGTCCGCTGCTGGATGCTGATGTCTTCGGCCCAGGCAGATGTCTCACGCGCGAGTGTTTCCGTGTCGCCTAATGGGAGCGTTTCTGGTTTGTAGGAGTTATGCGGCGAGGTCATAGGAGTACTCAAAGGCCTTGTTTCAAGGACTTTCCAGTGTCCAGACTTGTAGTAGGCACGTAGTAGAATCATGTCTTCCGCGTTGTCTTTCGTCCAAAAGATACTCGCTCCTTTCATCCGCAGGTTGAGTACGCGACGGACGGTACTCTCAATGATGCCGCTTCCATTGGGTAGTTGCTGATCTCTGGCCTGACCGTAATTCAAGCGACCGGCGGATGCGTTACGGAGCAGATAACCACGTTCGCGACGCCATATTTTGCCGCGCTTGCCGCGACAGAATTTCTTTACTTCCTCTTGGAACTGTCCGACCTTTCCTTGCTTGAGACGATTGACTTGCCGGGTGATCCAACCTCGTTTCTGCTTCTTGCTCCAACCTTTCATCAAGCCGGCCAACGTGCCAAGGTGCTCGACCACATGGTAAAAATCCACCAGTTCCATGCATTGCTCCGCCTTCAAGCCCAAACGGTTCCATAACGCTCCGACACGGTTCCAAATCCAGCGGGCGCCGTCGGCAATGAACAACACCTTGGTCGCCGCTTCGATATGAAGTTCGGATAAATAAAACTCGATCAGCCGAAACACCGCGTCGGGGCCTTTCAGCGTGCCATCCAACACGGGGGTAAACTCACGCTCGATCTTTCCTTGTTCGTCCACCACATAAATCGCCAACAGCTTGGGTTCTCGCCAATCGGTGCGATAACGACGACGGCCCTTTTTCGTGCGGATTCGCACCCGGCCGCCGTCGGTGCTAACGACGACTCGTTTTCCTCCCAGACCCCCGGAAATCCCCATGCCGCCGGCCTTTTGCCTCAGTCGAGCACGCTGAGAAAATTGGTAAGCAATCGCAGCGATTTGCTTCCCAGAGAGTTGAACGCCCATCTCGGCCAGTTGCCTCCGAGCGTCTTCCAGCGAGTTCATCGCAGCGGCCAGTTTCGCCACTTCGCTGGCCAATGCGGGTGAGCAATGGTCATAAATCCCCAGCAGCATCAGGCCGAAGTAGGCTCCTTTTCCTTTCTCCACGCGAGCTTGGCTGCGAGCATAATAACGGGCCAGCAACGTGACTTCGACTCCGCCAAGGAAACGGACACGGACGTCGCGAAAACCAAAATTCTTCATCTTCTTTCCCGTGGCATCCGCACATCTTCTCTCGTTCTTTCGCTGCTCTTCCGAGCCGAGCATGCGTTGGAGCTGATAGGCCGTGGAGAGGCTTTGAAGTTGATCCGTCAGCCGTTTGAATTCTCGTTCTCGTTGCGCCAATTCGACCGGGTTCTTGGCCGGTGTGGCGACGCGTAACTGGGCCAGTTGAGAATTTACCTCTTGAATCGATCCCTGGATATCTGCTATTTTTTAGCAACGCTCGAATCATCCTTGCTGAAGATCATCTTTCAACTCCTTTGCAATAGGATCGAAAGACTCTTCTATCGATGATCCGGGCGTTTTTTTATAGATCAACTTTTGCTGCTAGCATTTTAACTGCTGCCTCCTACAAACCAGAAACGCTCCCTCTTGACAATCAACAACGCTTCATCCCTGGGTGGCGGGGACCAGATTTCGATCGCCAACGCCGCTGTCGAACCGCATGCCGGGGCCCTCCGCGCCGCGGATGAAGTCAGCGGCACCCAGGTGACCGGCCCCTTCGCGCTGAGCGGCTTCACGGGCCTAACTAGTTCCCGTTGATAATACTCCCTTTCCGACCGACTTTGGGAACGGCGCGGGGCGACGAGCGGGCGAGGGAGTTGGCTTGTTCGGTTTTCTGTGGTGGGTCGGCGTTGTTGCGCCGCAGCGCGCGTACCTCGCCTTACGTTTACGAGTTGTTTTCGGTTTTTGCGTCCGTTCCGCGTCAGCCTCCTGAGGTTTTTGCCAGGATCGTTAAGTTGTGACAGAACACGGCGCTGCCAACGGCGGACGTGAAATTCTTAAAGCCGCGAAAACAACAGCGAGCCAGGCGAAATGCTCGCTTTAAGCACGAGATCGTGCCTTCGATTCCGGCGCGCCACTGCTGCCAAATGCCCATCATCGTGTCGCCGAAATCTCGCGTCCGCCGAGGCACGCCCAGGTAGTCGACCTGTTCTTCCAATTCCTCGTAGGTGTCCTCGTCCGGACAGAAGCCCATGTCCGCGGCGACCGTTTTGGGCCGGCTACCGTACTTCTCTTCGTGTCGTTCGAGTACCGTCTCCAGGAGTTCGCTGTCGCTTACATTCTTCTCCAACACAACGTAATCGGTAATGAACTTCTCCTTCGACTGTGTGAGCAGCACCTTGTGACCGAATTCGACTGGCTTGCCACGCCGTCCACGCATGATCAACTCCGCATGAGATTCAAAAATGCTGAACACTTTGTCGGCATTTGGAACCTGCTCTCGATCGAACGCGCGGCGCCGAGCCACTTCGGCGACCTGCCGCATCACCGGCAAACGGTTCGCCAGCGACTGGGCAATCGTCGCCAACTCGACACACGTCGAACGTTCGGCCCAAGCGACGAATTGTTCCGCTTTTTCCAGAGCTTCCTCGACCCGGACGATCAGCGTCTTCATATTCTGGCGGACCTGGCGGAGACGCTTTTTGTTCGTGCTATTCGAGTAACGCGTGACGAAAAGATGCAGATTTTTGATCTTCTTCGCGTGAAATCGCCAAGGACAACGGAGTGGGTCGAGTTCTCGACCAGTCGACATTTCTCGGGCAGCCACGCGATAGACGTCCCACAGCAGGCTGGAGTCGGTCGGCCAGTGAATATTGCATTCGGTGACGGTCGTGTCGGTTCGCACATGTTCCAGGGAGACCGTTTCTTCGGCGACGACGCCGAGGGCCAATAGGTGATTGATCCGTTCCCAAGTCTCGGGCTGAATCGCGCGAAATGCCTTGTTCAGCAGCGTGAAGTCGATGGTCGGCTTTTTCAGCAGGCGGCAAAACCGCTGCAAGGTTTCGCTTTCGGCAATCCGGATCGACGCTTCCCGATAGTCGAGTCCTTCCCGTTGCAAGACGAGGATCGCGCGAAACAGGTTTTCGCTGGTGAAGATCGGCTTTCGGCCGCGTGCCGACGTCGTCTGGCTGAGCTGTTCGAGGTCGCGATGGACCACATCGAGAATCGCGGGCCGGCTGTCCAGCAACTGGCCGAGCGTTTTGTACTCGTCACGATAATCCCGTACCGTTTGGTTGTCGGCCTTCTCGTTGGCCCATCCAAAATCGAGAATCGCTTCAGCTTTCAAACGCATCGCCCGCTTCTCCTTGGGTAAAATGGCTCTTTGATTCGTTCTGTTTTCAATAGGATAACGATGCGTCTTTTTCTTGCTACACCAAAACCGGCCCGCCAGACGAATTTCACAATATTCTGATTTGGGAAACAGGAACTAACTAGCGGTTTTTTTGGCAATGAATTTGTTGTCGCGGGTTCCACCGCCACTGCGGACATCACGTTTCAGCGTTTCGGCCTCCTTAGCGGCATCTATCAGGGGACCGTTTCGGTCGAGCATCAGCACGTTTCCGACCAGGGCTTCTTCCTGTTCGGAGCGACCGCGCAAGCTCCAATCGTCTGGAATCTGCAGCACAACCTGCTCGATACGCCTACCGACACGGCCGCGGTAGCAGTGGGAGAAAATTTTGCTGCTCGGGTGGGAGTCAATAACCTGTCGACCGCCGCCACGCTGATCGACGGCACCTCCTCAAGCAGTCAGAACGTGACGCTGCAGATCACCGGTCTGCCCAACTTGGGCAACCAGACCGTGGCTTCGGTTGCCACGGCGATGGTTGATCTGTCCGTGGACACACCGGGGGACCTGTACGTATTGCAATTCACCTACATTGATTCCAACCTGCCCGCGGGCATGGACGAAAACGATTTGCAACTACTCTACTTCGATCCTGTGTCGAGCGACTGGACGCTGGCCATCGACGGCAACAGCGATGGGGGAACCGGGGCAACGATGTTCGCCGGTGAGTATGCCGATTATCTGGCAACGCTGGGCGGAGGCGCACTCAGTGCGAGTGACCTGAGTTCGTTTGGAGTGGACACGACCAACAATCATGCCTGGGCCGTACTGGACCATGCGTCGCAATTTGTCGTTGGGAGATTCTTCTACACGGCCGACTTCAACCACGACGGCACCGTCAACGGCCTGGACCTGGCCCAATGGGAGGGCGACTTCGGCCAAAACGGCAACTCAGACGCCGACTTCGATAGCGATTCGGACGGCAACGATTTTCTCGCCTGGCAGCGGCAGCTTGGCAAAGGGGTGCCAAGCTTACCATCCCAAACGGCCGTTCCGGAACCAGCGGCCAGCGTGCTGCTCTGGCTGGCCGGAATGCTGCTGATGGGCTATCAGAGAGGTGACCTTACCCGGCAATCGAATATTTTTGCATTTTCATCTAAATTTGCTTGCAACTGGATTGACGAGAGAGTTCAATCGAGGGTGTTCGAGTCGTGCGAATAACCCATAGGACATAGGACGCGAAAGCAGTCCGTCGCGCACGGGGAAACGTAGCCCAGTCCTGTCAGGGCGAAGCGATGTGTGTATTCAAGGGTTGAATCTGGACAGCTCCGAAGTGTTACCCGCTTGGATGCACCCTTTTATACGAGGCTCTCCGATGGCTACCTTGGGTAGTCGGAACCCAGAAATCGCGACTGCAGGAAAAAACAATACAATCACCACGTGATGGAAGCGGGGGGATTCGTGCGATCGAACGCGACAACATTTGCATAAGTCGACGGATGCTGGTCATGCAACAAAATCAGAATCGTAATTTCACTTTGCCACCTATCACTTGAGGAGTCGTCAGATGACAGCCCAACATTTGCACCCCAAACACGTGTTTTTCTTGCTCATCAGCCTTTTGCTGTTGGTGCTTTCCATGATCCAACCGGCTCAGGCCTCGATTGTGATTGATGGAAAGGTCGGCGGTTTCGCTGAGGGATACTCACAGGGTTTCAACGTTACCTTCAAAGTCGAAAATCTTGCTGGACTGGTTACCGGAGGCAAGCTCTACATTGATGAGACGACCAGCGCGCTCCGGGTCGGATTCGTTGCCCCCTTAATCCTGAACGACAACACTTACGGGACGACGCGTGCAACGGATTGGGGTCAAAAATCCACGAACTTATCGAAGGGGGTGGTGGCAAGAGCCTGGAAGGTAGTGACAAGTGGGAGATCAAGATAGAGAATTTCAATGGAGGATCCGACAAACTTGAGATGAAGCTCGACTATATCCGTTACGACGGGAGCTTTGACACAAGAATCGAGAAATTCAAGTTGGGTACAGATCTAGACCAGTCGAAAATCAACTTCCACTCCTCTTTGGACTACAACCATAATGATCTTGGGCTGACTCAGTTCTTCGCGAATGGCCCGATTGACTCGCCAAAGGTAAATGGCGCTGCGCCGACCGGCGTTCCGATCGACTATAGCTTTGATTCGCCCGCCCAACTCTGGCTTCCGGAGATCGGATACGAGTTCGAAATTCAAAAAAATGCGATTCCTGGTTTTACCTTCACGGCAGACGCGTTCATCGATGACCTACTGCTGGCCACCTACACCGATAATCATGGCAATACAAAAAACGCGACCACATTCCACATGTCTCCCAACAAACTAGGTGGGAACAAGGTTTATCCAGTAAGCGTGACACCGGTTCCCGAAGCAAGCGTGACACCGGTTCCCGAAGCATCCAGCATCCTTGTTTGGTCGTTGCTCGGAATCATCGGTGCTGCGATAGGATGCGTACGAACTGCCAGACGAGATGCGCCCCTTCCTAAAATGAGCTAGCCCGAATATTCCATAAACCTTGGGAGTCGGTCTGTTGGTCCGCCCACCTTAAAACGGGCCGTTTGACGGATAGAGTCGCGCCAAGCAAACATCGATGAGGGTTGGTGCGTTAGCCACACGGCCGGCATTTTAGATTCTGTCTCATCAAGTCAAGCCTTTTCAGAAATATCCTTATCAGTCCGTTGAAAAAGTCCCATCCGTCTGAGGTTTCATTCCTGGCTAGTTGGCGCTAAATTTGGGTGAGCGAGCTGGGTTTGATTTGTTCTCCGGAGGATAACCGATGGCATTGGGGCGTCGCAAGAACGAGCGGCAGCAAGATTTCTGGGTTGCGACGACCGAGCTGCCTCGCAGCGAAGGACACGTCTTCTACCAGAAGTTGAACAAGCTGCTACGCGAGGCAGGATTCGACGAATACTTGGAAAAACAAGCCGGAGGAGCAACGTCAGGCGGTGACCAACAGCCGCCGCCGCGTGAAGGGAAATCGGGGGCGAGTGTTACAGCGACAACGAAGCGAACGCGTGGAACGGAGCTTCGCTTACGTTTGTGGGACGGGCGGTAGTCGTCGGGCTTGGCTCGCTTGATCTTCAGGCAATCCTGTGAGGAATACCGCCAAGTCCATCGAGCGACTGTCGATATTTCCAAAGTCCTTCGTGGAGGAATCAATGAAGATTTCCCCCGCACGAATCCAGTCATTGCGACGCTCTGGAGCGCCATAGTACAGCGTACGGCGACCGTGGGATGGGCTCCAGAAAGTGAACTCACCATTGGCGTCAGTTTGAGCAAAAGCCTTGTAGACTCCGAAACTGGGGTTCCTGCCGCCCAGTTGGACCCTCACATTGTTCAACGGTTTACCATTCACAAGTAAGCGGCCAGTTACTGCCTGTTTTCCGCCGAAGTCCAGGCGATGTTTTTCACCATTCACTGGTAGAATTGCCGTACGGCGGTCGCCGAAAACTACGACAATTTTTCTCCACCCACCACGAACATCGGCGATGCCACCGACAAGAGCAAAGACCGCGTCACCTCCTGGGTGTATAATGGCCTCGGCCAAACCACAAAACTGACCGCCTACAACGGCAGCAGCTCGGCCGATCAGGAAACGGTCTACCTGTTCGAGGATGATGTGAACGCGAGCCTCGCCACCAGCTACGATGCCAACACGGGCACCGGCACCGTGCTCAACGAAATCAAATTCACCTATGACACCACGCTCGGTATCATCACCAAAAGCGAGCAGGACCATGCCGGCGCGGTCGGCGGCACGGAGCCGAATGTGCAGTACGCCTACGACGGGTCAGTCACCTCCGGCATTTACAATGACGGCCTGCGTTTGGAAAAAACCACGTATCCTGATGGGCGCATGGTGTACAATGACTACGGCGGCGACGGCGATTCGACCAGCCTTGATGATCGCCTGAGTCGTCTGCAACACTTGCGTGAAACCAGTTCCACCGGAACCATTCTTACCGAATACGCCTACAACGGGACTTCACGCACAGTAAAAGTCGATTATCCCGAACCCGACGTCCGCCGCGAAATGTTTTCTAGCGGGAATGACTATGATTCGTGGGACCGTTTTGGCCGGACCATTACGCACGCTTGGGAAGACTATACTTCAACGGTCACCGTCCGCGACCAGGTCGATTACACCTACGACGCGGCCGGCAATCGCTTAACGCGCGACGTCGACGGTACAACCACTTACGACCACTTACGACCAGACGGGTGCAATTCCTTCACTCGATGAAAATAATTCGATTTGAACGGTTTTTTCATCGAGTGAAGGAATTGCACCCTTCCGTTTCGTTGTGCCCGTTGTGCCGTCGTGGTTCAACCTATCGCTGTAGTATTAGGGCGAGCGAAACAATTACTTACCGCATACTGGCGCTTAATCACCTGCGTTTTCTGAGGGTTCGCTGTGATAATTCGGTAACTTATTGTTGAGCACGCCCTTAGGTCACTCCGTACGTCTGCTCTAATCGGTCTCCATCCTCGCGATACAGCCGTCTAGTGCCAAAGCCTTGTGCCGGAACCATAAACCTATGTTAGAACTGGACTTTTGCATTTTGAGATTTCAAGATCAGTTTTCCGGCCGCTAGCATTCGGTTCCTTGATTTTGTGTCGGGGAGATCGTTAACGGCACAATGGATGGTGTACCTTGCGATCTTCAAGAACTCGCGATTTTTCGAGGTCGAAATGAGCATGGCTCGTAGTATGGTATTTCTACCCTACAGCATTGAAAAACACTGCTATTTGTCGAGGATTGAGGGGCAATGATCCGTGCAAGCACGATGACACCTCGCTGTGAGCCATACGAATTGATCTCGAAAAAACTCAAAAAACACTTGTTTTCTAGGTCCGATTGGCCTTGAAGTCCAACTTTGCAAAAGTCCAGTTATAAAGGGCTTTGCGTCATCGCACGGTCGAAGTTGGGTCTAAAGAACTTGTGTAGGAAACAAAAAATTGAACCGTTAGTAGCATGAAGGACCCAGCGCGGCAGAGCCGCTACCAAGATAGGCAGAATTCTCTCGCAAAGGCGCGAAGACACAAAGAAAGGATCAAAAAGAAAACACCAAATAACAAACAAATCTCAATCTCCTAATTACAATTGGAACTTGAGATTTGTGATTTATTTGATATCTGTCCCTTTCTTTTTTTGCGCCTTCGCGCCTTTGCAAGAGAATTCTCGTCTCCGCAGACGATGTCGCCGTAGCAACCAGAGCGCCACCGAACCGGCGATGGCCAGCACGATCAGCGTGAAGGTCAATTCCGCATCGCGGAGGATCCGGGCGATCTGCTCTCCATAAGCGTAGGAGAGGCCAAAGAATGTGCCGACTACCAACGTGGCACAGAGAAGATCGTATAACAAAAACGACCGAAATGGCATCCGCACGACGCCGGCCGCCAGATAAACAGGCCCACGGACGCCGACCATAAACCGCGACAACAGCATCACTTTGAAGGCATGCCTTTGGATCGCCAATTCGAATCGCTGCTCGCGTTCCGCTCGTAAAAATTTGCCTAATTTCGGATGTTCCCGAAGCAGGTTGTGACCAAAGTGGTAACCGATCGCGTACATGATGCTGTCGCCGACCAGCGCACCGAACAGACATGCGGTAAAGGCCCACTCGGGCATCAGCTTCCCTTGGGCACTCAGTACGCCAGCCAATACGATCGGCACTTCCTCGGGAATCGGCAACCCACAGCCGGTAAGCATCAAAAAGAGAATGATGCCCAGGTAGCCACCCGGAATGCCCAAGAAATCCAACACCGTTCGGCCTCCCTAGTGAGTAAGTACGACAGCGCAGAGTCAATTAACCACAAAGACACAAAGAGCACGAAGAAAGAAAGGGGAATGTTGCAAACGGTAAGAAAGCAAGGCAAGACCAACAACCTCCAAGCGGTCGAAATAGCATGTTTGAGAAATTCGAGCTGTTATTCCTTTGCTTTTTTATTCCCTTTCTTTGTGTTCTTCGTGCCTTCGTGGTTCAACACTGCGCTGTAGTAGTAGTGAGTTGCGTCTCTCGTTACTACTTTACCCGGTTCGCACCTCGGCGAAAGGGCCTAGCGTCTATGACAGAGCTAAAATCAGGGGCATCGATGTGAGCCGAACGCGCTAGCGTCGGGCTACGGAGGCATACGGGCATCCCCTAGCAACCCGCGGCTAGCGCCGACGGCTCACCCGAAAATCAAGCGGTGACAAGGCGCCAGCGGAGTCCAATCTTTAGCCTGCATTTTCAGGGGATAAAGTTTAATTATAGGTTGTCCCTCTGTGGGGCAGACCAAAATGGCTTTTACGTCCGAATGGCTTTCACAATAGTCGCGTGCTTCGCGTGGTCCCATGATGTAAAACGCGGTGGATAGCGCGTCGGCTTCGGCAGCCGTCGGGGCGATTACCGTGGCGGTATAAACACCCGTGGCGGGCCAACCGGTGCGGGGATCGAAGAGATGGCCATAGCTTTTGCCGTTGTGCTCGAAAAACTGCGTGGCAGAGCCGGCCGTGGATAAGGCCATGTCGTGCAAGTGAATTTCCGCGAGCCGCTGTTCCGGCTGCAGGGGATGTGGCAATCCAATCGTCCAGCCGCTCTTGCTACTGGCCCTGCTGCGACAGGCGTTGCCAGCCCGCTGGTTACCCCGCGCAAGGACGCTACTTCGCCCCCCATGCCAGAGAAAATTGCTCAGGCCCTGCTCTTCCAACAACTGGGCCGCCCGGTCGAGCGCATAGCCTTTGCCGATGGCATGGAGATTGATTTCCATTCCTGCGTTTGCGAACCGGATGGTTTGTCGGTTTGATTCCAGCAATACCTGATCAAATCCCACGAGGTTGCAGGCCTCCGAAATTTGCGCATCGGTAGGTAGCTGGCCATCGCGCTGCAAGAAACCCCATGCGCGCGACAGCGGTCCGCTGGTGATGTCAAATGCACCGCCCGTTTCTTGATAGAGTCTCTCGGCAAGTTTTAATAAATCGAATAGCCGCGGCTCCACTTCGACCGCTTTACTGGCGGCTTGCCGGTTGATCGCAGTGACTTCGCTATGGTCGCGGAACAGGGTTATCTGGTCTTCGAGTTCGTCGACCAAATCGAGTGCAGCAACCACGGCCTCGGTATCTGAATTGCCGTCTGCCTGACAGTCATCGTGAAGATATTGCACTTCAAAATCGCACGCCATCACCCGGCGTCTGGCGTGGAGATGGAGGACCGTCCCATCGCAAGGCTGCTGTGGACCGACGAGGGTGGTCGCTTGATCCGCCCATTGGACCGCTTTGTCGACGAGCATCCTCGCTGCCGCCCTGCCCTGCAGAAAGGAACGTCGCGAGTGTTTTTGCTCTGCTGCCATACGTGCATTATAGCCGCTGTATCCTGTTGGCGAGTTTTTATTTCCATTGCCCGCTTGCCGTGAGTGCTGCCAGCTTGGGCACCATCGCTCGCAATGCCCGGGCGCGGTGGCTAAGGGCCCGTTTGACCATCGGGCCGAGTTGGCCGAACGTGCGGTGGTATTCAATCACCTCGAACAGCGGGTCGTAGCCGAAGCCGCCCATGCCTGCCGGTTCGCTGCGAATTCTGCCTCGGCAGATGCCCGAACTCTCGGCACGTAGCGTGCCGGTAGGATCGGCAACCGCCACATGGCAAACGTATCGGCATCTGCGTTGGTTCGCCGGCAAGTCACCCAACTCGGCCAACAGCTTGGCGTTGTTCTCTTCGTCGCTTGCGTCTTCGCCAGCGTAGCGGGCCGAGTAGATTCCGGGTGCCCCATCCAGCGCATCGATCTCGATTCCGCTGTCGTCCGCCAACACCCAACAATTGAGATACCTGGCTTGTTCGACGGCTTTCTTCTTAGCATTGGCGGCAAACGAGTCGCCATCTTCGACGACTTCCAGCGGATTGGCAACTTGGGCGAGTGTACGAACACAGAAGCCAAGCGGCGCGAGCAGTTCGGCCAATTCACGGCCTTTGGCACGGTTGCTGGTGCCGATTAGTAGATCAAAAGTGAAAATAAGTACGTGTCCAAATGTCTAATTGCTGATTCGCCGTGCGTCGCGTTGCGACGCGGCTGCCCACTAATTCCGCACATAGGCCGAGCTGATCGTCTGCTTTGGAACTTCAACCGCCTCGGGATTGATGTCAAATGGCATTCCGACGAACCGCTTGGGATGGAAGCCTTGGGCTACCTGTCCTTGGCCATTGGACAGCATACGATGGAACTGCTCTTTGCGAGATTCTTCTAACAATATGTCCTGTCTGGTTGGCTTGTTGAAAACATTATTGGGCGAGGCAGCGCCGAACGTGTTGATGATAATCTGAGCTTCTCGGTCGGGGATCGCAATCTTTCCGCTGGGGAGCTGTCGGCCTTCTTCAAAGGACCCTACGGTGACATAGCTTTCGTGCCGACCGTGAAACTCGTAGGCTTCCCAACCTTTTTCACGCAATGCGACCGTAAGCAAATGGGTGTTTCGCGCTGCGACAACCAGCGGATCGTCGTCGGTGGCCTTCCGTGTTTGTCGGTTGGCCATTTTGCCGGTTACTTTTTTGATAGTCGATCGACCACGGAATGTGGCAACTTTCATGGAAAACTTACCCGGACATTTGAGCAGCGAATACTGCAAGCCTTTGTTCCATTGGGCCACCTGTTTGTCGATCCCCTTGGGAACGAAATAATCGCGTGGAAGCAGCGGGTTGCGCGTGAAAAAGGCATGTCCCATGGGGCCAACGGATGAGGTCTTTCCTAGTTTTTTCTTCAGCTGGCGGTGAAACATGCGGATGGCCGTCAGGCTCTGCGCTGTTTGTTCGCCTTCTTTCACTGCAAGAACATCGGGCTGGAGTGTTTTGATGCGTGCGAGCAGTTTTTGACCTGCCGGATCGTCGATCGAGGGAAACTCGCCGACGAGCACTGCATGTTCGACAACTTTGTCGCCATGCTGATAACGTCGCTTGATGGTCCCGCCATATTGGTCAAGACCTCGGCCCAGATTCTTTTCGCCATACCGAAAGGTCATGCCGTAGTAAAACGCGGGGAGACGGTAACGACTTCGCAGTTCCAAAACCAAATCGCGAGCCTGCTGCTCGCCCTTTTCGCCCGAAAACGAAGCTGCCAAGATGAGCCAAGGCCCTTGGCTTTCGGTGAGCGCATAGTCGGAATTCAGGTCCGCGGCTACCCGTTTGCGAGGTATCAACTGCTGCCAAAGCGGCTGGGCGGCAGTCGCCGAGGGCGATGGGCTCTGGACGGCGAAGTGGATAGCAACCAGCAGCAGGTTCGATAATTTGTACTTCATAGGATGGTATATCAGTCTTTGGACCAGTTTATTAGGTGCGGAATGGTAGCAAACGCGCCACAGAGCGGCCAGACCAACCGCAGGTGGAAATCACCACAATTTCCGGCAAGATTTTCCACTTGCTAGCGAATTACCCACATTGAATTTGCTATATTGAGTTAGCCGCCGGGCTTGCCCCGGCGCGTGGATGCGGCGCGTGGGTGCGACGCGTGGGTGCGACGCGACGACGCAGCACCGGGACAAGCCCGGCGGCTAAGGGTTTCTGAATAACATGGAATCAATTAAGGGAGAACAATCATGCAATGTTTACTAAAATCATGGATCCTCATCGGTGCTTTGGCAGCCGCCTGTTTCAACGGCAATCTATTGCTAGCAGATCAACCTGCGGAGGTTGCCGAACAGGAAGATATCAAGTCGGATTCTAAAGAAAAAAAGACGGAACCGAAAAAAGTCCGCCTGGCACACATTGTGATCGAAGGCCAACTGCCCGAGTCGGCAGGCAAGATGTCGCTGTTTGGCGATTTGGGCTTGGACCTGCGCAAGATCATCTCGCGGATCGACAAAGTCGCCGAAGACAACTCGGTCGAAGGATTGATTCTCGACATCCGGCCCATGGCCCTCGGCCGAGGCAAGCTAAACGAACTGAGCGCGGCGGTCGGTCGCGTTCGTGCGGCCGGGAAAAAAGTTTACGCCCAAATCGAATCGGCGATGGGTGCCCAATATCTGCTCGCCTCGGCATGCGATGAAGTGGTCATGCCCGAGTCGGGAATCATTCTCGTCACGGGAGTGCATGCCCAATTTTCTTACATCAAAGACCTACTGGGCAAGCTGGGCATCGAAGCCGATTTTATCCACATGGGGGCCTACAAAGGGGCTGCCGAGCCTCTCACTCGCACCAGCATGAGCGAGCCGGTCCGAAAAAACATGACCGCGCTCATCGACGACATCTACGATCAGATGATCACCACGATTGCCAATAATCGGCAATTGCAAGTAGAAGAGGTCAAGGCAACCATCGACACCGGATTGCTTACGGCAGAGCAGGCACTCGATGCCGGCTTGATCGATCGGGTGATTTATCCCGACTTGTTCCGCGACCAATTAGCCAAAGAATATGAAGCCGGCAAGCTGGTCTACGTGCTGAACTACAGCAAGAAAAAGGTCGACACCGATTTCTCCGGTCCGATGGGCATGGTCAAACTGTTCCAAACCATTCTCGGCACCGCCCGCAGCAGCCGACGCGATAAGGGACCGAAGATTGCCGTCGTCTATGCGGTTGGGCCAATTATGTCGGGTAAGAGCAAGAACGACGCGTTCGGCGGTCAATCAATGGGTTCGACGACCATTGTCAAGGCACTGGAAGAAGCCGCCAAGGATGATCAGGTCAAGGCGATTGTCCTGCGAGTCAATAGCCCCGGTGGCTCGGCGCTGGCGAGCGATTTGATTTGGCGTACCACCCAAAAAATCGAAAAACCGATCGTCGCCAGCATGGGCGACGTCGCCGCCAGTGGCGGATATTACATCTCCATGGGAGCGGACCACATCGTGGCAGAGCCGGGTACGGTCACCGGCTCGATCGGCGTGGTCGGCGGGAAGATCATCATCGGCGGGCTGCATGAGAAGATCGGCATCGCCACGGAAGTAATCAGCCGCGGCAAGAATAGCGGCATCTTCTCGGGGACGACCAAATTCTCCGACAGCGAGCGTGCGGCGATCAGCCACATGATGCAAGACATCTACAAGCAGTTCACCAGCAAAGCTGCCGCTGGCCGCGAACTGCCGCTGAAGCGCCTGGAAAAATTGGCCGGCGGGCAAGTCTACACGGGCCGCGTCGCCCGGCGACATGGACTGGTCGACGAGCTGGGCACGCTAAAAGACGCGGTCCGCATTGCCAAACGGCTTGCGGGCATCAAGGCCGACAAAAAGATCGGCTTGAAGATATTGCCCAAGCCGGAGAACCCGTTTGAAGAATTGTTTGGTGCCCGTAGGGACGATGAGCGCGAAGCGAAAATCGCAATCGGCGGCCTGCAAAAACTGCTGCCCGAGCTGCGAATGCCGTTGCAACACGCCATGCAACTGCGCCAAGTAATGCGCGAACCGGTAATGCTGATGATGCCGTATTGGATAGAAATCAAATGATTGCGGATCAGCCGTGTTGCAACGAGGGCACACGGGGAACTGCGGAATTGGCAAAACACCGCCACCCGTTCTCCTTTTCGGCTAAGGCAACTCGTCGATTCTGAAATACCAGATAGTAACCCGACGCGTGAGCGAGGGATCGCATCGAAAATCCCTCGCTCACGCGTCGGGTTACTGTTAAATTAGGAGAACTTTGGGACATCAGAATTCGGCAGTTGCCTAACCCTCGGGGTCATCGAGCAATTCTTTGAGTCGCCGTCGTAGTTCCGGCGGAAAACGCTCAAGCCATGATTCGTCAATGAGCCCAACGGAAATCATGTCAAGAACGTGGACTTGGTCTTTGCGTCGGAAAGAATTCAACTTCATCCTTACTAATGTTTCCAACTTGACCGTGCGAAAATCGTTGGCGGTTTCGTTCGGTTCGATATCCGGATTAGGGTCGTGATCGCCTGCTCGAACCATTTGGCCGCAGAGGACAATATGAACCGCGTCTCTGGCGGATGCCTCGGGCTGTTCGACAAACATGTCCACGCCCACGGTTTGCCGGTGATGCAAACCTGCCTTGGTCATTGCTTCGATGACCGATGGAAGATCGTCAGGGCGAATAAGGATATCGACATCTCTGGTGGTGCGAACGGCTGCCTCATCGACCTGTGCAACCCAAGCCCGCACCGCATGTCCTCCCACTACGGCATAAGGAATATGGGCCTCCTCAAGGATTCGCACCGTTTTCCTGAGCCGCTCGTTCACTCGCTCCACAGCCCTCTCCATTCTTGCCCAAAGAGCATCGCCCGTGTATCGAAAATCAACCATGGACTTCACCTGAAAATTATTCGACCCCGTTGTACTCAGTCCCGTAGGGACGATTGAAAATAGCCCAGCGATTTATCGCTGGGTTGCCGATGGATAAGTTATTTGTAGTCCCGTAGGGACGACTGAATCGCAACGAAAGATGCAAACCAAGCTGGAGCCAGGAAACAAACTTTCACTCGTCCCTACGGGACTACCCGACTTTTCCCTACACTTACCCAGCGATAAATCGCTGGGCTATTTTCAAATGTCCCTACGGGACACCAAGTTCCAGACTATAAGCTCGGAAAAAAATACCCGAGGAACAGAGTTTTCTGACATAGTCTAACCGCTCACCCTTCAACCAGCATTATCGCCAACACGCTCCTTGCCAACCCATTTGCGTAGTACCTCGGGAATGAGAATCGAACCATCGGCTTGCTGATAATTTTCTAGGATGGCGATCAGTGCTCGGCTGATCGCCACGGCGGTGCCGTTGAGGGTGTGGACGAACCGGGTTCCCTTTTCGCCCTTGGTTTTGTATCGGATTTTGAGCCGCCGGGCTTGGTAGTCGGTGCAATTGCTGGCGCTGGTGACTTCGCCATATTCGCCATCGGTGCCTCGACCGGGCATCCATGCTTCCAGGTCGAACTTGCGATAGGCGGGCCCGCCCAGGTCGCCGGTGGCGATGTCGAGCACGCGGTACGGAATGCCGAGGCCATCGAATAATCGGCACTCCAGTTCGCAAAAATAGTCGTGCATTTCGTCGCTCCCATCGGGAGCGGTGAAGGCGAACATCTCAACCTTGGTGAACTGATGCACGCGGTACAGCCCGCGGGACGCCCTGCCGGCGGCGCCTGCTTCGGTGCGATAGCAGTGGCTGATGCCGCAAAGCTTGATCGGCAGATCGTCGGCGTCGATCACCTCGCCCGAGTAGAGCCCGCCGAGCGTGATCTCGGCAGTTGCGACCAGATTCAGATCGGTGTTTTCAATGCTATAAATTTGCGTTTCGGGACCACGCGGAATGAACCCAACGCCCTGCAACACTTCGCCCCGAGCCAAGTCGGGCGTAATCATTGGGACAAAGCCCTCGCCGATCAGCAGCTCCAACGCGTATTGTTGCAGGGCCAATTCCAACAGCACGGCATCATTTTTGAGAAAGTAAAACCCTTGGCCGGCGATGCGAGCCCCGCCCTCGAAATCGATCAAATCATGCTGCTGGGCGAGCTCCACATGATCGAGCAGGGGAAAGCCAAACGACGGCACGCCGGCTGTCCCTAGGCGCAGCTCACGGCTATCGGCTTCGTCACCGACGGGCGAGTCGGGGTACGTCAGATTCGGCATGCCGCGGTAAATGGCGCTTGCCTCGGCGGCAATGCGGTCGAACTCCGCTTGCCTGGCATCCTTCTGATCGCGCAGAGTGCGCCCCTCGGCTTTGCGCGTTTCGCGCTCGGCGTCGTCCTTGGCCTTGCCGATCGACTTGCTGACAACATTTGCCTGCCGGGCAAGTTCCTCAATTTCCTGCTGCAACGTGCGGCAGTCGGTTTCCAGACGAACATACCGAGCCACATCGGCCTTCACGCCACGTCGGTCGCAGTTTTGTTGAACCGCATCGGCATTTTCGAGAATGAATTTCTTATCGAGCATGATAATAGTAAAATCAAACGTTTACTCAGATTGAAAAAGTTATTAACCACAGAGAGCACGGAGGAACACAGAGAAAGAAAAATGAATCCTATACTGTCTTCCATTGAAAGAGAGGATGGAATCTCCGTGACCTCCGTGTTCTCTGTGGTAGATTACCTGCGTTGCTATTAGTTCGGGTAGTTTATTTTTGAATGGCCGCCAGTTGCTCCCAGAGCGCTGCGCTGGTGCGGATGCCGCGGTGGAAATCCTCCAGGTTAAACTTTTCGTTGGGTGCATGGAGATTGTCGTCGTTTTGCCCCCAGCCTAGCAAGAGGATATCGGCCTTGAGCTGCTTGGCAAACGAGTTGACAATCGGGATCGAGCCTCCTTCACGCATAAAAACGGGCGAGCAACCGAAACCCGATTCGATGGCCGTCGCAGCCGCTTTTAGATAGGGACTATCGAGCGGGATGACAATGCCAGGTGCTCCTTGGAGCTCGATAAGCTCCATGCGGATTCCGGGGGGAACCATCGCTTCGAGAAACTGCCGCAGGGCGGCTGTGATTTTTTGGGGGGCTTGGTTGGGAACTAGGCGGAAACTCAGTTTGGCACTGGCCTTGCTGGGTAACACCGTTTTCGCGCCTTCGCCCTGGTAACCGCTCGTGAGGCCGTTGATGTCGAATGAGGGGCGGGCCCAGCGGCGCTCCAGCGTGCTGAAGCACGCCTCACCCGTGAGTCCGGTGACATCCAATTGCCGCATGAACGCGGCTTCGTCGAAAGGCAACGCGGCAATCGCTTCGCGTTCCGCTTCGCTGAGCGGTACCACATCATCGTAAAAACCGGGAAGTTGAATTCGTCCGTCGTGGTCCATCAGCGCGGCCAGCATTTTGCTCAGCGTCACTGCCGGATTCGTCACACCGCCGCCGAATACGCCGGAGTGCAGATCGCTGTTGGGGCCGGTGAGTTGCAATTCGTAATAGGCAATGCCACGCAAGCCATGCGTGATGGACGGGACGCCAGGAGCGAACTGGGCCGTGTCGCTGATTACGACGCAGTCGCAGGCCAACTTTTCGGTGTTCTGAGCCAGGTAGTTTTCCAGGTGCTCGCTGCCAACTTCTTCTTCCCCTTCGATGACGAGTTTTACCTGCAGCGGCAGTTTGCCCGCCGCAGCGAGCCATGCCTCGATGCTTTTCACATGCGTGAGCATCTGTCCCTTGTCGTCGGTTGCCCCCCGGGCAAACAGATTGCCGTCGCGCTCGGTCGGCTCGAACGGCGGGCTGATCCACTGGTCGAGCGGGTCGGGCGGCTGCACGTCGTAATGGCCATAGACGAGCGCCACCGGCGCCCCGGGCATGGGCGGCGACTCGGCATAAACGATCGGGTGCCCGGGCGTCTCGACCAACTCGGTTTGCAACCCTATGTTCTGCAGATGTTCCACCAGCCACTGCGCCGCCCGGCGAACGTCGCCCGCAAACTGCGAATCGGCACTCACGCTGGGAATACGTAGTAGTTCTCGCAAGTCGTTCTCGAATTGCGATTGATGTTGGTCGAGATAATCGAAAACTGGTTTCATGCGAGATAGTCTATGCCATTCGTCCCAGCACCGCCAAGGCAACCATCACGATGCCCATAAAGACCAGTATCCACACCGCGAAGCGAAAGGTGTGGTTCAGGATGGCAGACATATCTTCTTGACGCGTCGCGGAACAGACGAGGCTGACGCTGATAACCAGCGGCAACGCGTACCAGAGATTCATCACCGCAAGCAGCGGAGATAGGCTGAGAGTAGAAAACATGGCTCTGTATGGAGTTTGGGGAAATGTCAGCCGCCGCTTGCGGCTTAGCAGCCGCCGATGGCTAAATGGCTAAGCCGCAAGCGGCTAGATATCGCTCTTGGTCGGTTGTTTCGTTTTCTTTTTATCCTCACGTGGTGCAATCACCAGCGGGCCGGCGAAGGCGTCGCAAATCACTAACACATTGAGCAGGCCCGCGATCACCGTGTAAACCGTGCCCAGCTCGAACGTCGGATGCATGTCGACAACCCACTTCGCTTGCTCGTTGGGTTGGGTCGATTCATGATGCGAATCGTCGGTTGTTGTCATGGGTTGCATCCGTGGCGGGGCCATGAAACCATGACCATCTTTATCCTGCAAAAGCGGTTGTCGATGATTCTGCACGCGATGGCGCTGGATGAGCGCAGGCACTGCCGGCATTCCAACACCTAGTTGGCACCAATACTGCCAACGATACTGCGGCTCGCCGGACACCGAAGCATACACCACCTTGCCACCACCCAGATACATTCCGTAGACAAACGTCCCCAGCACACAAATGAAAAACAGCAGACCTTTGCCCGTACGGCCCTGATAGAGATGCCCCAACCCGGGTAGCACCCATGCCAACATGGCGGCCAGCCAGGGGTCGTGCAGATCGATCTCGATTGGCTCCTGCGGCTTGTCGTCGGTGGGAGACAAATAGGGGGCGAATTGTATGGTTGTTTGGGCCATGATTCAGGGATGGGCATGGTGGGGGCGGGTATTTCAGAAGTCGCCATTCTACGCCCTCTTGCGACAAAAACCCAGGGCAGTAGCAGCTATTCGACAGGCAGCTTTTAATCTTGTGGTTTTCTCGCTATCTGATCGAGGCGATTGAGGGTCTCCGGAAATTGTCTTGATAGAAGGTTCTTCAGGGAATTTAGTAGCTGCCGTTCGAGGAAAGCATTTAAGCCCCCGGCTTTGCCGGGGGCTTTCATTCGTAATTCCAGGACGCCCTCAGGAAATCCATAGTAGCCACGGGCGGAAGCCGTGGCAGGCTGGAAGACAACCGCGGCTTCCGCCTGCGGCGACTACTGTCATTTGCGACTTGGCAGACCGTTGTGAACGGCACTGCAAAATGGTAGATTGACGGGTTTCCAGATGCACATCCGATGAGCAGCGATCCAAGCTGCCTGTTGCGAAAGGATACCCGCGTGCCGACCGATTCGAGTGACCCGACCAACGCTGATGATAATGGCCCTAAAAGTGATGGTCCAAAAGACGAACAAGCTCAGGCCATCGCCGCCCGACTCATCGATTTGCCGATTGAAGATGAGCTGAAAGATAGCTACCTGACCTACGCGATGAGCGTCATCGTCAGCCGGGCGCTGCCCGATGCGCGCGACGGGCTAAAGCCTTCGCAACGGCGTATTTTGGTCGCCATGAACGACCTGAATTTGTCGCCCGGAGCGTCGCGTGTGAAGTGCGCAAAAATCTCCGGCGACACCAGCGGCAACTATCATCCGCACGGCGAAAGCGTCATCTATCCTACCCTGGTTCGCATGGCCCAGGAATGGAACATGCGCCACGTGCTGATCGACAAGCAAGGGAACTTCGGTTCGATCGCCGGACTGCCCCCGGCTGCGATGCGATATACCGAAGCCCGGATGTCGCCTTTTGCCGCGCTGCTGCTCGATGACTTAAAGCTCGACACGGTCGACTTTGTGCCGACCTACGACGAACGTCACCAGGAGCCAACCGTCCTGCCGGCGAAGTTTCCAAACCTACTGGTCAACGGTGCCAACGGCATCGCGGTCGGCATGGCCACCAGCATCCCACCGCACAACTTGGGCGAAGTTTGCAGCGGCGTGATCGCACTGATCGACAACCCGGAAATTACCATCAGCGAATTGATGGGGCACATCCCGGGTCCCGACTTCCCTGCTGGCGGCGTCATCTGCGGTCGCATGGGCATTCTTCGCGGCTACCAATCGGGCCGCAGCACGGTGATTGTCCGTTCCCGCACGTCGTTCGACGAAAAAGGCAAACGCAAACGAATCATCATCCATGATATCCCCTACCAACAAGCCCGCGACCGCGTCGAAGAGCGGATTGCCGCGCTGGTGAACGACGGCAGAATCTCGGGCATCTCAGCAGTACACAACCAGAGCGATCTCAAAGAGCCGGTCCGGCTGGTGATCGATCTGAAGCGCGACGCCGATCCCGACGTGGTGCTAGCCCAGCTCTACAAGTATTCGCCGATCCAAGATACCTTCTCGCTGAATTTCCTCGCACTGGTCGACGGCAAGCCCCGGGTGCTGACGCTCAAGGACATGCTCGAAGAGTTTCTGCGCCATCGAGTGATCGTGATCCGTCGCCGTACGCAGTTCTTACTCTCCAAGGCGCGGAAGCGGAAGCACACGGTGCAGGGACTGTTGCTGGCGCATGCGAATATCGACGAAGTGATCCGAGTGATTCGTGCGTCGAAAACCCAGCCCGAGGCGAAGCAGGCGCTCATACAAATCAAAACGCCCGGGGCAATGCTCCGTCGGGCGCTGGGCGACAGCGGCTACGCCCAGTTCCAAGAAGAACGGGGCGTGGCGGAAGAGTATTCGCTCACGCCCGTGCAAGCCGACGCGATTCTGCGGATGACGCTCGGCCAGTTGGTCAACCTAGAGCAAGAAAAGCTGGTCGACGAACATGCGAAGCTGCTCGAAGAGATCGACGGCTATTTGACCATCCTGAGCGATCAGGAAAACATCTATGCGATTATCCGCGAAGATTGTGAAATGCTCATTCGCAAACATGCCAACTCGCGCCGCACCGAGATCAGCCCCGAAGAAATCGGTGACGTCGATCTGGAGGATCTGATCGAAGAAGAGACCATGGTCGTCTCGATTAGCCACAACGGCTACATCAAGCGGACCCCGGCAAGCGTCTATCGGGCACAGCGCCGCGGCGGCAAGGGAATCAAAGGCGCGAAGACCGACGAAGACGATCCGGTCGAACATTTGTTTGTCAGCAGCACGCACGACTACCTGCTCTTTTTCACGAACAAGGGCAAAGTCTACTGGCAGAAGGTCTACAAACTGCCGCAGCTTTCCCGCGAGAGCAAAGGCCGGGCGGTGGTCAATTTGCTGAATTTGACCGAAGGCGAGCAGATTGCCGATTGCCGGGCGGTGCGCGATTTCGATCTGCCCGACCATTCGCTGCTGATGGCCACGCGCAAAGGCCTGGTGAAAAAGACCGAGCTGAAAGCGTATCGCCGGCCGATGAAGAGCGGCATCATCGCGATCAAGTTGAAGGACAACGACGAACTGGTCGACGTGGTCGTCAC
This sequence comes from Lacipirellulaceae bacterium, assembly GCA_965249435.1. Taxonomy (GTDB): domain Bacteria; phylum Planctomycetota; class Planctomycetia; order Pirellulales; family Lacipirellulaceae; genus JAJRWS01. Next base: position 378,759 of record CBDFMC010000023.1, on the reverse strand, counting down.
CAAGCCGGGCGACGAAGTGGTGCTTTCCACCGCCGGTGGCATGGCAATTCGATTCAACGAATCGGATGCCCGACCCATGGGTCGAAATACGAGCGGCGTGAAGGGAATCAATCTCACCAAGGGCGACGAGCTGGTCGGCATGGTGGTTGCCGATCCCGAGGCGACGCTGCTGACGGCCTGTGCATTGGGCTACGGAAAGCGCACGCCATTCGGCCCCAACGCGGGCGAGCCTGCTTCAGCGGGCGGAGAACCCGAAGACGACACGAGTTCCGGCTTCCGCTACCGCACACAACACCGCGGCGGCAAAGGCCTCCGCGACATCAAAACCACCGACCGCAACGGCCCAGTGATCGGCATCACGCGCGTCGACGACACCGACGAGCTATTGATGATGACCGCCCACGGGAAGATTCAGCGTGTGAAGGCGAGCGACTTCAGCTCCATCGGACGCAACACGCAGGGCGTGCGAATCATGACGCTCGCCGAAGGCGACACGCTCGCCGCAGTGGTTCGCGTGCCGAAGGATGAGAATGGGGATGACGGCGGGGATGGAGACGGCGGGGACGAGGTTACGGGCGAGGAGTCGCCACCGGTGGATGCATGATTGGCTGGGATACGGTGTTTCGATTTTGCACTCGTTACTGTGCCATGGTAGACTTGGGTAAGGAGAATAACCGTGAATATACAACTGCCCCCCGACGTGCAATCATCCCTGACAGCTTTTCTTGTCGATGGGCGCTACGAGAGCGAAGCCGATGTTCTTCGCAACGCGCTCGTGGCACTCAGGCACCGTGACGAAGAAATCCGACGATTGGAGCAAGATTCTCTTGCAGCCATCAAAGAAGGAATTACCGATATGGAGGCCGGTCGCGTTCGACCATTCGATGAGGTGAACGAAGAAATACGCCGCAAGTATGGTTGGATTGACCAACCGTGACTTACAAGCTCGTCTACACGAATCGAGCTATCCGTGACTTGCACGCAGCAACTGACTGGATCGCCCGACGTGCGCCGAAAGCAGCAGAAAACTGGTTCCTTGGTTTTATCGCTAGTTTAGAGCGATTGAAAGTGGACGCCCATGTATTCGGCTTAGCTCCGGAAAATGAAAATGTTCAGCCGGAGATTCGGCAACTAATCTATCGAACGAAGAGTCGACGATCAAATCGAGCGCTATACACTATTCGAGATGAGACAGTTGTCATCCTTGCCATCCGTCGGCCTGGTCAGGAATTACTTACGGTGGAAGAACTTCGTAATGCACTTGATGAGGCCGAATAGTAAACACAACTGCTGACGATGTGCATGTTAGTGCAGTCAGTCAAGGCCATGATTCATAAGGAGTTACGCCATCATCCAGATCAAGCGAATCATTGGTGCTTTGGGGATTCTCTTCTTTGTCTACATGATCTACCAAGCAGTAGGCCCGCATCCGCGAGTTGTCATTTCCAAGAAGACAACATTTATTACTTCGCCTCTGGCAAACGATGGGTTGCCGAACTATTCACTAGCAATTCTCCAACGGCAACGTGAAGGCGTGACATCGGAGAACAACGGAGCCATTCTCTTCTGGCGAGCAAAGGGACCCTGCAGCATGAAGCAGGACGAATTCACTCTGCTCTACCGAGAAATCGGATTGGAGAACGTCGATCAGACACTTTTTCTTGTTGATACTGACGACCAGTCTATCCAAGAGTCGCTCAAAAATTGGGTTGTCAAAAAAAGCGGAAACGTAGTTGTCGAAGCTGGTCAAAACGACTGGGCCGAGCGAATCAGTACCGATGTACAGCGTTTCCCCTGGACTATTGACCAGCTACCGCCGCTTGGCCAATGGGTGACTGACAACCAACAGCCTCTAGATTGGCTTGTAGAAGCTGCCAAGAAGCCGGCGTTTTTTAGTCCCTCACCGAAACTTTTGAAAAAACCCGATATTTCAGTTGTTATGTTCCCGTTTGAATACGCCCAAGCAACCCGTGAAGCGGTCAAAGCTCTGACCACGCGAGCAATGTATCATACAGGCAATGGCGACTTCGAAGCAGCCTGGCGCGATTGCCTGGCTTGCTGGCGTTTGGGCAGTCACGTTGTCCATGGGCCAACGTTCATTGAAAAGCTCGTTGGTAAAGAAATCCGAAAGATTGCCCAGCAATGTACCGTCGCTCTGCTCGACCAATCTGGATTGCCCGACTCGTTGGCCCACCAAGTTCTCAGCGATTTGAATACGTTACCGAAAAGTTTCGACATTGCCGCAGTTGCCGATTTCGGAGAAAGGCTGATGTTTCTCGATAGTGTGATTCGAATTTCGACGAACAGGATAGATGACTTTGTTGAAGATGTGCCGATTAGCAGAATGGAGGATTACTTATTGCATAATGCTTTGGATCCCAATGTAATGCTTCGCTTAGGCAACGAGTGGTACGATCGAGTCGTCAAGGTTTTGGAAATACAGGACCGTCGACATCGGTTGGCTGAAATTGAAAGGCTCTACATGGATATGAACCAACGATCAGACACGGAGATGAATTTTTTCCGTATGATGGGTTCTTTCGTCAGCCGAGGCAAGCGAAGCCAGATGATAGGCGAAATGCTCTTGGAGTTATCTTTTAGTTATGCTGTCAATGCGATGCAAGCATCAAGAGATGCGGATGAAATGAATCTGGAATTAGTCCGCCTTGCTGCCGCACTAGCAGTCTATCGTCAGCAGCATGGCCAATATCCCATTGCGCTCGCGGCACTAATGTTGGATAAGGTCGAATCAGTTCCTTTGGACCTGTTTACGGGGAAGCCACTGTTCTATGAGCAACGTGGCGAAGGTTATCTTCTTTACAGTGCAGGACGTAACCAAAAAAATGACAGCGGAACAAATTGTACGGATGGCCGTTATTTTGAATGGAAAGTAGCCCACGGTGAGTGGGTCGACCAGTGGCCAGAGGAAAAGGGAGAAGATGAACAAAGCGAACCTGTTGTGGATTTACCTTCGGGTGACGATATGGTGATTCGTCTACCGTTGCCGCCGTTGAAATTGCCATTGAAGAAAGGCACCGAGAACGCTCCCTAGCTCGCCGCGGTGGTTCGTGTGCCGAAGGATGAGAATGGGAATGGTGGGGCGGTTGCTGGCGAAGAACAGCCGAGGCAGATGTGTGATTGGCGGTAGATCCGTCCTGGCGGACGGCACTAACGGGAATAGTGCCATTGGTAGACATGTACGTTAGCGCCGTCGGCCACGACGGACACGCTGGCCTCGCCTTTTGCCCAAAAAACTTAGCCTGCCGGTTGTCGTTACTAGGGGCTTGCGGTACGCTGGCTCCCACCATGACCGAGCCCTATTTCCAACATCTCTTCGCCGACCGTATCGGCGGCGCCCAATATGGCAAGGGCACCGCGATCTACAAGTTTGAAAAAATCAAACGGGCCAAGCGAAAGGCCTTGGCAGAGCATCCCGAACGGCAACTGCTAGATTTTGGCATCGGCGAAAACGATGCCATGGCGCCCGAGAGCGTTCGCCGGGTGATGGCAGCGGAAATCGACAGGCCGGAAAACCGCGGCTATGCCGATAATGGGATTGCTGAGTTTCAGGAGGCTGCGGCGCGATTCATGCAGCGGGAATATGGCGTTGCGCTCGATCCGCAGACTGAAATCAACCACTGCATCGGCTCGAAGACGGCCCTGTCGATGCTACCGGCAGCGTTTATCAACCCGGGCGACATCACGCTGATGACCGTGCCTGGCTATCCGGTGGCTGGCACGCATACCGCGTACTATGGCGGCCGGGTTTACAATCTGCCGCTGCTTGCTGAGAACGACTTTCTTCCCGATTTGGAGAGCATCCCGACCGACGTACGGACCAAAGCAAAGCTGCTGGTGCTCTGCTACCCCAACAGCCCCACCGGCAAAACAGCCCCGACGGGATTCTACGAAAAAGTGATCCGCTTTGCCAAGGAGAACGACATCGTCGTGGTGCAAGACGCCGCCCACGGGCTGCTGTCGTTCGACCGCAAGCCGAATAGCTTTTTGTCGGTACCGGGCGCGAAGGAGGTGGGCGTGGAGATTCACTCGATGTCGAAGGGTTTCGACATGATCGGCTGGCGGATGGGTTGGGTATGTGGCCATGAGCGGATTGTCCGCGCGTTTACCGACGTGAAAGACAACTGCGACTCGGGCCAGTTCATCGCGATCCAAAAGGCGGCGGCGGCAGCGCTCGACGATGTCTCCATTCCCCAACGCACGCAGGCCAAGTATCGTCGCCGCTTGGAGAAGCTCGTCGCGATACTCGGCGAGTGTGGATTCCAGTGCGACATGCCGGGCGGCACCTACTTCCTCTACACACCTGCTCCAAAAGGTTTAGAGGATGGGCCAACCTTCGAGACGGCCGAGGCCGCGAGCCAATATCTCATCACCGAGCAATCGATCTGCACCGTGCCCTGGGACGACGCCGGAGCGTATTTGCGGTTCTCGGTCACTTACGAAGCGGCCGACGAAGCAGCCGAAGACGATCTGATGGCTGAGACGAAATCGCGGTTGCAAGACATTCGACCGGTGTTTTGATTTATGTTGCCGTGTCCATCCCACCCCATCCGCCCCTTCACCTCACCAGAGGCGATATTATCATGCGAATTGCCTATCTCGACTGTGCCAGCGGAGTGAGCGGCGACATGCTGCTGGGAGCGCTAGTCGATGTGGGCATCGACTTAGCCACGATCCAAACGGGCATCGATTCGTTAGGCCTGCCAAGCTGCCGGCTGGTGACCCGTGAGGTGACCAAGCGAGGCTTTCGCGCGCTGCAGCTTACCGTCGAGCACCAGCCCGAGCACGCCCATCGCCACCTGAGCGACATCTTGGCAATGATTCACGGCAGCGCGCTTTCGCAAGCGCAGCAAAAATTGGCCGAGCAAATTTTTCGCCGTCTGGCCGAGGCGGAAGCGAAGGTGCATGGCTCGACCATCGAAAAGGTTCACTTCCACGAAGTCGGGGCGGTTGATTCGATTGCCGACATCGTTGGCTCGGCCATCGCCTGGGATTTGCTCGGCGCGAACCGAATTGTCTGCTCGCCCGTGCCGACCGGCACTGGGTTTGTCGAGATCGCCCATGGCCGCTGTGCAATCCCCGCCCCAGCCACCGGCGAATTGCTCAGGGGCATCCCACTGGCTGCCAGCGACGTGGAAGGCGAACTCACCACGCCGACCGGCGCGGCAATCATTGGCACCATCGCCGGCGAGTTCGGTCCGCTGCCGGCGGTGACCATCGAGCGGATCGGTTACGGAGCAGGCCAACACGATTTCGTCCACCCCAACCTACTTCGATTAATCGTCGGCGAGGCCGCTTCAGCGGCCCGGAGCACAACATCCTCCGACACCATCGTGCTACTAGAGACCAATCTGGATGACGCCACCGGCGAACAAGTGGGCCACTGTATTGAGCAATTGTGGCATGCCGATGCACTCGACGTCGCGACGACGCCCTTACAAATGAAAAAAGGTCGGCCCGGCGTGTTGCTGAGCGTGCAGAGCGCGCCCGACAACGCGGACCGACTCACCGAGATAATGTTTCGCGAAACGACAACCCTTGGCCTGCGCCGGTCAACCGTGGAAAGAATCACGTTGCCCCGGGAGACCATTTCGGTCGACACGCCGTGGGGTCAAGTGACGGGCGTGTTGGCGACGTTGCCGGGCGGCAGGCGGCGTTTTTCGCCCGAATATGTTGCCTGTGCCCACGTGGCAGAGAGATCGGGCAAGCCGCTTGCAGAGATCATCACGGCAGCCGAACTGGCATTTAGCGTGCAGCGTGCCGGTAGCCGTTCACGGAATGAAAAATATTGAACCACGAAGGACACGAAGAGCACGAAGAAATCAGAGGACAAATCGCTTGCTCCCGCTTCTAAGCGAACTCAAACTGAAAACCCATTCGGAAGAAAACCACGAAAGAGACGAATAACCACGAAAAAAGTGGGGGAGTATGATCGCAGGATTTGAAGCGGAAAGACTTGCCCAACAGTATTCGCAAAACCTTCTCGTTTGTGTGTTTCGTCTATTTCGTGGTTCTCTTCTATTCACCTTAAATAGGCTAAATTTGCACCCTCATCTACTTGATTGGATAGCCTCACGAAAAATAGAATTCTATTCTTCGTGTCCTTCGTGCTCTTCGTGGTTCATTTTTCTTCCATCCCGTGAACGGTTACACATGCCGATACTTAGTTCTAGGCTTTGTCAGAAAACCTCAATGATGCGGTAATGTGAGCCGTAGGCGCTAGCCTCGGACGTTTAGGTTCCGTTTAGGTTCGATGTTTTTCGCAGGTTCGCCCGACGCTAGCGCGTTCGGCTCACTGTTTTCTGACAAAGCACTAGCGCTGTGATAGTAGGATGTGGTGCTCGCACCCATCTTCTTGGCTTCACAACGCAATCGAGACGAGATCATCCTCCTCGCTAAAGACCATGTCGAGTGCCTCTTCTTCACTGGACCGCTCTTGAGAATCCGAGAAATCTCCTACAACGGAGAGTCGGCTTTCCTTCTCAGAAAGTTGCTGTGCGAACCTGTTCCAGAGAGGTTCAAAATAGGCGTCGTCGTCCGCAAAATGTTGCCCATTTTCAAACACAACATCGGCAGCCGCAAGGCGAGCAGACGCCTGATGCGAACTTGCGTCGAGCCCGGTAAACTTGACCAACGCGACTTGGCCCTTTCGTTGAAGATCACTGGAAGTCAGAGCGACGCTTTCAAAGATGGCCTGGTTTGGCTCGGTTGATACGAGGGAAGCGGCCAGTTGTTCCTCTTCATAGGCCACGAAGGTCACGCTGGCAAGTGACTGTGAGGTTGAGCTGCCAAATCCTGCCTCCCAGGCGATTAAATCATTGGCGTCGACGGTGCCGTCGGCATTGGCGTCGCCATCGTAATTGCTTGCCTCATCCGCAGGCGGCGCGATTCCGAAGCCGCGTTGCCAAGCCAAGAAGTCGGAGCCGTCGACGTCGCCATCGGCATCAAAATCAGCGTTCTCGCTGATCTCTTGGCCCGTCGGATCGCCTGGCTCAGAAACTTCCGCCACGGGCGGATCGAAATTGCCGACAATCGGTAGCGATCGCTCGTCGCCAAATTCGGCAAACAGATCGTTGCCAAACGGCACCGGCTCAAACGGATGGTCCAGCGTGTTGACGCTGCCGGTGATTCGATTGCCAGCGCCACCTACCGGAATAAAGTCGTTCGACAGCAAGAAATACCACTCGGCGACGCCCTGAGGGAGCTGGGCACTGTCTCGCGGCACCCAAAGGCCAATGTCGTCGATGCCGTCCTGGTCCATGTCCGCTGCAACGGGCCGATCAAGCACGCCGGGGAATCCCCAGACAAAGGTGTCGTCCAGATCGCCACTGGCGTCTGCCGAACCGAAGCCATCGTTGGCCAAATCGAAGCTAAACACGTTGTTGTTAAACACGGCCAAATCGTCCAGCCCGTCACCGTCGAAGTCACCGGCGAACGGATGTCCTAGCAGCGTGCCGGTGACGATCGTATCATCACCATTGGTCTCGATGACAAAGTCGCGGTCGGTATCGAGTATCCAAGTGCCAAAGTTATACAGAGCGATCTCGTCGCCATTATCAACATTGCCGTCGAAGTTGCCTGCTAGCGGAATGGCACCCTCTACGTCGAAACCCGTTTGCAGCGGCTGAATGGAAATGATGTCGCCGTCGGCCGGGTTTACGACGCCATTGCTGTTGGTATCAATGATCCAGCGAAACGCACCCAACTCGGCCGAGTTGCCATAGGCAGCCAATTGGTCAAAGCCGCTGATTGACCCGCCCGGCACGACGCCACCACCACCGAACACATTGAGCAGATCATTGGTATTGGCGAATGTCTCTGCATTGGGATCAATGATCAGAAGCTGAGCCAGGGGCACGGCCGGTCCGACCCCGAAGGCTCGCAGATTCACGCCCTGCCCCACCAGGATCGCCGCCTCGTCGGCATGCGCACCGGCTACATTGGGCGCGCCATCGGAAAGAAAGATCACGTTGATGTTGGGCGTGCCGATCGCGGCTACGGTAGAACTCGCCTCGGTCAAAGCGGCTTCGTAGTTGGTGCCGCCGCCATCGTTGAGCCCCATCAACACCTCGTCGACGTCGCGCATGCCGTTGCTGTTGACGTCTGCCAGTGGAGTGGTAGTCAATTGAACTCCAGGTGCCACAGGATCCATGTCGAGGCTGGTCGCGGAGCTGGAGAACGAAACGATCGAGACTTGGGAAGTGTTTCCAAGCCCTTGATCGATGAGTTCCTGATTGAGCGCTTTGAAGGCCGCGATTTCTGCATCAAGGACCCTGTCGAAAAGAGCGTCGCTGTTCTGATCGCCCACCGGATCGCCGCCGAAGCTGTTGCTGGTGCTACCGGAGACGTCGATGATGAAGACCGCATCATCGCCGACGATCAGCCCACCCTGCGGCGCAAACTTGCCGGCAAACAGCAGATCATGCACGCTAAACCCGCCCAGGGCGATTGAGCCATCGGCCGGATCGGCAACCGGCAGCGTAAATGCGAGATCCACGTTGGTTGCATCGTTGCCAATCTGTCCATTGGCGGGATCCCAAACAAAGTTGCCATTGATGTCAAGGTTGATCCCTTCGGAAATGTAGGAGCCAATTTCTGGACGTGTGTCGATGGTAAACCGGGCCACGAAATCGCCGCCAGGCACGCCATCACCGCTGGGGAAGGTTGGGGTTTCCAACGGTTCGTTAGCGTTCGACTCGCCATCGAGTTGGTTGCCAGCCGGATCGACCAGGTTGTCCAAAATTGTCAGCGTAAACCGATCGTCGGGCAGAGGTGCGACAAACGTGAGCGCGATGCTGGTCGCCGAAGGAGCTCCATTGACTATCGACGAGGCGGTAACCGAAACGGCATCAATCGCAATCGTGCCCACATGATCGCCGACCAGCAGATAGTTGCCGGGACTGGTTGCGATGTCGTTCTTCAGAGCTTCGTAAACAAAGTCGGGCACAACGCGATTGGGCTGATCGACAAAGTCGATCGTAACGCTATGGACCAGTGGAGTAGGCCCGTTTTCCGATGGCTTGGGATCGAACAAATCGTAATCGGGCACGTCGGTGATAAAGACGTTGTCGACCTGCGGTCCCTGCGTGTCGAGGAAGATGTCCAAAACGTCCACATCCGTGATGAAACCAGCCTGATTCAGGGGATTGCCGGCGACATCTTCGGCAGTGACCAATAATCTCGGCAGACCGTCCTTCGGTAAACCAACGAGCTGATTCAAATCGAGCGTCGATGTGATGCTCCAGAAGCCGTCGGGGTAGGCATCGTTGCCGTCGAAGGGCAAAGCAACCGTCTGCCCCAGAAATGTGTCATTGATCAGGTCGAGTGCGCCGTCGCCATTGCGATCGAAAAACAGCCGTACAATACTGTCGGCCTCGGCCCGACCCCACATCGTTGGCGTCGTGTCGCTGGTTATGCGATCAGCAAACGTCGCGGGCATCGTCACCACGCCCGTGTCGCTGGCGGCGTTTAGCCCGTCAATCTGGCTTGCCACATCGGGCAGCCCAAACGAAACCGGCGGATCAACCGTATCGACAACAATCGTCAGCAAGAAATCGGGACTAATATTACCCGCCCGATCCTCTACTTCCAGCTTCAGATTATGCACTCCATCGGCAAGGGTGCCGCTGGTGAACGTAATCTGACCGAACGTCACGAAACCGGCAAAGGTAGCAAACGAATCGAAGATCAATACTTCGCCCGTGCCACTGCCGGGGCGGTCGTACAAGCGGTACTTCACATCGTTCGGGAATGGATTATCAACTCCGCCGACCGTATCGTTTCCGATGAGCACGAACGTTGGCGTGTCGTCGAACGTGATGTCATCCGTGTCGTTTCGGCCGGTGTCGCTCGTTTCGATCAGATCCAACAGCGGTGTGTTTGGCACGGCCGTGTCGACCCAGATGTCGATCGGCACACCTTCGCCGTTCAACTGGGGATCGAACGTGAAGGCATTGCCGGCTAGATCTTCGATCTCCAGCGTGATGTCGTAGCCATTGTCGGCGAGCGGCTCGGACGTAATCTCCCAGAGACCAAGACCGTCGTCCGACGCGCCGCCCAGGCCGTTGACCCCGCCGATCCCAACGTCTGACGTATCGGAACCAGCCACTGTATTGCCGACAAGCTCGCCGTTGGCGTAGAGTCGCACCTTGTGCCCGGCCGGGGCCACGCCTTGGAAGGCGGGCTGCATTTTATTCGTTACGTTGTCGTCATTGCGCATGCCAGTGTCGCTCGAAGTGAGCAGATCGGCGTTAACGCCACCGGCTGCCTCAATGTCGATCGTGAACCAGAGCGGTTCAGACACCCCACTACGATCCACGGCAGGGGTTGGCAGGCCGTCGCCGTCGCCTTGGCCGTCGAAGATCATCGTCCTTGAGGTCACTAGGTAGACTCCCGGCGTCAATGGGGCTGCCGGCGTAAAGCTGTATACCTCGGGAAAGATTGTAATAATGGGGTCGGCAAAACCGCGAACGAAAGTGCCATCGGTCGTGTTGACCAGCGTTACCTCGACGGCGATGCCGTCGCTAACTCCCGCGTCCGCCTCGGCGGCGGAAAGCACGTCGATCTCATTCGCATCGGCTAGGCCATTGTTATTGGCGTCGACGAATTCTAGCACATCGGTCTGGATGAAAAACGTCGGCGTCGTATCTGCTGTGACGTTGTCGCTGTTCGACATGCCGGTGTCGCTTGCCGGATCAAGATGCAAGCCGGTCGGGACCGGTGCCGCGAAGTTTTCGATTTCAAGCGTGTACGAATTCACGACTGTATCTTCACCTGCTGCAAGTTGGATGAAATACATTTCCTGCCCGACCACGGGAATGATAATCGTTTCGTTGTCGGTCGTCGTAGCGCTTTCGCCTAACACGTTACCGTTCATGTCAACGATCTGAAGATCGATGTCGCCGCCTGCATGGCTGAACAGCGCATTGACGATCAGCTTACCGGTCGAGTTGGCCGTGTATTTGTAAAAGTCAATGTCTTCGACCAATGGCAGGATAGTTTGGATTTGGGCCGAAAGAGTGGCTTGAGGTTCCGATCCGAGCAGGGTCGAGGTTTCGATCGTGTCGTTCTCACCAGGCCCACCAAGCTGACCACCCGGATTGTCTGGGGGTGGTGCGCCGAGCACAATCGAAGCCGGGAAGGAAAACTCCGACGTGTTGCCATTGAGGTCGGTCGCCGTGGCAACGATTTTGCGAGAGGGAACCAACCCGCCGATTGGTACGGCCGGGGCCAGATTGAGCACCTGCAACTGCCCGCCGGGAGCAGTATGGTTATAGGTGTTTGATCCAATGAACGTTTGCCCTTCTTGGTTCTGGTCGTCTGCCAAGAAGAACTCGATGGTAAGCGGAAACGTCGACTCTGGCGGCGTCGAAAGGACAAAATAGGATATCTGTGCCGTGCCGCCGCTGACGAACACGTCGTCGATAAAGACCGGGAAGTTTTGCAGTCGATTGGGGCCGTCGTCCGTGTCAAGCGGGTCGCCTACGATGAACAGACCTGCTGGGTCGTTGAGAGTGAGCCCATCAGGCACGATATCATCACTTAAGTCAATTCCCAACTGCGTGTTGTTGTGGATCGAGTTGCGCGTGATGCGATTTCCGGTGGATCCTGGATTCGTATCATTCGTAACCAGAACGCCGCTTTTATTGTTGTTGTGAATCGTGTTGCCTTCGATCCGATTGTTCGAAGAGCTACTGTTACTTCCCACTAAGATGCCGTTTCCATTGTTGAACGCGATCAGGTTACCGGCGTCGCCCGGTCCGCCGACCATGTTGTCGTCGCTTCCTGCTACGATAAGGATCCCATCGTCATTGTTGCCCAACGGTTGCAAACCGGTGACATCTACTCCGATAAAGTTACCGACAATCGTGTTGTCATTTGTGTCGAACAAGAACACGCCTCCGAAATCGTTTCCAGAGATGACGTTTCTTCCGGCGGGGTCGGAAGGATGACCGATGAGAGTTTGCCCGGGTTCAAAATTAACTGAGATTGCTCCGTTACCACCGTTCCCAACAGCGCTAGTGCCAGCGACGTCGGTGCCGATCAAGTTGCCTTGAATTGTCGTGCCCAATACGGAAGATCCGAAGATATCTACGCCGTTTGAAGCATTGCCTGAAATCAGATTCCGTGACTCCGGCGTCAGGCCGCCAATGGCATTGTTGGCTGTGCTCCCTGCGACGCCGGCAACCACGGCAACTCCTCGGAGATTACCCTGCGGGGTAACACCATCGGGGGCGATGCCGATGAAGTTGCCGGCGATGATGTTGTTGTCCGATCCATCGATAGTGATGCCGCGCTCAGGGAATCGCCCGATCGCCAAGCCACGGATCGTGCTGCCGTCGCTGCCGGCGACGAGTCGCAAGCCATCGATTCCAGAGAACTGACCAAAGTTGGACCCATCAAGTTCGATCGTCAAGACCGTGTTCAGCCCGCTGCTAGTGTCGTTTGTGTTGACCGACGCGCCCGGCTGGGTGTAGCCGTCGATGAGAATCGGGTCGGTGATGTCGGGCAGCGCGCTGGTCGGCGCGATCGTCTGTACGCCGCCGCCAGCGATGTTGAACTCGACCGTGTCGAGTCCCGCGGTGGCGTTGGCCGCAGTGATTGCCTCGCGTAGCGATATACCGTCGCCGCCGTCGCTGGCGATCAGGTTGGCGATGGAGGTTGTGTCGCCGTTGAGCAGGTCGTTGGTCGTCGAGACCGAGACCGCCGCCAGCAGACGGCGATCTTCCAGATGCTCCAGACGTAGCCGCCGGTCATTGTCGTTGAATACGTGGGAGCGTTTCTTGCGGCGGGGGGCTTTGGTTAATTGTGATGAACAGGATGCCAATTGCAATCGGCGGCGAAAGAACATGATGTGGCCCTCGGACGGATGACTTCGTAGGTGTCGTACACAAGTAACATCGCGCGCGATCCTTGCGCAAGCACTTGGCATCCAATCCAAATAATCCTGCCTACCGTGAATCCTTCAGCGGCGGTCCCTCGAAAGTAATCTGTAGGCCGGAACGAGTTCTGCGAGTTCCGGCATTGCCGGATTCCGCGGATTCCGGCATAGCCGGAACAGCGCTACCGCTCGTTCCGGCCTACAAAGCTACAAATCAGTGCGCGCGAGGAAACGCATTGCAAACCCCAACGGTCGACGAGCAGTCAACCAGACTTGCAAAAAGTCTGCCTAGAACCTGAACTCTCGCCCCGAAGATAAAGAAGAACGCTTTTCTTCTCTATGGCCGAGATTATAAACTAGGGGAGATGGGGCAATCAAGCAGATTGCGCCAAAAAATCCTGGATTTCCGAATATAGTGGTTGCCAGAGGGGTGGCTGAGGGTCCAGAAACAGATTTCGGCGGGGATGGGGCAGAGTTATGTGGCGGTGAGAATCACGTAAAGAGCCACGATGGTGGGAGATGTGCGTTACGAATCGGTCGTGGCCAACGGCGCTCGCGAGGACGTGTCCCAACGCAACCCGCATCCGTTAGCGCCGTCGGCCACGACGGGCCCCCCAACCGGCAATGCCCCACCAAACCTCGCGCCGCGTTCCTTGGCGTTACCAACGCCGCTCCACGCGAGCAGTCAGTCCGTCAAACGAGATTGTGTCGCCGACTTCGACGTAGTTGTCAGCCTGTACCGCGTCGATAAACGAAGGGGTTGTCACCGCGTTGAACCAGAACGAAGCCATGTAGCCGGTCGACAGTCGCCAGCGGTTGCAAGGCCCAGTCCACGCGAGACCGAATTCGTAGTCCAAAATGGTGACAAAGCGGTCGTCTTTCCAAGCGGCGTTGGCCAGCAGCACGCTGGTCGTGGAGTTTTGCAAAGTGTAATCGCTGCTAAATTGCCCGACGATCGGCGAAACGCTTGCTCGGCCATAGACCGAAAATCCACGGCAACCGATAAGCCGCTCGCCGTCGAGTCCCAACTTCACGCCGCCGCCATCGAAGTCGATTTCTGTTCGTGTGTCGAGCGTGCCAGCCGAGCCGCCCGAGAAGACGCCCCTCTGGCTGAAGTCTTGTTCGAGGTGTCCGTAGAGGGCTCCAATGCTGTAGTTCACCCACTTGCGATCCGAGCCGAATAACAGACGCCGATATCGTAAGTCAGCTAGCTGGAAGTCGATATCGTAGGTTGCATTGACCGGTCCTGCGGAAGCGGTGATCGCCGCGCCAGGATGATGTACCAAGGAACCGACGCTGCCACCAGCGCCAGGGACGACCGTATCGATCGCCTGGCTTTCATAAAATGTGTACGACCCGACGATGCTCGAACAGCTATCGAGCGCCCAATTGCCGCCGATGCGAAAGCCTGGTTGATAGTTTGGGTCGACCGTGCCAATGCGGCCAAAAGGCGTGGTACCTGCGCCGCCGACGCCGTTCTGCTGCTGGGCGTGGGCCATGTCGACGTTGGTTGCATGCAGATAGAGAAATTCGCCCCAAACGCTGTTCCGATGCTCCCATGGACAAGGCTGGCAATCGCTGCAGCCCGTTTCGCAGCAATCCGACGCATTGGCATAGCCACAGGACTGGGCTCGCACCGAAGCATCGGCGAAAAATGTCCCGTGCGCAGCCACCAAGGCAATCGCCACGCTCAGCGCGCAGCTCGACCGTAATTTCAATAGGTTCATTGTTAGGCCCCCCGTTTGGCACCGACTTACCGTCTTGCCATCTGGGTTAATAGAGTTTGCGGGAACAATTCGAGCTGTCTCGAATCTACTACCTTCCATGATGGCTAATCGGATTGTCCCAATGGCCACAATTACCCTAATTGAACAGAAAGTGAATAGAATTCAGTATCTTTGATTTATCACGGTATTGGTGTTGGTTGCGATTGCATTGCTTGCAACTGTGAAGAGGCGACTTATGCAAGGGCGACTTTGCGGACGATACTGGTTGCAAGGCGAGCGGCGGAATAATAATTACCAGCACGCAGCGCAAGCAAGTGGGTCTAGTACACACTCGCTTGCGCGTCGTGCTAGTATTCTGGTAAATTTCCAATTGCCGCTCGCCTAACGCTTCTACAGGAGAATTCGCATGTCGTTATGCCAGCGCTGGAGAATTATTACGTTGATGGCATTTGCCGCGGCCAGCGGTCTCGGCTGCTCGGCGTTGCAGCCACGGGTTGCCCAGGTGCTGCCGAAAATGGTCGCATCGCCATCAGGACAACTTGCACCGCTTCGCTCGGCAGCTCTCTTCTACCGACGCACAGCTCCCGCTAGTCGTGGAATTGTCGAGACAGCGTCCTATGTTCGTGAAGAAAATGCACCGATCGAGGTACAGCTTCTGGCGATCCGTTTCCCGAATCCCAGTGGCCGTCGAGATACAGCGCTAGCTGAGTTGGTAGTCCTTGACCCCCAAGCGAAGGACAACTCAACAAAAAAAGGTTGGCCGGTGCGATTGGGAGGATGGCTACGAGATTCGATGCCGGGCGTGGCTTGGGGCGACGGAGTGAAAGAAGCCAAAGCCCTCACCCTTTCAGTGCATGAAATGCAGCAGGTGCTTGCCAGTTGCGAGCGCACCGATGAGGTTCAGCTTCTCTCGAATCATTCTGAGCATAACGGACATGCCAAGACCGGAGCCGTAGAGACACAACTGTTTGTCGACATCAACGGCAAAACCGAATTGCAGCCGGGTGGTCGCTCGGATGCACTGGATGCTCTGATCAGGCGCGTACGAAACCAGGGGCAGTTGATCTCGTGCCTGGTCGGCTCAGAGGCTGAACTTGCCGAATTGGCGGGCGCAACAGATTCATCCGCCATGGCTGGCGGCAGGAAGGACAATATTCTAGTGCGATTACCGCCGGTCGCTTCCGCAGAGCCGACAAGCTCAATGCCCGGGTTCAGACCGTAATTTCCAACACGGGTGAACATCGCCAATAATGTTTTTCATCGTTATGGCCAGGATAACACCCTACATGGTATACTTTAAGTGTGGAAACTGCACCTGTCTTACTCGAACGAATCTTTGAGCCGGTTGGCGATGTGCTGACTCCCGTTGCCGCTAAGCGTATCGTAAATTGGCGAGTTGACGAGGAAACTCAGCGCCGCATTGACGAGCTTGCCGACAAATGCAACGACGGAACGCAGTCGAGCGAGGAAGCTGCAGAGTATGACCGTTATCTATCCGCATTCGACATCATGGCGGTTTTGCAGTCGAAGTCTCGCGTAGTGTTGGAGAAGTCCGCTGAACACTGATCATGGACGAATTGACACGCCAGTTCATACGAACGCGAGCAAACGACCAATGCGAATATTGCCAACTTCCGCAGCACACTTACCCGCCGCGGTTTCACGTCGAGCATATTCGAGCGAGATCGCACCAGGGCAGCGACGACCTTGACAACCTAGCCCTAGCATGCCCAAGGTGCAATCGACGCAAGGGGCCAAATCTCTCAGCCTACGATTCTGTTTCAAAACATCTCGTGCCGCTCTTCAATCCTCGCACGGATTCATGGAAAGAGCATTTTGTGGTTCGAGGTGAACTCATTGAAGGCTTAACCGAAGCTGGCCGAGCTACCATTGACTTGCTCAAGATGAACGAAGAAGAGAGGCTGATCTTGCGCCGTCATTTGATTGAGAGTGGCGAGTTAGGCAAGCAGCAATAGAGAATTTACCAATCTTAACCCGACGCGTAAGCGAGGGAATTATCCCGTTATCCTCAGTCCCTCGCTTACGCATCGGGTTATCAAGGTAAGTTCTCATTTGCCGCTCGCCTTACGCTGATTACCTCCGCAAACGGGCCCTTGCGTCCGCCCTCTTTGGTCGTTGTTGCAGTAATGATGAGCTCCGAAAATTCAGTGATCGCAAAAGATGCCGTTTTCGTCGGCGGAGGGCATGCCCATGCTTTGGTGTTGAAGCAATTTGGCATGAACCCCTTGCCGTCGGTCCGGTTTACGCTGATCTCCGACGTCACCCACACGCCCTATTCCGGCATGTTATCGGGATATCTTGCGGAGACTTACACCTACGACGAATCGCACATCGATTTGCGCCGGCTGTGCGAGGTGGTCGGCGCACGGTTTATCCGTGCCAAGGTGTCGGGGCTTGATCTCGATTCTCGTCGTGTGACCGTGGCGGGGTGGCCAGCAATCTCCTTTGATCTCTTGTCAATCAACATTGGTAGCACGCCCGATATCGACCGGGTAACAGGCGCCCGGCAGTTCGCCACGCCGGTCAAGCCGGTCCCCCAGTTTCTCAGCGAGTGGAAGTCGCTCCGGAAAAAGGTGGATGATGGGAACAGGCCATCCATTGTGTTTGTTGGCGGTGGAGCGAGTGGTGTGGAGCTTGCCATCAGCTACCGGCAACGGCTTGGGCCTGATGTGCCGATCCATCTAGTCGACCGTAGTGCTGAACTTCTTCCGACGCACAATGGTCGGGTTCGTCGGCTGCTGAGGAAGAATTGTCGCCGTCGAGATATTCAGCTTCATCTGAAAGAAACGGTTACCAAGGTTCACGAGCATGGCGTGGTCTGCCAGTCGGGGCTGGAAATCGCGGGGGATCACATCGTTTGGGTCACCGGCGCCAGCGCCCCGAGTTGGTTGAGCGAATCGGGTCTTGCGCTGGACGAAGCCGGTTTTATTCGCGTCAGCCCTGCGTTGCAAAGTGAGTCGCACTCATTTGTCTTCGCAGCGGGCGACATTGCCACGATCGCCGATTACCGCAGGCCTAAATCGGGCGTCTATGCCGTACGGGCGGCGAAGCCCTTGGCAGAAAATCTGCGACGCTATTGCGCAGGCCAATCATTGATCAAGCACATCCCTCAGAAAAAGTTTTTGAGCCTGATTAGCACCTCCGATGGCTCGGCGGTCGCCTCACGAGGAGTTCTGGCTTGGCATGGCCCGCAGGTGTGGCGTTTGAAAGACGTAATCGATCGCAAATTCATGCGCAAGTTTTCCGACCTGCAGCCCATGGCGGGCGACGAACCATCCCGAAGCCGTTCCACTTCAAAGCACGACACCGGCGAAACGGCCCAACTCTTGAACGCGGCAAAGATGCGCTGCCAAGGTTGTGCCGCGAAGGTGGGTGGCCCCATCCTTCAGAAGGTGCTCCGACGCATCCGCGAGGAGTTTCCCGACGTCGTTCAAGTCGAAGAGAATGGGCTGGGGCTGAATGCGCCCGATGATGCCGCAGTGATGGAAGTCCCCGCGGGAAAGATTCTCGTCCAAAGCATCGACTATTTTCCAGCGATGGTCTCCGATCCGTTCTTGTTGGGACGAATTCTGACAATGCACAGTTTTAGCGATATCTTTGCCATGGGTGCCCGGCCGCATAGCGCGATCGCACTGGTGCAGGTCCCTTTCGCGGCAAGCCATGTCGTCGAGCAGGATGTCTATCAATGCCTCGCAGGCGTCGCGCACGAGCTGCGCGCCATCGGAGCGAAGTTGCTGGGTGGTCATACGGCCGAAGGAGATCGGCTTGGCCTCGGGCTGACCTGCAACGGCTTGGCCGAACCGAAACGATTGTTACGGAAGCAGGGAATGGAGCCGGGCGACCTACTGCTGCTAACCAAGCCGCTGGGCATTGGCACTCTGTTTGCTGCCCAGATGCGGTTGGCTACCCGTGGGCGATGGATCGACGCGGCAATCGAATCGATGCTAGATTCGAACGGTCCAGCCAGCGAGTCTCTTCGGAAGCATGGAGCGACCGCCTGCACCGATGTCACCGGTTTCGGACTCTTGGGCCATCTGTGGGAAATGATCGAGGGCACCGGCGCCGGCGTCCAGCTTGATTTGCCGCAGGTCCCCGTTTTGGAGGGTGCTTTGGAGATGGCCGAGGCGGGCTTTGTCAGCTCGATTGATCCGCATAACCGACAAGTCGAATCGCACGTTCTGGCCCATGCCAACGTCGCCAACTCCGCACGGTACTCCCTGCTGTTCGACCCACAAACTTCCGGCGGACTTTTAGCAAGTTTGCCACAAGACAGCGCGATGCAATGCTTGCTCGAATTGCAGCAAGCAGGTTACCGGGACAGCAAGATTATCGGACGCATCACACAGCAAAAGAGCGAACAGCGTCCTATCGTCGTGCAATCGGTTTAGGTAGAATGAATTTCGAATACGGAATTGGGAATGCGGATTGCGGAATTTCAGCCTATTCCGAATTCCGCGATCCGAATTCCGAATTTTCCTTCCGGGGAGTGATGGGTTCCTGGTGGTCCCCGCGGTCTTCAAAACCGTTGTCGGCTCGGTTAACGGGTCGAGGTAGGTTCGATTCCTTCCCTCTCCGCTTGGTGTAGTTTTGTGCTACTAACGGTCAAATTCTTTGTTTGGCGCAAAGATTTACAATAGCCACAAAAAGCATGAAAAGATATTATAAGGCTAGCGAATCACGCGAATGTCAATGATTGTCATCCTCCCGATTCATTCGCGCCAATTCGCGTGATTCGCGGGCCATGATTTTTGTGGTTTTCGTGTTTTTTGTGGCTATTTTTTCTTTGGTTGCGGCTATGCCGCGCCAGGGTTTTAGCCTCCGCTAGGATGGACTGCCACACTTCTGCCTGCCACTGAACCGCAACCCCACCCCATTCATGACAACCACCCCGCCCCAACGCAATCTACCGGCAGTTGACAAGGTGCTGGCCCAAGTCGCTGACATCGATCTGCCTCGGCCTGCCATGGTGGCGGTGATTCGTCGTGTGCTCGAAGCGCTAAGAGCAGCCGACGAAATACCAGACACCGAAGAAATCGATGCCCAAATTCGCACGGCATTGCGTCAGTTGCAGCATCAGCGAATTGTGCCGGTCATCAATGCCACGGGCGTGCTCATCCACACCAACCTTGGCCGCGCACCGTTGGGGCGACATGTGATTGATGAACTGGCAGAGGTCGCCTCGCAATATGGCAACCTGGAATTCGATTTGTCGACCGGAGGGCGAGGCGGTAGGTCTGCCTACCTGGAGCATAACTTGGCACTGTTGTGCGGTGCGGAAGCTGCCACGGTAGTCAACAACAATGCCGGGGCGTTGGTGCTCGTCTTGCGGCATCTTTGCCAAGCGGATCGCTCGGAGGTAATCATTTCACGTGGCGAATTGGTCCAAATTGGCGGTGGATTTCGCATTCCCGATATCCTAGAAGCGAGCGGCGCGACGTTGCGAGAAGTGGGCACCACCAACAGCACTTCGATCCAAGATTATCGACAAGCCATTTCGCCGCAGACGGCGCTACTGCTCAAGGTCCATCGCAGCAATTTTTTCATGGGCGGATTTGTCGAGTCACCCAGCACGGCAGCGTTGGCCACTTTGGCCAAGGAGCGACAGGTACCCTTGGTGGAGGACCTGGGCAGTGGGGCGGTGGTACCGACCGAATTGCTCCACTCCAAAATCGAACATGAACCAACGCCCGAGGAAGTGCTGCGGCATGGAGTCGATTTGGTGACTTTTAGTGGCGACAAATTGCTAGGCGGCCCGCAGGCGGGTATCTTGGCGGGCAAACAGACGCTCGTCGAAGGCCTTCGACGCGAACCGTTTTTCCGTGCCCTGCGCTGCGACAAGCTGATTCTGGTCGCTCTCCAGACGGTTGTCGACGCTTCTTTGCGCGGAGAAAAGCCTTCGCTCGAAACTGTGCCCATCCATGCGATGTTAACCACGACGATGGACCAACTACGACAGCGAGCGGAAACGATAAAAAACGAATTGGCGGACCTTCCGTGGCCAGTGGCAGTGCTCGATGGCGAGGCACGCATAGGCGGCGGGTCGCTACCGCGCTCCACGGTACCGTCGGTCGTCGTTTCTGTGCAACCGAAGAAGTCAAACTTGGCCAAGCTCTCAGCGCAGCTCCGTTTAAGCACGCCACCGGTAATCGGATACATCCAAGCCGACCGTTTGTGCTTCGACCTGCGCACCGTCTTCCCGCAGCAAGATCGGCAATTGATCGAGGCATTGAAAATGCAGATTGCAGATTGCGGATTGCAGAATTAGCCGTGCTGCAACGCAGCACACGGGCCGATTACCACCCCCCACCCCCCCCCCCCCGTCCCCAAACCCCCAACCACCACATGCACACCATCCTCGGCATGGCTGGGCACATCGACCATGGCAAGAGCGCGCTGGTCCAAGCGTTGACCGGGGTCGATCCCGACCGGTTGCCCGAGGAGCAGGCTCGGGGGATGACAATCGACCTGGGCTTTGCCCACCTGGAGATCGACTCGCCGAAGCAGCCCGACACCCGCTACCAAATCGGCATCGTCGATGTGCCCGGCCATGCCGGATTCATCAACAACATGGTCTCCGGCATTGGTTCGATCGACGTGGCCGTGCTAACGGTTGCAGCCGACGATGGTTGGATGCCGCAGAGTGAAGAACATCTCCAGATTCTCGATTACCTGGGAATCAAAAGGATGGTGGTTGCGTTGACCAAGGCTGATCTGCTGGGGGATGATCGCCCGATTGTTGATTGCCCAGTGATTGCAGATATTCGGAAACGGCTAGCCGATAGCCCTTTTGCCGATGCGCCGATTGTGCCGACATCAGTTGTCTCGGGCCGTGGACTCGACCAGTTGCAGGCGACGCTAGCCGACATCCTCGACCAGACACCGGCACCCATCGACATCGGCAAGCCGCGTCTTCCTGTGGATCGGGTATTCACACATCAAGGATTTGGCACGATCGTCACCGGCACCCTGACGGGCGGGACATTGCACCGTGGGCAAAGTGTGGTTGTCCAACCTACCGGTTTCTCGACACGCATCCGTAGCATCCAATCGCAGAACAAGGACCTGGAAAGTGTCGGGCCTGGCATGAGGGCGGCCCTCAATTTAACCGATCTGCCGGTGGCGGGCAAAGGTCGAACGGGTATCGCACGCGGTGAGGTGATTACCCTTGCCGAGTTGGGCAAACCGACCGAAACGATCCATGCTTGGATCACACAGACCGATCGTGGACTGGCCAATCCGTTGCCACTGAAACATGCCTCGCCTGTCCGTTGGCACCATGGCGGGTCGCATGTACCAGCCAAGGTCTACTTGATCGATCGCGAACAGCTCGGGGAGGGCGAATCGGCGCTGGCACAAATACGCCTAGAACGACCATTGCTTGTGTTTGCCGGTGACCGTTTTTTGGTGCGCAGTTGGTCGAAGTCGTCGACGCTGGCTGGCGGGGTTGTGTTAGAAACCGATGCCAAGCGTCGCCACTATCGAAATGCACAGCAGATCGCCTCGCTCCAAGCTTGTCTTGAAGCCAGAGGAGATGTTCAGAAATCGATATTGGCTTTCTTGTCACGATGCCAAGCAATCGACTGTCAAAAATTATTGCTTCAATCCTCCTTTTCCAGTTCCCAAATTGAAGCGGCGATCGGGGAACTCGCCGAACAACGCGAGCTTATCATTGCTGGCAACTATGTGGTTGATGCTGCTTGGTGGAATGATTTGATCCATCAGGCGGTCAGCCGAATCGATGCCGAACATGCACAAAACCCGCAGCATCTGGGTCTCGACCTGAGCGAGTTGCGCTCACAATTCGAGACGAAACTTCCCGCAGCCCCTTTGTTCGATGAGCTTATTCGCTGTTTGTGCCGTCAAAACATCGTCAAACAGGGCATCGCGATCCGCCGCGAGTCGCACATGCCCGAGTTGCCGTCCCATTTATCCTCGGCCGGTGCGAAGATACGCAAACTGCTTGGCGGCGAGCCGTTCAAGCCGCCCGCTCGAAAAGAGATCGACAAGGATAAAAAATCGGCCGAAGCGCTCCGGTTTCTCATTCAACAAGGCGAAGTAATCGAAGTCTCTGCCGATCTGGTTTTTCAGCAGGAAAGTTACCAGCAGGCAAAAGATAAGGTCCGTCACTACCTATTGGAGAATGGCAGTGCCACGCTTAGCCAACTGCGTGAATTGCTCGGCACGAACCGCCGGGTCATTGTTCCGCTCGTCGAACATTTCGACCGCGACGGGCTGACGCTTCGCCGAGGCGATACCCGGGTGCTGAAATAGTGGGCATGTCCGTGTTAGCCGCCGGGCTTGTCCCGGCGCGAGTAGTGCACCGGGACCCGCGCCGGGACAAGCCCGGCGGCTAACATCTCGACACGCTTCATTCAGCCTACTCTTCCTTGGCATACGCGGCAAACGCCTCGGCAATCTTTGCTAGTTTTTCGTCGCCGCGGTGCAGCAGAACGCGATAGCGCAAGGTGAGCGACTCGCCCGCTTTTATTGTATGGGAACCTTGCGAGCGGTCATCGGCTGGGAAGCCCTTTTCGGCAAACGGATTTGCGGCAAACAGTCCGTACTCTCGGACATGCCATCGCGCGGGGTGACGGAAGTTGGAATGATGCAACAAGATCGCGATACCTACCGTCTCGCCATCAACGGGGCCGTGGTAGTCGACCCAATCGGCGAATTGTCCCCAGGCATCCCCGTTCGTTTGCCCTCGGCTGTTGACAATCTGGCCCCCTTTCTTGGCATCGACCTTCATGCTCGCGGCGACGCGCACACCAAACACCCCATCCTTGCGGTCCTCGAATATCACGTCGCCTTCGCTGGCCAGCAGCTTGATGGTGAAATCGATTTGGCGGCAGTTGTCGTCGGCCGTAAATGTGAGCGTGCGTCGATCTCCACACACTTTCGCTCCCTCGTTGTCAAGCCAGTCGTTCGTCGTGACGATTGTCGCCCGACGGTTTCCGCTTTCTAATTTTGAAAACTCTTGGTGTGCAATTTTCCCCACACGTTGCCTTATCCTATCGTACTTAGGACGCTTATGTCCTGCATAAGAGGCTACTTCTGCCCAATAGTTAAAGCCATTGACCCCTTCATGCGCAAACCAAAATGACCGCTGATGGATATGATCCTGTTTCTCGCCCTCCTCGGCAGAACCTAAGGGCCAGGAGCGGGTCATCGGTTTTCCCGTGGGGCCGATGAGGGGCCAAAGCACGGGCATATTGCCCGACAAAGTATGATACTGCGTGAACAGCTCGCCATCGAGCAACACGGCAATGCCTTGGTCATTTCGTTCCAAAGAAAATTCGGCCGCATGGGCGTTTAGAAAGCAAACAACACTGGTAACAAACAAAATCAGTATTCTTAACATGGTTTCTCCGGGAAGATAGGGAGTCGGGAGTCGTTAGGCGCGAGTTGTTGGCATGCTCACTAACAACTCGCGCCTCCCAACTCGCGCCTAGCACACTATCTTCCGCATATATTCCAAACTCTGCTTGGCGATTACTTCTGGCCCGGGACTGTAGTCGAAAACTTCGACCGACACCCAACCTTGATAGTCGATTTCTTTGAGGACGGCAAGGATCGGTTTGAAATCCAAATCGCCCATGCCGGGCCCGAGCAGATTGGGATCGTTGGCGTGAAAATGCGCCAGCCACGGGCGACTCTCTCGGATAATCTCGGGAATCGGCTTCGCTTCACTGCTCATTGCTTTCGTGTCGAGATGCAACCGGCATTGGGGTGAGTCAATCTGCGTGGCCAACTCAATCGCCGATTCGGCAGTCAGCAGGAAATCGCCCTCATTGGGGCTGAGTGGTTCTAAGGCTAACGTCACATCGCAGTCGGAAAACGTGGGCATCGCTGCCCGCAAAACTTCCGCAGCGTACTGCATTGCCTCGGCGCAAGAAACATCCGGCAGTAAATTCCGCTGTTGCGGCGAACCGAGCACCATGACCGACCCGCCAAGGTCACGGCAAAATTGGGCAAGGGTTTTGAAGTACTCGGTCGTCCGCTGTCGCACGGCAGTGTCAGGGCTCGTCAAATAATAGCCTTCGGTTTTGGCCAGCAACCAGTGCAGGCCGATGACTTCAAGTCCCGCATCAGCCGCTTGCTGGCGGACTTCGCTCCGTTGCTGATCGGAAATATCACGCACATCGATTGTCGATGTACCAGGTTTTAATGTGAACGGAGCGATTTCGATGCCCGTGTAGCCGACCTCACGGGCTTTTGCGAAAGCCTCGTCAAAGGGCCAGTCAACAAATGTTTCATTACAGATTGCGTATTTCATTGCTCATGCAGTTTGCTGAAGGACATGGAATCGTACAAATTATCTGGGGGGTCGTATGCGAACTAGTTTTCTTAGCCTCGGTGAAGAAACATCCTTAGCCCCCGGCGCAAGCCGTGGAGTTTGATGAGCAGTACTATCGCACAAACCCCACAGCTTGCGATGGGGGCTAGAGCATCGTGAAACATTTCACCGACATGTTACAACCGACCTATTGTAGAGATGGACCTGCGTCCTGCTCAACCCTCTTCTCTAAACTGCCGGGGAATGTTCATCATTCGCCTTTTTGCGATGTAAAACCTGCCGTTTGGGCATCTTGACCTATGTTGTCGGCCAATGGCTTGAGTTAGAATGGCCGTAGGTAATGCGAGCGGTGCTTAGTGATACGCCAATGCATCGTTTAACCAATCGCTTGTTATTGGAAGAGCTTCGTCCATGCCGAGTTCCCCCAAACCACAATTCCCCAAGCCAAATTTCCCCAGTCCGTCGCTTGATGACTGGGAAGCTTTAGCCAGCCAAGAATTGAAGGTCCGTTCTAGCGAAAGTCTTGTTTGGCATACGCCCGAGGGGATTGACGTCAAGCCGCTCTACACGGCTGATGATTTGGATCGCGACAACTTGGAACATCCGGCTCTTGTGAACTCCTTGCCCGGATTCCCGCCCTTTTTGCGTGGCCCTCGAGCCACCATGTACGCGGGTCGGCCTTGGACGGTGAGGCAATACGCCGGCTTTTCCACGGCCGAGGAGTCGAATGCGTTTTATCGAAAAAACCTCGCGGCCGGGCAGACTGGCTTGTCGATCGCCTTTGATTTGCCAACCCATCGGGGCTACGATTCCGATCATCCGCGGGTCGTTGGCGATGTGGGGTTGGCAGGCGTGGCAATCGACAGCGTAGAGGACATGAAAATCCTTTTCGACGGCATTCCGCTCGACAAGATGTCGGTCTCGATGACCATCAACGGTGCGGTGCTCCCGGTGATGGCCATGTTTGTCGTGGCCGCGGAAGAGCAGGGCGTGGCGGCAGAAAAACTTTCAGGAACCTTGCAGAATGATATTCTCAAGGAATTCATGGTCCGTAACACCTACATCTATCCGCCCGAACCTTCGATGCGGATTGTGGCCGACATCATTGAGCAGATGTCGCACAACATGCCCCAATTCAATTCCATCTCGATCTCCGGTTACCACATGCAAGAAGCAGGTGCAACTTGCGTGCAGGAACTCGCTTTCACGCTGGCTGATGGTATCGAGTATGTTCGCGCGGCGCTATCCCGTGGGTTAGAGGTCGATCAGTTTGCCCCGAGGCTGTCGTTTTTCTTCGGCATCGGGATGAACTTTTTTATGGAGGTGGCCAAGCTGAGAGCAGCGCGACTGCTGTGGGCGGAATTGATGCAGTCGATGTTTTCACCAACCGATCCTCGCTCGCTGATGCTGCGAACCCATTGCCAAACTTCCGGTGTGAGCCTCACCAGCCAAGATCCCTACAACAACATCGTCCGAACCACGGTCGAAGCGATGGCGGCCGTGCTGGGCGGCACGCAATCGCTGCACACCAATTCCTTTGACGAGGCGATGGCGCTGCCCACCGAGTTTTCTGCTCGCATTGCCCGCAATACACAACTGGTCCTGCAGGAAGAGACCGGCATCTCGCGCGTGGTCGACCCGCTCGCCGGTTCCTATTATGTGGAGAACCTTACCGCTTCGCTGGTGCGCGAAGCTCGGGTGCTGATCGACGAGGTGGAATCGATGGGTGGCATGACCCAAGCGGTTGAATCGGGGATGCCCAAGCTAAGGATCGAGGCGGCGGCGGCGAAGAGGCAAGCCCGGATCGACCGGGGCGAGGAGACGATCGTCGGCGTCAATAAATACACACTGGACGCCGAGCCGCCGGTTAGCGTGCTCGATATCGACAACACCGCGGTACGCGAGTCTCAGGTCGAACGGCTGCGCAAAATTCGTGCTCATCGCGACGAGGTATCCTGTTGTCAGACGTTGGCAGCGCTTACCGAAGCAGCCGAAGCCAAGACGGGCAACCTGCTGGCGCTGGCGATCGATGCCGCTCGTGCTCGAGCCACGGTGGGAGAGATTTCCGATTCGCTAGAAAAAGTCTACACCCGCCACCGTGCCATGATTCGCTCCATCGCGGGAGTCTATGGCTCAAGCTACGCGGGAGACGAAGGGTTTGCCAAGGTTCAGCAGGAAGTCAACGCGTTTGCCGAAGCGGAGGGTCGACGTCCACGGATGCTGGTCGTCAAGCTGGGGCAAGATGGGCACGACCGGGGTGCGAAGGTGATTGCAACCGCATTGGCCGATCTCGGTTTCGACGTCGACATCGGCCCGTTGTTTCAGACACCAGAGGAGGCCGTGCGTCAGGCGATTGAAAACGACGTGCATGTCATTGGCGTCTCATCCCAGGCAGCCGGCCATCGGACCTTGGTGCCTCAGTTGCTCAACGCGCTCAAGCAGGCAGAGGTCGATGACAAGGTGGTCGTTTGTGGAGGGGTGATTCCACCATGCGATCATGAAAGCCTCCTGGAAATTGGAGTCGCCGCCATTTATGGCCCGGGGACGAACATCCCGGTAGCGGCCAGTGAAATACTGCAACTGATCAAAACCATAGCGGTTCCCTAACTGAAGTAAGGCAAAGGCTCTACCCAACACGTCACCCCGTGCTCGTACACGTACACGTGCTCGTGAACGTGAACGAAAGAAACACATGCTAGATCACGAAAAACTAGATGTTTACAAATGCGCGATTGAGTTTCTAACAATCACAGTAAATGTGATAGAGAACGCACCCAAAGGGTACAGTTCATTGGTAGACCAACTGAAAAGGGCATCATGGTCTATTCCCCTGAATATCGCCGAAGGATGCGGCAAGACGGGATCTGCGGACAAAAGAAGATTTTATGCCATTGCTCGAGGATCGGCAATGGAATGTGCAGCGGTTATGGATGTTTGTGCTGTGCTTAAACTTGCGAATTCTGATCTTCTGGATGAAGGAAAAGTTTTATTGACACGAGTGGTTGCTATGTTATCTAGAATGTGTCGGCCGAACCAGTGATTTCGTGTACGTTCACGAGCACGTGTACGAGCACGTGAATACCTTAACAATCGATAATTCGCTATAGATTTAGAAAACCAATGCAGCACATCATCCATCAGCTTGAAGAAAAACGTGTCGCGGCAGGGCTTGGCGGGGGGCAACAGCGCATCGACCGGCAACATGCCAAGGGCAAACTGACCGCCCGCGAACGTCTGGAACTGCTACTTGACCCCGGCTCGTTTGAAGAGTGGGATATGTTTGTCGAGCATCGATGTACCGATTTCGACATGCAAAAACAGACGATCCCGGGCGATGGCGTGGTCACCGGCTATGGCACGATCAACGGGCGCGTTGTGTTTGTGTTCAGCCAAGATTTTACCGTCTTCGGCGGTTCGCTTTCCGAGGCCCATGCGCGAAAAATCTGTAAAATCATGGATCATGCGATGAAGGTAGGCGCTCCGGTGATCGGGCTGAACGATTCAGGCGGTGCGCGGATCCAGGAAGGGGTCGATTCGTTGGGTGGCTATGCCGATGTGTTTCAGCGAAATGTATTGGCTTCCGGCGTGATCCCTCAGATATCACTCATCATGGGCCCCTGTGCTGGTGGGGCCGTCTACTCGCCGGCGATGACCGATTTTATTTTCATGGTCAAAGATAGCTCCTACATGTACGTCACCGGGCCCGAAGTCGTAAAAACGGTTACGCACGAAGAGGTAACCCACGAGGAGCTTGGGGGCGCAAACACCCATTCCACCATATCGGGAGTTTCCGACGGTGCCTTTGAAAACGACATGGAAGCGCTCGACATGTTGCGACGGTTTATCAACTACTTGCCGTCGAGTAACCGAGTCCCCCCGCCGCATTGGCCGACGGCCGACCCGGCAGATCGAGTAGAACCGTCGCTTGATACGCTGGTGCCTGACGATCCAAAAAAATCTTACGACATGAGCGAGCTGATCCTGAAGATTGTCGACGACACCGAATTTTTCGAACTGCAGCCGGAGCATGCAAAAAATATCCTCGTCGGTTTTGCCCGCATGGAAGGCCATCCGGTCGGCATTGTCGCGAATCAGCCGATGGTGTTGGCCGGTTGCTTGGATATCAAGTCGGCGATCAAGGCAGCCCGATTTGTGCGGTTCTGCGATGCGTTTGGAATTCCGCTGCTCACGCTGGTCGACGTTCCCGGTTTTATGCCTGGCACAGCCCAGGAATATGGCGGCATCATCAAGCACGGGGCCAAGCTCCTCTATGCGTTTGCCGAGGCGACCGTGCCGAAAGTGACGCTGATCACGCGCAAAGCTTATGGCGGCGCCTACGACGTGATGAGTTCCAAACATCTGCGAGGCGATGTCAACGTCGCCTGGCCCAGTGCGGAAATCGCCGTCATGGGCCCTCAAGGAGCGGTCGAGATTATCTTCCGTAACGATTTGGACGACAAAGAAAAAGTCGCCAAGCGGACCGAAGAATACCGGGCCAAGTTCGCCAATCCATTCATCGCGGGCCACCGGGGCTTTATCGACGACGTGATCATGCCCAGCAAAACGCGCAAGCGGATATGTCGTTCACTAGCGATGCTCCGAGGCAAGAAGCTCGAAAACCCCTGGCGCAAACACGGCAACATTCCGTTGTAAGAAGCTATTAGCTATTAGCTATTAGCTGTTAGCCAGATTGTAACCGTTCACGGGATGGAAGAAAAATGAACCACGAAGAGCACGAAGGACACAAAGAAAGGACGCAAAGAATAGAATTCTACTTTTCGAGAGGCTATCCAATCAAGTCGATGAGGGTGCAAATTTAGTCTATTTAAGGTGAATAGAAGAGAACCACGAAATAGACGAAAGAGAGGGTTTTGCGAATACTGTTGGGCAAGTCTTTCAACTTCAAATCCTGTGATCCTACTCCCCCACTTTTTTCGTGGTTTTCCTCCGAATGGGTTTTCCGTTTGAGTTCGCTGAGAAGCGGGAGCAAGCGATTTGTCCTCTGACTTCTTCGTGCTCTTCGTGTCCTTTGTGGTTCAATATTTTTCATTCCGTGAGCGGCTACGCCAGATTATTACATTACGCCCATTTTCCGGCTAACCGCTAAAAGCTAACTGCTATTCCCCCATGTTCAAGAAAATTCTCATTGCTAATCGGGGCGAGATTGCCTGTCGCGTGACTCGCACGGCTCGCAAGATGGGAATCCGTGCCGTCGCGGTTTTTTCCGAGGCAGACAAGGATGCGCTGCATGTGGCCCAGGCCGATGAGGCCGTTTGCATCGGCCCGCCTCCTTCGACCGAGAGTTATCTGGATATCGATCGTGTCATTCGGGCTTGCAAGGGAACGGGTGCCGAGGCGATCCATCCCGGCTATGGTTTCCTTGCGGAAAATGCTCTCTTCGCAGAGCGGATCGCTGAAGAGGGACTCACCTTCATTGGTCCGGGCGTCGATGCGATCACCAGCATGGGCGACAAAATCACCTCGAAAAAGCTGGCCCAAGAGGCGGGCGTTCCTACAATTCCTGGGTCGACCGAGGTGATAAAGGATGCCTCGCACGCGGTCGCGGTTGCCGGTGAAATTGGCTATCCGGTCATGCTAAAAGCCACGGCCGGCGGCGGTGGCAAAGGGATGCGAGTCGCCCACAACGGTGCAGAGTGCTCGGACGGTTTTGAGCGCGCGACGAGTGAGGCCCGATCAAGCTTTGGCGATGCTCGGGTCTTTATCGAAAAGTTTATCGAAGAGCCGCGGCATATCGAAATCCAGGTGCTGGGCGACAGCCAAGGAAACATCATTCACTTGGGCGAGCGCGAATGTTCCCTACAGCGACGGCATCAGAAAGTGATTGAGGAGGCGCCATCGCCCTTTCTCGATGAGGCAACCCGCTCGAGCATGGGCCAGCAAGCGGTTGCGCTCGCCAGGGCAGTCCACTATCGGTCGGCGGGAACTGTCGAGTTCATCGTCGACGCGGATCGTAACTTTTTCTTTTTGGAAATGAATACCCGGTTGCAGGTGGAACATCCGGTCACCGAGTTAAGGACGGGACTTGATCTGGTCGAGTGGATGATCCGCATCGCTGCGGGCGAGGCCTTGCCATGGTCGCAATCGGAGGTTCCGTTTCGTGGCTGGGCGATTGAAGCAAGGATCTACGCCGAAGACCCGTCCCGCAATTTCCTGCCTTCGATTGGCCGATTGGTCCGTTATTTGCCCCCGGCCGAGTCGGCCCATGTGCGCGTCGATACGGGCGTCGGCGAGGGTGGCGAAGTCTCGATGCATTACGATCCCTTGATCGCAAAGTTGATCACCCACGACGCAACCCGCGAGCAAGCCATTGCCCACATGCGCTGCGCACTCGACCAGTTTACTATCCGCGGCGTCTCCCACAACATCAGCTTCCTGGCAGCTCTGGTCGACCACGCCCGTTTTCGGGATGCAGAGCTTAGCACCAACTTGATCGCGCAAGAATATCCCGACGGTTTTCACCCCGCCGACGCGACAGACGATCAGCCGGCACGATTGGCTGCGGTGGCTGCTGCGATTCACCAACGATATGTGGAGCGAGCAGCTCAGATCAGCGGTCAGTTGCCCGGCCATGAAAGGAAAATAGACGATGGCTATGTGGTGGTGATGGGAGGCGAGTTGAGGCCTGTCGAAATTCGGTCTGTCGAAGCTCAATCCGTTGACGGCGTCCAAGCAATTGGCCATGAGGTGATTTGCGACGGACAATGTTATCGGGTGCAGAGCGACTGGCGATTGGGACAGCCTCTTTTTACAGGTTCGATCAACGGCCACCCTATCCATCTTCAGGTAGAGCGGCACCATTTGACTTATCGCCTGTTCCACGGGGGTTCGCAGGTCGATATGATGGTGCTCACGCCTCATGCGGCAAAGCTGCTCGACTGGTTGCCGGAAAAAGAACGTCCCGATTTGTCAAAACATCTGCTCTCACCCATGCCGGGCCTGTTGGCCCAGGTGATGGTCGGCGAGGGCGACCAGATCAAATCGGGCCAATCTCTTGCGGTTGTCGAGGCGATGAAAATGGAAAACGTCTTGCTGGCTCGGTGCGATGGCAAAGTGGCCAAGGTGATCGCGTCGGTGGGTCAGACGCTGGCCGTGGACCAGTTGATCCTCGAATTTGAGTGAGCAAAATGCCTCCTGTGATGTAAAGAAAACAGCCGTTTACGGCTTAGCAAAATGTCGGATATCACTCCTCTTACCAATGCCGTTCGAGCAGGCGATCGCCGCGCTTTGGCACAAGCCATTACACTGGTCGAATCGACGCGTGCCGATCATCGCGACGATGCCATCGCACTAATGCAGGAACTTACGCCTCACACAGGCAATTCTATCCGACTTGGCATCACTGGCGTGCCAGGCGTGGGGAAGTCGACTTTCATCGAAGCCTTCGGTCGGCATATCATCGAGGCAAATCATCGGGTCGCCGTCCTGTCGGTCGATCCCTCCTCGGCCATCAGCGGTGGATCGATTCTTGGAGACAAGACTCGCATGGAACGGCTCGCCCAGCACCCGGACGCCTTTATTCGACCCTCGCCCTCGGGGGGCACCCTGGGCGGAGTCGCTCGTCATACCCGCGAAGCGATGTTGCTTTGCGAGGCGGCCGGTTTCGACGTGGTGATTATCGAGACAGTTGGCACCGGCCAATCGGAAACCGCGGTCGCCCAGATGACCGACATGTTCATTTTGTTGTTGATGCCAGGTGGCGGCGATGATCTGCAAGGCATTAAACGGGGCGTTATGGAACTGGCCGATTTGGTGCTGGTGAACAAGGCCGATGGCCAGCTGTTGGCAGCCGCCCAACGAGCGGTAGCCGAATTCCGAATGGCAATTCCATTGATCCAGCCGCGATGGAAAACTTGGCAAACTGTAGTAGAATCTTGTTCCGCGCTCGCTGACGACGGCATTGCCGAGGCCTGGGACTTGGTCTGCCGGTTTCAAGAGCAACTAAATGGCACGGGCGAGCTAATCGCCCAGCGATCCGCCCAAGCCCGTGCCTCGATGTGGAACGAAACGTTAGAAATCTTGCAAGAGGCACTCAAGCAGCATCCAGAAGTATGCCGCTGCCTGCCCGAGCTAGAAAAGGCCGTCACCACCGGACGATTGTCGCCGACCGTCGCGGCTCGGCAGTTGTTGGATATTTTTCTTGGGAAATAAGGCGAACGGCAATTGAAAATTTACCAGAATACTAGCACGACGCGCAAGCGAGTGTGTGCTAGACCCACTTGCTTGCGCTGCGTGCTGGTAATTTCTATTCCGCCGCTCGCCGAAGCACCGATCAATTTGTGAGATTCATAAGCAATGGGAACACTACGAAAAATACGTAACAAGCTCTCCACGAGGGATTTCCCCGATCCTTGGGCCAAGAAAAAACTACTGCGGGGAATTCGCCAACTCCTAGAACTGCCGGACGAAGACGTGCAAAACGTCGATGCGATTCGACACATCATACGGAGCGTTGGTCTGCGCTACGATCCCAGAAACTTGTACGGCGAGGATTCTAAATACATGAACCTCACAGGCAACGGACTGTGGCAGATTCCCGACCAACTCGCGGGTGCCATGGTTATCCTGTCGAACCACAAGATTGAGACTTTCCTGGAAATCGGCACGCACACCGGCTACACATTTTCCGTTCTCTCAGCCTATTTGTATCGCCTCAACCCAAACCTCAAAGCGCTCACGATCGATCCCTACAACCTTTTCCACCACTATTCAACAATCCGAACGATGGTCCCCATGGAATTCAGAAACACGACGAGCGAAGAACTCAAGGGAAAGGAGTACGATTGCGTACTGATTGACGGAGATCACGAATACAGGGCAGTTGCTCAGGATTTCGAAAATGTGGGCAGACATGCCCAGGTGTGCATGTTCCATGACATCAACGACGCCTTTGTTGGCCCCAACAACGTCCCCAAATTTTGGAATGAACTTGTCACATCT
Source organism: Lacipirellulaceae bacterium (assembly GCA_965249435.1). GTDB lineage: Bacteria > Planctomycetota > Planctomycetia > Pirellulales > Lacipirellulaceae > JAJRWS01. The sequence continues at coordinate 344,858 of CBDFMC010000023.1, read as the reverse complement.
GACACATTTTCCGAGACGCACGAACTATTAGATTGCCCGAAGGGGAAAAATGTCATGGGCATTGGCATTGGAATCAAAGCCGAGAAAAATGAACCAGCCCAATAACTGGCGTTGCGTAATGATGGCGGCACGTTTTTTATGCGAGGCGAGAGCGGATGGCATTCGAGTGTAAAAATGAATGGAATCACCAACTTCGCAAATCTTTTGCAAGCTGTCCAAAACCATACGGAAAACTTTGTTCAAGAGCTTCGGTTTTTGACTCTTCCACCAATCGCGCGGCGTGCTGCCTCATGACCCTGGTTTCAGTATGGATATCAGGGCGGTCAGTACAGTACAGTCTTTTCTTGAGGCGCTGGATATTGGCTACTGAACTACTGCCATCCTTGTGACGAACAATCCATGCCGCCTCGGTGCATTGTTTATCGATACCAAACAAGAGCCACGACTCGATCGAAGGAGCAGCGACACCCACCGCAGTCTTGATAGGCGGGTAATCTGCTAACGGTGAAATCTGAGATTGTATCTGATCAATCTCCTTCTGAATAAGATGCACGCGTCCTCCAACATGTCCTGTTTCGATTGGTGTGCCGTTAGAATCAACAACAACGATCAAACCATCGGCTTTTCGCAGATAGTGCAAGCTTAATAAAGCAGGTCGAATCACCGCAACGACCGCATCAATACCTCCGGCGGGAGGCATGTAGATAACAAACTCGACATTCTCGTCCAAAATGGCGAGAGCAAGAGTCTCGATTGCCACGCGATCTGCAGGCGATTCAGCAAGTACGACAATCTTCATGATGCCGTCGGAACGCCTCCCAAAATACCGCTGTACCACACATCACCAAGTCGCGAACCTTCGATGATTTCCTGAAGATGCGGTCTGTCGGATAAGCGTTCAAACGTGACATCCAAATCTTTTTTGTTGGCAACAACAATTTCTTCGGGATGATCTTTGAACTGATCGACAAAATAAGGAGAATGCGTCGTTGCAATAATCTGAATCGGCTTACGATCACAATCTGACGCCTCAGGATAGGCGAGTCGATAAAGCGCATCTTTGAGTTGCCGCAGGAGTCGTGGGTGAAGACCCCGATCAGGCTCCTCCAGTCCAATAATGGTTGGGGGATCAGGCATGTAGGCAAGCGTTAGCAATGCCAAGGCAATGAGTGTGCCTTGCGAGAGTACCGACGCTGGGATCCGATGATGTTGAGATGTTGTCCGTAGCAAGAGCGAACGCTGCCCACTTGCAGGTGTTTCAAACAAAATGCGGTCGAATTCAGGAAGCCATTGCTCAAGCTGGCTGTTGAGCTGTTCAAATCGTTCCGGGGCCTTATCACGAAGCGAATCTAACGTCGCCGCAAGACCACTCCCATTTGGCTGAAGCTCTTGCCCCGGCTGTAGCATTTCTGGGCCTACCATCGCCTTCGGTACAAATTCAAAAACGCGAATCTTTGCGACTTCCTTAAATCGTTCTGTTTCAAAACCTCTTGCATCGTAGCTCCAAATGCTTCCTTGCGACTGCATCTCAAGTTCGCTAGTTTGGCTGGAAGAAAAGCGAAAGGTACATCTTGTGGCATCCTCGGGATCATGGCCATGAATGCTTGCTAAAGGATGAGAGATGCTCTTGATAACCATATTGCCGTGTGTACCATGAGCTGCTACGGACTGTAATTCCTTCAAGGCATCCAGCACCGTACTTTTTCCGCTACCATTGGGTCCTACGATGAGCGTAAACGGCGACAACGGCAGTGTTGTATCGCGTAATGCCTTGAAGTTTTCGAAATGGATCGCTTCCAACATGTCAAAGTCTCAGTTTTTACAGGTAGAACTATCTGGGGCGACTGGAGTACTATTATACACGATATAACTTGCCCAGGAAGACCTGACAGGTCTCGTAGCACTGCCGATAGAATGAGATGATAGATGATTTCACGGCCTAGACATTTTACAAGACGCAATTTTCTGGTTACCGGCGCTGACAGCAGGGATCCTGTTTGCCAACGGTCGCCGCACGGTGACAATCTGGCTCAGGGCCGCAGGCGTCAGCGACGACTTCAAGCCTATTATTAATTCCTTGCGACTCTTGGACGCAAGACCGAACCGATCGCCACGCAGTTGGTGATACTTCTGCTGCGGACGCTGCCGCTGCCAAAGCGCGTGCTGCTGGTCATCGACGACTCCTCCACCAAGCGATACGGGACGAAGGTCGAAGGGGCGGACGTCCATCACAGCCCGACACTCGGCCCGGCCGATCAGCCATTTCTGTAGGGCCATGTCTGGGGCACGATTTCGCTGGCACTGCGGCATCCGAAGTGGGGAACGATTGGCTTGCCGCTGCGAGCCATGCTTTAGGTTCACTAGAAAACGATGGCGACGATTCCCAAGCACCGGCGGTGGCAACGCTTTGCCACCAAGCTGCAGTTGGCGGCCCGTTGGGTCGAGTGGATCGTTCCCATCCTGAAAACGGCGGGAAAAACGGTTTGGGTCGTCATCGATGGCGGCTACACCAAGCGGCCGTTCTTGAGACGTACTTTGAAGCTTGTCAGCGTGGTAGTCGTCGGTCGCTTGCGCAAAGACGCCGCACTGCGCGATTTGCCGCCGAAGCGGGAGAAGGGACAACGTCGTGGCCGCGGCCGGCCTCGCAAGTATGGCAAGAACCGTCTCCGCTTGGCCAAACGAGCCGGGCGGAAGCGAGGCTGGAAGACGATCGATTGCACGCTCTACGGCAAAGCTGGCACAAAGACGTACAAAACGTTTCTGGCAACCTATCCTCCGGTAGGTCGCGTCATTCGCGTGGTGCTCGTCAACGAAGATCATGGTTGGTTCGCCTTCCTCCCATTGGTTTGGTACAGCAAGCAATCCAAAGTCGTACGCCCCCGGCTCGACTACAGGCCGATAGGCCGTCAAGTTAGCTGTAGAACGAAACCGCACTTCGTCAAGATTTTCGTCACCTATCGAGGGTGGCTTGGGCGAGTCAGAGACAAGCCACATTCGGACCGTGGTTGAGGAGGAGCCAGTTCCCTCGACGAAAACGGAATCGGGGAGTTCGGCAATAAGATACCCGTTGTTGTCGATGATCTCTTTGTCTTTGGTGGCACTATCCCAAAGGCGATAGCTGCTCGATTGAAAAAAGACGCGATAGTCGAGCTGATAGGCGTCGTCGCGGAACCAGGGATCAAGCATGATCTCGAATAGATCGTCCTCGCCCGTCACCGGGCCGTTGAGTTCGAGGTAGTCTTCGATGCCATTGTTGTTGTCGTCGTCGGTGTTCCAGACAAGCCGTTCACTCGGGGCAATACCCTCGTCACGATGGCTTCTCATCACACGACCGCACCAATTTTTCCTGAAGTTCCTGTTTGTTTATCACTTCCTGATTCACAAGTCCCTTGGGCGTTTCTCCGCGCGCCACTGAGACAATTGCCTGACAGGCCATGGTGCCAATGCCTCGGAACAATTCATCGGTCCAGCCGATTGCGTGCGGAGCCAAAATAACGTTATCCAATTTTGCTAGAGGGTGCTCAGCATCTGCGGGCTCATTTTCGAATACGTCCGTTGCCGCTCCGGAAATTTGTCCGGTTTTCAGGGCAGAAACAAGCGCCTCCTCCTGAACGATTCCACCGCGCGCCGTATTGATGAGAAACGCAGAGGATTTCATTAACGCCAATTGATCTTTACCGATAAGGTTCAGGGTGCCATCGGTCAGCGGACAGTTTACTGAAACAAAATCGGATTCCTTTAATAACTCTTCCAAGGAGACAAGTTCGACGCCTAAATCCGCCGCTTGGTCGGGTGGCAAATAGGGATCATAGGCCATGGGTTTGTTCATTCCGAAAGCGCGAAGCATCTTCACTAACGCTTGCCCTATCTCCCCTAAGCCGATCACTCCCAGTCTCCTGTCTCGAAGTTCCGTTCCCATGTGATGAACTTTATCTCCCCACCGGCTGTTCCGAACCAGGCGATCCTTCAAAAACACGCGGTGGCTTAATGCCAGCATCCAAGTGATCGTGGCTTCTGCCATGGAATGATTGACAGCGCCATTCGTAATGCAAAGCATCACATTGGCGTCGGTACAGACTTGTGGATCAACCATGTCGTAACCGACCCCAAATCGGGAAATCAATTGAAATCGCTTTATTCCTTGGAAAGTTTCTTCCGTATACTTGGGAGTAAGAGAAAGAATGGCATCGTATTGATCCACATGTTCCGGTTTCAGGGTACCTGGGTGCGGAGCCATCACCTCGTATTCCAGGTTCGGTTCCGCGTCAAGGATATCCAAACCGATGTATTCAAAGGTCAACTTTCCATCGGCACTAAGAAAGTCGTTGGTTATTCCTACCTTAAACGTTTTACTCATTCCAAGCCTCCTTTGGTACGGGGCGACCTAACGCTTCCATCATGGATTGGGCGGCGCGGATAAACAGCATCGTCTCCAATCCAATGGCAAGCATTTTGTAGCCTTGTTTTGTTAGATTACGTGCGGCATCCTCATTGCCCGCGACCATGCCACTCGGAATTCCTTTTTCTTCCGCTTTGCCTCGCACAGTAAGCATCTGTTCATTCAACTCTGGGCTGCCCCATTGACCGATTAGTCCGGCGGACGCCGCCAAATCAGCGGGGCCCATAAAGATGGCATCGATTCCCTCGACATCGAGAATTTCATCAATATTTTCAATCGCGTCTACATGCTCAATAAGAGGGATCACAATCGTCTTGTCATTCGCGTGACGTGTACATGCATCAAGTCCCATGACCCAGCGTGTTGCTCGTTCGCCTCCAATGCCGCGCACTCCCATAGGTGGATACTTGGCATAGCGCACCGCTAGGGCCATTTGTTCTGCATTGTGAATCTGAGGAACCAGAATTCCGTCAGCGCCAATATCCAGCACTCGCTTAATCACTCCTTCCTGGATATCTTGAATGCGCACCAGAGCTGCTGTTTTTGTATTCCTCGTCACTCGCACGTGTTCCATGATTTCTTTGTAGTCTAGGTGTCCATGTTCCGCGTCAATGACAACCCAGTCTAGTGCGTCATCCACACTAGATATTCGGGTTGGTGAATAGTCGGCGTTCGGGGAAATTCTCCTTAAACAAGGAGGTTTCCCATGAACAAGAAGTATATCGTCCGACTCTCGGATGCAGAACGGGGTGAGTGCGAGCAAATTGTCAAAAAGCTCAAGGGCGGTTCTCAAAAGGTTCGTCGAGCCCAAATTCTTTTGAAGTCGGATGCCGATGGTCCGGCGTGGACCGATCTCGCGATATCTGCGGCCTTCAACTGTCGTACTCGAACGATTGAGAATCTTCGCCAACGAGTGCTTGTCGAAGGTTTTGCCTTGGCGCTCCACGGCAAGCAACGCGAGAATTCACCCACGCCACCCAAGCTTGACGGACAAGGCGAAGCGAAACTGATTGCGATGCGACTGGGGACGCCACCGGTTGGCTATGGTCGATGGACGCTGCAATTGCTTGCCGAGCAAATGGTAACGTTGGACATTGTTGATAGAATCTGCGCGGAGACGGTTCGCAAAACGCTAAAAAAAACAAGATGACGAAGCGCATGATCGAGTACTGGGTGATTCCTCCAGAGCAGAATGCCGAGTTCGTCGCCTGCATGGAAGAAGTGCTGGAAACGTACGAAAAAACATATGATCCGCAGCACCCGGTCGTTTGCATGGATGAGCAGCCAGTTCAGTTGTTGCTCGAAACGCGGACGCCGATCGCCGCGACGAAGGAGCACGCCAAACGGGTTGACTACGAGTATGAGCGCAATGGCACGGCAAGCATTTTCATGTTCGCGGAGCCACTTTCAGGCTTCCGGCAAGCGACCGCTCGAGCGCAGCGAACGAAACAAGATTGGGCTCTGGAAGTTGCGCATCTGCTTGACACTCGTTATGCGAGATGTGAACAAATCACCTTGGTGCTGGACAATCTCAACACCCATACCAAAGGAGCGTTCTACGAAACGTTTGATCCCGCCACGGCCCGTGCCTATATCAAACGCATCAACTTCGTTTTCACGCCCAAGCATGGCAGTTGGCTGAACATTGCTGAGTGCGAATTGAGTTGCATGACCAGCCAGTGCATCGCGGGCCGACGAATCGGCGAACTAGAAAAACTTCAAAGCGAAATCGCGGCATGGTCACAAAACACAAACGACAAACAACGAGGCGTCGATTGGCAATTCAAAATCGACGATGCTCGCCGAAAATTGAAGCGGCTCTACCCGAAGATTAAGACTGGATGACGCACTAGTCCCATAACCGTGGCAATTTCTGTTATGGTAGGAGACTCCAGGGTAACCCAAAGGCCAAGGGTTGTTTTTCCTTCAGCAAGAGACTGCTTTAGTCCGCCACTTATGCCGTTACCATTCATTATGATCTCCTGCAAGGGTTAGGGGTAAACACACTGAAACATCTTAGTATCTTACTCAGAGTGATAGCTGTCGGCTATCGGCTATCAGCCAGGAAATGCACCTCGTCCAGCGTTTTTCTTGCTGAAAGCCTACTCTGATAGCCTATCCATGACCAATTGAAATGACAATGGAGCAATGCCACTCATCTTGTAATACTTGCGAAGGGTTATTCAATTGACTCCACCGCCCTCTTATACGCACCAATCGTTGGTTTTGCGAGGCTGATACCTCGGCGATCTGTTTTACTTCCTCTTTTTCAATCACCGCACCGCGACACAGACCCCTGGGGGAAAGGGGGGGGATGCGCGCGCATCGAAGCCACTATGGTCAACGCGCCCTATCTCCGCTGAGCTAAGCCGTCAGAAACCGATCTCGTGAATAATTCGGGTTTACTATTTGGACTGCGCCGCTTAGACTCACGCTAGCATGGTTAAGTTATCGCAGTGTGGGGACTTGCGGCGAGGCCGATGCGTTTTGTGACCAAGTGAACACTGTCGACATAAGTCCTGCTGAACTCACAAGTTAAGGGTGCTATCACGGCCCTAAGTGGCGCTTGTACAACTATACAACGGAAGGCGTCCGGGAACCACGAATGAAAGGGGGGTTGCCGAGAATTTGAGTCCACATTGCTACCATCCCCCGGCAAAGCCGTGGGCTTCAATGGAAACAATTCCCGGACACCCTCAGGCATTTACGAGACCTACGTCGATGCAGCAAAAATGTCTCATCGGAATCGCGTCGTCATACGAATATTCGCACCGTCGGGATGTGATGCGAAAGATCGTTCGCTTTGCACGGCAGTATCGTCCACACTGGCATTTCGTTTTCGCGGCGCCCAATGTTGCTACTCATGCCACAAAGGAAATGCTGAAGAAGGCGGATGTCGTCATTGTCGGTATCAACAATCGCAAATGGTGCGATCTCCTACTTCAAACTCGAGTTCCGGTGATCAACCTCGCTGTGCGGGTTCCTGGCCTGCCGATTCCGTTTGTCAACACCGACCCGGAATTGATCGGCAAGATGGCGGCTCAGCACTTTCTGGAGCGAGGTTTTCGATCATTTGCGTATGTTGGGGAGCGATGCATTCTCTTTTCGCAACAGCGTGAAGACGCATTCCGATCTGCGATCCATGAATTCGGCCACGATGGTCTCGCCGTTTACAATGTCCGGAATGAGCGCAAACTAGCGCCAATGGGCTGTCTCCGATTTGAGCCTAAATTTACTCGCTGGCTGTTGTCGCTTGCGCTTCCCACGGGCATCCTCGCAATGGACGATCTCTGGGGTGCCGAGATCATCGAGACGAGCACGGAACTTGGCCTGCGCGTACCCGAGGATATTGCTGTGCTTGGAGTCGGCAACGACGATCTGTCCTGCATGGTCTCGCAACCTCCCCTGTCGTCCATCATCTTGCCGGCGGAAGCGATTGGCAAGCGTGTCGCAGCGATTGTGGAAGAGCTACTTGAGAGTGGAAAGAGAACTCTTCCGCACAACGTTCTGCTTCCTCCCACAGGCGTCGTCGTACGACGGTCGACGGAAGTTCTTGTCTTCGATGATCCCGATGTTGTTCATGCAGTTCGGTTCATTCGCGAAAATTGCCATCGACCCATTCAGGTATCCGACGTGATAAAGGAAATTCCTTACGGCCGGAGGTGGCTAGAACGCCGCGTGCATGAGGCGGTGGGTATCACCTTGGGTGCCCTGATCCGCCGATCACGTCTGGAACAAGCGAAACGGCTGATGGTAGAGACGGATATGTCTATTTCGGAAGTCGCCCGTCACTCTGAGTACACCGATCTTCGACATCTAGAGCTGGCGTTTCGGAAGGAACAGGGGTGCACGCCTACTCAATTCCGCAGCGAGGCGGGAGGAAGAAACTGAGTCATCGACGACGTTCCTAGGGCAGCAGGGGGAAATAATATTCCCACCGATAGTCGCTAAATTCTTGCGAATCCAGCTGCAAAACGCTATGTGCCAAGCTTGCCAGGGCACTATCTAAACCAGATGAGCGATCTGAAGCTTTTCAGGCGAACGCAATTTTGCGCACGATTGTCAATATTTTGTGTAGACCTCGTTGTCCGGCAGGCTCTAATGGAAGAGTAGGCAGTTAGCGACTACCACAAGCTCCGGGTGCTGGGTGCCACTGCTGGCCCCGCCAGTAATGTAGGCCGGAACGAGTATGCGAGTTCCGGCAGAAGAAGAAGATAGGACAGGATTGTATCCCGTCCAGACAGGTTAAAAACCTGTCCTATTCCTATCTGGATCGTATTTACTTGACCCGAAACACAGAAAAACAGGAGAGCAACTAATGAGATTTGCACAGACATTTTTTAGCCAGCAAAAATTACAACACCGGTGGCGGTCCATCTTGTTACACAACGTGGTGGTAGCGAGAAACGTGGCGATGTTCGTTGCGATCGGACTGGCAACTAGTTTCGCCCATGCGGCGGTTCCACTTTTTCACCTCGATTTTTCTGCCGATACCATCGTGGATGTCTCCAGCAACGCCATGCCGATCTCGGTAGGCGCAAACGTGTCGCGACTTGCAGGTGCGGGGCCGAACCTTTCGGGCGGCACGATCGACTCGGGGGAATTTCCCCTGTTAAGAACAGGTGATAATGCGGATGATGGCATTCAAGTCATCAACCCCGTTCTCGATGCGATCGCCAACAGCCACGCTGGTTCAACGGTCGCTTGGATGAAGGTATACGCAGTGAGAAGGAACGCGATCTTTACTCAGGACATATTCACCCTGGAGGGGTCCATTGGCATGGAGTTCCAGTCTAAAAGAAACAGTAGTAATGGGGGAGGGGATGTATTTGGATATACCCAGGGGTGGAGACCTGCCGATGGTGAGCCTCCTCGCGAGGCCTGGGGACCTGGCGATCCGGGCGGTCCCGACAATACGCCTGTCGATGTGTGGACCCATTTGGCCATGACGTGGAATGATCAGGGCGACGTCACGATCCATGTCAATGGCCTAGCCGGCACGACGAACGTCTCTGGCCGGTCTTTCACGGCTAACCCTGGAAACATTCAATGGCAAATTGGCACCGGTTTGGTTGCATCGGAAAAGGGCCTCTTCGGCGAGCTTGCAGATTTAGCCTTCTACGATGTCGAGCTTAACGCTGGGCAGATCGCAGATATTATGGCGGATGGAGTAGCAGCGAGTTCCACGGGGGGCCAAGACGGTGATTTTGATGGCGATCTCGACGTCGACGGTGCCGACTTCCTCAAATGGCAACGCGATTCGGGTGACGCGGCAGAACTGGCTCTTTGGGAAACCAACTTTGGTACCACTGCCTCGGCGGCGGCCGTTGCAGCCGTGCCAGAGCCGACCGCCGGTCTGCTGTTGATCGTTGGCTTAGGTCTGTTGGCGGCCAGACGGCGAAGTTAAGTAATGTAGGCCGGAACGAGCGGTAGCGCTGTTCCGGCAGCAGACGGTGCTTTGCCGGAACAGCGCTACCGCTCGTTCCGGCCTACGAAGAAGTCACTGGTGATGGAGGTAACCAAGCCGACCTTATCGCAGGAGGCTTGGAGCCTATCGCAGGAAGCTTGGAGTTTTTTGAGGGGGAAAGGAGGGATTGATCGCAACCCCCGCGATCAGCATTAGAGCGGGCGTTAGGCTGCTGGGACAGGTTCTCCGGTGTGTATTATCAGGGGAGAACGGTTGGATGTGGGGTGGGAGGATTAGGACATCAACTGGAAACATCGAAGTTTCGTTTGTCCTGCAACCCTGGCTAAGAAACGCTCGAAACACCTTGGTTACATCTTGTTTTTTTCTCTTGTTTAGATGAAAGGTTTAGACTGATGAAAGAATCTGTTTTTTCCAAATTTAGAATGGAATCGCTGGCGGCGGTTGTGCTGATCGGCATGACGGCCATGTCGGCTAATGCCGCGATCATTGGCTTCGAAGCCGAGAGTGGGACGCTGGCGACGACTCCGTCAGATATTTTCGTGGGTGCTGATGCCGGCGCACTCGGTGGCGAGTTCATCGACACCTCCCAGGTTAGGGCCGCCCGATAAATAACATCCCTTTTTTTTCTCGAATTGGCTAGACTTCCAGGGTGAGCGGTCCCCCATTCTCTTGGCGAAGGAGAAAGCCATGGTTCCCTATCTGTCGGTAGTTTGTGGACACATGAAGGCGTTTTATGATTCATTGTCCGAGAAAGACCGCCGCCGTTACGCTGCGGTAGAATCGGAAAAGCTGGGGCATGGGGGCGTCGAGTACGTTGCGTCTGTGCTGGGCTGTGACGAGAAAACGATTCGGAATGGCCGCCATGAGGTGAGCCAATTGCCGGTGGATGACGCCGAAGGACGGGTTCGAAAAAAAGGGGGGTCGAAAAAAAGCTAGCTTTGCTGCACCTGACCTGGAGAACAACCTTCGCCAGGTCGTTGCTGACCATACGGCAGGCGATCCAATGCGTGAAGACGTGGTGTGGACCTATTTGTCGAGCACGGAGATTGCCCACGAGCTCGATCGGCTGGGAACGCCCGTTTGTCCAGACACTGTGCGAAGCTTGCTCGATGAGTTCGGCTTCCACAAGCGGCAGGCCGAGAAAACCAAAGCGATGGGAAATACCCCTTTCCGCAACGAGCAGTTCGAGAACATTGCCCAACTGAGGCAACAATACCTCGACTCTCCCAACCCAATCATTAGCATGGACACCAAGAAAAAGGAGCTTTTGGGCGAGTTTTTCCGTACCGGGCAGTCGTGGTCCGATGGTGCGAATGCCGTATTTGATCACGACTTTCCCAGTTACGCGGACGGCAAGGTCATCCCGCACGGGCTGTACGACCTGAAGCGTAACACAGGGCACCTCACTCTCGGAGTCAGTCACGACACGAGTCAATTTGCTTGCGACAGCTTCCGTGTGTGGTGGCAACGCCACGGCGAGCGGACGTACGCCGACGCCAAGTCGATTCTGTTGCTGTGCGATGGCGGAGGAAGCAATAACTGTCGTCACCACATTTTCAAGGAAGACCTGCAACGATTGGTCAACCGGATTGACATTCCAATTCGCGTCGCCCATTATCCACCGCATTGCTCGAAGTATAACCCGATTGAACACCGTCTTTTTTCTCATGTCACTCGCGCCTGGTCCGGTGTGGTGTTTCGCACGCTTGACGTCGTCACAACATGCCTTCGACGAGTGTGGACTCGCACCGGGCTGAAAGTCACCTACGCGGTACTCAACAAGGATTATCAACTCAAACGGAAAGCGAGCGAACGTTTCCTTGACTTGGATCCCATACAGTTCGAAGACGTATTGCCCGATTGGAATTACACCGTAATTCCTACCGCCTACTGAAAACCGGGAAGTTATTTATCGGCCACTCCTTAGTCGTCTCGGGGGGATAGGGGGTAACGACAGCCCTCAAAGAGCCGACCTGGTGGTAGAGTACAGTGTCCCGCTCCCGAATGGCACCTACAATCTGTTTGCCCGTTTTCGTGTCACGCTTAGCCCGGGTTCTCCGGGTTCGAACGACAGTTTGTTTGTCGGAAGCGGTTTTGGTGTGAATGAGATTTTAGTTGACCCTTCTCTTGGCGGTATCAGCGCTGATTGGAGGAGGGTCAATGGTATGGGAAATAGGGATTTTTTTGACATCGACGGAAACAACACCCAACTCCTACCCCCGAACGGCTCTCTCGACAATTATTTTTGGATAAATTTGACGGAGCAATTTACGGGTGATGCTGCGGGCATAAGTCGGGATGTTTCGGTGTACTCCTCTGCCGGAGCCGACGAAACATTTCAGATCGCTGGCCGCGAAACTGGCTTACGGATGGATGCCTTTGCGTTTGTGAACGTGGGTGAAGCGCCTACCGCCTCACAGCTCGACGCTGCGGTGATACCGGAACCGACTGCCGGTCTGCTGCTGGTTGTTGGCTTGGGCTTGTTGGCAGTCCGCCGGCAACACGTTGTCTGAAGTAATAACCGCGGAGTTCCCAAAAAGGGGCAGTACGGAATTCCGTGTACGGCTTGCTTGCCGGTTCACGCCGCAAGCAGGCCGTGCTTTTATGCCCAGGAGAACAGCAAAATCTCGAAAAGCAGATGAAAGCCCTCGGCTTTGCCGGGGGGTAGAAGAGCCGTGGAATTGTTTTCAGAGGAATATCGATGCAATCCCTTCCAGTTAGGCAACTCGCTGGTTCTGAAATACCAGATAGTAACCCGACGCGTGAGCGAGGGAACGCATCGAAAATCCCTCGCTCACGCTTCGGGTTACTGTCAAATTGGAAAAACTTCGGGACATCCGAATTCGACAGTTGCCTTAGGCGACCCCCCGGCAAAGCCGGGGGCTTTCATGGAAGTTCCCCGCCTTTAAACCCAGCTGAAACGAAACCCTGAAGAGGAACAAAGATTATGGACATGCCGATTCAAATCATCGCAAAGAAACGAAATCGAAGAGTTGTTTCTTCGTCGGGTTTTACCCTAGTCGAACTTTTGGTCGTGATCGCTATCATCGGAATTTTGGTCGCCTTGCTGCTCCCCGCAATCCAAGCTGCCCGAGAAGCAGCGCGGAGAATGACCTGCTCCAACAACCTCAAGCAGATGGGGCTTGCCCTGCAAAGCTACCATGACGTGCATAAGAAATTTCCTCCAAGCATCACCAGGGCAACTGGCTGGTCGTGGGGGACACACATTTTGCCACAGTTGGAACAGCAAGCCCTTTACGACGGACTTGATATCACGACGCCCTGGGATGAGAGAGACCTCGATAAACTTGAACTGGCGAGGACCGTTCTTCCCTTTTACCTCTGTCCTTCGGATGCTTCGGAGGATCCCTCGATGAATTTGAAGAAGCCGCCAAGCCGTAGAAGGACAGAAGATGGTGAACCCGTCGCGCTTTCCAATTACGTGGCCGTCAATGGGAACTTGGATGCAAAAACAATTTATCTGGGGAAGGGCCTTCCGGAGGAGGAGGCGCTGTTGAAGTACTCAGGAATCATACATACGTTTACTGGCCGTCGGATACGCGACGTGACCGACGGGTTGAGCAATACACTCCTTGTTGGTGAACGGGATACAGTAGACCCTCAAATTGGATCGTTCTGGGCAGCAGGGGGGCCACCGAGAAACTACCGGCAAGATCACCACGCCGTGGGGTACTATATCTGCGGCATCTGCACCGGCTGGAGCACGCCTCGACTCATCAACAGCCAGGCCCGTGCCGCATTCAGTAGCCAACATCCGGGCGGAGCGCAGTTTGCGATAGCCGATGGTTCTGTCCGTTTTATTGACGACGACCTCGACGCGAGCGACGATCGCGAGGAGTATGACGGGACGGTCTCGATGAGTGTTCTTCAGCGATTATGCCAACGAGACGATGGCAACCCGATCGGTGAGAGTTTCTGAGTCAAAAAAGGAGCGATTGATCGATGAAAAAGAAGCGAAATGGGCGGCGTGGTCTTCGGCTTGTTGCGATACGGGTTCTGCTTCTATGCTTGGCGGGCCTCGCCGGATGTGGTGGCAGCGATGTGTCGATCGGTACCGTTGCCGGGATCGTGACGCTTGATGGGAGTCCTATTCGAGGTGCCACCGTGATATTTTCTCCCAATGGCGGTCGACCATCCAGCGGCGAGACCGATGACGAAGGTCACTATAACCTGAGGTACAAAGCGGGTGTCATGGGGGCCCTGATCGGTTCACACAAAGTACGGGTGGCGACCCTCCAACTCAATGCTGATGGTCGAGTGGTCCGTGAGGAAGAGATTCCGGCCAAATACAACATGAAGACCTCTCTGACCAAGGAGGTGAAGTCGGGTTTCAATAAAATCAACCTGGAGTTGCTGACCGAGGAGGAGCCATGATCGTCGCTCCCTTTGGTGGTTGATTCGACCGTGCCCTGATGGTAGTCCCGTAGGGTGGGTGGCTCTGTCGGCTGAAAGGGCGACCATTTCGCTAGAGGTAGCCGCCGACAGAACCACCCCACCCTAAAAATTATCCGTTTTGCCGGAACAGCGCTACCGCTCGTTCCGGCCTACACAGCTTTTACACTGCGCTAAGACGAAACCTTGGTGAGAGAAGATTATGGACGCCTCCATTCAAATCATCGTTAAAAAACGAACTACCGGGAAGCGCAACAACTTCTCCCGGCCCCTACACGGTTTTACTTTGGTCGAGCTACTGGTCGTGATCGCGATCATCGGAATTTTGGTCGCCCTGCTGCTTCCGGCAATCCAGGCCGCCAGAGAGGCTGCGCGACGAAACTCGTGCAAAAACAACCTGAAGCAACTCGCCCTCGGTTGGCTGAACCATGAATCGTCGACAGGCCACCTCCCCAGCGGCGGCTGGGCGGCGCAGTGGGTTGGCGATCCTGATCGAGGAACGGGAGGCGATCAGCCTGGGGGATGGCTCTACAATATATTGCCGTACATGGAGCAGCAGGCGCTGCATGACTTGCCCTCCGATGGCAATCCCAATGTGGTCACCCCCGAGCAAATTGCCGGGTCGCTGGAAATGCTGTCGAATCCAATGGGTATCATCAATTGCCCCTCGCGTCGATCGGGCCCCACTCCCACGAAAGATGGGGGCAAAACCTATCAGGAGATCGGCAAGACACCTGATAGTTTGTTGATCGGCAAGAGCGACTACGCGGCAAACACCGGAGACTTACAATTTACGCAAAATTTCTCGGGTACGTTCCCGAGCAACCTGAGTAGAGCGGACGGTTATCGTTGGTGTTATTCCGAGAACGGAGGGATCATAAGAAATTGCGGCCCAACGTTATCGAGTCGTGTTCCTGGCAGCATGACGTATGGTGGAGTCTATTGGACCCAATCACCTGTGACCGACACGATCAACGGCGTTTGTTTTCAGCGAAGCAAAATCGGCTTCAAACACATCACCGATGGCAGTTCGAATACGTATATGGTCGGCGAGAAATACATGAATCCCGACTCTTATATGGGGAATCCATCAATTTTGGTGATGATCGAGGTTGGACTACCGGCGGCTCGGACGACATGATGCGGTGCGGTGCGTTTCCGCCGCTACAAGATACTATCGGACTGCCTGAGCGCTATGACGGCAGAAACGCCGGATTGCAGGAACTCTATGATTATCGGTTTGGCAGTCCTCACCCGGGCGGGGTCCACATTGCGTTTTGCGATGGCCATGTCGAGTCGGTCAGTTACGATGTCGACACCAGCATTCATCAGTTGCAGGCCAATCGTCATGACGGCCAAGTCGTCGCCGAGCCGTGATTCTGTCGAAGCAGGAAAGTTAGGCCAGAAAAGGTGGCCGACTCGAATGGCATTGACTTTTGGTTCTTCAGGAAATTTAGTGGTAAAAAGGGGGAGGGAATTGTTTGCACCCTCTCGATCAGTGATAGAACGAGCGTTGGGCTGTTTGGGCAGATTCTCCGGCGTGTACTATCGGGGAAGAACGGTTGGATGTGGGTAGGAAAGATTAGGACAGCAACTGGAAACATCGAAGTTCCATTGTCCTGCGACCCTGCGAAGAAACGCTCGATACATCTTGTTTTTTTCTCTTGTTTAGATGAAAGGTTAGACTGATGAAAGAATCTGTTTTTTCCAAATTTAGAATGGGATCGCTGGCGGCGGTTGTGCTGATCGGCATGACGGCCATGTCGGCCAAAGCCGCGATCATCGGCTTCGAGGCCGAGAGTGGGACGCTGGCGACGACTCCGTCAGATATTTTCGTGGGTGCTGATGCCGGCGCACTCGGTGGCCAGTTCATCGACACCTCCCTGACTAGTCGTATCGGGGGGATAGGGTTTAACGACAGCCCTCAAAGAGCCGACCTGGTGGTAGACTACAGTGTCACACTCCCGAATGGCACCTACAATCTGTTTGCCCGTTTTCGTGTCACGCTTAGCCCAGGTTCTCCGGGTTCGAACGACAGCTTGTTTGTCGGAAGCGGTTTTGGCACGAATGCGATCGATCCTAATGGAGATGTCAGCGCTGATTGGAGGAGGGTCAATGGTTTGGGAAAATACGACGAATTTTGTTGACATCGACGGAAAAATAACCTCCGAACCACCTCCGGACGGCTCTCTCAACAATTATTTTTGGATAAATTTGACGGAGCAATTTACGGGTGATGCTGCGGGCATAAGTCGGGATGTTTCGGAGTACGTCTCTACCGAAGCCGTCGAAACATTTCAGATCGCTGGCCGCGAGACTGGCGGACGGATGGATGCCTTTGCGTTTGTGAATGTTGGAGAAGCACCTTCCGCCTCACAGCTTGACACAGCAGTAACGGGCATCGCCACACAAGACGGCGACTTTGATGGCGATCTTGATGTCGACGGAGCCGACTTCCTCAAATGGCAACGCGATTTAGGTGACACGGCGAATTTGGCCCTTTGGGAAACCAACTTCGGCACCACGACCGCGGCGGCTGCCGTTGCATCCGTGCCGGAACCGACAAGCGTTTTGCTCTTGGGCCTCGGCAGTCTGCTGATCGGCGGCGTATCGCGTCGGCGAAGTTAAGTTTGGATGATTGGGGCAGTCGCGCGCGAAATCAAGGATGGGTAGGCTGGAACAAGCTCCGCGCAGTTCCGGCAACCAATTGCCAGAAGCGCTGACGCCCGCCGGAATTGCGCACGGCTTGTTCCAGCCTTCTATGAAAGCGTTGGGGGACGAAGACTGTTTTCAACCAAGTTTGACCAGGAGTATTTCACGCCATGATTCGATTGACCATGATCGTTGCACTTTTATGCGTAGGACGTTCCGCCACGGCGGCGACGGAGTTGGGCATTGAGGGCACACAATTTACGGTGAACAGCCAACCGACGTTTCTGTTAGGGATGAGTTATTACGGGGCGCTGGGCGCATCGCGGGAGTTCATCCAACAGGACCTGGATGATATGCAGGAGAGTGGCTTCAACTGGATCCGCGTGTGGGCGACGTGGGCTGCCTTTGATAACAACGTTTCCGCCGTCGACGAACAAGGAAATCTTCGCCAGCCCTTTTTTGACCACCTGAAGTGGCTCCTCGCGGAATGCGATCGACGTGGGATGATGGTGGACGTGACTCTCTCCATCGGCCAAGGTGCAATTCGTGTCGGCGGACCCTCCACCTTGGAAGCCTACCGCCGAGCGGCTGTCGCATTGACCACGGAGCTAAAACCGTTTCGCAACTGGTACCTCGACGTGGCCAACGAAAACAACGCGTTCCGAATTGACAAGAAGTCTGGGAAAATCTCATTCCGGTTCGGTAAAGGCAAGACAACCAAGACGATCCCATTCAAAGACCTGAGGCAGCTGATCAGCGCCGTCAAAAACGTTGACTCGGCACGACTTGTCACCGTGTCGTTTGGGGGAGGAGACGGGTTCACGGAAGAAGGCTTGCGAAAATACATGAAAGAAGTTCGCGTTGACTTCCTCACGCCACATCGTCGTAGGCGCCGTGGGGAACCCGAGAAAGTCGCCCGTGGGACTCGCAATACGCTCGCCCTCATGAAGAAGATCGAGCATGTTGTGCCCGTGCATTACCAGGAACCTTTTCGTCGTGGCTACCGACCCGAATGGTGGATTCCGGAAGCAGACGATTTCGTCACTCATCTGCAGGGAGCCATCGCTGGCGGGGCGGCCGGCTGGTGTTTTCACAACGGTGATAATCGAGCCGCTGACGCAGAAACCCGGCAGCCGCGACGTTCCTTTGATATGCGAGAAAAACGGTTATTCGAGCAATTCGACGAAGAAGAGCGTCAAGCCATTCGCGTTATCAGACGGTTGATGACTTCGACGGAAGCTCAATAAAAATCGGAAAATGGGCGCTGGGCGCAATATCCGTTGTTCGAGCAGTTTGATGCGATACTTTCTTCAGTCGACCAACTCCTGTTCGATATTTTCTAGCGAATCCCGGAGCTTTTGTCATTCGGGGCAGCAGCGATAACGTCCTAATTGCCAATGTGATCCCGCATGTGGTAAAGAGCACACCCGATGGCGCTATGCCTATTCTCAAGTTACTTGTGAATAATCCGGGTTCATATTGTTCTCGAAGGGTATCGCATATAGACAATAGTTGGCATTGATTTTTGCTTTCCCTTGGCTGTTCACTGCTCGTATCGCATCAATATCTCATCCGGCTTCAACCCGGCGATGCTCCGGAAACCGCCGTCGGCGATCGCGGCACCGAGCGTGGTTACCTGGCGAAAGTAGCGATTGCTGGGGCGACGGCCTCTGTGCTGCCTGATTCGCTCTTGGCAAAACAAGTCGGCCGAGTCGCGGATGATTTCGTCTTCCTGCCGTGCTCCGTAAAGACTGGTGCAGAGGATCGTGATGAGGTTTTGACAGCGCAACGACAGCTCGGCCATGCGGCATTGGCGGTCGGCGAGCGAGAGTTGGAACTTGCTCATCGTGTTCGAGACTTCCAGTGCCATGCGTTGCAACTGGTCGCAGGCGAATTCGGCATGGGTCCGAAGTGCGGAAGGCATCGTCGGCAACTCGGACTTGGCCACGGGCAGCAGCCGTTGGGCAACGAGCCATTTGAGATACGGCAAGACAACGCCCTTCAGCGCCCAGGCATGGGCCGGGTTGAGCGGATTGGGCTTTTTGATGCCGGCAGCGGCGAGTGCCTTGCCAACCGGCTCGAAGTAGGTTTTGCCATGGTCTTTTACCAGCGACTTGAAAAAACCCATCGCCAGCATCTCGCCCTCGCCCTCGTAAATGCAAGGGGCCAAATACTCATGAACATTATCGCCCAACAAGTGGCCATGCAGGAATGACCGGCCGCCGTGCGTTTTCATGAACAGCTCAATGGCGGCGTGCTTTTGTGCTTCGCTACCGAAAATTTTGGCGACCACGCATTCCATCTCACCCCGATACCCACGGTCGATCAGCCCGGTACACCAGGCAACCAACGCGTCGGCGGCGGTAATCAGTCCGGCAAGCTCGCCCAGACGGCGCTGGACCAATTCGCGCTTGGCGATCGTCTCGCCATAGGTAGTGCGAAACCGGGCCCAGGGGATCATGCTGGCCATCATCAGTCGCATCGTACCAGCCGCACCGGCGCAGAGTGCAACGCGGCCAAGGTTCAGGCCATGGTAGGCAACCGTCAATCCATCGCCCCGCGTCGGGGTAAGCAAGTTTTCAGCAGGCACGCGCAGGTCGCGAAAGATCAAGCCTTGGTTGTGCGTGTGCTTCAATGCCCAAATGCCATATTTGCGAATCAGGAAATTTCCGTTCTCTTCTGCCGGCAAGTCGACAATCAGCACGGCAGGCTTCTCTTCGATCAAGCAGACCAAACCGACCGTGCGGCCGGGGAGCACGTTGGTGATGAACAGCTTCTCGCCATTGACTACGTAGTGATTGCCATCCAGCCGAGCCGTGGTTCGCAAGGCGGTCAGATCGCTACCGGCACACGGCTCGGTCAGCGCAAATCCACTGAGCCGCGATCCGTCGGCCAGCCCCGGCAGGAACCGCTGCTTTTGTTCTTTGGTGCCAAAGGTGCGTACCGGGTCGACCGCTCCGATACAGCCATGCACCGATGCCAGCCCCGCCACGGTCGGGTCGACCATCGCCATGCGCGTGAGAAACGGAGCGAACGAAGCAAACGGTGCGGCACTGCCGCCATACTCCTTATCAACCAACAGCCCCCAATAGCGTGCGCCGGCCAAGTCTTGCATCACCGTTTCGGTGATCTTTTTCGACTTGTCCATCAGTGTGCCCGCCGCCCGATGTCGGCGGACCACCTCGATCGAATCGTCCATCACACGCTGCACGTCCGATGGCGTTTCCACAGGCGTGCTCTGAAACAACTCGACCGGCACGCCCCGATCCCATACCGCCCGATGCGCCGGACTCTGGACCGTTTGATATTGCGGCGCAAAGAGCCGCTCGACTTGGTCATCGGCCGTGTCGATGGCACCGGTCCGTCGTGCCTCCTCCTCGCTCTTGCCGCCCAGTTTCAGGGCTGTTTCGGCAAAGGATTCGTCGTGTTCGGTGTCAGTGGAGGAAGGATTTTCGGCGGCCATGCTAGATTCCTTTGGATAGTAGCAAGCATTATAATGGTAACCCTGGGGCGTCTAATGCCATTATACCTTGTTGTGTGCTATTCGAGTTGCTGTCGACCGATATTACGACTGGTTTGCCTTGCAATTAATCGTACAATGGAAGCGAAGCGTTGGGAAACGTGGTTTTTCGGCTGTTTACTTATTGAGAAAGGGCGCCCATCCGATGACTCCCATCGACATTTCAGATGCTCAACAGAATCTACCCGATCTTGTTGAGGCGACAAGCCGGGGTGAGGAGGTTGTGATTACGAAAGAAGGGACGCCTGTAGCAACCCTTCAGGCAGTGAACCCGCCTCGCTCAGGCTTTGGCTCGATGAAAGGGCTTATCAAAATTTCGGATGATTTTGACGACCCCTTGGAAGACTTTGCCGAGTATATGTGATGCGATTTTTGCTGGACACCCACGCAGTGCTTTACTTCCTGGCAGGAGATCCACGGCTTGCAGATAAAGCACGAGAAATTATCGATGATACTTCTTGCGAGAAATTCTTCAGCTTAGCAAGTATGTGGGAAATTGCCGTCAAGATCAGCATTGGCAAGCTCACTCTGGCCACTGGCTTTGATGTCGTTCCGAAGCAACTCACCAAATGGAACATCCGCGAACTGGCGATTGAGTTACCACACCTGTCGCAAGTGTCGTCGCTTCCTCTTCACCACCGCGATCCATTTGATCGGCTGATTGTTGCACAGTGTCTGGTGGGTAACTTCACGCTTGTCAGCGCCGATTTCCAACTTGACGCTTACAGAGTGCAGCGAATTTGGTAAGTTGAAATAGCGAGTCGTCGCCAAGTACGGCTTGCATCGTGCAGGCGGCTATTGAGTTCATCGTAATTTTAGCCCCTAGCCCCTAACCTCTAGCCCCTCCCATCATGCACGATCCGCGAATCGAAACTCTAGCCAACTTGCTGCTCGACCATAGCTGCTCGCTGCAGAAAGGGGAAACGATTCTGATCGAAGCGATTGATCTGCCCGAAGCCAATCTGATCTGTGCGCTGGTCGAGGGCGCCACGGATCGCGGGGCGGTGCCGCTGGTTACTTGTAAGCAAAACGCTGTGCTGCGGTCGCTTTATCGCACGGCAACCAAGGAGAGCATGGAGTTGGCCGCGCGGTTCGAGCGGCAGCGGATGGAAGCTGCCCAAGCCTACATCGGCGTGCGGGGCGCGTCGAACAGCAGCCAGTTTGCCGATGTGCCGCAGCCGCAGATGGACCTGTATCAAAAGCATTGGTGGAATCCGGTCCACAGCGAAGTGCGAGTGCCGAAGACCAAATGGGTGGTGCTCCGTTATCCGACCGACTCGTTCGCCCAGGCTGCCGGCATGAGCACTGCCGCGTTCGAGGATTTTTACTTCGACGTTTGCACGGCCGACTACGCTGCGATGGGTAAAGCACAGGAACCGCTCGTGGCACGGATGGAGGCAACCGACCGCGTTCGCATCACCGCCCCAGGCACGGAGCTTGAGTTTTCGATCAAAGACATCCCGGTGATTCCCTGCAGTGGCGAGCGGAACATCCCTGATGGCGAGGTTTTTACCGCACCGGTCCGCAACAGCATCAACGGCACGATTCGCTACAACACTCAGTCGCGTTATCAAGGCACGGTTTATGAAAACATCGAGTTCCAGTTCAAAGATGGCAAGATCGTCCATGCCACCGCGAACGAAACTGAAAAACTCAATGCCATTCTCGATTCGGATGAAGGGGCTCGCTACTGCGGTGAATGGGCCGTGGGAACCAACAACCGTGTGCTGCACCCGATGCTCGACACGCTATTCGACGAAAAGATCGGTGGCAGTTTTCATCTCACGCCTGGCCAAGCGTACGAGGAGGCCGATAACGGCAACCGGAGTTGCATCCATTGGGACTTGGTGCTGATCCAACGCCCCGACTACGGCGGCGGCGAAATGTGGTTCGACAGAGAGCTAATTCGCAAAGATGGCCTGTTCGTGCCGGATGACTTGCAGGGGCTCAATGTGGGGTTAACGGCCTAGTGCTTTGTCAGAAAACCCAAGAATTGTGATTCAGTGAGCCGTAGGCGCTAGCCTCGTGCAGCGGATGTGTGGATCATTTTTTCTAGCTCGCCCGACGCTAGCGCGTTCGGCTCAGGTTTTCTGACAAAGCCTAGTTGGACAGCGCCACTTAGGGTTAAGCTAGCATGGCTAAGTGCTTACTACACATTTGTTTGCGTTCAACATGATTGTTCAGGAATGGCTCAAGACTAAACTACTACCGGCTGAAGCCGGTAGGTTGAAGGATTTCGTGAGCTACGGACTGAAGTCCTTCGCTCACGATGGGGTTATCTGAAAATTGTCGTCACCATCACTTGGTTCCGTACCGCCTTGGCCCGAATGTACTCGGCTATCGCCTCGTCAGGCACGTTGCCGCTTGACGCCACGAAGTAGCCCCACGCCCAAAAGTGTCGACCCCAGTACTTTTTTTGAATGTGTTTGAACTCCATCATCAGCTTCCTTGAACTCTTACCCTTGATGTACTGCATGATTTTACTGGGCGACATGGTTGGCGGGCACGACAGCAGCACATGCACGTGGTCCCCGGAAACGGCTCCTTGCAGGATCTCGATCTCGTGCGTTCGACAAACCTCGCGCACCAGATCGCGGACCCGTATGCCGACCGCACCGGTCAACACCTTCCGACGACACTTGGTCACCCACACAAAGTGATACTTGAGGTCATAGCGACTGTGCGAACTCGTTCGGTAGTTTTCCATCACCCCAGTATAAGAACCTAAAGGATTCGCCTGAAGGCGAGGGTTTTAGACCCATCGTTGTGACAATAACAGAAGGGGCGGGCTTTGCTCATCCTACGCAAGAAGTACGGCCTGGGGGCTCCAGGAAAGCCTCTCTGAAACGCACGTTTTCTTGTCCATTTGGGTAACTATCTCGAAAAATCGGAAAAGATTTCCACATTTTATTTTTTCCTTACCCCCTTTCTTGACAAAAGCGGAGGCTTGAAAAGTACCTTGTTTTATGGCGAAATGCTAATTTGGAGGCAAGGAAAGCAAGTGGCAGTCCCCTCTGCAGATGGGGGCGCACCGGTTTTTTTTGACTTTTTGATTGCATCCATCGAATTGACTGATACAATCTCACAATAGGGGCGGCAAAGAGACGGCTGCGTAAGGGCCGAGGGTTGTCACTTCGCAGGATGCACGGGGCTCGCAGGATGCATGGGGTAGACCAACAATGAAACTTGCTTACACCAGGAATTGGGGAACGATCTAATGACGACAACAATCAGGACTTACTTATTCCGATGTGCGGCTGCCGCTGCGCTGTTTAGTCTGGTGCTTTGCACCTCTTCAGTCCAAGCTGGACTGGTAACGTTCGACGATATCCATCAGTCGACTCAAACTCCCGGTGATCCACCGAATCTTTACGGAGCCGCCAACACGGCCGTTCCCAACAAGCTGATCTTCGCTCAGCCCAATTCCTTTGCCGCTACCGCAATTGGTTCCGGTGGGGTTGATGTGACTGATGGCTTCCTGAGTTTCTCCGTAGCGGCTGATCCGCTCACTTGGGCTACTGGCCTGAGTATTACTGAGGGTGGCAGTTGGTCGTTGATCCCACCGATTGCTGGAAACATCGTGGGTGTCCGCGGCAGTGGTTTTGTGACCATCACTGAGGTTGACGGCCTGCCCGTGGCTGGACCTGTCCTGCCCATCCAATTTGAAGATACATTCGATTCAAGCGACACGCCCCCCGATTCGCAAAACTGGAGTCTCAACTTTGCGATGGGATTTGCTCCTCCGGGTGGCGGCAAGGTAACCGGGTTTGATGTTGCTCTGAACAACCGCCTCTTCGCGCTGAGCGAACAAGGGTTCTCGTTCATCGACAAGAAACGAATTGAGATCATGGTCCGAACCGAAATGGTTCCTGAACCATCCACTGCTCTGCTTGGCTTCATTGCGATGAGCGGCCTGGGTCTGATTGCTGGTCGCCGGCGCGGCTAAAATTGCCTTCGTTAGATTTCCCCAAGCCTTCCTCGGGATACTCCTGAGGAAGGCTTTTTCGTGCGCGTTGGGTTTGGTTTCTAAGCCATGTAGGTTGGGACGTCGCGTAGGACGGGATTGCATCCCGTCTAGGCCGGTTACAAACCTGTCCTACAAAAATGCGTAGCCGTTCACAGAATGAAAAATATTGAACCACAAAGGACACGAAGAGCACGAAGAAGTCAGAGGACAAATCGCTTGCTCCCGCTTCTAAGCGAACTCAAACGGAAAACCTATTCGGACGAAAACCACGAAAAAAGTGAGGGAGTAGGATCGCAGGATTTGAAGCGGAAAGACTTGCCCAACAGTATTCGCAAAACCCTCTCTTTCATGTGTTTCGTCTATTACGTGGTTCTCTTCTCTTCACCTTAAATAGGCTAAATTTGCACCCTCATCGACTTGATTGGATAGCCTCACAAGATATAGAATTCTATTCTTTGTGTCCTTCGTGCTCTTCGTGGTTCATTTTTCTTCCATCCCGTGAACGGTTACAAAAATTGCGAACCTGCACGCAGCCCGCGTAAATGTTCCGCGTCGAGAATCTCAAACGGACTCACCACCGATTGCCACCGTTCTCCGCGCTGCTCAATGCGGCGGTCGTCGATTGGGCCAAGACGGTCGGCAGCCAGATTCAGATAGCTTACTCGTGAAGGATCCAGGCCCATCATGCGCGAAACGGTGGCATCGACGGCCGGCAGATTGAGCCCCACGACGATCAGCCCCATTGGCTTCAGGCTACCCATGATTGGGCCGTCTCCTTCCATGCAGTCGATGCCGTCGACAATCGCCAAAGTTTTTGGCAACGTGGCATTGATATCGACCACCGTTTGTGGAATGCCATGGTGGTGCAACACATTCTTCGGCCAACCGTATTTGATGCCGGGCAGCACTCCGTAAAGGTTTTTCATACTACAGGTGACGCCAACCCAATGATGTGTTTTCATCTTGGGCATCGAGACGACCAAGTCGGCTTCTAGCACACTACGCGGGAAGTAGATTTGTTCGAGAGTGCTCAAGCGTCCCCGATTGGGCAGATGGTTCACTTCCTCATAATTCAAGTCTGCGAACTGCAACAGGCCATCCTCGAGCGCTTCGCCCACGCCCGATTCGCATAGCGCCATTTCCGTATCACGGACATGACCAGGCGCTTCTCCCACTTTGACCGAAGCTCCCCAGCCTCGGAAGACTTCGGCTGCAGCGATGATGATGGCCGGGTGCGTCGTCATGTGCGGGATCTGACGAGTCGGCTCGACCAAATTGGGTTTCAGTAGCACCCGTTTGCCCCGAATCAATTCCGGCTGCATGTTGCAACGGAGCAAGCCGTCGCGGATCGTCTTTACGAGCGGGCCATCATAGTGCTGATTTTTGGCGACGAAGACTTTGGCCGTGGGCAGCCAAGCTTGGCGTGCGAAGCCGATCCCCGCCAACCCAGCAGCTGCAACTCCTCCGGCGGCGAGCATGGCACGGCGGTTGGGTTGGTTTTGCTGTCGCTGTTTCTGCGATATCAGATGCAGATTTTATATTCTTGCATTGTTGGCGGTAGGAATTCATCTTGTAGATTGCCTCGGTAGTAGCCGTTCACGGAATGGAAAAGATCGAACCACGAAGGACTCCAAGAGCCCAGCGCGGCATAGCCGCAACCAAAGAAAAAATAGCCTCAAAAAACACGAAAATCACAAAAACCATGGCCCGCGATTCACGCGAATCACGCGAATCACGCGAATCACGCGAATCACGCGAATCACGCGAATTGGCGCGAATGAATCGGGTGGATGACAATCATTTACATTCGCGCGATTCGCTAGCCTTATAATTTCTTTTCGTGCCTTTTCGCGTTTTTCGTGGCTATCTTCCTTTGATTGCGGCCTTTGGCCTCGCTGTGCTCTTCGAGTCCTTCGTGGTTCATTCTTCTTCCATTCGGTTCACGGCTTACTGTTGTTTACCCACCGGCAAAGCCGAGGGCTGGAATTGGGGACTTGCCAATTCTGCCGACCATGGCCACGGGTCGCTGGCGGCCAGAGCCAAAAGGGCGAGCTTGTGGGCACTGGGCTTTTGGCGAGACTCTCGGGCATAGGCCGTTTTCAGCCAAGCATCGGCTTCGATCGGCCTGCGGCGATGTGCTGCCAAACCCATCAATCCATAGCAGAGCGAAGCGGTTGGCATGACCGGCGTTGTCTCTTCCTCAGGTTGCAAAGCCGCAGCGAGATAATCGAGCGATTTGCTGATGCGATCATCGTGCATCGCTTCATCGGCCAACGCCATCATCGCCAGGCCGGTTGGCTGGATGTGCGGCAACAGCAGTTGTCCGAGCACCATCGTATTGCCATAGTTGGCTCCCCCATCGGGCAATAGCCGATCGGCGATAAGACGGACCCCATCTCGAACACGCGAATGATCGCCAAGGCCTACCGCCCGCAGCGCCATGACAAACAGACAGGTTGGTTCCAGCCAAGAATGGGTATCCTCCGCCCACGACCAACCGTCGATTGTCGTATCATGGCCAATGTGCGGTTGGCGTGGTGCCGGTTTGCCATGCGTCTTCAGGCTCCAGCGAATCGCCCGCTCAATCGGCTCAAGATATTTCCCCGAACTGCTGTGCAGACGACTCGATTCGAGGGCGGACCAGGCAAGCATTGCCAGGCTCGTTGGCCAAGCGGGATTGTGTTGGGTTGCCGTGATGCCGACCGACCCATCGGGTTGCTGAATACGGGCTAGCCAACGTGCCGACCTGCCAGCCGCTTGATGTCGGCCATGGCTGGATAAAGCCAAGCAAGCCAGCGCAGCGGGTTCCGCAGCGTCTGGTCCGGTAGCGTGGTATCCCCAATGGTTGGAAGCCGCGAGCCGGTCGACAATTTGCTTGATGTGCTGCACGATCGTTTTCTCGCAGTCGAACTACTCGTAGTCGAACGATTAGCCGCTGGGCTTGTCCCAGCGCTGCACTCAAGCGCCGGGACACTCACGCACCGGGACAAGCCCGGCGGCTAACAAACGGGTGCCGTCGCGTCTGCCGAATGTCGCACGTTGGCATCGTCCTTGTAAATCTAGGTTGTTGCGATTCATCATGCCGCCGGCAGTCGCAACATTTCGCCACATTCCGGCGTTCGAATGAGCGTGTCGTGATGGTTTTGAGGGGCCTCTGAAAAAAATGCGAGAATGCCCGAGTCGAAGTTTGACATCGACGTGAGACGGCATAGGTTTCATGTGGAGTCGGCAAGCGACATGCACGTCGGACTAACAAGTCACCGACTTCACCGGACTAATGCCTTTTAGGCAATTGTCCAGCGTCGGCTATCTTCTCTTCAGTCTTTTCATTGGGACCTTTCAGGGACGAGGAAGGGTAAGAGAGTTGCACACACCATGAGCCTATTGTGTCGTATGACTAGGCTTTGACACTGCAAACTAACGGGCTCAGCCGGGCTTGAAGATGGTTCGGTCGCAGTGACAGAGTCAACCAACGGGAGCGTTTGGCTCCTGACAACCTTGTAGGGTGCCTACCCCGTTGCTGGGTGGCATCGAGAACCGGAGGATACTTATGAAGAATTTTGCTAAGAAGGTACAGCGTTTCCTCGTCTCGGAAGATGGTCCGACCGCAGTTGAGTATGCCGTGATGTTGGCGCTCATCGTGATCGTATGCCTCACGGCCATTCGTTCGATTGGTACGAATGCCAACGCGACATTCACGAGCGTTGCAGGGCAGCTTGGTAGCTAAAGCTGACGGTTAGCACCCTACATGGATTGTAAAATAAAGGACAAATCCTCTCGGGACGCCAAGTCTCGAGAGGATTTTTTTATGTGGACACCAGAAAAACTGGAAAAATCCGCAATTTCAGCCCCCTGCTTTGCCTGGGGGAAATGACGAGGGAAAAAGAAAACCGAGCACGTGTACGACGTGAACGTGCCCGTGCTCGTGAACGAAAGCTGAGATGGCTCTAACCGTCTCGACCGGAAAACATAAGCTACGCTTATTTAGAGGTGAAAGCGACCCGGGTCGCTGAAGACGTTCACCAGAGAGTAGACCAGTGATGATAGCGATTATTCCCGAAGAGTTGATTTCCTCAGCTTACCAAACGGTGTGCTACTGTATTGCAGTGTGTGCCTCGGTGCTTGCCTACTTGTTTGTCCTACGTAAATAGTTGTTAGTGCATCATTCCAATTGGATGGATAAAACCCATGTTTGACTTCGTCGATTTTTCCCGCCATCTTTCCGACACCTGGCCCGTGTGGGTGGTTACCATCACCCTGATAGTTGCTGCCGTAATTGATGGCTTGCAGTTGAAAGTCCCCAACTGGATCACCTTTCCGATGATCCTCAGTGGTTGGGTCTATAGCACCGCATTCTCGCCCTATGCGGGATGGGAAGGCCTGGCTTATAGCCTGATAGGGACCGTGGTGGGCCTGGCTCTGCTGATGCCCGCCTACGCGATTGGCGGCATGGGCGCCGGCGACGTCAAGCTGCTAGCAGGCGTGGGTGCCTGGGTATGGGGCACCCATACATTCTATGCGTTTGCCGTTTCCACACTGGTGGGAGGCATCATCGCAATTGGCATGGTGCTGTGGAAAAAATCGTGGAACAAGCACAAAAATCAATTCTGGTACATCTTGAATGAGATTGCGACGGTGAAGGATCCCGAGAAGCTAGCAGAGATTGCCGCGAATCGAAAACCAACGATGTTCTTGCTCCCCTATGGAATTCCGATTGCGATTGGCACGATTGGCTATTTCGCCTGGTTCGGAATGCGGCTTTGAGTTCTTAAATTTTAGAGTGAGCCGCCGGCGCTAGCCGCGGGCCGCGGGGGGTGACGGCATGCCCCCGCTGCCCGACGCTAGCGCGTTCGGCTCACCCAAAATTCAAGCAGCGACAAAGCAATAGCGATGCTAGCGCTGAATGCAATGCTGGCGAAGAATAAAGATAACTGGGAGTTTAGGCTGGACCGGTTGTACGGGCGATGCCGAAGAATCCGACAAGGCCTGCGGCGCATAACATTGAGTGTACTACAAACTCTTGCCTGTGATGCCTACGGAAAACTATCTGTTTCGCTTTGACTAACTAGAATCACCTGAAAGTCATGGAGTGGCAACAAGCTACATACGCTGTTCCATGATATAAACCGAAGATCTTTCTTCATGCCTGGGGGGTGTGATGCGACCAAAATCAATCATACTATTAGTACTCGCGGCGGGGTGCGGACTGATTGCCTCGATTGGCATTAGCCAAGTCATCGACAATAACAATCGCAATGCGCCTGTCGATACCGTTCCAATCTACGTCGCATTGCAAAATATCAATTTGGGCGATCCCATTGAAGATGGAATGGTCTCGCTCCAGGAATGGCCGAAGGACAAAATCCCCCCCGGCGCGCTCACCCAGTGGGAAGATATCGAAGAGCGCCGCCCGCGGACGACAATTTTCCAGGGCGAACCACTGCTAGACAGCAAACTGCTGATCAAAGGCCAGTCGCACGATCCGATCGCCGCAATTCCAAAGAACCATCGCTTAAAGACGATTTCGGTCGATGCTAGGCGGAGTGCCGCGGGCCTGTTGAGCCCTGGTGACCGGGTCGACATTCAACTCTTTGTCAAGCGGAATGAGCGTGCGGGGATTCATCATGCTTTTACCAAGACGATTTTGCAGAACATCCGTGTGTTTGCGGTCGACCAAACCGTGCAGCGTTCGACCGATGACGCCGATGCGCGCACGATTGCGAAAACCATCTCGCTCATTCTCACGCCATCCCAAGCCAATCGCGTGACGCTGGCTGAGAATCTGGGCGATATCAGCCTGATTCCTCGAAATCCGGACGATGATTCGATCGTCGACGATGCCGAAATAGATAGCAAATTCTTGCTTGGTCTTAGCGATAGCAATAATCGCCGGAAAGAGCAAGGTTTGCCCAAAGCGGGCAATGGCGGCCTTTCAGGCTTCTTGCGAGGAGCGATTGGACAAGCCGCCCCGAAGCAGACACAGACCAGCACTTTTCGCATGAAGATCATTTATCCCGATGAAATGACTGAAATCGAGTTCGACGCAGATGGCGAGCCGATCACCGACCAAACGCATGGCGACGCGGGTGGTTTCAGCACGGGACCTTATGTGGCGCCCACCACCGGCGGTACGAGCAACTCGGATGGAGACAGAAATGCAGACGCAGATGCAGACGGCGCGGATGCAAATGGCGATGAGGAGTTTCCCATACCACTGAGAAGAAAGTAGAAGAGGGCTGTCGGCTGATGGCTTTCGGCTGTCAGCCAGAGAAGAACTGGTCAGTGTGCATTTTCTGGCCGACAGCCGATAGCCGATAGCCTAGGGGGAAGTACAAGGATGTACGCAAACAAATATTCTCGCGGTCCGATCAAATGCTTGGCATTTTCGATTCTTGCTTTGGGATTGGGCGTTCTATCTGCGATCACGGCTAGTGTTGCCATCGCGCAACCCTCGGTCATTCGCAATATCACGAGCAAGACCGAACGACTGGAGCTGATGGTCAATAGTAGCCGGATTATCACGCTGGAAAAACCGATCCCGCGGATGGTGGTGAACAACCCGGAAATGCTCACCGTCACTGCACTGGGACCGAACAAAGTACAAATCGCAGCCAAGAAAACGGGCATCACCCAGATCAATTTCTGGGACGAAGATGGCAGCCTTTTTACTGTAGATATTGTCGTTTATGGTGACGTCCAAGAGCTTCAGCACGCCCTTAATCGACTCTTTCCCCACTCGTCAGTAAAAGCGATTTTGCTTTCCAACAGCCTTGTATTAGAAGGGTTTGTCGAAAGACCTGAGGCGGTGGGCCCGATCGTTCGTTTGGCGGAAGACTATGCCCCCAAGATCGTCAACAACATCACTGTCGGCGGCGTGCAGCAAGTGATGCTCAAAGTGAAAGTGATGGAAGTCTCGCGGACGAAACTTCGGAAGCTGGGTGTCGATTGGGCACAGATTAGCGGGAATAATATTGTAGTGTCAAGTGTTTCGGAACTTATTGACACGGTAGCTATCGGCACGGCACAAGGTAGTTCTACAACGCATTTAGGTACTGGAGGAACGTTCACCTTTGGTGTATTGGAAGGTAACGATGCGTTCGCAGGTTTTATCGATGCATTGCAACAAAACAATGTGGCTAAGATATTGGCTGATCCGACGATCGTGGCCATTAGTGGTAGGCCGGCAGAATTTCTCGTTGGAGGCGAGTTTCCTATCATTGTTCCCTCTGGGCTAGGCCAGAGCACGATCGAATACAAAGATTTTGGTACGAAGATCGATTTTGTGCCGATCGTGCTTGGTAATGGGAATATCCGCCTGGAAGTCCGACCACGTGTAAGCGAAATCGACGACACTCGCAGTGTGATTCTCAATTCGTTTTCTGTCCCGGCTTTGAGGGTTCGAAAAGTTGACACAGCCGTGGAGATGAAAGCTGGCCAGACGTTGGCTCTGGCCGGTTTAATTCAAACCCGTGTTGATTCTGTAAGTAGAGGACTACCATTCTTGTCCGACTTGCCCTACATCGGCGCGGCGTTCCGATCGGTCGAAGAAGAGGTCAACGAAATCGAGCTGTTGATCATGGTCACGCCCGAGCTTGTCACTGGCCTCGAACCGCACGAAGTGCCACCCTGTGGCCCGGGGATGGAAAGTGTCTCGCCGAGCCATAGCCAGCTCTATTTCAACGGACATCTGGAGATGCCCTCCTGTGGCCCTTGCGGACCGAACTGTCAAGGTTCTTGCGGCAACGGTTGTAATGCTGGATGCGCTGCTGGAAGCAACTACCCAGCCGGCTTGGCACCTCAGGGCTTGCCTGTCATGGCTACCGACTCAGCAGCAGGCGACCCAAGCCTTGGAACAGAGCAACCTTCGCTGCAGATGTCGATTCCGCAGCCGACAGAGCCGGTTTTACCGCCTGCCAATGATGGATCGGGCACGAGATTACCTGCCCCCCAGGCCGGGCCTGTGATTCCTTCGCCGTCCGGTCAAAGAAACATCAGCCAAGGAATTAGCAGCCAAGGAAACAGCACCGCGCCGGCCAACACGACTAACCCGCAATATCAGGCAGCTTATCAGAATCTTCCCAAAAGTAGCACCAACACTCCAGGCCTCATCGGGCCCATCGGCTACGACATCGAAAAATAAGCTACGCTAGCAGAGATCAGTGGTGCGTAGGCACCCGGTTAGCCGCCGGGCTTGTCCCGGTGCGTAAGTGCAGCGCCGGGACACTCACGCGACGGGACAAGCCCGGCGGCTAACTAGCTGAGTGAATGCACCACATGTAACCAACTTGGGAAGACATCGTATGACCGGCGTACTTCGAATCGCGATTGTCGATCCTAATGATGCTACGCGGGAGGACCTCAAAACGGTTCTGTTGGCGCTAGACAGCGTCTGGCTTGAGGCAGAGTGCTCTCGTTACGATTTTTTTGCCGATGTCGTCGAGCAAACGAAGCCGGATATTGGTTTTATTGCGATGGACAGCGATCCGTCGCGAGCCACGGAGCTAGTGGCCGAGGTTGTGAACAGTGCTCCCGATTGCACGTTGCTTGTTTCCAGTAGCACGACCGATGGGCGTTTGATTCTCGAATCCATGCGAGCTGGCGCCAAGGAATTTCTTACCGAGCCGCTGAAGCCGGAAGATCTGATGGTGGCCCTGCAACGTGTGAAGCGCCAGCAAACGGGCAGTGACGACACAACGGCCCGAGGATGCCAGGTTATCAGCGTTGCCGGTGCGACCGGCGGTGTCGGCACATCGAGCATTGCCGTGAATCTGGCTTGCACACTGGCCGAGAAACCTGGGCATACGGTGGTGCTCATCGATCTTGACATAGCCCTGGGCGACGTCGATGTGTTTCTGGATACCATTCCGGAGTACTCGCTCGCCGACATCGCTCAGAATTATGATCGTCTCGACTTGACGCTGTTAAAAAAATCACTGGCGAGGCACGCCTCGGGCGTACATCTGCTTTCCCGTCCTGTGCAACTTCAAGATGCTCAGTTCATTACACGAGAAAGCCTCCAGCGTATTATCGGTCTTTTGCGAACGTCCTTCACGCATGTCGTGATCGATACGTCGAAAGGCTTTGGGCCACTCGACTTCCTTGCCTTTGAAGAGGCGGACGACGTGCTGATGGTAACACAACTCGATTTGCCTTGTCTGCGCAACGTGGTCCGATTGATGATGGTCTTTAACGACCAGCCCAAATTGAGAGACAAAATAAAAATCGTTGTCAATCGCTCGGGGAAAGAAAACGGTCATATCAGCCTGAAAAAAGCGCAAGAGACGATCGGCAGCGACATCTACTGGCAGATTCCCAACGATTACCGAGTTATGGTTGAGGTACGCAACAACGGTGTGCCGCTTATTGAGCAAGCGCCGAAGGCAACCATCACCCAAGCAATTTGCAAATTGGCCGATGCCCTGACGGGAGCTGAGCCGCAGGACGATGAATCCGCCAGTGGTCGCCGTTGGCTGAACCTTTGGCCTGCGAAGAAGTAGTAGAGGCGCGAGGCGCGAGTTGCAGGTGGTTATAGTGTTCCTCGCGATCTCAACGCGCGTCTTAATACTCGCGTCTGACTGTCCTCTCTTCCCGATCCTCGCTGGCATAATCGGCAAAATTCGTGCATCCGGCGGGCCATAGGCCGATTGCTGCCCTCGATTTGACTGATGCTGGTTGATCTACTTCTCGCGGGTTCTCGTGAGCTATGTTTGCATGAAGCAACGAAGCCGTTGTGAATTGAAATATGTCTTTAGGCGCGTCGGCAGATGAGTATTTACCAAGCACTAGGTGGGCGGCAGAATAAAAATACCAGCACGCAGCGCAAGCAAGTGGGTCTAGCACACACTCGCTTGCGCGTCGTGCTAGTATTCTGGTAAATCCTCTATTGCCGCTCGCCTTAACCACCGTTTGTGGGTACTACGCTCGCGCAGGTCCCCTTACAGCAGATCATAATTCAAAACTTAGCCCTCGGTGCAAGCCGTGGGATTTCAGGGATGCGGATAAGTCGCTAATGAACCTCCGGCTTGCGCCGGAGGCTAAATCTGGAACCACTATCCACCTGCTAGTTACGCACAAAGAATAAAACAAGTCGAGTCAACCTTTGATTCCTGTCGGCGACCAAGGATAAAAAAACGATGAACGACCTGATGACCAGCGCAGTTGCGACAGAATCACAAGACAAGCACGCGGAATTCGAAAAACTCAAGCAGCGCATCCACTCCAAGTTGGTCGATAAGCTCGACTTGTCTCACGTGGGCGATTTGCAAGGCGATGTGTTGCGCCGTGAGATTCGATTGGTAGTCGAGCATCTATGCGATACCGAAGACACGTTTCTGAATCGCAACGAACGTGATCGCTTGATCGACGAAGTGCTCGACGAAACATTCGGTTTGGGTCCGCTGGAATTGCTGCTCAAAGATGCAAGCATCAGCGAAATCATGATTAACGGGCCGAAGGACATCTATGTCGAGCAGAGTGGCCAGTTGGTCAAATCGTCGATTTCATTCCGCGATGACAAGCATCTTATGCAAATCATCGATCGGATTGTCTCGAAGGTTGGTCGTCGCGTGGATGAAGTTTGCCCGATGGTCGATGCGCGTTTGACCGATGGTTCGCGTGTGAACGCGATTATACCTCCGCTCGCGCTGGACGGACCGAGCGTGACGATCCGGCGTTTTGGCTCCAATCCGCTCAAGCTTGAAGACTTGCTGAACTATAAGAGTTTAACGCCCGAGATGGTGATGCTGCTGGAAGGGGCGATGAAGGCGCGCCTGAACATCATCATTTCCGGTGGTACCGGTTCGGGTAAAACAACGTTGCTCAATACGCTCTCCAGCTTTATTTCCAATGCAGACCGAATCGTCACGATCGAAGACGCAGCGGAATTGCAGCTGCAACAGTCGCATATCGTTCGGCTGGAAACGCGGCCGCCGAACATCGAAGGCAAAGGTAAGATCTCGGCCACCGATTTGGTGCGGAACTGCTTACGTATGCGTCCCGACCGTATCATCATTGGCGAATGCCGAGGTCCCGAGACGCTCGACATGCTCCAGGCGATGAACACGGGGCACGATGGTTCACTGACCACCTGCCATGCCAATACACCACGCGATGCAATTGCCCGCTTGGAAACAATGATCATGATGGCTGGTTTCGAGATGCCCATTCGCGCGATGCGGGCGCAGATTTCTAGCGCTGTGGATCTCATTGTCCAGGTCAACCGGCTCTCGGGTGGTCCGCGAAAAGTAACGGCAATCACCGAGGTTCTCGGCATGGAGATGGATACGATTATTATGCAGGACATCTTTGTCTACAACCAAGAGGGCGTGGACGAGAATGGCCGAGCCGTGGGACATTTTCAATCCACGGGCGTGCGACCGAGCTTTATTCCTCGTTTAGAAGCAAATGGCGTTCGTCTACCTGCCAGCGCTTTCCGCGAACGAACCATGCTGCGAGATTGATCAAGTAAAGGCTATCGTTTTGCAATTAGCAATTAGCTGTTAGCCAGAAGAATTATGCAAGAAACTTCGAGATTTCCCTCTGGCTAACCGCTAATAGCTAACTGCTAACAGCTTTTTAGCTCGGTAGTCTCCGAATTCTTGCGAATCCGGCTACGGTTTACGAAGCGTATTTGAACTACTGAAACAAAGATAACATCCTGAGACAATTATGGTTTCCAGTCAACTGATTATCGGTGCAGCGTTCTTTGGGGTTATTGCCCTGTTCGTGGGTATCGCGATGCTCTTTCGTGACAAGACCATCTCCCAGATGGAAGATCGGCTCAGTACGCTGACAGGCAAGGGCGACCCTTCGGATCCGTCCAGTCTGTCCGAGGCCGCTCAGCTACTTGCGAAGGTGCATGGCGAACAAGGAGCGTTGAGCAACGCGATCTCCAAATGGTTTAATCTGACACTGATGTTCGAGCAGGCCGATGTCTCGATGTCGATGTCGACGTTCGTCGCTGCTTGTGCCGGTACTGGTTTCGCCGCTTGGGCAGTGTGTACCGCGGTCGGATTGCACGCAGGCATCGCTCCGCTTATAGGTGTTGCTTTTGCCAGTTTGCCCTATTTCTGGCTGTCGTTTCGACGAAAAAGACGGCTGAAGAAATTTGCCTCACAATTGCCCGAGGCCTTGGAACTCACCGCGCGTGCTTTGCGAGCGGGCCACAGCCTGGCTTCCGGATTTAAGCTGGTGGCAGGTGAAATGTCGGCTCCGATCAGCGAAGAATTCGGACGTGTCTTTGAAGAACAAAATCTTGGCCTGCCATTCGAAGAAGCATTGGAGAACATGACCCATCGGGTACCCAATCTGGATCTGAAATTCTTTGTCACAGCAGTCATTTTGCAACGACAAACGGGTGGCGACTTGGCGGAGATTCTCGACAAGATTGGCCATTTGATCCGTGAGCGATTCCAAATTTGGGGACAAGTGCAAGCGCTGACTGGCGAAGGACGCCTTTCGGGGATCGT
This sequence comes from Lacipirellulaceae bacterium, assembly GCA_965249435.1. Taxonomy (GTDB): domain Bacteria; phylum Planctomycetota; class Planctomycetia; order Pirellulales; family Lacipirellulaceae; genus JAJRWS01. Next base: position 308,012 of record CBDFMC010000023.1, on the reverse strand, counting down.
GCTGTTGGCTTTGCCTCCCGTGCTGTTTGTGACAGTCTACCGTATGAATCCTGAATATCTGATGCTTTTGTTTACCGATGACCTTGGCAAAAAGATGCTGATTGGCGGCATCCTGACGCAAATAGTTGGCGCCCTGGTTATCCGAAAAATCGTGAATATACGAGTCTGATATGATTTTACCGATTGCAGGAATACTGGATCCCACCTTGATGATCCAACTGGCAGCATTTGCCGGTGTGGCTGTCGTGGCGTGGTGGTTGCTTGAAAAAATGTCGGGGAACAAGCCACGCGCCGAGCAGCGACTGGATGAATATCGGGAGCCGAACGCACGCAAAGGAGATTTGCTGCGCGACGTCAAAAAGACCGGCGCGATGGCGAAGGTTTTGGAAAAGGCAGCCCCTGCTCTCTCGGCACCGCTGCAGCCCAAAACAGAGGCAGACCTTAGCAAGGCACGACAGAAACTCAATCAAGCTGGTTTCCGAACGGAAACCGCCACGGTTACTTTTAAGGCTTTGAAAACGCTGGGATTTGCTGGAGGGTTTCTGCTGGGTGGAGGCACCCTGCTTTTTACTCGTGGATATGACTTCGATACGCTCATGTACACGGCGCTGATTTCCTTGGGAATGTTCTTTTTGCCGGAAATCGTGCTGTGGTTTATCACCAAGAGTCGGAAAGACAATATCTTCTTTGGGCTGCCCGACGCGCTTGATCTGATGGTCGTATGCGTCGAAGCAGGCTTAGGTCTCGATCAGGCAATGCGCAAAGTCTCCGAGGAAATGCAGAAAACGTATCGTATCATTGCCGAGGAGTTTTCGCTTTGCAATTTGCAGCTACAGATGGGTCGGGCTAGGGGCGATGTCTTGCACGATCTGGGAGCCCGCACAGGCGTCGACGACTTGAAGCAGCTAGCAGCCATTCTGATCCAAGCCGACAAATTTGGCTCCAGCGTGGGGCAAGCGTTGCGTGTGCAAAGCGACTCAATGCGTACCCGACGACGTCAGTTGGCAGAGGAAAAAGCTGCCAAGACAGCGGTAAAACTCATTTTTCCACTGGTGCTTTTCATTTTCCCAGGGATTTTCATTGTGCTCGTTGGCCCGGCTGCTATCACCATGATCAACGAACTATTCCCATCGATGGGCGGGGCACAATAGCAGCTATCAGCAGTTAGCTTTTAGCGGTTAGCCAGAAGAATTTTACGTCAATGTTTGGGGATTTTCTCTTGCTGATAGCTGGCCGCTGATGGCTAATTGCTGAAGCTCCGTGAAATAGGCAAGTAGCGTAGACTAGTCTGGTTCCAACAGAAGTAACGCAGCCAAACGTTAGAGCCTGTCGATACTGACGACGGTAGCGATAGGCTCGGCAAGTGTTGCGGCGCTCGCATTTTGATGTGTCATCGGTCGCAAGAAGTCGAGCATCTCGCTGCAAGTCCCCTGTTGATCGCTCCCGTTGCGATTCGGCAGAATTCTACGACTACCGAGAGTTAGGAAACGAGATCATGAAGAGACCCAGCCAGTTCGTATTGGTGTTTGTCGTACTGATTTCCTGTATGCATGATGCACGTGGACAACAATGCAACCAATGCAATTCGCAAACCTTCGGGCAGTGGTATAAATCGGCCTACATGTGGAACTCGGTTTGGCCCAAGCCGCTGATACCGCCCGCGCGCCTCAGTGTAAACTCGATGTACGAGGCGATGATCAACAATGGTTGGCGACGTCAGAACTTGCTTGGGAAACACCATTTCGATGCCGATACAAATCAGCTAACCGAGGCAGGTAAGCTGAAGGTGCAATGGATTCTTACTCAAACGCCGATGCATCGTCGTGATATCTTCGTGCAGCGAGGGCTGAACGAGACGCAGACAGCCGTGCGGATTGACTCGATCCATCGGTACACTGCTGCGATGAGTCCTTCGCCTGGGCGGACCAATGTCACCGATACGCACTTGGTAGCCGAAGGGCACTCGGCTAGTGCGGTCGATGCGATGTTCACTGGTTACCAAGCAAACCGACTACCACCCGTTTTGCCGGTCGATACCGGTGGCTCGGAAGAGAGCAATTAGCTGAGGCATGAAACTAAATAACTTGCTGAGAAGTGAGAACAACGCGGCTGATTGGATAGCCGGTAACTGCATACGAGTCAGGGAGGGAAGTGACGTGCGTAGGGACATGCTTTTGTTAATCGTAGCGGTCGTGATTACGGCCGGATGTACCAGCCCAGGCGGCTTTGGGGGTCCGACGACGGGAGGAATGCTCGCCCAGAGGATGCCGCCTAGCCAGAACCAGATGGTGGCTGCTAGTCCGACCGGCATGGTGCCCTCAGCGACTCTCTCGCCCACCCAGCGGCTGACTGCGGCTTTGAAAAATAATCCGATTGCCAGGATGTTTTCGCCAGGCGCTGCGGCAGCAACCGGCGTCAAAAACGCCACGGCCTCCTCGCCGAGCGTTTCCAACCAGTTGGATCCGATTTCGTTGGGTTATCAAGATGGACCTCCGAATCCGCAGCTTTATGTGTCGATGGCTGAGGTAAGCGAGCGGACGGGCAACGATAACCAGGCACGGTTGATGTACCAAAAGGCAATCGTCGTCGACCCCGAAAATCTACCAGCACTGTTAGGGTTGGCGCGGCTCGAAGACCGTCTGGGTCGACTCGATGTGGCGAAGCAGTTCTACCGGCAAGCTGCAACGGCCCATCCGCAAGATCCCTCGGTGCTGAATGACTTGGCACTCTGCCATGCTCGCAATGGCAATCTGCAAATTTCGTTGGCTTTGCTTGAGCAAGTTGTCCAGTTGCAACCACAAAGGCCCCTTTACCGAAATAATATCGCCAAGGTGCTAACGGAATTGAACCGAAACAACGAAGCTCTGGCCCATCTTTCAGCAGTCCACCCTCCTGCCATTGCGAACTATAACTTGGGTTTCTTGCTTAATCAGCGAGGGCGTCAAATCGAGGCCGCTGAGTACCTGAGGACGGCAAGTCGCATTGATCCACAAATGCAACCAGCCCAAGCTTTGCTCGCTCAGCTTGGCCAACAACCGACGCAGATTGCCCAGCGGCCGAAGGTCGATGACGGCATCTTGCCTACGCCGTATAGCCCGATGCCAAGTTATCCAGCAACGGGCGTTCCAGCGGTCGTGACTTTACCGCACGCGCAATCCCAGGAGTTGCCAGTCACCACCTCTCAATTACCCGTGGCCAGTGCTCCGCTCCTATTACCGCCGGTTCAGTGAGTCGCGGGTTACGAAAGGGCATCAGCCTGCGATGGCATAGACTTCCGTGCATGTCATTTTCCCATCCAGCTCTTTCTTCTTCTGTCGCTTCTGCTTGGTCATGAGCCGAAATTTCTTGGCCCGTCGCTTGCTCTTTTTTGGTTCTTCAGGAATTTTAGTGGCTAGATTTTGGTGTGGCAAGGAGAACTACAAAGCCGCAATCTCAGCCCCCGGCTTTGCCGAGGGGGTCGCGTCAGAGGTCCCCAACTCCATCAAGCAGGACTTTTCCCCGAGAGCATTTTCCCCAAAGGCAACATTTTCCCGAAGGCATCCCCCGGCAAAGCCGGGAGTTGAAATGAGGCTTCTTCATCGCCACAGTCAGCAATAGCCATTAAAATTCTTGGAGAACTAAATTGGTAGCTGTTCACTGAATGAAAAAGATTGAACCACGAAGAGCCCAGCGCAGCAAAGCCGCAACCAAAATGTCAGGTTCTTTTTTATCACCGCAGAGATCCTAGCGCAGCCGTTGGCCGCAACCAAAACAAAAAAGGAGGAACCACGGATGAACACGGATAAACGCTGATCTCAAACCTGTTTTTCCTTACTTTCATCGATTCGTATTATAGCACAGAGTTAAACCACCAAGGCACGAAGGACACAAAGAAAGAAAACATGTAAGTAGGGAGAAAGCAGTTCCAACCTCTCGAACAAGCAATTGAATCTTCTTAGAGATTGTTGGGCTGGCATGGATTGATTACTTTCTTGTTTTTTGCAGTATTCCTCTATCATTCTTCGTGCTCTTCGTGCCTTTGTGATTAAACCCTGCGCTGCAGTATTAGCGTCGACCAGCGGTTTCGACTTCCAAAAAGTGTGTCAAAATAACAAGCTTTTACGGGTTTGTCTTGCAGAGATCGCAGAGGTCTTTTTTCAGGGATTTTCTCTGCGATCTCCGCGTACTCCGCGGTTCAATTCCTTGAAAAGCATGCTTGATCTATCTCCTTTCACTCATGGGACTTACATTTACGGCTCTGTATAAATTTGCGCAAGGCGCGAAGATTTGAATCGTTAGTATCACGAAAAGAAATTATAAGGCTAGCGAATCGCGCGAATGTCAATGATTGTCATCCTCCCGATTCGTTTGCGCCAATTCGCGTGATTCGCGGGCCATGATTTTTGTGGTTTTCGTGTTTTTTGTGGCTATTTTTCTTTGGTTGCGGCTATGCTGCTGCTAGGCTCTTCGTGGTTCATTTTTCTTCCATCCCGAGAACGGTTACATTGATCGTTAGTAGTACAGGTCGCCAAGCACCGTAATAAGGCACGCAGCAGGTAGACCGGAATTGAGCACAGCGCTGTTCCTGCAGTGCGTAGTCTGATGCCGGAACTGCACAACCGCACGTTCCAGCCTACAACTAACAAGATGAGGCCGATCGCCCCAGGTTCTGGGGACGCCACCACTGTAGCAGTCCGCAAGTTACCAGGAGGAGGGTGCCGGTGGCCGGTTCCGGCACGGCCGCCGACGCAGCAACGATCGATGGAGAGATGCCGAAGTTGGCCTTCCAGTCGGCCAAGTCGGAAGAACTCATCTGATCGGGTGATTCACCGCGCTGCCACGCAAGGAAGTCGGCTCCGTCGACGTCGAAATCGCCATCAAAATCGCCCAGAATACTTACCTCAAATCTCACCTGGTCGACATGCGGAAATACTTGGCCAATTGCCCCCGCCGATAAGACAGCCGAAAAGGAAAGCGTCACCATTTCTCCCGGCACAACGGCCAAGTCGGCAAACGTCCGGGCTGTCCAACTACTCAGCGATTGGGCAATGGTCTCATCCAGTAGCGAACCCGACAGGCTGCCGTCGACGCGAACCACCAGATTTCCATTGGCATTGCGATCCCATTGATCGAAGCGAAGCGTTCCCGAGGAGGAACCGGTCGGGATTACAAACGACTGCGTGAGGCCGTCGGCCCCTACCACGGTATCCAAAACCTGCACCTCGGCATGATGCCCGATAACAATTCCGTCGGAGCCGGTAGTCGGCTCGCCGAGAAGACCTTGGCCCCAAATCTCTAGCGTCTCCCCGAATACTAGCGTTTCTCCCTGGAAAACGGTGGTCGAAGTATTCGGGTTGGCATTCGACCAACCCGGCACCGTCGTCTCATTCGGCAAATCAAAGGCACCGCCAAATGTTTGGGTGAAAGCAGGGTTTTCAAACTCGCCATTGACCACCAAATTCATGGTTGCCCCAGACAGCGGAGACCCTTCCGACTTGAGATAAAGCACCGCATCTCCGCCGAAGGGGGCCGTGAAGCTGTGATCGCCGCTCCCGGCGGCGAATGTTCCTCCCGACGTGGTGACGCCGGTTTTCGGATGCATCCACTCGACCGTATAGTCACCCTCCGCGAGCGTGACGTCGAAGGCTCCGCTTCCCGGCTGGTAGACAAGATACTCCGAGCCGGGATCAACAAGGCAGTAACTCGTGGAGCAGAGCGTATTGCTTGGGGTCATTCGGACCAGGTCGACCCTTTGTGCGTAAGAGAGCGTAAAGCCCATCGCGAGCCGGGCCTCCACCTCCTCTTGACCTACATCGAACTTGGGATGCCCCTCGAGGAAATCGCTCAGGTCGTCCATTAAGATCGGGTTCAGCCCGCGGCTGAAGCTCTTCCATATCCAATCATGACCGAGTCCTAGCGGCATGATATGATCGCTGTCGGTCAGGATGACCTTCGAGCCGTCCGCGGCAGGCGGGTCGTTCACCCAGTCCCCGCCGGAATTTCTGCCTGGGGAGATCCAGTCGGCCGGGCTGTTCAGCAGCGCAGAGAGGGTGCTGTTGTCGAAAGCCTGGAAGGTCATTCCCACCGGATGCTGTTTGGGTTTTTCGGACTGATAACTGTTGAGCATGTTAATCATGTCGTATTGCCATTGCGTGGAGGAAGAGCCGCTCTCGTTGGCGATCTCATAAAGCACATTGTCCAAGTCGTTCACCGTATCGACGACCTTTCGTACGTACGCCTCCTGAAAGGCGGTGACCGCGGGGATCGTGCCCATGTGAATCTCCAGCCCATTTCCGTCTCCGTTAGGATCCCCATTGATGCCGTTGATGTTGTTGTCGCTGTCGAAGGGATGATGTTCCCGTGGGAAGGCATTGAGGTGAAATCCCTCGAAGAGCATGACCGAGGTGTAGAGCCCGCGGCTGCCGGCCTCCTCGACCCGAGATCGGAGTCGGTCGAAGTAGGCCTGGTTGAATTGGCTCAAATCGAACTTCGGCTTGCCATCGTTGGCATTGCCGGCTCCGCTGCGTGGCCAAGGAAACGGCGTCACCTCATCCGCTCTGAAGTTCGTGGTCTTCCACTGGAACTGAGTTACATCCCATGTCCAAAGCCGGATGAAGTTGTGGTTCTTCTCCTCGAGGAAATCCAAGTAGTTGGTGAAGTTCGAGTTGCTAGGGCTAGGCGTCAGAGGTTTGAAGTCACGGAGTGTGTCCCAGGTATGGGAGCCTGTCAGGTAGACAGCCTCTCCGGAATCGTCCGTAAAATAGCGGGGGTTGGTCGGATGAATCCGGAGCGTCCCCTGGATGGGAGCGCTGGCCGCCTCCCCAACAGCGAGCAGTGCAACCAGTAGAACCCCCAGCAACCTACAGACAGACAGGCGGGTATCTAGCAGAAGAATGATGGCCGCGAACAACGGACGGCAATGGCGCAGAATTGAAGTCATCGGGTGCCTCTACTCGATGGATGGGAAAATCAGAAAAACAACGACGACTAACTGGGTATTATACCCCCTCGTCACCATGAATCAACGAATGAGGAGAAATCCCGGTTAGTGGGAAGAGAACCTTGTGTCTCCGTGTCTCCACCCATGGCCATCTGCCGGCACGGGCCAAAACAAAACCCCGACTTCACCTCCTTGGTCAGAGAGGTCTTCATATCTGTATTTGACCGGAGTTTCTTCCTCACGGACCACTCGACCACCGGCGTCGAGTCGGAGGGGGGGCGTCCATTGGAGCCCAAGGAATTTTCTTGGATGACCGTGCTTTCAATCTTGCACAAAAAATCTCTATTTTGACCGGTTTTGAGGTAGTTTCCCCTGAAATGCTAATGATGCGGGAGCCAAAATTCTTGCAAAATCCGAAGTAATGTATTGAATTGGTGGACAATTCAGGTTGCAATGACTTGCCGATAGCCGGTCTGTATCTTGTCCTTTTGTTACACAGACGCACGCTTGCCAGAGGAACAGTTGCGAATGTGGGTTGCAGATCGGCCCTTCGCGACAGGCTTGTCTTTGCCGAGTGGTAATCATTCGCAATCGCCTGCTTGTCTCTGAGGATGAAAGCTATCAATAGTAATTGGGGCAACACTCGAACCACCGTTATGGAGTAAAAGTGATGGACAGGACCTCTCAAGCCGTCGTCAAGAACCAAAGCCGCACGTCGGCTACGCCCAGGGCGTTTACCCTGGTTGAGCTACTGGTGGTGATCGCGATCATCGGAATTCTGGTCGCGTTGCTGCTTCCGGCGATCCAGGCCGCCAGAGAGGCTGCGCGCCGGAACTCGTGTAAAAACAACCTCAAGCAGCTTGCCCTCGGTTGGCTGAACCACGAATCGTCGACGGGCCACTTCCCCTCCGGGGGCTGGGGGGCATTTTGGCTTGGTGATCCTGATCGGGGAACGGGAGGGGATCAACCCGGTGGATGGCTCTACAATATATTGCCGTACATGGAGCAGCAGGCGCTGCACGATTTGCCTTCTGACGGCAATCCCGATGAGGTCACGCTCGAGCAAATAGCAGGGGCGCTGGAAATGCTGGCCAATCCGATTGCCGTTATCAATTGTCCCTCGCGACGCTCGGGCGCCCAACCCTTTGTAGCGGGAAGAAATCCTTACCTAGTTCCTGTTTCCCAAATCAGAATATTGTGAAATTCGTCTGGCGGGCCGGTTTTGGTGTAGCAAGAAAAAGACGCATCGTTATCCTATTGAAAACAGAACGAATCAAAGAGCCATTTTACCCAAGGAGAAGCGGGCGATGCGTTTGAAAGCTGAAGCGATTCTCGATTTTGGATGGGCCAACGAGAAGGCCGACAACCAAACGGTACGGGATTATCGTGACGAGTACAAAACGCTCGGCCAGTTGCTGGACAGCCGGCCCGCGATTCTCGATGTGGTCCATCGCGACCTCGAACAGCTCAGCCAGACGACGTCGGCACGCGGCCGAAAGCCGATCTTCACCAGCGAAAACCTGTTTCGCGCGATCCTCGTCTTGCAACGGGAAGGACTCGACTATCGGGAAGCGTCGATCCGGATTGCCGAAAGCGAAACCTTGCAGCGGTTTTGCCGCCTGCTGAAAAAGCCGACCATCGACTTCACGCTGCTGAACAAGGCATTTCGCGCGATTCAGCCCGAGACTTGGGAACGGATCAATCACCTATTGGCCCTCGGCGTCGTCGCCGAAGAAACGGTCTCCCTGGAACATGTGCGAACCGACACGACCGTCACCGAATGCAATATTCACTGGCCGACCGACTCCAGCCTGCTGTGGGACGTCTATCGCGTGGCTGCCCGAGAAATGTCGACTGGTCGAGAACTCGACCCACTCCGTTGTCCTTGGCGATTTCACGCGAAGAAGATCAAAAATCTGCATCTTTTCGTCACGCGTTACTCGAATAGCACGAACAAAAAGCGTCTCCGCCAGGTCCGCCAGAATATGAAGACGCTGATCGTCCGGGTCGAGGAAGCTCTGGAAAAAGCGGAACAATTCGTCGCTTGGGCCGAACGTTCGACGTGTGTCGAGTTGGCGACGATTGCCCAGTCGCTGGCGAACCGTTTGCCGGTGATGCGGCAGGTCGCCGAAGTGGCTCGGCGCCGCGCGTTCGATCGAGAGCAGGTTCCAAATGCCGACAAAGTGTTCAGCATTTTTGAATCTCATGCGGAGTTGATCATGCGTGGACGGCGTGGCAAGCCAGTCGAATTCGGTCACAAGGTGCTGCTCACACAGTCGAAGGAGAAGTTCATTACCGATTACGTTGTGTTGGAGAAGAATGTAAGCGACAGCGAACTCCTGGAGACGGTACTCGAACGACACGAAGAGAAGTACGGTAGCCGGCCCAAAACGGTCGCCGCGGACATGGGCTTCTGTCCGGACGAGGACACCTACGAGGAATTGGAAGAACAGGTCGACTACCTGGGCGTGCCTCGGCGGACGCGAGATTTCGGCGACACGATGATGGGCATTTGGCAGCAGTGGCGCGCCGGAATCGAAGGCACGATCTCGTGCTTAAAGCGAGCATTTCGCCTGGCTCGCTGTTGTTTTCGCGGCTTTAAGAATTTCACGTCCGCCGTTGGCAGCGCCGTGTTCTGTCACAACTTAACGATCCTGGCAAAAACCTCAGGAGGCTGACGCGGAACGGACGCAAAAACCGAAAACAACTCGTAAACGTAAGGCGAGGTACGCGCGCTGCGGCGCAACAACGCCGACCCACCACAGAAAACCGAACAAGCCAACTCCCTCGCCCGCTCGTCGCCCCGCGCCGTTCCCAAAGTCGGTCGGAAAGGGAGTATTATCAACGGGAACTACCTAGAGGTGGGCAACCCGACGGAGGGTTCGTTAATAGGCAAAAGCGACTACGCGGCAAACGCCGGAGATTTGCACTTTGCCGCACAGTGGAACAGTAGGGGTCCGGCAAACTTAGCTGAAGTAGACGTTTATCGTGGTTGGTGTAATTCCGAAAATGGAGGTGTAATAGGGAGTTGCAACCCTAGGCTAGCAGGTCAAGTTCCTGACCGGATTACAGGGCCAGGGGTACCTATTGGACCGACACGCCCGAAACCGACACAGTCAATGGCGTTTCGTTTCAGCGAAGCAGAATTAGCTTCAAGCACATCACCGATGGCAGCTCGAATACGTACGCGGTTGGTGAAAAATATCTGAACCCTGAAAGTTACGAAGAATCTGGCTATCTTTCCTTCGGTGATGATAAAGGTTGGACAACGGGCGTCTCGGACGACATGCACCGCTCTGCGTCATTTCTTCCGATGCAAGACACGCTCGGGAAGCCTGAGCCTTTCGAATTTGGTAGTGGTAGTAACCAAACATTCTATCTCTTCCGGTTCGGAAGCCCTCACCCGGGCGGGGCCCACATGGCGTTTTGCGATGGTCATGTGGAATCGGTTAGTTTCGATGTCGACATTAACATCCACCAGTTTCGGGCCAATCGTCATGACGGCCAAGTCATCGCCGAGCCGTGATTCGGTATTCAGCGGCCAGCCAGGAATATAGTAGTCATGTAGGCCGGACCGACGTGCCATCAATGATCCTGTTGAACGCAAAGGGTTCTTCAGGAATTTTCGTGGCAGATCGCGACGAACGAGCAGCTTTTTTGTCCCGTGGGGACTTTTGAAAATAGCCCAGCAGTTTACTGCTGGGTTGACGATGTCGAGTATTTCCCAGTCCCGTAGGGACGGCTGAATCACAACAATAGATGCAAGCCGGAGCCAGCCAATCAACCTTCAGCCGTCCCTACGGGACTCTCCGACATATCCCACCGCCAACCCAGCGATAAATCGCCGGGCTATTTTCAAAAGTCCCTACATGATGCCATGATGCTCGGAGCACCCGTCCCCTGAACATCCTCCCACGAAATTCCCTGAAGAACATTCTCAGAAGAACCATGCAAGCACAATGGGTAGCAAGCACTTAGTCAGGCTAGCTTCGTCCAAAGTGGCGCTGTCCAATTGGGGAAGGATAATCGTGGCCTGCTCTGCTGGGCTTAGCCACGTAGAACTGGCAATCGTGTTCCAAACGGCTCTCTTGGGGTGAAACGACCGCGGTGGAAGGGCTGTGGCGCTATGTTCCTGCACGAAGCCTGCGCACTTGCGGAGCGAAACCTTCGCAGGCGTCGTGCAGGAGATGTACGCTTTATCGCTCGCACACTTTGTGATTCGCGCTTTGATGTTCCAAACCTCCGAGGCGATGGGTCTGGAGTCGGATCGACTTTCGTTTACGGGATGTTTTCAAATTCTCAAGTGCCGATTGCCCGAATGTGACACTCGAACGCCACAATCATTTCAAGCGTGGTACGACGGATTGATTTGGGAGATGCAACAAGAGATAATCGAACCCCGGCGTAATCGAATCAATCCGCGTGTCATCAAGCAAAAGATGTCAAAGTGAAAAAAGAAACGCCCTGAACATCGACCAGCACCAAAAATAACGAAAACCTTTGCAGAGACAGTTAGTTATTCAGAGTGAAAGCTGTCGGCTATCAGCTATCGGCTATCAGCCAGAAAATGCACCTGGTCCAGCGGTTTTCTTGCTGAAAGCCGATAGCCCATCCGGTGAAAATAGTGTTTTATACCGTTCAGGGTCAGCAGTAGTTTTCACTCTGAGTTAGCTACGATTCGTTAAACGTTAGCGCTCTGTGAACCCCGTCATGCCAGGAGCGTAATTCAGATCTTGACAAGCCGACGTCGTGAAGCACGCCTCTGGCGGCGGCGCTGGTTGGCCTGATCAAGTTCGCGCTGGCGATCTTCGCTGCGATGCTCAGGGTGTGCCTTGAGCCATCGGTCAGGTAGCAGCTCGGAGAGCTGTTCACGCTGGTCCCTTGAAAGCGATTCGAACGGGGTTTGGGCGTCGCCCACCTGCAAGTACTCGGGAACGATCTGAGGAAGCCGGACGAGAACATCGTTGAGATACGGGGTGACGTGGACATGATTAGAACGAGCACTCTGGATAAGCGTGTACCAGACGCATGCCGCGCGACCACCCGCATCGCTCCCAAAAAATTGGTAATTTTTTCTTCCAATAACCGAGGGGCGAATGACTCTTTCTGCCATGTTGTTATCGATCGCATAGCGCCCGTCGGTTGCAAATCGCGTCATCGCGTTCCAACGATTGAGCAGGTAGCCGATCGCTTCGGCCAACTTGGTCGAAGGCCGTACCGTCGGCTGCACTTCGGTGAGACGATCGTGCAGAAGGGCAAGAATGGGAACCGACTCGCGCATGCGCACTTGTCGTCGCGTTTCCACATCGGCATCGGCCAGGCGATCCTCGATGTCGTACAGTTGCCAGATCCAAGCGAGCGCCTCGTGCGCAAGTGGCTGCGTTGAGACGGCGCACGCTTCGTCGAACTTCCGCCGCGCATGGGCCCAACAACCCAGATCCAGAAGTCGGCCATCCGATTCCTTGACTAGGGACGTGTAGACACTGTAACCGTCGGTTAATAATCCGCCTTGAAAATCATCAAGTATTTCCCGCGGACCTGCGCGGGATCGATCAAGTCGATAGTCAAATAGTTGGTACGGATGCTGGTCATCGCCAACGTAGGCCCAGAGATAAACCAGCTTGGTCGCCCCAGCCCCGGGACGCAGGACACGGGCCGTGGTCTCGTCGGCCCGTACATAAAAACTATCCAGTACTTGGGTGCGAATCAGATCCCACACCGGCAGCAGACGCTCGCCTGTTCGCACCACGGCGTTGCTCAACACGCTGCGGTTGAACCACATCGTGGTGGTGGAACGAAGCTCTTCCTGGAGACGATACAGGGGCAGGTGACGCTCGAACTTGGCGTGTGCCAGCCAGGCTAACGTGCTGGCCCCAAATATCCCTTTTTCGTTGATATTGGGTGGCTTTTCGCTGGTGACGATCTGCTGGCCATCCCGGCTAACAGGGCAACCGTAGGTAAACCGAACGTGCTCGGCGATGTAGGCGCTAGACTCAACATATTCTAGTTGCCGTGAGATCTGCTCGGAGATCACCGTCCGCTTGCCGCCACATCCACAAGGACAATCGAGTTCTTCCGGCGGCAGTGGGTGTTCAAAACGCTGGACCGGCAAGCACTCGGGGAATTCAAAACGTTTGCGCTTCTTACGGCGTTTCTTGCGTTTCGAAGACGATTCATCGTCTGGCTCTTCTTCGTCGGTCGCCTCGTCATCCTCGCTAATCTCGTTGCCCTCGATCGACTCGGGATCAAAAAGAAGCTTTTGATCGGGAGAAGGGATAAACCGTTCACGCCGTGGAGAAAAGAGTGCCTTACGGAGTAAGGTGATTTGCTCTTGCATCACCTCGATGTGATTCTGCAACGATTCAAGAGTTGCCTGTTGCTCGCTATTAACCCTTTTGAGATGTGCGATCTCGGCGCGCTGCACTTCGATCTCTTTTCGGAGTTTGTCGGATTCCATCGACAACGTTTCGGTCCTTGAAGGTGCGTCACGAAATGGCAAATGATCACACACCGTTGGTGTAGAACACACATGTTTATTTATCGACAATTCACGTTGCGCGTCAAGGTGGTTTCCAAGGCGATTGAGTAATTTGTTTTGCCTGCTCACGACGCCACCACTTGCGACGTTTGACACTCGATAGCTCGATGCCTTCCAGCAACAATCGCAGGTCGTCCACATGCAGTGTCAAGTAATCACCGGGGGATGCAATCGCCCCTCCATGGTCGGCGCCACGTAGTGTCTCGAACGTTCCTCGTTCAAGATGCTTGTAGAGGATGATCGTGCCGTCACCCGTGAAATAGAGTACCTTCAACCGGTTGCGGCGTCGGTTGAAAAACAAGAAAAGATCTCCGTCTTCAATCTGTTTGCCAAGCTCCTTTTCGACGATACCGATTAATCCACAAAAACTTTTACGCATGTCCGTGGGAGCCAACGCGGCGAAGACTTTTATTTGGGATGGCACAATCAACATGACGCCACCTCACGCAACGCCTGCAATACGTCCTTCACTGTCTCACAATCGGTGCCGTGAGGCACATCCACAAAGACTCCCTGCTGCGGCAAGTGAATACGCAGCGTGGACGCAGGTGTCGTCCCCTCGATCCGCACAGGCACCAGTTGGGTGCCCTGGACGGCGTTACGACTGGTTTTAAGAGACTTGGTCGAACGGCTCCCCTGCTCTGGGGAGGCTTGCTGCTCACGGAACTTACGCTGCCAGGCATAATAGCTGGTTTGTGTAATCGAGTTCTGGTGGCAAAACGCCGCGATGCTCAAGCCGCTTGAGGACTGCTGTTTCAGTAGGCCACGCCAGTGGGACTCTTGGGATTTGTTTCGATTGGTCATTGTGCTCGTTCCTGGAATAAAGGGAATGGTTCACCTCTATTAGGATAGCGCGCAATTTTGGGACGCTGTTCACAGAACGCTTACAAGTATGCAACCGCAGGAGTGACCATTTTTGCCAACTCCGGACCGCTTTGCGGCTTGGGCTTGGCGATTCCTGTCGGAGAAATTTTTGCCCGTTTGAGCAACCGGCGAACTTGCTCGGCTGGAACTCCAAAACCTACCTCCGAAATCCGGATACCCGAAAGCAAAGCGCTTGCTGCGCCGACAACCTGCCCCCGTTCGTCGACAATCGGGCCACCGCTATTTCCTGGGTTTACCAAGGCGTCGACCTGAAAACTACGCGCACCGCCTTCTTCCTCTTCGGTTCTGCCTGCGACTGTCCCACTTGTAATTTTGATCCCCTTGCCGAGCATACTCGACAGTGGAAAACCAATCACACGAACAGGTTCCGCCAGCTCAACATCGCTGGCATCCGAGAGCAGTAACGTCGGCAGATCGTGGGCTACGACATGCACAATCGCCAAGTCCTGGACTTGGTCTACCGCCACGACCTTCCCTTCCCATTCCCGTTTGCCTAAAACCACCTTCACACGAGCGGCGTCCTGGACCACGTGGGCACACGTCACGAGATAACCATCTTGCGATACGACAAATCCTGTCCCCGTGACAGTCAACTCTTCTTCAGTAGGTTTATTAACAACTTTCCCGACTGTATATGTGCAATTTCCTTGCATCGTTTTTTTGCCTTCTTTCAGATCGACCACTAACTGAAACGCATAGTCGTGGCTTCGACTAGCCTCCCACTGATAGTGAAGCGAAGTCTTGATCGAATCTGAGAATTCGGGATTGGTCGTGGCTTCGACAGACTCTTGAGAATCTGGCTTTTGCTCTGGCGTAACACGTTCCGTTTTATCGCTTCTCTTTTCAGCCTCGTTGTCCAAGTGTTGCAACTCGATAACTTTTTCAGGTTGCGCATTCTTTCTTGGCTGGCTCAACACGGAAGTCGGTTGCTCGATCAGTTCGGTGACATGAGTCGGGACAGGTTCCAAGGCCGCTACAACGACCGTTTCATCACCATGTTCAGGATGCGGATGTTGCGGCGTCTCGCCTCCAGACAGGAGCATGGTGGCACAGACGATTGTAATAGTTGTGATAACCCCCACGGCAATTCCGATTATCATGCCTTGCGAACTCGAAGGGCTTTCGTGACGTTCGTTGCTTGGAATGTCTAAAGGCGATGGCGTCAAGCGTTTGGGCAAAGACGATTGGCGGACAGGCGCGGGCAGATCCGAGGCGATGGCAAATCGCGTTTTGCACTTCGGACAGACGATGGACGATCGCTCGCCTTTGTACTTCAGCTTGGAATGACAAGCGGGACATTCAGCGTATCGGAGCATCACAAAACCTTTCCAATAAAACGTCGAAATTACGGCCACTCTCACCCAGAGCATATCTGATAGCGTTTGCACGTCTGCCAACCCCCTCTCCCGAACCCTCACTCCTAGGTGAGGGTCCGGGGGGGAGGGCAGTCCACTTCCATGCCGCTATACCAATTCCGGATATGCTCTAAACTGATTCTAGCCTCGTGCGGCCTCCAACAGCAACAAGATAAAAACCTTGCGGTCACTGGATTTTGAATCCGATTTCAATTCATTGGGAATGTGCTTTGTTTGCGTTGGAAGTCGTTACTCTCGCTCAAGATAGGCTCATTTGACGTAGATAAAGCATTGTAGCCATGCTGGGCTTACATGGGCAAATACTGCCCCCAATTTGCCCCTATCTTCGACTACAATTGTCATCCTGTAGAGCCAAGAGTTTCTTCTCTGCATCGCCGCCGATTCAGCGGTGCAAGAAGTTTGTCATCTTCGATTTCTACTTCAGTGACATAGGATGTCATCGCATGACCGGTTGGTTTTCGCCTTTTCTCTCCTACTTGGCCCGTTGTACTGAAAATGAGTTGCGCCGGCAAATAGAATTTTTGAAGGCCGAAAACGAAATGCTCCGACAGCGAGTTCCCAAGAAACGAATCTTCCTGAAGCGAGAAGAGCGTGAGCGGCTCCTGAAACTGGGGACTGCTATTGGTTCTGGTGTTTCCAAGCTCATTACGATTGTTCGCGGGCGAACTTACCAGCGGTGGGTGCAGGAGTTGCACTTTAGGGGATCACGCGGCGAGGGCAATCAGGTCCTGGAAGAGCGTCCACAATTTGCGGTGCTTGGGGCCGTAAATACAGGATGAAACAAGGCTAGCAATTCCATGAATGTTGAAGTAAGTTCCACTTGCGGCCTCCGTGCGTCTGGGAAATCGTGATGGACTTCACCAGATTTTGCGCGGTTGGCCGCATTTTACCGACACCAATTGCTGCTAGTAAAAAGTGCAAAACCCGTTTCTTAGCCGCCGGGCTTGCCCCGGCGGTGCATTCGCGCACCGGGGCAAGCCCGGCGGCTGAGAAAACTCCGGCGTACGATACGCGCACGCTTCAATCATCTTCATCCTTCCTGCGCCGGATCTCCTTCTGGCGGTTACTAGACCGTAACGCTCCGAAGGAACCGAGAACAATACAAAGAATCACCAATCCCCATGCCATGTGAAAGCCTCCGGTAAGATATGCAGGGCGAACGATCAAGCGACGCGAGAACGCTTTCCGTAGGTCCATTGTAATTGCAGGCAATGGGTTAGCCAAGAGCTGGCCGTTCGGCTGTGGCAGCCCAATCAACCAGCAGCCCAGTCAAACAGCAGCCATGCCAACCACGGGAAGCAAATCCTGAAACGGAAAAGCGGCTTCGCGAAATAGTTTGGCGGGCATTGCCACCGTTTGCCACTTGGTAGAAAGGGGCCGCGCGAAACGGACGTAGTCCACCACTCGAACCGCCAGGAATGCGTACCATTTGCTCTCGAAAGGAAAATAGTTGTTCCTCAGCCACCGGGGCACGATCCCCGACGACATGATACGAAAAAACCAATAGCGAACTGCTGCCAGGTCCCAGCCGATCTTGCCAACGTGCGAGGCTTTCGAGATCGTCCCATCGGGTCCAGTTTTTCCAATACTGCTTGTGGCGATTGCCCGAAGGAAAGCGTCGGCCTTTGACGTCGACCAACAGCGAGATCGAATCGGACGGCGACACAATAAAATCGAGGTTCTTGAGCGACTCTTGATCCTTGAAGATGCCTCGCGGCACCAGGCACCGGCGCTGCTCGTTCACCGCCACGTAGGCTGCCCGATGCGTTCGCAGGAACGCTTCGAATGCCGCTTCGTAGTGGTTGTGTCGCTGAGCCATGATGGGATTGCAGATTTCGGAATTCGGATTGCGAAATGGCCGTGCTGCAACGCAGCACACGGAGGATTGCAGAATGAAGCCAACATCATTGTAACGCAATGGATATCCAACTTGCCGATGAGCGGGCAAGCAATCGAGTGCCAACTGTTTGACACAGTTCAATCCAGAAGATTTTTCACCGCAGCGATGATTTCGGATGCCTCGGCGTCCAGAGCGACGGTTTGGCTGCTGCCGTGGGCCAAATCTTTGACTTGACACTCGCCCGCGGCAAATTCGTTGCCGCCGATAATCAGGGCGACGCGAAAACCTTGGCGATTGGCGTATTGTAGCTGCTTGCCTAGTTTTTTTGGCTCCGGGTAGAGTTCCACGGCCAAGCCTGCCTTGCGAAGTTGGGCTGCCAAACGAAGATAGTCGCCCAATCGCTCGGCATCGAAAAATGGTAGAAAGACGCTGGCCGAGGTTGATGTGGACTCCAACCGACCGAGTTCTTCCATCGCGGCGAGCAGCCGATCGAGGCCCAGCGAGGCCCCGACGCCCGGCAGATGCTGATTGGTGTAAAGATTGGTCAAATTGTCGTAGCGGCCGCCGCTGCAGACGCTGCCGATGTCATGAAGATCGTCTAAGAATGTTTCCACGACCATGCCGGTGTAGTAGTCGAGTCCGCGGGCAATCGAGAAATCTAACCGCACCCTTTCCGGTAAAATCCCCGTGGCGGTGACAGCTTCCAGCAGTTCGGCCAACTGGCGGATGCCTGCCATCCCAATCTCGCTATCAGTCAAAAGCGATTTCACACGTTGAAGCATCTCGGCATTGTCGCCCGTGATACTTGCCAGTTGCAGCACCTGCTGCGATTGCTCGGCGATGGCGCCTGCGGTGCGGGCCATTTCCGACGCAACCGCTTCGGGGCCGATTTTTGGGAGTTTGTCGAGCGCTCGCAGTATGGCGGCGGATTGGTCGCTAAGCCGCAAGCGGTCGAGCAGGCCGTTGAGAACCAAGCGGTTGTTCACTCGGATAGTGAACCGGTCGAAACCGATTGCGGTGAGTAGGTCGTGGATGACCAACACCGTTTCGATATCCGCCACGGTCGACGTCGTGCCGATGGTGTCGAAATCGCATTGCATGAATTCGCGGTACCGGCCCCGCTGTGTGTTCTCGCCTCGCCAGACGTTGGCGATCTGATAACGCTTGAACGGCGTGCCAAGCTGTCCGATGTGCTGGGCGACGAATCGGGCGAGAGGCACCGTCAAATCAAACCGCATCCCGACCGGTCGGCCACCATGGTCCTCAAACCGGTAAAGCTGCTTGTCGGTTTCGTCGCTCCCTTTGCCGGTAAGAATCTCCAGATGCTCCAGCGCTGGCGTGTCGATCGGGCTGAACCCGTAAGACCGGTAAACCCGACGAGCCGTCTCGATGATCCATTCGCGCGGAATCATCGCCGCGGGCAGGAAATCGCGAAATCCTTTGAGCGTTCGGGGTTGGATACGATCAGACATAGTGGAATGTGGAACTCGGATTGCGGAATGCGGAACCATGCGGTGCTCGCTTAAGCGAGCACCGCCAGCGGGTCAGGCTTTCGGCTACGGATGCTCTGCCCTTTCTTTTGGATCACGGCTTCGGTGTATTGGCCAACCTGTTCGGATGTTTCCAAGTAAAATTCGTACGTCCAATCCTCTTCATACTCGCAGTTGTCGGTCGTATAATCACGACAAATCTGCGGGCGCGTCTCGTAGATGCCGCACCGATGGTCATCCTGCAGATGCTTGCATTTTGTGTGGACCAGCAAATACCAATCATCGTCTTCCTTAAAAACACTTGCCCGTTCGTGCAGCAAGAACCATCGCAAGTATTCCAGTTCCTTAAAGGTATCAGGCGTTTCGATGGGCAGGGCGAAATAATGACAGCACTTGGCCGTGCAGTATTCGCAAAGCGATTGGCCTTTGGGCAGATCCTCGCGGGTGATTGTCGTGCTTCCCAAGGAAGTGGGCATGAGGGCGAACCTTTTTGCGGAGATTGAAAGATTGACTTCGATCAATTTATCATGGCTGTCATCCTATGACCAGCGGGTGTGATGACGGGTTCAGGTTTCGGGGTTCAGAACCTCAAGGCCGCGCTTGCATCGAAACCCTAAACCCCGAGCCCTAAGCTCTGACCTCGGTCCCCAAACCAACCATGCCTCTCGACACAGATTCATCTTCGCTCGCCCACAGCTTCCCGCCGATTGTCGGACCAGACGCCCGACTGCTCGTTTTGGGATCGATGCCGGGACGCCAGTCGCTAGCCTGCCAGCAATACTATGCCCATCCGCGCAATGCTTTTTGGCATATCATGGGCGAGCTGTTTGGGGCGGGGCTCGATTTGCCTTACAGTCAGCGCGGAAAAATTCTCATCGGTCGTGGCATCGCGGTGTGGGATGTGCTTGCGCAATGCCGTCGCCGGGGCAGCCTCGACACCGAAATTTGCTCCGCAACCGAAGTGGCCAACGATTTGTCACAACTGTTTGCCGAACATCCGAAGATTCGGCTCGTGCTCTTCAATGGCCAAAAGGCCGAAGTGGCGTTTCGCAGGCATATTAGCCCCAAACTGGGAGACATTGCCGAGCGACTCGCTTTCGTGCGCCTGCCGTCAACCAGCCCAGCCCACGCGTCGCTCACGTGGGAAGAAAAACTTGCTGCCTGGCGGCATGCGATTGGAGAAGTGATGAGTGATGAATGATGGGTGTTCCCGCACAAAAGTTTCGGAAGTTGTGTGGAAATGTCTGCAATTCGCTAAGCTGCGTAGCATTGCAAAAATTTTGACTTCCAAATTTAGAAAACACGCAATTGAGGATTTCGGGAACTTGTGTTCCATCCGAAAAATACTTGCATTCTAAAACCATCGCATTAGATTGCGGATATTTGAAACGCTGCGGAACATATCTACCGTCCAAAAAGTGGCGATTCGGTGCGGTTGCCAGCAACGGCGAACCTTCTGCAACGGTATCCCCACGCTGCCCGAGGCTAGCGCCAACGGCTCAACATTGGACGATGGTCTCTGTTTTCTGATAAAGGCTAATTCTCTCGTATCTTCTTTTACCGTGTCAAAGAAAAATAGGATGGGGCCCCATCGGGGCGTGCCTTTGTGAATACCTCACGGCCCAGGTGAGTCTGTCATTCCGGCCCCCGGGAAACCGGTGCTCTGTCAGTACGACACACATGCAGCGCCGCCCGACGACCAACCGTAAGTCGCTTCTCCCACTCAGGCACAAACAACAAGCCCCATTGTACGAATCTCCCGGTCATTTGCACGCACTATTTTTGGCCACCCGTGAAAAGGCGAATCGGGATCTCAACTACTACCGGCTGAAGCCGATAGGTTTGAAAGTTTCGTGAGCTACGGACTGAAGTCCTTCGCTCACGAGGAAGTCACTATTTGTAGGGTGGGAGGTTCTGTCGGCGGATTGAGTGTACCACTTCTGTTCACTCCGCCTCCGACAGGTTCACCCACCTTGCGGTCTGGCCCAAAAGGTGGATAAACCTGCTGGCGCAAATATCTTAATCGATAGTCAACATCTCACTCGCCAGCAGAACTACCCACCCTACTAAGAGGAAAAACCTAAAGGATTCGCCTGAAGGCGAGGGTTTTAGACCCATCGTTAGGACAAGAAAGAACTGGGGGGATAAGACTTACGAAAATGTTAATGCCATTCGAGAATGTCCCCTTTGATTCGGCCCTTTGATTCGCCTGCAAATGACCAACTCCCTGTGTTTTGAGTATTTCGTGGTTTTATCGGGTAAGAAATGCCGGCTAGAAGTTGGACTTGTCCCATTTTCTTGTCTATACTCGACGTCTCCTTCAACCTTCACACGGTTTGATAACTCACCCGAAATATATCGCACGCCCATCAAAGCCTAATGAGTTCCTGTTTCCCAAATCAGAATATTGTGAAATTCGTCTGGCGGGCCGGTTTTGGTGTAGCAAGAAAAAGACGCATCGTTATCCTATTGAAAACAGAACGAATCAAAGAGCCATTTTACCCAATGAGAAGCGGGCGATGCGTTTGAAAGCTGAAGCGATTCTCGATTTTGGATGGGCCAACGAGAAGGCCGACAACCAAACGGTACGGGATTATCGTGACGAGTACAAAACGCTCGGCCAGTTGCTGGACAGCCGGCCCGCGATTCTCGATGTGGTCCATCGCGACCTCGAACAGCTCAGCCAGACGACGTCGGCACGCGGCCGAAAGCCGATCTTCACCAGCGAAAACCTGTTTCGCGCGATCCTCGTCTTGCAACGGGAAGGACTCGACTATCGGGAAGCGTCGATCCGGATTGCCGAAAGCGAAACCTTGCAGCGGTTTTGCCGCCTGCTGAAAAAGCCGACCATCGACTTCACGCTGCTGAACAAGGCATTTCGCGCGATTCAGCCCGAGACTTGGGAACGGATCAATCACCTATTGGCCCTCGGCGTCGTCGCCGAAGAAACGGTCTCCCTGGAACATGTGCGAACCGACACGACCGTCACCGAATGCAATATTCACTGGCCGACCGACTCCAGCCTGCTGTGGGACGTCTATCGCGTGGCTGCCCGAGAAATGTCGACTGGTCGAGAACTCGACCCACTCCGTTGTCCTTGGCGATTTCACGCGAAGAAGATCAAAAATCTGCATCTTTTCGTCACGCGTTACTCGAATAGCACGAACAAAAAGCGTCTCCGCCAGGTCCGCCAGAATATGAAGACGCTGATCGTCCGGGTCGAGGAAGCTCTGGAAAAAGCGGAACAATTCGTCGCTTGGGCCGAACGTTCGACGTGTGTCGAGTTGGCGACGATTGCCCAGTCGCTGGCGAACCGTTTGCCGGTGATGCGGCAGGTCGCCGAAGTGGCTCGGCGCCGCGCGTTCGATCGAGAGCAGGTTCCAAATGCCGACAAAGTGTTCAGCATTTTTGAATCTCATGCGGAGTTGATCATGCGTGGACGGCGTGGCAAGCCAGTCGAATTCGGTCACAAGGTGCTGCTCACACAGTCGAAGGAGAAGTTCATTACCGATTACGTTGTGTTGGAGAAGAATGTAAGCGACAGCGAACTCCTGGAGACGGTACTCGAACGACACGAAGAGAAGTACGGTAGCCGGCCCAAAACGGTCGCCGCGGACATGGGCTTCTGTCCGGACGAGGACACCTACGAGGAATTGGAAGAACAGGTCGACTACCTGGGCGTGCCTCGGCGGACGCGAGATTTCGGCGACACGATGATGGGCATTTGGCAGCAGTGGCGCGCCGGAATCGAAGGCACGATCTCGTGCTTAAAGCGAGCATTTCGCCTGGCTCGCTGTTGTTTTCGCGGCTTTAAGAATTTCACGTCCGCCGTTGGCAGCGCCGTGTTCTGTCACAACTTAACGATCCTGGCAAAAACCTCAGGAGGCTGACGCGGAACGGACGCAAAAACCGAAAACAACTCGTAAACGTAAGGCGATGTACGCGCGCTGCGGCGCAACAACGCCGACCCACCACAGAAAACCGAACAAGCCAACTCCCTCGCCCGCTCGTCGCCCCGCGCCGTTCCCAAAGTCGGTCGGAAAGGGAGTATTATCAACGGGAACCAGTTAGGCAACTCTCTGACTTTGAATCGACCGCTTGAGGGGCTTCTGGATGAGGTTCGTATTTACGATCACGTGCTGAGCCAAACGGAAATCACCAATCTGGCGAGTGTTCCCGAACCGGCGACGGCCGGTCTTCTCGTGCTCGCATCGTTGGCACTCACCGGGCGTCGACGACGTCATGGATTTGCGGTCCGGGTGATGTAACCATCAATTCCTAGACGTACAGCCAGCGCAATTAGCGCAATCATAATCATCCGATTGCCATGCGACGAAGCGGCGGTTTGCGCACTATATTTGCGGTTGAACAGAAGGTTTGCCACCGTGAAATCCTAGCGAAATTCCGCCCATGCTCGTCATCGATTCCCCTGCGACCGAAGAACCACAAGCCCTCGCCTCAGCCTCGAGTCGCGAGGTGACCTTAGCCGATGGCCAACCGCTATCGCTACAGGGTTTGAGCGCCACGGAGTTGCAGGAACTGCAGTGGGAGCAAGAGCAAAAGTTTGCCATTGCAATTAAGGACGCACCTCAAGGTTCTGCCCAGCGGGCGGCAATCGTGGGGCAGGCCTACGACACCATCTGTAAGATTCTCTCCGCCCAGCAGGCCGACGACCAACCGTTGGTGATGGGATTGGATGCACGGTATGTGCGATTGGTGTTGAGCCGGCTTGATCGCCAAGTTCGACAAGGATTCGGCCAACCGCGATTGTTTGAAGTTGGCTACGGCAGTGGCATGATGCTTCAAGCAGCCCGAGATCGCGGTTTCTCAATCAGCGGAATCGAAGTTTCCGCAACCATGCGCGACGAGGCTCTCTCCGTGCTCGGCCAGCGCGATGCCGATCAATTGCTCCTTGGCGACTTGCTCACGGTTGAAAGCGACAGACTCCCTGATAGGCCCAGCCTGATTTATTGGAACGATGTATTCGAGCATATTTGCCCTGATGAAATTGACGACTACCTCAGCCAACTACACCGGTTACTGATTCCGGGCGGGACTTTGGTGACCATCACCCCCAATTGGCTCCTGCGCCCGTCGGATGTGACAGGCGATTTTTGTCCTTTGCGCACCGAAGCTCGCGGGCTTCACCTCAAGGAGTATCGACTTGCGGAAGTGTCTCAACTGCTGAGGAAGGCAGGGTTCCAAAACGTCGCAACTCCCTTGGTGGTTACGAAGCAACGCATCATTACTTGCGGCAGTGGACTTCGGTTAGTAAAACAAATGGTCGAACCGCTACTGGATCACTTACCAATCCGCGCCGCGCATCTACTCTGCCGAGGTTTCGGTATGTCTTGCACAATTGCTACGAAGTCAGCTCAATAACCGATTTTTAATCGGAATCGGAAGACAGTGGCGATGAAAAAGCCACATTTCAGCCCCCGGCTTTGCCGGGGGGTTGCCTTTCTGTCGTTTATACACAAGTCAAAGCGTACTCTGCTTTTCGGCCCAGAGGGCCGTCACAACCCTAGCCGGTGGTGTTAACCACCGGGACGGTATTGGTCATGTGATCCGAGGCCCGAAGGGCCGACACATCCGAAAATTGTCGTTTTGTGTCGGCCCTTCAGGCCTGATGAACATTTTGCCCTATCTCCGGTGCCTTACGGCACCGGCTAGGGATGTGCCAGCCCTTCGGGCCTATTTGACAGGGCTGCTTTCGGGGAAATGCTGCCCTCAGGGAAAATCCCTGCTAGCCCAAGTTCCACAGTTGTGTTGCGGAAGTGCTTTTTTGAAAAATATTTTGACCTGAAATCATATGCCCTGACGGGTGTATCTTTCCTGGCTTTACGAAAAATGGTTCCTCTTCGGTCGCGACGAAGGCAAATCGCGTTGTCGTGGAAAGATCTGCGTTTGACGAGACACTTTGATTGCCGATAATTCAGGCATGTTCATCAGGCCGTGCTACCGCAAGATCAAGGGAAAACGTCAGGCGTATTGGGCGCTGGTCGAGTCGTATCGAACCGAACGGGGGCCGCGACAGCGGACGGTTGCCTGGCTTGGCAAGCTCAAGGAGTCCGAACGGGCCGGCGTCAGGCGAGCAGCGGCAGGCGAGAAGAAACCGGATTCCGCACAGCTGCAACTCTTCGATGATCAAGGCCAGCTCGAGCCCGAGTGGGTCGAGATCGATACGGCGAATGTGCGTGTCGAAAACCAACTCGAGTTCGGCGGAGCATGGCTCGCGCTGGAGTTGATCCGCCAACTGCAACTCGACAAACTGTTTGAAAACATCATCCCACGCGGCAAGGAAGATATCCTGTGGGCGAAGGTCGCGATGATTCTCGTCATCTGCCGACTCTGCAACCCGTCGAGCGAACTGCATATTGCCGAGCATTATTACAAGAGCACGGCGCTGCCCGAGTTGCTGGGTGTTCCGGCGGAAAAGATCTATGACGAAAGGCTTTACCGGGCGCTGGACAAGCTGCTACCGCACAAGGAGGCTCTGGAAAAACACCTGAAAAACAGGCTCGGCACGCTGTTTGAGCTCGATTATGATCTGCTGCTGTACGATGTGACGAGCACCTACTTCGAGGGCCTTTGTGAAGGAAACCCACAAGCCCAACGCGGTTACTCTCGCGACAAACGGGGTGATTGTAAACAAGTCTGCATCGGTCTGGTCGTCACGCGGGACGGCATCCCGCTTGGCTACGAAGTCTTCGCCGGCAACCGCAACGACATGACGACGTGGCAGGAAATTGTCACGACGATGGAGAAGCGTTACGGTCGCGCCAACCGCATCTGGTGCGGCGATCGCGGGATGATGAGCAAGGCGAACCTCGAATTCATGGAGTCGGGCAATCGGCGTTATATCCTCGGCGCGTCGAAAGGGACGCTCAGGAAGTTCGCGCGCCAGTTGCTCGGCGAAGACTGGCGCGTGATCCGCGAAGGCCTGGAAGTCAAGATGTGCGCTTCGCCCGACGGCGGCAAAGAAACCTACATCTTATGTCGCAGCCGTGATCGCCGTGAAAAGGAAAAGGCGATGCACGAGCGTTTCGAGCAGCGGATCGACGAGGCGCTCGAGAAGCTCCGCGCAAGCTGCGAAAAGCGTAAATGGAAAAAGGAAGTGATCGACCGCCGCGTCGGCAAGATCATGGCAAAGAACTCCCGGGCCGCCGGCCTGGGCGACGAACCTCGCCGCATTTTTGAGGAGCTGGGCAAGATCAACCTGGTCGACGTCGTGCTTCCCACTCGCCAAAAGCCCACCCGCCAAAAGCCGGTCGAAATCCGCCGTCGCTGCGTCGCCCGTCCGACCGAGCACCAAGCCATCCTGCTCGACCGCCTCGGTCTGAGCCTGCCCCGTCAATTAAAAGTTGCCCGCCAAATGTAGTGGAAAAATCCCACCACCCAACCTATAAAACAAGAGTCTCCGTGGACACAAGTGTGGAACTTGGGTTAGGTGGAGACGCGGATCGTTCCGCGACCCCCCGGCAAAGCCGGGGGCTGAGATTGCGGCTTGGTCGTTCTCCTTTTCACACCAAAATCCAACCGCTAAAATTCCTGAAGAACCCAAAATGTCAGATTCTATTTTCCGTGAACGACTACACAGCTTTTACACGAGGATGATGATGAAGTTGAAAAGATCGAAACAAAGTCGCTTCGGGCTGATGGTGATGGCGTTTCTTGCCATGATGCCGATGGCGATGGGGCATGAAGCCGATCGCGCCGCCGAGGATGCAAAGAAGCCGTCGACCATTGCGGAGAAAATGGCCGAGCACCAGAAGTGCGAAGGTCTGTTGACGTTCTACACTGATACGAAAAACGGCAAGATCTGGCTCCAACTGCCTGCCGTGCAGGGAATGCGAGGAGAGATCGGCAAATTTCTCTATGTCGAGAGTCTGCGGCATGGGCTCGGCTCGAACTCGGTTGGCCTCGATCGGGGCCAGCTTGGACCGACGCGTGTCGTGAACATCCGGCGCGTGGGCGGGCGTGTGATTATTGAACAGGTGAACCTGCGCTATCGCGCAATATCCGACAATGCCGATGAGCGCAATGCGGTGAGGCAGTCGTTCGCCACGTCGATCCTGTGGGCGGGGAAGATCGAAACCGAAGACCCGGACGGGCGAATGCTCGTCGACTTCACCTCGTTCATCGTCGGCGATGCGCACCATGTCGTGGCAACCCTCAAGCGATCGGGCCAGGGATCGTATCAACTGGATAAGAAGCGTAGTATCGTCGATCCGCTGAACTGCCGGGCGTTTCCTGAGAACATCGAGTTCGAGGCGCTGCTGACATTCGAAGGATCGAAGCCGGGCAGCCACGTGCGATCCACGACGCCCACGCCCCAGGCGATCACGCTGGTCCAGCATCACTCGTTCGTCAAGCTTCCCGACGATGGCTATCAGCCCCGAGCGCACGACCCGCGAATCGCCTGCATCAAGACACAATTTCGCGACTACGCGACGCCCCTGAGCGAGCCGCTCGAGAAGCGATGGATCAATCGCCATCGCCTGGTGAAAGTCGATCCGACGGCGGCACGTTCGAGGGTCACCAAGCCGATTGTTTTCTATGTCGATCGTGGGGCGCCGGAGCCGGTCCGCAGTGCCTTGATCGAGGGGGGCAATTGGTGGGCTAAGGCGTTCGACGAGGCCGGTTTTATCGACGCCTTTCGAGTCGAGTTGATGCCCGAAGGGGCGCATCCTTTGGATGTCCGTTATAACGTCCTGCAATGGGTGCATCGTTCGACGCGCGGCTGGTCGTATGGAGGCGGCGTCACGGACCCTCGCACCGGCGAAATTATCAAAGGGCACGTCACACTCGGCTCGCTTCGCATTCGGCAAGACATTCTGCTGTTCGAAGGACTTGTCGGCGCCAAGAAGACCGGCACCGGCGATGTCGACGATCCGATTGAGCTTGCGCTGGCGCGCATCCGTCAGCTCTCAGCCCACGAGATCGGCCACGCCATCGGTTTCTCCCACAACTTCGCGGCAAGCACGTATGCCGCACGCGCTTCGGTCATGGACTATCCAGCCCCGCTCATCAGCATCCGCGACGGCCAACTCGATTTCTCTGACGCCTATGGTACGGACATCGGAGCATGGGACATCCATACCGTTCGCTACGCCTACAGCCAATTCCCGCAGGGTGCGAGTGAAGCGGCGCGGCTGAACCAAATCGTGAAGGAGGGGCTTCAACAAGGCTACCGATTCATGTCGGACGCCGATGCAAGGCCCCTCGGATCAGCCCACCCCCAGGCGCACCTCTGGGACAATGGCGACGACCCGATCAAGGAGCTTGAGCACTCGATGAAAGTACGGCGGATTGCGATGGACCGTTTCGGCGCCGGCAATATCGCTCCGGGGCGTCCTCTCGCGCTGTTGCACGAGACGCTGTTGCCACTCTACTTGCATCATCGATACCAACTCGGAGCAGCAACTAAAATCATCGGCGGGTTGCACTACGAGTATGCCTTGCGAGGCGATGGGCAGGACACGGCACGGCCCATCGACCCGGCAACGCAGCGCCGCGCCCTGCAGGCTGTGTTGGCGTGCATCGATCCTGCCGAACTCGATTTGTCGGAGGCGATCCTCGAACTGCTCCAACCTCGTCCGTTTGGCTATTCGGGCAACCGTGAGATGTTCGGCTCGACGACCTCACCCCTCTTTGATTCGGTCGGGGCAGCGTCCACCGCAGCCCAGATGGCTCTGCGAGGCTTGCTGAATCCGCAGCGTTGTGCGCGGCTGGTAGACTTCCATCGTCGCGCCGGCGCGATGCCGTCTCTCGAAGAGGTGCTTGGGACGATCGTGAGCGCGGCATTCGATCGACGCGACAATCCCCAGCCACGTTGGGAGGAAATTCAACGGGCCATCCAGAATGTTGTGGTGGTTGAAGTGATCGGTCTGGCCATGAATGGCACAGCGCCGTTTTCGGTGCGCAGCCGTGCTGAAGAGGTTCTGGAGAGACTGCATCTCCGTTTGACCGAGGAGCAACCCGCCGAATCGGGGCCTGCCGGATCGGCGCACATGAGGTCGTTGGCGGGGCTCATCGAGCGTTACCTTGATCGTGGGCTCAATGCGCCGCTCTCGCCCGCCCGGACCTTGCCGGAGCCTCCCGGCAGTCCGATTGGGATTGATCCCGGGGGCATGGATGACTGGTGCGGCTGGGACGGGTGATCCGCTCGTCATGCCCCCTATCCAGGGTTGCGCAAATGTTCGCTGGAACTCTCGTTCGCTTCACCCTACTTCTTTGTCAGTCGTGATTTGAGGGATCGACTTTATCAGCCGTATGTACTTATGCGTGGGCTAGCCGAAAATTTGATCAAAGACAAGGATTTACTTCCACCCGAGCAAGATGAAATGCTATTTTAGTTGTTGCTGCCCCTGGCTATTATTCATCCACCAACGCAATCAGCTTTTGTCCCGGCTTGGGGGTCGAATCGGTGTCGGCCGTAGTGACGAGTAGATGCTCGCCATCTTCCACGCGGAATAGCACCAGCGCGCTGTTGCCGTAGCGGGCGGTGAAGTCGTCGAACGTGAAATCTTCGGTGAGCAAGGTCTTCTTGATGGTCGACCCGCGGGCAAAACGGGTTTCGAGCTGGGCGATCGTGATGCCCTCGCCAAACAGCGTGCGGCCGCGGCGACTGGCCGAGACGCGCTCGGTCCGCCCGCTCGACGCTTCCTCCGGGGCGACTTGATAGACCTCAGCCCGGCCGAACCGTTCGGCAAATTCCAATGCAGCCAGGGCGTTGACTTCGTCGTTCGGGGTCATGGCAAGCAGCCGACCGATGCCTCCCAGATCGATTTCTTCTTGCACAAATTCGCTGCCGATGCTGGCGTAGTCCACCGGGATCCCCGCCATGCGTGCGGCCGCGTTGTTGCGAGGATTGGTGTCGACCATCAGCACGGAAAATCCTTCGTCCCGCAGCGCGAGGGCTATTTCTCGCACCGCAGGCGAAGCCCCGGCAAACAGCACGCCCTGCGGATTCGGGGTCGAAAGACCCAACCATCGGGCGATTGGCCCCAGCGTTAATCCGTAGATGGTTACGGTGCCAACGATCACCAAAAACACCAGCAGTACAAAGCGGTCTGCCTCGCCGGCGAATTGTTCAACGTGTGAAATTTCTAGTGCAAAGAGCGAGCTGACGGCCGCGGCCACGATACCACGCGGGTGCATCCAGGCCAAAAACGATCGCTCCGCCCAGCTCAATCCGCTGCCAAGCGTTGACAGAAACACCGAAAGCGGTCGCACTAGCACCATCAACAAAACCAGAAACAGCACGCTCTCCCAACCGAGCAGCCGAAGCGCATCGGCGTCGATCCGTAGCCTGGAAGCCAACACGATGAATAGTGTGGAGATCAACAGCACACGCAGGTTTTCCTTAAACTCGACCACATGCCGAATGGTCACCGTGCGCTGATTCGCCAGAAAGATACCGAGCAGTGTCACCGTCACCAGCCCCGACTCTTCTTGCAATAGATTCGACACCGCGAATAGTAGCATCACAAACGCCAGAATCAATGGATTCTGTAAATAGTCGGGCACCCAATAGCGGCGGAACATTTGGAGGAGAAAAATTGCACCGCCGCTTGCAAACAGCAGGCCATAGACGATGGTCCAACCTAGGCCGCGAAGCGAAGCGCTGGCCATGTCGCCGTGGGTGTGGTGGACGATCACCTGAAACACCAATGTGGCCAGAACGGCGCCGATGGGATCGTTGACAATCCCTTCCCACTTGGCGAGCGACCCGATGCGTCGTACCGGCTGCACGTGGCGCAGCAGCGGTACGATGACCGTCGGCCCGCTGACGGTGAGCAGCGCCCCGGCGAGCATCGACAACTGGGCCGAGAAGCCGACGACATAGTACGCCAGCGCCGAGGTAAGCAGCCATGTAACTCCCAGGCCGATGGTGACCAGTCGAAACACAACGCCACGCGTCTCGCGGATTTCATGCAGATCGAGGCTCAATCCACCCTCGAAGAGAATGATTCCCACCGCGAGCGAGACGATCGAGAAAAACACTTCTGGGTCGTCGCCAAGGTCGCGCGCCGGGCTGAGCCAGCCCAGTGCGAAACCAAAGGCCAGAAGCAGCACGATGGCGGGCAATCGCAGTCGCCATGCCAGCCATTGGGCGCCGACGCCCAGGGCCAAGATACCGGAGAGGTAGAGAGCGGTGTTCATGGATATTAGCGATTAGCGGAGGTGTTATGGATTTTAACCGAGGCTGCTGATGTTATGACGGGGTAAGCCCAGGGATTGCAATCCCTGGGCTTCTGCCGGAGAACTGCAAAGGGGGCATTCTACACGTCAAAATCGACTTTCTGCGAAATTTGGCCGAAACTATCGTTCCCTGGCGGAGTTTAGATTCACTGAGACGCTCGGATTACCAACCCTTAAACCCAGGAGGATCGACTGATGTGTACCTGTAAAAATTCCACCGAAAATTCTACGGCCCGATGGCCGAGGGCTATCCTCTCGATGGCTCTCGCTCTGCCCATCCTGATGGCAGGATCACTTCGTGCCGAAGAGAAGCCAGCCGGTAAAGAAACGAGGGCGGCAAAAAATCGAGCCCGAAGCGGCGACAATTCGGGCAAACGATCAGAGATGCGTAAGAG
This sequence comes from Lacipirellulaceae bacterium, assembly GCA_965249435.1. Lineage (GTDB taxonomy): Bacteria > Planctomycetota > Planctomycetia > Pirellulales > Lacipirellulaceae > JAJRWS01. Next base: position 276,362 of record CBDFMC010000023.1, on the reverse strand, counting down.
GATGATAGAAAAGTTCGATGCGGATGGCGACGGTCAGCTCAGCGAAGACGAACGGGCGGAGATGCGCAAGTTCATGCAGGAGCGCCGCGGAAAGCAGGGGGAAAAAGGTGCAGGCAAAAAAGGTGCCCGGGACAGAAAAGGCCCTGATGGCCGTGGTAAGGCTGGGAAAGGTCGTCGAGGTCCGCGAGGTCCCGGCGGAGGCTCTGGTCCACCCGACTTGGACAAGCTGTTTAAGAACTTCGACAAGGACGGCGATGGGAAATTAGATCGCCAGGAGTTTGGCAATGCATTACGTACGATGCATGAGAAGCGAATGGAAGGCCGCCGTGGTGGTGGAAAAGGCCGAGACGGTGCCCGTCCGCGCCGATCCGAAGGGTGATAGAGAACGGGGTGATAGAGATTTCCCCGGCAAACGCCGGTCAGGTCCTGACCGTGATTAGACCCGACCTCCGGTTCAGGTCAAGTGAGCGCTAGGCGGCGGACTAACGTCGCTCCGCTCGCCAGAACTTACCAAGGCAAACCTGACATCACCGACGCTTCGTACGCTGCCGGCCCCCCGCTGGCGTACGAAGCTCGGTGTTTTTTTTAGCAACGATGAGTCTCATTACTGTAGGACAAGATGGCAGTCTGTCGTTTATACACAAGTCAAAGCGTACTCTGCTTTTCGGCCCAGAGGGCCGTCACAACCCTAGCCGGTGGTGTTAACCACCGGGACGGTATTGGTCATGTGATCCGAGGCCCGAAGGGCCGACACATCCGAAAATTGTCGTTATGTGTCGGCCCTTCAGGCCTGATGAACATTTTGCCCTATCTCCGGTGCCTCACGGCACCGGCTAGGGATGTGCCAGCCCTTCGGGCCTATTTGTGTACAAACAACAGGATGGCAGTCTGAGTGGCGGACGGGTCTGTGCCAACTGTGCGGGTTGTAGTTCTGTGGTTGGGAAATGTTTGCTACACCGGCGAGTGGCATTTATACTGATGGGAGCGAGCGCATGGCGTTGCGGCTCCCATTCCCTCGGACCCCTTTCCCGAAGCCTCAACAGAGAATGCAACCCATGCTTGGCAAACGTTTTACCTCTATTATTGTCATACCGTTTTCGATTGCGGTTTGCGTTGTTATGCTTGCAAGCTGGTTTGGCGCCGGCCGAGCGATGGCCCAAGACAATTCTGGTGCGACAGACAAGCAGTTTGCACCTGGCATCGTAACGACCATTCCGCCCGAGGTACTTGATGAGGAAACCGTTTCGATCCACGATTTGGTGGAAATTCGTGCCGACAAAAAGCTAGCACGTGAACCCAGTTCCACGAGCAAAAGTCGCACACTCATTGAGATGGCCCATGATGCTCACTTTCGCACGCCAACGTGGTGTTTGCAGCTCAGCTTCAAACCGCTCCGGATGATCCAAGTCGACATGCCGCAGCGCTCGGGCAAAATGCAGCGAAAACTACTCTGGTACATGGTCTACCGAGTGCGGAACACGGGCGCTGGATTAGCTGCCGCAGAGCAAGACGATGGCACGTTTGCGGCAGTTGAACATAGCACCGAACGGGCACGATTTATTCCGCAGTTTGTGTTGAGTATGAAGGACCGTGATCGCGAGAGCGCTCGAATTCGCAAAGCCTATTTGGACCGTATTATCCCCGCCGCCTTACAGCCGATCCGCCGGCGCGAGTCGTTCGATGGTGAGTTGCTCAACAGCGCTCAGATGGCCGAGCATCTGCTCACTGTGGAAAAGGGCCGATCCTCTCGCGGTGTATGGGGTGTGGTTACTTGGGAAGATGTCGATCCGGAAATCGATTTTTTCTCGGTCTATGTGGGTGGACTAACCAATTCACTCCAGTGGCAAGACCCGCCCGAGACTTACAAGCTAGGCAATCCACCCGGCACAGGCCGGCAGTTCCTGCGGAAGACGCTGCAACTGAATTTCTGGCGACCAGGTGACGCCTACGCTGAAAATGAGCGGGAAATCCGCTATGGAGTGCCTCCGGGGAAAGCGGAAATTTACGACTGCAACGAAGGTGTTGCGTATCGCTGGGTCTATCGGTAGAATCGACGGGCTACGGAGGGCGGTTTTGTACTTCCCGTGCGTTGCGTTGCAACGCGGCTCTCCCCTGACCCCTGACCCCTGGCCCCTGACTATGGCACATAAAAAAGGACAAGGTTCCACCCGCAACGGTCGCGATTCGAACGCACAGCGGCGCGGCGTGAAAAAGTTTGGTGGTGAAAGCGTCATCGCCGGCAATATCCTCATCCGCCAGCTTGGCAATAAATTCCATCCCGGCAAGGGGGTCGGACAAGGCAAGGACTATACGCTCTTTGCGATTGTCGATGGCCAAGTGAAGTTCGACCGCAAAGGCCGGCGCGTGAATGTGGTACCCGCGGCGTAGTTGCATAAAAATTGATCAATACAGCAGGGGATGCGCCGCGTGGGTGCATCCCCTTTTTGTTTTGTTGTTGAATGTCCTAGCCCCTAACCCCTAGTCCCTAACCCCTAGTCCCTAACCCCTTTCCCCCCATGTTCGTCGACCGCGTCACAGTCCATGTTGAAGCTGGCAAAGGAGGCGACGGCTGCGCCAGCTTTCGTCGTGAGAAGTTCGTTCCTCGCGGTGGGCCGGATGGGGGCGATGGGGGCAACGGTGGCAGCGTGATCGTCGTGGCGGAAGAAGGCGTCGACAGCTTGACTTCGCTCGTGCATCGAAAGCATTGGCGAGCCCGATCGGGTACACCTGGCAGCGGATCGAATCGGCATGGGGCCAATGCAGACGACTTGGTCATTCGCGTCCCGCCGGGGACCGTGGTCATCGACGCCGATGGCGATTACGTGCTGAAAGACCTTGCCACCGCCGAAGAGACCGTCGTAGCAGCCCACGGTGGGCGGGGTGGCAAAGGGAACACGCGTTTCAAATCGTCGACCAACCGTGCCCCTCGCGAATCAACCCCAGGCGGCAAAGCGGAAAGACGGCACATCACCTTGGAATTGAAGGTGATTGCCGATGTCGGCCTGTTGGGCAAACCCAACGCAGGCAAAAGCACCCTGCTGAGCCGTGTCTCGCGTGCCCGGCCCGAGATTGCCGACTATCCGTTCACCACCAAAATCCCCAACCTTGGCATTGTGCAAGTCAATATGGACCAAACGATGGTCCTGGCCGACATTCCCGGCCTGATCGAAGGGGCGCATACGGGAGCCGGCTTGGGGCACGAATTCCTGCGCCACGTCGAACGGACTCGCGTGCTGGTCCATTTGGTCGAGCCGATGCCCATGGATGGAACTGACCCGGTGGAAAACTACCGAGCGATCCGCGCGGAGCTGAAGCAATACGACATCGACCTGGCCGATCGGCCCGAATTGGTCGCCGTGAGCAAAGCCGAACTGCCCGGTGCGGAAGAGGTCCGCGGGCAGCTGATCGAGGCAACCGGCGGTGAGGTGCTGCTTTTTTCGTCCGTCACAGGACAAGGGCTCAACGACCTGATGCGCCGCACTTACGCTTTGTTGCAAGAGCAGAGTCTCGCCCCATGACCAACGCATCTCGCACCGGCCTATTGGCAATCGACGTCGGCACAAGCCGCATGAAATTGGCGTGGTATTCGCCCGGCAAGGAATCTTTGGAAGAGCTGCCCACACCAGACGATTTCCTGGAGCTACAAAGTACGGCAGACGCCGAACTACTAAGCCAATGGACCAACAATTTACCACTGGCAGGTGCAACATGCCTGCTCGCATCGGTCCACCGCGAGACAACCCAATGGCTCACCAACGAATTGGCCGCTCGCGGCTTAGCAACAATCCAAGAACTCCTCCATAACGATCTCCCACTAACCATCCACACCACCCATCCGGACCAAACCGGAATCGATCGGCTACTCAATGCCGTCGCGGCCAACCGGCTGCGCCAGCCCGATCGACCGGCGATCATCGTCGACATGGGCACCGCCATCACGGTCGACTTGGTGTCGGCGGACGGAGCGTTCGATGGGGGAGGCATCTTGCCGGGCATTCATCTATCGGCTCGGGCGCTTCAGACAGGAACCGATGTTTTGCCGCTGGTTGAACTTGATGAATCGCAGTCGCCACCCGAGGCTTTAGGCAAATCAACCGAAGCGGCCATTGCTGCCGGTTTGTATTGGGGGGCGGTCGGAGCAGTACGCGAGCTAATCGATCGGCTGTCGGCCCGGTGTGAAACCGTGCCGGAGCTGTTCATCACCGGCGGCGACGGAAGCCAAATCGCGGCCAGCCTATCGGGGAAAGTAGGGGTCAGGGGTCAGGGGTCAGGGGACAGGGGAACCCCTGTCGACTGCTCCCTGCCGACTGCCCCCTGCTCCCTATCCCCCTTTCTTCATCCGCACATGGTGCTTGCCGGCATCCAGATTACCGCGCAGGAATTGTCGTGACCCGTTCTGCCGATCTAACGAGCTGTAATCAACAGCCGACGGTTGCTGCCCGACTCACTCCCGCTGGTCGTGCGGCCGTAGCCGTGCTGGCCGTGGCGGGGCCTCAGGCCATTTCCGCGGTCGAGTCGCATTTCCACCCGGCGAGGAATCAACCGCTACGCACGCTGGCCGTCGGACAGATTGTTTTTGGACATTGGGGCGGACCCGCGGGAGAAGAGGTGGTTGTTTGCCGCCTGGAAAATGAGCACGAGAAGGAGCATATCGAAGTCCACTGCCATGGTGGCCAGCAGGCGGCAAAGCGAATTCTCGACGAGCTGGTTGCCGCCGGTTGTCAAGCGGTCGATTGGCAGGAATGGATCGATCCACATGCGACTGGTTCGCTCGAGGCCGATGCCCACAAGGCACTCACCCGCGCACTCACCCGCCGTGGTGCAGCCATTCTGTTGGATCAATACCAGGGCGCCCTCCGTCGCGAGCTTGCTGCGATCCGCGATTGTCTGGTTAACCAAGGCCAGGTTAACCTAGAGACAAAAGCGGCGTTACCACGGATCGAGCGGTTGCTCCATCGCTCCGACGTGGGACTCCATCTGAGCGAACCATGGCAAGTTCTGATTGCCGGCCGGCCCAATGTGGGCAAAAGCAGCCTGGTGAACGCGATCTTGGGATACCGCCGGGCGATTGTCTTCGATCAGCCTGGGACAACCCGTGACGTACTCTCTGCCAACACCGCCATGGGAGGCTGGCCCGTGCGGTTGAGCGATACCGCGGGCATGCACCATGCGGCCGACGGGCTCGAATCGCGTGGCATCAAGTTGGCCTACGACCAGCTGCGAACGAACGACCTGCTAGTCTGGGTGCTTGATGCCTCGGCGATTCGCGATTCCACCCAGTCGCCCAACCAGTGTGCCCGGGAGGAAATGGCAACCTCTTTGGGCCAGTTGTCCCGAGAGATTCCGGTGCTCGTCGTGCTGAACAAGATCGACTTGAAAAAAAAAGGTGTCAGGAACCATTTGTGCGAAGCACCCTCTGGGCCGTTCCGGCAAATGGTTCCTGACACCTTTTTCTTTCCCACCTGTGCAATCACGAGTGAAGGAGTAGACGTGCTGGTCGAGGGCATTGCCCATGGCCTGGTACCGCAACCGCCCGTGCCGGGCGACGCGGTTCCGTTCCATGCTCGACATCAACGATTGCTTCATTCCGCCAAGGATGCACTGCAAGCAGGTGATCAACACTCGGCCACGTCAAGGATCGACGAGCTGTTGCATTGCAATTGTTAGCCGCCGGGCTTGCCCCGGCTAACCAATCAAAAACGCTCGCTCGGCGTGGCCACCTCTTGCTGGCAATGATTGCACTCGCGGCGTAGCTCACAGTTATTTTGTGAATAATCGACACATTTAATGCAAAGCGCATAACTGTCAGGACCGATAACGGACGATGGCGGAGTCTACAACCCTGTGTGGCACGTCATGAATGAGAGACTTGGCAAGCAAACCGGTTGGGTTTGTCGATGCCAAAGCTCATGGATCAACAATGCGCGTCGGATGGTGAGAAATCAAGCCACGTCCGACGCTTCAATCACAGGAGGGGGAAACATGGTTGGGGGGAATTACCGGTGCGCGCGGAGCCGCGGCAGAGATGCTTGGCTGGCCGTTTTATCCGTTGTTGCTACGGCAGCTTTTGTCACCGTGTCGCGTGTCGATGCGCATGTTGTTGCGAGCGATGCGGAACCGCACTCTGATTGTGCAACTCAAACGTCCAATGAAAAGTCGATCGTTGTTGCACAAAACAACAAAGGGGCTTCCGAGAAGAATGCAAATCAACAGAGCGACCAGAGCAAAACGCATGAGGATAGTCCCTCTTTAGTCATTGCAACAGACAGAGAAGATGACGCCCAGGAGAGTGTTGCCCTGGAGCCGATTGCCAGTGCTGCCGACTACGAGCCTGACTTGGCAGTGCCCGATTTGGCAGAAGCGGTCGTCGAGGTGAGCGATTGCCACTCTGCGATAACTCGGGTAGCGGATGCCTCGGTCCTACCGACCCATGCCGGTCCCAAAAGGGTCGTGGCCCCGATGTCGCCGTCGAATAATTCGGCGGTTGCCGGATTCAATGGCGTGCAGCCTGGCACGAGCACGCGAAGCGAAGTGCTGGAGAAATGGGGCATGCCCGAAAGCGGGCCGACCGACGCATCGATGCTCCAATATCAGTTCGACGAACTCTACTCCGTGCAAGTCCATTTCAATGATGTGCCTCAGCACGAGAACCAGGCGGGCCCCGTTGATCAAATCGGCACGAATCACCAAGTCAGCATGATACGCATTGCTTTGGCCCAGCCTCGCGACGCGCAATCGCTCATCAAGCAGTTGCACCTTGACGACCTGCGCGCGGCGATTTTTCGGAAAAATGATGGGGATGCTCAAGCCGAGCCGATTGCACTGCTGTTTCCCGAACAGGGAATTGAGCTGAGCTACCTGCCGGTCGACATGGCCATGGTAAGTGACGCCATGGCAAGCGACGAATCGCCGGCAAGCGACAAGCCACTTGTCCACGAGATTACCATTCGACCGATCAAGGCAGCCCCCTTTGTGCTGCGAGCCGAGAACGATTTGCTTGGCCCTCTCACCACGAACATCCAAGATCTTCAGCGAGCGTTGGAGCTTGACAGCTCGTCGGCTCGCGCCCATTGGCTGTTGTCGAAAATTCGGCTGTCGGTTGGCGGGGCGATTGAAGCAGAACGGTTGGCGGCTCGGGCGGTGGAACTTGTTCCGGGAGAGGATCGTTATCGGCTGCATCTGGCTAAGTGCCTGCAACAACTGGCCCGTTACGATGCGGCGGTCGTGGAAACTCGCCAAGTCCTTGAAGGGTCGACTGCCACACCGATTGTGCGAGCCCGAGCATTGCATCAGATGGGACTGCTCGCCTCGTTGGGTTCAAAAAACATCGCTCAGCGTGCGGTCGCATTGCACCTGAAGGCAATCGACCTAGCCGACCAGCTTGTCGGCGACGATGTTCGCTCGGTCAGCCCCTCGGAGGGCCAAGTCGCCAAGCGGCTGCTCCTCGATGCCCACTTGGCAATCGCGGTCGATATCGCCAAAGGAAAATGGCAACAGAAGGACGAGTACGTTCCGCAGTGGCTTGCCCGGGCGTCGGCGCTGGCGGAGGAAATGATTGCCAGTGGCGAGATCGATCTTCAAGCACGCCTGCAGGTTGCGGTCAGTGCGCTGAGGGCCGTGTCGAACCTCGATCCACCTATTGATCCTGAGCTGTGGGTTCAAGAAGCGGAGGAAACCGCAGCCGAGTTGCAAGCGGCAACGACCGACTCGTTGGTTCAGCAGCAAATCGATTGGGAATTGGGGATCGCCTATTTCCAGGCGGCACAAATCGAGCATCGTCGTGGCAAGCCGCATAAATCACTTCGCTATGGGGAGCAAGCCGAGGAAAAATTGGTCCCGATTGCCGAAAGTCGTCTCGACTTACCCGACACGGGCCACCTGCTGGGACGCCTCTACTTTCAGTTGGGCGCGATCTATGCGGTTCACTTAGAAGATCATGTCCAGGCTTGTCAGTGGTACGATCTGGCGGCTGAGTTGCTGCTTGAGCAGGTGCCGGTCACAAGCGTGGCAGTACCGGGCAGGCATGGGGATGCGCTGGTGAGCATGGGTGTTTCTTATTGGTATGCCGACAGTCGCCAGAAGGCGTTGAAGCTGACACAAGCCGGCGCTGATCTGATGGAAGAGGCGGTAGCCAGCGGATTGCTTCCGGCGGATGTGTTGGCCGTGCCTTACGGCAATTTGGCATCCATGTACGGAGCGCAAGGCGAAAAGGAACCTGCCTCGCGGTACGCAAAGCTAGCCAGCAAGCACGCAGAGGTGGAATCATCAGGCAAGCGCCGCTGAGTACCATCCGTTAGCCGCCGGACTTGTTCCGGCGCGCTTAACGGCGCGTTTAGCGGGAAGAAATGGGGAATTTATGCCCCCGCGCCGGAACAAGTCCGGCGGCTAACGAAGTTTTCTTGTCGCTCTACAGACCCCACGGCAGAGCCGTGGGCTGAGGGCAATTGGCACGGGTGCCCCTTGTGGTTCTTCTGCAAAAGCCGATACTGGACGGTTTCAAGCAAACCGTAGCCAGAAGAGGAATTACCCATGTCACGTGCAGGAGCTGTTACCTTCAAAGGGACCCCACTCACACTTGTCGGCGAAGCCGTTTCGGTCGGCCAAGCCGCCCCCGATTTTACACTACACTATTTCGAAGATGGCATGCAGCCGATCACACTTGCCGATGTGAAGGGCAAGCCGACTCTGCTGAGTGTTGTGCCCTCGCTCGACACGGGCGTCTGCCAGATACAAACCAAGAAGTTCAATCAGTCGCTTGGTACGCTGGGCGACTCGATCAACGCCATCACGGTGAGCCTCGATTTGCCGTTTGCGATGAATCGCTTCTGCGGTGCGGAGAACATCACCAACATTCGCTCGGGCAGCGATTACCAGAATCGCAACTTCGGCAAAAAGTGGGGTACGCTCATCGAAGAGTTGCTCATCCTCTGCCGAGCCATTTTTGTGCTCGATGCCGATGGCAAAGTGGTCCATGCCGAGTACGTGAGCGAAGTGACCGACGAACCCGATTACGATGCGGCTCTCGCAGCACTGAAGGCGTAGATTATTAAAGCCCCCGGCTTTGCCGGGGGGTCGCCAAGTCCGGCAAGTCAAGAAACCCGTTAAGAAAGAAGCATCGACCATGAGTAATCTCGTTACCCAGCCAGCCCTCGATTTCACCGCCCAGGCCGTCATGCCCGATGGTTCATTCCAAGAAATATCGCTATCGCAGTACAAGGGCAAGTACGTGCTGCTGTTTTTCTATCCGCTCGATTTTACGTTCGTTTGCCCGACCGAGATTATCGCTTTCAGTGATGCGGCAGAGAAGTTTGAAGCGGTAGGCGTGCAGTTGTTGAGCTGCTCGGTCGACAGCCATTTTACCCATTTGGCATGGCGCAACGTGCCACGCAATGAGGGCGGCTTGGGCGATATTCGGTACCCGATGGTGGCCGACCTCAACAAGCAAATCGCCAGTGACTACCATGTGCTGCTCGAAGGGGGCATCGCCTTGCGAGGTTTGTTTTTAATCGACAAAGAGGGTGTAATTCGGCATCAGGTCGTCAACGATTTGCCGCTGGGGCGCAGCGTAGATGAAGCGCTGCGGATGGTCGAGGCTTTGCAATACTTCGAGGAGAACGGCGAAGTCTGTCCCGCGAATTGGAAGAAAGGCAATGCCACGATTAAACCTGACCCGCAGGGTAGCAAGGAGTTCTTTGGACAAGAATATGCACAGAGCAGCTAGTCTTTGTCAGAAAACAGCCTGCGTAAAAGGGAGAGAAAACTATGGGTCGATTCATTGCCATTGTCATTTTGCTGATCGCTGCGGCGGTGCTGATCAATCGCTTTCTCTCCGTGCCAGAGCCGGTGGTCCCGCCTGGTGCCGAGCTTCCCGAGCTGGTGATCGAAGAGGTGACGCCCGAGGCGGAGTCACCCGAGGCGGGTACCGCTTCAGCGGTCCCGTCCGTTCAAGAAAATGAACCCGCCGAGCCTGCGACCACAGAACCAACCGCGGCCGCTGAAGCGACCTCGCCTGCGGCGGGTGAAGAGACGGTGCTATTGGGAAGTGGCGACCTGCTTTTTGGCATCCCCGGCGAAGGCGATTTAACCGTCGAACAAATCGAAGCATGGCTCCGCGATGCCAGGAACCATGTGGTACTCAAGCCGGAACTGCCGCAGGGTCTGGCGGCTGGTGCAGCACAAATCAGGGGCCTTGATGCCAATCCGCTGACCCAGGCCAAGATCGAGCTTGGCCGACAGCTCTATTTCGATACGCGGCTTTCGGCCGACAATACGATTAGTTGTGCAAGTTGCCATGATCCCGACAACGGTTATGCGAAGCATACCCAGTTCGGCGTCGGCATCGACGGTCAAACGGGCAACCGAAATTCGCCCGTGGCGTACAACCGCATCCTCAGCGGAGCGCAGTTTTGGGATGGTCGAGCCGCATCGCTCGAAGCGCAGGCCGTCGGGCCGATCGCCAACCCGATTGAGATGGGCAACACGCACGAGGCATGCGTCGAAACGCTCCAAGGGATCGAAGGATACCGAAAGCAATTTGAGGTGATCTTTGACGATGGCGTGACGATCGATAATGTGGGCCGTGCAATCGCCAGCTTCGAGCGGGTGATCGTCACCGGCCCCGCTCCATGGGATTATTACCAGGAGCTAACCAGTTTTGAAAAAGCCTACGCCGACGATATCGAGGATCTCGATGAACTGAAACAAGAGGATGAAGAGCTGTACAACGAGTACATGCAGCTTAAACAGGCGAGCGAAGCCCACCCGATCAGCGAGATCGCGATCCGCGGCGGCGAGCTTTTTTTCAGCGACAAGTCGGGCTGCACCGCTTGTCATGCCGGAGCGAACTTCACCGACGAACTCTACCACAACCTGGGCGTCGGCATGGCAGTCGAGCAGCCCGACATGGGCCGATTCAGCGAGACAAACGACGAGAAAGATCGTGGTGCGTTCAAGACGCCGACCGTGCGCAATGTCGCGCTGACTGCCCCGTACATGCACGACGGTTCGCAGAAAACGCTGGAGGAAGTCGTCGAGTGGTATGCCAAGGGGGGGCACCCCAACGATCAGTTGAGCGAAAAGGTCAAGAAGCTGGAATTAAGCGACCAGGACAAGCAGGACTTGGTCGCATTTATGCAGGAAGCGCTCACCGGGCAATTGCCCAAGGTGGAGCAAGGGCGGCTGCCAGGAGGGAAATAGTAAGCACCCAAGAACCCAATCGCCTTGTGTTTCCACTAGCACTATTGGGTATTTGGGTACTTGGGTCTTTCATTTTCTTCCTCCACTTCTGAGCTAACCACATGCGCATCGACTATTTCATCGTGTCCCGGTGCCATGGGGCCAGCGCCTGATTGCCAAAAGTGGGCCGCTTCTACTTGCACGTGCGTTTTCATCCACTGCTTGAGTCGGCCACGAATGATCGAGCGCACCGGCGGCAACAACAATGCCAGCCCGACTGCGTCGGTTAGTATTCCTGGGGTGATCAAAAGCAGCCCAGCCATGAGCACCAGCACGCCATCGATCATCGCCGCAGCAGGCAAGATGCCTTGTCGCACCTCGGTCTGCAACCGATTCATCACCCGCCAACCTTGCCAGCGAGCCAGTGCCGTGCCGACAACGCCCGTCAGCAGCACCAACCCAATGGCCGTCCAAGCGGAGGTCATCATGCCGATTTTCACCAGCAGCCACAGCTCGACCAGTGGCACTACGGTGAACAATAGAAACAGCAGCAGGATCATCCGGGTTACTCGTGTTGCGAGGAAAACGGGGTCAGGAACCATTTGCCGGAACGGCCCGAAGGGCGCTTTGCACAAATGGTTCCTGACCCCGTTTTCCTCTAACCAATAAATACAGCCGTCAAAACGTCATGAACAAACGCCCCTGCCTCGGGCTGCTGCGATGCACGTGGCCCGGCAATGTTGATGCGGCACGCCTTGTGCTCGGCAACAAATGCCCGAAATTGCCGGGCTGATTTCTCAATCGAATCCTCACCGTCGCGGCAAAGGTGCAGCCACGGTTTGCCGATGTTCGCGGCGTACCGGGCAGTCATTGCCGTACCGCCGCTCAGCTCGGGCGAGATGGTCAACAGCACCGTGACATCCGCATCGCGGACATTCCACCGGGTCCGTTGGTCGTAACGATGGCTGGTCGTTTCTTGCAACTGGTACTGCTCGGCAATCATGCCATCCTCGGCCAACCGCCCGCACGGGCACCAACCATCGTGATCGATTCCTTGCCGGATGGCAAAGTCGAGCGCTGCCCGGTCGGCGCCCGTCTGTCCGCCGGAGATGATGGTCAATTGGTCACAGAGCACGGCTGACTAGCATGTCCTTTCCTACGGTTTGAACCCGGGCGGGAAAAACGATCTCTGCACAATATACCAGAAAGAGCACACCCGCAGCAATTGTTCAACTGGCTTTGACCCACCCCCGCCGGTTCCGATAGAATGGGGTGTCAGGAACCAACTAGCCGCTTGCGGCTTAGCGACATCAACAGGAAACACGGGGCCAAACATGAAACACCGCGGTTTTACCCTTGTCGAACTACTGGTTGTCATCGCGATCATCGGCATCATGGTGGGACTACTGCTCCCGGCGATTCAAGCCGCACGCGAATCGGCCCGCAGCACGCAATGCAAAAACAACATGCGTCAGCTTGGCCTGGCCGTGCATAACTACGAATCGGCAAACCGCCACCTGCCGCCGGGTGCGGTTGTCGACCTGAAAGTAACTAAGACAGGTAACAATGGCTCCTGGGGCGTGCATGGCCGCATCTTGCCCTACTTGGAGCAGGCGAATCTCTACTCAGAAGTCGATTTATCCGTCGCATGGGATCGGCAAGAGGCGATTGACGGACTGAAGATCGCCACCTACGCCTGCCCCAGCGATCCGCGCAGCGATGAACTCCGCGACCCGGGCGGCGGGAAATCGCACCTCTATCCGACAACCTACGGCTTCAACTACGGCACTTGGTTCGTCTTCGATCCAAGTACCCGGCTGGGCGGCGATGGTCCATTCTATCCCAATAGCTATATGAAGATGGCTCGCCTCAGCGACGGGGCCAGCAACACACTGCTGGCCGCCGAAGTAAAAGCGTGGCAACCCTACACCCGCAACGCCGGGCCCACCAGCAAAAGCATTCCAAACACGATCGCCGAGGCCGAAGCGGCCGTGGCTAGCGGTGAGAAGTTCAAGGATACGGGCCATACCGAATGGCCCGATGGCCGGGTACACCACACCGGCATGACCACGACGATGACGCCCAACACACGGCTAGAGTATCAACCTACGGATTCAAAATATAAAGGCGAAACCTTCGACACCGATTACAACTCGTGGCAAGAAGGAAAAAATGGCAATGCCGGCAACGCTTCCTACGCCATCGTCACCTCGCGCAGCTACCACGCGGGCTTCGTCCATGTGGTACTGATGGATGGCTCATGCCACGTAGTGCGTGACGAAATCGACCAGTCGGTTTGGCGCACACTAGGATCGCGCGACAGCGGCAAGATTTTGCCCGGCGATTGGAGCAACTAGCGCTTCGTCCCACTTGAATAGGCGCATTGGCCCGTTAGCCGCCGGGCTTGTCCCGGCGCTGCACCCGCGCACCCGCCGCGCCGGGACAAGCCCGGCGGCTACTCTTCATCCCGCCGGGCGGCGGAAGTATTGATACGACATCAGCACTTCAAACAGATCGGTTGAAATGGTGATGTCATCCTCTTCGAAATCGCTAAGCCAAGTGCGCTCACTTCGGGCTGCATCGACAAGCAAAGGCAGCACTTCGCCCAAGCTAACCGTAATGCAATTCTCGCCCGAGCTGCTCTTGCTCAGCGTATGCGAAAGGCTCTCGCTCGGGCCGTCGTAAATTTTTAGGTGGCTTACTGCCATATCGGGGGGTCCTTCCCGGTGAAATGAACGGTAAAAACGTGGCACGGTAGCGCCCCCTGGTGCGTATCGGGTGGTATCGACCATGCGGACGGCCCGCATTACACCAATTTGAAAGAAAGTGCCGATTAGTCCGCTAAGCCGCAAGCGGCCGGTCGCTTGCGGTTTAGCTATCATCGTCCTGCTAAGACGGGTAGATTATCTGGCAGCAGTTGCGTAAAACCTGTAAAAAGACGTTGCCTGTAACAAAACGATCACAAACGGATTCAGCGGTGGACTTCAAAGAACGACTACAGCGTGCTAGCGAACGGGGCCAACAGTCGCGCGACGCCAAGGCCCGAGAGGAAGCTGCCAAGGCGCTCAGCGAAGAGGAATGCCGACGGATCCACACGGGTCATCGGCTGACGCTCAGCGAGAATATCGAGCTCTGCCTGAAGCAGTTGGCTGACAATGTGCCCGGTTTTCGCTTCGAACCGGTCGCCAACGAAAAGGGCTGGGGCGCAGCGGTCAGCCGGGATGATCTTTCACTCAACGGTGGCCGACGCGAAAATTATTTCAGTCGCTACGAGGCACTCGTTAGTCCCTACAGCAAGTACCATGTGCTGGAACTGACCGCCAAAGGCACAATCCGCAATAAAGAAAACTTCAGCCGGAGCCACTATCAACTGCTACAAGACATCGACCTGGAAAGCTTCCGCGAGCTGATCGAACTCTGGACGCTCGACTATGCCGAGCAATTTGCGGCAAGTGGGGGATAGGCGCGAGTTACTAGGCGCAAGGCGCTAGTTTTCTGATTGCAACCAGCGCCTAGCGCCCAGTAACTAGTTCCTGTTTCCCAAATCAGAATATTGTGAAATTCGTCTGGCGGGCCGGTTTTGGTGTAGCAAGAAAAAGACGCATCGTTATCCTATTGAAAACAGAACGAATCAAAGAGCCATTTTACCCAAGGAGAAGCGGGCGATGCGTTTGAAAGCTGAAGCGATTCTCGATTTTGGATGGGCCAACGAGAAGGCCGACAACCAAACGGTACGGGATTATCGTGACGAGTACAAAACGCTCGGCCAGTTGCTGGACAGCCGGCCCGCGATTCTCGATGTGGTCCATCGCGACCTCGAACAGCTCAGCCAGACGACGTCGGCACGCGGCCGAAAGCCGATCTTCACCAGCGAAAACCTGTTTCGCGCGATCCTCGTCTTGCAACGGGAAGGACTCGACTATCGGGAAGCGTCGATCCGGATTGCCGAAAGCGAAACCTTGCAGCGGTTTTGCCGCCTGCTGAAAAAGCCGACCATCGACTTCACGCTGCTGAACAAGGCATTTCGCGCGATTCAGCCCGAGACTTGGGAACGGATCAATCACCTATTGGCCCTCGGCGTCGTCGCCGAAGAAACGGTCTCCCTGGAACATGTGCGAACCGACACGACCGTCACCGAATGCAATATTCACTGGCCGACCGACTCCAGCCTGCTGTGGGACGTCTATCGCGTGGCTGCCCGAGAAATGTCGACTGGTCGAGAACTCGACCCACTCCGTTGTCCTTGGCGATTTCACGCGAAGAAGATCAAAAATCTGCATCTTTTCGTCACGCGTTACTCGAATAGCACGAACAAAAAGCGTCTCCGCCAGGTCCGCCAGAATATGAAGACGCTGATCGTCCGGGTCGAGGAAGCTCTGGAAAAAGCGGAACAATTCGTCGCTTGGGCCGAACGTTCGACGTGTGTCGAGTTGGCGACGATTGCCCAGTCGCTGGCGAACCGTTTGCCGGTGATGCGGCAGGTCGCCGAAGTGGCTCGGCGCCGCGCGTTCGATCGAGAGCAGGTTCCAAATGCCGACAAAGTGTTCAGCATTTTTGAATCTCATGCGGAGTTGATCATGCGTGGACGGCGTGGCAAGCCAGTCGAATTCGGTCACAAGGTGCTGCTCACACAGTCGAAGGAGAAGTTCATTACCGATTACGTTGTGTTGGAGAAGAATGTAAGCGACAGCGAACTCCTGGAGACGGTACTCGAACGACACGAAGAGAAGTACGGTAGCCGGCCCAAAACGGTCGCCGCGGACATGGGCTTCTGTCCGGACGAGGACACCTACGAGGAATTGGAAGAACAGGTCGACTACCTGGGCGTGCCTCGGCGGACGCGAGATTTCGGCGACACGATGATGGGCATTTGGCAGCAGTGGCGCGCCGGAATCGAAGGCACGATCTCGTGCTTAAAGCGAGCATTTCGCCTGGCTCGCTGTTGTTTTCGCGGCTTTAAGAATTTCACGTCCGCCGTTGGCAGCGCCGTGTTCTGTCACAACTTAACGATCCTGGCAAAAACCTCAGGAGGCTGACGCGGAACGGACGCAAAAACCGAAAACAACTCGTAAACGTAAGGCGAGGTACGCGCGCTGCGGCGCAACAACGCCGACCCACCACAGAAAACCGAACAAGCCAACTCCCTCGCCCGCTCGTCGCCCCGCGCCGTTCCCAAAGTCGGTCGGAAAGGGAGTATTATCAACGGGAACTAACTAGCGTCTTCAATGCATCAAGACATTCAATCACGCCGTCGGGGGAAATCGCTTGCCATCCTTCGTGGCGTTGGGCGATGATCGCCAGCTTGAATTGCTCGAATGCCTCGGCAATGTCGTCGGGGAGATCGTCTAGCGCCACGTCCAGACGCTGTCGCTTGGGCGCGGTCGCCTGGGCGGAGGGTTCTGATTCCGCTTCAGTCGCCCCGTTGTCGGTTGCCCCGTTGTCGGTTGCCCTGTTGTCGGTTGCCCTGTTGTCGGTTGCCCTGTTGTCGGTTGCCCTGTCGGTTGCCGCAACGCCTTCGCTTGCGTCTTCGCCTGCCTCATCCAATGAATTTTCGACGCCCGCATCCTCATCGAGCGTAGCCTGGACGAATGCTTCTTCCTGGACCTGCTGGTCAACCGGCGTGCCGAGGGTTTCCCAGCGTTTGCCCCGCATTTGCGAGATGGACCACTCATTCTGAATAGCCCCTTCGAGCCACATTTCCGCATCGTCCCAGTCCAAAGCCGCCTGGAAATGGCTCCAGTAGAGCCCTTCGTATTGGTCGAACACGTCGCCGAACCGTTGAAACACCCTGCGCAGTCGGCCCACATGTTGGCTGGTGACACTGCCCACCAGTTGGGCCCAGGCTTCGTCGGAATACTGCGTCACCGACACGCCTGCGGTCATGAGCGCTTCGCGCCACTGGCAGATGATGCGCCCCTTTTCCCCGTTGGTCGTGCTAATCAGCCGATTCCACTGGCCGACAAAGCGATTGGCTACCTCGTCGGACGATTGGACTATTGTTTCGGCAATTGGCGTGTCGGTATCGGAGATGCCGGCGTCTGGCGACCGATCATCCGCCAGTTGTCTCTTTTGCTTGATTTCCGAGCTTTTTGCGGTTTGGCTTTTTGCCATGGTGTGTGCTTCCTTGACTGACGAGGAACTTGAGGCGAGGAACTTGACAGGCGAGGAAGCCTATCACACCGACGCACGACTCAGCCACCAGCCAACTGGCACATGGTCAAAGAAATCAATGATTTGTCCGACGGCATGTCGGCAGAATCGCTACGGCCCGAAGTTTGACCCCGTTTCGCCGCAACCTTGCAAGGCACCCAATCCAACCGTGAAGACACAACGCGGGGGATAACCTGTCGGCAAAACCTACTCGGCCGGTGCGCGCTCATCCGATTCGAAGCCACACCGATTGTGCGCCCCGTCGCAAAAGGGCCGATTTTCGGAGGCGCCACAGCGACATAGGGCAACCGCTTTTTTCTCGGGATTCAGGGAAAACTCGTTCCCCTCCGAGTCGATCACTCGTACGCTGCCTTCCGCGACAAACGGCCCATTAGGTCGCATACGAATCGTTACATCGGCCATCGGTTACTCCTGGAAAATCTTGGGATTCGATTTGCACGAGCGCTTCGCACAAGATTCCAAAATTATAATGCAAGATAGTCCCCGGCGCAAGTCGTGGGATTGAATAAACAGCAGCCTGTTGAAATAGTGATTTTGTAGGCTTTTTCAGAAAACCTCAATGATGCCGTCATGTGAGCCGTAGGCGCTAGCCTCGGACGTTTAGGTTCAGTGTTTTTCGCAAGTTCGCCCGACGCTAGCGCGTTCGGCTCACTGTTTTCTGACAAAGCCTAGTTTTTCAACAGGCTAATCGGACAATTCTTTGCACCACGCCGCTTGCCAAGGATGTCAAATCGCCGCAAAATTGAGATTGTATCGTAGGACAAGCCATACCGATGAAAAATCTTGACCCAACCATCCAGTGGATCGACGGCAAGCTCGATACACTGAAACGTGCCGATTTGCTACGCAAGCTGCCGCCCGCGATCAGAATGCAGGGGGCGACAATTCAGGTGGATGGTCGGGAGTTGGTGAATTTTGCCTCCAACGACTATTTGAGCTTGGCCTCGCACAAGCGATTGGCGTCGGCTGCGGCCGAGGCATGTCTTCAATATGGCGTGGGTCGAGGAGCCAGCCCCTTGGTGATCGGGCGAGCGACTCTGCATGCGGAACTGGAGCAGCGGCTGGCGGTATTTGAAAATACCGAGGCGGCATTGCTGTTTCCTTCCGGATACGCAGCCAATACAGGGACGATTCCCGCGCTGGCCGATCGCGATGATCTGATCCTGGGCGATGCCAAAAACCATGCTAGCATTATTGATGGTTGCCGACTGTCGCGGGCTGAAATGCACGTTTATCCGCACGTCGACATGGCAGCGCTGGAAAAGCTGCTGAAGCAGAGCATGCACTTCCGTCGCCGGCTGATCGTCACCGATACACTGTTTAGCATGGATGGCGATCTGGCCCCGCTCCCACAATTGGCCCAACTGGCAGACCGTTATCGGGCGATGTTGATGGTTGACGAAGCGCATGCGACAGGCGTTTTCGGCCAGGGGGGACGCGGTGTGGTGGAGCATTTTTTGCCGGAAGACCCTCATCTGAAAAATGGGGTGCATGTTCGCGTCGGTACGCTGAGCAAGGCACTAGGCTCGGCCGGGGGATTTGTTTGCGGGTCGCGGCAGCTCGTCGATTGGTTGGCGAATCGGGCGCGGTCGTATGTCTTTTCCACAGCCCAACCGGCAGCCATGAGTGCGGCAGCGCTGGTGGCTCTCGAACTCGTGGAAGAGCAGCCTCAACGCGGAAAAACGGTGCTCGGTCGGGCTGCGAAACTACGAGAACAATTGCAATCGCAAGGCTGGAACATGGGCCACTCGGCCAGCCAGATTGTCCCGGTTCTGGTCGGATCGCCCGCTCGGGCGATGCAGCTGGCCCGCAGCTTGCGAGAAAGTGGGTTTCTCGTCCCCGGCATACGGCCCCCCTCGGTGCCTGCTGGCGAGTCGCTCTTGCGGCTGAGCATTTGCTACGATCACACCCCAGCGATGCTCGATGATTTAGCCGAAACGATGCACCGGCTGCGGCGGGCCGTTTGACGCCAATTACAACGGTTATGGGGAGCAATGGGGCACCTAACCGAGTAAAAACTTGACGCTGCAAAGGCTGCCATTTACGATCAAAGCTAGGGCGAGGTCATTTGGCTAAGCCGCAAGCGGCCGTTTGCGGCTTAGCCAAACCACCTCCCAACGCACAAAGTTATTGTTACTCCGAGAGGAAACTCCATTGGCTCTGGTCATACAAATCATTCTGGCGGTTGCCGTGCTGATCGCCTTGGCAACTTCAATCTTGAGCGCCAAAAACTGGCATTGGAGCCAGGTGTTGCTGGCGCTGGGGCTATTCCTGATGGCGACCGGCTACGCTATTTTGGCAGCGGACGTGATGCGCATCCATCGAAATCTGCGAGACAAAATCCCCGACAACCAAGCGAAGCTAGATGACTTTCTCAATCGCAACGAAGCACTCCGACATGGCACCGAAGATGCCGCATTGATGGGCCGATTGTTCGACGAACAATCGCCGCTGGACGAGTCGGAGGAAAAAATGTCTGGCCTCGGCCAATTGCGGCACCGACTGCACATGGTTTCCCGCGAACGGGGTCGAGTATGGCGCGGCGTGAATCCGGCAGGTCCTTTGGCAAAAAATGGCCAGATCGAAATTACAATCTCCCATTCTCAGACGACTGGGCCCCAATCGCAAGGACCCCAGTCGCATGGTTTGGTGAAGGACAGCATCGTGTTTGCCTTCGAGTCGGGCAATCCCAGCGCGGCGAACCCTTTGGAAGGTCCGCAATACCTGGGCGAGTTTCGCGTCGTGAGCGTCACGGACAGTGGAGCGATGCTCGCGCCGATTTTGCGGCTCAACAATCGCACGGGTCAGCGCATCGACAACAGCGGCGGGCCATGGAATTTGTATGAAACGATGCCGATTGATCGGCACAAGATTTTTGTCGGTCTTCCCGAAGAGGCATTAAGGCAAATGCTGCCACCGGCCAGTGTGGATGAATACCTTCGCCATGGCACGCCTGCGACGGATGATGATGACCCGTGGCATAGTGCCTGGTATAACGCCGACGGAAACCGAGTTGGCCCCGAAGACACCGACCAGCACGAAACTCGAAAGGTCGACCGACCGCTGCGAGACTATGCTTATCTGTTTGAAGAGATGGCTCTGGAACGTGTGGGGCTGATTGCCCAAGCAAACGCCCTACGGTCCGATAATGAAAAACGCCAAAAGACGCTGGCCAGCGCCGAGCAGATGACCCAGTTTCGTGAGCAGCAGCGGCAAGCGCTGACCGAAGACCTGACCGGAATGCAAGCCGACCGCGGTGCCATTCAGTCGCATCTTGAGAAGATTCAGCGACAGTTGACCCTAGTCGTCGCGAAGCTCGACCAAACGCTGGCGGAAAACAGCCGACTTGCCGAGCGGTACGCTCTCGATCAACTTGCCCTGGCGCAAAGGATCGACGCCCAGGCTCCGCAATAGCCGTGCTGCAACGCAGCACACGGCGCGTAACGCAGCACACGGCGCGTAACGCAGTCGCAACACACCGGATGTGGACTTTCCCCGTTTGCCAAGCTTAGGTATCTTTAGCGATGGCTGCCGGGGTCGGGGACGACCCGGCTCGCATGATTTACTTCTTTTTTCTCACCACCAACTCACTGCTACCGCTATGGGAATCTATGATCGGGATTATGAGCGCGGCGGCAATGCGGGATCGGGATACGGCCGTCCGCCCGGGTTGCATCTGGGCGGACCTCGCACACGGGCGACCAATATTGTTTTTTTTATATTCGGCGTCTATCTGGTCCAACTCATCACGCAGGGTCCAGAAATCCAGCCAGGCCTCCACGCCCCAGGCTGGTTTACCAGCTTCTTCCGACTCTATGCGGACGTTTGGCAGCAGCCGTGGATGGGCTTTCAGTTGCTGACCTACGGTTTTCTGCACGACCAGAATGACCTTCGGCATATCCTCTTCAACATGTTCGGACTTTGGATGTTTGGCCGGACGGTGGAGGGTCGTTACGGCCGGCAAGAGTTTTTGCTGTTCTTTCTGGCTGCGATTGTTTTTTCCGGCTTTGTCTGGGTGAACGCCGAATGGCTTGCCAACGGGCAGATGGTTCCGATCCCGATGCTTGGTGCCTCGGGAGGCATCGCGGCGGTGCTCATTTTGTTTGCATTGAACTTTCCCAATCAAAAGATTTATATTTGGGGCATTTTGGGAATGCCTGCTTGGGTTTTTGCCGTTCTGTTTGTTGGCATGGATCTGCTGGGCTCCTTCGGTTACCACACGGACGATGGTGCGCGTGTTGCCTTCTCGGCTCACTTGGGAGGAACACTTTTCGCGGTGCTCTACTTTTATTCCCGATGGAATCTCGGTCGATGGCTTCCCAAGCAAAGGTCCTTGCCCAAATTGGGCCGACCCAAACTGCGAATCCATGATCCGACAAATAGGGATGCCGAATTAAGCCAACAGGTCGACACGATTCTCAAGAAAATCCAGGAGCATGGCCAAGACAGCCTCACGGGCCGAGAACGCCGATTGCTCGAAAAGGCAAGCCGCGAGTATCAGCGGAAGCAAAAGTAAAAAGCCGCCCGCCCCTTGCGGCTTAGCGGGGAAATGATCCGATGGCGAAACGCAAACGTCGGTTGATGCTGGTTGCTTTGATGGCGCTGCTCCCCTGGCCCGTGGCGACGGGCGTGCGGATGTTGACGGGGAATAGATTTTCGACGAACCCCTCGGCCAAGCCGGGGGATGAAATTGAGATCGATGGCATGATCCGGATCGAAGGCGGCGCATTTCCCATGGGCAACGTACGCCCTGCGCCCGACGACCAGCGTCCATTGCATCGTGTGAGGCTCGACACGTTTTGGATCGACCAGACGCTGGTCACCAATCGGCAGTTTGCCGAATTCGTAACTGCGACGGGACACATCACCTCGGCCGAGCAGCGTGGCACGTCGCTGGCGTTCGATACCCGTGTCGGCGGATGGCGCGAGATTGCCCAGGCTGATTGGCGGCATCCGCGCGGACCGAATAGCTCGATCGCCGGTCGCGACGATCACCCCGTGGTGCATGTTTCATGGCACGACGCGGCCGCGTATGCCGCATGGGCTGGTAAACAACTGCCGACCGAAGCTCAGGCAGAATATACTGCACGAGGAGGCCTTGCCGATCGTCCTTATCCATGGGGCAAAGAATTGGTTCCGTCGACAGGTTACCAAGCCAATTTTTGGCAAGGCTGGTTTCCTCAAGCCGACCGGGGAGATGATGGCTTTCGCGGCACCTCGCCCGTGCGACAGTTTCCGGCCAATCCATGGGAGCTTTACGACATGGCAGGCAACGTGTGGTGCTGGTGTGCCGATTGGTACGATGGGGGCTACTACGCCCGCAGCCCAGCGGAAAATCCTTCCGGCCCGCGTCAAGGCACCCAGCGCGTGCGGCGCGGCGGTTGTTGGCTATCGTCGAGCAACTACGGCGGCGGCCTGCGGATCGGCTACCGCGATCATGCCCTGCCCGGTGAAAGCACCAATCACACGGGATTTCGATGTGTGCGGAGCGAGTAAATGAGTGATGAGAAAATAGTGCAAAAAAAGAGTGGGAGCCGGGTCGTCCTCGACCCCGAGAGCGCGTCGTCCTCGACCCCGAGAGCAAATCATGACCGAATCTTCCACCTCCGCATCGACCGTAATCATCACCGGCGCCTCCGGCCTGATCGGTTCCGCTCTAACCTACTCGCTTGAGCAACATGGCCATCGGGTGATCCGTGCCGTGCGCAGGGAAGTGATCGACCCCGAGTGCGAATTGCGATGGGATCCGGAAGAACATGAAATCGATGAAGCACGGCTCGAAGGCACCGATGCCGTGGTCCACTTGGCTGGCGAGAACATCGCCGGTCGGCGATGGAGCGAGGCACAAAAACAACGGCTGTTCAAGAGTCGAGCTCGGGGAACACGTCTTCTCAGCGAGGCAATGGCCCGATTGCAGCGAAAGCCGCGTGTGTTTGCCTGTGCCTCGGCCATCGGCTTCTACGGCAATCGAGGCGAGGAGCAGTTAGACGAAAATTCCATGCCTGGCGACGGCTTTCTTGCCGAACTTTGCCAACAATGGGAAGCCGAATGCCAACCGACACGCGACGCCGGTATTCGCACCGTCAACATGCGAATCGGCGTCGTGTTGAGTCCCGATGGCGGTGCGCTGGCCAAGATGCTCCTGCCATTCAAGTTGGATTTGGGAGGCGTGATCGGTAGCGGCCGGCAGTATTTCAGTTGGATTGCGCTGGACGATGTGGTCCGGGCAATCGAGTTCGTGCTGGTTGGCGATTCGCCTGGCGGGGCAATTCATGGGCCCGTTAATCTCACGGCACCCGAACCGGTAACCAATCGCCAATTCACGAAAGCATTAGGCCGCGCACTCCGCCGGCCGACGCTCCTTCCGATGCCGGCTTTTGTCGCTCGACTTGCGTTTGGTAGCGAAATGGCCGATGAAATGTTGCTCGGCGGTGCACGAATTCACCCGGCCACGCTCACCGCCGAGGGATTTCAATTCAAACATCCGCAACTGGCGGGCGCGCTGCGGTTTCTGTTATCGTAGCCGTTCACGGAATGAAAAATATTGAACCACGAAGGACACGAAGAGCACGAAGAAGTCAGAGGACAAATCGCTTGTTCCCGCTTCTCAGCGAACTCAAACGGAAAACCCATTCGGAGGAAAACCACGAAAGAGACGAAAACTACGAAAAAAGTGGGGGAGTAGGATCACAGGATTTGAAGCGGAAAGACTTGCCCAACAGGTTTCGCAAAACCCTCTCTTTCGTCTGTTTCGTCTATTTCGTGATTCCCTTCTATTCACCTTAAATAGGCTAAATTTGCACCCTCATCGACTTGATTGGATAGCCTCACGAAAATTAGAATTCTATTCTTTGTGTCCTTCGTGCTCTTCGTGGTTCATTTTTCTTCCATCCCGTGAACGGTTTCTGTTATCATCGGATTGAAAAGTTAGTGCCTACGGTTTCTCGCATTGTTCGCAGACTGTCCCCGCCGAGGTGATCGCCGATCGTTTGTTGTGCATACACAGTTTTCCAATTCAAGGATGCTTAACAGAGGAGCACAGAACCTTCGATGAAAATCAATCGCCTTACAAGACGCAATTTCTTGAGATCTGCCAGCATCGGTACAGCCGGCGCAGCGCTGCCAACCTATTTCTCGTGGACAGAACCAGTTTTTGCAAATACATCCGCCAATGATCGACCGCGAATCGGCTGCATCGGCACGGGATCGATGGGCAAAGTCGATGCTCGATACCATGCCCACTTTGGCGATATTCTGGCAGTTTGTGACGTCGACCAGCGACACTTGCTGGAAGCAAAAGAAAGCGAGCAGATTGGCAAAGGGAAGGCGGACGCCTATGAAGACTATCGCAGGGTACTCGATCGGAGCGACATCGACGTTGTCAGCATTGTAACGCCCGATCATTGGCACACGAAGATCGCCATCGAAGCATTGCAGGCGGGGAAGCATGTATTCTGCCAAAAGCCACTCACACTCACGCTAGAAGAAAACCAGCTGATCCGCAAAGCGTGTGAGAGGTACTCTGATCTCGTATTCTTTGTCGGAACTCAGCAACGCTCCGATCACAATAGATTCTTGCGCGCAGTGAACATGGTGCAAAAAGGTCTGCTGGGAAAAATTCAGAAAGTCACCGTGGGAATCGACGGCTCGCCAACGGGCGGTCCCTTTCCCGTCGTCAATCCGCCCAAAGAAATAAACTGGGAGAGGTGGCTCGGACAGGCTCCGCTCGTGGATTATCGCGAACGTCGCTGCCACTACGAGTTCCGATGGTGGTACGAGTATTCGGGTGGCAAGTTCACCGATTGGGGTGCCCACCACGTTGATATCGCAACATGGGCACTGGGAGAAGACGGCACAGGCATGGGACCGATCGAAATTGACGGCACGGATTCTCATCATCCAGTGAGGTTTGCGAACGGTTACCCGACTGAAGACAATCAGTACAACACCTCGCATGATTTCTCGATTAAGTGCAAGTATGCCAGTGGTGTAGAAATCGACGTCTCAAGCCGCGTTGATAACGGCATCCTATTCGAAGGCGAACGAGGCCGATTGTTTGTGAATCGAGGGAAGATCACAGGCAAGCCAATTGATGAAGATTGGGACGCAGGTTCCTACGGCCAAGAGGATCTAATGCGACTTTACAAGGGTAAGCCGCACGAGGGCCACAAGCAAAACTTTTACCGTACAATCCGCGAAGGTGGTTTGCCTGTGTCCGATGCCTTTTCACATCTGCAAACGATGAATACATGTCATTTATGTGCCATCGCAGCTCGTTTGGGACGCACAATCCAATGGGAACCCGCGAACAAGCAGATTGTGGGAGATGATCAGGCCTCCTCCTTCGTCTCTCGGGAACGTCGGGCAGGATATGAGATTTCGAGTCTCTAATTAACTCAGAGTGAAAGCTACTGCTGACCCTGAACGGTATAAAACACTATTTTCAACGGATGGGCTATCGGCCGTCGGATTTCAGCAAGAAAACCGCTGGACGAGGTGCATTTTCTGGCGGATCGCTGATAGCTGACAGCCGATAACTTTCACTTTGAGTTATTGTAGTGCAAGGCGACGCAGTAATGTGTCGTGTAGAGGACGTTATTTAACGCCGTTTTATAGTCATTCAACTGCGGACTGTTAGATCGCGGTTATGGGCCGTCCCGCTGTTTTACCTTCTGACATCAATCATCAACCTGCTCACATTCCATGCTATGTCTCAATCTGGTCAAACCGTGCTGATTACTGGTTGCTCCTCGGGGATTGGTCGTGCGACGGCGCGGTTGCTAGCCCGCGAAGGGTTTCATGTGCTGGCTGGTG
Organism: Lacipirellulaceae bacterium; assembly: GCA_965249435.1. GTDB lineage: Bacteria > Planctomycetota > Planctomycetia > Pirellulales > Lacipirellulaceae > JAJRWS01. Next base: position 250,202 of record CBDFMC010000023.1, on the reverse strand, counting down.
TGAGGAGTGACGAGCAGATTGCTAACCTGACCGATGACAAGTTGCCATCGCTTGAGCCGCTGCTGTTGGACGTGACCGACGGTGCCGACATTGATCGGGCGGTTGCCGCGGCAGAGGAGCGAGGCGGCGGGCTCTATGCGCTGGTGAACAATGCCGGCGTTGGCCTGCCCGCGGCAATTGAATTGGTGACTCTTGACGAAGTGCGGCGTGTGCTGGAGATCAACACGATCGCGCCGCTCCGGCTCATCCAGCGCTGCTTGCCGCTGCTCCGCACGGGGCAAGGCCGAGTGGTGAATATGTCGTCGCTCAACGGCACGCTGGCTCTGCCCACCGTGGGTGTTTACTCGGCGAGCAAGTTTGCGCTCGAGGCGATCTCTCATACCTTGCGGGTTGAATTGCGACCATGGCGAATTCCTGTTTCGCTGATCCGTCCCGGACAAATCAGCACGGCCATTTTCGACAAAGCGCGTGAGGCACTCGACGAGCGTAGCAAGCAGATCCCGGATGAATTGCGGGCTGGCTACGATCCGCTTTACGCCACGGCAAGCCGATTTAACGAGCGAGGTGCCCAGTCGGCCACTTCGCCCGAAGTGATCGCCCAGGTGGTACTTCGGGCGCTACGCGCTCGCAGGCCAAAGGCTTGTTACAACGTCGGGTTCGATGCCAAAGGCATGGCATTGTTGCAATGGCTCTTGCCCCATAGGTTGCTCGACCGCATCCTGGCAAGAGTAGCGGGGGTGAAAGGGGTGAGGAACGAGTTATGAGGCGCGACGCGTGATTCTTCTTTCCTCGCTCCTCGCGCCTCGCCCCTCGCGCCTCATAACTCGCGCCTCATCATCCATACTATCGCCAAAGTAATATTTGCGTGCCTCTTGGTTCTGCAGCACTTCGTCGCGCGTGCCATGGCACAAGACCTGGCCTTCGCGAATGACGTAGCTGCGATCGGTGATCTGCAATGTCTCGCGGACCTGATGGTCGGTGATCAGAATGGAAATTCCCCGAGCCCGAAGATTGCGAATGATATCCTGGATGCTGGCGATGGTGACCGGGTCGATACCGGTGAATGGTTCGTCGAGCAGGATGATTTTGGGATCGGAAACCAAACAACGGGCAATTTCCAGCCGGCGACGTTCGCCGCCGGAGAGCGACATCGCCTTGCTTTTGCGGAGCTTGCTGATGCCGAACTGCTCCAAGAGTTCGTCGCAGCGGCGACGGCGCGTTTTGCGATTGATACCGAGCATTTCCATAACGCCCAGCAGATTGTTCTGAACCGAAAGCTTGCGAAAAACGCTCGACTCCTGGGCCAGGTAGCCCATCCCCCCGTCCCGCGCACGGCGATACATGGGCCAGTCGGTCACCTCGTGGTCAGCCAGGATGACGGTACCCGCATCGGGATCGGTCATGCCACAGGTCATGCGAAAGGTGGTCGTTTTCCCCGCCCCGTTGGGCCCGAGCAGGCCGACGATTTCGCCGCGCCGGACATAAAAATCGACCCCATCGACCACGCGTCGGCGTCCGTAGCTTTTCACCAGTCCGGTAACTTGCAGTAGGGTCATTGGTTGTCCTCCATGACGGGAATGAAGCGGTTAGCTATTAGCCATTAGCCAGAAAGATACGGTCTGAATTTGCTATAGATCTTCTGGCTAACTGCTAATCGCTAACCGCAAACGGCTCCTCACCTCACAATCCTCATGTCGCCAAAGTTAGGGAATCCCGGCAGTTTTTTGAGGCCGGGGATGCCGCCCCACGAATGGGGCCAAAAGACGCAGATCGCTTTGCCGGTGATCAAACGTCGATCGAGGTACGCGCCGCCGGGAATACCTTTCTCGCGGGAAGAATGGAACCACAACCGACAATCGGCACTCTCGGGGCTATTGTCTCCACAAACGAAAAACTGCTCCGATGAAATGGGGAATTCGTGCTTGCGCCGCGTGCCAAAACGGGGCCAAGTCTTGGGGTTGCTCAGCAGGTCGTGTCGACTTTCAACCGAGGGCAACGTTGTGCCATCGGTCAATTGCGCCGGCATGTCGATCCGCGTATACTCGGGATCTCTTTGGTTGTCACTCCACTTAGCGGCTACGTAGTAGATGTCTCGCAATACGCGCAAGCGATTGACCGTGAGCGAAGTGCCACGAGCACCAACGCCTGCCGGGGCTAAGTCGCCAGGGTCGATTTCGTCCGACCGTGGAATGACATCGGCCCGTTTGCCAAACACTTGGTCAGCATCATAGGTACTGTCTTCGAATTCGATCAAGTCGTCGTCGACCCACAGCAGCAGTTGATCGTCGACATTGGCGAAGAGCAACCGGTAATCGCCCGAGCCGTGAACCGAAGTTTTGGCTCCGGGTTGAAAGTCTGATTGGCCTTCGATGCCGAGGGTCGCGTCGCCCGTTGACAGATCAATGTGACAAGAAAAGTGCTTGCCTCCTTCGACCAGATCAAGCACCAATTTGCCTGTCGGTTCGGACACCTCGACATGGCATTCCACCGCCAAATCACCGACCCAGTTCGCGGGCCAGTGCACCGAATCAACCTGCCAAACGCCTTGCTGGGCATGGCCACGCAAAATGCGTGCATTGTAAGCGTTGTAATCGACGATCAACTGCGCATCGATGCCCGCGACCCATTGTTCTTTGGTAAGGTTGTTGGGATAGGCGCCCGTTGTGTGGAACTGGCGGACTTCTTGCCAATCGTAAGATTCGGGCACTAGATGCCGGTAGCGTAGCCATGCGACAGGCTGCGGTTCCAGCGACGGACTTTCTGGAGAAGCACTGTCGGCAGATCCGAATTTGAAATGCTGCTGAACCGTTTGCTCACCCGGTTCGGCCTCAATCTGCCAACCACCGGCCCCCTCCTTGGTCGTCGTGGCAGCCCAGCGCAACGGCCAACCGGCACGATGCAAGCTGGTCGGTTCGTAATCGGTATCATGAACCGGTTGCAACATCGCGTGGACCTTGGCTGGCGGCTTACGCTGGATCTGGAACTCGGCTTCACCTTCGGCTTTGGCAAAGAGGTCGCCCTGGTAGACGCGCAGCGTTTCGCCCGGCAGTCCAACGAGCCGTTTGATGTAATTCATCGACCCGTTGCCGGGAAATTTGAACACCACGACATCCCAACGTTCAGGATCGCTCATGTCGAAACCATATTTGTTGACCAGGATGCGATCGCCCGGGTAACTGGGTTGTTCTTCAATTTGGTCCAGGTCGACATATTCTTGCACTGCCATCGGAATATCTTTGCGAAACGGCATCGTATACCGACACATGGGACAATCGCCGGCGACGATATCCTGCGAACGGATCATGTTACGCAAGTGGGAGCGCTGGTCGAGCGATAATCGAGGGTTCCAGAGTTCTTGTTGCCAGCGGAGAACCAGATCGCTTTCTTCGGTGCTGGCGGTCGTACGGAAGCGGTAGCCGCATTGGTCGCAGTCGACATCTTTGTGCCGGCCTTGCAGCGCCGGTGACATCGAACCGGTGGGAATAACAAACGCCTCGGCCTCGAACGTGCGGAACAAAAACGCCAACACAAAGGCCACGACGATCGACTCGATCGTTTCGCGCACCGCGACGAATTTCCCATGCTGCGACTTGGAAGGGCTGGCGTCTGACTCGGCCTGTTGTCTGGAAGAACGCGTTTTTTTGGACATAGGATAAGGATGTGAGATGGCTGATTGATGATGTCAGTGTGGTAGAAACAAGAGCTATTAGCGGTTAGCAATTAGCTTTTAGCCAGAGGGTGATCTCAATGTTTTTTGCCAAGCTAATCTGGCTAAATGCTAATTGCTAACCGCGAATAACCTGCGCGATCTGACAGATTGCCGGACTCTTTTAGCTATTCGCTGCAAACGGAGTAATATAGTCGATTTTTCCCTCGTTGGGTAACTCGATTCCGGTGGGTGCTAGCAGGGGTGATTCATACGAATTGGTGGTTCCCGGCAAAGCCGCCGCTTGCGGCTTAGCGGACCCCAACGGGACGCCCGACCAACAGCCGTAGCGGCACGCCCGCATGAGCCCAAATCCGGCTATCGGCCGAGACGGGGACATTATCTCCCAGCAAAAATAGCTCGTCGGCGGCTAAATGCCAGGTGGGGCGACCTCTTGAGGGTTTATTGACACTCGATTCGTAGTAGATGTCTCGCCACAGCGTCGGTTGGCGGAGAGTGACCTTCAAGTCGTTGGTTCCTATGGCGAATGGTTGGGGGGGAGTCGTTTCGGCCGTTTTTTTAGGGCCATGTGCCAGCGCGAGCTGAAGCTCGACGTGGCCATCGATTGCCAGCAGCAGTTGCCGGTCGAATGTGGAGACTTCCAGCAGCACCTCATTCTCGGCAAGTTGTCGTTGGCTCGAATGCGATAGTTTTTTTGAGACGATTTGTTTGCCATGCTGGAACAGTTGTAACGTTCCTGACGAGGGACAGATTAGCATGAGGTGCGACCGACCGCCATCGTTTACTTCCAACAGCAGTTGGCCGTTGCCCTGGCATGTGACGTTGGCCGAGAGCATGAAGTCGCACACCGGGTTGAGGCGTCGCGACAGGCCCGCGTTGAAAACATAGTTATCGGTGAATGGCCCATCGCTGGCAAATACTGACATGACTGACGGCTGGTGAACTAGATTGCCTATAGCCCCCGGCGCAAGCCGTGGGGTTGTTGGATAGTTAGCCTTGTTCTTGCAAACCCCACGGCTTGCGCCGAGGGCTGTGGGATTCGTTGCCAAAGATGAGAATCGATCCGATCCCAGAAAAAAGCCCCGTCTCCTTTTTAGGAGTACTCGCAAAGTGCGCTGCTCGGCGAGCGACTTGACTTGCACCTGACCGTTGATCACAACGTCGCCATGGGCAAGCTCTATTTGTTCGCCAGGTAGCCCGATAACTCGCTTCGTACAGAGTCGCTCGGCATTGTTCGGACAACGAAATACGACCACTTCCCATCGCCGTGGCTTGCGCCACTGGTAGGCCGTGCGATCGATCCAGAGCCGGGTTCCCTGTTGTATTTCCGTTTCGGCATCGCCGGCAGATGCGTCGCCACAGTAGGGACATTCGAGCAGGTGTGTGACGGGAGGAAAATCGATCGAGACGCGAATCGGTTCCTTGCATTGCGGACATCGGGCGGCATAGTGCGGGCCAACCAGCGTAGGGGCCATCGAACTGCCCGAGACGGTCACCGGCACAATCAGCCCCATGAGAAGCCAAGTCCGTAGCGCAAGTGCTAACACAACGGTCCCTAGGGCGAGTCGAATTGTGGCATGAGTTTGGTGGTAGCTGCTCATGAACTAGAGGAAAAAAATGGCAAATAACAAAATGAGAAGAACGTAACATTTCAGTCCACTGCAGCGAAGCAGAAAACTACCACAGAGAACACCGAGGTCACGGAGTTCTATCACATCTTTCTATCGATGAGTGACATCGGACCACCTTTTCTCTGTGATCCTCTGTGTTCTCTGTGGTGAAATACTTTCTTGCTTTCAGTTAGAGTTACTTACTTTTTGATTTCTGTTTTTTATGCTACGTGGCACCAATGTTGTTTCGTCAAACACCGAGCCATCAAGCAAGATCACTCGACAAGTGAGCCCGCCCGGGCGTGTGGTAATCATTTGCACGTGGTGCTCGCTGCCAACCTTGGCGTGCGGTGGACGAAGGTACCAACGCTCAACTTTCGGCGTCCGCTGGCCTACGCCCAGGCCACCCTCGCCGATGTAGACCACGCCCGTCGCATCGATTTTGTTATCGCGGATCGGCGCGGTTCGCTTGATGTTGTGTCCATCCGCTTCGCAAGCCATGTCGAGATTATACTTTTCAAACAGTGGTACCCAATTGGTGTACGCTCCGCTGGGTACTTTCACCGCCGGAAAAGCGGGCCGGTGGTATTGGGTTAAGAGCCACCGATGCGTGGGTCGCGACTTGCGAAGCTCTGCTTCCAGCCACTCCGCCTGCCTGCCAGCCGTGGTGGTTTCGGTGTTGAGCGTGATCATGCGCAATTGCGGACCAATGTTCGTGGCATAGAAATTTTTGTCGTCGACCGGGAAATCAAACACCTCGTTAAACGGTGCACCGACATCATGATTCCCCCGGGTTGGAATGATGGGCAACAGCCGACCCTTCGCGCCAACGGTCAGCTGATGGTCGGTCATCCATCGCGACCACTCGCCCAGGATTCGACCATCATGCACATAGTCACCACCATGCGCAAATGCCACGATCGGTGCTCGCCCTGACGCGGTTTGTTCGGCCACTAATCGGGCTATCAGCCGGTTTACCTTCTTGCGTGCGTCATGCCCACTGCGAGAATCGCCGCCGAAGAGAATCGCGAGCGGCATGTCTTCGCGGGGAGCCGTGATAAAATTCATTTCGGGCGACCTGTGCCCGTCGCTTTCCAGGATCACACGGTATTGGGTGTTTGGCTCAAGCCCTGTCAGTCGGGCGTGGTGGTAAAACAGATTTCTGTCCTTGTCGACGCCGCTGTCGCTGCCGGTGAATTTTCCGTTGCGCTGGCATTCGACCGTTTGCCAAGCTTCTTCCCCCCGGAGTAGGCGAACGCGATGCGACTGGCCCGCTTCACCAGTGCTCCAGGAGATGGTCGCTTGGGTGGCTGGTTCAGACTTCCAAACCATTCGCCACTGGGCTGGCTGGAGTCCTTCCAAATGGGGAATCGATTCGGCTGCCCTGGCTAAGCCGCAAAGCGCGGATGCCAGCAACGTGCTCAGCAAAACCAACAAAGACAACTTTGAATGCTTGGTAAGATGTTTCATGACGGAATTTCTCGGTGATTAACTTGGACTGACGCGATAGACATCCAATATAACGCCAGTGCCAGTGGCAGGCCAGCGTGCGGCATGCGGGTAGCAAACTCGTGCCAGTGGAATGCCCAGCCACCTGCGGTTACTCGGCTGGCAGCCGTGACAGCCCCCCAAAACGCCATGTACCAAGCCACCGCGGGCCAGTGGCGGACGAGACAGAGTCCTGCAACCACAATATCAACCGCGCCGATGGCCGTCAGCAATTGCTCGGCAACTTGCTCCGACATATTCCACCCCGGCCATTTCCTTGCCGAGACGATGATCAAATCTAAAAACTCGGGGTGATGCGAGAGCGCTTCGATGCCGTGCGCCAGAAAGACGAGTGCAATCGCCCCTCGCAAAATGCCGATTCCCGCTTGGGTGCGCATTGGAGAAAGCCGGAAAAAGGGATCAGGGGCAAGCATCCACAAGAGAAGCGGTGCTGCAATCCGCGCTGCTTGCGTTGCCCAAGGAAACAACGAGGCGATTTGCGGCGCAAGCCAATGGGGCGCAGGTTGGAAGCCCAGATGCATCTGGCACATCGCTCCAGCAATGGACAACTGCAACATAACCAGCGGCCAAAGTATCCAACCGGAAAAAGGGGTCAGGAACCATTTGCCGGAACGGCCCGAAGGGTGCTTCGCACAAATGGTTCCTGACCCCTTTTTCCCTACCAGCACAAGCATTGCCGCGATCAGCGTGTACCAGCCAATCGCTTGCTGCGCCGCCAGCGCAGTCGATTCCGACCAGCCCCACCCACCGACATCTGCCTGCCCCCACATCAGCGAGAGCAATGGCGTTTCGTCCACCCGTAAAAACCAGTGCGCATTGCCCAGACATTGCACCGCGACCGTCCATCGCAACACGGCAACAATCGCTTTTTGATAGGGCACCGATCGTGCGAATTGGCCAGCTGATTGATCCGCGCTCATGAAGTCACTTTAATGCATGAACCGGCAGCAGGCAATTCGACTCAACAGAAGCTACGAGGCCTACGGCTTTGCCGTGGGGTAAGGCGAGCGGTAGGTGAGAATATACCAAATACTAGCACGCAGCGCAAGCAAGTGGGTCTGTATGTACACACTCGCTTGCGCGTCGTGCTAGTAATTTCTATTCTGCCACTCGCCTAAGTTCTAGTTTTGCACTTTTTCGTGAAGCTAAAAGTCTGTTTTTATGGAATTTTTGAACGAAACCTGAATTATTGCCGGGTGTGGGTGTTGGGGCACACCTCCGAATAATTGCTGGTTTCTCAATGACACGTAATCCACTGGTCCCAAAAGTGCAAAACACGAACTAAGAAGACCTCAGAGCGATTGCCCTGAAGAAAACCGCGGCGATACTTCGCGGCAGGCAACCCCACGGCAAAGCCGTGGGCTGAAATTGCGGATTCACAATCCTTCTGCTTTGGTTGCGACTCTGCCTCGCTCTGTTACTCAGCTCCCGGATATCCCGCCGGGCCGAGGCCCCAGTCGGCCTGATCTTTGAAATTGCCGCCGTCGTCGGTGCCGTTTTTGAAGACCGAGTAAACGACCCAACCCTCATCGGTCCATTTTAATTTTAACGGCTCGCCAGAGAACGGGTCGAGCTTTGCCGCGTCGGGCAGGTCGAGGTCGTCAAGCCCTTCGGCTTCCTGCCCATTTTCTTGGGCGTAGGCGGCGAGCGCGTTGAGAATCCGCAGGCAGCGTAACTGGGCCATGTTGCGGTGGAACGAGTCGTTGGCTACCTCGATCAAGGGCGTCAACAGCCCAAGCAAGACGCCGGAAACATGGGTTGAATGCGAAACATCCGTGTTCAATCGGCCGATTTGTTTGTGAGATTTGTACCAGGGCTGGGTGATTACAGGAAGCAAGCGTTCGTAGTAATCAATCGTGTCAACCAGCAGCCCTTTTTCCATCCATGGCACCCACCAGGCCTGTGCGAACATGCTTTTCTCGACACTGAGATTAATCACTCGTTCGGTTTTCATCACGTGCTGAATCCGCGCTGGATCCTCATGCAGGGCCAATTCTTGATCGAGCTGTTGGCGAACTTCGGCGGAGATGGGCCCCGCGCGGAGTACCAAGTTGAGACTACCCGCGGTCGCCCCACGAACAGCACAGGCAACCAAACCATTGACCAAGGCCGGCTCACAGTCGTAGTGTCGAGCCAGCCGTAGAGTCACCAATCCCGCCCGGAGTGCCTCTTCTTGTTTTCCCTCGGCGAGCAATACGGTAATCTTCCAGCGAAGAAACCGAACAGGCGTGCGACGATCGCTTATGGCGGACGACATCACCTCTTCGAGCACCGGTGAAGGCGAACAAAGGTCTGCTGCAATTTTAGCCTCCATACGAGCAATTTCAGCCTCTTTGGAATCGATTTCATCCACCGTATAATCGATTTGCGATGCGTACCCTTCGCAGCGAGATGCCTCGTCAAGCGCCTGCGGCAGATTGGGATAGTGCGACAGAATTTCACGGATCGCGGCAATCTGTTCCGACGTCGGCGGTTCGCCCCGGTCTTCTCTCTTAGAGAACGATTTGCCCAGCGGCGACCTGTCGAGAAAATCGACATGCTCCTTGGCAAACGCCTTTAATTTGGGGGCAAGCCGCTGAAGATGCACGGCCGCATCCTGCTCCGGCGGGATCGGCTTGGGTGCCAATTCGGCAAATGTGGTTGGTTCGCCCGCGGTGCGGAGTTGGGCTAGACGCTGTTCCAATTTGCGTCCAATGTGCCAGCTATACACCGCGTTTGCAACTAGCAGCATGGCGAACAGCAATGCGAGCCCGATCGCCAAACGCTTCATGATTCGTTTGAAACGCGACATGGATTAGCCATCCTTTCCATTGGTTGTGGTGGGGGGAAGACGCCGGTCGATCTCGTGCCTGATGGCGGCGGTTTGTTGGTCGCTAAGCGGCATGCCGCCGAAGGTTGCTAGGTGGAACGCGATGGTGCGGGCCGTTTTTGCGTCGGTTGCCTCGGCAACGTTGACGGCCAGTTTGGCGATGACTTGGGGCGTTGGACGCAACGCGAGTCGTCCCGCGGGTCGACTCGTGTGCTTCCCTATGACGACAACATTCATCACCACACCCACGACAAGCAACACGGCCACCGCGCGACCGAAACGCCGGTCCCAACGCGAGGCCCGCAACTCGCGGTGTACTTTGCCAAGTACCGTGGCACGCAACTCGGTTGGGGCAAAGCCAGATGGCACGCGTGCAATTTGCGATTCAATCGGCTCCAAATTTCCATGGGATGGACTGTTCATCGTTTGTCTTTCCTAATTCAACTTGAAGCAAGTAAGGAGTATCACCACGGAGAACACGGAGGTCACAGAGGAAAAAATATTGACAAGGTTAAACTGATTGAATCTGCTAAAAAAACATTTAGTCCATCCTGTTAATCATGTCAATTTACGGAGTGCTTCTTTTTATTACTCTGTGGCCTCCGTGTCCTCTGTGGTAAATGTTATGACATTTTTTCGGCATAGATTTTAATCTACCTTAATCTTGAAACTGCTTCGCCAGCCAAGGACGCATCGACTCAAGCGCCCGGCGGTAACGGGTGGCCACCGTCGGCTGTGGCCGGTTCGTGATCTCCGCAATTTCACGAAAGGTAAGCCCTGCGTAGATTTTCAGTTCAACGAGTTCTCGATCCTCCACACTCAACCGGTCCAAAGCTATGGAAACCGCTTCGCTGTCATCTCGCAGCTCCGTCAAATCAATCATCAACTCGGCAGTATCCAGCGATTGGTGCGAGTGTTTTGCTGATCGCTTGGCAAGCCGCATTGATTCATTCCGGGCAATTTGAAACAGGTAGGCCTCAGGGTTGTCGACCTTTGCAAACCGTCGTCGGCTTTTCACAGCGCGCATCATAGCTGTTTGTAGAACGTCGGAGGCCTGATCCCACGACCGTAGCCGAACCGTAAGATAGCGGTGCAACCGGTCGGCACAGGCATCATAAAGCTCAGCAAACGCGGTCTCTTCGCCGCGAGCCAGACGCACTGAAAGTGGTTGCATGCAGTCTCCCATGTCGGTTTCTATTATAGAGACCCTGGAATGACATGGATTGATTCAGAAATCTCAAAACAGCCGCATTGCAACGCAATGCACGGCGCACAAGACACGGCGCACAAAAAAACCGGGGGCCGAGCTTTGTAGGCTTGGCCCCCGGTGAGGGGGATCTTTTTCAGCGATGCACCGTGTGCTGCGTTGCAGCACGGCTTGAAGGATCGACCTAGTACGTGAGGATCATGTCCACGCCGGTGGTTTCCCGGTTGCCGGCAGGGCCACCCGCTGGCGACCAGTCCTTGCGGTACTCCGGCCGAATAACCAAGTTGTTCAGCACGTGAAGATTCACACCCGAGGTGTACTCGTAGTGCGAGGTGCCACCCAGCTTAAACCACTCGATGCGGGTGCCGAGGGAAATCAGGTCGTTGTACTGATAAATCAGGTACTGGTTGATGCTGAATATATCGTTCTCAATGAACGGATTGGTTGCCGATGCCGGCAGATCGTCGGCGTCGACCGTATCGCTCTGGAGAACATACTGCAAATTGTCTGTCAGCGTCACGTCGAACACCAAGCTATATGCGGTGCTATTGCTGTCACCTCCGTCACGGAATCCGAAGTTGCCGTAGGTGGTGATGAAGGTCATGGTGACCCAATCACGCAGGTCGTACGCGAAACCACCAATGTAGTTGTTGCCGCTGTTGGTGTTAGCAAAACCGGTGTCCCAACCGAGGGTCCAACCGTTGTACAACGTGAGGCCTTCGAAGCCCGTGTAAGTGCTCAACACGCCTGTGTGGGTAAACGGCTCGGCGTTAAACATCGACAGGGAATGGCTGTAAAAGAAGTTTTGCGGCGCGGCCACGGTTTCGTAGCCAGCGATCGTGTAGAAGTGGCCGATTTTCACGGACAAATCGTTGATGGCAATTTCACCATACAATTGGGGCATCGCCCAACCGTAAATGCCTCGGTCCCAGGGTGTGTCAAATTGAGTGCCGGGATTGCCGTTGGATTGCGTCTTCTGGGCATCGGTACCGTAAACCACGTCGGCCCGGAAACCCCAATCGAGGCCGCGCGATCCGTCGGCCTCTTTGCCGAGGTAGATCCATTGTTGCTGAAGCTGAAGGCCATCGGGCACGTCATTGAAGGAACCTCCATCGTTGCGTGTTACCGAGAGGGGCGTTTGGTCATCGTGGTAGCCGAATTGCGTCCAGCCGCCGACGTCCCAATCCGAGCCTTCCATTCCAAGCAAGGCTGCCAGACTAAGGCCTTCGATGGCGCCTAGCACACCGCCGCGGCCGCAGCACGCATTGCCACAATCGCATCCTCCGGCACAGCTATCTTTGCAGCACGCGTCGCCACAATCGCACGAGTCGCCGCAATCACATCCTCGATCGAGTAAACCGAAACATATCTCCTGAACATTGTTGTCCATGGAAACATCGCTCACGCTTTGCTCTGCCATTACTGGCGCGGCGGATAGCGCAAGGACGGCGATCCCGACAGTCCATGTCTTAATCATCACTCGGTAGCTCCTTCTATTTTTGCTACGTCGTTTCCCAGACTTCGGCCAGGGAGCGACGTTGCTAGGTCGGTTGAGCGACGGACAGACAGAGGATATTTCCTCCAAACTCCGTTATGTCGCACGAGATTTCCATCTGCCTCGTTGTCATGTATCGACTCAGTCTGGAGCCAAGGTCGAGTCTTCGGTTTACGATTCAGACGGAAACAACAATCCGAATCGTATTTATTGGTAATGCTTGATGAATACAACGAACGTAGTGGTCGCACCCGGAAGGAATAACGACTTGGTAAAGATTGCCGATTCGGCAAGCTGTGCAGGAGACAGATTCTTGGAGTCTGTTTAGGCGACCGGCAGTTTTGTAGGCCGGAACTCGCGTAGCTCGTTCCGGCCTACAAAGCCACTATTTCAACAGGCTGCTAAGGCACATCGACAAGTGCGGAAAGCGATTCGGCGATTTTCCAATACGTCACACTCCAAGCGGAGCCAGTACCGCTTGATTTGTGTGATGAGCGAGACTTTTTCAAACCAAGTTGCACGAATTGCCATGTGTCGCCGACATCAGGCGATTGGCTTTTTAATTCGTAGATCAAATAAGCCATGCTCTGATAGCTACTCGCTTGTGGCAGTACGGCTCCGTCGTAAAAACGAATCGTGCCAGGTTTTCCTGCGGCTTGCAGGTCCTGTATGAAAGGCTCACCTTGAAAAGCATGGAGGATTTCCGTCTCGAAATTCTCGCTGCGAATCGGTTTTCCTTGAGCATCGCGTGGAGCCATGCGTTGTATTGCCGAGACGTCGACGTATTGCAGTGCTTGCTCGTCTTGGCCTTCGGATAGCATTTCCATCCACCGTTGGCCAAAGGCGTCCCCCTGTTGGAGTAGCAATTTTTGTAGCAATACGGGCCGGACCGTGGCGGCTACACTGAAAAGTACCGACAGCATGATTCCCCATACTGCTAGTGTGCGTCCGGAAAGATGATCTGTGTTGGCTTTGATCTTAGCAAGAGCAAGCAGTCCAACTCCCAGCCCGGCGAACGGCAAAACCAGCAACAACGGCCCGATGAAGGCAAGGGCCGAGGCGAGTCCTAAGAGAAATGTGAGAATCGCAAGCCCGCAGATGCGGCGATATTCTGAAGGGGATGCTTCATGCATGGCTATCATACGACGACAAGTCGTCGGCTTGGGAGGGGTATAATTCTGCGACGGCAAGTCGTCGGGGTGGGGTTATTTTACGATGGATGTTTCTGCCTCTTCCGCATCCGCATATTTCTTCACGACGGTGTAAAAAGGCGCACTGATGTGCTGGAGCTTCCAGCCGGAGGCCTCTTTTAAGTCCCACTCTCCAGCCTCGATCGGTATGCGTAGTAGGGTAAACGCGGCAAAACTCGTGAACATGATCGCGACGAATAATCCCATGACTGGTCCCGCCACCATTTCCAGCGGTGGGATGAACTTCATCCTCACGCGAGATGCTTTTTCCGACAATAGGCGAAAAATCAAAATCGTGACGGCAAAAACGGCCCAAACCAGGGCGAAAATAAAGTACCACAGGTTTTCGTCTCCCTTGCTTGCTTTTTCAGCCACCAGCAATCCCAGTGGCACACCGAAAAGAATGGCCGAGATGCCGCTCAGAATCACGCTGATGAGCGTAATCGTGTTGCTCCACAATCCTTCGTTCACACACATGGCGACCGAAGCGAAGAAGACAAATGCCAGTAGGATAATTAGGTAGAGCATGGGTATTTGGGTTGGGGGTAACCGGCAGTCTGCCAACAGACTGGGGCGTTGAAACCTCTTATTTGTCAATAGTTATTTGTCAATAGTCATTTGCTATTGGTTTCAATCACCTGATCATTCGTTTCGGATTCTATTTCTTTTTCGCTGTTTTGACGGAAGCATTGAGAATGCGGCAAAGCTGCTGGTTTTCATCGATCAGTGCTGCAAGGAGTTCTGTCGTCATCAATTCGGCCCGACAAACCATTCTGAGCCAGACGCTGGTTTCGTTCAGTTCTTTTAAGGCTACCTTTAACTTGTGAACAAAGTCTGCGTTGCTTTCGGCACCCCGTGCTTCCGCATAATTCGGAGCCGGTGAAGTCCCAGAACGGAGTAGTTGCCCCGCGATATGCTTGCCTGCTGGCGTTTTCGGTAGCCTGTCTGCAACCTTGATTACGCGAACTGCAAAATCAATCAGCCGCTCTTCCAAATTGTCCGCACTGGTCGAATTCCCCACCACTTCCTCAAATGACAAATGACTATTGTCAAATAACCAATGGTAATTGTCTACTGCTTTAATACACGCATTAACTCGGCGAGAGACGTCACTCCCTTCGCCACGAGCAAGATGCCTTCTTCTTGTAGCGACCGTTGTCGGGCCCCTTTGGCTGCTTTTCTAAGCAATTCTACTTTTGGTTGTTTGACCAAAATTTCTCGCATCGAATCGGTGATCTCGAGCAACTCAAAAATCCCCGTGCGACCTTGGTATGACAAGCCTTGGCATGTGGTGCATGGTTTGTCGATCTCATCGGGTTTGGGGGGGCGATAGAGTTGTTGGATTTTACCTTCCGGAATGCCTAGCTTTTTTAGCACATCAGGAGACGGTTTATAGCCAACTTTACAATCGGGGCAAAGTGTGCGGATAAGCCGTTGATACAGCACCGCGGATACCAGTGCGGCAAAATCCTTGCTAGGCACCTTTTTCTGTAGGATTCGCAAGAGCGCTTCGGAAGCATCGCGTGCTCGGACGGTAGTAATCACCAGATGCTCGTCACGGACTTCATCGAACAATAGCTTGGCGGTGGCTCGATTGACAATATCGCGAATGACATAGACATTGGGATAAGTACGAATCATCTCGGGCAGAATGGCGTCGGGCGTTTGTCCGGCTGAGGCATCGTAGGTTTTGATCGAGACGTTTTGTATCTCTCGATTACGGTGATTTACCTCCTCGATGGCGACAAAATCGCGCATCAAACGATCAGTTTCTTCCAGCGAAATGTCGGTGATCGTAGTCAAGCCGTCGCCAGGAAGCGAGGCGAGGATCAACAAGCCCTGGTCGCGTGCCATCAATTCCGACCATTGCTTCTGCAGGCCTTCTCGCATCCCTAGCTCGGCATAGGTCTTCAGCTCCTTCTTGTCATGGCTCAGAGACAGGAGTATGCGTTCCCCGTTCTTCGTGCCTTGGCAAACCAAAGGGCACATGTAGGATGCTCCTTCAAACTTTGCACCAAACCGTCCCTCCTGCCTGCGGCGTCGCTCTTTCGTGTCGAGGTTCGCAAGAGTTTTTATAACCGCCAACATGACGTCGCCCGATTCGCGATCGCGCGCTTCGCCATTGTGCCAGACACCGTCGATCTCATGCCGCACGCTGACTGCTTGAGAGGTGTAATCAAGTCGAGCAGATTCGGCATTTCGGCCAATCAATTCGGCGATTAGCTCCTTGACCAGAACATAACCGGGCGAATGTCTTGCCGTGAGCAGATTGGTATTGTCCTGGTTCGCATCCTCTCCACCCAAGGCGAGCAGGTCAACCGCTACGCCCAGTTCATACGCAGCCTTGCGCTCGGAACTCATCTTGATTCCAACCTTGTCGGCCAATGAGGCAAGCGAATGACGAAACCAAGGGCCCGTGAAAACGGTTTGATGCGGTTCGACTTTGCGATTGTGTATCACGACATAGGGAATAAAGGTTGCCAGCCAAACGACCAGCAGTACGGGAAACCGCACGACAAATGATACAGGAAAGAAGAAGAGTCCCAATGCCAAAACGCTAATGGGAAAGAAGATAATCGGGTTCCATTTGCGATAGCCAATGCCGAAGACCTGCGAATCGTAGTTAATCCAGTCTCCCGTCTTAATCCAAGCGAGGAAGAACACCGCCAGTAGGGCCGTTTTGACTAAGGCAACCCAATGGATCGAATCGTTTTTGACCAGCTTGGCAAAGTTGGCATTGGCATTGTTTGCACCAGCCACCGCGGGAACATTTCTAGCTCCCTGTGCGTATGCTGGAGATGCGGCGGGTAGCCCAACGAGCAGTACCCCCCAAAGAATCACTCTCAAAAGAATCACTCTCAAAAGAATCCCTCTTAAAAGAATTGTAGCGAACCGGTGTTGCTGCATCAGATAATACCACCCTGAGACACTTCGATCCCTTTCAGCGCCATCTTCAAAGCTTCGCGGTTGGGCGCTACTTCCAAAGCAACTTCACGGTCAATGAGCTGTTCGTCGACCAGTTTTTTCAGGCTTTGCGTGAAGTCTTGCATGCCATCTTCTGCCCCGACGCGAATCGCATCTCCCAGCCGGTGGTCTTCTTCTTCGAGGATCAATTTTCTCACGGTAGGCGTAAAGTTCATGATCTCGACACTGGGTACTCGACCGACACCTTTTTTGATCGACTTGAGCAGTTTTTGAGCAACGATACCTTTCATGTTCATCGCAATGGCGCTACGCAGCGCACCGTGCATGTCCTGAGGGAAGAGGTCGAGAATACGACCAATGGTCGACGCCGCGGTGCTCGCGTGGATTGTACCAAAGACCAGATGACCTGTCTCCGCAGCATGGATGGCCGTCATGAAAGTTTCTCGGTCTCGCATTTCGCCCACGAGCATCACATCGGGATCTTCACGCACGGCATGCTTCATCCCGATCTCGAAGTCGACGACATCCAGCCCGATTTCACGTTGGTTGATCACGCATTTCTCTTCGGTAAAGACAAATTCGATGGGGTCTTCGAGCGTGAGAATATGCTTCCGAAAGCGCCGGTTGATCCAGTTTAGCATTGATGCAATCGTCGTACTTTTACCCGACCCGGTAACTCCCGCCAGCAGGATCATCCCTTGGTCGTAGGTGCAAAGCCGTTCGATCGATGGGGGTAAGTGGAGACCTTCGAAGTCGGGAATCCAACTGCTCACACGTCGGGCAACCATGCCGATGTGCCCTAGCTGTTGGAGCAAGTTGACGCGGAATCGCCAGTTGGTGCCGTCGACATCAAGCATATGGGCAAAGTCGGCCCCGCCATCGTGATCGAATATCTTTCGGCTTCGCTCGTTCATCAACGGGAAACAGAGCCGCACCATTTCTTCGTCTTCAATCGGCTCGCGTTCCATCGGCCTGAGTGAGCCGTCGACGCGCAACATCGGCGGCCTGCCAACCTTCAGATGCAGGTCACTCGCTTCGTGCTTCACGCACGCACGGAACAGCTTATTGACTTCCAGCTCCTGATGCCGGGCAACAAAACTGTCGTAATCCGATTCTTTGATGGACATGGGGGAAAGGGGTTAGGGGTTAGGGGTTAGGGTTCAGGAGTTAGGGTTCGGAATTTTTTGGTCAGGGCTTAATTCTTAAACCTAACCCCTGAACCCTTTTATGCTGCTAGCCGTACGGGTACGCCCCGCTGGGCCATGATGCGTTTGGTTTCTTCGATGGTATACTCGCCAAAATGAAAAATACTGGCTGCCAGTGCGGCATCGGCTTTGCCGATCGTGATCGCATCGGCCAAATGCTCCGGGCAACCCGCTCCTCCGCTGGCCACAACTGGAATGGAAACGGCACGACTCACCGCGGCGGTGATTTCCAAATCGTAGCCATTTTTGGTCCCGTCGGCGTCCATGCTGGTCAGTACGATTTCGCCGGCGCCAAGTTGCTCGACCTGACAGGCCCACTCGACCGCTTGCAAACCGGTGCCGATTCGACCGCCATTGATGTGGACTTCCCAAAATTCGTTTCCATCGCGCTGCACCCGCTTGGGATCGATGTTCACCACGGTGGCGCATGCGCCAAACGCCCGGCTTACCTCGGTGATCAACTCGGGTGTCTGCACGGCAGCCGAATTGATACTTACTTTCTCCGCCCCGGCTTGAATTAGTTGGCGCACGTCCTCGAGTGTCCGAATGCCACCGCCGACCGTGAGCGGCATGAACAATTCTTCCGCCGTCCGGCGAACCACATCGAGCATAATGTCGCGGCCTTCATGGCTGGCGGTAATGTCGAGGAACACCAATTCGTCGGCCCCCTCGGCTTCGTACCGTGCCGCCACCTGCACCGGATCACCCGCATCGCGCAGGTTCACAAAATTGGTTCCCTTCACGACCCGGCCCTTGCTCACATCCAGGCAGGGAATCACACGTTTGGCAAGCATGGTAGGTGATGGTCGATGGATTGGAGACGCCGCATACCCTCGTTGCATCACGACTGGTCGTGATGCAACGAGGGTATGCGGCCAGCTAAGAGGTACATGCACCCGAAGCCCCCTAAACCATCCAGTCTAAGCAGGCAATGAGGCGCGGTCAACTGGCAGGAGAGCTGCAAAGTCACAGAGTAAGTCAGAAACAAGTCCGGAAAATTGGGCTTCACCAGAGTCTGATCCCGGCGAAAGTCCCCCTAATGGTCCTCGTCGCAGAAGTCCTCTGGCGGGACCAAACGATAATGTATTTCCGAAACAATCCGTATATCACCATCCTGTTCCTCAAGCTCAAAGAGTGCGATGAGATCATCGTCGATAAACTGCGCCCCGATTGGTCGGCATCCGAGTGCCGGAAACCGGTGTCGACACAGTGCGAAATCTTGTTCGATCTGAACGATGTTGAGCAAGTCAGCCTCACCTTTGGCTTGCACCGGAAGGACGAATTGCTCACCCTGCTTATTCACGCCAACATAAATCTCATCGGTTTCAATTTGCCCTAGATCAGGAACGCTTGTTCTCAAGTGGTTTTGCAGCGAATAGCAAGCAAGGCCCGTGAAAATATCAATCAGGCGGTTGTAACGCACCTTTGCAAGTAGTGCTTGCTCGTCATTGAGGGCATACACTTCTATCACACCGGGCGTTGAATCGAGAATTTTGGTTTCAACGAGTTGCAGATTAGGTCGAAGTGTAGCGTGACGAACAACTTCAAACTTGTAGAGCCCTTTTCCTGCAGGCCGAATGACCCACTCCTTGCCCTTGGGTGCCTTGGCTTGGATAGTCTCGGGAAATGGAGCGCGATACCGAAAACTGTAGATAATATCACCAAGGTTTTTGGGCAGTTTGATCTGGAGTTTCTGTGCTGCTTGCTCGAGGTCCTCGCGAGCAAACCCCACTGTCTGATCCCCGTCCTCGTAAAGAGACAGAAAGATTTCTTCGATGATTCGCGAGTATCTGTTTTGGTTTTTCTTGGCCATCTTTTTTTCGCAACTACGTTTGCAAGAATCCATACAATCCAAAACCATAGTTATCCAGGCCAACGAAGTACCACAACTTCTTCTCGCAACTGCGCCTTAGTGGCGGTCGACAATCTCGTGCGGAACAGATCGATTCGTTCAGTCTTATATCCTATCGATTCGGCGACTTCCGCGAGCAGTGTTCCGGTACGAATCATGATGCGCAGGTAAGACGCCTGATCCCCGACAACATACGCAAGCAAGGCCCCCGGGCGAAGAACCTGCTTTAGATCCTCCAAGTGGCGAGCCATGCCTCCAAAATAGAGCCTGGTGACACGGTGATATTGGCGTTCAAACCCAGACGTTTTGCCAAGTTCAATCCTGCGTTTTTCAATCGCCCTGGCAATGCGTTCGATTTTTGCGTTGCTAGAGACCCATTGGTCATCGTCATCGCCTTTGTAGACGCTGCGCGTATTAGAACGAACAAGTCCCTTTTTCAACGTCCGCAATTCCTCGCGATTCTGAATGAAGCCAAGCAGTACGGATTCTAGCCGGGTTGTGCGTGTATAGTCCTTCTCATTAGGATAGGGTGGGGAGGTGATGACCGCACTGATCGACTCAGGTTTGACATGGGTTGATATTGAACGCGCGTCACCGTTGACGACGGTGGACTGAACGTCTCCTCGATCTTGAACTTCCTCAATGTCCCGTGCAATCGTCCCGACTTCATTTCGCCAGACTCTTAAAACAGGGCTGTCTTCCTTAGGCGCGGTGACGCCGACTTCCGGGCCAAAATGAAGATTGCCTATCGAGTAAACAAGCGCTTTGGCGAGCGCGAGTTGTCCATGCCGGAAGAACACCGATCGGCGTCGCTTCATCAAACAATCTCGCAGAACCAATACTTTGTGAAGTGGAAGCGGACTAATCGAGTTCTTGAGCAGCAGCTTGATCTGCTCCGGGGGCAACGTCCGCAGCACCGCCGGCTCCTCTCCGCACATCGGCTTGCCATTTGAAAACAATGGCAACGGTTCTTCATCAACGATGCCATGCTCGGCCAGCTCACGTCGTGCTTCCTCTTCGACGGCATCGGCAAACCGAATCAAACCGCTTGATGTCGGCGACCAGTCTATCTTTGTCTGGCTTGCGAACGCCGCCAATGGATTCGCCTCAATGCCAATGCTGGGGATTCCCAGCTTCTTACATTCCACCACGGTCGTCCCCGTGCCACAGAAAGGATCGAGTACGACGCCCTTGCGTCCAACTTCGAACTGCTCTAAATAATCGCGAACCAAATGCGGTGGGTAAGACAAGACAAACCGATACCAGCCATGAACGGGATGGTCCTCGCGCGCGAGCTTGTTCGCGTTCGCGTTGCGCCTCTTCCGCGTTGCTTGCTTGACATGAGGCATAGAAGCCTTCTCCCTACTTCCAATTAGAGCTATCCCGTACTTTCGTAATGATCGCAAACTCAATAACGAAATAGCAGCGAACCCTGCGACGCTAGTAGACTACACGCATAACACTGTGTCCAGTGCCTGCATTGGTGGCTTCGCCAGGGTCAGACTCGGAATTCGAGATTCAAACGTAAAACCTTTTCAGAATGGAAAAGGGGAGAAGTCTAACTTAACGGCTATTTTGGACATCTCCCCATTTTCTATTCTGAGAGAAAATATCCCCCGAGTATTCAGAACGGCAGCATCTCTTTCACCCGCTCGGCGACCGATGCGGGGGGCAGAATCTGCGGGGTGTCGCCATCGGCATACTCGCGCCATGCCTCGACGTCGTTGCCAAAGTTCTGGCCGCTGGCGATTTTCATCGCTTGGACGCCAGCATATTGCATGGCTGGGTCGCGGTCGTGCAATGCGAGGGACAATGCTTGAACGCTTGCTGTCGTTCGGATTTGCCCCAGAGCGTCGACCGCTGCCAGACGGACATCGATCTCTTCGTCATTTTCGAGCACACTTCGAAGCGAGCCAACCGATGTGTCTACACCGCGCTCACCTAGCTTTTGGCAGCAGGTAATTCGCACGTCGCGATCCGTGTCGTTCAGGCCGGCAAGTAAAATAGCTTGCGTTAACGGTGTATCGATTTCTGCTGCCGCTTCTTGGATGGCGCGGCGAACTAGCGGATCGGGTTCCGTGCGAATCTGCCCAGCTAGTTGATCGGAGAGTCGTTGCTGTTCGGGGCCATCGGCCTGATCCGCTCGGGCGCCTATTTCACGCACCGTCGACACACGCATCGAGGGGGTGATGATTGACGTGCGCTGCTTCTCGGCAAATGGCCAAGCAGTGCAGCCAGCGCATGTGAGCAGCGATATACCCAACATCAGCAAGCCAAGCTGAAAGGTGAATATCGACTGTGGTACGACTAGGCGTTTGCTTTCCATAAACGGGGCTTGATTCAAGGGTTGGCTAATTGTCCAAGAGTGGCAGTGGGACTGTAGCAAACACCAAAAGGCACGGCCACGGCAACTTTTCATCGCTGGCAGTCCAGCAAACGGCGGTTAGCAGTTAGCCAGATGAAAAACTCAGAATATATCGCAAATTTCTTCTGGCTAAATGCTAACCGCTAAAAGCTAAAAGCTTTATGCTAGCATCATGGATCGATCCTCCCATCCACAGAAAAAATGCGATTCACCCCTTTGGCGCCTGCTGGTGATTTGTGCGCTGGCAGAAGTCGGGCTCGCTGCGGTCGCAGGGCCGCGAATTCGGGGGCTGCTTTTCAATACGATGCTCCTGGCGTTGGGGTCGCTCGCGATCAGCCTGCCTCTTGGTACGCTGCTCGCGACGCTGGTCACCAAAACCGATATGCCCGGGGGTCGATGGTTAGGGCGATTGCTCACCGCGACACTGTTTGTGCCGTTGTATGTGCAGGCAGCGGCTTGGCAGGCGGCCGTGGGATTGGGCGGATGGGGGCCTACTGCGCCCTATTTCAGTCCCTTGGCATCGGGAACCCAGTTCAGCCTGTGGCTCGATGGCTGGCGAGGGGCAATTTGGGTCCACGCGATGGGGGCGGTGCCATGGGTCGTGGTGTTTGTCGCGGCCGCATTGCGTACCGTTGCCCGAGAATTGGAAGAAGACGCACTGCTGGCAGCATCGCCGTTGCGTGTGATTTTGCGAGTGACATTTCGCCAAGCGTCTGCGGGGGTGGCAACTGCCGCGCTTTGGATCGCTGTCGTTTGCGCCAGCGAAACGACGGTGACCGATCTGTTTCAAGTACGCAGCTTTGCCGAGGAAGTTTACACAGCGGCAAGCATGGGTGAGTCACTCGATTCGAGTGACCTTTGGCTCGGCACGGCAGCGATTGCCGTCTTGGTGATTGCCGCGCTGCTGGCGACGCGACACTGGCTCATCGCTGGTGATGTCACTTCCCAGTCATCGAGCCTCCTGCGATTCGGCTGGCGTTGGCGGATGGGTCGCATGCGCCCGATCGCAGCCATCGTCGGTTGGTTGCTCGCTGCCGTGCTCGTCGGCGTTCCGCTGGGGAGCATGGCTTGGAAAGCCGGCGCAAAAGCCGAGCGTGCAGGCGACACGACCATTCGCTCCTGGTCGGCAGAAAAAATGATCGCCCAAGTGGCGCGCAGTCCGCGAGAACACGCCCGCGAATGGAGCTGGTCCTTTGCGATCGGCGGCGCAGCAACGGCCGCAGCAATGTTGGTGGGCACTTCGTTGGCTTGGGCGATGCGCAAGCGCTGGCTGCCGATTCTGCCGATTTCCCTCCTGCTGGCCGTCAGTTTTGCCCTGCCTGGGCCTGTGCTGGGCGTCTGGCTCATTCGGTTGTTGAATCAACCGGATGGTTCCGCCCTGAGTTTCCTGACGTGGTATTACGATTACACGATTCTCGCTCCCGTATTGGCTCAAGCATTTCGGGCACTGCCGCTTACCACGTTTCTGGTCTGGACGCAGATGGCAAGTGTGCCGCAAGACCTGCTTGACAGCGCAGCGAGCGAGGGGGCTGGTTGGTTTAGGCAGTTGTGTCAGGTGGTCTTGCCGCTCATTGGGCCAGGCGTGTTGGCAGCAGCTTGCGTGGCGTTTGTCATCGCAATCGGCGAACTGGCAGCCACGGTGTTGGTGACGCCGCCGGGCATTTCGACGTTGTCCATCCGCATTTTCGGACTGCTCCACTACGGAGCGGAGGACCGCGTGGCAGCGATTTGCTTGGCAATTTGGCTGCTCGTTTGCCTGTTGACGGTCTGTTTCACACCCAGGACTTTTCTGCGAAGTGGGAAGCATGTGCCGAATGCCGACATGCGTTAGAATGGATGCGACCGTTTGCAGGAAAAACAAATTGCAAAAAACAAAGAGCAAACAAATTTTAAACTCCAAATCACAATGGGCCATGTTGCTCAGTCTTGCCATGCTCTGCACGGCTGGCTGCAGTGGTTGCAATCAACAATCGGGCCAAAAAAATCCTGCCGATGAAAAAACAGCCGAAGAGCAAACGGCCGACCGCAAGAAAAAACTAGCCGACCAAAAGAAAAAGAAACCCCCTTTCGAAATTGGACCGTTGGCACCCCAGCTCAGTCCGTTGGTCAATGACTTGGAATCCGACAGGCCGCGGCGGCTTATCAAGCCGGGGCACTGGACCAGCACCGTCCAGCCGATGAAAGCGAATTACGACGATTTTGTCGGTCGGTCGACGGTCAAACTGGTGGGCGAAAAAAACGAGCCTCTGACGATCACCAACACACCGTTCATGCTCAGTTTCTCTCGGCCTGTGCTACTGGCCAAAGGCCGCAAGAAATTTGTGGAAGGGGAAATGCTGGTCCCCGGCGACATGGCAAAGCCGCGTGTTCATTGGGCGCTGGAGCGTCGAGATTCTCTTTCCATCCTGCGCGAGCAGACCCTCCCGCCGCTAGCCAAAATGCCATCGTATCAGTATTTCTTCGTCGTACTGGCCAAGGAACCGGGCAGATACGGCTTTCTCAAGGTGACCGATGCGGTCCGCGCCCCGTGGGAGGGTGAGGATGGCGTGCCGAGCCAGCGTCATTATCAATTGCTGCTGGTCGACGCGACGAAGCGGCTCCCCCTTTCAGCCAACGTGCTCACCTGGACTAGTCTTGCTTATCTGATTTGGGACGAGGTCGATCCTAGCGATCTTTCCCCCGGTCAGCAGCAGGCGTTGGTCGATTGGTTGCACTGGGGCGGACGGTTGATCGTCAATGGTCCCGACTCGCTCGACACACTGCGAGGCAGTTTTTTGGACAAGTATCTGCCGGCCGATAGCGACGGACCCCGCAGCATAACCGCAGCCACCTTGCAACCCTGGAACGCATATTGGACACGGCGCACCGGTGGCAAGAACATCGATCCCCTCATCCCCACGATCCCATGGTCGGCCGTGCGCTTGCGTCTTCGCAAAGACGCAAGCGAAATTGTCGGCACGGCAAAGTTATTCTACGAGCGTTCGGTCGGCCGGGGGAGCATTCTTGTCTCCGGCATCCAATTGACCCAGCGCGATTTGGTCAACTGGCCCGGGTTCGACAGCTTTCTCAACGCCGCCATCCTGAGGCGACCCCATCGCCATTTTTCCGAAGGCCCCTACGGCGGGATGCAAACCAATTGGGCCGAGTATCGCAAAAGGCGGCTCGACGCCCATTTCACGACCAGCCTGCGATTTGTCGCACGCGATGCCGCAACCAAAGTCGATCGCCCCGGCGGCATCGGGTCTTGGAGCGATTTTAGCCCCGTAGCCAATGCCGCCCGTGGAGTGCTCAGCGACGCGGCCGCGGTGCGCGTGCCTGGGGCTAGTTTCGTGGTTGTTTGCCTTGCCGTTTATTTGATTGTGCTGGTGCCGCTCAACTGGTTAGTATTCCACACATTACGGCGGGTTGAATGGGCCTGGATTGCCGCCCCGCTGATCGCCGTGCTGGGAACTTTTATGGCCGTGCATCTGGCACAGCTCGACATCGGTTTTGTCCGCTCGCAAACCGAGATTGGCGTGCTGGAGCTAGCGGGCGACTACCCTCGCGGGCATCTCAGTCGTTATACGGCGTTGTACACTTCGTTGTCGACGACGTACGACCTGAAGTTCGACAACCAGTCGGCCGTGGCAACGCCCTTTCCCGCCAGCCAAAACAGCTCGACTCTGCCGGGTCGAAGCCTTGTGCCTGTCGCTTTTGTGAAGCATCAAGAGACGCAACTGCAAGGCTTGGCTGTTTCGTCCGCAACGACCAACATGGTCCACAGCGAGCAAATGATCGCGCTCGATGGCCCCCTGCGGTTAGGCGAGTCGTCTCAAGGCCACCGGCAAGTGGAGAATCGCACAGGCATCGATCTAAGCGACGTCATGTTGATCCATCGCAGTGTGGACACCAATAGAAAATCAAAATTCGACGGCTGCTGGTTGGGCAAGGTTCGCTCGGGCACCTCGGCGATTGTCAGTTTTCCGCCGCTTAGGACTGCCGAAAACGGCCTCCCCTTTGCGGCCGAGCGCAAGCAGGCTGCGTTGGCAGACTTCGAGGAGCGCATGGACCTCGACCCATTGCTAAAGATCGCTTTGCAAGCGGATGCCGCGGGCGATCCGCACTATGGCGTGCGCGACCAATACCTTCTACTGGCGCGCGTCGACAAAGTGCTACCCGGCACCCAAATAGACCCTGCCGCATCGCAGACTCGCGGCAGCACGCTCCTAGTTGCCCACTTGCACTATGGCCCAATGCCCAAACCGCAGCCCGACGTGAATGGGCGAAAGGATGTGGTCAGTAACGACTGAACATGGATTGTGAGGTTTGAGAATAAAACCACAAAGTCACGAAGAGCACAAAGGTAAAATAAATTGTTCGAGCCGATTCCAAAATTCACAGAGCATGTAGCTTCGCAAGTCGTTGATTCAGCTTTGCAAGTACATCGATCGCTTGGCCCGGGTTTATTGAAATCTATCTATGAATCATGCTTATGCCATGAATTATCCAAACGTGATATTGCTTTTGAGAATCAACTTGAATTGCCCATTCTGTATGATGGCGTGCTGCTAGATTCAGGATTGCGCTTGGATATTCTGGCTGGCGATTCCGTTGTTGTCGAATTGAAAGCAGTCGAGAAGATGATCCCTTTGTACGAAGCACAGGTGCTTTCTTATCTGAAATTGGCGAACAAGCGACTCGGCTTACTTATCAACTTCAATGTTCCACTAATCAAAGACGGCATTAAGCGACTAGTGCTATGATCTTACAAAATATACTCCAAAGACAGGCCTTCGTGTCCTTTGTGTCTTTGTGGTTCAATTATTTTCAAGAGTCATCCGAATAGCAACCTCATGATCGAACTACGCAACTTCACCAAAACCTACGGCGACTTCGTGGCTGTGGCCAATCTGAATCTCAAGATCAACGCAGGCGAGGTGTTCGGCTTCATTGGTCCCAATGGCGCAGGCAAGAGCACGACGATCCGGTTCCTGGCCACGCTGCTCAAAGCGACCCATGGCGAGGGCGCCGTCAATGGCCATAGCGTCACGCGCGATCCGCTCGGCGTTCGGCGTAGCGTCGGATACATGCCCGACAATTTTGGTGTGTACGATGGGATGAAAGTTTGGGAATTTCTCGACTTCTTTGCCGTTGCCTACCAGGTGCCCAAGGCTCGCCGCAAGCAGGTCCTCTCCGATGTGCTCGAGCTGTTGGACCTTGGGCACAAACGGGACGACTTCGTCAACGGTCTCTCCCGCGGCATGAAGCAGCGGCTATGCCTGGCCAAAACGCTGGTTCACGATCCGCCCGTGCTGATCCTCGACGAACCGGCCAGCGGTCTCGACCCGCGTGCCCGACTGGAAGTCAAAGCGCTGCTCAAAGAGCTTCGCAACATGGGAAAGACCATTCTCATCTCCAGCCACATTCTCACCGAGCTGGCCGACTGTTGCACGTCGATCGGCATCATCGAACGGGGCAAACTCCTGCTGCATGGGCCGATCGACAAAGTCTATCGCAAGATTCAGCGAAACCGTCACATCGAAATCCGCTTTAGTGGAAGTCCCGAGCAAGGCGTCAGCCTCATCCGTAGCGACCCCAAAGTCCGCGACGTGCAGGTAAACACCCGCAGTTGTACCGTCGAGATGGCTGGGGAAGATGCCGACGTCCAGCGGCTCATGCGCGGGCTCGTCGCCGCGGACCTGGGCCTCATCAGCTTCGCCGACAAAGAACCGACGCTTGAAGATGTGTTTATGATGGTCACCAAGGGATTGGTGACATGAGGCTATCGAATCTTGTGAATTATTTGGTTAAGATGGTTGCCTTCGTACGAGACAAAGTCTGCCCTGCGCGTTAACACCTTATTTTCTTGTTTGCAAATGACCAGTTGAGGCTATACACTGTGGTCGTTACTTTTCGCAGCATACTTAAGTTCTTCGAGTACCTTTGTCTAGCAATCATTGCCTGGGTTGGGCTCGCGCTGGACATGAATCCGCAGGAACATGACCTTCTTGCAACCGCGATAGAATCTTCGCAGAGGTGGGCTGCGATCATTATCATAGTGGGAGCTATATCAGTTGGATTGTTGCGGCTTCTTGCGTATTGTGTCCAGGAGGACTCCCTCGAAGCAAAGATAATTCGAGGTCTTATTGAAGAGGAGTTGGAAAAACTGCGCGATGCTAGCTTCCCCGACCTTCTCACTGGAGAACCTCCGGACAATAATCGCATCACAATATTCGAGCGTATTATTTGGCATTGGCGGATCTGGCCCTGGCGTGGGGTATGGCCTTGGGGCACTAGGTTTCCAGGATCAGGTTGGTTGGTGGCACGTTACAGAAGTGGCCATACGACACAAAATACTCACGCATGTTTTCTCGCTCCGGATGATGCTGACGTACGTGCTGAAGGTGTTGCTGGGCAAACCTGGAGGAAGTATGCTGCGTATAGGGTCAGAAATCTTCCAAATCTGAAGGGCATAAAATATCGCTGCTGGTACCACAGATATCCGCTAGTTTTTCTAGGCAAAATGAGGGGGTTTCAAGAAAATTCCCGGAACTACATTGATGACAAAAAGATAGTTGCTGAGTATGCTGGCAGTACAGGCTTATCGGAGTCGCAAGTATGGCAACGAATCAAGTGCAGAAAGAAATGCCCACTTTCTATTTGTGGTGTGCCGATAGAAAACAGCAAAGGGCGGGTATGGGGTGTCCTTATCCTGGATAGCAGTAATGGTGTTGAGAGTGTTGATACAAACGACAAAAAGTTTAAAGAACGATTGCGGCTTGTTGTTAAACTGCTTCACAAACTCGAAATAACTGCGTGATAAAATGTCTGATTGGATTTCTCTAGATCCAGAACTCTTGAGTACGGTTGAGCGCACCGAGGAACCAGGTGGCGTAGAGGTAGTGATCGGGCTTTCTCCTTTCGACATTCCCGAAAAAGTCCGTGGAGGTTACAATGAGAAATCAAATAGATTCGTCATAGAATTTAAGTATATCGACGAATCTGAGCGACATGTCCCAACGAAGCTGGATAACCACATCACAGTTTTGGCAGGAGAGAACAGCAATCGGCTATACGAGATTCAAATTGATGTTGACGCCATAGGTGCCCGCTCGGTTCAGCTGTCTTTGGCAACAGAAGCGATTGAGCGAGTTGCTAACAAGAGTAAACCTCGAAAACAAAAGCTATACGGTATGGCAAAGCGAATCGTTGAATCAAAGGAGTCTGAGTTAGTACTAGGTTAGATGGCAATGATTACCAATTTCCCAACGTTAGCTGAATAATAGCAACTGGCTAAGAGAATGGGGGGCTGAGTGCTGTGGCCCTATCGCCGTAAACTCTGCTCGTGGACCATCTCCACTAGCGCCCGAGCGTTGTCGACTGGCGTTTGTTGCAATACGCCGTGACCCAGATTGAAGATGTGGCCGGGGCGGCCGGCGGCTTGGTGGAGCACGTCCGCCGTGCGCTTCGCGATGGTTTCGCGGTCGGCAAGCAGTACGGCCGGTTCGAGATTTCCTTGCACGGCCCGATCGAGCCCCACCGCTTGCCAGGCGTCTGCTAATCCGATCCGCCAATCGATGCCGATCACGTCGCCTCCCGCTTCGGCCAGTAGCGGCAAGAGCGCGGGATTGCCCGAGGCGAAATGAATCAGTGGTGTTCCAGGCGTCAACCCGCGGACAATTTCTTGAACATGTGGCAATACAAACGTGCGATAGTCTTCCGGGCCAAGGCAGCCAACCCAGCTATCGAACAATTGCACAGCCTGGGCGCCTGCGGCGATTTGGGCGTTGAGATAACGGACGATTGATCGCGACAATCGTTGCATCAGTTCATGCCACGCCGCCGGCGCGCGAACCATCATCGTTTTGGTGTGCAAAAAATTGCGGCTTGCCCCCCCTTCGATTGCGTAGCTGGCAAGCGTGAATGGCGCACCGGCAAAACCGATGAGCGGGATATTTTCGGGCAGATCACGCCGAGTGGCGGCGACCGTTTCAAACACAAAATGGAGCGAGTCGGTGTTTTCTAGCTCCAGTACTCGGTCGACATCGCCCGACTCGCGCACCGGGTTATGGATTTTCGGCCCCTCGCCAGGGGTGAATTCCAATTCCAGGCCCATCGGTTCAAGAATCGGCAACAAATCGGAGAAAATAATGGCGGCATCGACGCCCAGCTTCTCGACGGCCGTACACATCACTTCGCTGCAAAGCTGGGGATTTTTGCAAAGTTCAAGGAAAGTGGTTTTCTCGCGTACTGCGCGATACTCGGCCATGTAACGGCCCGCTTGCCGCATGAGCCAAACGGGCGTGTACGGCGTCGGCTCGCAGCGACAGGCTTGCATGAAAGGGCTGCTCAAAGATGGGTGCGACGTGGTTGCCGCAGCCTGCGTCTGGACAGTCGCCGCTGCGACATGGCCTACAATATTTTTTTTTCTGGCCAACGCTTGCTGAGCCCGCTCCGCCGATTCTTGAACCAGATGCCCCATTTTGGGATGCGAAGGTTCCAGGTCGACAGCAATGCCGCGGGAGCGGAGCATTTCGCTCGTCGTGGGGCCGATCGAAGCGACAAACATTTTTTGCAACGCGGCGAGCAAATTCGCTTCCAAATTCAAACCTTTTGAAACTTCTAGCAGGTGAACCACTTGTTGGGCGGCAGTAAACAGCACGACGTCCATTTCGCCACCCGCAATCCGGCGCACATTCTCCTGCAATGCGCTGATGTCTTCGGGAAGTTCCCAACGGTAGATGGCAACCGATTCAACAACCGCGCCGCGTGCCTCGAGTCCCGCAATCAGACTCACACTGGGCATGCCGTGCTCTTGCACCGCCACGTTAAGGTTGGTCACGGGCAATTGCTCGTCCAAAGCGGCCAACACTTCACGCCACGTGTTCGGCTCGCGGGCACAAATCGTCGGCGTGACGCCCAGCTTCTTAAGCACCGTCAGCGGCTTGGGACTCCGGGCAACCGTTTTGATATCGCACAACGAATTAAGAAATCGCTCACGCGGCACATGACGCTCGACACTTTCCACGAGCAGCCGTGTGCCCACGCCCGTGAGAAAGATAACCATGTCGACCTGGCCTGTGATCAGCCGATTTGCAAAGTCGACCAACTTACGATCCTCGCCCAGCGGCACCTCTCGCATCGACGGGCTGACATGAGGCACGCCGTCTGATCGCTCGACGAGACGCGCCATTTCGCTTGCACGCCGACTCTCGAAGGCGGCAACACACAAATTTACAAAGGAGGCAGTTGGAACTGTCATGATGGGTTATCGGCTAGAATGTATATGTCGACCGGCCATTTCTCTTGCTGAAAGCCGATAGAGTTCTTAAACAGTACATGCTAGCTGTCGTGGCCACCGAATGAAAGCACTACGGCAAATTGTGGTTTGGTTTGTTAGCCGCCGGGCTTGCCCCGGCGCTGCGCTCACGCGCCGGGGCAAGCCCGGCGGCTAACAGTTCGCGCAATTTCAATATTGTCAATAGAAAAGTAGGGATGTTTTTTGGCGAAACAGCGCAAAGAGGCAAATCACGGCAATCTCAATTGAGACGTATTCGATGCCATTCAAAAAGAATCCATTCAAAAAAACGATGGCAATGCGAACAGGCATGGATATCCAAGTATTAATGCATAAAAAAAACGAAATTTTTTGTTCAAGTTTATTGCTTGACATAACTTGCGAAATTCGTAGGATGGCCTTTTATCGCACAGTAAGCAATTAAGATCTCCACTCGGGCATAGGTGTTTGGCTGCTCATTCTTTTTTCTCAAAAGTTTTTTCGACGTGATCGAACCGATTACTGTGGCTTCGGATTTGCGGCGGTCTGCTGCAAGTGACCATTGGATCAGGTCTGTTGGGTAGGGGAATGTTGCTTTGTGTTTGATGCGGTAGGTATGCGCAAACAGGAACAAATTTTGGCTGCGTTGGCCAGTGATAACAACGTAGCCGTTGCATAATGGGGGCGACGACTGACGGATCGAAGTCGGCGTTCTCGTGGCATCGGATGTCCCCCCATTTTTATTTCCACATAGGCATTACTGGTACAGCTAGCAACTTATGCCACGCTGTCTCCTAGCGATGGGGTCGAACCTTGGCGATCGGTCCGAGCAACTACGGGCAGCCCTTCACGAGATTGCCCATCTTTCCAAGACGCGGCTGCTTGCTCGCAGTCGTTGGATTGAGACGTCCTCGGTAGGTGGTCCGGCGGGGCAGGGACTTTTTCTCAACGGAGCCGCGTTGGTCGATACGTGCTTGACGCCCGACGTGCTGCATGGCCACTTGCTCGGCATCGAAAAGTCCCTAGGCCGGCAGCGTACTGAGCGTTGGTCGCCGCGGACGCTCGATTTGGACATGCTGCTTTACGATGGCCTGGTTTGCCGGCAAGCCGACCCGACTGGGACGGCGCTCGAACTGCCGCACCCTCGCATGTCGTTCCGACGTTTTGTCTTGGAACCGGCCATGGAAATCGCCGGATGGATGCACCACCCGACCAGCGGCTGGACCGTGGCTCAGCTGCTTGGGCACTTGAATACTTCGGCCCCGTATGTCGCCGTAACCGCCATCAATCCCCATGATGCTCGTTGGCTGGCTGGTCAATTGGCCGAGTTGGTCGGTTGTCCGAATCTTGAACTTTCTTCTCTGGTGGAGTTGGCACTAGGTGGCACCACAGGCCCCTCGCCCGTAGAATCTGCCCAGGCGGTGGTGAGTTGTCCTTGGGCCCCGGATGGTTTCAAGTTGCCCCAGCCTCGCCCCAGGCTGCTCGTGCAATGGATAGGTGAGGTGAGCCAGGAGCAGCAAGCCGAACCGCCGCAAGTCCCATGCTGTATAATGGGGCCCGTGGCACGAATCGATACTACCAACCGACAGCAGGCCTTGGCAGAAGCGTTGGCAGCCGTGCAGGCTGTTTGGCCATGATAAGTTAGCCGCCGGGCTCGTCCCGGCGCTGCTCCCCCGCACCGGCGCTGCTTTCCCGCACCGGGACAAGCCCGGCGGCTAACAAACCAACTCCTATCTTTTTATGCCGTTATGACGACCCGATTGATAACTCGTGGTGCAGAGATTCGCGAAGCGATTGTCTGCGCCCAACGCGACGGCAAAACGGTTGGTTTGGTGCCGACGATGGGTGCGCTTCATGTGGGGCATATGAGTTTGGTAGAGGCGTCGCTCGACGAATGCGACCGGACGGTCGTCACGATTTTCGTCAACCCGACTCAATTCGGGCCGGGCGAGGACTACCAGCGTTATCCTCGCCCGTTGGAAGAGGATATTGACATGCTGCGAAAACGGGGCTGTTGGTTGGTTTTCGCGCCCGAAGTGGAGGAGATGTACCCAACAGGCCATGAAACGATTGTCGACGTCGGATCCATTAGCAAACCGCTTGAAGGGGCGGCCCGACCGATGCACTTTTTCGGTGTGGCGACGGTGGTGCTGAAGCTGTTGAATATGGCACCGGCTGATCGAGCCTATTTCGGACATAAAGATTACCAGCAAACGCTCGTCATTCGGAAACTAGCGAGCGACTTGAATGTGCCGACCGATATTCGGATTTGTCCCACGATTCGCGAAGCAGACGGCATGGCCATGAGTTCCAGGAATGAGTATCTCAGCAGCAGTGAGCGCCAGCAGGCAGTCGCCCTATCCCAATCGCTGAAACAGGCTGCCCAGCTATACGCCGACGGAGAAACCGAGGTTGCCGTGTTACGCGAGAATATGTTGCGTACCCTCGATTCGGTGGGTGGGGTGCAGGTCGAATATATTGCATTTGTCGCGGCAGGCACGGTCGACGAAGTAGAACGGGTCGAGGGCCCTGCGGTGATCGCTATCGCCGCACGTGTTGGCACAACGCGATTGATCGACAACTGGCAAATCGGATAGGCTTTGTTCCCGTGTGTTGCGTGGCAACACGGCTATTCCGGCCTTTTACCACTAGAGAATGGGCGAATTCCGCATCCCGCAATTGATTTATGTGTTCCGAACTGTTTCGCATCCCGATCGAGTGGGCTGGCGTTCCCATCTTTGGGTTCGGCGTGTTATTGCTCGTCTGGCTGACCGTGGGCATCGCATGGCTGATCTGGTTAGGTCGCCGCACCCATTGGTCAGCCGAAACGTGGAGCCTCTTGCTCCCATTATTGCTCGGCACGGCAGCCATTCTGTTCCTACCAAAAATGTTTCCCGATGGCTTGCCTATTCGCGGATACGGCACGATGGTGCTTTTCGGCTCGGTGTTCGGCCTGTGGATGGCAACCCATCGCGCGCGCCAAGTCGGGTTCGATCCTGAAATCCTCATGTCGCTCGTGTTTTGGATGTTTCTTTGCGGGATCGCCGGCGCACGGCTGTTTTATGTGATCGAGTATTGGGATAGTCGTTTCCAGTACGACAGTTGGTCAGAAACACTCAAGGAAGTTCTTAACTTCCCGCAAGGTGGATTGGTCGTTTACGGTTCGCTCATTGGAGCGGGAATGGCATTTGGCACCTTTTGCCACAGGCGCCGACTACCGCCGCTGGCGCTGGCCGATTTGATTGCGCCCAGCTTGCTTGCCGGGCTGGCGATTGGCCGCATCGGCTGTTTGCTCAACGGTTGTTGCTATGGCGGCGAGACCGATCGGCCTTGGGCGGTCACTTTTCCAAGTGGAAGCGTGCCGTACATCGATCAGGTGCAAAGCGGACGGATGGTTGGCTTTCGTCTTGCCGAGAACCTGGGCGAAGATGCCCGACTGCAAATCGATTGGGTTCGGCCCAATTCACCGGCAGCCTGGTCGGGGCTCGCCGCGGGAGATCAGATTGAAAAGATTGGAAACTACGAGGTGCGCACCGTAGAGCAAGCCGCGGAGGTGCTCTTCACTCTGTTTCACGCAAGGGTGCCACTTGACCTATTAACGAGTGACGGAAAAACGCATAATCTGCCCGCGGTCGTGATTCCATCGCGCAGCCGGCCAGTTCATCCAACCCAATTGTACAGCACCATCAATGCCGGGCTGCTGGCTTGGCTGTTGTGGTCATGGTATCCGCTCCGTCGACGCGATGGTGAGGTGACTGCACTGATGCTAACGCTCTACCCAATCGCCCGATTCCTGCTCGAGATGATCCGTATCGACGAGTCGGCCGTGTTTGGTACTGGGCTGAGTATTTCGCAGAATATCAGCCTGTTGGTCCTGGCCGGGGCGGTGGGGCTATGGTTTGCTCTCGGACGTCAGCAGAAGTTAGCCATCGGCCTTGTGCCGACGCGGGAGCAGCGCCGGGTGCGAGAACAGCGCCGGGACAAGCCCGGCGGCTAAATGGAATACAAATTCGCTATTATTGCGAACCAAACCATGTGCCATTGCGTTGCATAGAAATAGATTGGAAAATGATCACAGAGGTTGCAAATATAGTCATGCACACACCGTTAATTTGTGCAAAAAAAAGGGAGAAACCGAGATGAAAATCGCAAAAAACTTAGGTGGGTGGGACACATTGCTTGTGGCCACGATCGTGCTCACGGCGGGCGTTTGTGCCCAAACTCAAGGGGCTCAAACTCAAGGATCCCAGGCTCAGCAAGATGCTGACGAACAGACTGATCAAAAGTTGGCCAAAACCACGCCACATCAGCCTGAGGGCCGTATTGTGCGGATCGCACCGGACGAAGCGGATCCCATCCTGACGGACGAGACAGTGGCTGGCGTGATGGCCGAAGGCGAAGAGGCTGATCTTCCGAAGAAGCCAACCTATTGGATCGGTATCCGGGGACGCCGTGTGATGAGTCCCGTGTTGCGGACGCAATTTCAGTTGGCGGGCGACTTGGGCGTCGTTGTCGAAGAGGTCGTGCCCGACAGCCCAGCCGCCAAGGCAGATTTGCGCAAGCATGACGTCATCCTGAACGCCGGCGGCGAGCCGGTGCTCGACATGACCGTGTTGCAAAATTTGGTTCGAGAAACGGGCGCCAAGCCAATCGAACTTCAGATCATCCGACTGGCGAAAGAAACCACTCTTACGGTCGTCCCCGAACAGCCGCCCAAGCGCGCCTTTTCTGGTTTCGAGAATCCCAACAATAACCCGCTCTTCGGTTTTCGTGGCCAGCTTGGATTACATGATCTGGGTCAATCGGAGCAACTTCGCAAAATGCTTGAGAGCTTGCAGCAACAGCGCGGGGTCGACGGTGGGGGATTATTCGGCCCAGGCGTCATGATGGGCGAGATGCCAAACGGCGTGGCCGTGACGATGACTCGCGAAGGCAATGGCCCGGTGAAGATCACCGTTAAACAGGGCGATCAATCGTGGGACATTGTCGGCGACGATCAAAAAGCCATTGAGCAACTGCCAGAAAATGTCCGCCCGATTGTCGAGTCAATGCTCAGGAAAAAAGGCGCATTCAATGGGATAAACCAACTACAACTCAATTTCGGAGGCCATGACCTAGGCCAGCAAATGAAACAACTGTTACCTAGTTCCTGTTTCCCAAATCAGAATATTGTGAAATTCGTCTGGCGGGCCGGTTTTGGTGTAGCAAGAAAAAGACGCATCGTTATCCTATTGAAAACAGAACGAATCAAAGAGCCATTTTACCCAAGGAGAAGCGGGCGATGCGTTTGAAAGCTGAAGCGATTCTCGATTTTGGATGGGCCAACGAGAAGGCCGACAACCAAACGGTACGGGATTATCGTGACGAGTACAAAACGCTCGGCCAGTTGCTGGACAGCCGGCCCGCGATTCTCGATGTGGTCCATCGCGACCTCGAACAGCTCAGCCAGACGACGTCGGCACGCGGCCGAAAGCCGATCTTCACCAGCGAAAACCTGTTTCGCGCGATCCTCGTCTTGCAACGGGAAGGACTCGACTATCGGGAAGCGTCGATCCGGATTGCCGAAAGCGAAACCTTGCAGCGGTTTTGCCGCCTGCTGAAAAAGCCGACCATCGACTTCACGCTGCTGAACAAGGCATTTCGCGCGATTCAGCCCGAGACTTGGGAACGGATCAATCACCTATTGGCCCTCGGCGTCGTCGCCGAAGAAACGGTCTCCCTGGAACATGTGCGAACCGACACGACCGTCACCGAATGCAATATTCACTGGCCGACCGACTCCAGCCTGCTGTGGGACGTCTATCGCGTGGCTGCCCGAGAAATGTCGACTGGTCGAGAACTCGACCCACTCCGTTGTCCTTGGCGATTTCACGCGAAGAAGATCAAAAATCTGCATCTTTTCGTCACGCGTTACTCGAATAGCACGAACAAAAAGCGTCTCCGCCAGGTCCGCCAGAATATGAAGACGCTGATCGTCCGGGTCGAGGAAGCTCTGGAAAAAGCGGAACAATTCGTCGCTTGGGCCGAACGTTCGACGTGTGTCGAGTTGGCGACGATTGCCCAGTCGCTGGCGAACCGTTTGCCGGTGATGCGGCAGGTCGCCGAAGTGGCTCGGCGCCGCGCGTTCGATCGAGAGCAGGTTCCAAATGCCGACAAAGTGTTCAGCATTTTTGAATCTCATGCGGAGTTGATCATGCGTGGACGGCGTGGCAAGCCAGTCGAATTCGGTCACAAGGTGCTGCTCACACAGTCGAAGGAGAAGTTCATTACCGATTACGTTGTGTTGGAGAAGAATGTAAGCGACAGCGAACTCCTGGAGACGGTACTCGAACGACACGAAGAGAAGTACGGTAGCCGGCCCAAAACGGTCGCCGCGGACATGGGCTTCTGTCCGGACGAGGACACCTACGAGGAATTGGAAGAACAGGTCGACTACCTGGGCGTGCCTCGGCGGACGCGAGATTTCGGCGACACGATGATGGGCATTTGGCAGCAGTGGCGCGCCGGAATCGAAGGCACGATCTCGTGCTTAAAGCGAGCATTTCGCCTGGCTCGCTGTTGTTTTCGCGGCTTTAAGAATTTCACGTCCGCCGTTGGCAGCGCCGTGTTCTGTCACAACTTAACGATCCTGGCAAAAACCTCAGGAGGCTGACGCGGAACGGACGCAAAAACCGAAAACAACTCGTAAACGTAAGGCGATGTACGCGCGCTGCGGCGCAACAACGCCGACCCACCACAGAAAACCGAACAAGCCAACTCCCTCGCCCGCTCGTCGCCCCGCGCCGTTCCCAAAGTCGGTCGGAAAGGGAGTATTATCAACGGGAACTACCTAATCAAATGGGCGAGCCAAACGATCCGATGCTCGAGCGCATGGAGCAACTGGAGCGGCAACTGAAAGAGTTGCAGCGGCAGTTTGAGGAAAAGTGAACAATAATCAGTCGCGTTGAACGGGTTTTAGCCGCCGGGCTTGTCCCAGCGCGGGGGAGCGGCTTCATATCCCCGCACCGGGACAAGCACGGCGGCTAAACGTGCGACCGAATCTATCCGCTCACCGTTTTTCTCCTCAACTGCCCGCAAGCGGCGTCGATGCGGCTCCCCTTGCGATGGCGGAACTGTACTCGCATGCCAGCCGTTTCCAAGATGCGACGGAACGCTTGCTGCCGCGCGTCCGTCGGGGTGCGATAGGGCAGCCCGGCGACCGGGTTGTACGGAATAATGTTCAGCAACGCTTCGCGCCCGGCAAGCAGTCGGGCTAGCTGTTTGGCGTGCTGGGGCTGATCGTTGATCTCGGCCAGCAGCACGTATTCAAACGTCATCCGCCGGCCCGAGGCGTTGAAATAACCGTCGGCCGAGGCAAGGATTGCATCAAGCCCAATCTTGTCGTTGATCGGCACCAGTTGGTTGCGGAGCTCGTCGTTAGGCGCATGGAGCGAGATGGCGAGCCGATAGTGCGGTTCAGCGCGAGCCAACCGGTCGATCGCTGCCGGCAATCCGACCGTCGAAATAGTAATGCGCCTTGCGCTGATCCCCAAGCCATCGGGTCGGCGCGCTTCGTCCAGTGCCGGCAGCAGTGCATCGAGGTTCGCCAGCGGTTCGCCCATGCCCATCACGACGACGTGGCTGAGCCGCTCGTCAGGCTGAAGCAGCAGTTGCAACCGAAGCATTTGCTCGACAATTTCGCCTGTCGTCAGATTCCGCTCAACGCCGTCCAACCCGCTGGCACAAAACACGCATCCCATGCCGCAGCCGACCTGCGTGCTAATGCAAATCGTTCGCCGCATGCGACCGCGCAATAGTACACATTCCACCTGTCCACCGGCATCGAGCTGTAATAGCAGTTTTTCGGTCCCATCGTCTGCCATCGTATGCCGAACGATCTGCGACCGCCAAAGCGGCATGTCCTCTGCCAGTTTCGCACGTAGCCGCATGGGCAAATCGCTCATCGCATCCCAGTCGGCCGCTCGCCCATCAAACAACCATCGCCGAATCTGCCCACACCGATAGCTCGGTACCGCAACCTCTACAGTCCAAGTACGCAGGTTTTCGTCCAACGCATCGAGTAAATGGGAATTTTTGGACAGGGAGTTCATGTCACAATGATTTTGAATTGAATCAAATTGAAAGTAGGCAATGAATATAGCCACGGATGAAACACGGATTCAACACAGATGCAAATCTATCTGTGTTGAATCCGTGTTTCATCCGTGGCTCTTGTATTCCTTTTACCAAAAGCACTTATCGCCCTGAATTCGATAGCACCGAAGGTAGCCAGGTACATAGATAAAATGCCCGGGGGGCGGTCATGTCCAGTAGCGTCCGCAGGTCGAGCCCAGCAACCTTTTGCTTTGGATGGCTCTGGGCGCTCAGCAGCGTGCTGAGCGAAGCGGACGGCTCGTTGTATTTCACACAACGCAGCTTTTCCACATCGCGGCCCGCCAATTCGGCGACGCGCTCGATCGCCTCTTCGATAAAACCGATCTTGTCGACCAAACCGAGTTCGAGCGCCTGCTGGGCGGTGAAAATTTGCCCTGTGGCGACTTGGTTGAGTGCTGCGTCGTCGCCCTTAAACCTCGGCCGACCTCGACGGACAATGTTCTTGAACCGGCCGAAGCTCTTGTCGACCAGTGTTTGGAGCAATGCCCGTTCCTCGGCCCGCTCTTTGTCGTTGAGCCGTCGGGTGGGGCTGCCCATTAGTTTGTATTTGTGGCTGGCGACCGAATCGTCTTTCACATTGAAACGTTCTAACAGACCCGACAGATCGTAGTGTGGAATGACCACGCCGATCGAACCGGTCCAGGTTGTCGGCTCGGCAAAGATGGTGTCCGGTCGGTCGCCGACGGCCATCGCCATGTAGTATCCGCCGCTAGCACAAAGACTGCCCATGCTCACCACCAGTGGCAGATCGCGATCTTTTTGGCCCCGATTCTCAATCAAATCGCACAGATGGTGGTAGAGGTAATCGCTCCCGGTGACCGTGCCGCCGGGGGAATCGATCCGCAACACGACGCCGACCACGTCCTCATCTTCGCGGACCCGATCGATTTGCTTTTTGACAAAACCGTCTCCCTCGATAATGGTACCCGAGACACGGATGATCGCAATTTTCTCGTCGGCCGTTTCACTGAGCGAATGGTATTTTTCTTGGGGCCCACCGGGGGGGCTGAAATAGCTTTGATAGGCAGAGGTAAGCCCGAAGATGCTCATCACCGCAATTCCCAGGGCGAACAGCAGAAATTTGCCATAGCGGCCGAACATGGTGGCCTGTTGTTGGACGATGATCTGAGGCTGCGGGGCTGCCGTTTGGGGGCTGTGGGCTGGATTGGGTATGGCTGAATCGGTGGGGGGTACTGTCGACATGGTGGCTCTCCTGGAGCATGGTGAGTGGGGAAATACTGAGCAGAAACCTGCTCATGGGACGTCGGCGACTGCTGCCATTCTACCTTTTTATTTTTCCGCGGACAGCTTGCTTCCGTTTTATCGGGAGGGCTGAAAAAATCTCGAACAAGACATCTCAGCCTCAGCTTTGCCCCAAATTTCAGCCCTCGGCTTCGCCGGGGGGGTTGGGAGACGGCAGGGCTATTTTCCAGAATAAAAACTGGTGTGATGCTTTCTGGTTAGGCGACCCCCCGGCAAAGACGGGGGCTGAAAGTGCTACTTCGCAGCCGCATCGGGTTGACGGGTGTTGCTTCCAAGCTACTCTAGCCGCTACAGTGGCGGTACTTGTCGAACTTTCATCGCTGGTGCTCGGCATCTGGTAGACAGCTTTTGGTAGGAAAGGATATTTTTCCGTGATTGTTTGTGCGTCGACTGAATGTTTCCCCGATCTTCCCCGAGAGGAGGTGCCCGCGACGCTGGTCGAGTTGCAGTTTAGTGCGGTCGAAGTCCCCATCCACGAGGGCGAAGGGGCCTGGATTCGGCCTTCCCACGTATTGGCCGATCTCGATAACGCGGTGGACCAATGCCGCAATATGCACCGGCTCAACATTTGTGCGCTGAGTGTTGATCCTTCTATGCCGGGGACCTCAGGCCTTGGCCAGCCCACAGGCGTCGATTCGTACTACGAACATTTTGCCGCCTGTTGCCGCTTGGCCAAGGCTTTGAAAGTTGTGCCGCTGGTTGTCCCGGCCGCGGAACTCGGTACACCGTTCAACGAGGAGATCGAGCGGCTTCGCGAATTGGTCAAGATCGCATCGCTCGAGGGTGTGCTGGTTGCGTTGCGAACACAGATTGGTTGCATGACCGAAGACCCCGACACGGCAACCGTGCTTTGCGACAATGTCAAAGGCTTGGGACTGACGCTCGACCCCAGCCACTACATTGCCGGGCCATGGCAAGGGCGCGACTTCACCAAAGTGATGCCTTACGTCTACCATGTACGATTGTGCGATTCGACCAAGGCCAACTTACAAGTGCGCGTCGGCAAG
The DNA here is from genome assembly GCA_965249435.1 of Lacipirellulaceae bacterium. GTDB lineage: Bacteria > Planctomycetota > Planctomycetia > Pirellulales > Lacipirellulaceae > JAJRWS01. The sequence continues at coordinate 208,688 of CBDFMC010000023.1, read as the reverse complement.
GGCGAAGTCGATTATGGCAAACTCATGTCGGATCTTGAATTGGCAAAGTACAACCGATCACTATGTGTTCACATGACACCCATCGAAGGGTTCGAGCACAAAGCCGAGATGCGAAAAATGCGGCTATTGTTGGAAAGCTTGCTCTAGCGGTCCTTGCCAATCAAAATCTAGTTAGCCGCCGGGCTTGTCCCGGCGATGTACTCCTCGCGATGCAGTACAGCACCGGGACAAGCCCGACGGCTAATGATATTCCGACGACCAAGACCATGTGACGGAACTTTTCGTGACGCGCGGGGTTGATTTTATAAGCGATCACTGCCGAAAATAATAGCGAAGTGACGGAGACCCTACGAATTTGGTGATCACCGAGTCGACTGCCCAGCGTTATACGCTGCAAGACCCTGATGTCCGCTTGATGCTTCAAGTGCGCGACGACGACGCGACGGCGTTCGAAGAGCTTATGCTGCGCTATCAGAATCGGATGGTAACGCTGCTCGCGCACTTGGTGGGAAAGCGCGACATGGCCGAGGATTTGGCTCAAGAAGTCTTCTTGAGAGTCTATCGGTCGAGAAAACGCTATGTGCCAGGTGCCAAGTTTTCGACCTGGTTGTACACGATTGCGCACAATGTGGCCTCCAACGCGATCCGTTCCCTTTCTCGCCGCAAAGAAGTCAATCTGGCTCCCCAAGCGAGCGGTGAAATGATAGGCAACCCGATGGATGCCGCGGCCATTGCAGCGAGCGGATTGATGCCTACGCGATTACTCGACAAAGCTGAGCTGTGCGATGCCGTGAAGATGGCGGTTAGCACACTGGGCGAGAGGCAGCGCATGGCCGTGCTGCTGAACAAATTCGAACATCTGAGCTACGAAGAGATTGCAGACGTAATGCAACTCAGCCCTTCGGCAGTCAAGTCACTACTCTCCCGCGCTCGTACCAACCTACGCGACCTATTAGATCCCTACTTGGAGCAAGGAACAAAGCACACGAGTTAGCGTCGTCGGCCACGACGAATGAGAAAAAGCAAATAACAAATAACAAACACTCCAATGCCCGGTGCTCCGAACGATCGCGGCCATCATTATTTCTCCAGCTGTAAACAAGAAAGGATTTCACCACAGAGATACAGAGAACACGGAGTATTTTGATAAAGAACGAATTAAAAATTGTTTCTCTGGATTGCTGATATTGGCTGCTTTCTCTGTGCTCTCTGTGTCTCTGTGGTTAACCCTCTTTACACTTTGAGTTATTCACTATGACAACACCCGAATCAAACCTTGAACAGCGACATCTCGAAGAGATGGTTGCCTATTTGGACGGCGAACTTTCCTCGGTGGAAAATTCCCGGGTGGAAGAACGGCTCTCGGCAGATGAATCGTATCGACAGCAATTGCAGGGGTTCGATCGGGCCTGGTCGGCCTTGGATGAACTGCCTGGCATGACGGCGAGTGACAATTTCTCCAAAACGACGATGGAAATGGTCGTCAGCGCTGCCCAGCAGGATGTCCGAGAGCAAACGATTGCGTTGCCGGTGCAGCGTCGCAAGCGTGGCTTCGCGGGTGGATTGCTCGTTGCGACGGCCTTGCTCGTTGGATTTCTGGGCCTGCGTGTGCTTCGCGGTGATCCCAATGCGATGTTGCTCGCGGACTTGCCAGCGATTCAGTATATCGATGTCTACTCTCAGTTTCAGAGTGTCGACTTCCTACGAAAGCTCCGTCAAACTCTGGGGGGAGACTTATGGTCGGCCGGGGAAGAATCTGCCGAGCTGGTTGCTCAGATCGAGCAGTTTCGGCTTGTGTCAACCGAGAAAAATCGCCGTCCTTGGCTAGACGGATTAACCGCGGATGAAAAGCTTTCGCTCCGTGCAAAGTACAACCGGTTCCTTGATCTATCGCCTAGTCAACAAGAGCATTTGCGTGAAGTTCATCAAGAAATAATCTCGGCTGAGGATGCCGACCAATTGCAAAGAACGATGCTATTGTATGGTCAATGGTTGGGTGGGCAGCCGCCTAGTCGTCAATTTGAATTACGCGAAATGCCTCTCGGCGAGCGAGTGCGCACAGTCGCCCATGATGTCCAGAACGATCGAAAGAAGCCGTCGCTCGAGTTGTCCGACCAACAGATCGACGCACTAGCAAGGAAATTTCGCAGACGCATGCCCCAGATTCTTGCTGGTTTAGATAAAGAGCAGCAAAAGCATCTTGCCTCGTTACAAGGCCGCAAGCAAGCGTTTGCTTTTTTGCGGCTCGCCATGCAGCACCAATCGAGCGTGGGAGACGAGCTGCGCTCCATCATCAACGACACGTTGACCGACGAGCAGCAACAGCGATTCGATAAGTTGTCGTATACCGGGCAATGGTTCCGCATCATGGGTTGGCTGCGCGCAGCTACGTCACATGACCCATCCAAGGGTAGACGTCACGAAATATCGGAGCAGGAGTGGGAAGAGTTTTTTGCTAAAGACCTTAGCGCTGCCCAGCGGGAAGAATTGCTGGCCTTGCCAAGAGACAAAATGCAACATCGCCTGAGACAGCTTTATCGAGGTCAGGGAAATGGGCGTTGGGGGAAAGGCGATTACTTGGACCGCCCGCCCGATCGCCACGGCCCACCACAGGGTCGGCATCGCTCCGATCGCCCCGGCCCACCACCCAGGCAGCGTCCCCGCCGTTCCGAGTGACCAAGAGAACGGCAAAGTCATTTCAGCCCCCGGCTTTGCCGGGGTGTTGTCTTCGGGAAAATGCTCTTGGGAAAAAGACCTGCCTGGTGGAGAAGGGGACCGCTGACGCGACCCCCCGGCAAAGCCGGGGGCTGAAATTGAGGGCGAAGCCAAGGGCTTTCATTGAGTTCACCTGCTGTAGATATCCCGCTCTACTGACCGGATAGAGCAAAACGGTAATACCCAACCGCCTGCAATGGATCGCCGCCTACCGTTTCATTGAAAACATGCTTGATGTTTATCCGTAGGGTGTCGAGAGAAGGTTCTTCGAGTTCACTCAAGTCCAATTCTCGCACGGCGATGAGCATGCGATGTCGAAGCTCCGAACTATGATCCTCGATTGCCTGGGCAACCCTCTTTAAGTCGCTATTAGCGACCCGCCCGAATGCATGGAAGTCGACCGTGGCGGCCGTCGTCGTATTGGGCAATTGCGGCAGCGTGACGCGGAATGCGCCCAAGTCGACTTCCTCCAACCGCGAGATCTGAGCAATTTTCTGACGTGAGGCGATCATCGCTTCCGCGTCAAAACAACCGGCAGAGAAACTCAAGACACTGGCGACTAGCAAGCACCACACCGTGTGGGAGAACAACACAGTGTCAACATCGAGTGACCGCCCATTTTGTATTATTAAAGGGTTCATTGACATAACCTGTGAAATGTTTCACCCGCACTGAGACACTTTCGATAAGAGCAATACGGCCCGCAAAATCCTTACAATGCACAAAGATGATCGATCGATTCGAGTCACCAAGCCCTTGGTCAAGTATAGGTTCTATTAGCGCCCTGGCTTGTTGTATGTTTCAGCAGGGGGCAAGCAGGAGAACTGCCCGCGAATCACGCGAATAGACGCAAATTAGTTGCTCAAATTGAAACCAAGCAAAACATTTCACCACAGAGAACACGGAGAACACCGAGTTTCTTTCCCCTAGAAAACATCGAATCATGCCTTTCCTTCGATGGATACTCAGGGCTACTTTCTCCGTGTTCTCTGTAAAACAAACCCGTAAAATCTTGTTTTCTTGACACACTTTTTTGGGACTCGAAACCGCTGATCGACGCTAATACTGCAGCGCAGGGTTTAACCACAAAGGCACGAAGAGCACGAAGAATGATAGAGGAATGCCGCAAAAAACAAGAAAGTAATCAATCCATGCCAGCCCAACAATCTCTAAGAAGATTCAATTGCTTGTTCGAGGGGTTGGAACTGCTTTCCCCCTACTTACATGCTTTCTTTCTTGGTGTCCTTCGTGCCTTTGTGGTTTAACTCTGTGCTATAATACTAGTAGATGAAAGTAAGGGAAAAACAGGTTTGAGATAAGCGTTTATCAGTGTTCATCCGTGGTTTCTCCTTTTTTGTTTTGGTTGTGGCCAACGGCTGCGCTAGGCCCTCGGTGGTTCATCTTCTTTTCACTTTGAGTTAGTTATTGATTCGCGCCCATTCGCGTGATTCACGGGCAATTCATAGGTTGTCGTGGTAGTAGAGAATCCCCGAAGTTACCCTTGAATCTTCCTTGTCGGATAGAAAAACATGGACCGAAGCAATCGCCACCAGCAAATAGCTGCCAACCAGAAGGTCGTGCTATCGGTAGCCTCAGCGGCACTGCTATTGGCACTTGCCGGTTGCGGTTCATCCTCGGCAATTAAACTCGAGGACTATCTCGAAGAAATCGAGTTTGAAGTTCCCCTGAACTCAGCATCCGAGGTGCCACTGGGAAAATACTCGATCCCCATCGCGGCAAGGTCGAATCAAGAGTCGCTCGACGAACAACAGGCTACTTGGGTGCAGTTAAAGTTCGATTTGTATGCTGTTGTGGCACCCGAGAACGAATCGGCATTGCTTACGGCTTGGGAGCGCCATCAAGGACTGTATTACGACGGAGCACTGAAAATCTGTCGTAGTGCGTCGTTGGATGATGTGCTTGATCCTCGTCTGGCGTCGATCAAATCACACTTAACGGATCTCTCTCGAATGATTTTCGGCAAAAAGCGGATTCGACAACTTTTATGTACGAACATCGTCACCGAAGCAATTTAGCTAACGAGTTGTTAGCAGTTAGCTATTAGCCAGAACGTACCGCGAACCGCAGCATTCTGGCAAATAGCTAACTGCTAAAAGCTAACTGCTAACTGCTAAAATCTTACCTAGAAAAAAGATTCTATGGCATTATTTCCGAACAACCAAAAATTGTGCATCCCATGGCCGGTCGCTTTGCTCGTGGGCGTCATGCAGATCCAGGCCGCTTGCGCCGAGGAAGCAAAGAGTGTCTCCCCGGCAGAGTCCACCGCTACGCAAATAGATCAAAATGTCGGAATGATCCTCCGGCAAATTGATCTGGGCCCATTTCGGATTCAACAAATAAGGCCGACACGAAATGAAACGGTCGAAGTAAGATTCGAGCTGATTTTGGTGTTGCCAGAAGCAACCACCAAGCGGGAGGTAGCTCGGCTTGAGAATTGGAAGCATCGACTACGTGATCAGGCGATTACTTCTGTACGGCTTGCCGAGACCAAGGATTTTTCCGAGCCAGAATTGCGGCGGTTGCAGCGATTGATATTGCTTCGAATCAATCGGATTCTAAAATTCACGCGAATTCAGGGGCTGTTCTTCACTCGTTTCGAGTTTAGTGTGAATTAGTGACGGAATTGGGAAAACTGACCCAAACCGACGACTTGTCGTCGAAAATATCCGACAGTATCTTGCGGCTTAGTACATAGCACAGGGTTGAGCCACAAAGGCACGAAGGGCACAAAGAAAGGGAATTAAAAAATGGTTCTTCAGGGGATTTAGTGGCTATTGCTGACGGTGGCGATGAAGAAGCCTCATTTCAGCCCCCGGCTTTGCCGGGGGGTTGCCTTTGGGAAAATGTTGCTTTTGGCAAAATACTCTCGGGGAAAAGCCCTGCTTGGTAGAGATGGTGATCGTTCCGCGACCCCCCCCGGCAAAGCCGGGGGCTGAGATTGCGGCTTGGTAGTTCTCCTTTTCACACCAAAATCTAGCCACTAAAATTCCTGAAGAACCCAGGAAATTGAACCGCAGAGTACGCAGAGAGCGCCGAGAAATTCTCAAAAAAACCTCTGCGATCTCTGCGCCCTCTGTGGTGAAAAAAAGAATCTGACATTTTGGTTGCGGCTTTGCTGCGCTGGGCTCTTTGTGGTTAATTGACTCTGCGCTGTAGTATTAGCGTAGCTGTGTCCGTTGTCGACCTTGGGTATGTGGCAAGAAGTCCGTCGTGGCCGACGGCGCTAACGTATGATCGTATTCAAATTCCGCATTCCCAATTCCCAATTTGGAAGATTCCGTAATCCAAAACCCGCATTCCGAAATCCCTCTAAATCCACCCTTGCTCGCGATACCATTGGACCGTAGTCGCGAATTGTTGTTCCAATGTTGCAGCCGGTTGATAACCCAACTCGCTGCGAATTTTTTCGTCAGAACAAACCCAACCCGCGGCAGTCGCTTCGCGCATCTTGTCGAAGTTCAAATAGCACGGTCTGCGGACAAAGTGGCCAACGCATTCGCAAATGCCTCCGGCAATCCAAAATGCAAACTTTGGCACCGGGAGAATTAGTACGCGAGTCTCCATCGCTACGGCGGCAAGTCGCCCCAACTCGCCGTAGTCGATGGGGCGCTGCGACGCAACGTAATAAGTGCCCGCTGCCGTGTCGACCTTGTTATCAAGAGAAGGGCATTTGAGACTAGGGCCAACGGTTGGCGATACGCGCGTTCCTTTTTCAGCAACAAGTTGCAAGGCATTGCACAGATCGGCCACATGAATCACCGAAACCGGAAAGCCCCGGAAGCCTGGCACTGCATGGAGATGCAAGCGTTTCACTTCCAGAAATATCTTCAAGCTTGCGTGGTCGGCGGGGCCGAAAATAATTGGCGATCGGACAATCGATAGTGGCACCCGGGCGGCAAAGCTCGCCGCAGCCCCTTCGGCAGCCAACTTACTCCGCCCGTAGTTAGAGACAGGCCGACTGACATCGGTTTCGGAAAGTGGCGGATCGGTTGCCGGTCCGCCTGCCGCGATGGAGCTGACAAAAACCAGCACCGGCGGCTTCGGTTGCTCGGCACACGCCCCGGCCACATGACGCGTGCCTTCGACGTTGTCTCGATCAAAATCTTGCCGCCGGAGCGCCTGCAGTCGTCCGGCAAGATGATAAACCACATCCATGTCCGCAACGGCTTTCACCAGGCTTGCTTGGTCGGCTAGAGACCCTTCCACCAACCGGACGCCCAGCGAAGTAAGTCGCTCGATCTTGGAGGTGGGCCGTACCAGACAACGCACATCCCAACCCTTCTCGACCAGAGACTCGGCCAGATTCAAGCCGACAAATCCGCTTGCGCCAGTGATCAGACAACGGGGCATCGTGATTGCAAACCGTTTGAGTTCATCTTGGGTTCACCTGCATGGGTTGTCGGCTGTCGGCTTTCAGCAAGAGAACCACTTACCAATATGCATTTTCTGGCCGACAGCCTTCACTCCAAGTTAAAATCATGCGCTAAAGCCGGGAGGTTGCAACCCCTAGACTTAAAACCCTGACTTATGCCTCAGAGAGTGCCCGGTGATGGTTGCTTGACCAATGCGCACGAAACCGATTACAGTGATCCTCATCCATACCACTTCTTACCCCGTGCAAATGCCCCTGGGGCCTGTTTCACTATGCCGCAACTGGAAATCATTCCCGTCCGCACCCGGCGAGAAAAGAAGCTTTTTTTTAATTTCCCTTGGGATCACTATCTGGGCGATCCCCATTGGGTGCCACCGCTACGGATCGCTCAGAAGGAATTGCTCGGCTACCGCCATCATCCTTTTTATGACGATGCTGAGATTCAAACATTTCTCGCACGACAAGATGGCAAACCGTGCGGTCGGATCGCTGCGATCGTCAATCATGCACACAACCGTTGGTACAAAGAGCAACGTGGGTTCTTCGGTTTCTTCGAGTCGATTGAGGATCAGAAAGTTGCCGATGGGCTGTTCGACGCCGCTCGCGATTGGTTTGCCGAGCGCAATATCGAGGCGATCCGTGGCCCGGTCAACCCGTCACTCAACTACGAGTGTGGCTTGCTCGTCGAAGGGTTCGACGAGTCGCCCTGGTTTATGATGACCTACAACAAGCCGTACTATGGCCGACTGATCGAAGCGTATGGTTTCCGCAAGGCGCAGGATCTGTTCGCCTTTTGGGGCCATGTCGACATGCTCGAAGACATCTCCAAACGGCTTGGCCCAATGAGCCAGTCGGTTCAGGAACGTTTCAATTTGGTATGCAGGCCGATGAATAAGAGGCGATTTCGTGAAGAGATCAATACGTTTCTCAACATTTACAACCAGTCGCTCGTCTCGACCTGGGGTTTCGTACCGATGTCCGACGGAGAAGCCAAAGCGTTGGTCGCCGGCCTGAAACACATGATTGTCAACGAGCTAACCACCATGGCCGAGGTTGACGGAAAACCGGTCGGCACCATGTTCGGCCTACTCGATTACAATCCGCGGATCAAGGCGATCGACGGTCGGCTATTCCCATTCGGGTTCCTCAAGCTGCTCCGTAACCGACATGAGATCAAACGCGTTCGGCTCATTAGCACCAACGTGTTACCAGAATTCCAAAGCTGGGGCATTGGTGTCGCGTTGGTAAGTCGGCTGGTGCCCGACGCACTAAAATGGGGCATTCGAGAATCCGAATTTTCCTGGGTGCTCGAGAGCAACAATCTTTCGTACAAAACATTGAAAAAAGGCGGGGCAAAAATCACCAAGCGATACCGCATCTACGACTACGGCCCGCGCGACTCCACCGTCAACGCAAAGTTCATGCAGCAGGATGGTGATAAAGCGGAAAGTGGAAAGCCGAAAGCCGAGTGACTTCAGCCGTGCTGCAACGAGGGCACACGGCAAAAAGCGGAAAGATCGTTAGCGTCGGCGGCTACGCCGAATCGATAACATTCCAGGTACCAATGAAAAGGATGCCTGAATCACTTGACGCATGCATACTCATATGCTAATCTTGTATGCATGAGAACAACGCTCAACATCGACGATAAAGTTCTCGAAAAAGCCTCGCGACTTACGGGAATTAGTGAAAAAACGGCTCTGGTTCGAATGGGCCTGGAAGCACTGGTCGCAAAATACAGTGCACAGCGCCTCGCGGCGCTTGGTGGAACCGAAAGGCAGGCGAAACGGGTTCCACGCCGGAGACCCTCCCGGTGATTCTCGTCGATACCTCGGTGTGGATAGACCACTTTCGCAAGCCAAGTGTGCGCCTTACCAGCCTGCTCAATGATGAGGAAGTGCTCGTCCATCCGTTTGTGATTGGTGAAGTTGCCTGTGGCAACTTGAAAAACAGAACGGAGATTATCGGGCTTCTACGAGCCTTGCCGCAAGCACAGAAAGCAGACGATGATGATATCCTCTTCTTCATCGAGCGCCACGGGCTAAACGGCCGTGGAGTTGGCTGGATCGATATCCACCTTCTGGCGTCATGCCACTTTGACCACTGTTGTCTTTGGAGCGTCGACAAGAAACTTAAGGTAGTGGCACAGCGTCTTCGCGTTGACATCACTCAGCATTAAGCTATAGCTTGATTTGACGAGCGGCGGATGCATTTTATCCGACTTCTCTGCACCATCAACATGGCACCCATCCCAATCTACGGCGCCTGGACGCGACGCACGGGTAAAGTCCCATCAACAGCAACACGATTGCCCCCGGCTCGGGCACCACGGTAAACCCCAGATCGCGTAGCGACTGCACTGTAAAATCGCTCAAAAACGGCTCGCCAAAGTCGGGGTCGATTGCCCCGGTCATCAGTTCCAGGCCGAGGTCGCGGCCGAGCAGATCGGTGATGTCGACGCGGGGATCAAGGCTCCATGGGTCGCTCGGGTTGCCTTCCTGGCTACTGCTGCGCATGAGTTGATCCCAGTGTGAATTTTGCGTGCCCGCGCTGCCGGCCAATTCGACCGGGACGTAGGTCGCCGATGGGTCGAATTCCGCTCGGTAAGCGGCCAGTCCGTACTGGCCCGTGTATCGGCCTGTGCCGTTGACGTAAACTCCATTATCATCCCATAGAATGCCGATTCCCAGCACATGACCAATCTCGTGGGCGAGGAGTTCGTCGACGTAATTCACGCCCAAGAATTCGGTGTTGGGGGGATTCGGACCTGAGCCATCCCAACTGCCGAAGGTATCGATCACGCCCGCGTTGATGCGAATTCTGCCGGTCGTGCTGAGCTGAAAGCCGCCTTGATTGACACTAGAGTTCACAATCGCATCGGCAAAACCGGACCCTGAAATGATGGAGATCGTAATGCCGCCGATGCTGATGCCCGATTGGTAGCCGGTGATGGCGTCTTCCCACATCGCTTCGGCTTCGTCGAGCGAGCCTTCGAGCACCTGCAATTGCGACGTGGTAAAGGAAGCGGGATTGGTGATATTGAGAGTCAGGTCGAACGCCGCGCGCACGGTGGGAGTCCACGTCAACATGACGAGCATAACGACAAACGATTTGGCAAGCGAGTATTTCATCAATAGGGGTTTTACCTGGGAAACAAAAAAATCCTGTGGCGCAGAAACCTGGGAAACGTGTCAACAGAAAAGTCGACAACGAAATAGAAAGGCGATCTGACTCCGCAAGCCATCCGCCAGTTTGATTACCACTGCACGAGCGAAAACCTGTTCGAAAAGGATGCTGAGGCGAAATCTGCTCCTGGGGCCGCCTGCATCGTTTGCCCCCACATCCTCCATTCTATACACGCTCGCCACGTACGCAAGAAAATAGTCGATCAGGTGTTTTTCACTGCAATTTCAGCCCCCGGCTTTGCCGGGGGGGTCGCCTGCGTGAAAATGTTACCTTCGGAGAAATGCCATTCGGAGAAATAATCTGGCTTGGTGGTTGCGTGGATTGTTCCGCGATCCCACCGGCAAAGCCGGGGGCTGAAAAGGAAAACAACCCAGGGGCAGCCGCTCGGTGAGCTGGACACGGCACATGTTCTGCACCACCACGCGCAGCCGCACCCCGGGTCGATGATTGTCTCCAAAAAAGATCACTTGCCCATCGACAATCCCGCCTGGGCCTGCTCAAGACCTTGCTTGAAAAACTTGTTCTTCGGATCTGACTTAACGAGAATCTTGTAGAATTTGACAGCCTTGGCGTATTGCTTCTGTTCGAGATACGCTTGAGCAAGCCCCGTCGTCGCGGCCGAAGGTCCGGGATGCTTCTTTGCCATGCGATTCCAAATTTTAATTGCCTGGTCCATCTTGCCTTCGGCCTTGAGGCACCGGGCCAATCCGTTCATCGGCCCAGCGGCGTCCTTTTGCATCTTCAAGCATTTTTCAAACAGCGGCTTTGCCTGCTTGGCATCTCCTTGGTTGAGCAAACAGAAGCCGAGTCCGTTGAGCGCCCCTCCATGATTTGGATCCAATGCAATGCACTTACGAAAAGCCTCTTCGCCTTTCTTGTTACTGCCGATATTAAAATGGCTCCAGCCCAAGCCGTTCCAAGCGTCAACCGCTTTTGAATTCAGTTGGACCGCCACTGTAAATTCCCCCACGGCATCGGCATATTTCTGCCGCTGCCAAAGCTGCCAGCCTGCTGCCGTGGATTTTTCAGCGCGGGCGACTTGCGCGGGCGCAGGAGGCCCATTGCTGATATCCGCATTTTTGTTTTCGATGATTTCTTTGGCAGTACGATTTTTGTTCTGCTTTTGCCACTGCGTATAACCCTTCTTATCATCCTTGTAATTCGGCAGCCCTTGCATCTCGATGTATGTGGCTGCATAGATCCGCACGTCGGCGTCCTTGTCTGTCATGCCCAGGTGCATAACGTCAAAGAATCGGGGATGAACTTTTTTGTTACCCATCATCCCGGGCGTAAATCCCTTGAGGATTTGCTTCCGCGCGCTGGTGGCGATCTTGGGCCAACTGGCGGCGAGGATTTTGTAAGGCCGGTCGCCCTTGATCCGCACCAATTCCATGCCGATTTTTGCACCAACAAACCAACTATCATCTTCCCGGACGGCAAGCAATCGCTCACGCCATTGTTCGTCCGAAGGCCCTTGCACTTCCACAAACTCTGCTTCCGCGGGCTTCGTCTCCGCAACAGCAGGCACACTCGCCACCAACCAACCCGACATCAGGCCCATCATTAGCTTTGTCATGACAACTCCTCCAATCACAAGTGCTGACCACAAGATCAGACGGCGCCTGCGCCGACGAATCTCGTCATCGTGAAGTGTTCGGACCAACAGTTGGTCCGACTCGCGGAGTGCCGTGTCCAGTATTTCTTGCTCACGCTCGGGGAGCAGCGATTCGTTTTGATCGATTTCGTGATGGTCTGTTTTGCTGTTCATATCGACTTAATAATTTTGGCGGCCGCCTTGGCCGAGAGCTTGCCTTCGCTGACAGCATCGAGTATCGTGCCTTTGGTTTTTTTTGTGCGACCAATCTCCTCACGCAGCGCGTCGATCACTTTGTCCAATCGCGACCGCACGGTCGGGTACGAAACGCCCGTCTGTTGGGCTATTTCCTTCAAGCTACCGCTGGCGAGGACGAATATCTCGATAAATCGCTGATGCTCGGGCGGTAAGTTGGCTAATCGCGCAGTCGGAAACGTCGCCTCGATCGACATCTCGCACGCATGACAGGTCATACGGCTCACGGTCATCGCCTGTTGGCAATAAGGACATCGAGTGGAGTTTTGCTCACGGTTCATTTTTCAATACTATTCAAAATTCTACGGGGAAATATAAATATAATTTACTGTAATGTCAACAGTTATTTGTTATATTTATTATTTTACGACAATAAATACTCGGCGTAAAAGCTGTCAGCTATCGGCTATCAGCCAGAAAATGCACCTCGTCCAGCGGTTTTCTTGCTGAAAGCCGGCGGCCGATAGCACATCCGGTGAAAATAGTGTTTTATACCGTTCAGGGTCAGCAGTAGTTTTCACGCTGAGTAAAGATAGGTAATCATTGAAAATGCCGCGCACTCGTCTTGCCCCATCGCCGACCGGCGCACTTCACTTGGGCAATGCGCGTACATTCCTGGTGAATTGGGCGCTGGCTCGGCAGCGCGGGTGGCAGATTGTGTTGCGAATCGACGATCTCGATGGACCGCGAATCAAAGCCGAAGCTGCCCGCGAGGCGATCGACATCTTGGCTTGGCTCGGTCTTGATTGGGATGAAGGGCCCTTTTTTCAGCGGCACGGTCTATCGTCGTATCAAGAAGCGCTGGAGCAACTCGCGAGGCAAGGCGATATCTATCCCTGCCGATGCACGCGGAAGCAAATCGAACTGGCAAGCCTTTCTGCTCCGCACGCCGATGAGCACGAGCTGCGCTATCCCGGCACATGTCGATCAGCCGAGGCGACTTCAATTGACCTCAAACGGCTCTCTGAAAAAGGGACCTCCTGGCGACTGCGCGTGCCCGAGGGAATCACAACATTCGACGATGAGTATGCCGGTCCTCAGCAGCACGATGTGCAAGCGCAAGTCGGCGACTTTTTGGTCGGCACCAAAATGGGCCTACCTAGCTATCAGTTGGCCGTGGTGGTGGATGATGCGCGACAACAGATCGACAAGATCGTTCGCGGCGACGACCTACTCCGATCGACCGCCCGACAACGGTTGCTCACCAGCCGCTTGCGGCTTAGCCCGACACCAACCTACGCGCACTTGCCGCTGGTCGCTGGCGAAGACGGCAAGCGATTGGCCAAACGGCACGGAGACAGCCGAATTGCAACGTATCGCGAGCAGGGCACCAGAAGCGAACGCATCATCGGCTTGCTCGCCGAGTGGTGCGGACTGGGCAGGCGGCGGGAGATGCCGGCCGCGGAGTTCTTATCCATGTTCCGGCTCGATCGTTTGCCGCGCCAGCCGATCGTTTTCACGCAGGCCGATGATGTTTGGCTACAGGACCATCGTTAACGCGGCCTATGCAATGTGATGTCGATATGTTTCACGTAGCGCGAAAAATCGCGGTCCGTCGTAAAGATTGGCGCCACATAACGTTGAGCAACCGCGCAAATGAGAAAATCTGTAGGCGAACCTTGAATACCTTTGCGACGACATTGGTTGTCTAGTCGAGCCGCCTGCTCGTAGTCGTATGTTTGGACAGAGATTTCATCGAAACCTCTCAAGTGCGTACGGACAGATTCGAATAACTTTTGATCTCGAATGCCAGAAAGCAACTCTTGTCGCACCGGGCCAATGAGCCCCGCGCGTGCTTCCCGAATCAATTGTGCCAATTCATCGCATTTTGCAAGGTCGGTTGGCGACTTCCTCTTGCGGCGTAAAGCAAGAGACCAGATGGGTGTGTCCACAAGAATCGTCATGTTCTGTTTCGTTTCTGCTGGCGCGATTTCTTGTAGTCATAATCTGGATCGAAATCAATTTTTCCAAATAACTCAAAGATTTTCAGTCGCTTGCGATGCTGAATGAATTCTCGCAGCGCTTCGTTGACAGTCGCCTTTTTGGTTTTGAGCCCACCGATCTCTTTCGCCTCGTCGAGTAGCTTTTCATCGATGGCAAGGTTGGTAGCCATGCAAATACTCCCTGTTTTGTTTGGGCTTTTCGAGCGGGTTCCTACCATCTAAATCTTACACAATAGAATGTGTAAGTCAAACAGCATCCCGAACGATACAATCAGACGCATGCCTGATATTCAAACTCCTTCCAAAGTGGCAAAGCTCGACGCCGAGGCCCAGCGCAGTCGGCGGCTTAAACTCGTGCGCCGCTGGGGCACGTTTACGCAAGCCTATTCCACGGCCAAGCAACCGGGGCTAGAGCACTTTTGGCATGGCGACTGTTACCTGGCTTATCAACAGAAGTGGCATGTTGCTTGCGTGCTAGCCGATCCGGTGGGACCTCCAGAAGACCATGCTGCGCTGCTGCATGCATTCTTGAAAAAGTTCCGCAAAACGTGCTTTTGGCAAATCACACGTACGACGACCCAGATTCTTCAAGACGCCCGATTTTGGATCAACGAAATTGGCGTCGATACGCGGCTGGAACTGGCCGACTACAATTTTGCCGGCAAAAAAAAGGAGCGACTCCGACATGCAACCAACTGGCTAACGAAAAACCATTTCGAGATTCGCGAAGGCTCGTTTGCTCGTGACATCAATGTCGAAGAAATCCGCGTGCTTTCCGACTCTTGGCAAGCGTCACGAAGAATTCGCGGCACGGTGCGGTTTTTCAATCGGCCCATTGTGTTTATCGACGAGCCAGACGTGCGAAAATTCTTCCTGTTCGATTCTGACGGTCGGCCAGTGGCATTTGTTTTTTTTGACCCGATTTACCGCGATGGTAACGTGATCGGTTACTCTCCATCGATCAAACGGCGACTGCCCGATGCGCCACTGCGTGCCGAGGAAGGGATCATGAAACGGGCCATTGAGCAGTTTCAGTGCGAGGACATCGAACAAGTCATGCTCGGCCTATCGCCACTGCTGGGAATCACCGACCAAGAGTTCCGATCGAATTGGCTGATCCACTTCAGTTGGAGCCGAGGGTTAAAGGCCAAGTGGTTGAACAAATACTTCTACAACCTAGCAGGCCATGCCGATTTCAAACGCCGCTTCTGCGGCATCGAAGAGCCAACCTACTACGCGTCGGACATACGCTGGAACGATCTGCGCGTGATCGCCACAATGCGACTGGCAGGCGTATTGTGAGGCGCGAGATAAAAAGAGTTGCGAGTTGTGAGGCGCGAGGCGCGAGTTGCTTGTTTTTTTAACTCGCGCCTAGCGCCTAATAACTCGCGCCTCCCAACTCGTGCCTCTCCTTCACACCCGAATCAATCCATCGCGAATTGCCAAGCAGGTGAGTTCCGCGGCTTTGTGAACCTGTAACTTTCTCATCATACGCGATTTGTGATTGTCGATCGTGCTCACGGCAAGTTCGAGCTTCTGCGCGCAGTCGCTCACCGAATTGCCCTTGTTGGCTAAGAGTCGCATCACTTGTTGCTCGCGCTCGGTGAGCAGAGCAACCGAAGGGCGATCGTGCTGTTGGTCTAATCGAAAACCTTTCGTAGTGCGACGAATGCGGTCGGCCACCTGCGGGTCGAACAGCCGCTGGCCCTGGTCAACAATTTCCAGCATCCCGCAGAGAAGATCGTCGATCCCCGACCGGCGCGTGTAGTAGCTCACCCGAGGGTTGCGCATCGCATGGTTGAGGGCGCATTCCCTTGTACGATCGTCGAGCAGAAGCAGATGTTTTATCTCTTCCTTGGCAACCAGATTGGCTGCCTGCTCGATTGCCTTGTATCCAACCGAACCGGAGAGCAATAAGATATCGGGGACGAGTCGCTTGCAGCGGGCCATTCCATAGTGGAAATCGGACGTCGCTTCCAAGACATGGAACCGAGCACGATGCAAAAATAACAGCCGGAGTGCTTCGCAGTCAAGAAGACTGTCCGTAATCAGCATCAATCGAATCGGTGGCTTCCAGTTCGTTTGGTCTGATCGAAAACCATTGGATAGAGTATTCATTACGCATTGCCGCAGGATGGGAGTAAAAACACCTAGTGCTGCGTCAATCTTAAGAATTGGGGTTGCTGATTCACATTTGTGCTTGATTTGCAGCGGTAACCAATACTGCCAACCCCAAAAGTTAAGCTTGACATAGCACTAGTGCGAGCAATCAAGAAGTCCAATATCAAAGAAGCCTGTCCTTGCCTTGGCTATCGGACATCCTGGAGTGATTTCATCAATACACCAAGGCCACCTAGGCATGAACAGGGCATTCCGCAATTTCCGAACACTGCTGCGAGTCTATTCACTAGGTGTCAATATACCAAGCACTTGGGGCATATACCTCGACCTGTAGACGACAGGCAGGTGTGTCACGCCTTTGACACTAACTTAGAGACTAGAAAAACAGAGGAGAATATAAGGGGATATGGGGACATAGGTATCTCAAGGCATATTTACCCCTATTCCCTAGTAGTGAGGTGGCTTTTCGGGTGGAAGACTCTCTTCGTCGACACGTTCAGACAGTTGTTCAAGACCGGTGCGATAGCGGGCCAATTCGCTTCGCAATCGTTCGATCTCCAGTTGCTGAGTGCAGACCATTTCGTTGAGATGGTCCAATGTCAGTTGCTGGAAGGTCAATCGCTCTTCCAGATCGACAATGCGGCGACTGTTTTCCTCTGGATCGGCGCACGGAGAATGGGGGGTATCTGCCATGCGATTCAGCCTAGCCTGAACGGATGGCTAAATCAACTTCGATCTATTCAAAAGAGTAGGAAGTATTTTACCACGGAGATCCCAGCGCGACAACGCCGCAACCAAAGAAAAAATAGCCACAAAAAACACGAAAACCACAAAAATCATGGCCCGCGAATCACGCGAATTGGCGCGAATGAATCGGGAGGATGACAATCATTGACATTCGCATGATTCGCTAGCCTTATAGTTTCTTTTCGTGCCTTTTTGCGTTTTTTGTGGCTACTGAAAATCTTTGCACCAAACAAAGAATTTGACCGTTAGTAACACGGAGGTACACGAAGGAAAAACCGCATCTTGCATAAGCTCCCATGTTGAACCTATGCTAATACTACAGCGCTAAGCGTTCGCGCACAAATAACTTGTACAACTCGGATGCAGATCCTAAACTCGTAACACGAAATCCTAAACAAATTCGAATGACCAAATTTCAAAGGACAAAAACGCAGCTAGTCGCCCGTGCCTTGGGAAAAGGCCCAAAATGATTCGTTTTGGCCATTTCATTTTCGGATTTTGTATTTGTTTCGGATTTCGATATTCGTAACACTTCAGCCATCTGCAGTTACTTAGGATGATTAACCACAGAGAACACGGAGGAACACAGAGGAAAATGAATCCTAGATGCCCATCCATTGAAAGAAGTGATAGAACCTCCGTGACCTCTGTGTTCTCTGTGGTGATTTTCTGATTCGCTGCATTTGGCTAAAGTGTTACCGATATTCGGATTTTAGTCGCAAAAACTTGTTCATGTTATTTCTGCACGGACCCTAAGTCATTGGAACCACAACGGCACAACGAACATCACGTCATACTACAAAAGCTTGACGAACGATGTGAAATGGATATTTTGTTAAGTATGTATTTTGTAGGAAACAACATGCGTAGCCTGTTGATTGAGGCAGAATCCTTGAAAGCCCGTATTCTTAGTTCCGTTTCGTTGTGCCCGTTGTGCCGTCGTGGTTCAACCTAGCGAAGTAGCATTATGCAACCACAAACATCAGATCAATTGGCCAAGAAAAAATGCCTTCCTTGCGAAGGGGGTGTCGATCCCTGCCCGCTCGATGTGGCTGAGCAACAGTTGCGGCAACTTGATGGCTGGCGATTGACGTACGATGGCCAGCGGATTCGCAAAGATTGGAAAGTCAAACACTTTCTAGCCGG
The DNA here is from genome assembly GCA_965249435.1 of Lacipirellulaceae bacterium. Taxonomy (GTDB): domain Bacteria; phylum Planctomycetota; class Planctomycetia; order Pirellulales; family Lacipirellulaceae; genus JAJRWS01. The sequence goes on along the minus strand of CBDFMC010000023.1, from coordinate 190,588 downwards.
GATGGACTTTTTTCGTCGATGCGCCGAAGTGGCCGAGGAGGAGGGCCATCATCCCGACTTGCACATCGAGGGTTACCGGAATGTGTCGGTCGAATTGTGGACCCATGCGATCGGCGGCTTGTCGGAGAACGATTTTATTTTAGCGGCAAAGATCGATCGGCTGCCAATTGAATTGCAACCGTGAACAGAGGAATGACGAATTCCAAAATGCCCCGTACAAGTAAGCCCAGTGCAAGTAAGCCCAGCGACGAATTCTTTCCCTGTTTGATGGTCCGGCGCGATGCTGCAAGCGAAGTTGCTTGCCAGGTGGAGTCGATCCGTACCGACGACTTGCCTGCTGGCGACGTGCTGATCGAGGTGGCCTGGTCGTCGCTGAATTACAAAGATGCCTTGGCGTGCCATGCGCACCCGGGCGTGGTGCGCAAGCTGCCCCATGTGCCGGGGATCGATTGTGCCGGGACGGTTGTTGAAAGTGATGATTCTCATTTCCAAGCTGGTGACCAGGTGCTGGTGACCGGCCACGATTTGGGCTCGGGACATTGGGGTGGCCTGTCGGCGCGGGTGCGAGTGCCGGGCGACTGGGTTGTGGCAATGCCCGAGGGTTTGAATCCCGAGTCGGCGATGATCTACGGCACGGCCGGTTTTACTGCCGCTCAGTCGGTCGACGCTCTGCTGCGGCATGGCATTACGTCGTCGTCTGGCGAAGTGGTCGTCACCGGCGCCACCGGTGGCGTTGGCAGCATCGCGGTCGCCCTCCTCGCGAAACTGGGCTATCAGGTAACCGCCGTGACAGGAAAACCGCACCAGGCCGAGTTGCTTCAGCAGCTCGGAGCCAAGCGAGTCATCGGCCGCGACGAAGTCGACGACTGCAGCGATAAACCGCTGCTCGCCGCGCGGTGGGCTGGCGGCATCGACACGGTGGGCGGCAACACGCTGGCCACGCTGCTCCGCTCCACGCAACATCGTGGCTGCATCGCCGCTTGCGGTCTGGTCGCCGGCGACCAGTTGCCAATGACCATCTACCCCTTCATTCTCCGCGGTGTCACACTCGCCGGCATCGACTCGGCCCAGTGCCCCCGTCGGCCGCGGATAAAGATGTGGCAACACTTGGCCACCGACTGGAGCGTGGTCGACCGGCTGGAAAATCTGGTCCATCGAATCACGCTGAGCGAAGTCCCTGCATCGGTCGAGGCAATGCTTGCCGGGAAGACCTATGGACGGACGCTGGTACGGCCGGTTGGAGAGACATAGACTCGTAGCGGTCGAAAATCGCGGTTTTCAGTCAGCTATCGGCTTGGGTTGGGAGTCGCGAGTTGGGAGGCGCGGGTTAAGAATCACGCAACTCGCGCCTAGCGCCTCGCAACTCGCGCCTCTCTTATTTCTGGAATTCTGAACGATCCACCACATTCCTATCCGCCTTTTCGATCAAATGTCGCAGCGTCTGCGGGTTGATATCATCAGGCAGGAAATGAACGCTTCCATCGCAAAAGGCCGCGATGAAAACGCCCTCAAAGAATCCGTCGAGCTTGGGCAGAGGCTTGTCGGGCGAGTAAGGAATATCCTCCGGTTTCGTCCACGGGATATCGCGTTTCGCCTCGACGACGAGGATTGTATTCGTGCTGCCGTCACGAATCTGTACGAAGTTTACACCCTCCTTGCCCGCAAACACAGTCTCTGGGCCGACCAGCGCGAAGTAGGCAGCGTTCGTCGATGTTGGCTCAGCCGATGAAGTGAATGTCGGCACCACGACCGTCTTAGCGATCTCCATGTTGTGCTCACTATCCCATAGCTCGTCAAAATGGTACTGGTCGTACAGGGCTCGCTGTTCAATAAACGGTAGAATGGCTACTCGCCAACTGTACGGCGTGCCCGATTTCTTGTCGTAAAGCACCGCCGGCGGGAAACTGCCATGAGCGATAGCGTATTTTTGCAGCGCGATTGCAATTTGTCTGAGATTGTTATGGCTCTGAGCTTGCTTTGCTGATTTACGAGCCTTGCGAATCGCCGGGAAGAGCGTTTGGAATACCTCGCTCGCCTGCAACTGCGCAAAGGTCGCCAGCAATACGCGATTACCCGAAGCCTTAACTTGCACACTATCCAGCAACGGCTGGATGAGCCTCAAAGTGGGAGCGAGTGCGGCCGCTCGAGTTCTTGCTGGCACCGCGGCATGCCGTTGTTCCGCGATTATATTCCGCAGCATCACTAGCATCGCACTGGTCGTCTCCTCGACATGCCCGGCTGCCTCGCGTGACGGGCACACAGCGTCTGCTGCCACACGAATCACTGGTGTGATCTGCACAGAGGCCACCACTCGCTGCATGTCTCGAAACAGGGGGCTGATCATCTGCAGCGGGAAGCCTCCAACCAATGTGCTACGGTCGCCTTGTGTGGTTGGCATGAAGATTGTTTCCGCATTAAATGCCAGCCAGAGTTGCGTCTTAGCATCTGGCTGTTTATTACCGAGCCACACGGGAGGCGTGTAGCCGGATTCGAGACGATCCAAGCACCGCTTGAGACTCGCTGCCGACGTATCGAACACAAAGGTGCGATCACCAATCCTCCGGTAGGCCGGTCCTTCCGGAATACGCTTCCGGTAGAAGTATGATGGCTCCTTGGGATAATCGACATGGACGGTATCCACGGTTGCCATCCCCCAACCGGTTTGGAGAAATCGGTCCGCCTTGGCTTGGCTTACCGGTTCCACCGTGCGAAACATAACTTGCGTGCCGGAGGTACCCCGCACCGTAACGTATGTCGTAATGAGGATCGTATCGAATTCTTCGACTTGAAAGACATCTCCTCCCGGCCATTCGGCAAGCCATCGGCTCACTTCTTCGGCTGCCGCTTGCATGGCCTTGCCATTGAATATCTCTGCCGGGCGGACTCGTATGGCATGAAATGCACCTTCGGGGATGTATCCCATGTCAGCCTTGGCATCGAACGCGGCGCGATCGGCTGGCTTCATGGCACTGCGCGGTGCAAACTTCGTCTCTTGAACAAGATCAGTATCTTCACTCCCCGGCTCGGCTGCGACGAGTTGCGTTGCGCTGATGGGCCCTGGCGCTCGCAATCCGCCGGCGAGTAGGCCAATCGCCATGAGCACGCCGATCACGGCGAAGCGTGTCTTGCCGCTCAGATTTTCTTGGGTCATCGGTTTCGTTTGTTTGAGCATCTCAATTCTCCTTAAAAACGTGCTACGGGTTGGCAGAAAGGTTTGGGCGGCCCAGCGGGGTCGAAAGTTGTCGGCACGGAGCGTCAGTGCCGCCAGGCTGTGGAGATACGTTTCGCGGCCGCCGGCCAGTCGGGCGGCCGTCGCGTCGGCGGCTAGCTCTTGCTCCAAGCGCAAGCGACCTGCGAGCCAGTGGACCAGCGGGTGGTAGAAATGCACGGCGACGGCGAGCTGTGCGAAGAGCCATGGCAGAAAATCGCCGGTGCGTATGTGGGCCAATTCGTGGGCGAGGACGGCGCGGAGTTCCTCGGCCGGCCAATCGCACCATGCAGCGGGCAGCAGAATCACCGGCCGACGCCAGCCGAACGTCGCGGCTGTTTGCAACTTGGGAGATTCTTTCAAAACGACAGGTTTCAAAACGATGGGACGGCTAAGCGATAAATCGTGGTTGATTGTCACAACCAATTGCGCCAAGCGGCTGTCGCCGAGCGTTGTGCTCCGCTTGTCCAACCGGCGCAATGCGAGCCAACCGATGAACAACCGCAGTAGCTCAATTACGGCTGTCACAAAGAAAACGCACGCCACCACGGCCGGCCAGCGCCACGCGCTGCTTGCCGAGGCGATAGTCTTGTCGGCGGTTGCCGGAGTGCGCTGCATCTCGGCCCAGACGGATTGCCAGAAGGTCATGTTAAGAGGGCCGGACGGTTCGGGCTGTGCCGCCCGTTCTGCTTTGACAGAATCGGTACCCGCACTGGATTGATCTCTATTTTGCAATGCGATCTGTGATGCAGCCTTGTTACCCACAGCAGCGGCCATATCGTTTTCGCCAGGACCAGAAACTAGCCAACTGGGCCAAGGGCTCAGCGCGGCAACAGAGAGCACAAGCACCATCGCCAGCGATGCGATAGTTGTCATTCGCCCGGCGGCCCAACCCATTTTTCGTGCAACAAGATAGACGGCCGCTCCCGCCGAGCAGGCCAGCGTCACTTGCAGCATACACCACACCAGGGCAATGCCGATGGCATTGATACCGATTGCGTTCATCGTTTTTTCTCCTGCAAAATTTGCTCTAGCAACTGGCGTTCTTTCTTCGTCAGCTTTTTGCTTTCGACCAGTCGCAACAGCAGCGCTTCGCGCGAGCCGCTGAAAACCTGGTCGACCAGATCGCTAACCAGCCGGGCAGAAACATCCTTGAACGAACGGTTGGCCCGATACGCAAAGGGCCGCTGATGAGTTGTTTGACGGACAAATCCCTTCTCGACAAGGATCCGCATCAGCGTGGCGACGGTCGTGTAAGCCAAGTCGCGGCCCTCGTCGGCCAGCCGCTGGCGGACTTCCGCCGCCGTTAGCTCGTCGAGACGGCTAACGGCTTGCTGCTTAGCGCCCTTTCGATCAGTTGGCTGCCAGAAGATGTGCATAATTTCCAGTTCACGCTCGGTAAGCTGCTTAGCTTTCGGTCGGGCCATGATGGGCGGCTCCTGTTGTTTGGTTTTTTAGATTTGGTTTCATCGTAGTGGGCGCCGCAAGGGTTGTCAATACTTTTTTTTGGATTTTTCTGAGAGGCCTAGCAGCCTGTTGAAAAAGTAACATTTGACGCAATTCATAACCCGAAGCGTCAGCGAGGGATGCCCAAGCAAGCGTTTTTTGCCCCTCGCTAACGCGTCGGGTTACGATGGCGACTTTTTCAACAGGCTGCTGGATGGCGAGTCGATGCGTGGGAATCCGTCCTGGCGGACGGCGCTAACGGTCTAGGGGTTGGGAGACGCGAGTTGGGAGGCGCGGGTTAAGAATCACGCAACTCGCGCCTTTCCTCGCCGTGTGTCGCGTTGCGACACGGCTACAGCTCAAAATTAAACGTTCGGCTTAGATACCGGTAGAGCCGGCTGGCGAGCGTTCGACGGCGTGTCTTCACGCGTGCTTGTCCGATCAAGCCGTTGCGTAGCAGTCCCTGCTGGTTGTCGAGTCGTGCCACGGCTTGATACGAAGTATTGAGCGGACGAATGACGCCGTCCGGGTCGGCCTGGGATGGCAACGGTCCACCCGAGGTGCTTGCCAATCGGGGCGGTGCCATTTCCATGGCGTCGGCTGCCCGGTATCCGATGGTGCTGACGTAAACATGGTAGGCCGACTCGTCGAACATCATGCGAACTTCTTGGCCTTGATGCACCAGATCGATGTCATTCTGATCGACAATCAAAATTGCTTCCCACTGGTTGGGGTCGCCAATCTGGCAGAACATGTTACTGGCACCCTCGGGAACGACGGTAGCCCCCAGATTTTCCGGATCGAATAGCGTGCCGCTCCAGGTTGGCAGACTGCCTTGCTGGTCGGCACCAGGCGAGCGGGTGGGCGGAGGCGCAATGATGGTGCCAGTCACGGGCGCTTCGATGCGCAGCCGCTTGGCATCGTCAATTCTTTGCTGAAGCTGCTCCCCGATGGCATCGAGTTTTTCTTGAACCACGCTGATCTGGCTACTCGCCTGCTCGTCACGAGAACGCCCTTGCTGAAGACGCCCGTGCTTGAGGCCTTTGAGTTGCTCCTGAATTGCATTGCGCTCGCCGGTCAGCTCCGCGATCTCGATTTCCAGATCGGTGTTGTCCAGCAGCGCCAGCAATTGGCCCTGCTCGACCTTGTCGCCCGGTTTCACTTCCACTTGTTTCAACATGCCTGCAACTTCTACATAAACGCTCGTGGCATTGTGCGGCTGCAACTCGAACAGGCACCAGACGGTCGACGGAAAGGGGACAAACAAGATACCGCCGACAACCGCACCCAGAAAAAACAGCGATAGAACCATCCGCACGCGTTTCACTTTACTCCACCTCCCGGGGACACGAAAAAACTTATAAACCTTCCAAAATGGCATCACAACCAGCCCGTACAACGACATCAGCGCAATCATTTGCCCAATGACTTTCAGCCCGTACGGCTCGAATACTTTGTTCAGGAAATAGAGAATCGAGAGCAGGATCACCCAGCGATAAAAGAACGAAGCAACCGTGTAGAATGCGAAGAGCAACTGATTACGTTTCGGCAAGAAGGGGTCTTCTTGCTCTTCCAGGCCCAAGCACCACCAGCCTAGCTTTCGGTTGAGAATCGAACTTGCTTTTTGGCGCAGATTGGGGATCTCCATGATGTCGCTGAGGATGTAGTAGCCGTCGTAGCGCAACAGCGGATTGGCGTTGAACAGAATCGTACTGACCGAGCTAACAAACATCACGTTGAGGCAAACATAGTTCAGCCAGCCCGGTTCGCTAAACCACCAGAGAAAGGTGCAGACCGATGCGATGACCACCTCGACATACATGCCTGCCGCGCCGATCGCCGCCCGATGCCACCGGTTGGGGAGCATCCAGGAATCGGAGACGTTGCAATAGAGGCATGGCGTGAGCACCAGAAACATGACGCCCATCTCATGGCACTCGCCGCCAAAATGCTTGCAGGAAAGGCCATGCCCGAATTCGTGGATCACTTTGGTCACGCCCAGCACGCCCGCGATCAGGAGCCAATTTTGGGCGGCAAAAAACGACTGGAACGACGGCAACCGTGATTGAAAAACGTCGAACTGCACCAGCACCAGTGTCAGTGCCACCAGCGCCAGCGTGCAACAGACGATCATGGCCGGCACGGTAAAAAACCAACGGACAAACGGATAAATTGCATTGAGGATCCGTTCGGGATCGAATCCCTTGAACCGGAACGACAAGATATTCCCCATCGCTCCGAGCATTTCTTTCCGTTTGCGCTCGTCGCGCCGTTTTTTGAGCTGGGTGCCTTGGCCCATGGTATCCGAGAGGACCAACCCACTGCGGTGGAGCATTCCGACGAAGTTTTGCAACTCTTCGACGCGAATGGTCTGTGGTGGAAATTCTGCCTCGAACTCTTCGGCGATTTCTTCCAGGCTCACTTCCCCGTCAAGCATTTGCAGGATCGCAAATTCTTCTTCCTCGAACCGGTAATACTGCAAGCCGACCGGGTCCTTCACCACCCAATAGGTGCGACCCTGGTAGCGCTGCTTCCGGGCCTTCAGGTCGGGCCGAGCGCGGATCCCCAGCCGGCGCGAAGAACTAGAAACAATGCTGTCGGCGAGCGTAGGCATAGGGGGAGGGACGATGAATGATGAATGATGAATGATGAGTGAAATAAGAATCACACTCATTATTCATTATTCATCACTCATCACTTAAATGGATTGTCATCTTGGTTTCCAGGCCTGGGCGGATGAGCCAGTGCTTGCCTTCTCGCTGGTTCGGGACTTCGGCTCGGATGAGATACTTATATTCGCCATCGTATTGGACAAGCTGGCTGACATAAACGATCTTACCCTTCGCTTCGACTTCGCGTCCTTTGGCCAGTTCCACACGGATCGTCACCGGGCGGCCATCGACCTGTTCCGGATCGTACTGGCCATAGCTGACATAGCCTTCCACATCCAGCGTATCAAACCGAACCAGCCGCAGGATGGGATCGCCCGGGCTGAGCCACTCGGCTTCTTGCGGATAAAGGGTCACGATCTCGCCGTCGAAGGGAGCGCGAATTTGGCGACGCTCCACCGCCATCTTGGCCGCTTGCAATTCGGCTGCTTTTACCTTCACGTCGAATTGGGCTAGCACGCCATCGTTCATCGCCTTTTTAATTTGAAGTTCGAGCCGCTGGTAATCCAATTTCTTTCGACGCAAATCTTCATCCGCGACGGCCCCTTTGTGTTCCTCATTGGCCGCGATCGCTTGATCCCAATCGACTTTGGCAACTTTCGAAGCCATATCCGCATAACGAACTTCGATGTCCGAATCGGCACGCTTTTTGGCTGCTTGATGCGTGATCTCCGCGACTTCGTATCCCGCCTGAGCTTCGCGATCGTCAATCGTGGCGAGCAGATCGCCTTTTTTAACGCGTGCCCCTTCCTTTAAGGGCAATTTCATGAGTACGCCTGGCACCTCGGCGGGAATAAGTACGTCGTTCTGGACTTTGATGATGCAGGCAATCGAGTTGTCCGCGCCCGCAACGCGAGAAGTTTCAACGCCAAATATTATCAATAGCGCCAGAGTGAGAGTTGAGCCATATCGTGCCATTTTATCTTCGCTCCATGGTATCTCATTAGCCGCCGGGCTTGTCCCGGCGCTGCACCGTTTGTCTAGGCGATGTGCCCACGCGTCGGGACAAGCCCGACGGCTAACTTTTGGTTGTAGGCCGGAACGAGTTCTGCGAGTTCCGGCAACTCTCCTACACCTCTTAATTCGCGTCTACCTAAAACCGAAACAGAATCTTCGATTGCACAAATTCAAACAAATCGTGGAACCATACGTAGCCAATCGCGCGCTGGCCGCAGTGAATCTTGGCCTTCACATCGGCTCCCACTTTCAGATCGTTCGTCGGATCGGCCACCAGTTTCTTTAATTCTTCCTGGGCAAACGACACCCGCATCCGCACGGTGTTTCCGCTATCTTTTTGCATTTCCGCACTCGTGTCGACCTGCTCCACCTCACCGCTGAGCTTTATCGAAGGGTGCGTGGCCAGGATGTAGGTTACTTTCAACTTGCCTTGCTGCTGGAGTCGTTGCTCGACAATGTGTCCCATTTTCGCCTCGGGCACATAGATTTCCAGTTCCCAGTCGCTCGACGGATCGGCAATTTCCATGAGCCTCTGGCCGCGACTGACCGTACGACCTTGGATGAGATCGCGAACCTTCCAGGTGACCACCTTGCCCGAAATAGGGCTGGTGATTTCAAGCTGCTGCTTTTTTTTGTCCAGCAGTTCGCGTTGCTTGTCGAGGCTCTCACGTCGCTTGTTCAACTGAGCCAACTGGCCGACTAGCTCATCCATGTCGGATTCCCGAGATCGACTCACGTCGAGTCGCATGCGTCTCCGTTTGATGGTAGAAATCTGCTGCAAAGTCCCTTCGTATTCACCCCACACACGCAAAATTTCCTGATCGAGATCCGAACTCCGTTGTCGAGCAACGAGCTGACCCTTTTCAACGTGGTCGCCATGACCGACCGGTACGTCAACCACCTGTCCATTCAACTGGGCAAACACGTTGCGCCGCAGCTCCGGTAGCAAATTGCCATCGGCCGTGACGGTAAAGTCGTACGGCACGGTGCAAAGCGCGAAGATGGCTCCGGCCAGCAGGACGAGCACTGTTACGGTCTTGGGTAAAGTCCGGCCCGAGACAAGCCATCGTGCTTTGCCGATCAATCGCCACAACGGCATCAGAAACAGGCTTTCATGTTCTTGGGCGTTGGTGAGCGAGGTGGAACTGTGCCGCCGCACGACATCGACACGCTGCATCAATCCCTCGGGCGGGCGGCTATCGACCAGTTGTTCGATGACCAGCGCTCCTAGAATATTCACGCGCCGTTTTTTTCCGGCGTTTTTTTCTGGTTCCTCTTCCGACGACAAGTCGTCGGCTTGGTGCAGCGGTAGTACGGCCAGTTGTTTGGTGTGCGACTCGTCGACATACGCATTGACGGCCTTTTCAACCTGGGGCGCCAAGTCGGACGTGTCGCCTTCGAACCATAAGTCGTCGCCCGTTTTGGCTACGGTCTTGGCCAGATTGCGGAGCAACCGCACGACGTTCGACCGCTTGTCAAACGTGTCTTGCCCGCTGATCGATTCAACCCGATAGCTGCTCCCTTTGCGCAGGACAACCGTAACACGATCACATCCGATCAACCGGCGTCCTTCGTTGGCAATGGTGTAGGCGGTCGCACGCGAATTGAGGCACTGATGCACCGACGACGTGAAGCTTTCTAGCTGTTCCCAGAGCGTTTGCTTGGTTGCATAATGTTTCAGGCGACGGCTTTTGACATATTCCCCGGCCAACTCGCAGATTTGTTCGAGAAAACGGAGATAGCCTCGCTGCGTGGAAGGCCGAGCCCCATCGCGTTGGAAAATCTCGACGACCCCTTCGACGCCCCGATCGCTGGCAATGGGTGCCAACACGAGCAAGAAATCGGTCGGATTGGCCGCCACCTCTTCGCCATCTTCTTCGTCTCCGTCGCCCATGCCGGAATAGCCTGCACCGGAATGAGGCAACACGAGCGTCGGTTCGCCCTTGGCGATCACTTGTTGCAGCAGTCGGCCATGCTGCAACTGGGCGGGCTGGTTGTCGGCCAAGCCGGTATTCTGGAGATTGATTTGGAATTGGAGCTTGAGCGAGCCATTCTCTTCCAACGTCCAAACAACGCCTCCGATAGCCGCCAGTGCGGCAACCGATTTGGTCAGCAGGGCATCGTAGAACTCGATGGGGTCTGCTTCCGATTTGGAGATTTCGACAATCTCTTGGACGAGGCCTTGAATCTCCTGCTTGGCGCGCAGGACTTCCCCCTCATCAATTTGCGCGGTCTGGCTGAACGACGGACCAGACTGCGAAGGATCGGAGTAGGACGGGGTGCTCACGGCTCGATTATGCTCTCTTCTCGGTAGTGTTTTGTCACAGCTTGATTAAAGGCGAGCGGCAATTGAAAATTTACCAGAATACTAGCACGACGCGCAAGCGAGTGTGTGCTAGACCCACTTGCTTGCGCTGCGTGCTGGTAATTTTTATCTGTCGCCCACCTAGTGCTTGGTAAATACCCATCTGCCGCTCACCCCAAAATCAAGCGGTGCTGCTGGACTAGTCACTAATTATTATAGCCGGTGTTTACCGTAGTGAGCCAAACTGGGCTATCCCAAACGGATGTTTCCGCTACGTTTTGCTTTCCACTGCGAACCGGCTGATAGGGCCTGATAAGGCCAAAGCAAGCTGTTTTCGCTATCTTTTCCCATAGAAGTTTGTCAGTTCCGCTTGGAACGGTCTCTGGTAAGTGGTAGTATTGCGGGGATGTTGGTGTCGCGGCAACTCTCAGGGCATTTGCCCAAACCGCCTGAATCACAAACAACCCCATAATTTATCGGAATCGGAAGCGCGAATGGCAAAACAAAAAGAAGAAGCCCTGGAAGTGGAGGGCGTGGTCACCCAAGCCCTGGCAAATACGCGATTTCGCGTAGAAATCGAAGGGGGCCATCTGGTTACCGCCCATGTCGCTGGACGCATGCGTAAGCACTTTATCCGCATCGTGCCGGGAGACAAGGTGCGCGTGGAGCTTTCTCCCTACGACCTCACCAAAGGCCGAATCACCTTCCGAGAACGGTAGAAAATATGAGGCGCGAGTTAAGAACACGAGAACTCGCGCCTCGCGCCTCGTAACTCGCGCCCCCCCCATAACTTTCATCTTCCCTAGAACGGAGAATCACTGTGAAAAATCGACTCGCCCAATGGTTTGCTCTGGCCCTAACGCTGGCCGTGGGCATCTCGCTTCCCTACCTATCTGTCGAGGCACAAGCCCAATCGAGTGACGCGCCGAAGCCGATGGCGATCGTCACCCTAGCCGGTTACGCCGAGTTGGTCAAAGACGTCGACTTCCTCGGCAGCTTGGTCGGAGAGGATCAGGCAACGCAACAGATTAAAGGGATGGCCCAGATGTTCACCCAGGGCCTGGACAAGTCGCGGCCTGTCGGTGTTGTCGTACTTTCAAACGGCGAGGGTTTCCAAGGCGCTGCCTGTTTGCCGGTTACCAATCTGGATGGGCTACTCGGCACGCTGGCCGGGCTTGGCATCCAGGTCGAGGACCAAGGCGACGGCGTGAAAAAGATCGCCGGGCCGAACGGCAACCTGTTTGTCCGCGAACAAGCCAACTGGGCCTTCGTCGCTCCCGAGCAGGAATTGCTCGAAGGCTTGCCCGACGATCCGGGCAAATTTTTCGCGCCGCTGGCAAAACAGTACGACATCGGTGCCCGGGTCTTTATGCAGAATATCCCCAAGCAAATCCGTCAGGATGCCGTAACGCAGCTCTCACGAGGCTTGGATTCGAGCCTAGAGCAACTGCCCGGAGAAGATGATCAGGATTACAAGCTTCGAAAAACTGTCGTGAATGCTCAATTGAAGCAGCTAACGCGTATATTCGACGAGATGGAAGAGCTAACGCTCGGCATTTTGCTCGATGGCGATGAGCAACGTGCGCTGGTCGATTTCTCCTTCACGGGAGTGCAAGGAACGCCGCTTGCTGAACAAATTGCCGAGTATAGCAATGCCAAAACCAACTATGCCGGTTTCTTTCAGCCTGATGCAGCGATGATGATGTCGTTTGCCTCGAAAATCACCAAGGATGAAATCGGGCAGTTTGACCAAATGTACGACGCCCTCTCCAAGCAGGCCATGAAGGCGATCGACGATGAAGCCGATCTTCCCTCGGACGAAGCACGCGACGTGATGAAATCGGCCGTGGGAGATTTTCTCGACGCTCTCAAGGAAACGGTCGAAGCGGGTATGATGGATGGCGGGGCCGTGCTGAACATGACCCCCGAGGCGCTGACGTTTGTCGCTGGTGGATTCGTCGGCGACCCGACAAAAATCGAAAGTGGCTTGAAAAAAATGGCGGAACTGGCGAAGGAGGAGCCCGATTTTCCCGGCATCAAGTGGAATAGCGACAGCCACGGCGAAATCCGCTTCCACACGATCAGTGTTCCGGTTCCCGATGATGGAGAGGAGCCGCGGCAACTGTTTGGCGACACGCTCGACATGGCCATCGGCATCGGCAAGCAATCGGTTTACTTTTCTTTGGGCCGCGATTGCATGAGCGCGGTCAAACGGGTGATCGATGATTCGCAGGCCAACCTCGGCAAAGCGATCGCCCCGATGGAAATGACCTTGTCGTTAGGACAAATCATGGAAGTGGCTGCCGCTTTCGCCGATGGCGACGAAAAGCTGAAGCTGGAGAAAATTGCCAATATGCTGGCGGGCGAAGCTGGCGGTCGGGACCATGTGCGAATGGTCGTGCAACCGATCCCCAGTGGTTTGCGTTACCGCCTGGAAGCGGAAGAAGGCGTGCTCCAAGCCATCGGAATGGCGGCTAAAGAGGCGCAGGCAAAAGCACAAATGCAAGGGGCCGGGTTTTAGATGACGATGTCCGTTGACGGGAATTTTCCGACGGTTATTCATTCGATTGCCGGTCATTCGGTTGTCCAGCTTGCCCGGCAGTTCGGTACGCCGCTGTTTGTTTACGATGCCGCCACGATCGCCGAGCGGATTGCCGACTTGGCACCGTTCGACGTGGTCCGCTACGCGCAAAAGGCGTGCTCCAACTTGGCGATTGTCGACTTGGTTCGTCGGCATGGTGCGCTGGTCGATGCGGTGAGCGCGGGAGAAATCCGCCGGGCACTGGCTGCCGGATACCGTGCCGCTGGCGATCCGCCACCAATCACCTACACGGCCGACATCTTCGACCAGGAATCGCTCGATCTGGTTGCCGAGCACTCGATCGCCGTCAATTGCGGCTCGCCCGACATGATCGATCAGTACCGGCGAGGAACGCTTCAGCGTCCCGGTGCGCGTCCCGAGGAAAATCGTGAAATCACATTACGCATCAATCCCGGTTTCGGTCATGGCCACAGCCAAAAGACGAACACCGGCGGTGAGCAGTCGAAGCACGGCATTTGGCACGAGCAGCTTGCGGAGTGCGTCGAGCGCGCTGGCCGAAACAATCTAACCGTTACCGGCCTGCACATGCACATCGGCTCCGGGACCGACATGGAGCACCTGAGCCAAGTCTGCAGCGCGATGACCCGCGCTGCTACAACGGTCGGCGCATCGATCCAATCGATCAGCGCCGGCGGAGGCCTGCCCACGCCCTACCGCGACGGCGACGAGCGACCCGATATCGGCGCCTACCACAAGCTGTGGGACAAAACGCGGAACCAGCTTGCCAAAGAGTTTGGCCATCCGGTCCGTTTAGAGATTGAACCGGGCCGCTATTTGGTCGCCGAGAGCGGCAGCCTCATTGCCGAGATCAGGGCTGTGAAGCAAATGGGCGACAACCTGTTTTACTTAGTCGACGCCGGCTTTAACAATCTGGCCCGACCCATCCTCTACGGCGCCTACCACCCTATGTCAATTTGTCCTGCGAAACCAACCCCCAACCCCCAACTCCCAACTCCCAACCTCCAACAGGTCATCGTCGGCGGCCCCCTCTGCGAGTCGGGCGACATTTTCACCCAAAAAGAGGGCGGCTATGTCGCCACTCGCCTGCTGCCCGAGGCCGCGGTGGGCGACTATCTGGTCATCGGCTGCGCTGGCGCCTATGCCGCGGTGATGGGCAGCAACTACAACAGCAAACCGATGGCCCCTGAAGTGCTGCTCGAAGAAGGCAAGGCCCACGAAATTCGCCGCCGGCAGACCTTCGAAGAAATGACCTGCGGCGAATCGATTCCAAAACACTAACGGCCATGGAGTCTGCCCACAACTTCAGCCCACGGCTTTGCCGTGGGGTTGCCGACCGCAAGGTATTACCACTGTTTTCTCCAGGGTAACAGCTTTACGATCTTCTTAGTACTACTGCGCTAGGTTGAACCACGACGGCACAACGGGCACAACGAAACGGAACTAGGAATACAGGGCATTCAAGGATTCTGCCTCAATCAACAGGCTGGCATGGCGTTTCCTGCAAAATACATACTTAACAAAATATCCATTTCACATCGTTCGTCCTGCTTTTGTAGTATGACGTGATGTTCGTTGTGTCGTTGTGGTTCCAATGACTTAGCGCTGTAGTATTAGGCGCGCCGGCAAATGAAATCTTCCCGTAGCCGAAGTCGCTCGCTTTACCCCACGGCAAAGCCGTGGGCTGAGGTGGTACTCTCAGCCCGCTGTTAGCCCTTGATCAAACACATCTTGATCGCGGAGAAAAAGTGCGAGCTGCGACTCGAACGTCGCGGCGCTGATATGCCAATCGGGTTCGGTCTCTACGTGTGCCTGGCAATGGGCTACCAATAGCCGGTACATAAACTTCGACAACCGGCGCGGCACTCGCAGTTTGGCAAAGGCCTCGACCAACCGTCGGTCGTCGACTCCCGAGTTGCTGCTAGAGTCGAACAAATGGTGAAGCTGGGGCGTGCCATTCTCGCTGCTTTCATTTTCGGCAGCACATGCGGCAATGCGCGCATTGGCCAGGTCGTGCAGCGATTGGCCCGTCCACTCAAGCGAGGGAATCATGTTCTGTTTGTCGAGCCGAGCACGTTGGAAAAAATCATGGTTTTCGTGTTCGACAAATTCGGACAATTCGATCGGCAGCAGCAGCTTCAGCCCCAGCCCAGGCTGCTTGAGGAACTTGTTATCGAGCATCGACCAAACAAAGGCCTTCATGTTTTCCAGCGAACCACCCATCAGGTGCGGTTCATCCACTCGATCGACCAGCACGATAATGCCATCGAAGCCGAGCGCCTGGAGAACGCCCTGGAATTTGTGGAGCAACTCATAGCGATCGTCCGTGCGGCGCTTGTTCGGTAGCGGTTGGCCGTTGATATCGTGGCCGGAAAATTGCATAAAGATTTGCCGCAGCGGATTGACATCGCGGGTGACGCATCGCAAATTTTTTGACACACCAAAAGCCTGAAACCACCACCGCCAGACTTGCGCAAGCCACGGTGCCCAGCCAATGGCAATAATCAGCCATGGCCAGACGGTCCACAGCCACTCGGTCTTGCGAAAATACCAGATACTGCCGAGCACGGTCGTCTTGGTAAGCCAGCCAACACCGCGAATCGCCCAACTTTGCCACGGATAGAACCGCATCTTGCGGCGCAATCGAAACCAACGCGACTGAAACGGTTCGCGGTGCGAGTTGTCGTAACAAGCGGCGAGCAACAGTAAATCGCGTTTTTGACATCGGTCGAGGCGCTTGGCCGCATCGTTGGGCGTTATGTTGGCTGCCGAGCCGCTCCCTTGCTGAAAACTTTGCTGGCGGACATTCAGCAAACGATCGACCAAGGAAGTAACGCCTTGGCAAAGGATGGCATCCATGTGATCCCACAGTTTCCACTCGGCCAATACGCGCGCTGCCTGACGGCGTTTGCGGCTGCTCAGCCGATCGGCAAACCGATCGAGATAGGGATTAAAATCGTTGTACTCGACGACGAATAATCGATGCAGTTCGTGCTGGCGATTGTGCTGCTCGATTTGAGTCGCCACTTGAAACCGCATCGCTGTTTTCCCGGCCCCTTTTTCGCCGAATACGATCGACGTGGCAGGGCTCGACGGGTCGCCATAGACTTTGTCCCAATTGGGATGAAACGTGCTGGTGCGACATCGATCTTGGAAGACCGGGTCGGTTTGCGCATCTTCATCGGCAAACGGATTGCAGGCCAAGCCATGGTGGGTGAGAAAGTCTTGCAGCTTCATGGGAGATAGTAGGGAGTGGGCAGTAATAGCCGCGACTCGACGAGTCGCCGGAGGGTGAAGTTCACAAATTCCTTGGTTTTCAAGTATAGGTTGTCCTGAGGAGCGAAATGACGGTTCCAATCGCGTAAATATCCGCGATTTTTGCGATATTGGCCTATTCGCTTCCTTGTCGCTAAGATGCAAATGGATGGTCGCTAAGCCGCAAGCGACCGCTTGCGGCTTAGCTGCCACGGCGGGAACCGAAATCATGCTGAAAACCGACCCCAAATATGGCACCTACCCCTGGTGGCCCCAGGACGGGGATGACTGGCTCCACCCGGAGGACGTGGAACTCGCCCGGCAATGGATCCCGGGCCCACGTCTGTTTCGCCGTGATGGCACACAGGGGCCTTTCATCGTCTTGAGCTACGGCGATGTCCGCCTGCGCGTCCTGTGCACTCTATGGCAGGAAGTCGCCTGGGAGGGGTTCGATATCGGCGATTGGGTCGAAGTCCTCTCCCGCGGAAAACGGAATACGCCCCGAACAGGTACCATCCGAGAAATGCACTGCGCAGCGCCGGGCCACCCCTTGCAATATCAACTGCAGAAAAATGGCCAGCCCGTTGCCAAGTTCTATTCTGCGAACGACTTACGACATGTCGAGCCAACTTCGCCGCTGACAGAAAGTTGACACGAAAACAGTATGGCACCCAGGCTATTCCGTAGTTTAGTATCTCGATGTCCGAATATGTCCATTCATTTTTCCTTATCTTTATTCTCGTAAAAATTGTTGTAGAAAATTTCTTGCGAGGATTCCAAAATCCTGTACATTAACCGAATGCAATACAGACTGTGGGGTTTGTTAGTTGTTGCCTTCTCAAATTCGGTTATGCAAGTTCAGCCGTAGTATTTTTTCAAGGCGCACAGGTTTTTGAAGCGCAGGGGGGGGCGGTCGTAATTCTTTTTGCGGCTAAAACGTTAGCTGAAGGGCGTGGGTGCAAAGGGGTTGTTTCTTTACTTCGCTCTCGGCTTTGTTTTCCACGGACGGTTTCCACAGTCTTTGTGGTTTGCAACGGAATAAGTACCTGCTTGCTAATTAGACAGGTCGTACTGACGGTGATTGAGCGCACGCGTTTCGATTCTTCCCGATGTGTCGTATGTGCTGCGCTCTATTTAGCGAAGTCCCGAGGGTCGCAATCGACCAATCGATAAATTCAGGATGCACAGCCGTCGCGTGCATGCGCGATGGCCCAATGGAGGTTCCCATGTTACGCAAAATTTTCACGACTGGTTTGACGACAACGATTCTTTTCGCCGCCGCTTTGCCGGCTTTCGGCGCAATCAAGAGCTGGAACTCCGCGGTCAACGGCTTTTGGAACGTTTCGGGCAATTGGACCCCACCAGGCGTACCGGGGACAAGTGATGATGTAACGCTTGGCAATGTGTTCGGGACCGAGGGGACGCGTACGACCTTGGATATCAACGACACGGTCGACACGTTGACCATGCTCAATGGCAACGACTTCGACACGGGCGACTTCGAGCTTATCGCCGATAGCGCCACGCTCAGCGGCACTGGCACCAGGCTGCTCGTCAAGCCGAACAACAGCGGCACTCTGGACTCGTTCGACGTCGACTTCATGGATGTCAATGCCGGGGCACTTGTCCAGATGCTCGGTGGGCGGCTCGAGATCGATGGGAACACGGGCGATGGTAGACTCGACGTCAGCGGGACACTCACGGGCTTTGGCTTCATCGACCTAGAGGATGTCGGCGCTGGCTCGAAGTTCACGCTCAACGGGGGCACGCTCAATGTTGGCAACACGGCGGACGGGATCTTCACGCTTTTCGACGTTGCACAGACGCTTGAGATTAACGCCACCGACGCCGGCGCAAGGGTCGACCTCGATAACATCAGTTCAACGGTCAATCTACTGCCTTCCGGCACGTTGGATCTCAACGTCGCACTTGCCGATCCGTTTAGCAGCACAATCAACCTGTCACGCAAGTCGACGCTCGACATTCAGAGCGCCTGAAGTTTTGATGGCACGTTGAATGTCAATACGCAGGCGGGCGCATTCGCCGGGCAGTCCGCCGGACCCGCAACGATCGCCGGCGCCACGATGTCGATGATCGGCGGGACGATCAACCTCGACAATGCGGCCGACCACCTGATCTTTGACGCGGTGCTCTTTGCTGCGGGCGGCACTATCAATCACGACGCCGGGACGATTACGTTTAACTCCAGTTCGACGATCGGCGCTGCCACCGATTTTCAAAACGGCGCTACGACCAACTTGGATATCAACGCCTTCGTGACCGTAAACGATGCCAATTGGGATTGGGACGCGCTGGGCGGCTCGGGCCGCGTCATCACGATCGGTGACCTAGGCACGCTCAACGCCAACATCACCGCCGCCGCGGCCGACGACATTTGGACCGCCGTGATGCACATCAACAGCGGCAGCCTCAACGTCCAGGCCGACGATAACACCTGGGGACAGAACGGGGGTTCGATCAACATTGGCGGCAACACACTTAGCACAATCGGTGGCGATCGTTTTGAGAAGACGGGCGGCACGTTCAATGTGGCCGCCGGCGCTAACGTGGACATCACGGCCCAAAGCGACTGGGGGAACGGTACGTTCGACGTGGATGGCGAGGCAGAGCTAATCGGCGCCACCGAGTGGGCTGGGGCGAACGTCACCGGCGACGGCATCCTCGAGCAGGACGGCAACGCAACGGTCACGTTCGACTCGAACATTGGCGTACACACCTATGATTGGGATCAGGCGGTCACCACCGTCAATCCAAACGTGACATTCACCATCGACGTCACCAACATCGACCGCGGCAATGATACGTTCAACAATAACGACATCAACGTCAATAGTGGAACACTCTCAGTCAATGTCGCCGACAACGAGTGGGCGCTGGGCGGCGGCGGCGACCTCTTTTTGACCAACACCGGCGCCGGCAATCCTGTGCTCAATGGCGACACACTTAGGGTCCTCAACGCCGGCGACATCTTTGTCGACGGCGGGGCCCAAATCAACGCTGAAGTGATCTTTGACGAGGGCTCCGACATGACGATTCAGGGCTCCGGCGGGATCGTGACTTTCTCCGGCGGCTTCACACTAGATGGTGGCGACATCATCGACACAATTGACCGCTCACTCGCCGATTCGGAGGTCAACGTCAATAGTCCCCTGACCGTCACCGGAGTGTCGACGGTCAATGTCGAGTACTTCGACTGGGACAACAGTTCGACCACAATTGGGACAAACGGCGATTTGTCAATCGTCGTCGACTCGATCGACGGCAACGGCGTGGCGCAGATTTATCAGGGTACACTCACCATGAACGGCGGTGACCTGTCGGTCTCCTCGAATCAGGCGACGTGGGTCATGGAAGGCTGGATGACCATGAACAATATTGCCGGCGATATTCCTGTACTCTCAGGCGAGGGAATTGACATCGGCGACGACAATGTTTCGCTAGACCCGTTAAGCGCCACTCTCCACGTCGGTGGGATGGGCGTCTCGCGGATCGGATTGATCGATTTCAACTCCGACGCCCGTGTGGTCATTTCCGCCGGGGCGACGCTCGAGCTGACTAGCATCGTCGACTTCGACACGCAGAACGGTGCGGAAAATGCCGAGTTTACCGGCACCGGCACACTTCGCATCGGCCAGTCCACGGTCAACGTCAACGAGGCGCTGACGATCAACATGGTCGGCGGCACCGTCGATCTTGATGGGGACAACGTCGACATATTCGCGACGATCAACATCGACGCCCTCATGATCATCAACGCTGCGGCGATTGAAGACTTTGGTGATGGGTTTGAGAATCTCGACGTCGACAACCTTAATGCAGGTAAACTTGGCAGCCTGACCGTGATTCTGGACGATGCCAATGCCGAATGGACACTGGCTCCTGCCGGCACGTTGACTCTCAGGAACGACAATTCCTTTCAGACCTTGCTATTCGGCTCGGATGTGAATCTGAACGGCACCGTGAATGTGACCGGCGACGTGTCGAGCAATGCTCGGGTCGACATCGGCGGCACAGTAAATATCCTCACAGCCGGCGAACGCTTTCGCGTCAATGGCGGCAGTAATCTCGACCCAAACACGATTAACGGGGGCACGGTCGAAGGTCCTGGCCAGCTCAGCGCCACGACGAACAAAGCGTTGCACGGCAACGGCACGATCAATGCGGACGTGAACTTTTTCGGCACGGCTCGGCTGATCGCCGAGGGTGGCCTGTTGAACGTGAACGGCACGATTATCGACATGGGCCGGATCGGCACGCTCGACACGGGTATCGACCCGGTGCTCAACATTGCCAACGCCTGGAACACGAACATTGCACATGAGGTACTGCTACAAGGTGGCCGGCTGCAGGGGGGCAACATCACGAACGATCTGGCCGGCGGCATCAGCGGTTTCGGGCTGATCCTATCCCAGGTGAACAACAATACGGCCATCAGTGCCAGCGGAGGCACCCTCGTTGTGGACAACACCGCGACCGACTGGGATGGATCCTCCGAAACCGGCACGCTCAATGCCGTCTCCGGCGACATGGAGGTTCGAGATACCATCGATCATCCGTTCAACGGTACCGTGAACATTGGCTCAGGACGCGAGTTGTTTGCAAGTGGGTTCGCGCTGGATTTTGAACCTGGCTCGACTTTGAGTATGACGGGTGGAACTTATCGGTCGACAGACCAAGTCAGATTGGCTGGCACGGTCAATATTAATGCCGGGAGTAATTCCACATTGCAGAATGACCAAACCGTGATCTTCCGGAGTGGCGGCAGCACAACACTCACGGGCGACCTGCAATTAGATACGCTCAACACGATTGTTGAGGCTGGTGCGACCTTCGCCGGCGGAGGAGCGCTCATTAATCTGGCTGGCAGCACGCTCCGGCTCGAAGATGCGGCAGATGTTGACGTGCTCGTACAAAACGACGGCACGCTTGTTTTGGGTACATCGCCTGGTCAGACGACCGGTACCGACTTTCAGCAGACTGCCACAGGCACATGGGAAGTCGACTTGATGGGTACGGGAATCAACGATTTTGATCGAATGAATCTCACCGGCTTAACCCAGTTGGCTGGCACGCTCGATCTGTCGCTGCTAGCGCCGTATGTGCCAAGTTTGGGTGACCCACTGATGAATATCTTATCCGCCAGCGGCGGCCTGGGTGGCACGGAATTCGACACCGTTTTGCAGCCTACAGGAATGCCCGCCGGGTTGGAATTTGCCGTAAACTACTTGGCAACAATCGTCCAACTGGAAGTGGTGAGTATCCCGATGTTCGCCGCTGATTTCGACGAGGATGGCGATGTCGATGCGGCCGATCTCGTCAAGTGGGAAACGGGTTTCGGCACGTCCGGCACAGCCGTTCACATGGATGGCGATGCCGACGGAGACGACGACGTTGACGGCAGCGATTTTCTCACCTGGCAACGGCAATTCGGCAGCGGCGTCCCCACGCTTGCGTCTTCGCAGGCCGTGCCCGAACCGGCTACGCTTTACATGCTGCTCCTGGGCGTCGCAGCAATGTTCAGCGCATCGCGCAAGCGAAGTTAGAGCAACGCATTTTGGCAAATCCCACCCCCCGGCTTTGCCGGAGGGTGGCGGCCGAGTGGACTCAAATTCTCGGCGACCCCCAGGCAAAGTGTTCGCGCTCCCGATCTGCATGCGACTGTATCGCAACAAGCAAGGCGTGACGAAGGGGAAAACCAAGCGGAAAGGTGGCAGCAAGAAACACAAAGCTGCTCCCACAACGAAACGTCAAGAGAAACAAGACAAGCGTGCCGGGCGCAAGAAATGAAAAATGGCAAGTCGACCGAAAAACAGTAAAAACAACAGTTGGGTTTGAAAAATCTGGCCAACCGTGTTCCGTTGGCCGTCGAGCGCACAGCGCCGATGGCCATGTTCCTCTACAGCCTGACAATCCTTTGGTACGCTCAACACGGTCACCAACAAGTCCGGTTCCCGGAACGCCCATGGTATGCCTGGAAAAGTGAACCGAGCTTTGCCGATATGTTAACGACACTACGCCGTGTTACGTGGGAAGATAAAATATTACCCGTGCGGCCAAAATCAAGGGTGTGGAAAAAATCCGTAGGCCTATTAACCTACCTTGCAACCCTCGCGGCATAGCGATTACCATGCCTCAAATTACATCTCAAAAAGGCAAAACTAGAACTAAGGGCGCGCGAAACAATTACTTACCGCATACCGGCGCGTAATCACCTGCGTTTTCTGAGGGTTCGCTGTGATAATTCGGCAACTTATTGTTGAGCGCGCCCTTAGTCACGCTAGCATCGTCCGAAGTGGCGCTCTCCTATTAGTGGCTGGTGGTTGGTATACTCGCAGCGGTCGGAAATCGTAGTTTTCAATCGGCTATCGGCTATCAGCAATCAGCTAGTAAAAGTAGGCTCTCAGACCGAAAGCTGGCGGCCACTAGCTAGTAGTCTATCGCAGCTTAGGATTAGGATTAGGTTTGAACAAATCAGCCGTTTTGGCGCTAGCCACGGTTTTTTCCGCATCAACCGTGGCTAGCGCCAAAACGGCTAATCCGAAAATTAAGCTGTGACAAAGCACCAGTGACGGACAGAAAAACGTAATTCGCAACCGCTGAGAGTATATCCACCCAACCGCTAGCAAACGCATTGGTGGCTATTTTGGCCGCAGCTTCGATGGAGGTGCGGTTGAGAAGATGCCCTAAAGGTGCCGTAAAACAGAAGCATGATTGATCTTTACAATACCCAGGCCGTCGACAGTTTGCGAGCGGAGTTGCAAATCGATCCGCACCACGTGCGCAAGCTGCGAACCGCCATGTTCAAAAAATTCCAGGGGCACGATGCGGCACTCGCCTGTTTGCCCGTGAACGTGCGAGACCAGTTCGCCCATCGCGTTCGTTTTCATGCACTCCAGTTGCAGCGCCGCTACGACTCCCAACAAGATGGCTCGACCAAAATTCTCTTCCGCACAGACGGCGGCTACACGATCGAGACGGTCATTCTCCGAGTTGATTCGGGACGCACCTCGATCTGCATTTCCAGCCAGGTCGGTTGTGCCTCCAACTGCACTTTTTGTGCTACCGGAAAAATGGGCGTCTCGCTAAATCTGTTGGCTGCGGAAATTCTCGACCAGATCGTCCAAGCCGACCAGTTGCTTCGGACCGAGGGTCGACAAGGGCGGAATATCGTGTTGATGGGCATGGGCGAACCGTTTCACAACGAAGCGAATTTGTACCGTGTTTTACGAGCCTTGCTGGCACCGGAATTGTTCCACCACACGCCGCGGAGAGTGATGGTTTCCACCGTTGGCATTCCCGAGGGAATGGTTCGCTGCGCTCAGCGATTTCCCCAGGTGAATCTCGCGCTAAGCTTGCACACGGTCCGCCAAGAAGTGCGAGAGGAAATGATCCCGATCGCACGCCGTTATCCGCTCGACAAGCTACAGGCTGCGCTGCGACAAATCAACGCGATCCAGCCGGGGTCGGTGATGATCGAATACCTGATGCTCGCCGAAGTGAACGATTCGCCCGACGATGCTCGACAGTTGATCGAGTGGCTTGGGGGACTAAGGGTTCACGTCAATCTGATCCCGTACAATCCGATCGAAGATGCCCCCGATCTGCGAGGGACCGACCGCGCCGGCCGCGACGCGTTCGCGGCGATTCTCAAACAGGCGGGCCTCAAAACCACGATCCGTTTTTCATTCGGCACCGACATCGCTGCCGCCTGCGGGCAACTCGTGCGACGAGAGAATCGCGGCTTGCGGAAGAAGTATAAGGAGCAATTCAAAGATCGCTGTTAGCGGAACAAGCGGCAGCGCACTTTCGGCCTACAATAAAAACAACCAACTGCTAATAGCTAATCGCGTCTTGATAATCGTTTGAGGCGGCGACGTTACTTCTTGGGCTCGAGTCGTCACGGCCAGGGCCGACAAAAACTACCGCCAAGCCAACTACCCACGCAAGCAAGAAGCAAAGCAACTCACCGTAAATGGAATACTGCCGCCAGATTTTTCGTCCTGGCCACTTCACGTTCATAACCAAGGCCCACCTATTCGATGCATGCTCCGTCAAGGCACCCGCACGGATCGAACCGGCGGAGCAAATGCCGGCTTCCGCGCACTTTTCAATCCTGATAACCTTGCCTATCGGCCTTGGAGTAGAGCGTAAACCGCTCGCCATGGCAAGGAGACTATTTTGCCGAGATCAGTGAGGACGGCAAAGTCGGAATTCCATCCCCCGGCTTTGCCGGGGTGGATGTCGTGGTGCTAATTCGACTGTCTAACTTGATTGACGAACGTAATGTACTCCGAGTGAAAGCTGTCAGCTATCAGCTATCAGCCAGAAAATGCACCTCGTCCAGCGGTCTTCTTGCTGAAAGCCGACGGCCGATAGCCCATCCGGTGAAAATAGTGTTTATACCGTTCCGGGTCAGCAGTAGTTTTCACTCTGAGTAATGTACTGATACCCAAGGCTTAAGTCTGCTAGCGTCTGCTAGCTTGATCGAATAGTTCTTGCGATAGCTGCTGTCTGTGTTGAGCAAAGGAACACGAATCTTCGCTAATACTGAATTTTCATTAGCGTTAACTAGTTCCTGTTTCCCAAATCAGAATATTGTGAAATTCGTCTGGCGGGCCGGTTTTGGTGTAGCAAGAAAAAGACGCATCGTTATCCTATTGAAAACAGAACGAATCAAAGAGCCATTTTACCCAAGGAGAAGCGGGCGATGCGTTTGAAAGCTGAAGCGATTCTCGATTTTGGATGGGCCAACGAGAAGGCCGACAACCAAACGGTACGGGATTATCGTGACGAGTACAAAACGCTCGGCCAGTTGCTGGACAGCCGGCCCGCGATTCTCGATGTGGTCCATCGCGACCTCGAACAGCTCAGCCAGACGACGTCGGCACGCGGCCGAAAGCCGATCTTCACCAGCGAAAACCTGTTTCGCGCGATCCTCGTCTTGCAACGGGAAGGACTCGACTATCGGGAAGCGTCGATCCGGATTGCCGAAAGCGAAACCTTGCAGCGGTTTTGCCGCCTGCTGAAAAAGCCGACCATCGACTTCACGCTGCTGAACAAGGCATTTCGCGCGATTCAGCCCGAGACTTGGGAACGGATCAATCACCTATTGGCCCTCGGCGTCGTCGCCGAAGAAACGGTCTCCCTGGAACATGTGCGAACCGACACGACCGTCACCGAATGCAATATTCACTGGCCGACCGACTCCAGCCTGCTGTGGGACGTCTATCGCGTGGCTGCCCGAGAAATGTCGACTGGTCGAGAACTCGACCCACTCCGTTGTCCTTGGCGATTTCACGCGAAGAAGATCAAAAATCTGCATCTTTTCGTCACGCGTTACTCGAATAGCACGAACAAAAAGCGTCTCCGCCAGGTCCGCCAGAATATGAAGACGCTGATCGTCCGGGTCGAGGAAGCTCTGGAAAAAGCGGAACAATTCGTCGCTTGGGCCGAACGTTCGACGTGTGTCGAGTTGGCGACGATTGCCCAGTCGCTGGCGAACCGTTTGCCGGTGATGCGGCAGGTCGCCGAAGTGGCTCGGCGCCGCGCGTTCGATCGAGAGCAGGTTCCAAATGCCGACAAAGTGTTCAGCATTTTTGAATCTCATGCGGAGTTGATCATGCGTGGACGGCGTGGCAAGCCAGTCGAATTCGGTCACAAGGTGCTGCTCACACAGTCGAAGGAGAAGTTCATTACCGATTACGTTGTGTTGGAGAAGAATGTAAGCGACAGCGAACTCCTGGAGACGGTACTCGAACGACACGAAGAGAAGTACGGTAGCCGGCCCAAAACGGTCGCCGCGGACATGGGCTTCTGTCCGGACGAGGACACCTACGAGGAATTGGAAGAACAGGTCGACTACCTGGGCGTGCCTCGGCGGACGCGAGATTTCGGCGACACGATGATGGGCATTTGGCAGCAGTGGCGCGCCGGAATCGAAGGCACGATCTCGTGCTTAAAGCGAGCATTTCGCCTGGCTCGCTGTTGTTTTCGCGGCTTTAAGAATTTCACGTCCGCCGTTGGCAGCGCCGTGTTCTGTCACAACTTAACGATCCTGGCAAAAACCTCAGGAGGCTGACGCGGAACGGACGCAAAAACCGAAAACAACTCGTAAACGTAAGGCGAGGTACGCGCGCTGCGGCGCAACAACGCCGACCCACCACAGAAAACCGAACAAGCCAACTCCCTCGCCCGCTCGTCGCCCCGCGCCGTTCCCAAAGTCGGTCGGAAAGGGAGTATTATCAACGGGAACTAATTAGGAAAGCGCCGGGCTAAACCGGCTTGGAGATGGGAATGAAAGAGTCCTACGAGCAAGGCTTAGCCAGCCAGTTCGGCCTCAAGTCATACGCTGGTGATGGTAACATCATGGGTGTAGCATTGACTACCAGGGTACAGGCAGGCCAGCCATTGAGCTCCGAAATCATACTTTCGCGTGCCGACCTTGTAATGTCATGGGGAAGGCAACATGGGCAGTCGCCGGGTGCCACTGCTGGCTTGCCCAGCAGTGCGAGCCACCAGCACGGTTTGCCATCGAATTCGGGCATTCGTTACTGATAGTGGATGGGGGCTTGCACCCATCGTTGTTTTTCAAACCAGCAACGGTATGCTACTCAGTTGAGGAAACGGCCCGAAGTATCCAATCCCCCCCTTCGATAACATACTGATAGGTTAGGGAAACAGACTTGGCAGGCAGGCTGTTATCGTGGTTGAACATCGTTACCGGATTCGCACTGCTGGGCAAGTAAAGATAGGATGGGGTGGCAAGCACCCATCCTATCTTTACTTGCCCCCTCTGACACCTTTCCCCCTCCACAAAGCTAGGCAGCATTGTTGGTGATTTCAGATAAATAGGTTTGGCTCAAGTACGGAGCGTGCGTTTATGTTGTCGGTTGCAAAAGGAGGCCCTTCCCCAAGCCAACATCGTCGATATTGGGCACGTTTTAGCTTGAGAACGTTGCTTATTATTTTTACGAGCATTATCTTGTTGCTTTCATTTTGGAACTATTGGATTGTAAAAGAAAATCGAGCGGTCAAGCAAATTGAACAAGCCGGTGGGCGCGCATGGTACGAGCATGAACTCAACCTCGTCGTGCCTGAAGAGCTTGAGTCACGCCGCACAAAACTGGTGCGGAACTTAATTATAAAGTGTGGTTTCTCTGCGGTGAGATTAATCAAGTTTCCAGGGGCTCGGACACTCGGCGTACGTAGTGTCGCGAAGCACAGACCCATAGAGGAGAAAACGCTCAAAGCCGTCTCCTCCTTGTCGACCACTACCGCACTAGAGTTCTGTGACATTCCACTACGGCTTGAGGGTCTGCACTATCTAAAGAGCCTCCGTGAATTGAAATTGCTCCAATTCCACTGTTCCTCCGACACCCAACCATCAGATTGCTTTGCGTTAGATCAGTTAGGCGGAATGACAAGTCTTCAAAGTCTTGCTGTAACCGGCCTCCCCGATGTTCGTGGCCAACTCGATTTTCTTCGCAAATTGGAGAACCTTCGATCCCTTGAGATTCGTGCAGCAAGACTGGGAACAGAATCCCTAAAGATTATTGGGACACTGACACAATTAGAGGAGTTGCTCATCTCCGAAATTAGCTTAGACGAATCAGGATTAACTCATCTGGCTGATTTGAAGGAGTTGCGTTATCTCGACATAGGAAAAGCACCAGTCGCACCCGAAAGTATAGTCCAACTTGAGAAGCTCAAGAAATTAAGATGTCTAGTGATTTGTCCTACGGCAATCAACGACACTTTTATTGTAGCTCTTAAGTCACTAAGTGGGCTACGATACTTGGATCTTACATGTGAGCAATTTGATGAGCAAAGACTCCAAGAGCTTCACGCTGCTTTGCCGGACTGTCGAATTACCCCTGGCAGTAACATGACTGATGATTTCTTGGAAGAATATCATGGACTCTCGGAAGATGATGATATCCCTGAAGAGTA
The DNA here is from genome assembly GCA_965249435.1 of Lacipirellulaceae bacterium. Taxonomy (GTDB): domain Bacteria; phylum Planctomycetota; class Planctomycetia; order Pirellulales; family Lacipirellulaceae; genus JAJRWS01. Next base: position 162,218 of record CBDFMC010000023.1, on the reverse strand, counting down.
TTTGAAAATGATCAATGATTACTCCAATGACTGATAGCTACTTACCACAGTCAGTACGTAGGGTGCAGCGATAGCGTAACGCACCAGTAAAGATAGGATGGGTGCTCGCACCCATTCTTTTTCGAGCGGGAACGTTGATGCCATTCTCCTCGGGCCCCCTTTTCAGTAAAAAGATGGGTGGCGAGCACCCATCCTACTTTACTTTTCATGTCCCGACTCGTCTTTTCACGGGTGGCCAAAAATAGTGCGTGCAAATGACCGGGAGATTCGTACAATGGGGCCTGTTGTTTGTGCCAGAGTGGGAGAAGCGACTTACGGTTGGTCGTCGGGCGGCGCTGCATGTGTGTCGTACTGACAGAGCACCGGTTTCCCGGGGACCGGAATGACAGACTGGCTGGGCCGTGAGGTATTCACAAAGGCACGCCCCGATGGGGCCCCATCATTTTTTTTCTTTAGGCGAGCAGCAGATGAAAACTTACCAATCTTAACCCGACGCGTGAGCGAGGGAATTACCCCGTTACTCTCAGTCCCTCGCTTACGCATCGGGTTATCAAGGTAAGTTCTTAACTGCCGACGCGTCTAAGGGCAAGGAGAAACATCAGGCAAGGCTACGCAGTCCACAAGCCACGCCCTATTCCCATAAAACAGCTCGTCTTACATACTATCCCGTCATGCAGAATTCGCGTATTGGCCCATTTGCATTGGAAGAGCCGTTGGGAGGGGCGGCCGATAGTAATGTGCTGCGCGCGGTGCATGTCGAACGCCAAACCTCGATGGCGATCAAGCTGCTGCCTCGCCACGTCGCGGTCCGGGCGATGGGTGCCAGTACGTTTCCCGACGATGTCAAAGTTTTGCAACGTCTCCAGCATCCCAACATCGCCCATCTTTACGGTGGGGCGATCGAACAGGGCCAACCTTATTTAGCGTTGGAACTGGTCGACGGCGAATCGCTCCGCGAGCGGCTCGATCGGCGTGGCAAACTGCCGTGGGACGCCACGGTCGAAATCGCCGATGCCGTCTGTGATGCACTTCGGCACGCCCACGAGCAAGGGGTTGTGCATCGGCGGCTTACGCCATCGCGCATTTTGCTCACTCCCAAGGGGGGCGTAAAGCTGATCGGTTTCGACTGCGCTTGGGCCGATCATGATGAAGTGCTGGGGCTCCATTCGCCAATGAACGTGGCGTATTATCTGGCCCCGGAAGAATTTCGAGGCAAAAAGTCGGCCTCGTTGCCGACGTGCGATCTGTTCAGCCTGGGCGTGATTCTGTACGAATGCCTGTCAGGCGAACTGCCTTGGCCATCTCATTCGCCTGCTCATCTGGTTCGGGCAGAGCGAGCAAGCCCCGCCGCGCGTGTGTCGACCAAAGCGCTCGACTGTCCGATTTGGCTTGATGTGCTTGTGATGCAACTTTTGGCGGTCAAGCGTCAAGATCGGCCCACGTCGGCGGAGGAAACGCATCGAGCCATCGTCGACGCCCAGCGGAAAGTCGCCTCCGGCATGGGAGCGGCTCAACATGCCTGGTCGGGCAGGCAGGGAAGGCTCTCGATCGACACCGATCGCAGCGAACTGCGCCAGTTGCGCCGCAGTCAGCGCCGACGGCAACGAGATGACAGCCCGTTTTACGAGCGAGCTTGGTTTTTGGCTGCGAGCCTAGTGGCACTGGTTGGTTTTGGCATTTGGGCGATGATGCCGCTCGGCGAAGAGGCGCTCTTCGCCAAAGCCCAACCGCTGATGGAGTCGGACGCCCCGAGCGATTGGCGAAAGGCGGAAGCTCTCTACTTGCATTCTTTTCGCAAGCGATTCCCCGACAGCAAACATGCCGAGCAACTTCAGAAGTTCGGCACACAATTCGACATGCATCGGGCGGAAACCCGCACGAAGAATAACGAGCGATTGGGCCGACCCGCTCAATCGGAGGCGGAGCAACGTTTTGCCGAGGCAAGTCGGTACAAGCGGTTTGGCGATCGGCTTACCGCCTGGCAGAAGTACGAAGCGCTGGTGCGTCTTTTCAATCAAAGCGACGACGCCTATGACCAAGCCTACGTCAACTTGGCTCGACGGCAAATCGGACAAATCAAGCAGGACCGGAGTTCGCAAGAAGGACGCACCGCGTTTGTCGAGGAAAACTTGTCGCAAGCCGAGTCGTTGATCGAATCGGGGCAACTATTGGACGCTCGACGGATTTTGAGCAGCATCGTCTCTTTGTACGATGGCAACCGCGAGATGAAGCCACTCGTCGACCGAGCACGCGAGATGATCCATCAGCTCGATTCGGATGTCCGGAGTGGCGATCAGAGTGGCGATCAGGGTGGTGATCAGGGTGGTGGGGCGGGATAGCCTGTTGCCACAGCGGCGCGGAGCTTGTTCCGGCCGGAGTTTGGACTGCGTGGCCGCTGCCGGCAACTTATGGTTCTGCCTGTTTTTTGGGCAATGACTGCCTGCGGGCCGTTGACTCGATGCCGTAACGTGTTTACTGTAAACATGTTGCTGGCAATTTATCGACTGGAAACTGCTGTGCCTGATAAACCATCGCAAAAACAGGCCGCGTCAAGCAAACCCTGGGGGGGCGTGTTCGACGGGGCGACCGATCCGCGCGTGGAGAAGTTCACCGAGAGCGTGAGCTTCGATCATCGGCTTTTCTCTTATGACATCTGCGGCTCGGCAGCTCATGCTCGGATGCTTGCCAAGGTGGGCGTGCTCTCCAGCGAAGAGTGCGAGCAAATCGTGTCCGGGTTGATGGATATCTGCGACGAAATCGAGTCGGGCCAGTTTGTCTTCAGGCAAGAACTCGAAGACGTTCACATGAACATCGAGAGTGCTCTTATCGAGCGAATCGGCGATGTGGGCCGCAAGCTGCACACCGGGCGTAGCCGTAACGACCAAGTGTCGACCGATTTTCGGCTCTGGATCCGCGACGCAATCGATGGAATCAGCGAACGACTGGTCGAGTTGCAACGGGCGTTTGTTGGCCGGTGCGAGCGGGACGAGGGCGTCATTCTGCCGGGCTATACGCATATGCAGCGGGCCCAGCCGGTGCTGGCCAATCACTATTGGTTGGCGTATTGCGAAAAATTCCAGCGCGATTTGGACCGGTTGGCCGATTGCCGAAAGCGAGTGAACCGGTTGCCGCTGGGCACGGCGGCGTTGGCGGGGACTACGATTCCGATTGACAGGCAGATGGTCGCCGATGCGCTCGGCTTCGACGGCGTGGTGGCCAACAGCCTCGACTCGTCCAGCGACCGCGACTTTGCAATCGAGTTTGCCTTTGTGCTCACCATGGTGGCCGAGCACCTCAGCACGTGGGCCGAGGAGTGGATCCTGTGGGCGACCAGCGAATTTGGCTTTATCACGCTACCACAGGCCTACTGCACCGGCTCGTCGATCATGCCGCAGAAGATCAATCCGGATGTGCTGGAGCTAATCCGCGGCCGCACGGCCCGGGTGGTGGGCAATTTGCAGTGCTTGCTGGTGCTGGTCAAGGGTTTGCCGCTGGCCTACAACCGCGATCTGCAAGAAGACAAACGGCCCGTGTTCGAATCGACAGAGACGGTCGAGGCGTGTGTCGAATTGGCGGCTGCCGTCGTGGCGGGGGCGGAGCTCTGCCGCAACCACATTGCCGCCAGCCTCGACCGCGGATATCTCGACGCCACGACGCTGATGGAATATCTCATCAGCCTCGGCGTTCCGCAGCGAACGGCTCACGAGATCATCGGCCAACTGGTATCCTCGGCTATGAAGCAAGGCGCGACGCTCGCCGAATTGCCGTTGGAAGAATTTCAGGCGGCGCATGAGTCGCTCGATAAGCGAGTATACGACGTACTGGGTGCCGAGCGGGCAATTGCCGCGTTCCAGAGCGATGGCTCGACCGCACCGAAGCAGGTTGCGGGACAGGTTGCGATCTGGCGTGAGCGATTGGCGAGTGAAAATGAATAGCTACAAAAAAACAGCGGAACAGACGCGGGAGCGCAAACTCACGTTTTGCCCACAAATCGCGCCGGGGCAAGCCCGGCGGCTAACTGTCGCGCCGGGGCAAGCCCGGCGGCTAACTTTCTTATGGGGGCTGTTGATCGCCGTTGTCACCAATGCTCATCCCTTGTCAGCACAAACGGATGAAACGCTGCTGGACGCATCGCTTGGCAATCGGGCCGTCGCCACGATATTGGAAATGCCCCGGGAAACGCCCAGCGAAGTGCTGTCGGCCGTGTTTATATTGCTTGATTTGGGCGAGCAGCCCGCGGCGGCAAAGCTGCTCGAACCGCTGCTGAAAGAACGGCTCACCGAGACGCAACAGGCCGAGTTCGTCGAGGAATTTGGCACCGCCAAGTTCCTGCGGCTGATCCGGCTTGATCAAAAACATACCAAAGATGCTGCCGGTTTTTCTGGGGCACGCAAGTTTGCCCAAGCCTGCTTGAAAGCGGCTGCGGACAAGGCACATGATCCCGAGCGAATTGCCAAACTGATTGCCAAACTGATTGCCCAATTGAATGATGCAAAACCGGAATTGCGCAATGCGGCTCGTGTCGATTTGCAAGCGACCGGTATCAACGGTGTCCGAGCTTGTATCGAAACATTGGCAAAGGTTGACCGCGATTTGACCAACGACAACAAAGACCGGCGAGCCCGATTGATGGCGGCGCTGGTGGCATTGCATCCTACGGTCGACGAGCCGCTGCTGGCCACGCTGGCCGGTTGTGATGGAGTCGAAGGTTATCTCTGCCGCGATTTGGCTGAGGTGGCAGGACATCTTCGATTGCCGGCGGCTGTGCCGTTGCTGGCCAAGTTGGCCGCTTGTTCGACCGACAGCGAAGCAGCGGCAGTCGCCCAGCAGGCGCTGGCGGGCATGGGCATTTCCAAGCCCACGCCAGCCGAGGCGCGTGCCTTGGCCGTGCAGGAAATCGAGCGTTTGGAGGCGGGGGTTTCGGCCGTGCGAACCGCCGGCTCGGGTAAAGCAACTTGGTGGAGATGGGATCGGCAAACGGGCCAACTCACTTCGCAAACGCATTCGCTTGCAACAATCCAAACACTCGCCGCGGCACGTTTGGCTCGCATTCTCGCAACCTGCGGGCAACCCGATCTCAAGCAACGGCAACTCGCACTGATCTGGGCCTTAGAACTACGCGCTGTTGAAACTGCCGGAACGGCGCTACCGCTTGTTCCGACCTACGGAGAAACTGGGGATAGGTTCGACTCGTATTCGCCTGACGAGCTTTCCGACACACTTGCCGAAGCAGTCCGGCGGCATCGCATCGCCGCGGCCATCGCTTGTGCAGAACAGCTTGGCCAGCGAAAGGATCGAGCGGCGTTGAAGTCGCATCAAGGCCGTCCCTCGCCACTGGCCAAATTGCTGCAACATGCGGATGCCGGACTGCGCTTTGCGGCACTCGAAGCGATTATGCAGCTCTCTGCCGAGCGGTCGTTTGCCGGGTCGAGCCATTTGGCCGATCTGTTGTGGGATTTTGCCGTGGGCAGCGGGACGGCTCAAGCCGTGGTGGTTTCGCCCATCGCGTCTCGCGTTAGCACCTGGGCCGGGCAATTGCGTGCGATGGGCTACGATGCCATCCCCGCGGCAACCGGCCGAGAAGCGCTGCAGTCGGTGCTCGATTCGACGCGGCTTGCCCTGGTGATTGTCGATGCCGACGTGAACCGCCCGGCAGTTCGCGAAGTCGTTTACCAGCTTCGCTCCATACCGCAGGCTGGTCGCACGCCGGTGGCCGTGGTATGCGGGGGCGAGCAACTGAGCCAATTCGAGCGGCTCGCCGAGCAAGATCGCACTCTGCTCGCCGCCGTTCGGCCTGCGAGCAATGCGCGACTGGCCCAGATCGCGGGGCAGTTGAAGCTTCTGTCCGATATGCCTCTGGCGACCGAGGAAGTACGCCTGCAACGGGCCAAACAAGCACTCGGCTGGTTGGCCGAATTGCTTCAGGCAGAGACCGCTCATCGAGAACTACGCCGCCGTGGCCAACTTGCCGCGCAAACCGTTTATCAACCGGAGCTTGCCGAAACGTCGCTCCGCGTGCTAACGCACTTGGGCACGGCAGGCAGTCAACTGGCACTGCTCAATTACGTTGGCGGACAGACGCTACCGATCGAAAACCGTCGGGCAGCCGCCAAGGCATTTGCTAACAGCGTGCATGTCTATGGCAAATTGCTTACCGCATCACAAATCCTAGAACAATACGACCGTTACAACGCCAGCCGAGAGGCCGACCGCGATACGCAGCAGGTATTGGGCCAGTTGCTTGATGTCTTGGAATCAGAGGATGCGCGCCGTGCGATCCGTTGAATCGCGGCTATTTTTTATTCCGCGCCGTGCGTCGCGTTGCGACGCGGCTGAGGACATTTCCTTTTCATGGCTGTCACCAACCAACTCGACTCAATCGACCCCGCTTGTGCCCCGCTGCCCGGCATCATTGGATCGGGTCTGGCGATGGCTGAGGTCTATCGGGTGACGCGGCAGGTTGCCCGGTCGAATGCCTCGGTATTGCTGTTGGGTGCCACCGGCACTGGCAAGGAGCTTATCGCCCAGGCGATTCACATGCTCAGTGACCGGCGCGACCGGCCCTTTGTGAAAGTCAATTGTGGAGCGCTGAGCGAAAATTTGCTTGAAAGCGAATTGTTCGGCCACGTGCGCGGCGCTTTTACCGGGGCGATCGACCACCGCACGGGCCGGTTCGAGGCTGCCCACAAAGGGACTATTTTTCTCGATGAAATCAACTCCACGACGCAACACCTGCAGGTAAAGCTGCTCCGCGTGCTGCAGGAACGAGAAATGCAGCGCGTCGGCGACACGCGTACCATTCGGGTCAATACGCGTGTGATCGCGGCAAGCAATCGCGATTTGCTCGAATTGGCAGCCGAAGGGGCCTTTCGCGAAGACCTCTATTACCGGCTCAATGTGGTCCCTATTTACCTGCCGCCGCTGCGAGATCGGGCCGAGGACATTCCGGAACTGGTGGCCCACTTCCTCAGCATCTATAATGAACAGAACGACCGCTACGTGGTTCACATCGAGCCGGCCGCCATGCAGGCCCTGCAGCAATACGCCTGGCCTGGCAACGTCCGTGAATTGCAGAACTACATCGAACGGGCGGTGGTCTTGGCCCGAGGTGACGAGCTTACCAGCGACCTGCTTCCGCCGACCGTCATCACCGGCCGTGGCCCCCGGTCGCTGGGCATGCGGAGCATGGATGTCGAGTCGTTGACAGAAGAGCTTGTGCTGATGGGACTCAACGGAGCGGAAGAAAAAGCCGGCGACCTGCACAGCCGCATTGTCGACCGAGTCGAGCGCGAGGTGATCGCCCAGGTGATGAGCGCTTGCGAAAACGTACAGATCAAAGCTGCCGCCCGCCTGGGCATCAATCGCAACACGCTTCATAAAAAGCTAAAACAATACGGTTTGGATAAGGAGAATTGATAAACCGCATAACCACCGGTTGCCTTAGCCGCCGGACTTGTTCCGGCGCGGATTGAGACCGCTTAGCAGAGCACACGCTGGCGTGAATTCTCACTCCTACACCAAAACTCGTCGGGACAAGCCCGACGGCTAATTTTCCAATCGATAACGACCCTCATGCAACTCGGTCCCCAAGTAATCTGTTTCACTGCCAGCTACGCCATCGCGTTGGCTCTGGAGGTCTCTGGACTTTGGATACGCGCCAAGTGGCGGCGGTGGCTGACGCTTGCGGTTGCTGCAGCAGGGTTGGTGGCACACACCTGGTACCTGGGCCGGCGCGTGGCCGAAGCGCCGAACGCTCCGCTGTCGAGCCATTATGATTGGTTTTTGGCGGCCGCGTGGTTGGTCGTCGTGATTTATGTAGCGATCTTGCTCTACTTGCCCCGGTCGTCGATGGGACTGTTGCTACTGCTAGTGGTGCTTGCGATGGTGGGGGCGTCCCAATTCGCATCCCCCGAGACAATTACCAGTTTTCAAGCCCCGCGATTTTGGGGTCGCGTTCACGGCATCTGCCTGATGCTCGGCACCGTCGTCATGATTTTTGGCTTTCTGGCTGGGCTCATGTATCTGCTACAAAGCTACCGCCTCAAGTACAAACTGCCTCCCAGTGATCGGCTGCGCCTGCCAAGCTTGGAATGGCTCGAGCGAGTGAATAGCCGCTCGCTGAGTGTGTCGTTAGTGCTGATAGGAATAGGGTTTTTTACCGGGATCGTCGGGCGGCTGGCGCTGGTTGGAGAGCAGCGCATGGTGCCGTGGTTCGACCCAGTTGTGCTCAGCTTGGTCGCTATGCTCGGATGGTTGACCATCGCCGAAGTGTTTCGACTCGTCTATCCGGCCGCCCGCAAAGGACGCAAAGTGGCGTATCTGACGCTCGCTGCGTTTGTCTTCTTGCTGATTACGCTCACGTCGGTTGCGCTGCTCGATTCGCTGCATAGCAGTGGGCAGGGGGCAGAGGTCAGGGGTCAGGGGTCAGGGGTCAGGGGTCAGGTTCAGTTAGCCAGATTTGCTTCTGACCTTTGGCCAATGACCTCTGACCTCCCCTCCCCGCGTGGAGGCTCTGTATGAATCTCCACATGGTAGGCTGCACGCATCGCAATTCGAACGTTGATGTTCGTCAGCGGTTGGCATTTGGCGATGAGCAAGCCAGCTGTGCATTGCGCCAATGGCGTCAGAAGTTGCCGGAAGCAGAAATGGTACTCCTCTCGACTTGCAATCGCGTAGAGCTCTATGCCGGCTGGGAACAAGCAGACGTGGGCACTCCGATACAGCGATCCGACGAACTTAAGAATTTGCTGCTGAGCTTTCACCAAGTCCCCCCCGAGCAGGTTCAGAGCCAAATAATTACTCTCGCTGGTCCCGAAGTGGTCGATCATCTCTACCGAGTGACGGCAAGTCTCGACAGCATGGTTATCGGGGAGCCGCAGGTTTTGGCACAGGTTAGAGAGGCTTATCAACGTGCTCAGCGCTGCGTCTCAACGGGGCCGATCTTAAACAATCTGTTCCAGTCAGCCTTGCGCTCCGCACGATGTGTGGCTGGGAAAACCGAGTTGCACAAACACCGGGTGAGCATCCCCAGCGTTGCGGTCGCCGATTTTGCCAGCCGCGTCTTCGAGCGGTTTGACGACAAGCATGTACTAGTCATCGGCGCTGGCGAGATGGCCGATGAAACTTTGCGATATTTGCAAGATGCCGGTGCAACCAAAATCCACGTAATCAATCGCGACGCCAAACGGGGCAAAGAATTGGCGACCCGTTGGTCGGGCACGCATTGGCCGTGGCAGGCGCTGTGGGACCAGCTTGTCGCGGCGGACTTGGTGATTAGCACCACCGCTGCGGCTGAGCCGATTGTCACAGCCGACACGTTTGCCAGCAAGGTTGCCCCCCGCCGTCACCAGCGTCTGCTGTTCATTCTCGATCTGGCAGTTCCACGTGACTTTGACGCACGGGTTGGCGAGTCACTCGGCGTTTATCTCTATTCTCTCGATGATCTCGCTCAAGCTTGCGAGCGAAACCGACATGCCCGAGAAAAAGAATTGCCTGTCGCCGAGAAAATTCTCACACAGGAAATGGAGCGGTTTTTCGCTGACTCCCACCACCGTGCCACCGTTCCGGTTATCGCCGGTTTGCGCCGGGGATTTGAAGTTCCTAAAGAGACGGAACTCAAGCGACTGTTCCACAAGCTACCCGATTTGGACGAGCAAACACGAGAAGAAATCTCGCTATTCGCCGACCGACTTGTCAACAAGATGCTACATCCGCCGATGCAATCGCTCCGCAAAGCATCGCAAAACGGTACGCCCCACAGTCTGCTTGATGCCCTGCGCCATCTTTTCCAACTGAAAGATTAGTTAGCCACCGGGCTTACCCCGGCGCGGCATCCACGCGCCGGGACAAGCCCGGCGGCAAACCATCCGACCAATAAATTCAGGTGATGTTCCTACTCCCACTCTTCATCGTCGTCGTTGTATTCATCGTCGTCGACTTCTTCCTCTTCTTCCTCTTCTTCCTCTTCTTCCTCTTCGTCCACGTATTCGTACTCGTCCTCTTCAATATCACTATCGTCCGTTTCATCATCGGCTAGTTCTTCATCGTCGTCTTCCTCGACTTCTTCCCACTCATCGTCGGACTCGTCTTCATACTCGTCCTCTTCTTCTAAATCACTGTCTGTGTCGTCTTCGTACTCATCTTCCTCGTCTTCATACTCCTCTTCATCATCATCATCATCTTCATCTTCATCATCATCTTCATCTTCATCATCATCTTCATCTTCGTACTCGTACTCGTATTCATCTTCGTACTCTTCATCATCATCATCTTTTTCTTCAACCGATTCCACTCCGCCGCCATTCGCAGTTGCACCACAGGTTTCTTCATCGAATTCGGATCGGCTCAACGACGCCGTTATGTCATTATCTTTAATAATCACAGGGGCACTCTTAAAAAACTCCACCGCAAATCTCCTTCATCAATTCACGACATCACTTGTTTTAATCGGAAGTTGGATTGCTGCCACCGACAACGGTTGCAACCACACTGCGCGTTTGATCGATCGGGGGCAGATGTTCCAAGCGGTGTAGACCAAAAATTTGCAAAAACGTCTTGGTCGTTCCGTACAGGAACGGCCGGCCTAGTTCCTCACTCCGTCCGACAATACGCAATAACTCGCGTTCCATCAATACTCGAAGAATTTCTCCGCACTGCACGCCCCGTATCGCCTCAACTTCAGCCCGTGGCACAGGTTGACGATAAGCGACCACCGACAAGGTTTCCATGGCTGGGGCTGAGAGCCTGAGTTCCTCGGGTCCGCCATGCAATCGGCCTAGCCAACGGGCCAAATGCGGCCGAGTTAGCATCTGAAAACCGCCGGCGACCTCAACGATCTGCATGGCACAACCACGCTGGTTGTACCTGCGTTGCAGTTGCCGAACAAGCGTTCGGGTCTCGGTACCATCGGCCAAATTGGCGAGCTTGGCCAGTTTTCTTGAGGTCGTCGGCTGGCGAGCCAAAAACAAAACCGCCTCAAGCTGGCCCAGTTTTGTGTTGATGCTTTCAGGCTCATGGTCGGCAACCTGGGGGATAGCCGACGAGGAGGTCGCGTTTCGCTCCTTTGCCATCGTGGGTACCGCTAAGCCGCGAGCGGTTGGCTGATAGCGCAGAGCGACGCTTTGCAATCTCTCGCCGAGTGATGTGGGCGTGCTTCGCATGGGCATCTTCCCTAGCGGTTGGAGGGGTAACAGCATCAGCGGCGGGCAACCTGCCACGACGTAACATCCTCGACCACTTGGCGGATCGCGGTCAATTCGTCGCCCGCGATTGCCTCAAAATGCTCTGTTAAGTCATCGCTATGTGTAAACGGCATCGCACAGTGGAAGCGGAATAGTCCGCCTGTGCCCCAGTTTTCTAATACATATTCGACCACGCCCATGCTGCGCAACTGTATCAGCAGCGGTTCCACCTCCACGGACAAGTTGGACGATTGGGCTACCGCAGGGCGACGCTCAAATCGCGGCGCCGTTTTGGTAACCGGGAACGAATCTTCGCCTGGAGCCCAACCGATGAATTGCTTCGCACCGGCGACCAATCGACCGACTATCTTTTGGGCCCCGTCAGGCAATGGTCCGTAGTAAACCCAAGCGGCTGGGCCGCCCACGAATACGGCCAACATAATCAAAGCTCGAAATCCGGTGGTCATCGTCTGAAATCTTCAACAAAACTTGGTTGGAAGCGGAGCGGATGATAACCGTACCATTTTCCAGCCAGCAATGGCAATTCGAGTAAAAAAGAGGCAGGGGTCTTCGGTGCGAAGCGCCCCTGGACCGTTCCGGCGAAGGGCTCCCGTTTTTTATGCTAGCGCGTTGCGGCTCAGTCAACAGCCCCAATTCTTAGCTGTGACAAAGCACTTGTGCCGGTCAAAACTAAAATGAGGGTGCTGCTAGCTCTGTCCATTGGTATCGACACAAATCTGCTAGCGTTGGAGGTCGAGCGGCTCGGTTGGAGGGCAAGGGTGATGGCCGGTGTGACGGCGAGGCGAGGCTTAAACCAATCCCATGGATCAAAAAATGGAGCCCAATGAAGTCTCTCACAGAACAGTTCAAAGGAATTCCACCCGAACTGCAATCCAAGACAAAGTGTTGCCAAGCTTTTCCTGGCCGGAGAGACTTTACGCCGTGATATTATCTGGTACGATGTAGCAGGCTTATCGCGGCGTGTCGGAATGGAACCGTTCGCAGGTTTTGTTTGGCCTCTTCTTTTTTGTCCGTTCCGTCGTTTCTCAAGCATTGAGAACTTGAACATAGAAAAATCGAAGCCCGAAGTATTCCTGCATGACCCGGTCGTCGTGGCAGAGGTTTTTCTGAAGTTAATCAGTCACGTTATCTTCACAGGCTCTTTTAGTTCGAAAGGTGGATTCATGTCACGTCTATTACTGTTAGGACTACTGTCGATCAACATGGTCGCAAACCATGGGCTTGCCTCAGACAAGCCGAACATTCTCGTCGTCTGGGGTGATGACATCGGCATCACCAACATCAGCGCCAACACACACGGTGTGATGGGATACCAAACTCCCAACATCGACCGCATCGCGCGAGAGGGCATGCGTTTTACCGACTACTACGCCGAGCAGTCCTGCACGGCCGGTCGAGCGTCGTTCATCCTCGGCCAAAGCGTATTCCGAAGCGGGCTCAGCAAGGTGGGTCTCCCAGGCGCTGAGCTTGGCAGCCACCCGGATGATCCCACTATCGCCCGTCTTCTCAAAGAGCAGGGCTACATGACGGGCCAATTCGGCAAGAACCATCTTGGCGACCGCGATGAGCACCTGCCGACCATGCACGGCTTCGACGAGTTCTTCGGCAACCTCTATCACCTCAATGCCGAAGAGGAGCCAGAGAACGAGGACTACCCGGGCGACCTGGAGCTCCCCGATGGGAAGACTTTTCGCGAGAAGTTCGGACCGCGCGGTGTGATCCACTCCTGGGCGAACGGCGATGGCACACAGCGCGTCGAAGACACGGGACCACTCACGAAGAAACGCATGGAGACCGTGGATGACGAAACCAGCGCTCGTGCAATCGAGTGGATTCGTGAGCAGCATGCCGCTGGCAAACCGTGGTTTTGTTGGTGGAACGGCACGCGAATGCACTTTCGCACCCATGTCAAGAAACAACTACGCGGCATCTCCGGACAGGATGAGTACTCTGATGGCATGGTCGAGCACGACATGCACATCGGACTGTTCCTCGAACTGCTGGATGAACTCGGTATCGCCGACAACACCATCGTATTCTATTCGACCGACAACGGTCCTCACATGAACACTTGGCCGGACGGTGGAATGACGCCGTTCCGTAGCGAGAAGAACACCAACTGGGAGGGCGCCATGCGGGTGCCTGCGTTCGTCCGCTGGCCGGGACACATCAAAGCTGGCTCTGTCACCAACGAAATCGTTCATCACATGGACTGGATGCCGACTCTCGCGGCTGTTGCCGGTGAGCCCAACGTGAAGGAGAAACTTCTCACTGGCTATCAGGCCGATGGAAAGACCTACAAGGTCCACCTCGACGGATACAACCAGTTGCCCCTACTTACGGGCAAGACGGACAAATCGCTACGCAAAGAGATTTTCTACTTTTCAGATGACGGCGATTTGACGGCACTGCGTTACAGCGACTGGAAGCTCATCTTCATGGAGCAGAAAACGGAAGAGACCTTGCGTATCTGGATGGAACCGTTCGTCGAGTTGCGTATTCCGCTGATCGTCAATCTTCGCCGCGATCCGTATGAGCGAGGCATGAAGACGTCGAACACATATCTCGACTGGATGATCGACCGCATATACCTGCTCGTGCCCGCTCAGACGTATGTTGGCAAGTTCCTGGAGACTTTCAAGGAGTACCCGCCACGGATGAAGGCGGCCTCGTTCAGTCTCAATCAGGTCATGGAGAAGCTGACGCCGCCCTCGAAGTGACCGGCCGACGTTTGGCAGATTGGTGAACACTGCTGGCCACGCTTAACCTCACGTTGGGCGTGGCCCTCTTTCCGCTTCTTCAGAAATTTTAGTGGCTCAATGACACACACGGGATATTAGGAGCTGCATTTATGCCGGGTACAAGGTTTGCCCGTTTACGAAAAATCAGCCTCGCCCGGTTTCTTGTTGGCTGGGGCGGCGGCAGACTTCCAACTGCCGATCACGCGATTTACCTCGGCAGCAAGCTGGATGACTTCATCAACGATGTCCTCGTCCAGTGCATCCTTTGCACCTGCCGACGTGATAACTGGCCGTATGGGACCCACGAGCGCTTGCAGTTGCCCTTTGGCCTCAGGCGTTGCAGCCGGTTCGACTCCTTCGATGCCGTCGGCAAGCGACATCAGCCGATCGAGCAACCGGCGACGCTCAAAGCTTGGTCCGACCGGGCCGCCACGATTTCGCCCGAGACCGATTTGCCCACCCCTGAAATTGCCGCCACCGAAACCCTTCAAAACTTCCTTTTTGTAATCCCGGGCATGCTCTGCTTCTTCGCTCATCACATCAGTGGCTAAGCCGCCCAAGGCCATGACAGCCGACGTGGCATCTAATCCTCCGGCGGCCGCATAATCCATCTCCTTGAGCAACGCTGCCACACAGCAACGGTCTGCCAAGCTCATTTCCTTGTCGACAATCATGCCAATGAGTGCTTCGTGAGCCGCAGCATTTGGCCCGGCGGCATATTGCTTGGCAAGCAGTTGTCCTGCCTGGCACTTGAGCCAATGATGCACGTCGGTGGTGATGTCCTCCGGCTTTTCTTTCTGGTTAATTAAATCGATTGCCACCTTGGTGACGCGATCGGCATACTGCGGGTCAATACCGAATCGGGCGTGCCGCGTAAGGCCAACCAGTGCGCCCAACCGCAGCGACGTAGGAATCTTCGCACCCCCGATTGTGTCGCTCTCCAAATACTCCAGCAAGGCAGCCGTCCCCGCGGGAAGGGGCACGGGCTTTTTGGCACCGGTGCCTCGGCCCGAGTACTCTTGGTCAAGTTGGCCAAGAACCAGCACCGCGTTGTAACGCACGGCCGGGTGATAGACTTTGCCCTTGGCAAGTACACCCATCGCGCCGAGCGTCATCTTAGTGATGTAGCCTTGTGTTGCTTTCGCGGAGCCATTACGCAGCGTCTGATTGAATAGGTCGTCGCGCAGCTCCGCCAGATTCCCCAGCGCTTGCGGACTGGTACTGGTCATCGTCGGATAGAGATAGCCCTTGAAGTAGTTGTCGATATCCGCTTTGTTCGTGGCCAGTGCAGCCGCATTGCGCAATGCCGGGCCGACCTTTTGTCGCAAAAGTAATTTCGCCGCCTTTTCATTCATCTTGGCTGGGATCGATTTGTACTGCTGGGCCTGGGCTTGTGGGCCAATTGCCAGCAAGCAAATCGACAGCAAACCGGCGAAACGAACGCATGCGTATTTGGTCATGATTTCCTCTGTTCCGTTTTCCCTGCTCGGCTTCCCCACTCAAGAGTACGGGCCCCATCCCCCACAATCCACCCTACCAACGGGGCATTGCGCATGTCAAGCTTTTTGGATAGCCCCAGGAGAATTGCAAAGTCTCGAAGAACACATTTCAGCCCTCGGCTTTGCCGGGGGGTTGCCTTCGGGAAAATGTTGCGTTTGGGAAAATGCTCCTGGGGAAAAGCCCTGCATGGTAGAGATGGTGATCGTTCCGCGACCCCCCGGCAAAGCCGGGGGCTTTCATTGAGGCACTTCCCAGAGCTACTGCCGACTCACCCCGACTACTTGGCCGCGGTCGAAGCTCTCGCCCTGTTCCACAGCACCCTCAGTTCGCGGAAGAGCGAGTGGGCTACCGTCCGCCGATAGGGCGAATCATCGGGCAGATCGCGCATCAGTCGCTCATGGGCCACGGGTAACGCATGGTAGGGAATCGTCGGAAAGACATGATGCAACGCATGATACCGAAGCCCCACCGGCGCCCACAAACCGCCCGTCATCGGCCTGCCGGGAAAGTTCAACGAGTCGACCAATTGCTCGACAAAAGTCATCTCCTGCCCATGGCCCGTCCAGCGATGGGCTGCCAACGTGCGAAGCGCATTGAGCGTCAAAATAAATACGCCCATGGCATAGACGTGGGGCAGAAAAACCGCGGGCGACAGTTTGCCCGGCAATAAACCGATCGGATAGAATAGCCGCACGCCAAGAAACACGATCCACAGAAAGCAGAGCACCTCTTGCAGACGCATCGTTTGCAGCACCCGCTTGGTCGGCAACGGGCGGATGTACATCGGATCCATGATCATCGACGAGGCATGCTGATGCACCCACCCACGCAGCGCAGGAATAAACCACGTCAGCGGCGTCAGCAGCCCGAAGCGAAACACCGAGAACAGGGGAATAATCAACACCTGCGATAGATAAAACAGGATTTGCCATGCTGGCATGCTGGCCAACGGGATGTATTCGCCATCGTGCTTCGTGCCGTAGTACTTCCGGCGATGATGATCGATGTGTGTGTAGTAGACAAACGTCGGAACCAAAAATGGGATGCCGCAAAGCATGTTCCAGACAAATCGAAATGCCGTGAACTTAGTCGCTCGAATATGCATCAGTTCGTGAATAAATAACACACAACGGTAGAACAGCAGTGAAGAGACAAGAAAGGTTCCAATCCTCACCGGCCAGCACCAGGCGGCATCAAGCCCCCATGGCTCGACGCCCCGTAGGATGGCCAACTCGAACAGATAGAAACAGCCGACTGCGACGGTCCAACTCAGCAAGAAGTCGGTCCAATAAATCCACGGGTTAGGTGTGAAAAATTCGCCGACAATCGTTCGAGCTTCCGACAGCGAAAACGTGCCATCATCACTCTCGGGATCATCATTCGCCTGAAATGTGTCCGTTTCTGACATACTTTCGCCCTCCACCGCGAAGAATTCAACAGAGCCTAGTGCTATGTCAAGCTTAACTTTTGGGGTTGGCAGTATTGGTTACCGCTGCAAATCAAGCACAAATGTGAATCAGCAACCCCAATTCTTAAGATTGACGCAGCACTAGTAGTCTATCGCAGCTTAGGATTAGGTTTGAGCAAATCAGCCGTTTTGGCGCTAGCCACGGTTTTTTCCGCATCAACCGTGGCTTCTGTCGAATATGAGTATATTCGGACCCGTTTGTCTTGACAACAGGACTTGAAAAACGTTCCGACCCAAGTCGTTTCGACAAGATACCAATCCCTCCATCCATCAATACAATTAACCGTTCACGGGATGGAAGAAAAATGAACCACGAAGAGCACGAAGGACACAAAGAATAGAATTCTATTTTTCGTGAAACGTAACTACTCAGCGATTTAGGAATTTCGCCTAACTTAAACTACATGATGTGTGCCTGGAGATTGCTAGCTGCAATTTGAGTGCAGTCAGTTTCGACAGAAGCACAAGATGCAGTGATCAATGAAAATACTTGCACAACCCAAAAGCCACCGCTGAGTAGTAACCGTGAAACTATCCAATCAAGTCGATGAGGGTGCAAATTTAGCCTATTTAAGGTGAATGAAAGAGAACCACGAAATAGACGAAACACACGAAAGAGGGGTTTTGCGAATACTGTTGGGCAAGTCTTTCCGCTTCAAATCCTGCGATCCTACTCCCTCACTTTTTTCGTGGTTTTCGTCTCTTTCGTGGTTTTCCTCCGAATGGGTTCTCAGTTTGAATTCGCTGAGAAGCGGGAGCAAGCGATTTGTCCTCTGACTTCTTTGTGCTCTTCGTGTCCTTTGTGGTTCAATATTTTTCATTCCGTGAACGGCTATCAATACAATGCATCGGGTGGGGCAGTGGCATGAATTCGACGCTCAATCTCCTGGGCC
This sequence comes from Lacipirellulaceae bacterium, assembly GCA_965249435.1. Lineage (GTDB taxonomy): Bacteria > Planctomycetota > Planctomycetia > Pirellulales > Lacipirellulaceae > JAJRWS01. The sequence continues at coordinate 144,415 of CBDFMC010000023.1, read as the reverse complement.
ATTTCATGCCGAATTCGGAAACGCTCGAAGAACGAAGCCTGCTGAAGTCGCTCCGCAAACTGCTGTTTTACCTCGGCGGAAACTTGTTCGCCGACAGCTTGATAAGCCCGGCTGTAGCCATCGTTCACAAAATGGCTGTCTGCGTTATGTTTCGTTGCGACGGCTGGTGATTTGAGTTTGCTTGTCAGCACAATGCGACCTATCAGCCAGTGGTTGAAATTAAAAGCGGGCGGACCGCCCATCATCCTACCCGTTGTACGGACTAAACGTCAAATAACGAGTTTTCTCGCTTCTCATGCTGGCTTGGCTTTGTGTCGATTAGTGGCTAAGATGGTCGTTTATTCCATAAGTCCGTGTGCTGCTGTCCGTGTGCTGCGTTGCAGCACGGCTACTACCAACGGCTAAAATTTCATGGCAAAAAAAAGCGCTCGCAAAAAGGTTCCCAAGGAATTGGCGATCATCAATGCCGACAATTGCACCGGCTGCGAGTCGTGCCTGGAAGTTTGTCCGGTCGACTGCATCTCGCTCAAGTCGCTTGATCGCGGCGTTCGGCTCGGCACGGACCAGTGGTGCGAGATCGACATCGAGGCCTGCGTTGGCTGCGAGGTTTGCGTGCATATCCCTGGCAAAAAGTCGAACCCGTACGAGCTGACGGTTTGCCCTTGGGATGCCATCGAGATGGTCCCCACCGAACAGGCTGCCCAAGTGATAGCGCAAATCGGCGGCCCGCCGGAGTACATCGTCGAAAACTGGGACCGGCTCGTCGGTACGGCGCAAACGATGGCCGAGTTGCGCGCTGGGGTTTAAGGCTTGTTTCTTATCGAACATCATCGCAAAATCACCATGTCGCTAAAACCAGGGAAGATTCATCAAGGCGATTGCCTTGGGCTGATGGGCAAGCTAGATGCCGGCTCGGTCGACTTGGTGTTTGCCGATCCGCCGTTCAACATCGGCTACCAGTACGACGAGTATGACGACCGGCAGGACGATGAAAAATATCTCGATTGGTGCCGAGACTGGATTCGAGAAGTCCATCGCGTACTCAAACCGGATGGAACCTTCTGGCTTGCCATCGGCGACGAATACGCCGCGGAGCTAAAAGTAGCCGCCCAACGCGAGATTGGTTTTACCACGCGCAGTTGGGTTATCTGGTACTACACGTTCGGTGTGAATTGCAAGACTAAGTTCAGTCGTTCCCATGCGCATCTTTTTCATTTCGTGAAGGACGAAAAAAACTTTACGTTTAATGCGTCCGACCCGATGATCCGCGTTCCTTCGGCTCGCGAATTGGTCTACGGCGACAAACGGGCCAACCCAAATGGCCGATTGCCGGATGATACTTGGATACTACGACCGCAAGATTTTCAATCCGATAAATACGGCTTCGATCCGTCCCACGACACTTGGTACTTCGCTCGCGTGGCCGGCACGTTCAAAGAACGACAAGGGTTTCATGGCTGCCAGATGCCGGAGCAGTTATTGGGGCGCATCATCCGCGCTTGCAGCGGTCCGGGCGATTTGGTGCTGGATCCCTTCAGTGGTAGCGGCACGACATTGGCGGTTGCAAAAAAACTCGGCCGCGAGTGGATCGGCTGCGAACTCTCAACCGACTATGTTCAATACGCCTCGGATCGACTCCAAGGAATCTCCTCCGGCAACTCGCTCGACGGCCCGATCGACGCGGTCGTCAGCGCGCCTTCCACTGCAAATGGTCGCCGGCTAAACAGGGCGAACCCTGGCAAACCACGCACTCCTCGCAAAAAGTCGGAGCAGCAACGGCCCTTGACCGGCTTCTCCTCCGACTAGGCTTTGTCAGAAAACAGTGAGCCGAACTCGCTAGCGTCGGGTGTCAAGGTGAAGACCGCTCGCCTAACAACGCCCGAGGCTAGCGCCTACGGCTCAGATACTCGCAAGCCCAAAGTTTTCTGACGAAGCTTACTCTGTGCCCGGCCAGAGTGCCATGGCACAGCCGACCTGTCGCTCGAGTCGGGCGAGGGCCTGCTCGCGGAGCGACTGACGACGGGTTTGTTCGATGCGAAAGCGGAGAAGTGCTTCGAGATTGTCGATCAGTTTTTCAAAGTCGATGCGGTCTTGCCGGTACGATTCAATCGAAAGCTTGAGCGTCTCTTCGGCTTTGGGCAAAATCTCATCTTCAAGAAGTTTTAAGACTTGGTCTTGCTCGACGGCCGTGGCATGATGGGATCGCACATCCGCCACAATACGGTCGCGCGTCGCCTCGTACGAGTGAACGCTGTGCGACACGTTGGCACGCGCCTGCCCGACGGCCGCTCGGAGCCGGTCGCGGTAGATCGGCAAATTGATTCCCGCGATCACGGAATACGCATCATCGCCGTTCGAGACGGGGCTGATGCCGCCCGAGTCGATGTCATACCAATTGAATCCCAGCGTAAAGTCAGGTCGGTAATCCTTGCGGGCCAGGGCAACGGTCGCACGGTCGCGACTAATTTCGAACATGCGAGCCTGCAATTCAGGTTGGCACGATTCGACAAGCTGTACCAGTAGCTCTGCATCGTTGGGTATTTGGCTACGCTCGAGCGTGGGCAAAATATCGAGCGGCGCTCCATCGGGCAGATGGGTTGCCTCGACCAGATCAGCCAGGACACGCTTTTTCGCTTGTTGTAATTCGACGATTTGCGATTTCAGTTTCGTTAATTCCACCTCGGCTTCGAGAACCGATTCGAGGCCCGTTTGTTGGGAGCCTCTCTGTTTGGAGCCTGTCGTGTACTTGGTGCGGACGATCTCGATGACATTTTCAAACTGCGGTTGGAGCGACTTGTTGACCCGGATGGCACCGTCCAAAAAGTAATATTGGAAATAGGCTAGTTTTACTTGTTCGACCACAGCCAACTCGATGGCGAGCGCCTCGGCCGAAGCTGCCCGGGCTGCGCGGGATGCAACTTCCCCTCGCAGCGAGAGTTTGCCGAACCAAGGAAACTGCTGCTTGAGACTGAGAATGGCCTCTTGCCGGCCGCCGGCCGTTTCGATCGCGTCGAGAAACGAGGTCGTGGTGAGCGTGGGATCGGCGAGCGACGTGACTTGTGGCACCTCGAAACCGAGAGCCCTCGCCTTTGCCCGGGCCGAGCGAATCCGCGGATTGTTTGCCACGGCCGTGGCGACCAGCTCGGCCATCGACATGGCGTCAGTATACTCGGTTGCAGGCGGCAACTCCTCTTGAACTGATTGCACCGAAATGGGCTGCTCCAACGCAGCCATCTGGATCGTTGCGACCTCAGGCGATGGCAACCGGACGAGCGGCTCACCAGATTCGCCGTTGGGTTCTTCCCGATCATCGCTAGCAAGCGGCGCGAGCGCGCAGCCAGCCACCGCTAGCAGTGCCAGCAGGCACAGGCAAAGTATTGCGTTTTGTTTTGGTATCAATCGAGATAGCATCACACATCAATTATCGGTAAATGCGCGACACGGAAACGACCACGATTCATTTTTTCGGATCAAGTTTGGCCAGATATTCTTCCGGGGTCTTCAAGAGTTCTTCGCGACAACCTTCGCAACATAGAAAGACCGTGCGGTCGCCGACGACCACTTTGATCGGCATGCCCATCGATCCGAGAGGCTCTTCCGTCACGGGGCAGATTTTCTGCACGTCGACCAAGGCTTGATCTTCGGGCGAAAGCGAGTCGGCTGCTTCGTCTTTTGTGCCACTCCCTTTATGGCCACTCCCTTCGGGATCATGCTCCGCAAGGTTTTTCTGGACGTTTCCAGAGGGGTTTAAATGGTCTGTAGCGCTGGAGCAACCGCCAAGAGCGACGGCAACTACCAACAACAGTGGGGTGGCCCAAGCATGGGAAGAACTCTGAGAATTGGGTTTTTGAAGGGACATCTTACTTCTCCTGTGGTTAGAAAATGGGGGGAAACAATTTCAACTATCGCAGTTCAAAGAGAACCACGAATGGACACGAACACACACGAATCATGCCATTTGCGCGAGTCTTCGCCACTAGACATCGGCAAATCAAATTCGTGTCGATTCGTGTTACTAACGATTCAAATCCTCGCGCCCTGCGTGACTTTATCGGTGTTGTCAATGTAAATCCTTTGACTGCAAAGAGATACACTACGCAAGGCTCACAATGTATTTGAACCACAGAGGACGCAGAGATCGCAGAGAAAATCCCTTAAAAAAGACCTCTGCGATCTCTGCGTTCTCTGTGGTGATAAAAAAGAATCTGACATTTTGGTTGCGGCTTTGCTGCGCTGTGTTTCATCCGTGGCTAAAGAAATATTTTGTGCCTTTTGGTGTTTTTTGTGGCTATATCTTCTTTGGTTGCGGCAATGGGCTGCGCTAGGTTCATTCGTGGTTCAATTATCAGTTCTCCTTTTCAATCGAATTTCCTGAATCAGGCAGTAACTCACTGGCACAACAAACAGCGTCATCAACTCAATCAACATGCCGCCGAACGACGGAATCGCCATCGGGACCATCACGTCGCTACCCCGCCCGCGGCTGGTTAAGACGGGGATCAGCGCAAGGATCGTCGTGGCAGTGGTCATCAAACAGGGTCGCAGTCGTCGGAATCCGGCTTGGATCGTTGCCGTGCGAATGGCGTCAATGGTCGCCGGTTGCTCGCGTCGGAATGTTTCGTCCAAATAGGATGCCACGATCACCCCGTCATCGGTCGCGATGCCCACCAGCGCGATAAATCCAACCCACACCGCCACACTCAGATTGATCGGATGAACCTGGAAGAGCGTGCGCATGTTGATGCCAAAGATCGCAAAGTCGGCAAACCAATCGGTCGAGTAGAGCCACAACATAATCATGCCGCCCGAGCAGGCGACCAGCACGCCGGCCCAAACCAGCAGCGTGGTCGAGGTGCGTTTGAACTGCAAATAGAGAATGATAAAAATGAGAAACATCGCCAGCGGCACGACCACCGCCAAGGTCTTCGCACTACGGACCTGGTTTTCATAGCTGCCGATGAAAGTCGGCCGCTCGGTGCCGGGCGGCAGAATCAAATCGCCGTTGTCGATGCTTCGGTCCAACAAGCGGCGACATGATTCCACCACGTCGACCTCGGCGTATCCATCTTGCTTGTCGAAGATCACGTAGCCGACGTAGCTTGTGTTTTCGGCTTTAATCACTTGCGGGCCGCGGACATAGTTTATTTTGGAGAGCTGCCCCAAGGGGACCTGCGTGCCATCGCTTGAGGCGACCAGGATATCATCGAGCGATTCGATCGAGTCGCGCAGCTCGCGTTGGTAGCGGACGCGTACCGGGTAGCGCTCGCGGCCTTCGACGGTGGTGGTGACCCGTTTTCCGCCGATTGCCGTTTCGATCGTGTCCTGCACATCGCGAATACGTACGCCGTAGCGAGCGATCGACTCGCGGTTGATGTCGATTTCTAAATAGGGTTTGCCGATGATTCGGTCAGCCAGAACGGTTGCCGGGGCGACACCGGGAACTGTCTTGAGGAGTTTTTCAATCTGGAAGCCGGTGCGCTCGATGTCTTCGAGCCGCTTGCCGAGGATTTTCACCGCCATGGGTGCCCGTATGCCGCTTTGCAGCATGACGATTCGTGCGGCAATCGGTTGCAACGGGGGTGCGCTGGAGCTGCCAGGCATTTTGGCGGCCCGTTCGATTTCTTTCCAGATATCATCCGGCGTGCGGATTTTCGGACGCCAAAGTCGACGCCGCTTTTTGGTCTTGGGATCAGGCGGGCCATATTCGGGGCGGTAGGTGATGATCGTTTCGACCATCGAAACGGGTGCCGGATCGAGCGGGCTCTCGACGCGGCCGATTTTGCCGACCACCGTTTCGATCTCCGGAATCGCGCTGATGGCCATGTCTTGCTTGCGGAGAATTTCCAGCGATTGGCCGATCGACGCATGGGGCATCGTCGAGGGCATGTAGAGATACGAGCCTTCGTCCAGCGGCGGCATGAACTCGCGCCCCAAGCCGGGAAATTCGTGCGCTGCCCAAGTCCACAGCGGGTTGCCCCGCGTCAACTTCTCCGGAATGCCGAGCTTGCTCGCCGCGGTCGGAAGGAAACCGAAGACCGTGTTGAAGCCGAGCCAAACGACCAGCCCCAACATGACGGTGAACGTCGGCATCAGATAGAACAGCCGTTTGTGTTCTAGGAACGTGCGCAGTAATCGCTCGTAGTATTTCATCATGAGCAGGAAAACGGCGAGCAGGCTGGCGAGTGTGACGGTGATGAACGTGCCGTTTCGGAGCATGCCCTTGTCGAGGCCCAGTGGCATCCAGTGTCGTGTTAGGAAGATGAGCACGACGGCAATGGCGATGATGTTGATGGTGCGTAGGAACCGGAGCTTTGATTTTTGTTGCCGGGGGTTTTGTCGGGGTCGGGGACGACCCGGCTCGCTGTCGTGATTTTTTTGTGTTCGGAATGAATAGAGCAGGTGCGCTACGGCAGGCAGGATCGTTAGCGCGACGGTTACCGACGCCAGCAGCGCAAATGTTTTGGTGTAGGCGAGCGGTTTGAACAGTTTGCCTTCGGCTCCGCTCATGACAAACACCGGTAGAAAACTGACGACCGTCGTGAGAATCGCCGTGAGCACCGGCCGGCCAACCTCGCTGGCGGCGCGGAAGATGATTTCCTTTTGCGACTCATGGTTATTTTCATCCCGCTCCGCTTCGTCCAGATGCCTGTGTATGTTTTCGCAAAGAATCACGCCCATATCGACCATCGTGCCGATTGCAATGGCGATGCCCGAGAGCGACATCAAATTGGAATCAACGCCAAACTGCTTCATGCAAATGAACGTAATCATCACAGCAAACGGCAGTAGGGCCGAGATCAACAAGCTCCAGCGCAATTGCATGATCATCACGATCACGACGATCATCGTCACCATGATTTCTTCGGTGAGGGCCGTTTCTAACGTGCCGAGCGTTTCGTGGATCAGCTCGGTCCGGTCGTAAAACGGTACGACGGTCACTTGCGATACTCTTCCATCGGCCAACGTTTTCTTGGGCAGTCCTGGCGCGAGATCGGCAATTTTTTCTTTGACGTTTTTGATCACCGCGAGCGGATTTTCGCCGTAGCGAACCACCACAACGCCCCCAACCGCCTCGGCACCCCCTTTGTCGAGCGCACCACGGCGCAGCGCTGGGCCGAGCGTCACATGGGCCACGTTGCGAATGGTGACGGGCACATTGTCGTTTGCTTTGATCACGGCCTGTTCGAGGTCTTCGATATTTTTGAGGAACCCCAGCCCGCGGATGACGTATTCGATGTTGTTGATTTCGATGGTGCGCGCCCCGACGTCGACATTCGACTTGCGCACGGCGTTGTAGATTTCGTTGAGCGTCACGCCGTAAGCGCGCATCGCATCGGGATCGACATCGACCTGATATTCCCGCACAAAACCGCCCACCGAGCTGACTTCGCTCACGCCGCTGGCCGACTGCAACGCATAGCGGACATACCAATCTTGGGTCGAACGAAGCTCGTCCAAATCCCAACCGCCGACCGGTTTGCCCGTTTCAGGGTCGCGGCCTTCGAGCGTGTACCAAAAAATCTGTCCCAGTGCCGTGGCGTCGGGCCCGAGTGTGGGCGTGACACCTTCCGGCAAATCGCGCTGTGCAACGTTGAGCTGCTCCAAAATCCGCGACCGCGACCAATAGAATTCGATATCCTCCTCGAACACCACGTAGATACTCGAAAAGCCCAGGTACGAGTAACTCCGAATGGTTTTCACCCCCGGCACGCCGAGCAGACTGGCGGTGAGTGGATAGGTAACCTGATCTTCAATGTCTTGCGGCGACCGGCCCATCCAGCGGGTGAAGACGATCTGCTGGTTCTCGCCGATATCGGGAATGGCATCCACGGGGACCGGGTTCCGCGGTAAGTGGGCCAACTCGTAATCGAATGGCATCACCATCACGCCCCAGCCAACAATCGCCACGGTCACCAAGAAAACAATCAGCTTGTTCTCCAGACAGAATCGAATGACGCCGTCGATCGCTGCGCCAATCAAATCTTTTTGCGGCGGCAAGGTATTGGGTGTGTCTGTCATTGTGGGGCGCTCGCTTCGATAAACGTCGGATTAAAAGACCGCTTTACACTGCCACAACGGAGCATGACGCCACTGAAGTAGGGATTGACAATCTGCTCAGTCGGCTGGAGCCAGAAGGCGCCCGTGTTGTCGAATGCCATTGGGCAAAACGCTTTGTACACAGTCTCGGCCGACGGATTGCCAAACTGGCCGACCAACCCGAGCATCGTCTGCGACAGCCGCTGGAAGTGTACGTTTTGAGCAAGTGTCGGCATCTTTTCCCAGTTGGGTGTCAATTGGTTTTGCAGAATTGTTCGGGCCGAACGCCATTGTTCACTTGCTTCTTGCCCGAGCGAATGATCCTCGATCTGCGCGAGTGCAAGGCGTAGTTCGACCGCGGCAGCAGGCACCTCGGGATGCCCTTTTTTGGACATTGCCCCTTGCAGGCGAAAATACGATTCGACTAACGACGCAAGCTGCCGTGCGAATTCGGCGGGAATTTTGTGCGTGGCTCTCGGTTCCGGATTCATCATGCTCACGCGGCCTTTGATTTGCAGGTCGGCGTCGATCAGGAAATTCCCCGCGACGACTACCTGCTCACCCTCTTCCAGGCCGTGGTAGACAATGTACTGGTCGCCCGTACGAGGACCGAGCACCACGTCGCGACCCTCGAAGGTTGGCTTCTCTCGATCGGGAAGCCGGACGTAAACAATCGCCCGTTTGCCGGTTATCAACGGGGCACTTGCGGGGATCACCAGCGAGGGTTCTGCTTCGGCGTCTCCTGGTACCAGCCCCAACTCTTCGGCGGGCACGAGCGGCATCCCGCAGATATCGCATGTTCCCGGGTGGTCTTTGACGATCTCCGGATGCATGGGCGAAATCCATTTTCCGGCCAAGCTGGGGGTGACAATCCGCCCCCCCGCGGCCATGCGACTCAACACGCGTGCCCGCACAAACATGCCCGGCTTGAGCCGCCCCGCTTCGTTTGGCACATTCACGCGCACGCGCACCGTGTGTGTTTTTTCGTTGAGTACCGGGTCGATAAATACGATACGACCAGCAAAGATTTCGCCCGGGTAGGTTTCCGTGGTGAATTCCACTTGCTGCCCGTAGCGGAGCCAGGCCAGGTCCGATTCGTACGCATCGATAGTAACCCACAGGTGCTTCAGTTCGGCAATCGTGTAGATTCTGGTGCCGGTCTCAACATACATTCCTTCGTTGGCGTTTTTCTGAACGACGATGCCGCTCGTTGGGGAGTAGATCGTTACATGGTCGGTCGTCGTGCCCCGGGTTTTTATCTGCTCGATCTGATCGGGCAACAGCCCCAACAAGCGGAGTTTTTCTTCGGCGGACTTTAAGTTTTGGGACAGTGATATGTTAGCGCCGGTTGGGCCAAGCCGTTGCTGCGACCGGAGCGATTGAAGCAGCTCCTGCTGCGCGACGACCAAATCAGGGCTGTAGAGCATGACTAGGTGGTCGCCCTTGCTGACCGCAACGCCCGTGTAGTCGACATACAACCGGTCGAGCCGCCCGGGTACCCTTGCAGTAATGTGTACCAAACGAGTTTCGTCGTAAGTCACCTTGCCGACCATTCGAAGCGTGTTGGTGACAATTTGTTTTTGCACCGGCACGGTTTGAATGTTGGCCAGCCCCGCGGCCGCCGCCGACATCGTGAGCACGCGCGGGTTGGGGTCTTCTCCTTCGCCTGATTCCAGCGGGATCAAGGGCATGAAACAGACTGGACACATCCCAGACTTTGGCAGCATGATTTGCGGGTGCATCGCGCAAGTCCATTTGGTGCTGCCGCCGCCGGCGGTCGCGTCCAGCTTGTGTAACTCTCGCCGAACGCCGACTTGGTAGCCGATGAACGATGCAAGGACGGCTGCAGCGAGCAATGAGATAACGGGCAATTTTTTCAACGGATTGGTCATGGCAATAACCCTGATCTGGCCAAGTGGCAGACGGAAGTGTTGGGTGTCCGTCCTGGCGGACGGCGCTAACGACAGCGCAACCTAATTTTCAACGCAAGTACGTTCGCGCCGTCCGCAAGAACGGATTCATGCAAATAACGGCACACGGTAAGAAACCGGGCCTAGAACAAGAGATGTTCAAAGAGAATCGGCAGCGCGCAGTGGTAGCCGGCAACCAATTGCCCCGTATCGAATTGTCCCGTATTACAACGGGCGATTCCTTGCAGGTCATCAACAGAAACGGACTGCCAAACGCCCGCCGACAAAAGAAAGGCACCGACGAAAATATCACTGCCCGCAACCTGACCTATCGGAGCGATGACCGCACAAAGCACTTTGCCGCAACCGCATTGGCAAGGCGCAGGTTTCGATCCGTCGGGATCTGACCCGTTGGAATCTGATCCGTCGGGATCGGAGCTTGCCTTCTGTGTCGCACAGTGGGGGCATGATGCACCCGCTGCAACTGCGGTCGCCGCTCGGCACGAGCTTTCGCAAAAGCAAGGGTGAGGAATCCCCGTCGAGAGGGCAAGCAGCAGGATCGAGATTTTCGCAGTCAATTGCAGCATGGCGGTCAATAGGGTAATAAGCGACCTGATCCGCAAGCGGCCCGGACGCTCGAAGCGTCGACGCTTCGAGCGTCCGGGTCGCTCTGGACATCTGAATTATACCCTACCCGAGGAACCGTTTCCAACCCCAGTTTACGGAACCAGTCGATAGGCACCTGCCGCTTGCTGAATCTTTTCGCGATCTGGCTTGGTGCGGATCGACAGGTAGCCGACGATTTTTCCGTTCTCAAAACAAGGGAATGCCGTGGCTTTTACCCAGTAGAGTCGCTTATTCCTCGAATGGTTGGCCACGTAGCCTTGCCACAGTTTTCCCGATTGGATTACCGCCCATAGATCGGCAAATGCCGTTTTGGGCATGTCGGGATGGCGAATGATGTTGTGAGGTTGGCCTACCAGTTCGCCCGGCTCGTACTCAGCGATCTCGTAAAAGCAATTGTTGGCAAAGGTAATCACCCCACGCGTGTCGGTTGCCGAGATCAAGATATCGTTCGGCTTCAGCACGTATTCTTTTTCCGAAGCCGCAAACCGGCGGGGAGCGCTGAACGTACTGCCTTCGACGACGGGCGTGAGTCGCTCGAGTGGGTCTAAAGTGTTACCAAAGACCCCTTGCATCACCATCATTTCCAACAGATAGGTAAAGGTCTTGCCGATTGTGTTCATCTCTCGCACGTTGTTTTCCACTCCCACAGAGGAGCGATCAAGTTCGCTGAATTGAAGGAGAGTCGCTTGGAGTTTTGTTCCAAAGTGAGATATGTCGACCTGGACTTTCGACGCATTCTCTTTAGCAACATCAACGGCTTCGATCGACCGGTTCATCTTTTCTTCCGATTGGCCAACACTGTGCGACAGATCGGTGATTGCCTTTCCGATCTGGCTCAAGGTGTCTTGGATTTCCTGGTTCGCCTTTTTCGTGGTTCCGGATAGTTCCTTCACCTCGTTGGCGACCACGGCGAATCCCTTCCCGGCTTCTCCTGCCCGAGCCGCTTCGATCGTCGCGTTGAGCGCAAGCAGATTGGTTTGGTCAGCAATATCGTTGACCATTTTCACCAGTCCATTGATCGAAGCGAAGTGTTCCTCCAACACCTGCATTCTTCCGGTAACTTGCTGAAGCTCTTGCGAACTACCTTGAGCCTCCTCGACAACCTTGCACATGCTCGTGTCGATCTGGCAAACATTGTCTCGCACCGTAGTCACACGTTCGAGGATGTCCTCGAACTCAGTGGAACTACTACGGATTGCTTTGATTTGCTGTTCGATGCTGTGTGCGGAAGTTGCCGTCACCATCGACAATTGATTACCTGCAGCTTGGATCAGAGTATTTCTTAAATCGCCTTCATTGAAATCGATCAAGGTTCCGTCAGATTTTTCTTTGATCTGTTTCAGCTCGGTTGCGGGTGACATTTCTTTGACAGCAGGCATGGCTATTCTCGGTTCGCAAGTAATTTTGACAGCAGGCCGGAACAAGCTCGGCGCCGCAGCGGCATCTGGCGATGCACGGCTGTTTGCGGTGCAATATAGAAATGTAGAACGTAATTGAGAGCTTGGCGGCCCGCGTTTTTCAGAATATGCCGCTGATTGCCGTTTGGGAGAGCTGCACCGATTGTGCTGCCTCATCTACATCATCGCACGGCCCAACGCATAAATTTCTTCCGCATCCAGCACCAAGTCGTTCTGCGTGAAAAGCTTTGCGATGGCACCCTTGTGGATTTTCATCTTCAGTCTACCGACGCCCAACGCGCCGTAGCAACGCTGTCCTTTGCGCTCTGTGGCCCCTTTGCGCTCTGTGGCTATGTCTTGCGGGTCGATGCCGCCGATGCCGCCGGGGGGGACGGCGTTCAGATCGATGGCCACGGCCAGCGATTCGGCTGCTTGCCGATCGGCACGGGAGAGCAACTCGATGCCGGCCGCACCGGCTGCAACGACCAACTGCGCCCCGTCCAGAATTTCGCTCATGCGCTGACCATTTGTTGACAGGGCTGACAAACTTGCGTTATGCACGCTGCCGGCAACCCGGTCACAAACTGCCTGAGCCCGAGCAACCTGCCGCGATACGACACGCACCTTCACCCCTTCGCGGGCAAGAAGCCGTACCACGCGACTGCCCACCGGACCCGTGGCGCCGAGAACAACTGCCACGGTTTCAGGTCCCAAAGAAACATGCTTCGCTGCAACAACAACCGCCGCGGCCGCAGTCGTGTTCGCCCCATTGGGGTCGAGCATCACCGAAACGCGCACCGGTCCAAAAAAGCATGCCTCGGCCGCCGCCAACAACCGCTCGCTCGCCTCGACATCCGAGCCGCCGATAAACAGGGCCGTGTTGTGGAGCGTTTTGCCACCACGGGTGAACATCGCGCCATGCACCAGATCGCGGACATCGCAGGCCTCGACTCCGCCTTGGCGCAACAGATGGTCTACGCCTGCATCAATCGCAACGACACTGTCGAACACGCTCGGTTGCGGATCGGCGTCGAGACAGAGAAGGATTTTTTTCATGGGGGGGAAGTTGGGGGTGGGGAGACGCGGGTGGGGAGTTGTTTCCTTAACTCGCGCCTCGCGCCCCCCCAACTCGCGCCTCGCTTCTCAAAAACCACGAAACGGATGGGCCGCCTCATCTTTGCCGGCGAGCATTTCGTCGACCGATGGTTTTCCTTCCATCGCGTTTTTGATGGCCATCTTGGTCGCTTCGTAGTTGTAGTCGTAAATCTTTTTGTCGTCGGCCGCCTCGGGATGGATGAACACGCCGCAAACGCAGACCAAGTCTTCGGCCCGGTCCTTGGGAATCACCCCATCGCCAACCGAGTCAGCCACGGCCTTAGCCACGGCCGCCTGGGCTGGACCGAACATCTGCACCGCCTGCCCCATGCCTTTGATCGTGACTTTGGTGATCATCACGGTTGCCGGTTTCACCGCTAGGTTGGGCGTCAGCACGGCCAGCAGATTGCTGTGCCCTTCGCTCTGCCGCGCCAAGGCGCTGGCGAAGGCGGCGCCAACCGGGCCCTCTTTGTCACCGATCAACAAATCAATATGAGCAATTTCGTTGCCATCGCCTGCCAGCGCTTCTCCAATAAACATCGACATTTAAGTAATCTCCTGAAAAAAAGAAATTTGAGCCAGCCGCGTCCCAACGATGCGGTGATTTTTTTGTGGGCCGGAACAAGCTCCGCGCAGTTCCGGCCTACATGTCTACGAACCCCTTGCGCCAGGCCCGCAACATACCAGCGCCCACCCGGTGGCATCAACCGGGGATGAAAAACGACCTAAGGCGAGCGGCAATTGAAAATTTTACCAGAATACTAGCACGACGCGCAAGCGAGTGTGTGCTAGACCCACTTGCTTGCGCTGCGTGCTGGTAATTTTTATTCTGCCGCTCGCCTAATCCCTGGTGGCGCGTGAATTTGCGTATTTAACGAGACCTACGGCCCTGAATTGCGGATAATTCGATTTTGCTGGACAAAGGGGCAGTAATTTGAGACAATTGGTTGGTACGTCTTCAAGTCTCACATTGATCACGTCATTTTTTTCATTAGCAGAATTTATCGATAGTTTCTTCGGGCCACGGGCAGAGACGATTCACACTTTTCGCACTTACATAGGAGAATCGAGATGAGGCACATCCCAACACGTGACAAGGTTGCAATCAGAAAAGACTTGCAAACACCCGCACACGGTGCGCGCAAATCGCGGCGTAAGATGGTAAAAAAAGGTTTTACTTTGGTTGAGCTGTTGGTCGTCATTGCGATCATCGGCACGCTGGTCGGACTGCTGCTACCTGCCGTGCAGATGGCCCGGGAGCGAGCCCGATTGATGGGTTGCTCAAACAACTTGAAACAATTGCAGATGGCGCTGACCAACCGCGAGTCGTCACTGCGTGATCTGCCCGGCTACGCCAACAACCTGGGCGTGCAAGGCACGCAGAACCAAATCCGCGCCAGTTGGGTCGTGACGGCTTTTCCCTACATGGAACTCAAGCCGCTGTTTGATCGTTGGTCACAGAACAATGCGTCTGATAGCAGCTATATCACCCAGCTACTGACAACGGGCAATCCGGGCAGTGGGCTATCGGAGGTTGAGATTTTGGTTTGTCCGAGTGATCCGCCTCTGACACCAGGCAATCCGAATCTGTCTTATGTCGCCAATGCGGGTTGGATCGAGAGATCGCAAACTTATCTCAGTTCGACAAACCCTAGCCCTTCAGGCTCTCCATTTACGAAGCAAGAAGAGAATCCCGCGAACGGTGTGTTTTTTGATCGCGGTCGCAAATTTAGTAGCAACGATCTCATGGGCCCTGCTGATTACAATGACACGAAACCACAGATTGTGATGACCATTGCATACATCCAGGCCAAAGGCGATGGCACTTCCCGAACGCTGATGCTATCGGAAAGTTTGCAGGCTTCTACTTGGGCATACAAGTTTCAAAATGAATACGGGTCGTCAGGTGTCCCGGACGAGAAATATCATTTCGGTTTCTGTTGGGCACAGCCGAGAGATATTGCTAACGCAAGTCCGTCTTATCAACGCATCAACGGAAATTTAGAATCTGATGATTACGAAGATGCCTCGGAAGTTGGCACCGATTGGGTATCAAACAATCCAGGCGAACAGAGAGACGGCTTCCCGACAAGCAATCATCCAGGCGGGGTCAACGTCGCCTTCGTTGGTGGTTCGGTGCAGTTTCTCGGCGATCAGATCAATCCCCGCGTTTATGGCCAGATTATGACTTCGAATAGCAAAAAGTCTGACCTGTTTCTCGGCTCAACATTCGAGAAAGATATGCCGCCAGTCAACGA
This sequence comes from Lacipirellulaceae bacterium, assembly GCA_965249435.1. Classification (GTDB taxonomy): domain Bacteria; phylum Planctomycetota; class Planctomycetia; order Pirellulales; family Lacipirellulaceae; genus JAJRWS01. The sequence goes on along the minus strand of CBDFMC010000023.1, from coordinate 129,091 downwards.
CGGAGATTTTTGATCTGGTTTGGTGAAATTATTTGTCGTTCCATGGTAAAAGCCCAGGGGTTGCATGGTAAAAGCCCAGGGGTTGCAACCCCTGGGCTTTGCCGTTGGTGTCTGTTTGATGTGGGTGAAAGCGTCAACCGTTTCGGTAGCGCATATTTCCCACGAGGTGATCTGCCAATCCTTCCCAAGCCCATACCCATGCGCCCTGTGCTTCGTGTGCAATGATGTACCGCAAGGCATTCTGCAAATGCCGTCGATCGACAACCGGTGCGAATTTTCCCCCTTTGGCCCACAGCTTCTTTTTCCAGCCATGGTCGCGCAACTCGTACCATGCATGTCGCTTAGCCGCGCCGACCCAGTTCTTGGTTTGGGATGACGGTAGTTTTACCAAAAGATGAATGTGCTGACTCAACACCGCGGCAGAGAGGACCAACCCACCCTGTTTGCGTAGGCGATGGACTAACGCCTTGCTTGCCCACAGTCTCTTGTTGCCCAGCGGTAAGCCGCACCTCTGGCTGCTTCAGCAGTGCCTGGCTGCGATGCAACCGCTCGGTGTACACGCCCTGAGGCGGCGGTGACTTGTAGTCGCCTTCGATATGTTCCCGATGGTGACGCGTGCGAAACCCCCGCACGTCGCCAGGGAGCCAGGCGCCGTAGGTTGTCAATACGACGTGAAACCAAGAGAAATCGGGCGGTGGAGCGCTGGGGCCTATTCCCCCAAAATCGAAGCGCGAGATGGACATGCTTGCTCCTCGTGGGAAGAAGTGTTCTTATGTACACTATTCTGACGGGAGCATTGTTACGCAAAAGCCCAGGGGTTGCAACCCCTGGGCTTTGAGCTTTTGTTGATTTTTTAAGCAGGCGCCCGGCGCCTTCCCTAAAACAGCCGTGACTGATAGCTGCCGGTCACCGGCATCGCCGGGTAGCCTGCTTCACGTAGGTGATCGACAAACTCGCGTGGGCCATGCGTGCAGTAGATTTCTGTCGCCCCGACCCGCTCGGCCGTTTCGAGCAACTCGTCGTAGTCGGCATGGTCTGACAGCGGCAGCGCATGATCGACGCCCAGCCGATACTTGGCCGACGAGTCGATCGCCCAACCGGTCACCGCGATTGTCACGGGCCGGCGGATTCCCTGCAGGCGAAATTTGCTCGCCCCGCGGGGGATCGTCACCACCGCATGACCGGGCGGCACACGGCCTTGCGGAACTGTTTCTTTGTCGTAAGGGCGGACGTCGCCCAGGTCGACGCCACACTCTTGGTAAACCTGGCTCACCGCGTAGACAATCGGATGTTGCAGCACGGGAATGCCGGCCGAGGTCAACAGCCGCGAGATTTCTTGCCCTTTGCCGAGCGGATAGAGATGCAAGACGGGCGTCTCGTCGGCGGCCAACGTAGAGCGAACCAATTCGACCAGCTGTAAGCGTTCTGTGAACAGCGTCCCAAAATTGCGCGCTATCCTAATAGAGGTGAACCATTCCCTTTATTCCAGGAACGAGCACAATGACCAATCGAAACAAATCCCAAGAGTCCCACTGGCGTGGCCTACTGAAACAGCAGTCCTCAAGCGGCTTGAGCATCGCGGCGTTTTGCCACCAGAACTCGATTACACAAACCAGCTATTATGCCTGGCAGCGTAAGTTCCGTGAGCAGCAAGCCTCCCCAGAGCAGGGGAGCCGTTCGACCAAGTCTCTTAAAACCAGTCGTAACGCCGTCCAGGGCACCCAACTGGTGCCTGTGCGGATCGAGGGGACGACACCTGCGTCCACGCTGCGTATTCACTTGCCGCAGCAGGGAGTCTTTGTGGATGTGCCTCACGGCACCGATTGTGAGACAGTGAAGGACGTATTGCAGGCGTTGCGTGAGGTGGCGTCATGTTGATTGTGCCATCCCAAATAAAAGTCTTCGCCGCGTTGGCTCCCACGGACATGCGTAAAAGTTTTTGTGGATTAATCGGTATCGTCGAAAAGGAGCTTGGCAAACAGATTGAAGACGGAGATCTTTTCTTGTTTTTCAACCGACGCCGCAACCGGTTGAAGGTACTCTATTTCACGGGTGACGGCACGATCATCCTCTACAAGCATCTTGAACGAGGAACGTCCGAGACACTACGTGGCGCCGACCATGGAGGGGCGATTGCATCCCCCGGTGATTACTTGACACTGCATGTGGACGACCTGCGATTGTTGCTGGAAGGCATCGAGCTATCGAGTGTCAAACGTCGCAAGTGGTGGCGTCGTGAGCAGGCAAAACAAATTACTCAATCGCCTTGGAAACCACCTTGACGCGCAACGTGAATTGTCGATAAATAAACATGTGTGTTCTACACCAACGGTGTGTGATCATTTGCCATTTCGTGACGCACCTTCAAGGACCGAAACGTTGTCGATGGAATCCGACAAACTCCGAAAAGAGATCGAAGTGCAGCGCGCCGAGATCGCACATCTCAAAAGGGTTAATAGCGAGCAACAGGCAACTCTTGAATCGTTGCAGAATCACATCGAGGTGATGCAAGAGCAAATCACCTTACTCCGTAAGGCACTCTTTTCTCCACGGCGTGAACGGTTTATCCCTTCTCCCGATCAAAAGCTTCTTTTTGATCCCGAGTCGATCGAGGGCAACGAGATTAGCGAGGATGACGAGGCGACCGACGAAGAAGAGCCAGACGATGAATCGTCTTCGAAACGCAAGAAACGCCGTAAGAAGCGCAAACGTTTTGAATTCCCCGAGTGCTTGCCGGTCCAGCGTTTTGAACACCCACTGCCGCCGGAAGAACTCGATTGTCCTTGTGGATGTGGCGGCAAGCGGACGGTGATCTCCGAGCAGATCTCACGGCAACTAGAATATGTTGAGTCTAGCGCCTACATCGCCGAGCACGTTCGGTTTACCTACGGTTGCCCTGTTAGCCGGGATGGCCAGCAGATCGTCACCAGCGAAAAGCCACCCAATATCAACGAAAAAGGGATATTTGGGGCCAGCACGTTAGCCTGGCTGGCACACGCCAAGTTCGAGCGTCACCTGCCCCTGTATCGTCTCCAGGAAGAGCTTCGTTCCACCACCACGATGTGGTTCAACCGCAGCGTGTTGAGCAACGCCGTGGTGCGAACGGGCGAGCGTCTGCTGCCGGTGTGGGATCTGATTCGCACCCAAGTACTGGATAGTTTTTATGTACGGGCCGACGAGACCACGGCCCGTGTCCTGCGTCCCGGGGCTGGGGCGACCAAGCTGGTTTATCTCTGGGCCTACGTTGGCGATGACCAGCATCCGTACCAACTATTTGACTATCGACTTGATCGATCCCGCGCAGGTCCGCGGGAAATACTTGATGATTTTCAAGGCGGATTATTAACCGACGGTTACAGTGTCTACACGTCCCTAGTCAAGGAATCGGATGGCCGACTTCTGGATCTGGGTTGTTGGGCCCATGCGCGGCGGAAGTTCGACGAAGCGTGCGCCGTCTCAACGCAGCCACTTGCGCACGAGGCGCTCGCTTGGATCTGGCAACTGTACGACATCGAGGATCGCCTGGCCGATGCCGATGTGGAAACGCGACGACAAGTGCGCATGCGCGAGTCGGTTCCCATTCTTGCCCTTCTGCACGATCGTCTCACCGAAGTGCAGCCGACGGTACGGCCTTCGACCAAGTTGGCCGAAGCGATCGGCTACCTGCTCAATCGTTGGAACGCGATGACGCGATTTGCAACCGACGGGCGCTATGCGATCGATAACAACATGGCAGAAAGAGTCATTCGCCCCTCGGTTATTGGAAGAAAAAATTACCAATTTTTTGGGAGCGATGCGGGTGGTCGCGCGGCATGCGTCTGGTACACGCTTATCCAGAGTGCTCGTTCTAATCATGTCCACGTCACCCCGTATCTCAACGATGTTCTCGTCCGGCTTCCTCAGATCGTTCCCGAGTACTTGCGGGTGGGCGACGCCCAAACCACGTTCGAATCGCTTTCAAGGGACCAGCGTGAACAGCTCTCCGAGCTGCTACCTGACCGATGGCTCAAGGCACACCCTGAGCATCGCAGCGAAGATCGCCAGCGCGAACTTGATCAGGCCAACCAGCGCCGCCGCCAGAGGCGTGCTTCACGACGTCGGCTTGTCAAGATCTGAATTACGCTCCTGGCATGACGGAGTTCACAGAGCGCTAACGACCAGCTCGGCCACAATCTCCTCCCGCGGCGGCAGGCGGTATTTGGGTCGGCCGAACGTGCTTTCCATAATGAGGATGTCGGCTTGCGGCAACTCGGCCTCGTCAGCCGTCGCCGAGGGGCCCAGCTTGAAGTCGCCCGTGTAGAGCAGCGACCGCTCGCCACCCCCGGCCAGCACCCCCTCTGCCAGTAGCCCCTCTGCCAATAACATGGCCGAGCCGAGGCAATGCCCGGCCGGATAGGTGGTCAGTCGCATCCCGCCAAACTCGATGGTCTGGCGGTAGGGCAATTCCAACAGGCGTCGATGCTTTCCCCGCCGATGTTGGTAGAGCCGCCCTGTCTCCGGCGTGCAAAGCGCCAACTCGTGCGTCCCAATATGATCGGCATGCGCATGCGAGATAAACCCTCGCGGCTGGCGGCGGCACACATCGACAGCCAATTGAGCTTGAGTCAGAAACAGTCCTCGGTCCCAGTGAAACATTGCTTAGCCACAGCTAAGAATTGGGGTTGTTGACTGAGCCGCTGGCGCGCTAGCGTCGGGTGCCGAAGGCAACCCGTTACGCCCCGCTACCCGCGGCTAGCGCCGTGCGGTTCACGTCAAAATCAAGTCAATAATACGCGTGCATCACTTGCAACTTCGCCACGGCCGGAGCGATCGTTTGATAGGTCCGATAAAGTTGGGCTTGGTCGCTGGTGGTGGTTTGCGAAACATATTGCTGCAACTGGTTCCACTGGCTCGCCAGCAGTTGGCTTTGTTGCTGCAACAAGGATTCGCTGATGTTTTGCATCAGACTGTCGTGCAGCGTGTGGGCCGTGTTATGAAAAGTCTGCGATGCTTGAACCGCTCCGTCGCGGAACTGGGCTGAGTACTGGCCCGACTGACCGACTGTGCGGCGGATGTCCTGATGAAACAGATCGGTCATGTTGTCGAGCGCCGAAACCAACTGGGCCGTTTGTTCGTAGTTGGTCGATGGTTGCATGCCAATCGCTTTTCGCAACTCGGCTACCGAGTTGTCGATGACCGTGACACGGGGGGCAACGTCGGGTGAGTTGAGCGACGCCAGATGCTGTTTCAAATCGTTCCAGGCCACGTCGAGCACGCGGAAATCCCACCGCAAGCTTTCCAGGTCGGTAGAGTCCGCGCGAACCGATTGCTGAAAATCGCTACAAAGCGAGTAGACTTCTTTGGAATTGGAAAAGATGCGATTCGCATTGGGCAGCAGCAGCAAACCCTTCAGCGAGATACTTTCGCTCACCGCGTCGACGCTGCGCATCAGCGCATCGGCCTGATAGCGGATCTCACGATTGTCGTGTTGCGGCACAATCCAAAGCAACTCTTGCAAGTAGTCGTTGGTTTGGGTGACCTGCTGGATCGAACGCAAAATATTTTGTTGCCCTGTCGCTCGCAGTTCGTTTTTCAGCGGCTGCCAGGCATTCTGAAATTGCCGGTAATACTTGACAATGTCGTCGGCCGAATAGCGACCGTCGACAAGCAACCGCAACTGTCGGGAACGATCCTGTAGACTACGGATTTGCGCGGCAAACTGATTCCGTCGCGGGTGACGATTCAGATCGAACCGCACATCCTCGGTCAAGCGGTTCAGGTGGCCGTCGAGCGTTCCGAAGCTTCGCGACAATTCGTCGCGTTGTAGTTGGGGTGCTAATTTCAGTTGTTGGCCCAAGTCGTTGCTCAACTGGTCGAGCCGCTCCACTCGCCGCAGCAGGGCGCCGCCCATGTCAGGTGTTTGACGAATGCGATAAGCCAGCACCCGCCAGCCGCGATCAAGCTCGGCGTATTCGGTGGAAAACTGGCCAGCCGGCAGCGTGCGGCTACGGCTGACCAAAATATCCGCAGCCGCTTTCACACGCACCGCATCGCCCAACAAAGCTCGTACATAGGACGAAAAACGTTCTTCGTAACGCAAGTCGTCGATTAGCTTGCCTGCTTCGCTTGCGAACGATTCGAGCGTTTGCATCGCTTGCTGTGGTGCGATGGCCGAGCCTGTTGCATGTTGCGGTTGGATTTGTATCTGCGTATCGACGAGATTATCCAAAATGCCCTGAACGAGTCGCCCCCGTTGTTGGGGTTGTCGTTGTTGGGGTTGTCGTTGTTGGGGCTGTCGTTGTTGGGGCTGTCGTTGTTGGGGCTGTTGAGCACAGCACGGCGGTGTCAAAAAACTTGTGGTCACAAGTAACAGAGCAAATAATGAGGCGACTCGCATAACAGTCTTCTCCCTGATACAGCGCAGATGGACGAATAAAACATTCCGCAATTCCCCGTGTGCTGCGCCCGAGCACGGCGATTCCATAATCATTTTGCGGGCTTGTGCAGTTGATGACAGCCTTTGCAATTCGCTGCCTTCCGAAGCAATTTGTCGGCATCCTTTTTCCCATCGACAGCCCCTTTGGCTGCGGTGATGAGCAGGCCGCATTTTTCTTTCCAGCTCTTCGCTTCGCCTTGGGGCGGCTTCATCTTCGACATGGCCGTGTAGAGATGTAGCAGGCGATCTTTTTCTTTTTTCGAGGCTTTGCCCATCGCGACTTTTTTCAAAAGTTCCGTCGGCTTCTTATGGGCCTCTTTCATGATTTTTTTGATTGTCAATTTTTCTTTCGGTTTCTCTTCCGCAAGCCGCTGTTCGACAGGCGCATCGCCAACCGCGCCGTGTGCCAACGCGATCATGATTAAGAGGGAAGGAAAGAATGTCAGAAGGGTCTTCCAGTATTTTTTCATGACAACACCTTGATGGACTCGGTTGCTTTTCCTGTGTGATGGAGGGCCAAACACGCCCGCCGCAATACGGCACCCATCCAACGATGGTTCTGTGCTAGCATGTGAACCGAAGGATTTTCTCGGTCGCACAGTCGCGGCAATGTGTCGATTGAGTCCGCATTTTAACTATTGTTCCTGGAATTTCCTACAGCAGTTTGGTTCTGAGCAAACAGGGCCGGGTGCAGGAACGCACTTTCCTGCCGATGGGCCAATCAAGAGCGAAACCCAAAGATCAATACGCCGATTTGGAGCACAAAGCCGAAAAAGCGGACGTAGTGCGTCTTCAAGTCCTAATTTTGGGGTGAGCCGCACGGCGCTAGCGTCGGGTTGCGGGGCGTAGCGGGTTGCCTCCACAATCCGACGCTAGCGCGTTGCGGCTCCCATCGGTCCACCCGTAGCGGCCAGTCCACGACGAAACTTCGTCCGGAGCCAAAAATTCGCAAATAAAATGCCTTTGCCACGGATGAAACACGGATTGAACACGGGTAAGCTTAAACAGCACTTTCTAAAAAACTGTACTTTCTGAAATCTTCTTCATGCTTAGGATTTTGCGCGGTTGGCCGCATTTTACCGACACCAATTGCTGCTAGCAAAAAGTGCAAAACCCGAACTAAGGGACGGCCGATAAATAACTTCCCCATTTCCAGGAGAGGGTTTAGGGTTCAGGGTTCAGGAAAAAGAGGGGACAAGGTTCGAGAATTGCATTGCATTTATGTACGGAACCCTGAACCCTGAGCCCTACCAGTTGCCGCAGCTATTGATTGAGTGTTCCCTTACCAAACCGGATAGTTATTTATCTGCCGCCCCTAAGCTCGACTTTTTCCGTCAGGCGGCTTGGGCTAGCCCGAAGTCTAGCACAACTCGCAAGGGTTTGGATAATTTTTGCACGACCTCGCCTCCAGGCACCCATGCAAAAATCCATTCCATCCAAAAATAGCGTCGAACACTGATGATCATATCAGAAAATGTCGTTTGCTCCTTGCCAACCCAGTGCTTCAGTCGGACGTGTGGATTGGACCACGGCATCGTATCAAAAACGATCACTACCAGCGTGTACACACAAAACAGACAGGGCGCCATTCGCAACACCGTCTGGCGACTCCAGCCGCGTGTTGTTTCCAGTCCAAGGTGTTCACGCATTTCCTGGAACGTGGTCTCGATATTCCAGCGTCCGCCGTACATTTCAATGACTGCTTTGGCAGACATGGAATGATCGGTCGTGAAAAAGTATTCATCTCGATGGGTGCCGCTGAGATCACGGACAAACACCCACAATACTTCGATCGCGCCTTTGCCACTCTGATACCAATGGCCCTTGCCCGTGATCACTTCGACATTTCGCCAGCCGCCGCCGTACCACCGCACACGTAAGCGTTTCCCCTTTTTCTTCCTAGCAACCACCTCGGCCGGTGAGGGTAAGGCCTTGCCCTTGACTCGTGGTCGACCGACTTTGGGGTTCTTGCGTTTGGGTGGCGGCGCGAACAGACTTGCGTCACCCGAGAACTTGCTTACCAGCGACAATCGTTTTCGATGTTTATAGGCAAAACGTGTCATCTGATGAGTTCCATAAGCTCCATCACCTGCAAGAACGAACTTTCTGTCGGGAAACCAGTGCATTAGCGTTGCTAGCAAGCCGCACATCAGGTCCACGGGAGTTTTGTGGCGACGCCCCTCATCAGCGTTGCACTGCTTGCTGCGATAAAGAGCGACCAGCACCGGCAAGGCAAAGGGACGATTGGTGTAAGGTAATTGAACCAGGATCGACAAGACGGACCATTTGTGTCCGTATCGAAAGACGGTGTGCGAGTTGGCGCTGCGAACTGCGTCGCGATGTCGGGCTTTGCCGTAAACTTTTTTGCCGCGATGACCATCCACCGTTTCGTCACCGCAGATTTTTACCGTCCCGGTGGGAATGAACCGATCAAGGACGAAACGGGCAATCGCGTAGGCCAAGGGCCGGGATTGCCAGCGACGGTGAGAAAACAGACGATGGTAGGTCGACGGATTGACCGTCTCAATCAAGCTCAACAACCGGAGTACGTTAGAGACAGTTCGGTCGCCTGTTGTTAGAATAGCGGCAAGGAAGAACAGAACGAATCGTCGAGCCGTCGTTCGCCGGTGAAAGGTGTCAACGAGACATTGTAGTAACGGCTTGAAATCGTGCGGCACGCGAACCATGAGGGCTTCCTTGCTCAAGACTTTGGTTGTTACAAGTCAAAAGCTTGAACCAAGGAGGCCCTTTTTACCTATACCAATTTGGGGATCTGAAGTACTCAAAAAACGGAAAAAGTCGAGCTAAGAGGGCTTACTGCACATTTGTTTGCGTTCAACATGATTGTTCAGGAATGGCTCAAGTTTAACTTCACCATTTTAGTTGACGTGATGCTCCAATCTTTACACCGAAGGTGTTACATTCCAAAACCCAGGGTCGCGCAGCGCACCCTGGGTCAATGTGCCCCAACGACATTTTATCCCGTAGGGATTACACATAATCGTAATGGTTGCTTCGGACGTGTTTAATCCTTACAGGATAATATGGCCTCTGGGATAAGGTGGATTTTGGTGCTTGCGGACCCAGGGTGCGCCGCTGCGCGGCGACCCTAGTGCTTTGACCTATCAAAAGTATAAAAGTTGACAAAGCACACGGCTATGGAATGAAACGCCCTCGGCGCAAAAAAGCCGACGTTATTACTGAGCCGTTCCTTAGCGCCAAAGCAAGCGACCCGATCACTGAATCATTCCTTACTCAGAGTGAAAACTACTGCTGACCCTGAACGGTATAAAACACTATTTTCACCGGATGGGCTGTCAGCTTTCACTCTGAGTTCCTTACTTTCGCCGGTCGCTATTCTCACGGCGGTCGCTGTCGGAACGACGCTCTTTTTCGGTTGGAGGCGCATTGCCGGCCGCCTCACCGGCAGAGTCAGATTGCGGGCTACAATCTCCCTCCGCGCGTCGCTGCTGCTGCTTGCGGCGCTCTTCCTCTTCGCGCTTCTCGATGAGCGAAGCCAGCTCTTCCGGGAGGTTTAATCGATTGGACATGATGGGTTGTCTTCTATTGCTTGATGTTAGGCGAGCGGCAATTGAAATCTTCCCGTAGCCGAAGTCGCCAGACTTTGCCAATGACTCGAGAATGGGCCGTTCCAAAGTCTGGCGACTTCGGCTACGGCTGGTAAATACTCATCTGCCGCTCGCCCTCCATGGGCGGTAGCGGGGTCAAGTCCGAATCGGTCGGACAACTGTCTCCTGGAGAGTATCGCCCAGGTAAGGTGCATACGCGGTGACGATTGTTGGTCATCGCATCGGGGAGTCTAGGTTCATACGGCCGAGGATAGGAGCAAATGGCTTTGGCCGTCAGCGGGTCGGTCGTGCGCATGAATTCATATTGATTACGGTGGGCGACAACAGGCGTATAGGGTTGGATATGTGGCAGCAGTGTCACAATGATTTCCGAACGCGATTTGACGACCTGTCGTCGTTGAAACAAAACACCCAGATAGGGTATATCACCCAACAGGGGGATTTTGCTCTGGATATTATCATCTTGTTCCTGAATCAAGCCTCCGATGACCATGCCTTCGCCATCGCTCAGCAGCACATCGGTTTCCACTTCGGTCGTTGCCTCGGAGGGCAAACCGGTTTCGACGCTCACCTGGCCCGTGGAGACTTCGGGCTTGATGCGCATCAGCACCCTGCCATCGCGAGTGATTCGCGGCGTCACACGCAAAACCACGCCCACATCGAGAAACTCGATGGTTTCCAAGGTGCTCGTTTGAGTCGTCGTGGTGACCCGAAAGCCAAGTTGTTCACCAATCTGAATCCGCGATTCTTGCCCACTCACCGCGAGAATTTTTGGCGATGCCAGTGTTTTGGCGTCGGTGGTTGATTGGAGCAGTTCAATAAGCCCAGTCAGCGCCGTGCCCGTGACGCCGATAAAGGCACCCGGGGATGCCGCGGCATTTGCGAAACCGACGGTGCTCAGCTTGATTTCGTTGCCGCGAAACGTAGCCAGATTTTCAAAGTTGACGCCGTGACGGTGGTCGTCCTTTAGTTCAACCTCCAGAATATGGGCTTCGATTAGCACCTGTCTCGGGGGTTGATCTATTTGGCAGATGTAGCCGTCGATACGCTGCAAAAAGGCGGGGTAGTCGACCACGGTCACCGCTTCTCTGGTGCGGCGATTATCGAGCGGGCTGGTTTCCATAACCCAAGATTTTCCGGCTGGCGACAGCATCCCCTGCACGGCCTGATCGGCATCCACGGCCGAGATGAAATCGATCTCGAACACCTGGGCATGTCTTCCTCCCGCCCCGGGTGGCATAAAATCGGCCGACTCGATACTGGAAATAAAGATGATGTTCCCCTCGTTCGTCCAAATGTGTCCCGACGCGGACATCAGCGAATCGAGCACCCGCTGCCAAGGCACACGGTCGAACGATGCGGTCACGTGCGTGTCGGTTGGACTGGCAAAGACGATATTGAGCTTTTGCGTCTCAGCAATCAGCGCGATCACTTGTCGAAGCGATCCATCCCGTACCATCAGCGAGATCATTCCGTCGCGGCCTTCGACGACGACATTGCTCTTGCCAGTCGGCTTGGTAACAGGAATGACATGTTGATCAGGACGATGCGACTTACCGGGAGTTGGGTAGGGCAGCTCCTCTGGCATTTTGCTGGTTACACCGACCGCGCGCCGCAACTTGCTGAAAATGTCTTCCGGTGAAAAAGATGACTTCGAGGGCGCTGCACTGGTTGGCTGCGTACTGGAAGGCTGTGAATTGGCCGAATTGCTGCTGTCAGCAATTCTTACTGCACGTCCCAAAACTGTTTGGTTGTGCTGGTTTTTCTGGCCGCTGGACAACTCTAACTTGGTGCTGGGATAGGCTCTTGGTATCGAGTGCGTTGGGATTTGCTGGTAGGGAGATAGCTGCTTCTGTTCAGCCGCCAGGGTTAGCCCGAAATCCATGCCGACCAACAGGATCACCAAGCTGGCGATCCTGCGGGAATGTCGGTTGGTGCCTTGAGTTACCAGGCTACGGATCATGTTCTCCCTCGATCGATCCTTCACAAATAACGGAGGGTGTCCGGGATTTTTTTTCATGGAAGCCCCCGGCTTTGCCGGGGGGTTGCCTTCGGAAAAATGTTGCTTTTGGGAAGATGCTCTCTGGGAAAAGCCCTGATTGGTAGAGATGTGGATCGTTCCGCGACCCCCCGGCAAAGCCAGGGGCTGAGATTGCGGCTTGGTAGTTCTCCTTTTTACACCAAAATCTATCCACTAAAATTCCTGAAGAACCCTTTTTTCTTTAGGGAATCGACAAATCCTATTATGAAACCATCCTTACCGCTTGCGGAGTTCGGTAAGTACGACCCCCTCGGTTGAAATGTTCGTTACGATAAAACCATCGACGACATCACCAATACGAACCTCATGCGAACCAAGCGTAGCCATTTTGTCACGATTACTTATCACGACGATAGCCGCTCCTTGCTTCCGAAATTCTTCCAGCGACTTTTCAATCTCCTCTTGCTTATCATCAGCCGCGGCGGGCAGGTCTTGTGCCGCTTTCTCGCGGACTGCCAATGTAAACCATTGCGGAGCGGCAAAAGGATCGGCTGCTAACACCGCGTCCATACGCAGCTTGGGCCACGACTGGTGGACCCCGGCTATTGGCGACTGTTTGTTTGATGAGGATATTACTTTGGCACTTCGTCGACGAACCACCTGTTGCGTGGATGCACTCTTTGGTGAAGCAGACACACTCGTAGCCTGCCCCGAGTTGGAGTTCACCGTTTCAACTGCTGCCGACGAGCCGGGCAGCTGGCGAACGATTACCCAAATGAGCACGACGGCTAGCAAACCGATTAACGCCAGCTTGCCGGGCGTCGCACCAAATTTGTCTGGCAATTTTCGCTGGGTCATAAAACCGCCTGCCTCTCCTTGGTATCGTGAGTTTCGATCCCGTAATACAAGTAAAAAGTGACGTGGAAGGGATAGCTTTCCAAATTAGGGTCTGATTCAATGTCGAGTTTGGAAACCTTCACAACCCTGGCAAGATGGTCAACTTTGTCTAGGAATTGACAGATGCTGGCATAGCTACCAGTGCAGTTAAACCTTATTTCTGTTTTCGAGTGAGTTGGTACAACCTGAGCCCGGTCTTGTTGGTAGTCGACAACCTGCAATCCCACCGACTTGGCGATGTTGCTCACTTGGCTCACAAATTTCGTTGCGTTCAACTCGTCTGGCAGTTTGCTGCGAGTCGCCGCAATCGAATCTTCTAGGCTTTTCAGTTGCTCACGCAGCCGACGATGTTCCGTCTGAACTCGACCAGCATCATCAAGCAGCGTGCTCACCTGCTCGATACGGAACGTCTGGTTTTCTCTCTTTTGCACCAGTGGTTTGTAGACCAGTGAATAATAGAGCCCGATTCCCAGCGCAATCGCCAAGACCCCAACCATGTGGAGCGATCTACCAATCAAAGCATCATTCTGTTGTTTGTTTTGAATCATGTTTTTTTCAAATAGTCAGAAATTCCAAGTCCAGCCCTCGGCGCAAGCCGTGGGTTCGTCTGTTGATACAAGTTTGTTTTGAAACCTCCTGTTTGCCTTGAAACCTCGCGGCTTGCGCCGGAGGCTGTGTCTTGGTTGATGGGAAACTTAAAACATCGGGTAGCTATTAAAACGAACACTGAATCGTAAAGGCTTGCATCCGTTGATTTTCCGTGTCGACTGTTTCCGTCGATGTAAGTTTCACGTCCGCAAACGGAACCGCGTGACGTAGCGATTCGGTTAACTGGGCGACCGCTTTGCCGTCGATCCCGACGCCCTCGATCACCATATCCCCCACCAACTCGTTGGTTGTGCCGGTCGGCAAAATATCTTGGTGAAAGTCCAACTGCTTGATGTAAACAAGCCTTTGGCTTTCCACCACAGCTTTGCTGATCGTACCCAACAAAGTGACTACCGGTCTTTCTTTTGCCAGGGCAAGCGGTATGCGCTCACGATCCAGGATCGTCTCGATTTGTCTTTGTACTTTTTTATTCTCAGATTTCATTTGTCTGAAAGGTTCATATTGAGCCTCGTAGACATCGAGCTGCTCCCACTCTTGATCGCACCGCCACCACTGGATGATACCCAATTGTGCCAGAAACAAACCGACAACAGCCAAGACGCGCAGCCACTGGCGCGTGCGCCAGCGTACCGTTTCGCGGACACGTGCCTGGCTTGACATGAGATTCAAATGGCGTTTCATAACTTCTCCCAAGCGAGTGACGATAGCGCGACAGCAGGGCCGAAGAGGCAATCAGCCGCTGGGTTGCTCGACGCTTCCACGTTTACGCCCTGGTCCATTTGCCAAACTTGAACTTCCATGCTTAGTCGCTGGGCAAGCCGCCTATCGAGCCCACGGATTGTCGCGCCGCCACCAAACAAATAGATACATTCAGGGACGATCGGTTTGCGCTGAAATTTTAGATGGGCAAGCGTGCGATCAAGCTGTTCCTCCAGCCGACTTACCGGCTCGGCAATGCGTTTTTCGATCACTTCCGATAATGCCTTCCTGTCTATTATGTTGGTATCATCGGTGCTTGAATCATTGCCCGCATTTGCTTTCATAGCACGCGGGCCTGTGGTATCGGACAGACCATGATCTTGCAGCAGGCCATGGTTTTGCAGCATGAGCTGCGCTTCTTCTTGTGTGACGTTGAGGTCATCCGTCATCGATGAAATCACCCGCTGAAAATCACATTGCTTGAGTCGTCGGACATATTGAGGGATGCCACCCGCAATCACACAGAACGTAGCGCAACCATAACCCCAGTCGAGGGCCGCAACAGGACCGGCAAGTTTCTCGGTCTGACCCATGTCGATTGCCCGCGCTAGTGCGAAAGGCAGCCCGTCGATTAACTGGCATGACCAGCCTGTGCTGGCAATGTCTTGGCAAAGTTGATCTGTCCATGTTCGGGGAATCGTGATCACGTGAGTCTTTCCCTGCTCTTGCTGATCTTGCGTGGGAGCTTCCGACCAGAAGTCGTATTGAAGATGGTCCACGGAGCATTGCGCTGCCGTCGCGAGGGCCTGTCGAATGACGCGGTCTTGCTGTGGTCCCGTGCTGGGGACGCCTTCCAGCCTATGCATGTCGCACAGAGTCATCGATATCGATCCCGCCGCACGCCGGCCACGGAATTCCGGGCAGAGCGAAATGGCCGTGTTGATCTCGTCGGCAGAGGAAAGTGCGTTGTCGCCTGCCAGATTCTCTTCGCCCCAGGCCTGTCGACGTGGAATGACGGCCATGGCAGCGAGCCGCAACCCGGTGCGATCTCGCAGCAGTTGCGCGAATTTTACCGTGCGAGTGCCAATATCGACACCAATCCAACCTGTTTTTTTTGTTGCTATCATTGTTTTCTGTTTCCTGCCCGGGGCGGTGAACCGCCCGCTCGCCACTTCCTCAACTCAGCGTCCTCGTGATGCAAACGTCGATAGATCGAACACCGGCAACATGACCGCCAATACGACAATCGCAACAACAACTCCCATGACCACGGTAATAAGCGGTTCCAAAATGCCGGCCAATTGTCGCACGCGAGCTTCCGCCTCTTCTTCGTAGTACTCGCCTAGCAGACGAGTCACTTCGCCAAGATTACCCGTTTTCTCTGCCGTGATAATCATTTCCGATGCCGACCGCGGGAGGATATCCGTTGTCTCCAGAGCACTCGCCAAACTGCGGCCATTGACCACGGCTTCCTCCAACTCGGCCAGCATGTTCTTGAAGAGCATGTTATTCACCGCCTGCCTGGAAAAACGCAAGCTGTCGAGCAGCGGGACACCACTGTCGAGCATTAACCCAAGAAGCCGACAAGTACGGCCCACCAATAGCGTACGACATATATCGCGGACCCCGACGGTATTGATCCAGATACGATCGAGTGTTTGTCTGCCCGTTGCCGAGTTCCGCCAAGTCCAAAGCGCAACAATACTTGCCATAAGCAGGGGTGCCCATAGCCACCATCTGGACCGCAGTTCTGCCGCGACAGCAATCAATAGCTGTGTGATGATTGGCAGAGGAACCTCATACTGGGCAAATATCTCGGAGAACTTGGGGAGCACGAATATTACCAGAGCCGTGACAACCGAAAGGGAGATGCACATCAACAGTATTGGGTAGGTCATGACCGATCGCATGGCTCGGGCGGATCGGATTTGATTTCGCTGCATTTGCGCGAGTTGCTGCAATACTTGGGCCATTTTGCCGGAAGCTTCTCCCGCAGCGACGGTGGCGACAAAACTGCCATCAAATGCCTCCGGGTGCTGTTTCAAAGCTTCGGAGAGTGTATTTCCGCTGAGTACCGCTTCACGCACTTGGCTCAGCACGGCTGCCAAATCGGGTCGCTGACATTGGGCTGCGAGTGACGTGATTGCCGAGGCAATGTCGACTCCGGATCGCGTCATGATTGCCAGTTGCGAGGTTATCTCGGCAATATCTTGCTTGCGTATCGCTTTGCCACGCCGTGCGGTTTTAGTCGACCTATCATGATGGTCTGGAGTATCCCAAGAAAATTCGCTCTCGGGTACCTCCTGAGGCTTCAATACAGCGAGTGCAACACCGGCGGAATTGTTGCCGGGATTCTGATAAGTTGTGTTGTCGTAGATTGAAGTTGTCATGATTTTGTTTCAAATCGCCCACATCTTGCCAGTTGAAATTGTGCATTGGATTGTTAGCCGCCGGGCTTGTCCCGGTGCGGCACTCACGCGTCGGGGCAAGCCCGACGGCTAACGGAATTGCATCACTCGAACAATGCCACCCGAGCCACTTCTTCCAAGCTAGTGATTTCTTGCTCGGCAAGCCGCATGCCTCCATCGAGTAAAGTGGGTAAATCTTGATTGCGGAGCCAGTGCCTTACGGTCTCCAATCGGGCCTCGTGTGCAATGAGTCGGCGGAACTCCGTGTTGGCGGGCAACACCTCGTAGATGCCGGTCCGCCCTTGAAAACCGCTATCGAAACATTCGCGGCAGCCTTCGCCTTTGGAGAAGCTGCGCCGCGTGTTCCCTTTGTATTGCACAGCCTGTAGATATTCTTCACTTGGAAAATAGGATGTGCGGCAATGAGGGCATATTGTTCTGACCAATCGCTGGGCAATCACCCCAACCAGTGCCGCAGCCAATTTATAGCTTTCGATGCCCATGTCCATCATTCGAACAATGGCGCCTGCACTGTCGTTGGTGTGCAATGTGCTAAGCACTAAGTGACCCGTGAGAGCAGCTTGGATCGCCACCTGGGCTGTTTCCGCATCGCGGATTTCGCCGATCATGATCACATCGGGATCTTGCCGCAGAATCGACCGCAAGGACGTGGCGAAATCGACACCTCGTGTGCTGTCGACTTGCACCTGGTTCACGAGCTCGATCTGATATTCGACCGGGTTTTCCACCGTTACAATGTTGCGGTTGACCGACTTGATCAGCTCCAAGGCTGAATAAAGCGTCGTCGTTTTGCCACTTCCAGTCGGTCCGGTAACGAGCATCAAGCCATAAGGTTTCTTCAGCAAACTCTTCACCATTGTCAAAGTCTCTGCCGGAATTCCTAATTTTTCCAGATTGAATGTCAATCGCTGCTTATCCAAAACACGTGTCACAATTTTTTCGCCAAGGACCGTTGGCAATGTAGAAACTCGGAGATCGACTTGTTTCCCATCGGCGACCACTTGAAAACGTCCATCTTGTGGAACACGCTGTTCGGCAATATCCAATTTTGCCATTACTTTGATTCGGGAAATCATGGCGGGAAAGATATCGCGTCGTGGCCGTAGCATTTCCACGAGCTGTCCGTCGATCCGAAATCGAACCGTGCCAAACTTTCGTCCTGGCTCGATGTGGATATCACTCGCTCCCTTGCGAATCGCCTGAAGTATTAGATAATTGACCAGGTTGATGACAGGACTGCCGTCGACCAGATCGTGTACCGAGGCCACATCGACATCCGAAACCTCTAGCTGAAGTTCCATGGCCGATTCGTCAAGGTCCGCCGTGACCGCATCGACCCGAAAGTCCTCGTCATAGGCCCTTTGCACCATGCGCGACATGGCAATCTGGAATGCAAATACGGGCCGCACATTGAGTTTGGTGAATCGCTCGATCTGATCGATTTTGTCGAGGTCGAGCGGATCGTCCATCGCGACGGTGAGCGTCTTCTGCACACGAAAGAGTGCCAGGGCGTTGAGATTTTCCGCCAACTGACGTGGCAAAAGCCTGACAGCTAGCGGATCAAGAATTCCCTCACGCAGCCTTACCGCAGGAACTCCTAACTGCGATTCCATAAACGGCAGCAGTTGCTCTTCGGTCGCGAATCCTAATTCCAGCAGCGCTTCGCCCAGCTTCTGCCCTTTTTTCTCTTTGTGACCTAGCGCCGTTTCCAGCTCATCATGGGCAATCAGGTTCGCGCTCAGCAGTCGCTGACCAAGCGGTCCGCGAAATTGCAAGCCGCGTGACGTGGCATCCTCGGCGTTTCCATCCAAAGGAACCGTTAAGGGCTGGAACTTCTCCTTGGGGGAATCTTGTTCTATTGCGAGACTCATCGCGCAAAGCTCCCCGCTGCCAATTTGACATCTCGATAGGTTTCAAATTGTTCCCCGACGCCCGTAATACGCAAAATGTCTTCGCCCAATTTCGTTGGCCCAGCCAGTTTTAAGATTCCGCCTTTCCATTGGAGCGATTGCTGTGCTTCCAGCAGTGATTCCAGGCCTGCGCTATCCATCAGCGGCACACTGCTCAGATCGAGAACAACCATCGGCTGACCTTGGCTCAACTCCTTTTCGAGGGTCTCACTGAGCTCTTGGGCATTTTCGTGATTCAATGGCTCGGTCGGCGCAATCACGTCGATGGCTCCTTGCGATTCGACTTCAAACATGATGTTCTGCTACTCCAACGGGATTGACACTGTGAAGGTGCTGCCCTCGTCAGGCACGCTGTCGACCGTGATCTCTCCCCCATGCATTCGGACCACTTCTCGGGCCAGCGATAGCCCCAAACCGGTTCCTGCCTCGGCCCGAACCCTTGGATCTTCGCTTCGGAAAAATTTGTCAAATACCTTGGGTAGTTCTTTAGGATCGATGCCAAGGCCGGTATCTTCAACCGAGACCTGTAGTTGCTCTTGGTCCAGTATCATCTTCAAAAATACCTGGCCACCACTGGGCGAGTATTTCGCAGCATTCCCAATTAGGTTCACCAGAACGGCAACGATTTTATCTTTGTCGAGGCGCAGATCTCTTATCTTCTCCGGTAAAACGACTTCCAAGGAAATATCTTTTTGGTCCATGAGCGGTTGGATCTTGGATACCACTTCCTCGAACAGACGCTCGGTCTTCACATTCTGACGCTCAATCGAGAGCGATCCTGCTTCCATGCTACTAATGCTCAGCAAGTCGTCGACAAATCGTGCCAGGCGGGTTACTTCGCTATTGATAATGTTGCAGAACTCTTTTTGCTGTTCCACTTCGATGGATTCACACGTAGCGAGCGTCTCGGCGTAGGCCTTGATGTTGGACAAGGGTGTCCGAAGTTCATGCGTGGCTGCATCAATAAACTGATCACGCATTGCGCTGGCAAGTTTTTGCTGAGTCACATCGCGCACCGACCAGACATGCCCTCGTAGTCGCTGGCTGCTGAGTGGTTGTCGGGCCACACGGAGTGTGCGAGCCGACTGCTCGCTCTCTGGCTCAATCTCGGCAACCATCAAACGCTGGATAGCCTCTTGGTCAAAAAGTTTGCAGTTTGCCAGGGCGGGTAAATCTTTAATCAAGCGATCTTCCAGCTCTCCGTTTTCCGATGCACCGTTCTCACACTCGTCCAATAGCGCGGCAATGGCACGATTGGCAAAGGTGATGCGCCCTTCGGCATCCGTCACCGCAATGCCGTCGGAAAGATTCTGCAGAATATCTTGCATCTCATTCTGCTTTTGCGCTGCCAAGGCATCCGTCAGACGGCTGTTTAGATTTCCATTCCCAGATTGCTTTTTTAGATTCCCGAGCGCCTCGGCCGCACGGTTCCAACCCAGCGATATCGCATCTCGCGCCGGAAGTGGCGGTAATAGAACCTCCGCTCCCGGAGGTAGCATGGCAATGCTTCGCAGCTTCGCGTCAACATCCGCCATCGGGCGGGAAAGACGAGATAGCACCACCGCACCAATTGCCACAAGTCCCAAAGGAACAAAGATGGCAAGAGGAGCAATTTGGGCCGTTTCACTCAGCGTGGTCCAGAGACTCGGTTCTTTTACGGCAATTTGCAGTGAACCGATTGTCTCTCCATTGGCCACCAGTGTAGAACGATATTCATTGACAATCTGGTTGGCCTGATCGACGTGCCGAATGCCGGTGACGTTTCCCCCGCACAGAAGCGTTCCCGTTGGCTCAACCGCCCGCTTGCCCACAAAATCGGGCTGCGTATGGGCAAGATACTTTCCCTCGAGCGAGATGACGGAACTGTAAGCTTGGCCTGATTCTGATTGAGTACAATTCAGAATCGCTTGAAATTTTTCAGGACCATGCCGCAGATACTCGATCTCGATGGCACGAGCCGTCTTACCAAGTCTCGACAGAGAAGCACTGGTGGTTCTGGAATTGAGAATGGTATGCGAAGTGACCAGCACTCCAACCGAGAGCCAGCTCACCGCGACCATGCAAAACAGCATATAGTAGGCAACGATCTTGCGCGGGAAACCCAGACTGGGACGACTGCGAAACATGGGGATCCTGCTTCCGGCACGGCTTCGATAACCTTGCTGATTCAATGAGTCTTGTTCTAAACGGGGACGGTTAGCAGATCACCCACTTTTCTGACAATCGCTGACGGGCTAAAAGGTTTCGGGAAGGTTGCATCGATGCCCAACTCCTTGTTTAAGCTAGGCAGTTCCAGCTCTAATCCTTTGGCTGTAAGCAAAATGATGGGACACGCCTCGTATTCTGGCAGTGAGCGAAGTTCGCGGCAAAGCTCTAACCCCGTCATCTCTGGCATCTGATGGTCCGTAATCACTAAATCGAATTGTTCGCTTTGCGCAGCTTCCAAGGCCACACGACCGTTCACCATGGTTACGGTCTCGTATCCTGCCTTGTCCAAAGCAAACTGGGATATCCGCGCCAAAGCGATGTTGTCGTCAACAATCAAGATGCGTTTGATTTCGCCATCATCCATAAAATCACACTCGCCTGTTGAAGAAGTACATCCGTAGGCCGGAACGAGTCCTGCGAGTTCCGGCCTACAAGTTTTTCAACAGGCCGTTAGAGGTCATCGTAATTGACCGCTGCATCGCAGGCAGTTGCGCCGTCGAAGTTGATAATAAATGTTCCATCATCTGTGTTGAACTTCCAACCGTGCGTGGGGGTTGCTTCACCTACCGTTGCAGCTCCCGTCACCGGGGCCACCCGCGCGTCGCCCGCGGCCGGCCCTGCCGGGCTCGCTGGAAATGTTCCACGGAGAAAGGGTGCCAAGGCAGCTCGAAAATCGACCCCATTGGCATCACATGGCGGGAGCGTTCCACCGTTTTGTGCGGTATAAATCTCGACCGCATCACGGATGATCGTCAGGCTATGTCTTAGAGCGTTGTCATTGGCTTCCGCCGAAGTTTTCAGAAACTTCGGCGCCGCGACTCCCGCGAGGATGCCGAGGATCATGATCACGACAACGAGTTCGACGAGCGTAAATGCATTACGAAATGTTTTTGGACGTGACATTGGTTTGAATTCTCATAGTGGTTGGATGTGTTTTTATCAACTGTAGCTCGACTTTAGCACGGTGGTTGGGCCAAACGAAAATTTCAGGCGATTTTCTTTTCTCTCTCAAAATACTAGCACTCCTCTACGGTCAATTCTTGTAGAACCCATCCTGAATCATAGATGCCCCAATCACCAAGAATATCGTTAGAGCCATCTGTTTCAGAACAATCGTTACCATGTGCATCTCTCGTTGGCTTCGCAATAAGCTATTCTTCGGTGAGAGAATCAGGAGAATGCGGTGAAGAAAAGTCAGATATCACCTCGCAAGGCTACTGGACGCAACCAAAGAGGAATAGCCACAAAAAACACCAAGAGGCACAAAAGATTTCTTTAGCCACGGATGAAACACGGATTGAACATGGATAAATTGACAACTTTGTCGTAGAAAAAACCTTCTTTTTATCTGTGTTTCATTCGTGTTCAATCCGCGGCTTTTCAAAAAGAGTGCCAAAATAACAAGCTATTACGGGTTTGTCTTACAGAGTTTCCCTGTTCGTAAGGCGCGTCGGCAGATGAGCATTTACCAAGCACTAGGTGGGCGGCAGAATAAAAATTACCAGCACGCAGCGCAAGTAAGTGGGTCTAGCACACACACACTCGCTTGCGCGTCGTGCTAGTATTCTGATGAATCCTCTATTGCCGCTCGCCTAACATGAGCCTCGCAGCTTGCGCCGGAGGCGGTGTCCTGGTTGATAGAGAAGTTGGAACTGCCGACACCTCTCTTTCGGAACTTTTTTGATGCGAAAGTAAATTCGATGAGCACCAGTGCTTTGGTAATCAATGAGCCAATCGATTTTAAGGGTGAAACAATCCTCAATTCGCTGCAGGAGACTTTTGAAACACTGCTGGATCTCTGGAGCTATACATCAGATTCCGAATGGATTCCTCGGAACAGACTGGTCGACGAATCGAAGGGTGGATTCGTCACATTAGATAATGCGGCATTCTTATCCATTCCCAAAGAAAAGCTCCTCTCACTATTTGACTTGACAAGAGAGCAGTGCCGGCCCAACGTATTGGAAATGGCAGAAGGCCAGCACCTACTCGCCGTTCCGCTGGTACATCGGGGAAAAAGCGTCGAGAACATTGCGACTGCTGTTCTACAAACCAACTCTCCCCAATTACTGGTCCACTTGGCGAAGATGACCCTTCGGAGCCATGGCCACCAAGAAGAGATCGCTCAGCTGCGCGAGGAGAATGATTATTTCCTCACGCAAGTCAGCGACGATTTTGAGGAACTCAGTTTTCTTCGCTCGATGGCAGAGCAACTAGGTTTAGAAAATGAAAAACAGCATATTGGGCAACTCATCAACAGTGCACTTCCAACGTTGCTAGGAGCGATTTATGCGGAGAGTCTCTATTTAATTCCTACAGATGCTCATGGGAGTCCCACGGATTTTGAAGCATGGAACGTCGCAGAGGGCGAGCAAAGCAATGTCGATCGACTTCAGCTTCAATGGCTGGTAGAAACTTATCAATCGTCTGCCAGCACGGGACCCATAGTAAAAAACAGTTTTGACTCGATCGCGGAAGGCGAACGGTTCCCTGACGTACATAGTTTTATGTTGGTCTCGGCTGCCACAACGATGGGGCAGTTGGGTTGGTTTCTAGCCATTAACCGACGCACTACGACCGGAACACTCACCGCAGGGAATATCTGGCAACTAAGCCAGAGCGAGTTCGGAACGAGCGAGGCCACGCTACTGAGCACCGCCGGCACATTGCTGGCATCTCATGCAAACAATCTCGAACTATTTCGTGAAAAAGAAGAATTGCTGGTCGGCGTCGTCCGGACCATGGTTTCAGCCATCGATTCCAAAGACCCGTACACCTGTGGCCATAGCGAGCGTGTTGCCCTCTACGCCAGGCGACTTGCCGAGCAGTTGGGATATGATGAGCAGTCGTGCAAAAAACTTTACCTGACCGGGCTGCTGCACGACGTGGGCAAGATCGGCGTGAGCGATGCGATCCTCAACAAACCGGGGCAACTTACGGACGAAGAATTCGCGGAAATCAAACGTCACTCGGACGAAGGCTGGGCCATTCTCCAGGAATTAGAACCGCTGCAATATGTCCTTCCAGGCGTGTTGCATCACCACGAACGGCATGACGGGGACGGCTACCCTGACCGTCTGGCAGGTGAGCATGTGCCGATGGATGGCCGCATTTTGGCGGTCGTCGACGCATACGACGCCATGACTAGCAGCCGCGCCTATCGACAAGGCATGCCACAAGAAAAAGCGGAATCCATTCTTCGTGAAGGTGCCGGGTCGCAGTGGGACAAAGATATCGTCCATGCTTTTTTTGAGATCATGGAAGACATTGTCGCCATTCGTGGAATCTACCAACAACGTGAGCGGGCGATACGTCAGCCAGCCGACAACAACACCTTTTATGAGGGGCCGTCTGCTTGTGCCAGTTGCCCATGACCTCGCCACCTCGCCATCGCACTTTCCGATCGGGATTTACGTTTGTCGAAGTGACAATTGTGATACTCATTATGGGCATCCTTGCCGCCGTTGCGGCGCCTCGGTATTTGGACGCGCTGGACTTTTACCGTGGCGATGCGGCAGCCAAACGGGTGATGGCCGATCTTCGTTTAGCCCAACGCGAAGCGAAGCGAACTAGCACCAACCAACCGGTTCAGTTTTTTGTGGCGAGCAATCGTTATATCCTCGCGGGCATCAATGGCATCGATCATGCGGACCAAACGTATGAATTCCAACTGGACGATTCCAACTATCAGTCGGTACTTGTGTCAGCCAATTTTGGCGGTAGCGATTCGTTCGCATTCGACATCTACGGCCGGCCAACTAGCGGTGGCACGATTGTCATTCAATCAGGCAGTCGACAATTGACCATCAACGTGGATGAAAACGGCATCATCAGCCAATTGTGAGTCATTGATATGAGCGGAAGACATAAAACCAATCTGGTGCGGCGAAACCGCAAGCGAGGTCCGTTCGGTTACTCCTTGGTGGAACTGGTCGTGGCGATGGCGTCGTCCACGGTGCTGATGGGCGGGTTGGCCTCGACGCTCTACATCTCTAGCCAGGCGCTCGATGTCGACGACTCGGCGACTGCCGATACCAGCCGAGCCGCCGAGGTGCTTGCCGATCTGACCGCCGATTTGCGTCATGCTCGTCGATTCAGCGAGCGGACCGCGACGGCTGTAACATTTACCGTCCCCGACCGCGACGGCGATTTGCGGTCGGAGACCATCCGCTACGCCTGGTCCGGCACGCCCGGCGATCCGCTCACTTACCAAACCAACGGCGGCTCCGTCGTCACACTAGCCGACAATGTGCAGAGCTTTAATCTCACCGGCCGTACGCGACAGATGTCGGCCGATGCGATTACGATTCCGGTGATCCCCGTCGTTTTCGAGGAATTCACGGAATTAAAGGCCAGTACCAACGCCACCAGCCTCGCGATTGCTCTGCCGCCCGGGACCAGCGCAGACGATCTGCTGGTTGCCTGTGTGGCGACCGATGCTGATGAAGTGGCGTCGCTCGCCCCACTAGCCGGCTGGAATATCGTCGATGTCGGACATGAGCAAGGCACGGTTACATTTGGCACCTGGTGGAAGTTGGCGACTGCTGCCGAGTCAAGCACGCAGACATTCACTTGGGCAAACGGACAGAAGGGTTGGGGGTGGATCATGCGGTTCACGGGCCATGATACTGCCAACCCCATTCATGCTACGGCAACCGCTTCCGGACAAAGCAGTTCTCCCACAAGCCCGGCTGTCACGACGACGGTTGATAACACGATGATTCTGCGGCTGGGTGGTTTTGACAATAAAAATGTCACGGTGGGGGACACCGGTTTGGCCGGTCACACCACGATCACGATGGACATAAGCGGTACTTCCGGCGGTAATGTTTCGGGCGGTGCCGGCTACGTCACGCAAACCACAGCAGCCGACAGCGGCACCGCGACCTTTGCACTCACGAACTCCCAGGAATACCGGGCCGTAACCATCGCCATCGCACCGGCTCAATAAAAAAGGGGTTAGGGATTAGGGGCTAGGGACTAGTTGTGAAAGTTTTTCCCCTAACCTTAACCCCTAACCCCTAACCCCTAGCCCCTAACAATGACACAGCAAATTCAGAAAACCTGGAATCGCCAAGGTACGACACTTGTCGAAGTGGCGATCAGTTCGCTGATTGTTGGCACCATGCTTGTGGCGTCGCTGAGCACGATAGGCGCAGTTTTCCGCACCCAACGCATCACCGCTTCGCGCTCATTGGGGCCAGGACTCGCCCATGAGTTGATGAGCGAGATATTGGCAATGCCCTACGAAGACCCCGAAGCGCCGAGCGGTGGCAACAGTACCGAGACAGGTGAAACCACGATGACCCGGAGCGATTTCGACGATGTCGACGACTACGACGACTGGGACTCCGCCAGTGCCGTGGCCAATGATGGCACGCCGCTGCCTGGATTCACCGGCTGGCGGCGTGAAGTCGATGTCTGGTGGGCAGAACGGCTCGGTGGCAACGTCTGGTGGTTCTATGACACAGGAGTCAAGCGGATCAAAGTATGTGTTACCGACCCGGATGGAAATCAGACGGTGCTCTACGCCTTGCGGTCGAAAGGCGGATCGCTGGAACAGACACCTGCGGTCGATACCACGGCAATTGCCTGGATCGGCGCGCAACTTCGCCTGGGCGGCAGTACGGAAACTGTTCGTGCTGGAATCCATCTTTCAAATCACGCGATCGATTCGAACTAACAGGGAGTCCTACTAAACATGGTTCTTCACGAATTTCAGTGGCTACCGCTCGAAGAAAACATTTCAGCCCCCGGCTTTGCCGGGGGGTCGCGGAACGATCCACGCAACCACCAAGCAGGGCATTTTTTCAGAGGCAACATTTTCACACACGCGACCCTCCGGCAAAGCCAGGGGCTTTCATTGCGACATTGCACCCGTTCTGGCCGACGGCAAGGTAGTGTCTACATTGCCGTGCTCGGCGTCGCGATGATCGTCGGCACCATCGGCTTGGCGTCGATGCACCTCTCGCGAATCCAGCTACGTGGCTCGGTAACCAATGAGGAGTTGGCCCATGCGCAGCTCATGGCACAGTCGGGCATCGCGTTCGCGCTGTGTCGTATCGATAAGTTTCCCGATTGGCGGACGCGCTACACGCATGGCACCGAGGAACCTGCGGCATCCTGGATCAGTCTCGGTACGGGAAAACTGAAGTTTGTACTCCTCGACAGTGATGGCGACCTTGCCGATGATCCGACCGACCCGGTAACCATCCGCGCGATCGGCCGCGCTGGCAATACCACAAGCGTGGTGACCGTGCTGATTGAACCGTCGGGACAAGGTCTAAGCTCATTAAGTGCCTCGTTGCATAGCGATGGCAACATTACTGTGTCGAACGCCGTTCTCACAACCAATCAGGAAATAAGCTCCAACGGCGACATCGACGCGACCGCCAGTGGCGCAAGCGTCAACGGCATCGCCTGGGCGGTCGGGAGCATTAACGGCTCCATTTCTGGCAACATGAACATGAATCAGTCGCCGCCGCGCGACATGCCAGACGAGACAACCCTGTTCGACTATTACATTGCCAATGGGACACATATCAACGTAAATGATATGCCGTTATTTTCCATGGACAAGATTCTGCTCAGCCCCAATTCCAATCCTTTTGGCGCAACCAACGCACAGGGCATTTATGTGGTCGACTGCGAGGGACAATTGGTCACGATTAAGGACTCGCGTCTGGTAGCGACAGTGGTGCTACTCAACCCGCATCCGGATTCCAATATTGACATGGACATCCACTGGGAGCCGGCCGTGGTGAATTTTCCCGCGCTCCTTGTGCAGGGAAATCTGAAATTGAAATGGCATGGAGAACATCAACTGCGGGAAAGCCAATTCGGGATCAATTACAATCCGCCTGGTACGCCCTATCAAACCGTGGAGGACTCCGACGCAAGTGACAATTACCCAGGCGTGATCAAAGGCTTGATCTATGTCAGCGGCAACCTCTCAATCACATACCAATGTGTCTTGGAAGGCGTGATCCTAGTGGGCGGTGATACGGAGGTAAGTGGTGACGCCAATCTGACCTATCAATCCACATTCTTAAACGACCCACCGCCCGGATTTAGCTCGGGCAGCGAGATGCAAATCGTACCAGGCACCTGGCAACGCGTGGCATTCTAGCTTGGTCAGAGCTAAGAATTGGGATTGAGCAGATTAGCCGTTTTGGCGCTAGCCACGGTTATTGCTGCATGAACCGAGGCTAGCGCCCTAACGGCTAACCCCAAAATCAAGCTGTGACAAAGCACTAGTACCTCAATTCATTCGTTTTTGACAGTAGAACGGGTGCTCCTACCCGTCGGGCAGGAGTGTCCAACCTACAAATTCGATTGAATTGCGGTACTAGCCCTCGCTGGCAAACTACTTAAGTTCGGCTTTGATCGCCTCCTCCAGTTCAGCGGGGCGAAATCCCCCGGGGCCGGGACCGCCGTGATAGGCGATTTTTCCGTTCTTGCCGACCAGATAGAGCCGGTCGGGCCAACCCTTGTAGGCCCGGGCGGTGCTGTTCTCGATGTCGTCGATGAGACATGGAATCTTCAAGTCGAGCGATTTGACGCACGTGTTAGCAACCTGAAACCGCTCGAAGAGGTTCGTCGGGTCCCTGACAAAGCGGAACTTCTCGTGCTCTGTCGGAGCCGCCCAATCGTCGGAGGGGTGGGCTTCCTTGATGTAGACGATAAAGAACTGAACGTCTTTGCCATAGAGATCGTACATCTTTGCGAGGGCACCAGACTGGTGCCGAAAGGGAGGTCACGTATAGCTGCCGAAAATCAGTGCGACCGGTCTCTTGCCCTGAAAACCGCTCAACTGGATCTTGTCGAAGAGCTTATGAGCGTTCTGCTGGGTGACCTCCTCATCTTCCACTTGGAAATCGTAGAACTTCAGCGGAGTCAACGTGAAGTCTGGCGCGTCGGAACCGACTCCCGGGCCGCTGTCCTTTCCCCCGTAGATCTCCTCGTCACGGACAATCTGTATCCGCTTCTGTACGTTCTCGCGGCGCCGCTCAGGCCTGGATTCGCCTTTCTTATCCGGCGCGGCACCTTCACGCGTGTCGGACCCGGCATCGCCCTGCGCGAGCACTGCGCTCACCGGTGCCAACAGCAGCAACAGCGCGGCAAAAGAGATGAATCGTCTGTTCTTCATGTTTCTACCCTTTCAAATTAAAAAACGTCGGTCAATGGTCTCTGCATGAGAAAGTATCAGGAACCGCATTTCTGATTTCAGCCAACTCGGCCTCCCCGACTACAGCCCCAAAAGTAGCAAAGTGGATCGCTATTGTCAAGAAAACAAGTTCCTGTCCAGGAGATCTGCAAAGTCTCGAAAGTCGCAATTTCAGCCCCCGACTTTGCCGGGGGGTAAGAATGCCTCGGAGCTAAATATCCGGAAAAAACTGCGAGAACGCTTGGCAACGGCATATCGAAGTGGAAGGTTTTCCGGTCTGCCATCCGGACGACATCATCGCCAGTAAAGAGGCCATCGTACGAGCGAAAGACCAAGAACCGCCGCCACGGTTGAAGGCTTTCCGAGACCATTGGCGACAACGACAAAAGTAAGCGTGGGTCAGAACAAGCCCCGCGCAATTCGGGTCTATAAAAACTTCGCCAGCACGTCGTCCGGTGCGGGTCCGTAGGTGCTCGGTTCCATGGTCGAGCTGGCCCGGCCTTGGCTCAGGCTGCGCATCGCATTGGAGTAGCCGAAAAGATTCGCCAGCGGGGCCTCGGCGTGCAACACCGTGTTGTTGCCGCGGGTTTCGGTTTGGTGGATGATCGCGCGGCGCTGTTGCAGGTCGCCGACCAAGTCGCCCACATGATCGGCTGGCGTGCTGATTTGCAGCCGCATGATCGGTTCCAAGAGGACGGTGCCTGCCTTGCGCAGACCGTTGTCGAACGCCTGGGCGGCGGCCATGCGGAAAGCGATTTCCGTTGATTCGGTCTCGTGCATCTCGCCGCCGAGAAGCGTCACCTTGATCCGCATCAGCGGAAAGCCCAAGACGCCACCCCCTTGCCCTGCGTTTTCTAGCTCTTCCAGCACCACGGTAAGCATTTCGTTGGGCAGGCCGTGGTCCAAGCGGTTGGAGACCACCACGCCCCCGCCGCGGGTCTCCATCGGCTCCATTCGCAGCGTCACTCGGGCCGTGTGTTGCACCCCGCCCAGTTGCCGATGGCACTGGCCCTCGACCTCGACCACATGATCAATCGTCTCTCGGTAGCTAACCCGAGGATTATGGACCTTGACGTTCAACTTGAAATCGCGCTCGAGCCGGTGCTGGATCACCTCCAGGTGCAACTCGCCCATACCGCCGATGAGCGTTTGGCCCGTCTCTTCGTTTTCGCTTGCCGTAAACGTGGGGTCTTGCTTGCGGAGCATGTCGAGCGCTGCGGCCAGTTTTTTCTTCTCGGTGGTGCTTTCCGGCTCGATCGCCATCGAGACGACCGTTTCGGGAAAGTCGATCGACTCCAGAAGAATCGGCTGCCGCGTGTCGCAGAGCGTGTCGCCGGTGACCGAGTCGCGCAGCCCGATGATGCCTACGATATCGCCAGCCTGAGCCCCTTCGATTTGCTCGTCTTTTTTCGTAGCATGGATTCGCCACAACTGGGCGACGTTTTCCTTTTTGCCCTTGCCCGGGTTGAGCACCCGGCTATTGGGTTTCAGCTTGCCGGAATAGACGCGGACCCAGTACAAATCACCCGTTTTGTAAGGCAAGATCTTGAACACCAAGCCACAAAACGGCTCGGTCGGGTCGGGCTTTCGGACCACCTTGGGTTGGGTATCGTTCTCATCGGATTTCGACGACAAGTCGTCGGCTTGAGAGCCGGCTCGTCCTCGAGCCCGATCCCGTCCCCGATCCCGAAAGATTTTCGCCGAAGGATCCACGCCACTCACAGGTGGGCGGTCGAGCGGGTTAGGCAAATAGGTCGCCACGGCATCCAAGAGCGGCTGCACTCCCACGCCATGCAAGGCGGAGCCGCACAGCACGGGCTGGATTTGACCATGGACTGTCGCATCGCGCACCACACGGTGGATCAACTCCTCGGAAATCGGCTCTTCGGTGAGCGTCAGTTCCATCAACTCGTTGCTAAAGTCGTACAACGCCTCGAGCAATCGTTCATGCCATCGTCCCGCATTGCTGGCCAACTCGTCGGGAATCGGCCCGCTCACTACCTCGCGGCCCTGCTTGCCATCGGGAAACGTGAGCATCTGCATCGTGACCAAATCGATGATGCCGCGAAACGGGTTGTCGACATGCGCCGGTCCCTGCCCCACGGGAATCTGCAGCGCCACGGGACGCGCATCGAGCCGTTGACGAATATCATCAAAAACGGCCTGGAAATTGGCCCCTTCGCGATCCATCTTGTTGATCAGCGCCAACCGCGGCACATGATATTTGTCGGCCTGTCGCCAAACGGTTTCGCTCTGCGCTTCGACTCCTTCTCGGGCGCTAAAGACAATCACCGCCCCGTCGAGCACCCGCAAGCTTCGCTCCACCTCGGCCGTGAAATCGACGTGGCCGGGCGTGTCGATCAGATTGATCTCGACCTCTTTCCAAGGGAACTGCACACAGGCCGAGTAGATCGTGATGCCCCGTTCTTCCTCTTCGGCATCGTCGTCGGTGGTGGTTGTGCCTTTGTCGACCTCGCCGGCCCGATGCTTCGCCCCGCTGACATACAACATCCGCTCGGTGACAGTCGTCTTCCCGGCATCGATATGGGCAATAATGCCGATGTTGCGCAAGTTTTCGAGTTTCGTGGCCATTGGATCGAGTAGCACTTCAGTCAAATAGGGCGATATGATTTTGTGAAAATGAGGTTTCACCCTGTTTAGCATGGAATCCGTCCTTGCGGACGGCGCTAACAACATCGCAACATTTTGTCAGGGCAAATACGTTAGCGCCGTCCGCAAGGACGAAATCCTACGCTTCTGCTTGCCTTCATCCGCGCCGATTCGTGTGATTGGCTGGCTCTTTTTTCTCAGCGCACAAAAAAAGCCGGGGGCCAAGGATCAGGGTGCTCGTGACACCCTGATCCCTAACCCCTAGCTCCTAACCCCTCCTTTACCATCCAAAATGCGCAAACGCTTTGTTCGCATCGGCCATGCGGTGGACATTTTCGCGGCGGGTCATCGCGGCACCTTCTCGGTTGTAAGCGGCCACCAACTCGTCGGCCAGCTTTAGCTTGGTCGGTCGGCCTTTCTTGTCCCGGATTGCCATGAGAATCCAGCGAATCGCCAGCGACTGTTGCCGCGCGCGGTTTACCTGCATTGGTACCTGATAGGCGGCACCGCCCACGCGCTTCGAACGAACTTCAATGGCTGGCTTTACATTATCGACCGCCTGGGTGAAGACATCGATCGGCTCCTGGTCGGGAATCCGCTCTTTGACAATATCCAACGCATCATAGAAGACGTTCTGGACGATGCTCTTTTTGCCATCCAACATCAGGCAATTGATAAATTTGCTTGCCAAAATCGATCCAAACTTAGGATCAGGCTTGAGCTGCTTACGACTGGAAGTGATTCGGCCCATGTTTAGAAAGGGGATAGGGTTTTTCAGAGGATAGGGGTTAGGGTAAGGCCAGGCTACACACGCTAGCCCCTAGTCCCTAAATCTAGCCTCTCGGCTTTAACTTTTCTTCGTGCCATAGCGGCTGCGCGACTGCTTGCGACCATCAACACCCAAAGTATCGAGCGCGCCGCGGACGACTTGGTATCGAACACCTGGCAAATCACGAACCCGGCCTCCGCGGACCAACACGATACTATGTTCTTGCAACGTGTGGCCCTCGCCGGGAATATAGACCGTGACTTCTTTGCCATTGGACAAACGTACCCGGGTGATTTTACGCAAAGCCGAGTTCGGCTTCTTGGGCGTCATCGTGCGTACTTGCAAACAAACGCCCCGTTTCTGAGGGCACTGATCGAGCACCGGTGCTTTGCTGAATTTGCGCTTCGCCTTGCGGTTTTTGCGAACCAGTTGGTTGATCGTGGGCATCGGTCGCTTTCCTGCGGTGCTTGTGTCGATGTAATGGGGTGACAAAAACCTAAAGTGAACCTCTTAATCTATCGCCCAGGGCGGTTATGTCAACCGGCAAGTCCCCGGGATTGCAGCCCCGGGGCTTCACCTTGTTCTTTAATTTTCACTCGCCGGATTCATGGGGTCAGGCCCAGCCGGTGTGGACTCGGCCGGGCTGGGTTGCATTGGGCTGGAATTGCCCAAATCCAGGCTATCTTGCTCGGAACTACTACCCAAATCGGGCTCAACCGGGGGGGGCGTCGCAGGAGGCGATTCGGCCGGAATATCTCCCAACAGCGCGTCGAGCCCACTGGGCACCTCGCTAGGCACGGGAGCCTGCATGTTGCCCTCTCCATTCTGATCCATGGTCGTGCCCGATCCACTCTGCAGGGCCGACTCCAGCAGCGGGAACGAACGCTCCAAGACCCGCTCTTTCTCGGCGGCCAATTCTTCCAGAGCAGAAGGCCGAATACGGACTTCCGCTTCGTGCGTGGTTCGGAATCCTGTGCCGGCCGGTATCAGATGACCTAGGATGACATTTTCTTTGAGGCCGACCAATCTGTCTGTTCGACCGCCGAGAGCCGCTTCGGTAAGCACCTTGGTGGTCTCTTGGAAGCTAGCAGCGGAAATGAAACTGGAGCTTTGTACCGAAGCTTTGGTAATGCCTAACAACTGCGTGACCGAGGTCGCCTTCTTGGGCTTGGTACCCTTGGCAATCTCGCCGCCCAAAGCCTCAATTTGAGCATTCGCCTGCTCAAGGACATCCTTCGGCACAATCGATCCCAGCGTGTAGTCACTATCGCCCTGATGGGAAATCTTCACGCACTTTGCGATGGCGTCGTTCGCCTTGCGGAAGTCCGTTTTGTCCAAAATGCTACCGGGCAACAAGTCGGTATCGCCCGCCGATTCGATCTGCACCTTACGGAGCATTTGCGAGACGATGATCTCGATGTGCTTGTCGTTGATTTCAACCCGTTGACTGCGATAGACATTTTGAATTTCACGCGTGAGATATTGCTGTACCGCTTCCTCGCCAGAAATACGCAAAATGTCGTGCGGCACCAACGGACCATCGACTAGCGAATCACCCGCGCGAACCATGTCGCCCGAGTGGACGCGTAAATGTTTATTGTGCGTCACGAGATGCTCGCGTTCGATGCCCGCCTCGCTGCGAACGATCAGTGCCCGTTTGCCGCGCTTTTTCTCACTGAGCAATTCTACCTCGCCGTCGATTTCGGCAATCACCGCGGGGTCCTTCGGCTTGCGGGCCTCGAAAATCTCCGTGACCCGTCGGCAAGCCGCCCGTGATGTCCTGGGTACCTGATGCTTCTCGTGGGGTCTTGGCAATGAGCGTACCGGGCGCGATGACAACTCCCTCTTTTGCCTCAATGTGGGCACGCTCGGGCATGTAGTAGAAGTCGAAAATCTGGCCCGTTTTAGGGTCTTCAACGATAATCTGCGGGTGCAAGTCGCCCTTGTGCTCCATGATCACATAGCGAACGTGTCCACTGGCCTCTTTTTCCGACCGCGGATGGTCATCGCCTTCGATCAGATCCTCGAAGCGAATTTTGCCGCCCGTCTCGGCGAGAATCGGAATGCTGTGAGGATCCCATTCGCAAAGCACGGCCCCAGCTTTGGCCTTTTTGTTTTCCTCGACTTTGAGAATCGCACCAGTCGGTACTTCGTATTTCTCGACTTCGCGGCCTTTCTCGTCGACAAGGGCGATTTCGCCATTACGACCCAATACGACCTGCTGACCGGCGTCGTTGGTCACAACCTTGAGCTTTGCGTACTTGGCGATGCCTCCCTTCTTGGCCTTGATGTCGCTTTCTTCAACGTCGTGCTGGCCAACGCCACCGATGTGGAAGGTCCGCATCGTCAGTTGCGTGCCCGGCTCGCCGATACTTTGGGCTGCGATGATGCCCACGGCCATGCCTTCTTCAACCATCGCCCCGGTCGACAAGTCCATGCCGTAACAGCTTCGACAGATACCCAGTTTGGCATCACAAGTCATCGGGCTGCGAACTTGGATTTTTTCAAGGCCTAACTCTTCGATTTTTCGAGCAACTTCTGCCGTGATCATTTCATTTTCTGCGACAATCACTGCGTCGGTAATCGGGTTGACGATGTTCGTTCGGCTCACTCGGCCGCGGATCGAGTCGGCCAAGCTCACCTCAACTTTTTCACCCCGATAAATGATGCCCTTGGTGATGCCCTGCGTAGTGCCGCAGTCGTCCATAGTGCATACAACATTTTGCGCTACGTCAGCCAGTTTACGGGTAAGATAACCGCTATCGGCCGTCTTTAGTGCGGTATCAGCCAAGCCCTTTCGGGCACCGTGCGTGGAGCTAAAGTATTCCAGCACGGTCAAGCCTTCACGGAAATTGGCTTTGATAGGCGTCTCGATAATTTGTCCCGATGGTTTGGCCATCAGGCCACGCATGCCGCCCAACTGGCGCATCTGTTCGACACCACCACGAGCACCCGAGTGGGCCATCAGAAAAATCGGATTCACATAACCGTCACCGCGAAAATCGTTCTCCAAACCCGACATCATCTCGGTCGTGATTTGCTCTCGCGCATGGGTCCATGTGTCGAGCACCTGATTGTAGCGTTCGACTTCGGTAATCACGCCCCGTTGAAACAACTTATTAAACTTCAGCACCGACTTATCTGCCTCGCCAATAATTTTTCCCTTGGTCGCCGGCGTGATCAGGTCGTCGGTGCCGAACGACAAGCCACTGAGTGTACTCTGACGGAAACCGATTTGATTCATGTCGTCCAGGAGCTCAATCGTCGCCCTTCGACCAATCATTTCGTAACTGTCGGAGATCACCCGAGCCAACTCACCTGAGCGTAGTGCTAGATTGTAGAAAGGCATCCCCTTGGGAAGTATCATGTTGAACATGACCCGACCCACGGTGGTCAGACGCCGATAGATCTGTTTGCCGTTGCGAAGATCGCCGATCCGTGCGTAAGGCTCGATACCACGACCCTCGCACATCCGCAAAAAGATAATGCGATCGATGATCCGCTGCACGGAAAAGTTCAATTCGCGATCTGTGATTTCGCGATTACGGAGCGAGATATTCTTGGCGAGCGCCTCGCGCCACTGTTCAATCTCTTCCAAAAAGGCGTCATCGACGGTGGCCGTGCCGCGCTTTTTCTTGGTCGACTCGGCATACTTGTCGAACGAACCTTTGAGAATCGCTTCGCGGGCAAAGATATCGGCGATTTCATCCCAGCGGTCGGCGTACTCCGTGTACTTGAAATACTTGACGCGGGCCGTCGACGCCTTGTCGTTTTTGTCGGGCTTAATACGACAGTCGTAGACGGCCAACTCTTCAAAATCGGTCAGAATCGACAGCGGCAGCTTGGCGGTCCAGGCGTAACGGCGGAGCTGGAACGCCGGGCTCGTGTCGGTCTTAATATCAACGCTCGGCTTCTTCGCTTCGACAAAAAACTTGCGTACGCCACCGATCCGGAAGCCGTAGTCGGGTGCCCTGACGCTCTTTTCGACTCGCAGCGAATCCTCGGAGATGACATCGCGATAGGCCTCGGCGTAGCCCTGCTCGTTGGTCACGTCCCAGCCGAGAGCGGTGAAGAACGGATCAAGAAAATCGCGGCGGAGTTGGTCTTCGTTGTAATTGCCACGGCGGTAGGTGTCGGCATGTTCGGTGAATTTGTCGACGAGGTCGAGAATCTCACGGGGTACTTTTGATGTGGACGTTTGCTTGGTCATGGAGCGTCCTGCGGGAATGTCTGAAGAAAACGTGAATTGTAGACCATAGGTACGGGCGGCGCAAGCTCTGATAGCGCCGTCGAGCTTTGTAGTCTACACCACCAATATGGCTGGAATCCGGGCCGCATTGTCTCCAACGCACTCTTTGCCGATGGCGCTGCCGCGGTCGTTGGCCATGCGGCCGGGGAGAGTCCGAATAAACCTTGGCAACTGGTTGCGCACGGTTCTACGATATTGCCAGGCACTGAAGAGATGATGAGTTGGAGCATTGGCGACCATGGTTTCGAGATGACGCTCTCACCGCGCGTGCCCGACACCATCCGCCAATCGCTCCGCCCATGGTTGGAACAATGGCTTGCCGAGCAACAGACGTCGATTGAAGAAATCGGCTCCTGGGCAATCCATCCGGGCGGACCGAGGATATTGGACGCCTGCGCTGAAGCGGCACAACTCAGCAACGACACATTGGCCCCCTCGCGTTCCGTGCTGGCGGATTATGGAAACATGTCCTCGCCGACGGTGTTGTTTATCCTCAACCAGCTGCGCGCGGCAAACGCACCTCGCCCGTGTGTCATGTTGGCCTTTGGTCCGGGTCTTGCCATAGAAAGTGCACTGGTGCAATAAGGCGAGCGGCAGATGAGAATATATCAATCTTAACCCGACGCGTAAGCGAGGGAATTACCCCGTTATCCTCAGTCCCTCGCTTACGCATCGGGTTATCAAGGTAAGTTCTTAACTGCCGACGCGCCTAAACAATCGATACCCGACAGCATCTGAAAAGGAGATGTCGCCATGCGGCTAAGCGTTGCCACCAATTTTGAATCGGAATGATTTCCGGGCTCCGAGATTATCCAGTCTTGGAACTTTATGGCAAACTCAGGCAAGACGCCATCGGCGGCGGACGAGCCCCCTATCAACTGGCTCACGTGAGCCGCAAGCAACTGATCCGACACGTCAACGAAGCACACGAGGCGGGCATCGAATTCAACTACTTGTTGAACTCGTCCTGCTTGGGAAATCGCGAGATCACTCGCCGTGGACAACGGGCCATTGAGAAGCTGTTGGGCTGGATTTGCGAAATCGGCGCTGATTCGGTGACCGTTGCGACTCCCTACTTGCTCAAGTTGGTCAAGACGCGGTATCCGCAGTTGAAGGTCCGCATCTCGGTGTTTGCCGGAGTTGATCGGGTCCGCAAGGCTCAGATGTGGGAAGACCTGGGAGCCGACTGTATCGTCTTGGACAGCCTTCTGGTGAACCGAGAATTGAAAACGCTTGAGAGAATTCGCAAGGACGTCGGGTGCGATCTCGAACTGATGGTCAATAACAACTGCCTGATGGGTTGTGCCTTGTCGCCAAGCCACATGAACACGCTCGCCCACTCGGCTCAGAGTTGCCACGAAAACAAAGGCTTCTTCATTGACTGGTTCTTCCTGAAGTGCACCGAGATGAAACTACAGGAGCCGGTCAACTACATACGATCAGAATGGATTCGTCCCGAAGACCTGCATGTCTACGAAGACCTCGGGTACGACCGATTCAAGATTGTCGAGCGCGACATTCCCACGGAAATGTTGGTGATGCGAGTGAAGGCGTATGCCAAGCGACAATTTGACGGCAACTTGTTGGACCTGATCCAGCCATTTGGATTTAAGGGCATCAAGAAGAGCGATCGTTACTACCGGCGAGGACTCGGCTGGATGTTGCGGTTTTTGATGCGACCTGGGCTCGTCAATCCCCTGCGGATGTTGTTGCTCAAACGGCTTGCCGATCTCCGCTGCATGACGCGGCCCGTGGAAGGCCAGCCGCCGGTTACGATCGACAATCGAGCATTGGATGGATTCATCGAGCGTTTTCGCGAAACAGGCTGCCGAGACGTGAACTGCTCCGAGTGTCGCTGGTGCCACAAGTTCGCAGACAGGGCTGTTTGCTTCCACGGCGACACACGCGAGAAATCACTTGTCGCCTATTCCGAACTGTTGGAGGTATTGGATGACGGCAGCATGTGGAAATTCGGTTCACGTAAAGCAAACGGACTGTGCAGCCAGGCGCAATGTCACAACGCACAACACAACTCTGAACAGGAAGCGGCCGCTTAGGCGAGCGGCAGAATAAAAATTACCAGCACGCAGCGCAAGCAAGTGGGTCTAGCCCGGATTTCTCACCACAAAGGCACAAAGGACACGAAGAAATGAAAAATTGTCTTGATTTTTTTACTATTGGCACATGATCTTTCCATCAAACAAAAGCACAAGGTGAAACACCCTATTTTGCTACTCACTGATTTCGGATGGGATCTTTGTGCCCTTTGTGCCTTTGTGGTTAAATCCTGGTGAGAAATGCGGGCTAGCACACACTTGCTTGCGCGTCGTGCTAGTATTTTGGTAAATTCTCAATTGCCGCTCGCCTTAGAGCCCCAAGGAGGTCCCATTGACTCGTACGTTCACACTGAAATTCGGCGATCATGCCGACCAGCCGGAAAAGAAGAAACAGTACAATGAGCAGCACTTCACCGTCGCGGCACCGAAATACGACTTCAGCACCAAGGCCATGTCACTAGGACGTGACACGGCATGGAAGAAACGTCTGGTGGCGTCCCTGCCGGTCCACACGGCTCCCTTCTGCGTCGATTTGGCTTGCGGAACCGGTGACGTGAGTTTCCTGCTTGCCGAAAAGTACCCGGGCGGCACGGTCGTTGGTTTGGATCTGACTGAGTCGATGCTGGAGATTGCGGCACAGCGCAATGGACACTCGAATCTCACTTGGACGCAGCGGGATATGTGCTCGACAGGTCTCAAAAGCCGTTCCGCCGACATCGTCACCGGAAGCTATGCATTACGAAACGCACCCGATCTTGATAGCGCCTTGGACGAAATCCATCGAATCTTGAAACCGAATGGGGTTGCGGCATTTCTCGATTTTTCCAAGCCGCCGGCAAGGTTTAAGCAAATTCTTCAATACGGACTGATGAAGAGTTGGGGAGGACTGTGGGGCCTGCTGTTGCACGGCAACTATGAGGTGCATGGGTACATTGCGGAGAGCCTGAAGGCTTTTCCGGACCGCGTTTGCTTGCGCAAGTGCCTTGCAAGCAAGGGATTCCAGATCATCGAATGCCAGCGATTCTACTTCGGAATGTTGGAACTTCTCGTGTTCAAAAGCAGATAGCACCGACGCATGTCCACCTGGATTACGTGGACATCAACACGTTCCAGGCCATCTTCGAGTGATCACCGACGCACGTTGGCACGTCACCGGGCTCCTTTCCCCCTTGCATCATCGGTTCTACCCCGTAGAATCAGTCCAGCAAGTGAAAATCGAATTACCTACGTTCTTTTTAATTCCGACTAATTCTGGAACACTTCAAAAAGGACAGTTGTCCCATGATTCTAAACCAAGCCTACTTCTATGTGACGCCGGAAAAGGCGCCTATGTTCGAGAGAGTTTATCAGGATGTGTACATTGCAGCCCTGAGTAAGCGTTCTGTGAACAGCGTCCCAAAATTGCGCGCTATCCTAATAGAGGTGAACCATTCCCTTTATTCCAGGAACGAGCACAATGTCCAATCGAAACAAATCCCAAGAGTCCCACTGGCGTGGCCTACTGAAACAGCAGTCCTCAAGCGGCTTGAGCATCGCGGCGTTTTGCCACCAGAACTCGATTACACAAACCAGCTATTATGCCTGGCAGCGTAAGTTCCGTGAGCAGCAAGCCTCCCCAGAGCAGGGGAGCCGTTCGACCAAGTCTCTTAAAACCAGTCGTAACGCCGTCCAGGGCACCCAACTGGTGCCTGTGCGGATCGAGGGGACGACACCTGCGTCCACGCTGCGTATTCACTTGCCGCAGCAGGGAGTCTTTGTGGATGTGCCTCACGGCACCGATTGTGAGACAGTGAAGGACGTATTGCAGGCGTTGCGTGAGGTGGCGTCATGTTGATTGTGCCATCCCAAATAAAAGTCTTCGCCGCGTTGGCTCCCACGGACATGCGTAAAAGTTTTTGTGGATTAATCGGTATCGTCGAAAAGGAGCTTGGCAAACAGATTGAAGACGGAGATCTTTTCTTGTTTTTCAACCGACGCCGCAACCGGTTGAAGGTACTCTATTTCACGGGTGACGGCACGATCATCCTCTACAAGCATCTTGAACGAGGAACGTCCGAGACACTACGTGGCGCCGACCATGGAGGGGCGATTGCATCCCCCGGTGATTACTTGACACTGCATGTGGACGACCTGCGATTGTTGCTGGAAGGCATCGAGCTATCGAGTGTCAAACGTCGCAAGTGGTGGCGTCGTGAGCAGGCAAAACAAATTACTCAATCGCCTTGGAAACCACCTTGACGCGCAACGTGAATTGTCGATAAATAAACATGTGTGTTCTACACCAACGGTGTGTGATCATTTGCCATTTCGTGACGCACCTTCAAGGACCGAAACGTTGTCGATGGAATCCGACAAACTCCGAAAAGAGATCGAAGTGCAGCGCGCCGAGATCGCACATCTCAAAAGGGTTAATAGCGAGCAACAGGCAACTCTTGAATCGTTGCAGAATCACATCGAGGTGATGCAAGAGCAAATCACCTTACTCCGTAAGGCACTCTTTTCTCCACGGCGTGAACGGTTTATCCCTTCTCCCGATCAAAAGCTTCTTTTTGATCCCGAGTCGATCGAGGGCAACGAGATTAGCGAGGATGACGAGGCGACCGACGAAGAAGAGCCAGACGATGAATCGTCTTCGAAACGCAAGAAACGCCGTAAGAAGCGCAAACGTTTTGAATTCCCCGAGTGCTTGCCGGTCCAGCGTTTTGAACACCCACTGCCGCCGGAAGAACTCGATTGTCCTTGTGGATGTGGCGGCAAGCGGACGGTGATCTCCGAGCAGATCTCACGGCAACTAGAATATGTTGAGTCTAGCGCCTACATCGCCGAGCACGTTCGGTTTACCTACGGTTGCCCTGTTAGCCGGGATGGCCAGCAGATCGTCACCAGCGAAAAGCCACCCAATATCAACGAAAAAGGGATATTTGGGGCCAGCACGTTAGCCTGGCTGGCACACGCCAAGTTCGAGCGTCACCTGCCCCTGTATCGTCTCCAGGAAGAGCTTCGTTCCACCACCACGATGTGGTTCAACCGCAGCGTGTTGAGCAACGCCGTGGTGCGAACGGGCGAGCGTCTGCTGCCGGTGTGGGATCTGATTCGCACCCAAGTACTGGATAGTTTTTATGTACGGGCCGACGAGACCACGGCCCGTGTCCTGCGTCCCGGGGCTGGGGCGACCAAGCTGGTTTATCTCTGGGCCTACGTTGGCGATGACCAGCATCCGTACCAACTATTTGACTATCGACTTGATCGATCCCGCGCAGGTCCGCGGGAAATACTTGATGATTTTCAAGGCGGATTATTAACCGACGGTTACAGTGTCTACACGTCCCTAGTCAAGGAATCGGATGGCCGACTTCTGGATCTGGGTTGTTGGGCCCATGCGCGGCGGAAGTTCGACGAAGCGTGCGCCGTCTCAACGCAGCCACTTGCGCACGAGGCGCTCGCTTGGATCTGGCAACTGTACGACATCGAGGATCGCCTGGCCGATGCCGATGTGGAAACGCGACGACAAGTGCGCATGCGCGAGTCGGTTCCCATTCTTGCCCTTCTGCACGATCGTCTCACCGAAGTGCAGCCGACGGTACGGCCTTCGACCAAGTTGGCCGAAGCGATCGGCTACCTGCTCAATCGTTGGAACGCGATGACGCGATTTGCAACCGACGGGCGCTATGCGATCGATAACAACATGGCAGAAAGAGTCATTCGCCCCTCGGTTATTGGAAGAAAAAATTACCAATTTTTTGGGAGCGATGCGGGTGGTCGCGCGGCATGCGTCTGGTACACGCTTATCCAGAGTGCTCGTTCTAATCATGTCCACGTCACCCCGTATCTCAACGATGTTCTCGTCCGGCTTCCTCAGATCGTTCCCGAGTACTTGCGGGTGGGCGACGCCCAAACCCCGTTCGAATCGCTTTCAAGGGACCAGCGTGAACAGCTCTCCGAGCTGCTACCTGACCGATGGCTCAAGGCACACCCTGAGCATCGCAGCGAAGATCGCCAGCGCGAACTTGATCAGGCCAACCAGCGCCGCCGCCAGAGGCGTGCTTCACGACGTCGGCTTGTCAAGATCTGAATTACGCTCCTGGCATGACGGAGTTCACAGAGCGCTAACAGGTAACCGTTCACGGGATGGAAGAAAAATGAACCACGAAGAGCACGAAGGACACAAAGAAAGGACACAAAGAATAGAATTCTATTTTTCGTGAGGCTATCCAACCAAGTCGATGAGGGTGCAAATTTAGCCTACTTTGAGGTGAAGAGAAGAGAACCACGAAGTAGACGAAACACACGAAAGAGAGGGTTTTGCGAATACTGTTGGGCAAGTCTTTCCGCTTCAAATCCTGCGATCCTACTCCCCCACTTTTTTCGTGGTTTTCGTCTCTTTCGTGGTTTTCCTTCGAATGGGTTTTCAGTTTGAGTTCGCTGAGAAGCGGGAGCAAGCGATTTGTCCTCTGACTTCTTCGTGCTCTTCGTGTCCTTTGTGGTTCAATATTTTCATTCCGTGAACGGCTACGACTTCAGCAAAGTGAAGCGAAATAGAAGCCACGGATGAAACCCGGCGCGGCCGAA
Organism: Lacipirellulaceae bacterium; assembly: GCA_965249435.1. Classification (GTDB taxonomy): domain Bacteria; phylum Planctomycetota; class Planctomycetia; order Pirellulales; family Lacipirellulaceae; genus JAJRWS01. Next base: position 85,932 of record CBDFMC010000023.1, on the reverse strand, counting down.
GACCGCAAACAAGACAGGCAGGATTCTCTCGCAAAGGCGCGAATGTTTAGCTCAGAGGTATCTGCAAACCATCGTGCGCCAATTCGACGCCTGATGGCAGGATGGCGCTAATCTCGTCGTGCTCCATGTCATGGGACAGGTGCGTCAGTAGCGTCCGCCTGGGTTGAAGTTTGTCCGCCACCTCGAGCGCTTCATCCAGTCTGAAATGTGTTGCACTCGGCTGACGACGCAAGCAGCCGAGCACGAGGACGTCGAGCCCTTCGAGGAGTTGCATGCTGCTTTCGGGGATGCGATTGGTATCGGTGCAATAGGCGATCTTGCCAAAACGGAAGCCGAGCACCTCGAGCCGTGGTCCATGATGCAGCCGAATCGGTTGAACTTGCATTCCCAACACGTCGAACGCTTTTACTGTACGTCCCAAAACCGCCTGGTTGGGCAAACTTTCCTGGTCGCTAGACGCTTCCAACTCGGTTCTAGGACAGGCTTGTAGTCCGATGCGATGAAAGACCAACTTAGGAACGCTTCCCGTAGGTAAACTGTCGGGCGGATCGAACGCGTAGTCAAACGACTTGCGGATGCGCGCCTCGACCGGTGCCTCGCAATAGAGCGGTACTGGCCCGCCCAGGTAAAACTGCATCAGCCGCAGGTCGTCCAATCCATAGATATGGTCGACATGCTCATGCGTGTAGACCACGGCATGGACGATGCCAATTTGCTCGCGGAGCAACTGCTCGCGGAGGTCGGGCGAAGTGTCGACAAGCAGATTGCCGCCCGGCAGCCCGAGCGCGACTCCACATCGCGTACGATGATTACGAGGATTGTCACTTCTGCATACCGCGCACCCGCAGCCAATGACCGGGACTCCGACCGAGGTACCAGTGCCCAAAAAAACCATTTGGCCTGAAATGTCACGAGTGAAAGGTTCGCGCGGCACGGATGGTGATTCTCACTTGGGTTGAAAAATTCTGATGTGTGCAAATGCCTGTATCCTTTCAACCGCTAACCGCGGCAGCCATGATGCTGTGGGCAAAGGCGCATTGTCGGTGGGACTTTTGATGGGCGATTCTCCTGACATTCAACCATGTCCGCCGAGCTGCTTGCACTACAACGATTTACTGCACGCGACTCACTGGTCGGAATAAGGCGGGCCGGGCAGGCGTGAAACGTTGATTTCCACGACCTCTCCGGCGTCGACGCTGACTTGAAGCCCGCGCACCAACTCACTGCCCAGACGAATCAGCGTCTCGTTGCCAATGCGGACTTGGTACAGTCGGTCAGGGCTAACGACAAACCACTCGGGGAATTCGTTGAGCCGGGGATAGTTAATCGACATATTGAAGTGTGTCCGATGACGAGCGGTGTCGAAATGCAATCGACCGTGCCACGGTCGTTCGGATTGCAAGGTCATCAGCAGGCCGTCATCGCTGGTCACCGCACCGAGTTGCAGGTCTTCTCGCCACGGCTGCAGCCATGTACCTTGCGATTTCATCAGTGCAAACATCAATGCCGTGCGAACATAATTGCCGTCGCCGTACCAGTCTTCGATGATCCCATCATCGCGCTGTCTGCGCAGGAAGCGAACCACACACGTATCGAGCACTTGGAACATTTGCTCATCGGGAAGCCTGTTCAACAGCACAATCGCACTTTCGATGGCATCTGAATAGGCATTCGAACCCCAGCCGCGCCCGCTGCCATCGGGATCGTCCAGGTAGGTGGTGGGTTTGCGGGTGACGGCCTTCAGCGCCTGCCGGGTTGCGTCGAGGAACCGCTGTTCGCCCGTGATCAGGTATGTGGTGTAAACGCCGTTAAACAGGTAACCCCAACAATGGGCGTGGCGCTGGTCGGTAATCTTGAGGTCGGGGAGGCTGATGCTGGAATACCAGACTCCATCATCGTTAAGCCCACAATCGAGCAGGCGGTGTATCATGTCGGACATGGGTTTCTTGAAGTCGGCGTAGCGCGGATGGTTGGTCTCTTTCAGGTAGAGCACCAGTTCAGACAGCCCACCGACAATCTCATTGCCGTGGTCGGCAGCAAGAAAAGTCGCCTTCTGAGGCTTGCCGGTCTGCAAATCCCAAACGTGGGCCGGAAGGCCTCCCGACTTGGGGATCACCTCTTGAAAATAGAAGTCGGCGATGCGCACCGACTGCTCGACATAGCGAGGCTGCCGAGTCCGATAGGCAAGCCGGGTCAGCACTTGTAAAAACTCGCCGTTGACCTCGGCGCTAAGCGAGGGCACCCGGCCAAACCGCGTCTGGTACGGGGCGTTTGCGATCATATCATCGGCGATTCCCACTAGACGCTCATACCAGGCGCTGTGGCCCAGCAACTCGGTCAGCGGCAGGAGTCCGTCCTTGGCGTACTCGCACGAGCCGAAAATAATTCGATCCAAGTCCGCATCGGCGTGTTCAAAACCCTTGCCGCCGGGCAGCACGTTGTCAGAAAGCATCCCGACACGTGTGGAATAACGGATTTCATTACGTAGTATCTCGTGCATCTCCCCATCAAAGGCCGTCCGATCAGTAAAGTACGCCGCCATCACCAAAAACGGGTAAAGGTCGGCCGCCGAATCAGCCACGTACCAGGTGTTTTGTCCGCCAAGCCGAGGCAACAGCCGGGTGACCGGGTCCATGCGTTTCAAATACGCATGCAAAACGCGCTGACTGCGAACCAGCGCCTCCTGGGCCAATTGGCCGTTGTTGCGCGCCGTGGTGGTTGGGTTGGCACCAAGGGGAACAGCAGCTAATACAGTGCCGAAAATAGCTGAGTAAAATATCGACGAACGGACCATGTTGCAAATTTTCCAGCGTTGAGAAGCTGCCGTACTACAAACGTCCGAAATCCTTGTTCCGACATTTCCCGTTTGAGCCCGGCCTGAAACCGATCCAGGCTCACGATTGTAACACACTGCGCCCCCCTCATGTCTAGCATGTGGGAAATTCTTCATCTACTTCCAAACGGTCCATGCCCAATCCTACGCAACAGGCAAGCTGATGGTGCGTCAGCGTTTGAGAAGATACGAATGTCGAACGTAAAAAATCAAGGCTCAGCCTTCGACGCAAGCCGGGGAGTCGTCGGCAGGTACGACACACCTCTAAAACCCCGCGGCTTGCGCCAGGGGCTACGTTTTGATTGAAAGCGAACTTGAAACGACTGTTGTTCGATACGATATTCAATAAAAACCTGACTGCCAATTGTCCTGCTTCTATTCCGCTTCATGCGACAGCTTGGCCAGTTGCTGAAGCAGTGCCGCGGCCTCGCCTCGGTTGATGGTCTCGCTGGCCAACTCGGCCGCTCGTTTCGGCTCGGAACACTTGCCTGCTGCAAGCAATCCCGCGGCAGCGTTCAGCACGACGATGTCGCGTGCCGGGCCTGGCTTGCCGGCCAGCACGTTGCGAACCATCGTTGCACTTGCCTCTGGGCTATCGACACGAATCGTCTCGAGCGGAGCACGAGCGAGGCCGAAACTTTCGGGCCTCCAGTCGAATTCTCGTTCGACATCGCCTTCTACTTGGGTGACATGCGTCGTGCCGCTGAGCGTCACTTCGCCCAGCCCGTCTTCGCCACTGACAACCAGCGCCCTTTCGGTGCCCAGCATTCTGATCGCCGAGGCAAGTAGCGGTCGAAGCTCTGGAATGCCGGAGCCTAGCAACTGGTGCGTTGCCCCTGCCGGGTTCGACAAGGGGCCCAGAATGTTGAAGATGGTGCGGACGCCCAGTTTTTTTCGCACCGCGGCGACGTGACGCATTGCCGGATGCATCCGCGGCGCGAAGCAGAAGCAGATACCCAGCTCATCGAGGCAACGCTCCACCTGCGGAATACTCGCTTCGATATTCACCCCCAGCTGGGCCAGCACGTCGGCCGAACCACTGCGGCTGGTGATGCTCCGGTTACCATGTTTTGCCACGGGCACGCCGGCCGCTGCGATCACCAGTGCCGCGGTGGTGCTGATGTTAAAAGTGCAGCTTCCGCCGCCCCCTGTGCCGCAAGTGTCGAGCAGCTTGTCGTGGCGGCTGCAGATGGGCGTCATGTGCTGTCGCATCGCCGCAGCAGCCCCCGCCACTTCGGCCACGGTTTCCCCCTTTTTGCTAAGGCCAGTAAGCAATGTCTCAATCTGCTCGTCGCAGCATTGACCCGACATCACCGCATCGATGACTGCGGTCATTTGCTCGCACGATAAATCCTCGCCTGCCGAAACAAGCTCAAGCAAACGGTTAAACGATTTGGCCATCGAAGGGGAACCCAAATTTGTCAATGTGGTATGCCTTGTGATTTAAGACGATTGCAAAGTCTCGATGAACCATTTCAGCCCCCGGCTTTGCCGGGGGGGTTAAGGATATCGCAATACAATTATGCCGGAGAAAACAGTAGCGATACATCCCCGCTAGGCGACCCCCCGGCAAAGCCGGGGGCTGAAATTGCGACTTCGCAGTTTTCCCGCCCTGTGATTCTATCGTACCAACTCCTCTGAGGCGAGAGAGGGCTTTGCCGAGTCACTCCATCGAGATCGGGCGCAATCGAAATCGCTCGAACGTCTCGGCCGGTTCGAGGTTGAACACCACCCGGCCATCGGTGGTCCATTGGCTGCGGTGATGGACGAAGACTGCCGTTGCCCATCGCAGATTCCCCACCGCCTCGACTTCCTCCATGTCGCCCCCCTCGATAGCCTCGAAGCTTACCGTCACACCAACCAGTGCATAGAGGCCTTGGCTAGAAGGATCTGTAGCGAATAGGGGCGAGCCATCCAATTCACACTTTGTCCATCGAAGTCCCCGCGGCTTGCCCGTCGCGGCGGCGGCCTGCAACAGTTGGGGCTCAAGCCGAGGCATTTGCTCTTCAAACTCAAGCAGTGCCAACCGAAGCCGAGCTTCCGACTGAACATTTCGCCAGCGTCGCCATAGCATGACTGCAAGCAGGGCTAAAGCGAGACCAACCAGGAGTATTAGTAGAGGGTGATTCAACGCAGGACTCGATGGGGCTATAGAACGATAGGACGATGGGACAGGATGCAAGTGCTTTGTCATAGCCAAAGGTTCGGGTTTTCAGTGTGAGCCGAACGCGCTAGCGTCGGGCAGCGGAGGCAAACCGCTATCCCCCGCAGGCTAGCGGCTAGCGCCGTCGGCTCACCCGAAAATTAGACGGTGACAAAGCACTAGTGGTTTGTCACAGCCAAGGATTAGGATTGAGCAGATTAGCCGTTTTGGCGCTAGCCACGGTTATTGCTGCATGAACCGGGGCTAGCGCCCTAACGGCTAACCCTAAAATCAAGCTGTGACAAAGCACTAGGGTGTTCAACGCAACGGTAAACGAGCAATAGTATACGATAGCCCAGGACGCAAGCCCTTGGGTTGATCAGAAGAAAACCCAAGGGCTTGCGCCCTGGGCTATTTGAAGCTTATAGATTACCACGACCTTTCGGAGAATTCTATGGAGTCGATTTCCTTTTCTAATTTGGCGATGGCGTTTGTTCCCGTGGCGATTGTCGTTGGCATTCAATACAAATGGGCACTGGATTACTCCAATGCGTTGTTAGCCGTGTTGCGGATGTTGATTCAGCTCTTGCTCGTTGGCTACGTGCTGACGTTCATCTTTCAGTCCGAAAGTTCACTCGTTGTGCTTGTCGTGCTGACGATCATGATCTTGGCTGCCAGTTGGATTGCCCTGGGAACGATCAAAACCCATCGCCTGCGGTGGCTGGCGTATTCTCTCACCTCGATTGCCCTCGGCGGCGGTTTGACTCTCCTGTTTATTACGCAAGGGGTCTTGGACCTCCAGCCTTGGTACAGCCCCAAATTTTTCATCCCGCTTGCGGGCATGATCTTTGCCAACGCGATGAACAGCGTCAGCCTGGCGGCCGAGCGATGGCATGCGGAAATCGAGCGTAACATTCCGCAAGAAAATGCCCGTAACATCGCATTTCGAGCGGCTCTGATTCCCGTTACCAATTCATTTTTAGCGGTCGGGCTGGTGTCGCTGCCCGGCATGATGACTGGCCAAATACTGTCGGGCGTTTCTCCGCTGGTGGCTGTGCGGTATCAAATCATGGTGATGTGCATGGTCTACGGGTCGGTAGGAATCTCCGCCGCCATCTTTCTTACCTTGATTGGCAAGGTGCAGAAAGAATAGCCGTTACGATTTGGCTGCGGGGTTTGTCTTGGCACGCAGCCCGAGGAGTCCAAAGGAGAGCGTCTACTCCGGCTGCCCTTCGTCCGGTCGCGCGGGCCACAAGTCGTCCTTGTCTAGTCGATCATCATCAGGACGTGAGGTCTCGTGACGCTTGGCAAGCGTGCTGCCCGCGAGAGTCGCATAGTTCGGGTCATATCTTGGCAAGACCATCGCTCGCCTCCAGTATTTTTCTGCTTTCTCCGATTGCCCTAACTCGTTGAGTTCGTTACCGATAAAGTAGGCAAATGCACTGCGTGTATTTTCTTCAATCTTCATCAACATCTCCTCAATTCGGTCCAGTCGATCAGGAGAGGCGTCTCCCGACTTTAGCAGTTCGACTATTTCCATACCTACCGTGCAGAGCGACTCACTGTACTGCTTGGTCCCCTTGTGTTGCTCCGATGCTTTCTCCATTTCTCGCAGGACCTCTTCGCGTAGCTTCTCATCGCCAAGTTGACGGGCCAACTGTGCGATCATCAACGAGCAAGTAAATGTCGTTCGAAGGGATTGTGCCTTCCGATAGGCTTTCAGAGCACTTTGCGTATCACCTTCCAGGTAAGCGTTCTGTGAACAGCGTCCCAAAATTGCGCGCTATCCTAATAGAGGTGAACCATTCCCTTTATTCCAGGAACGAGCACAATGACCAATCGAAACAAATCCCAAGAGTCCCACTGGCGTGGCCTACTGAAACAGCAGTCCTCAAGCGGCTTGAGCATCGCGGCGTTTTGCCACCAGAACTCGATTACACAAACCAGCTATTATGCCTGGCAGCGTAAGTTCCGTGAGCAGCAAGCCTCCCCAGAGCAGGGGAGCCGTTCGACCAAGTCTCTTAAAACCAGTCGTAACGCCGTCCAGGGCACCCAACTGGTGCCTGTGCGGATCGAGGGGACGACACCTGCGTCCACGCTGCGTATTCACTTGCCGCAGCAGGGAGTCTTTGTGGATGTGCCTCACGGCACCGATTGTGAGACAGTGAAGGACGTATTGCAGGCGTTGCGTGAGGTGGCGTCATGTTGATTGTGCCATCCCAAATAAAAGTCTTCGCCGCGTTGGCTCCCACGGACATGCGTAAAAGTTTTTGTGGATTAATCGGTATCGTCGAAAAGGAGCTTGGCAAACAGATTGAAGACGGAGATCTTTTCTTGTTTTTCAACCGACGCCGCAACCGGTTGAAGGTACTCTATTTCACGGGTGACGGCACGATCATCCTCTACAAGCATCTTGAACGAGGAACGTCCGAGACACTACGTGGCGCCGACCATGGAGGGGCGATTGCATCCCCCGGTGATTACTTGACACTGCATGTGGACGACCTGCGATTGTTGCTGGAAGGCATCGAGCTATCGAGTGTCAAACGTCGCAAGTGGTGGCGTCGTGAGCAGGCAAAACAAATTACTCAATCGCCTTGGAAACCACCTTGACGCGCAACGTGAATTGTCGATAAATAAACATGTGTGTTCTACACCAACGGTGTGTGATCATTTGCCATTTCGTGACGCACCTTCAAGGACCGAAACGTTGTCGATGGAATCCGACAAACTCCGAAAAGAGATCGAAGTGCAGCGCGCCGAGATCGCACATCTCAAAAGGGTTAATAGCGAGCAACAGGCAACTCTTGAATCGTTGCAGAATCACATCGAGGTGATGCAAGAGCAAATCACCTTACTCCGTAAGGCACTCTTTTCTCCACGGCGTGAACGGTTTATCCCTTCTCCCGATCAAAAGCTTCTTTTTGATCCCGAGTCGATCGAGGGCAACGAGATTAGCGAGGATGACGAGGCGACCGACGAAGAAGAGCCAGACGATGAATCGTCTTCGAAACGCAAGAAACGCCGTAAGAAGCGCAAACGTTTTGAATTCCCCGAGTGCTTGCCGGTCCAGCGTTTTGAACACCCACTGCCGCCGGAAGAACTCGATTGTCCTTGTGGATGTGGCGGCAAGCGGACGGTGATCTCCGAGCAGATCTCACGGCAACTAGAATATGTTGAGTCTAGCGCCTACATCGCCGAGCACGTTCGGTTTACCTACGGTTGCCCTGTTAGCCGGGATGGCCAGCAGATCGTCACCAGCGAAAAGCCACCCAATATCAACGAAAAAGGGATATTTGGGGCCAGCACGTTAGCCTGGCTGGCACACGCCAAGTTCGAGCGTCACCTGCCCCTGTATCGTCTCCAGGAAGAGCTTCGTTCCACCACCACGATGTGGTTCAACCGCAGCGTGTTGAGCAACGCCGTGGTGCGAACGGGCGAGCGTCTGCTGCCGGTGTGGGATCTGATTCGCACCCAAGTACTGGATAGTTTTTATGTACGGGCCGACGAGACCACGGCCCGTGTCCTGCGTCCCGGGGCTGGGGCGACCAAGCTGGTTTATCTCTGGGCCTACGTTGGCGATGACCAGCATCCGTACCAACTATTTGACTATCGACTTGATCGATCCCGCGCAGGTCCGCGGGAAATACTTGATGATTTTCAAGGCGGATTATTAACCGACGGTTACAGTGTCTACACGTCCCTAGTCAAGGAATCGGATGGCCGACTTCTGGATCTGGGTTGTTGGGCCCATGCGCGGCGGAAGTTCGACGAAGCGTGCGCCGTCTCAACGCAGCCACTTGCGCACGAGGCGCTCGCTTGGATCTGGCAACTGTACGACATCGAGGATCGCCTGGCCGATGCCGATGTGGAAACGCGACGACAAGTGCGCATGCGCGAGTCGGTTCCCATTCTTGCCCTTCTGCACGATCGTCTCACCGAAGTGCAGCCGACGGTACGGCCTTCGACCAAGTTGGCCGAAGCGATCGGCTACCTGCTCAATCGTTGGAACGCGATGACGCGATTTGCAACCGACGGGCGCTATGCGATCGATAACAACATGGCAGAAAGAGTCATTCGCCCCTCGGTTATTGGAAGAAAAAATTACCAATTTTTTGGGAGCGATGCGGGTGGTCGCGCGGCATGCGTCTGGTACACGCTTATCCAGAGTGCTCGTTCTAATCATGTCCACGTCACCCCGTATCTCAACGATGTTCTCGTCCGGCTTCCTCAGATCGTTCCCGAGTACTTGCGGGTGGGCGACGCCCAAACCCCGTTCGAATCGCTTTCAAGGGACCAGCGTGAACAGCTCTCCGAGCTGCTACCTGACCGATGGCTCAAGGCACACCCTGAGCATCGCAGCGAAGATCGCCAGCGCGAACTTGATCAGGCCAACCAGCGCCGCCGCCAGAGGCGTGCTTCACGACGTCGGCTTGTCAAGATCTGAATTACGCTCCTGGCATGACGGAGTTCACAGAGCGCTAACCACCAAACGATATGGCAGACTCCAAATCGAACGGAATGGCCTGACGCCGTTGCCATTCAATCTGGGCCTCTTCGGCGGTCAAGTCGAGATTCTGGACATTCAATCCAGCGAGCAGTATTTCTTTCGCTCGCGAACTTGCAAGGTGTTCAGGCTGGATCGTTGACAATCCAGCAGTTTCCCTGACAAGATTCAAATAGACTTTGATGCATTCACGAATCTCCGCGTCTGCGATTTGATACAGGGTTAAGGGAGGCGGACTCATTTGACTGCGGTCACCTCGTACTCTCCTAGACCCTTTTTTGATCCGTCGCGTTTATCTAGAATCCATCGGTGCCCTCGTTTTCGCACGAACTCACATCGGCATTTTGCATAACCCAATGACTTCATAATACTACAAACGAGTTGTGGAGCACTGATATGAACGCCATAGAGCGCAGCGTCAGCGATCATCATGCGGATCGGGGCGCTGGGTCTGAGGCACCTTTTACACTCCCGTAAAATATCAGTCATCTGAGAAAAGTAAGGATATACCAAGAAATCATATTCCTTTTTTCCCGCCCGTTGCATTCGCTGATCCTTGAGCGACGCCACAAGGCCATCTAGCTCAGGTAACACGCTTACAGGGATGTTCTTTCGGTAATCATTTTGCTTGGGCTTTTGCCCTTTCAGCGCCGTAGTGGTATTGACGAGTAGCTTTGATCGTACCTTGTCTGTGATTTGTCCCCACGAATTTGCCAGTCCCCAGAAGTACAGATGCATTCGCGTCATCTCGGCGAAATCAAAGTTGTTCAAGTAGGGTGGCGAGGTTACGACAATATCAACCGTTTCGTCGGCTATCTGCGACATATCAAGCGCACTCGAATTGAATATCTTGGCACGAGAGTTATTGGGTTTCGGTAGGGCACGCAGATCTTTATTGATCATTCCGATCGTTGCTTCCGTTGCGTCAACAGGATCAACGGCCTTCTTTGTACTTGTTGGGGCTTTGTAGATTCCATCCGTTTGCGAGTGGGAACATTTGTCTAGTACCTTAGATAGGATTAAAAAGGCAAGATCATCGGAATCAAGCGAATCCTCAATTAGGGCGTCACGCGCACCGAGTAAAGGTTCAAGGTGCCTGACAGGAAGTAGTTTGGAAAGATACTTGAGTGGGGACTCAGGGAGCGTTTCTGCTGCGGTTGGTGAATTGATTCCTCGCAATATGGTCTTCTCAATACACGGCAGTCTCTCTCTGGCACTTGCGAAACCTAGTTTTGCGCGACCGATTCGGCAAAACACGGGATGCGGTTCGTAGCCTAGAACGTCGAAACCTCGAATTAAACCAACTAATGGGGCTGTTGCGCATCCCGCGAAAGGATCAAGAAGCGTAGCCCCAGGCGAACTCAAATCGTCAAGGCACAACTCAACGTACTCGGGTGAAAATCCAGCGATAAAGTTAAACCAACGATGGACATTGTGGCGGTGAGTTGTAGTGTTTGTCGGCAAACGGTCTCTCGACACCCGTTTTCGCTGTGGCTCGATGCCCGGAAGCGTAAGTTGATGTTGCCTCATGCGATTCGTTTCGCTTGTTCTGCTAACTTGTTATTCGACACAAAAAATGTGTGTAAGCAGGACTTATCCACAAACTATGTAAATAATCCCTTGACAGAGGACAAACGGGGGAGTATACATGCGTCCATATTTTCCGCCCTTTCACGAATCGCATGAGCGTAACCTACCCGACTTCCGATCCTGACGCAAGCAATTCTCCTGCTGGGCCGCGTAAGCAGCGTGGTGGGAAGCTCGCTATAGAGAGCAATCAATGGATCAGTGTCAATGAGCACCAGTTCGTTTACCATCCTGTCCAAAGGATTGCTACTCCAGTCGGGAGGAGTGTCCTTGATGGACCCGACCAGACCGCGCTGGTTGAACGCATCTAGGGGATTGTTCACGACGAAATAAGCAGTAAGTTAACAGCCCGTTGAAATAGTCGTCATCGTAACCCAACGCGTTAGCGAGGGACAAAAAACGCTTGTTTGGGCATCCCTCGCTAACGCGTCGGGTTATGAATTGCGTCAAATGTTACTTTATCAACAGACTGTTAACGTCGTTCCGCAGGTGGCCAAAAATAGCAAGTGCAATCGGCCGAGCCATTCGTATAATGGGTCTCGTTGTTTGTGTCTGAGTGGGAGAAGAGGTTTACGGTTGGTCGTCTAACTTGCAGCGGCAATGATTACCGCTTAGACAGAGCACCGGTTTCCCGGGAACCGGAATGACAGACCGGCTGGGCCGTGAGGTACTCACTTTGGCGACCCCGATGGGGCCCCATCATTTTTTTAATAGCCGTTCACAGGGTGGAAGGAAAATGAACCACAAAGAGCCTAACGCAGCCTGCGGCTGCAACCAAAACCTCACGCAGAGTGCGCGGAGACGCCGAGATTCGCAGAGAAACTAAACTACTACCGGCTGAAGCCGGTAGGTTGAAGGATTTCGTGAGCTACGGACTGAAGTCCTTCGCTCACGATGGGGTTATCTGAAAATTGTCGTCACCATCACTTGGTTCCGTACCGCCTTGGCCCGAATGTACTCGGCTATCGCCTCGTCAGGCACGTTGCCGCTTGACGCCACGAAGTAGCCCCACGCCCAAAAGTGTCGACCCCAGTACTTTTTTTGAATGTGTTTGAACTCCATCATCAGCTTCCTTGAACTCTTACCCTTGATGTACTGCATGATTTTACTGGGCGACATGGTTGGCGGGCACGACAGCAGCACATGCACGTGGTCCCCGGAAACGGCTCCTTGCAGGATCTCGATCTCGTGCGTTCGACAAACCTCGCGCACCAGATCGCGGACCCGTATGCCGACCGCACCGGTCAACACCTTCCGACGACACTTGGTCACCCACACAAAGTGATACTTGAGGTCATAGCGACTGTGCGAACTCGTTCGGTAGTTTTCCATCACCCCAGTATAAGAACCTAAAGGATTCGCCTGAAGGCGAGGGTTTTAGACCCATCGTTGTGACAATAATAATAGGGATATTAAGTCAGGCAGACGAGTAGGTGATCGTGTACCGTTGTTATTCTCTTAAACGGTTCTCAGCGGCCCTCTGCGACTCTGCGTGCTCTGCGTGAGGTTTTTGGTTGCGGCCGGCGGTCGCGCTGCGCGTTTTTCACCCAAAGAGTTGATGCCGACCATCTCGGTAGGTTAGTTCTACCGGGTTGGGATCGATTCGACAGGTAGGATCGCCAGCCAATTCGTCGCGGATGTCGTCGCTGACGTACAACTCGTTCAGATGGAGCGTGTTGGGGATCAATATCCATCGCCGGTCTCCATAGCGACCGCGGATGCACTCGAACAGTGCCTGATCGTCGGGTAAGGTGGCGGGAATTTTTGCCCGATCCATGTCGCCCGTTGTCAACACATTGATCAGCGTCTTCTCTTCGTCGATGGCGTCGCGAAGACGCTGCGTGATGAAGTCGGCCAAGCCGACGCCGATCGCATTGCCATGCGATGCTTCCGCAAGCGACAAGGCACCGATGATACGGATATTCGGCTTGTCGAGGTCTTCGTAACCTTTCACCCCGCGGTGGCCGGTTACGTTGGTATCCATTCCGGTCCCGCTGAAAGTTTTACCGATCGCATCGACGATCAGTACATTGATCTGGTCGACCGGCAGCCTCGGAAAGTAGTTGCGATGTCGTTGTAAAAGCTCAGGCTCCCGTTTGAGAAATTCATCAGGTCGCAAGGCGTGGATTTCCGCCGTCTGGTCGTAACCATCTTCCAAAAGGGCCACGCCGGCAAGAATTTTTCCCGAATCGAGTAGAAACTGTCCCATTTCCAACAGCATCTCTTTCATCTGCGGCGTGGGCGTGGAATGAAATGTCTGTGCCGAACGGATTTTACCCAAACCGACCACCATCATTTTCGTAAGACCACTTTGGACCGGGCCGGAAAAACAGGTGTGAAGCTTCACGCGGTTGAGTACCACCACGCCGGCCGATTCATAGGCAAGCCGGTCCATGTAGATGTCGCCCGTGTCGACGGCACCGAGCTTTACCGCATCCATGCTGGAACGAATATCCATGCCTACGATTTCTTCTCGAATGCCAAGCGACTCGACCATCTGCCGCTGGCCTTCGGCGGTAGCCCCGTTGTGCGAACCCATGCTCGGTACGATAAAAGGCCGCGCGCCGCGCTCACGAAGCCAATCGCCGACCGATTTAGTAATCGCAACGATATTGTCGATGCCGCGGCTGCCGGCTGTGATTGCGATGTCACCTTGCGGAACCTGAATCTGCAGTCGGTCCAATTGCCGGTGAACCTCGCCCGTCACGTCGGCTAGAGGATTGGAGACAAGATCATGTTGAATTCGATAGAATTGCATGGGATTTTTGTGGGTTCCCCGCCAAGCCGCTTGCGGCTTAGCAGATTGCAACGACGGATACCCAGGAAACTATTTGCTTAGCCGTTCACGGAATGAAAAATATTGAACCACGAAGGACACGAAGAGCACGAAGAAGCCAGAGAACAAATCGCTTGCTACCGCTTCTAAGCGAACTCAAACTGAAAACCCATTCGGAGGAGAACCACGAAAGAGACGAAAACTACGAAAAAAGTGGGGGAGTAGGATCGCAGGATTTGAAGCGGAAAGACTTGCCCAACAGTATTCGCAAAACCCTCTCTTTCGTGTGTTTCGTCTCTTTCGTGGTTCTCTTCTATTCACCTTAAATAGGCTAAATTTGCACCCTCATCGACTTGATTGGATAGCCTCACGAAAAATAGAATTCTATTCTTTGTGTCCTTCGTGCTCTTCGTGGTTTATTTTTCTTCCATCCCGTGAACGGTTACCTATTTGCCAACCAGTCGCTTGGCTTCGGCGATGATGCGCTCGGTGGTGATGCCCATCTCTTGGTATATTTTTGCGTAAGGGGCAGAAATCCCAAAGCTGCTCATGCCAATAAAGACCCCATCGGTGCCGAGGTAGCGGTCCCAGCCTTGCCGAACTCCTGCCTCGATCCCCACGCGAGCGGTTACCGAAGGGGGTAGTACTTCGTCTCGATAAGTTTTCGGCTGCTGGTTGAAAAGCTCGAACGATGGAAAGCTCACCAGGCTCGCGTTGATGCCGGTTGCGGTGAGTTGCTCATGGGCTTCGACCGCCAATGCCAATTCGCTGCCCGAGGCCAAAAGCAAAACTTCCGGCTCGCCGCCCGCAGCGCCCGCGAGCACGTAGGCGCCACGACTTGTGCCTTCTGCCGAGGCGAACTTTTCGCGGTCGAGCGTTGGCAAATTTTGTCGAGTTAGGGCAAACGCGACCGGTCGGTCCGACTGCGAAAGGGCCGTGTGCCACGCTTGAGCCGTTTCGTTGGCGTCGCCGGGACGCATGACCACCAGCCCTGGGATTGCTCGTGCGGCAGCAAGTTGCTCGACCGGTTGGTGCGTGGGACCATCTTCGCCGACGCCAATCGAATCGTGGGTGAAAACGAAAATCGAGGGCAGTTGCATGATGGCGCTCAATCGCATCGACGGCCGCAGGTAGTCGCTGAACACAAAAAAGGTTGCTCCGTAGGGGCGCAGTCCGCATAGTGCCATGCCGTTGAGTGCGGCCGCCATCGCATGTTCGCGGATGCCGAAATGGAAGTTGCGACCGGCATAATTCGCCGAAGAAAAATCGCCCGTGTCGTCAAACGTTAAGAGTGTTTTGGTCGATGGTGCCAAGTCGGCCGAGCCGCCCAAGAGCCAGGGAATGTTCTTCGCAAGCGCGTTGAGAACCTTGCCACTGGAAACGCGAGTCGCCAACCCCTTGGCGTCGGCATCAAACCGCGGCAGCTCGGCATCCCAGCCGGTCGGTAGCGCTCGCCGCTGCATTTGCTTGATGTCTCGTGCCAAGCCGGGAAATTTCTCCGCATAACGGCCGAACAAGTTTTCCCAATTTTCGCGGGCCGCCTGACCGCGCCCGCCGAGAGAGTTCTGGAAATGTTCCATCACATCGGTCGGCACACGAAAGGACTCGTCCTCCGGCCAGTCGTACGCAGCTTTGGTCAGCTGGATTTCATCTGCCCCAAGTGCTTCGCCGTGGGCGGATGCGGTGCCCGCTTTGTTCGGCGCTCCGTAGCCGATAATGCTTTTTACGATGATCAGCGTCGGCTTGTCCTCGCATTTTTGAAACTCGGCAAAGGCGATGGCAAGGGCTTCCAAATCATTGGCGTCGGCCACCTCCGTCACATGCCAACCCAACCCACGGAACCGCATGGCCACGTCTTCGCTAAACGCCAAGTCGGTACCACCTTCGATCGTGATGTTATTGTCATCATAAATCCAGCAAAGATTGGCCAGTTGCAAATGCCCGGCTAGCGAAGCGGCTTCACTGGTAACCCCTTCCATCAGATCGCCATCGCTGCATTGGACATAGGTGTTGTAATTGAAAAGTTCGTGGCCCGGCTTGTTGTATCGCGCGGCTAGCCATTTGCCGGCGATTGCCATGCCAACGCCATTTCCGCACCCCTGCCCCAACGGGCCGGTGGTGGTTTCTACGCCCGAGGTATGGCCCTGCTCGGGATGGCCTGGTGTCGCGCTACCCCACTGACGAAAGTTTTTCAGGTCGTCCAACGAAACCGAGGGTTCGTCGGTTGCCTTGCCATCGGTATCGAGCTTGCGTACGCCGGCCAGATGGAGCAGCGAATAAACGAGCATCGACGCATGGCCACACGAGAGCACGAAGCGATCGCGATTCGGCCAGAGCGGGGCGGTGGGGTCATAGCTAAGCGTCTCGGTCCAAAGCTGATACGCCACCGGCGCCAGCGCCATCGGCGTGCCAGGATGCCCGCAACCCGCGGCTTGCACGCCATCCATGGAAAGAGTTCGGATTGTATTGATCGCCAAGTCGGAAATTTTTTCGGTGGTAGTTGGCATGTTTTTAATGAGTGGAATTGATTTGGAAATATTGGTTCCATTGTAATTGTTTTTTGCATTCTCACGGCTAAGCCGCGCGTCGGCCAGCCGCTTGCGGCTTAGCCAAACGTGACCAGCAATATACGCCCTGGAATCGCCGCATGTCAAACGGCAACTTCACCGCAAGCAACACGGCTGCCCGACTCGCAACTTTGTCGCACCTTGCCGGCAATGGAGAGTGCCCGATAGGCATCATCGAGGCTTGAAGTCTTGAGCACCAAACTTTCGACCGCTCGGTGAAAGTAGAGCAGCAACTGTTCGCCCACCGGGCGCTCGTGCTCGAGTGTTTCCAGATGTTGGCCAGCTTCGTCGAACCAGGCAACCGTGTTGGGTAAATCGACGAAGGCGACGCCGCCATCGCAGACAACTTCCAACTCGGCCGGGCGACGAAAAGCGACCGACTCGCGCCATGCCTCGGGAATGTAGTCGCCACAACCGATCTGCGCCATCGGGCCCGTACTGCTTTCTCCCGAGGGTGAAAAATCTAAGGTGACAGAAAAGTAGTCCAGGTTGGTTGGGCCATCGGAATGATGATTCGTCGATTGATGATTCGTCGCGACCAGCGAACTCGGCTCCATGCCAATCACGTAGCGGCACCAGTCAACCAGCTCGACCAAATCGCGGGTTGCATGGCCTTCATCCGCACTCTTGGGATTTTCATCCTTGGCTGTAGTCAGATGCCGGCGGTTGCAGAACACAAGCCGCGGCTGACCAAGTCGCGTGGCGATCAATTCTTTCAGCCGCAACGTGGCGGGTGACATTCGGCAAGGAAACTCGGCCATGAAGGCGATGCCCGCCTGCTCGACGCGGCTGCGAAGCTGCTGAGCCTGATTGTCTTCCAGATCGAGATCCGCGGCACAGTAAACCGCCTTTCCCGCATCGCAAGCGGAAAAAATTGGCAACGCACCGTACCAACCCGCCGAGAGCAAGAGCAGTGCGTCGACATCGGTCCGCCTGGCCACTATCTGAAAACCGTCGCAGACCGAGGCACCCAATTGCTGAGCCGCAAATTGGGCCCGTTGCTGGACAGCATCGCAAACGGCACGGACTTCAAAACGATCGGAAAGCGCCCGGAGTGCCGGTAGATGCCGCGTTTCCCAAGCAGGGCCGACGTTCACAATCCCAACGCGTAGTTTCATACGGCCACTAGAGGGTATTAAGAGGAACTGAGACGAACTGAGTCTGAAGTACGGTACAAAAACTTATCGTAACCGTTCACGGGATGGAAGAAAAATGAACCACGAAGAGCACGAAGAACACAAAGAATAGAATTCTATTCTTCGAGAGGCTATCCAATCAAGTCGATGAGGGTGCAAATTTGGCATATTTAAGGTGAATAGAAGGGAACCACGAAATAGACGAAACACACCAAAGAGAGGGTTTTGCGAATACTGTTGGGCAAGTCTTTCCGCTTCAAATCCTGCGATCCTACTCCCCCACTTTTTTCGTGGTTTTCGTCTCTTTCGTGGTTTTCCTCCGAATGGGTTTTCCGTTTGAGTTTGCTGAGAAGCGGGAACAAGCGATTTGTCCTCTGACTTCTTCGTGCTCTTCGTGTCCTTTGTGGTTCAATGTTTTTCATTCCGCGAACGGCTACAACTTATCGAAGGGCAACTTCGTTTGTAATCTTGTCTGGTGGAAGTCTTGAAGTACCATAGGTCTGTGTCCTGCGCTGATTAGCGACAGACAAGAGAACACTTGCTATATTCAAGAAGTTTTTCGATGATTGTCACCGTGAAAAAAATTAACTGATTTCCGTGTAAATTAAATGTTTACTAAGAGCCTATCCAGAACGTCTTCAGCGACCCGGACGCTTTAAGCGTCGACGCTTAAAGCGTCCGGGTCGCTAGCACTTGGCACTGGTATTGGGATAGGCTCTAAATCAAGCACGTCGGAACTCTACATTTCGCTAAACCTATCCCCTACTCACCATGAAAAAATTTATTCAATCGATTTTACCAGGTTTGTTTCTCATCGGTTTTAATATCGGTACGGGCAGTGTTACCGCGATGGCCAAAGCTGGTGCTAATTATGGCATGTCCCTTCTTTGGGCAATCCTACTTTCCTGTATAACCACTTATTTTCTTATTTCCATGTATGGCCGTTTTACCTTGGCGACAGGTTTGACGGCGATTCAAGCTTTTCGGAGACACATCCATCCAGGGGTGGCTTTGTTTTTTCTTGTGGCTCTAAGTTTCATCGTGTGCGGGAGCATTATGGGGGTCATGGGAATTTTTTGCGAGGTGCTTTTTGTCTGGTCCAAAACCTGGATTGCTGGTGGTATACCAGCACTAACTTGGGCTGTTATTTCTTGTGTCATTATTTACGGTCTTCTACTCATTGGGAAAGTGGCTTTTTTTGAAAAACTCTTAGCCATCGTGGTAGCCGTTATGGGTGTTTGCTTCATCCTTAACTTTTTCCTAATGATGCCACCTGTCAGTGCCATCATGAGAGGGCTTGTTCCCAATATCCCCCAAACCACCGAAGGCTCAAGCCCCTTTTTAGTCATTGCCAGCATGGTAGGGACCACCGTGGCGACTGTCATTTTTCTAATCAGGACGACACTCGTTCAAGAAGCTGGCTGGACCATGAAAGATGAAGCGATCCAAAAACGGGATGCCATGATAAGTGCCATGATGATGTTTGTGATCAGTGCTTCTATTATGGCTTCGGCTGCAGGCACCCTCTATCCCCAAGGGCTTAAGCTGGATAAAGCTTCAGAAATGGTCAATCTCCTAACCCCTATCGCAGGGACTGCTGCTGTAAGTTTGTTTGTACTGGGAATTACCGCGGCTGGGTTTTCTTCACAATTTCCCAATGTTCTGGTAGTGCCATGGCTCTATTGCGACTATACCAATGAAGCGCGAGACATGAAGTTACTGAAATTTAGAGTTGTTTTATTGATGATGACCTTGCTTGGCCTTGTGGTCCCGATTTTCAAGGCAAGTCCGGTTTTAGTGATGATTATTTCTCAAGTTTTTGGAGCACTTATTTTGCCAGCTGCCGTGATTTGCCTTTTTTATCTCAGTAATAAGGAGTCACTGATGGGGGAATACCGAAATAATAAAAAACAAAATGCCATCCTAAGCATCATCACTTTGTTTTCATTCGTAATGTGCTCCATTGGGATCAAAGGGCTATTAGACCGTTTTTCCTGAAAGCTCTTTAGAAATTTGAGAGCAAACCATGAGTGCTCTTGGCAAATGAAAAGGATCTTTAACCGGAAGTGCAATATATTCTTCTTTCAAACTACCATCTTTATTTAATCTTTGGGTCCATTCTCCATCGGGAAGCCTGAATTTCTCAAAACTGTAATTGTGGATTTTTTGAAACCATTCTAAACACCAGGATTCTTGAATTTCCTGATATGCCATCAGGCATGCAACGAGGGATTCGCAATGGGGCCACCAGGCCTTGGTGTCATGGAAATGATTCCAAGGCTCTTTGGATTCCCGGTCGACCCAAAGTAATAATCCCCCATATTCGGAGTCCCATCCCTTAATCAAATTCGCATGTATTACTTTGCAGGCCAGTTCGATTTTTTCTTTTTCGTGGAAATGTCGATAGATCAGAATCAAAAACCACATACACTCAATAGCATGCCCAGGGCATTGGGCCCTGCCCTGGATGTTATCCCAAAGCCCGCCATCCAAGAGGACAAATTCATTGATGCAAAGGGTATTTTGATCTAAAAAGTCATCCAGGATTTTGTCCGCAAATTCCTTTGCCTTGTTCAGCAAGGCCTCATCACCTAGAACTATTCCTGCTTCAAAACAGACAAGACTAAAAAGCATGAAAACAGCATGTGACATTATTCCCGGAGGATGGCTATAAGGTTCGGTTCTATAGGATCCGGGCCGGCTAATGCAACCCAAAACATTCTGCAACATATCTTGTAAAAGGGATTTGGATTTGTCGTCAGGATTGGCTTTGTAAAGCTCGATTAATCCAATAATTATAAATCCGTCAACAAAAATTGATGTGGGGCCTTCAAGTATTTCTCCTTGATTACTTATTCTAAATACCCACTGACCATTCTCGTCGCGACCAAATTTATCTATAAGTTGAAATATATTGGTGGCAATTTTCAACCATTTTTCCTTCGGACTTACCGTGTTGTACAGAGAAGCAAACGTGTAAACAGCTCTACCTTGTGACCAAAGCAGTTTATCCTCACAGATAATTTGCCCATTGTCCTTGATGCATGTATTGATGCCGCCATTTTCCCAATCGATAGCATACTTTTCCCAAAATGGAATGGAATGTTCTAGAAGTTCTTTTTGATAACAACGATGAATCTGAGAAAAATCGATTTGGTCAATTTTCCATGTGTTCCTATTGCTCATTGAACAGTTCAGCCTTACTTTGGTCTTCAGGGTATCTTGATCGCGCTGCGAAATGGATCAATGGACTTGAGACGTCTACCTTTCGAAATCAACAACTCCCGGCTATGCCGGTGGCTGTTGATTATTCTGCTGAGGCAAAGCATTTTCACTACATGGGCTATGGTTTTGCCGACAGCCGTCACTCCGGGTGCTTTACCGAAGATCAAGTATAGCCGCCATCGGCACCTGAGCTCAATCGTGAACTGACATGAATATCCATCGTTAACCACACGCCGATGAAAACCACGATTTCCGTTATTATTCCGGCTTTGAACGAAGCAGCGTGCATCGAAAGTGCTGTGTGCTGTGCTTGGGAAGCTGGGATGGATGAGGTGATTGTCGTGGACGGGCAGAGTGAAGATGCCACGGTCGATATTGCCCGTCGCAATGGGGCTCTCGTTTTTTCGTCGCCGAGGGGTCGGGCCATTCAGCAAAATTTGGGTGCCAATCATGCGACTGGCGAGGTGCATCTATTTTTGCATGCGGATAATTGGCTCGCCCCCGCGGTAGGTGAGCAGATACACAACTGCCTACTCGATGAAAAAAACATGGGTGGAGCCTTTTGTCAGCAGATCGAAGCACCGGGACGGCTCTACCGCTTGTTGGAACGAGGCAATGCCGCGCGCGTTCGCCTGCGCGGATTGCCCTTTGGCGACCAAGCAATTTTTATGCGCAAAGCCATGTTCGATCGTTTGGGTGGATTTCCGCCGGTGAAGCTGATGGAAGATGTACTGATGATGCGCGCCTTCCGTCGAATATCCAGGCCGGTACTTCTGCCTGGCCCGGTCCATGTTCATCCACGACGCTGGCAACAAAACGGTGTGGTTCCGCAAACGCTTTGCAACTGGTCGCTTTTTTGTGCGCAGGCTATGGGAATCTCTCTCGATCGATTGGCACGATTTTATCCGGCACACAACGGACGTAAAAAAAACTAGGCTTTTTCAGAAAACCCTGAGCCGAACACGCTAGCGTCGGGTGTTGATGAGAAAACCGGTTGCCTAACTCCACCCAAGGCCAGCGCCTACGGCTCAAACGAAATCCCCTCAAGCATCGCAACGAGTAACTCCATCGGCAAGCCAATGACGTTCGACTCGCTGCCACGAGTAATGCGCAGCCAACCAGGACGATCCTGATATCCAAATGCACCCGCTTTGCCCTGCCATAGGCCGCTGGCAAGATACGTTTCCATTGACTCATCAGGTAGCACATCCATCTTTAATTCGGTTGTTGCGATGCGCACCTCAGGCTGCGCACTGCGATGATCCGCATGAATTAGCCAAACACACAAACCGCTGAAGACTCGATGACTGCTGCCACTGAGCCGAAGGAGCATCTGCCGCGCATGGTCTTCGTCTTTCGGTTTCCCTAAAATTTCGCCCTCGCATTCGGCGACCGTGTCGCAGGCGATTAGGATGCAATCGATAGGGACCGATTGTTGATCACTCGCAAGCCGTCCCGCGATATTGGCCGCTTTGCGGAGAGCCAGCTCAGCAACGAGTCCCGCCGGCCCGGTCTTGCTACAGAGACCACATTCGGCCGATTCATGTGGGGCCATCACCTCGAACTGGTAACCTGCTTCTCGCATCAATTGGCGGCGCTGAGGTGAACCGCTGGCGAGGATTATTCTTTTTTGGTTCACTGTTTTGCCTTGTGGCTATACGGGATGGTTGATGGTGGTGGGCTAAGCCGCAAGCGGCTATTCTGGAGCGTAGCATGACCGTGCAATTATCAAAAGCTAGGCGACGTTGCTTCCATGGCTGAACAACCACATTCACCCTGTCTTGAGGTGCTCTACGAAGATAATCATCTCTTGGTGGTGAACAAGCCGGCGATGCTGGCGACGATGGGAGTCGCCGCCGAACGCCCTAGCCTGCTCGGGTTAGCGAAAGAGTACATCCGACAAAAGTACGACAAGCCGGGAAATGTTTATTTGGGAATTGTCAGTCGGCTCGATGCGCCAGTCACGGGCGTGGTCGTGATTGCTCGAACGTCGAAGGCAGCAAGCCGATTGTCGCAGGCATTTCGTTTGCGTCAGGTGGAAAAAATATACTGGGCGGTGGTCGATGGCCATGTCGAACCATCTGAGGGTAAGCTGGAACACTACTTGCGCAAAGATGAGCGGCATCGTCGCGTGCATACAACCCATGCCGACTGCCCCGGCGCGCAACATGCTTGGCTCGAATATTCCGTCATGCAAAGGTGCGGCGAGCATTCGCTGATCGAGGTACGTCCCGGCACGGGTCGCAAGCATCAGATTCGTGTCCAACTCGCAAAAAATGGCAACCCAATTTGCGGCGACATTAAATATGGCAGTCGCAGCCCTTTTTCTCACGGTATCGGGTTACACGCTCGCAGGCTGTCGTTCGTTCATCCCGTTCGGAATGAGCCGGTAGAATTTGTGGCACCATTACCGGCCGCTTGGCAAAAACAGGATTTCGTAAAGAAACTGTTGCCGTAGCCCTTCAAAGAATTGCTAAGTCGCGATGAAAGCCCCCGGCTTTGCCGAGGGGTCGCCTGGCAGGAAAGTATCGCTACGGTTTTCTCCAACAGAATAGCACTGCGGTATCCCTACCCCCCGGCAAAGCCGGGGGCTGAAAAGGTTCATCGCTACCTTGTGTTCGTCATGAAACAATCCGTGAATTACTTGGCGCAACGTGCTGTTTTCCACTACACTAACCACACGGTAATCCTGAAAAGGCAAGACGCGTGAAGAAATCTGAACCATCGATCTTCGAGCAGGCCGCTTTAGCCAGTGGCCTACTTTCCAAAGAGCATCTCAACCGCGCCAGAGATGCGCTTTGCAACAATCATTCATCTGTTGCAAACAAACCGGATCAGATCAGCGATGCGCAGCTTGGCCAGCAGTTGGTCGATTTAGGATATCTCAACCGTTGGCAGGTTGGACAGTTGTTGCAAGGGTATACGAAGTTTAACCTCGGCTCCTACAAAATTCTCGATGCGATTGGCAAGGGGGGCATGGGATATGTGTTCAAGGGGGAACACGCCATGCTGGGGCGAATCGAAGCGATCAAAGTTCTTCCCAAAGATCAATCCAATGCAAAATCAATCGCAAGTTTCTGCCACGAGATTCGTTCCCTCGCTCGGCTCGATCATCCCAATTTGGTTCGACTTACCTACGCGGACAAGGACGGCGAGACATACTTCTTGGTAACCGAGTATGTGCCGGGCTCCAACTTGCGCCGTTTGGTGCGAAATCATGGTCCGCTCTCTCAGCAGTTCGCTGCAATGATCATCTCTCAAGCGGCCGAAGGATTGCAACACGCCCACGAGAATGGCTTAGTCCATCGAGATGTGAAGCCGGGGAATTTGATAGTGACGCCCGAGGGAAACACCAAGCTTACCGATCTGGGTTTGGCGGCATTTTCTACCGAAAGTAGCACATCCCAAGCTGCCTCGATGGACACTAGCAGCAGCCGATCGAGTCATATTGTAGGCACCCCCGACTTTTTAGCACCGGAAACGATCATCGCTCCTGACGAAGTGCTTTGTATTAGCGATATCTATTCCTTGGGGTGTACGCTCTACTACGCGGTCACGGGAAAAGTGCCGTTTCCTGGTGGGGAAACATCCGACAAGCTGCGCAGTCACTTGGATGAAGTCCCTCTTGCGCCGAAGCGTTTGAATGCAGACCTGGACGATGCGTTGGTCGAAGTCATTGCCGACATGATGCGCAAACGTCCCGAAGAGCGTGTCGGTTCGGCAGCGGAAGTCGTCCACCGACTCCGCCGGTGGACCGAATCGTTGGAGCCAGGCCTATTGCAAGAAATCGGTGACTTAGCCCTAACGAAGGGCAAAGGAATTGGTGATGGTTCGCCGATTGCCGACACAACACCCATCGCCACGGACCAATTAGAACCACGGCGTGTAACGACACGCATTGCCAAGTCGGATACTGCAAAAACAGTTAGCCGTCGGGCTCGTCCCGACGCGTGAGCGCAGCGCCGGGACAAGGACAAACCCGCGCCGGGACAAACCCGGCGGCTAACACCTATTCAAGGCGACCCCTGCGCGCCACGACGTGCTTCGTTCACTTCTGTTTGCAATTCAGAAATAGGTCGCGTGTCTAAAAAACGCCCCAGCAGGGATCGTGTGTCGGCAAACATCTTTTCAATGCGTGCTTGTACCTTCGCATCGTCCGAGCGGCTCCCTTTATCTTTTTCGGCAGATGAAATCACTTGATTAAATTGCGATCTGCCAGGCAGTGCGTCGAGCTGCTCCATCAACTGCTGGGCTTCGCTCAACTTGCCTTTTCCGAGGCGATCGCGCACGCGTGCCATCAAGATATTGCGACGGGCTACCAAATCGATCAGTTGCTCGCGGACTTCGCTGAGCCGTGCTTGAGCGCGTAGCCGGGCCGTGTCGTCGGCTATCGGCACCTCCATCGTAGGGAGAGCGCCAGGCACCACGGGCACCTTGGCCAGCAATCTGCCGTCGCTACGTAAGAGCAAGGTCGTGACAGGCGTGTTACCCGGTTGAACTGGAATCATCCCAGAGGCATCGGTCACTCCCAGTAAATGGGGTTTTTGCCCCTCCTGATCCCGCTGGTAAACTTCGTAACCGGCCAACCCTTGGGACGGATCATGACGGGCATAAAAGCGCACGTGGGTTGTTGTCGGTGGATGGCGCAGTGCGATCGCCAATTGCTGACTTTGTCCGTGCCGTCGTACCCCGAACGGGCGACGCATGCCGGTGTGGACGTCACCTCGCCAACAGTTTTCGTGAGCCTCGCCTAACGTGAGATAGGTCCACGGCACCTCCTGAATGCCATTGGACATCAGCTCGCCAGTGCGGTCGGTGCGTCGCACGATCGGCTGGTAGACATCGCCCGACTGTTGGAACAAGGTTTCGCTATGTTTGCTGGGCAATTCGCTTCCTTTGAATCGAAGCTCCACTTGGTTTTCATCCTCTGGGTCCCCACTCTCATGTAACGAGCGGACCGTAGCCAAGGGCGCAAAGGCATCGCACAACAGTTGCAAACTGGCCTCAGGCAACATCCCGCGCTGTGCGACAGTTCGCTCCAGCAGAGGCCCCCAACGGCGGGTTAAGCAATCGAGTTCCTGGCAACGCAACCGATAGCCATCGGGCTTTGCTTCGATTGTCAATAACATCAGTTTGTCGAAGGATTTTTGATTTTCGGGAACCTCGTTCCAGGGCAAAGGTTTTTCCTTCCGACTTGGTGAGAGGGCCTCCAAGAGTTGATGCTTCGCAGCACCCGTTGTTACGGCCAACTCCAGCGACCAGAGCGGGCTAAGCGTGGCGTCGACCCGATCGCTTAGACGCGAAGCCAGAATGTTTTCTAGCGACATCTGCGGTCGGACGGAGGTGTCGACCGCCACTTGGAGATGAATGCGGTAGGGAGACAACTCCCAGTATTTTTGTTCCGCGGCTTGGAGGTCGCCAGGAAGCGGTAGCCAACCGGCTATCACGAGCAGTACGCAGATACTATTGCTGCAGCGGAAAAATAAACGCAGAGGCCGCGGAGACGCAGAGGCTCGCAGAGAGTTTTTGTAAAATTTGAAAGCGGTAAAATTCATAACTTGATCGGTGTAAAATATCTCAATGCTTTTTTTCTCTGCGTTTCCCTCTGTGTCTCTGCGACCTCTGCGTTTAAGTTTTGGATAGACTGTTTTCAGGTTAGTC
Organism: Lacipirellulaceae bacterium; assembly: GCA_965249435.1. Lineage (GTDB taxonomy): Bacteria > Planctomycetota > Planctomycetia > Pirellulales > Lacipirellulaceae > JAJRWS01. The sequence goes on along the minus strand of CBDFMC010000023.1, from coordinate 59,497 downwards.
AATCGAGGTGCGCCACTGGGCAACATTTTGATAAAACGAAATAGGCGCCTCACCAAATCCCCGAAGTGTTTTTCGGTAGGCAAAATAGTTATAGGTTTGCCAGAGCGAGATGACTGGCAAATCGTAGTAGGCCACCTGGTGGACTTGTCGCAGCCCTGCTTGTGCCTGTTTCCAGTTTTGAGCAAGCCCCAACTCGTCCAAGGCATGACTCATCGAAGGGCTACAACGGCCCGCCACCCCGCCGGGACCTAAGAGCCGCCTGGCACCCGCGATCGGTTCCCACATGGCCAGCTCTGTGTAGAGCAAATCATAGTCCTCAGCGGCTGGCTGGCCATCGGCTGGCATCTCTCGCAATTCAATAGGGATGCTAATCAAATCAAGCTGCAACTTGATCGTTTGGCAGACGGTTCGTGCAATCGGCTCGGCAGGAAACATCAGAATCAGTGCCTTGATCTCTGCCTTCTCGGTTTCCGCCACTGCCGGTTTTTGAACATCGTTGGCCGTTTGCTTTTCGACGGAACTTCGGGCCACACTCGCCAGCACCGCGGCCAGTCGTGGTTCGTAGGTGCGCGGTTGGAGTGATTGGTTGTAAGCGTAGCCTACTCCGGAATCGTTGATAGAAAGACCCGCTGGAAACGGCCCGCTGAGCGGGCGGAAGCCGGGTAATTGTTGCCCGGCATTGAGGATTTCGTTGACGATTCTTGCCCGATCGATTCCATAGCAGAGCGAACGGCGAAACTCGCGGCGACGCAGCAGCGGATTGGCATCGCTCAGCAGCAGCACGTGTACCGTCGGCAATCGATAGTTGCCCGTCACAATACCGTCACGCGATTGCAGCATTTCGATTTGCCACGGCGGCACGCGATCGAGCAGATCGACCTGTGCGTTGATAAGGGCTTTCACGGCAAGCCTGTCATCGGCAAAGGCACGTTCGACAATCGATCGCGGCCCCTGATAATCCGCAACCCGAGGACCCCCAAGCTCGTATCGCCTCGTCGATTCTGCTTGTTCCTTAGCGAGACGATAGGAAGTTAGACTTGTACTAACGGACTGCAACGATTGAGCACTTAGACCCAATAGCGATTCGGGACGCACATGGGTTCTAAGCCAGCGGATCCGTAGGTTGCGGCCGTCGCTCGTCGAAATGTTTTCCAGTCGTGAGGCGAAGTCTTCTTGACGGTTGCGACTGCTTCTGTTAGCCATCGTTAGTAGATGCCGAGCGATTTCGCTGGGGCTAAGGCCTAGTCGCAAGGCATCGGGTGTAAGACGCATCGACAACTCTCGACCCGTCTCGTCAATTTCCAGATTGGCCCAGGGACTCTCATACACGCCTCCTTCGGTTCCAAAATCGACGAGCCCGACGAAGGGCGGATCGACCAGTCGGTTCACCCGAATGGCCGCCCAATCGGAAATCGGTGATGGGCCTCGACTGTTTTCCGGAGAGCGCGCCGGCGCATGCCGCACAACGCCGACGACAATTTCGGGATGTTCGCGACCCATTTGCTCCAGCAGCTCGCGCGCACCTCGCACGGTGGGCATGATGGCCGTGGCTTGACGCAACGCTGTGCGGACGGCCGGGTAGTTTTTTTGCCGAAGCGCCGTACGGGCCACGTCGATTTGCTTGGCGGCCGCATCGTTGAAACGTTGCTCCCAAATTGCCACGCTCTTCAAATCAAGCCGTGCAAAAGCACGCCGCAGTAATTCCAGAACATGCCGCGCGGCGGCATAGCCTTTGCCTTCCAAATGCTGGCGAATCAACCGATCGCCAGCCGACTCAACCGATTTGCCCAGGCCAGAGTAGCTTGGATTGCGATCATACAACGTTTGTAAAATCGCAAGTGCCTCGTCATATCGACCCGCGTCGAACGACGCGAGCGCATCGCGTTGCAGATAACGGTCCGTTGCACGATCCAGCCCGGGCAGTTGGGCATAGTTTTTGTGCAGGAATTCGAAATAGTCGTATGCAGCGATGAACTGATTTTCCGCCGTCAAACGGACCGCCTCGGCCAGCACCAACTGCTCGAAAAGTTTGATTTTCTGAATCGACGACCAAGGGACGGCATACTCGGCCGAGGGTTCGCTCAATCGGCGGAGGACCAGATCGCCGTGGTTAGGAAATGGATTGGGCACGATGCGATTGGGCCCTTTGCGATTGGACAAGTCGAGCAGAAGTGCATCAATCACAGCGCCGTTGTTCGCGGCGTCGAGCGTGATCCGATCGAACGGCTGGCGATCGATTAAAAGTTCCGCCTGCTCTTCTGCTGCGACTAGCTTGCTCCAAGGTGCCAGCAAAATGGCAATAAGAAACATACTCACGCAGAGGCGCAGAGATCGCAGAGAAAGAAAGGAGGAAGGAGAATGTCGAATGATGAATGATGAATGATGAAATCCGAACTTCATCATTCGATATTCGATATTCGGTATTCTGCGGTTCATATCTCGACTCCTTTCTGGCGATATCTAAGGCGCATCCACGACCAGCAGCGTGCCATCGTGCGACGTGAGTACCAACCTATTGCCGAATGATACTGGCCCCGTCACCACGGGCTGCGTTATCTCCAACGCTGCGGTTTCCTTGCCGCTCTGGAGCCTGATTCGTGAAAGTCTGCCGCGACTCCAAAGCTGTAAAATGTCCTCGCCATCGAGCAGCGGCTGGCCAATCGGACCTCCGTGCTCCAACGGCTGTCGCCAGACAATCTCATGACCACCGTTGGAAACATCGATGCAAAGAAATTCGTCGTTCTCGGTAACCATAAGCATATGCAGGCCGGCGGCAAACGGCCCCCAAACAGTTCGTCCGCCCAGTTCGATTTCATCCTCGGGTTTTAACGACGGCAAACGAAAGCGAGCCAGTTTCCCATTCCTCGTGCCGGCATAAACAACATTTCCGACGACAGCCAGCGGCGTAACCAACGGCGAGGGTCCCACATCGGCTTCCGCCATGGCAACCAAATGTGGCTGCGGCTCCGCTTGCTGATCGAGAAGATATATTTTTTTGTCTCCGTCGCTGAGAACCAATAGCTCCCTATCGTCCGATCGGGCAACCGCTGGCGTCAACCAGTCGTACTTCGCCCCTGCGGCTAGCGGAGGTTGGAAGGGGGCAAAGGTAGGCTTTCCGCTCTCGGTATCAAAAAAGAATACCTGACCAATCTGTGTGGGAACCGCGATGCCGTTGCGCCACGCGACGGGCGGGCATGTCGTTTCGCTTACAAGCTTGATCCTCCGCAGTGGGTTGCGCAGTGCGTCCGGCTCGTAAAGCAGCAAGTTTTTTGCTCCACGCCGAGGGGCGTAAACCATTCGACCATTGTCCAGTGCGACACTTTCGGTGAGCGGCAGCCCATTGTAATTCAGTCGCTTGGACTGGTCCTGCACGCGACGGCCCATCGCTTGGCGATCGACCTCGAAGACGGCGCCCGCGGCATTGGCAGCGGTGATTCGCGGACCGCGTCGATCCACCGCGGGAGCGCCCGCGGGCGGTACGGCCAACTTGGTTTCCCAAAGCGATTTTCCAGAACCTGCCTCCATGGCAGCGACGATCGTGCCGGCTTGATTCCCGGGGCGTCGAACATGGATGACCAAATTGTCGACCATCCGCAGTGGATGATCAAACGTGGAGCCTGCATAGTTGTGATCGACATCGCGAACGGGCAGTCGATTGCCTGTCGGAAGAATCGCCAGCTTGTTCAACTCGGTTCCGGCTACCCAGACATGACCCTCATGGACCGCTCCAAACCTCGCAACCGGGCTGCCTCTTTCGGCATCCCGAGTTGCCAGTTGCGTGAGGGCCGAGTCGCCGTCGCCGGTGCCAATTTCATAAACGGAAACGGCTCCCAAGCTGGTCACCGCTATCAGCCTACGCCTAGCAGGCAACAAGGGCGTTGTGATCAACCCTTCTAATCGAGTGCGCGCTATCTCGGCGCCGGCCGAGCCCGAGTCGTTGATCCCCAGTATCCGCAACTGGCAAGTCGCCAGACCGGAATTCACCGCTACGGCAATTTTGTTGAGCAGAACAACCGGCGGCACCGCAACCGTCCCCTTGGCATGTCCCAGATAATAAACTCCGAGACAAGACAAATCGCCCGCGTCGAGCGTGTAGAGGCTCGAATGCTCGCCAACGACGTAGATGCGTTTACCCCGGTGCCCCAAGGCGGGCGGAACTCGCAGCGGTTGGCCAAATTGGACGGCTCCCAACTGCTGGCCCGAGATTGCGTTGAGCACCGCGAGTTTGCCTGACGCGGTGGCGACAAAAATCCGCTCCCCTACAACAACCGGCTGGGCGATCTCTTTCTCAAAAGATTGCCGCCACTTGAGTTTGCCCGTCTTGCCATCCAGTCGTAATAGCTCGTGATGTGCCGCATCAATCACCAAGTAATTACCCCCATCGAGCGCAACCGGAGCGGCAAGCGAATCGAGCCCGACAAAGCGACGCCACAAAAGGGCACCGTCGTTTGCCTGTAATCCATAAACGGCCCCATCCACATTCGCGCCAACCGTGCCATGGGCAAGCGGCGACGCGGGCCCTCGCCGTTCGGCCAGCGCCAGCGAGGCGATCACATTCGACTCGCGTTCGGTCGTTTCAGCAGGGCGAGATTCCGCCACATACCTCACAACCGACTTCTCTGCCTGCGAAATTTCCAATACCTTCTCAGCCAGCGATTCATCGCTTAGCAAACCGGGATGCTGTTTCAGCAGATTTTTCTGAATCGCGTAGGCCGCGGCCGTGTCGCCGGCGCCGATTTTCTCATCGATTGCACCGATCGCTAGTCGCAGATCGGCGTTCTCCTGTCGCCGGCGCTCGACTCGCGACAAGGTTGCCTTGACTTCGTCCAAGACCGCTTCGTTACGGAATGCTTTGGGAATGTACTTGGTATTGGAGCAGAGCGACAAGGCGGTCGTGGCTTGCTCGATTCGTTGTTGGATTCGTTCCAAGTCATTCGCCTGCTCGGCCTGTTCGGCGAGTCCGATAGCAATTTTCGGCAGCAGCGAAGCCAAATCCTCCTTGGCTTGCTCGAACTCTTTTTCATCTTCAATGTTTGCGATGACCTGCTTGGCCGTTTGCAGCGCCTTTTCGTAGTTGGACGTTCCTTGGGTCATTTTCCACAATCGGGCCATGCCGAGGCGAACTTTGCCGGCACTGAACTGTGGGTGGCTTGGAAATCCTTCGACGAATTTTTCGTACTGACTGATCGCCTGCGTGTACGACCCGCTATCAAACAGCCCACCTGCCTCTTCGAGGATTTGGTCCGCATTTTCCCTTGTCAGCAGATAAAAGATAAACAGCCCCGCGACGAGTAAGGCGACCAGCCCGCCACCCCCGATCAACAGCAATGACGAATCCCACTCGTTCTCCTTTCGTCCTTTTTTGCGCCGGCGCCTTTTCTTTTTCTTGGTAGGCATTGGAACAGCGCCCGCCAGCAGCTCATCGCTCGGATCACTTGCCTCAAGTAGCGGAGCGATGAGCGAATCAGGTGCGATGGCTGCCTCCTCTGCGACCGGTTCCAATGTTCCCTTGCCGAGCGGTTCGGCTGGCAGCAAACTTTCTTCCGGCTTGTCGGTAGTCAGAGATATTTCCGGACCAAGACTTTTCTCGGCAGGCATTTCTGGGGCGGGAACAAACCCGAGGATGCTCGATTCCGTACTGGGACTGACGGTGAGCGTTGTTTCCAACAGTTCCTTTGCCTGCCTGCGCGTGACCAATTCTTTTTTTACCAAATACTTCAGCACCGACTTGGCCGTGAGGCGATGTTGGCCTTGCGCAAGTTTCTCGCGGATTTGGTCCACAATCTGCCGCGGCACCAAATTACGATGCTCCAAGGTATCGAGAAAGTCTTCGGTCTTCATGACGATATTTGCTTACGTTACGTTTTGCTGTTTGTTACAGGAAAGGGAACCACGGATGAACACAGATAAACACGGATCACAGGCAGACTAGAAGATGAATCTTCTCGAAACCATGGGCGCAGGAATAATAGAGTTTGCCATTTTATTTTCAAAATATCTGCGTTCATCTGTAAAACAAACCCGTAAAATCTTGTTTTCTTGACACACTTTTTTGGAAGTCGAAACCGCTGATCGACGCGAATACACGCTAATACTGCAGCGTAAGGTTTAACCACAAAGGCACGAAGAGCACGAAGAATAATAGAGGAATGCCGCAAAAAACAAGAACGTAATCAATCCATGCCTGCCCAACAATCTCCAAGAAGATTCAATGGCTTGTTCGAGGGGTTGGAACTGCTTTCCCCCTACTTACATGTTTTCTTTCTTTGTGTCCTTCGTGCCTTTGTGGTTTAACTCTGCGCTATAATACTAATCGATGAAAGTAAGGAAAAACAGGTTTGAGATCAGCGTTTATCAGTGTTCATCCGTGGTTTCTCCTTTTTTGTTTTGGTTGCGGCCAACGGCTGCGCTAGGTTCATCAGTGGTTTCCTTTTTGCCGGATGTTGATTTATTTCGCATATTTCGTGGTTCCTTTCTCTGCAATCTCCGCGCACTCTGCGTTTCAATCCAAGGCACTACAAATCCAAGTCTCCATCTTCGTAAGTCATCAAACGAATCTGCTCCATCCCTGCTCCCGAGCCGGCATCCAGGGCTGCGACAACCCGCCCGTGACGCGAATCGCCATGGGCCTGCACCAACAATTTCGGAGGCCCTTTGCCATCCTTATCATCGCGTGCTTCTCGCAATTTGATCTGCATTTCTTGAACACTAGGAACACGTTGCTCGTCAGGCCACTTCGGGGCACCTATCCAGAATATATTGTCACCATCGATGCGTATGACAATGGAATCTTTTTCCAAGTCCTCGACCGTTTGCGTTGGAGCGGCCTCGTCGTCCACAGGCGGAACCTCGATCGATTTCTGCAACGCAAACGCGGCGGTTACCATGAAAAAAATCAGCAACAGAAACGTCACATCGACCATCGGCGTGAGGTCCAGCTCATCCTCTTCCCGAGAAATCCGACCCTGGTGCGGGTCGAGTTCCTCAGCCAACATCGTTTCGTCATGATCTTCAGCCACAATTTTGTCTCCACACTCCACGCTCTACACTCATCACTTCAATCCGCCTCCAGCACACCCAGATGGATTTGCATTCCTTCCACTTTCGACGCAGCCTTGATCACACGCGATACTTCGCGGTGGGCGACGTTGCGATCTGCTTTGATCAGCACATTTTCTTTGTTGTCGTCTCGTTTTCCCTTTTCGATCGCATCACGAATCTGTCCCGTCTGGGCGTCCAAATCATCCGTCAGCCGTGCCGATTCGATTTTTCCATCGGCCATGTAGACCGGTGCGGAATCGACGCCACCATCCCCAATGGTAACGATGACCGAATTTCGTTCGCCAACGCCTCTGCCGTAGCGAGCCTTGGGCAACTCGATGGCCGTCTGTTGGTCAGGGGTCGAGCAGACCAAAAAAAAGATCAGCAGCAAAAAGGTAATATCGATCATGGGCGTGATGTCCATGTCGAAGTCTTCCTCGCGTCGCTTGCTCAGTAGCAGCGGCAACTCGTCTGTGCCGTCGTGACTGGTTTCGTTTGCGTCGGTCATTTTATGTTGAATGTTGTACCGTAGCGAAGGTTAAGAAAGGAAACCACAGATGAACACAGATAAACACGGATGGCAGGCGAATCAAAACCGAGCGAGCACGAAACCTTTAACGCAAAGCCAATGATACGTCCCGTGAGTTCGCTTTCAGAATATCTGCGTTCATCTGCGTTCATCAGTGTTCATCAGTGTTCATCAGTGTTCATCAGTGTTCATCAGTGTTCATCAGTGTTCATCAGTGTTCATCTGTGTTCATCTGTGGTTTCCCTCTCTATTTCTCTGCGGCCCTTTGCGCCTCCGCGCCCTCTGCGTTGAAATAAAACGTCATCTTATTTTGTCCTCATCAGCAACTTCATGCTCTCGAACAGTCGGCCGAGGCCCAGGCCGACGAGGTCTTCCATTTTGCGGATCCGTATGTTGATGCTCTGGGAGCAGAGGACCAACGGGACGGCAATCGCCAGACCGCAGGCGGTGGTGATCAAGGCAAATTGGATGTCGCCCGCCATCTGGACGGTGTCGACTTTGTCGCCACTGCTCAAATTGGCAAACGCTCCCATCATGCCCATGACTGTGCCAAGCAGGCCGATCATCGGGGCACTTTTGATGACCGTGGCGACCCAGCTCAGGCGGTGCTCGATGTCGGCCATCACATCTTGCTGAAACCGTTCTGCGACGCGACGGCGGAGTTTGGCGTATCCCAAATCGCGATGGTCGACGGCGAACAGCGCCAACTGCGGCAACGCCCGACGATCACCTTGGCAGAGGGTGAGCGCGGCCTCATAGTTTTTCGAGGCCAGTGCCGGCTCCAACTCGCCCAAGAATTCTTCCTGTTCCTCTTCGTCAAAAAATCGAACCATGGCAACGCGCCGCCAAACCATAATAACAGAGTACGCGCCCCACAAGGCAATCATCGCCAGCACGCCATACACGCCCCAGCCCAATAGTTTGAATAGTATGTCCATTTTTGTTGTTTCTCAAAGTGAAAGCGTTCAGCCGTCAGCAATCAGCTTTCAGCCAGAGAGCCTTTTTCTGGCTGACTGCTGATCGCTGACTGCTGATCGCTTTCTAGTTCAAAAGTATTTTTGCTCGACGACTTCAAATTTGTAGCCATCGCGGTTGTGAATGACGGTAAAGACGGTCTGTCGAATGGTGTTCACATCTCTTCCCTGGGCATGTTTTTGTTCCAGTGTCCACAAAATGCTTTCCACCTCGAAGGGATAGAATAGCAGGATAATCGATCCATGGCGGGCAATTCCCGCCTTGCGGGCAAGCTGCATCGTCAGCGCAGGCATCGGTCCGTCGGTGGGGGCGGCATAGCCTCGCTTGTCCTGCCTGGGATCGCCATCGTGCGTGACCTGCTTTCCGCCACTAAAACCGGCAGCATAGTGGACTCGGTTGTCGCGTCCCAGCACGCCGATTTCGATTTTGTAAAAGTCGAGCCATGCGCCATAGTCCGCGAGCGACTTCGGTTCGAAGCGAAATTTCCATCGTTGCCAGCGGGGAACACGCTCGACAACCCCTTCCCCGCCTTCACCAGCCATCCGCGAATCACCCAAGCCCTTTCCTTTGCCGATTTCTTTGTCTGCGTCGATCACTTCGTCCGAAAAAAGTGCTGGATCGGAGGCTATCGTGCTGGTCAGCGCATCGAGCGTGTCGAGCAGCTTGGGCTCCGATAGCTCGGGAGCCTCTTCAATGCCCGGCGGTTCCGGCTCCCGGGCTAAGCCTTGGTTGGCATTGGGGCTGGATGCTTCCACCGGCACCACAGGAATCGGCTCGACCGACGAGATCAATTTGCTCGTAAAAAAAACAATCGCCAAGCCAAGTACCGTGACGCTGACCATCACCAACAGCGCAACGAGCAACGTGGCAGTGCGGTCGAAGGAGTTGACCGACAACTGGTACGAACGGGGCGGAGCGGGGGATGGTGTGATTGGGGAAGTCATATTGTGTTCAAATTAGGCGAGCGGCAATTGAAAATTTACCAGAATACTAGCACGACGCGCAAGCGAGTGTGTGCTAGACCCACTTGCTTGCGCTGCGTGCTGGTATTTTTATTCTGCCGCTCGCCTTACCAAAGGCAAAAATCAAAGGGGATTTGTCACTTGAAATTTGTTTTTCGATTCTTGTCTATTTTCCTTCTCAAAGTATGTAGGCCGGAACGAGCTACGCGAGTTCCGGCAGTGTGCAATATACCTTGCCGGAACTGCGTCGCTGTCGCTCCTTGTTCCGGCCTACCATACTATTTTCCTAATTAAAGTGCATCGGGCCGAACCATACGATACCATTCTTTCCATTTATCCAAGGCATCGTACCGCTCGCGATCCGTAAAATTGTCTTTCAAACCAAAACCGCCAAATCGCCTGCTGACAAAACGGAGTCCATCGCGGGCTGCACGGACAACCCGATGGTCCGGATCGGTCATGGCGTACAACAGCGATGGCACATAATCGAAGCTGCGAATTCGCGACAGTGCTCGCACGGCTACCAATCGCGCCTCGGGAGTCCCGCCGCGAACGATCTGTTGAAGCCGGCGTGCCCCGTCAGCGCCCATATTATCAACCAGCATCGCGGCAGGGTTATCGAGCAGCGCATCGAGCTGTTCGTTGCCCGATCCCTCGAGCATCGAGAGGAGCTGATCCACGTCGGTCGGTTTTTGCTCGACAATCAATTTGCCCTGCCGCAACTTCATGCGGGCCAAATTGGCACTTAGTCCACGGCCACCCACGAGCGTGCCTTCTCCTAGGCTGGCTCGAATGCTTTTCTGCGTTGATCGCAGCAAGAACAGAACGGAAAAAGCAGTGGCACAAGGTGCTCCGGACAAGCTGACCCAGCTTCCATTCTCTTTTTGTGTTTTCGCAAGTTGCTGATACCCTTGCTGGTACCAGTCGGGTTCTTCAGGTGCGTTTCCGGAGATTAGTTCCTCGAAACTTTTGTATCGCTCGACGGAGTAGAGATAATAGCCTGCGTAGCCGCCTCTGCTGCTTGGCTGGAAGTTCTTCTCCATCCACTGCTGCGCTCGCGCGACGGTTTCTTGCAATCGCTGTCGATCGACTAGGTTTCCGCTGAGTGTGGGGATGTGGCGTTTCGCTTTTTGATTAGCCAACCGGAGCGCCGGTGGCAGTTTTTCCTTGGGGCCTGTTGTCTGCTCTTGAATTCCTTGCCCCGGCTTGAGTAGTCCTAAGATGTTCCCACAGATCATGGTACTGCCCAAACCGGCGGCGTGCATCGACAGGCTTATCTTGCTTTGCTCGACGCGCTTCATCTCACCCGGATCGACGCCCTGGTAGCCCCAGGCACCGCTGGGGTCTTGTGTACGTAGCAGCCAATTGGTGCAGCGCTCGACCGACTGCACATCGGGCGTGATCCCACTACGCCAAAGCTCCCAGTAACAGAGGGCCGCATATTGGGTTTGCGAGGTATCCCCCGTCTTGCGACTTTCGTAGCCCCAGCCACCGTGCGGCTTTTGACGATGCTGCATCGCGCCGGCAAACCGCGAAATCAATTCGCGATGCGCCACAGGATTCAGCTCCGCAAGAAAGATGATAGCTAGCCCGTTGCTGTAGACCGAGTCGTTTCGGATTGCTTGAGCGGTGGTTCCTCGGCACGCATCCAGCGCCTCCTGAACCCGCGTATGATCGGGCGATGCGCCGTCCTTGAGAAACGCCAGGGCGACAAGACACTTCCCGCCCAGTCGGTTATCGTTCTCTTTTTCCAGAAATCGAAGGCCACCAGCGATCAGCTTCTGCACCTCGGGACTATCGGGCGTCACCGCCATCGCATGCGGCGCGACGAGCAAGCTCAGTGCTAGGACTACAAGTAGCCGCAGAAAAGAACAGGCAGGCTCGCGCCGTTTGCCATGCATCGAGTTGCGGTCAAACCCGCGCGCGCATTGCTGCATGTCGACCATGGACGACTCGCCTCACCTGTAAATTCTCTGGTTCCGAACAAACACGAAAGCTGCCCGTGGCAGTATGGGCGGCATGGAAACATAATAACGGGCGATTTACCCATTGTCAAGTTTTGGTCTTTTTGTGAAAGGCGGATTGCAAAGTTGCAATTTCAGCCCCCGGTTTTCCCCGGGGGGGGCGGCCAAACTGGAAAGTATCGCAAGGGTATTCTCCTGGAACAACTCCACGGCCTCTACCCCCCCGGCAAAGCCGAGGGCTGAAGTTCTCCTGCGATCAACGGCCGATTGACAGTTGCGGAGGGTGTGCCTAGGATGAGCGGTTTCGTGAGGCAGTTATCAGAGCAGCCTAGGACAGGTAGCTCAGTTGGTAGAGCACTGGACTGAAAATCCAGGTGTCGGCGGTTCAAGCCCGCCCCTGTCCACTGTTGACTGGACTACATGTCCAGTAAGGCGAGCGGCAGATGAGTATTTACCAAGCACTAGGTGGGCGGCAGGATAAAAATACCAGCACGCAGCGCAAGCAAGTGGGTCTAGCACACACTCGCTTGCGCGTCGTGCTAGTATTCTGGTAAATTTTCAATTGCCGCTCGCCTAACAGTCTGCATCACCACCAAACAGAGCATTTCCCGGAAGGACATTTCCCTCAAAAGCAATGTTTTCCTGAAGGCAACCCCCCGGCAAAGCCGGGGCTTCAATGCTTTCTTTGAACGGTAGCCACTAAATTCTCTGAAGAACCTGAAGCTTCAAAGCCGATCGAGCCCATCAATCCAGCGGGCAATCGCATCGCGCTGTCGGCGGTTGAGCGTTGTACCGGCGTCGCGCAAGGCCATGCGTGTGACGGGATAACCGGCTTCTTGCAGTCGGGTGACGTCGGCTTCAACCAACGGATTGAAAATCGAATTCTGCGACTCAATCGAGAGTACCGCCAGTCGTTGGCCGGGCAAGTTTTCGGGGATTTTTATGGTGCGAGGTAGGGGAGCGTCGATCGTGACCGCGGCTCGAACCGATTGGCGCAGGCCGAGTGCTAAGGCGTAGGCAAGCTGTCCACCTTTGCCACGGCCGGCGACGACGACTCGCTGCGGGTCAACTTGCAGGCGACCGACGCTCGTGCGGACCAATTGTCGCAGATATTCCAGGTCGCTTGTCGACCAGCCGGTCGATTCTTCTGGCTTGGGTAGAACGAGAATCAAACCGTCGCGCTGGCAAAGCGATTTCCAATCGACGGCCCGCGCTTCCGCCAACTCCTGTTCCCCCTCGCCGAGCCAGATCAAGATTCCGTAGGCGAGGCTGGCATCCAACTGCTTCGGGCGGAGGACCTGAGCTTCTTGCGAAAACTCGGGGAGTTTCCAAGGCTCGAGTTGAAAGGGCGTTTCGGTATTCGCGGGAGATGGCAAACTATCGCGTTCAGGAATGTCCTCGGGCAGCTTGGCTAATTTCACGCGAAATGTTTGCGCCTTTCGGTCCTTCTCCGAATCGGAGTGATCGCGCACAAGCGTTACCGACACTTCCTCACCTGGATGATGCTTATCGAGCAATTGGAGGGCATCGTCGAGCGAGCGGACTTTTGTATCGCCGATCTGCGTGATGCGGTCGCCCTGCTGCAATCCGGCCGCGGCGGCGGGGCTGTCGGGCAGCACGCTACGGACGGTTATTCCCTCGGCCACGGTATCCTGCCCCTTGGCAGATCGCACAGGCCTCTTGGGCAAGATGCCCAGGAATGCGTGCCGGTAGATGGCCAGCTTGCCGGTTAGCGTGACAACGGTACCGATGCGCTCGTCACCGCGCAGGATGGTTATCTTCACTTGCTGACCAGCGTAGCGGGGAACAATTTGAAACCGCAGTTGGGCTTGCGTTGAGATCAGCAGCCCGTCGACGGAAACGATTTTGTCGTCCGGCTTCCAACCCGCCCGGGCGGCGGGCGAATCGGGCCAGACGGCGGTGATTTTGGCCGGTGTGGAGTACGCCGCCCCGCGTGCCAGGCCGATGCCCAGCAGGCCGGGCTGCAAGTCTTCCCCCGCTTTCCACTGGTCGAGCATGGCGAGTACATGTGCGAGAGGCACCGCGAAGCCGATCCCCGAGTCGTAATACTCGGTTCCCGCCACCTCGCTTTTCGGCTGCGACGAACCCGACTGGGGTGACATCGGCACCAGCACGCCGAGCACTCGGCCATGGATATCGATCAGCGGTCCGCCATAGTTCGCGGTCGAGATATTCGCATCGGTTTGGAGCACTCGGCCGAACATACGGTCCAGTGCGCTGACAATGCCGACCGACACGCCGGCGCGATCCGCACGAAAGGTTCGCCCCATCGCAATGGCCCATTGTCCGACGCGAAACGAATCCGCCGGCGCAGCCTCGGCTGCTGGCAACGGCTGCTCTGTCTCAACTTTCAGCAAAACCAACAGGCGGCTATTGTCATGGGCCACGATTCGGGCGGGCACTTGTCGGTCGCCGGGCAAACGAACGAGGATCGACGTTGGCTGCCCGGCAAAATTAAACGCGCTGGAAACAATGTATCCATCGGTCGAAACAATCAGCCCGGTCGTTGGCCCCTGAGCCAGGAGCACCTTGTCAACCTGATCCAGCCCGCCGATGGTACGGATTTGCACAACCGCATCTTCAACCGCCGCCACGGCAGCTTGCAAAGCTTGCTGCTTCGGACTGTCGGCTATCGACTGTCGGCTATTGACTTTTTTAGACGACAAGTCGTCGGCTTGGGGCTCGACTCTTTGCTCTCGGCTTTCCGATTTCCGATTTCCGATTTCAAGCAAAAATTCCCGCAGTTCTCCATCGCGTAATACAGAAATCCGTACTGGCTCATTGAATTCGTGCCGGCCGATCTCTTCGAGTACCACCTTGCAGGAAGCGGTGGGGTTGCCATTTACCAATACAATTAAATCATCCACTTGCAATCCGGCCCGCTGGGCGGACGAGTCGCGGCGGAGCGCATCAACATACGGCGGCGTGCGTGGCAGCAGATTGGGAACCAATACCAGACCAAGTGCCGCGGCCGTCATGGGCCTTTCAGGACCGGCTGTTGCCAACTCGGCAGAACGATCTGCCCGACCGGCGAGGATGTCGTCGACCGCTGGTTTGATTTCTTGTGCTGGCAAGGCGTAGTTTAGCCAAGTGCCCGTCACGCGGCTACGCAGTTCTTTGCCCAAGACGCCCAGCAATCGGCCTTGCCAATCGACGAGCGCCCCACCCGCCGCACCAGGATTATTCGCATAGGCGTCGACCACATAAACTTCGCGTCGGAAATTCGTCCGGTAAGCTCCCCGACGCGCATCGAGCGGCGCAATCGTCGTCACCACGCCCTGCAACACGCTGGCCGGTTCGTTGCCGGTAGCGATTCCGAACAGGTTGCTCACCGCCAGCACCCGTGTGCCTATGTCGGCACTTGCTGCGGAGTTGAGATCGAAATAGGGCAGAGGATCAGCTTCCGAAGTCGACTTCTGCAGCGGCAGCTTCAGTACCGCCAACTCGCGAATCGGATCGCTGCCGACAAACTCGGCGGTCCACTTTCGGCCATCGTCCAGTACAACCGCCAATTCGTCGGTATCGAGCACATAGCTCAACGCGGTGAGAACAAGCCCATCGGGTGAAATAAGAATACCGCTCTGATAGGCTTCCAGCCCATGCACGCCACCGGCGCCATAGATTTTCACCACTTTACTTTGCACCGTGCGGATCGTTCCATCAAGCGACTGGGTTTCAAGCGATTGGGCCTGGGCGCATTGACAGAGCAAGCCGATGGCCAAGATGAAAACGGACCATGAATTTGCATTTCGTTTTATCGGTAACGCCCGCAACTCAGATCTCCTTTGGAACGATTTGAAAATAACTTCCTCGTATTGGAATTACCACAGAGGCCACAGAGGCCACAGAGGCCACAGAGGCCACAGAGGCCACAGAGGCCACAGAGGCCACAGAGGCCACAGAGGCCACAGAGGCCACGGAGGTACACGGAGGTACACGGAGAAATATAATAGTCAGTAGTTCCAAATTCAGCCCTCGGCGCAAGCCGTGGGTTTTGTAAGTCAAACGATACCCCTATTAACCCACGGCTTGCGCCGTGGGCTTTTGTCTGTTATTATCGTAGCACCCCGTTCCGTCCCCCCATCTTTTCTCCTCCGTGGACCTCTGTGGTAAATCCTTCTTCAGTTTTAGGCGAACGGCAGAATAGAAATTACCAGCACGACGCGCAAGCGAGTGTGTACATACAGACCCACTTGCTTGCGCTGCGTGCTGGTATTTGGTATATTCTCACCTACCGCTCGCCTTATAGGAAAAATACAGAAGATAATTTGAGTCCGTCTTTAGATTTCTATTCGTCAGACAGACCGCCAAACTGCCAATGATCGACCTGCCAACGTGCAAACTCGTCGTCGCCATATCGAACAACCCAGTTGCGTGGCAACCGCCGGCCGGAGATCGTCTGGAAATTGGAAAATCCGATTTCGCATAGATCGGTCTCGTCGCTGGAATACATTTCGATTGCTACCAGATCGACCGACTTGGGATCGAATAGGAATCGAATTTCAATGCCCATGTGAATGCCGATCAGACAATCGGCCAATTGACCTTCGGGACCATAGGGCATTTGCCCTAAGTAGTAAACCTCGCCGAATCGTTTTAAGCCTTTGTCGAGCAGACGTTGCCAGAGATGCAGCGCGAGCAGCAAGCCGCCCGAGCGAGGTGGGCTTAACTGGGTTTCCAGACCATCGCCAGCCATGTCTCCCCGGAATAAGGCCCCCGATTTGCCCCAAGGGAATCGAGCCTCGCCTCGATCTGGCCCCAGGTCGAGCGCCAACGACTTGCCATCGGGCAAGCTGCCGGCGATGTGCCATGCGTAGCCCGTTTTCGCAAGCGAACATTGCTTTCGGTAAGCGTTAAGAATCCGCTGCTGCTGTTGAGCATTGTACCAATAGTTGGCATACCCGCGACGCGCTTCGTATCGTTCGGCAACCGCCACTGGTAGCTTGGGTTTGCCGCGACCGATTTTTGGCATTCGCGATTTTCTTTTGGGCTTTTCCTCTCCCGGCGGTTGAATCTCGGGCGACTCGACCGGCTTCCGAGCCTCTTTCTGCACCATGTCGAACAGTGCCGACTGGTCGTGTAAACCCATCAACCGCACCTGGGCTTGGTATGTTTTTCCTTCGCGACGAAAAGTGAGCGGCACGGGCCAACCGCGAGGATAGACGCCCAAGACGTTTTTCAGCGCGTTGGTCGTAGTGATTTCTCGCCCGGCGAAGCGGACGATCTGGTCGCCGTAGCGCAGCCCGCGGCGAAAGGCGTCGCTCCGCTCCAAAATATCATCCACCACAATACGCCCCTGGTCATCGGTGCTGGCCGTAGCACCAAGCGTCGCATGGTCGACAATTCGGCCACTTTTCAGATGAGCAAGGAAGCGTTTGATTTGGTTGATTGAAATCGCATAGCCGACGCCGACGTTTACGCGACCGCGTTTCTCGAACGATCCACGGCCATTGATGCCGATTAATTTTCCCGAAGCATTGAAGAGTGGACCGCCCGAGTTGCCCGGGTTGATGGCTGCGTCGGTTTGAAGGCAATCGGTATATTCCAGCAACGTGCCCGCGGGATACTGATAGCGATGCACGCCGGAGATCATGCCGTAGGCGACCGAGGGCTTAAAGTCGTCGGCGAGCAAGAAAGGATTTCCCACGGTAAATGCCCAGTCGCCCGCCCGGACCTGGTCGCTGTTTCCCAAGTTGGCATGGGGAAACAAGCCGGCGAGGGGAAAATCTTTGCGTCCCAGCAGTTGAACCAGAGCGACGTCGCCCGTGGGATCGATGCCGACGACAACCGCATCATAGAGGCGTCCATCCGACATGCCGCACTTCATGGCTGGGCCGCAGGGTGCCACGACATGGAAATTCGTCAGCGCAAATCCGTCCGGCGAAATGACAACGCCCGAGCCGCCGCCTTGGCCTGCCGAGTCGAACACCGCCACCACGGCAGACGATGCCCTGGCAATGGCAGCAATACGACGGCTTTCCGCGCGGAGCACGGCCGCATCGGGCGCAAGCTCCGCGCTCGCCCGGAGGGTTAGGCAGGTCAAGATGAGGCCAATGATCCAGGGAATGCTTTTCAAGATAATTTGGTCTGTGGTCAATAGGTTACGCTCGTGCTAATACTACAGCGCAGGGTTAAACCACAAAGGCACAAAGAAAGGAAACACATAGGTAAGGGAAAAACTATTCCAACACCTCGAACAAGCGATGGAATTTGTTGAGAGGTTGTTGGACAGGACATGGATTGGTAACTTTCTTGATTTTTGCAGATTTCTCGCGTCTTTCTTCGTGTTCTTTGTGCCTTTGTGGTTTGTATATCCTGCGCTGTAGTACTAAGCCTTAAACGACAATGTCATTTGGTAACACGTGCTTCGACCAGATGCAGCCGATCGCCCCAGTCGAGGTTCTTGCCATAGTCGACAATAATTTTTAGCCGGGTTGCTCCACGGAGTTCCAGGTCGAGAGTGACCGGCTGCGCACCGCCATCGATGGGACCTTCCCATGCGTCAATGTCATCGCAAACAATTTTCAAATCGACATTTCCCTGGGAGCCTGTGTTGGGATCGATTCCTGCAATGGCCCGAAAATGGCGCATTCCTGCGGGTACTCGATAGACAATCTCCGTGCGGCTGCGGAGCACAAGGCCCTTGGGATAGGTTTTCACGACGACTCTGCCCGACGAAGTTGGGTGCGGCCAATGAAGCGAGAGGTTCGCGCCGGACAATGAACGATCAAAGCGAGGTTGGCCATAGGTACGGATGAAGCGGACCGCGGTGGGGAAACCGATTTTCGGGGTCCACTGCACGGAGAGAGGTTCTAAGTCGCTCAGATAAACCAATTTGTCGAGCGAATAATCGGCGGAAACAAGTTCCTTCCATGGCAGCTTGAGTCGGACCCCACAAGGGGTTGTGATGCTTACGTGCTGCTCCCCGAACACCGCCTCGGCTACGTACAACTGGTTGCCACGGGTGGTGGTAATTTTACAAATCGGTTCAGGAATCGCCGGTCGCTTGGCATGGTAATAGGCCCATGCCGCCACCCGGGATCGCTTGACGGGAATCGTCTCGCCATCCCATCGGAATGTTAGCTGCGAGTCGGTCAAGTCGCCCACCACGCCTGTCAGATAGTCGATCGTCGTGTCGTTGGACCCTGGGTCTGTAGGCGAGAGGGTTTTGCGCTTTCGCACCACCAGCACGTCGCCTGCGAGTTGCTTTTTCTGTATCTCTCGCCACAGCGCCTTCGCCCCGGTCGCTTCGGGCAATAGCTGTACCACGCGGATCCATTGCGTGGGGATCTCCAGCTTGGACGTGCTGCTCTCGGAGCCAATGGTTGCCACATGATCCGAAACCTCAATCGTTGAAATCGAAATCTGCGATCCGTCGATCAGTTCCAGATGGGGGTGCGTTTTGGCGGACTTGTTTTCCCGACCTTGCCAACTCAAGTTTAGTATTTCTTCATTGGGAAAATACTTTGCTTCACCGTCGATCTGTAGCTGGATGCCTTGGGTATCCCAGGCGGCGAGAGTTCCTTGGAACGTTGGGCCAGCGAGCGTCGAGAGGGTGGCCTCGGAGGACGACGGGGTGATTGCCAGCAGGGCGATGGTTAGTAGGGTGTTCATGGTTTTGCTAAGCCGCAAGCGGCTGGGGCGTTTTATTTTGTGGGTTGTGTTTCGCCATCGCTGGCCCCTTCGCTGGCCAAGTCGCGGAAATATTGCTCGATCATCTCGCGGTAGTAGGCGGGAAACTCGCGGCCGATTTGCTGCATCGCTTGCTCACGCTCCTTCGGAGGCAGCTCGCCCCAGCCCGACTTGCTGCCAATGTCGCGCGGATCGACACGCCCCGGGGCCTTCAAACCGGCCGGTCGGCTATCCTGCATCGGCTTGGAACTTTGGCCACCGCCCGCCGCACATTCACACTGCTGCTGTTGCTGCTCGGCTTTCTTGATCAATTTGTCGAGCGACTGGATCACGCCCTGCTCAACCATCTGCACCTGATCCCCAGCACGCCCTAAATCGAGCCGGCGGCGGACATCGCTCATCCGGCGGGCAATATGATCGAGTGATTCGTCCTCCAACGTGGCGAGATCATGCTTCACCAGTTGGGCCAGTTGCTGGTAACGCTTCGGCAATGCATCTTCCTGTTCAAGCAATTGGACGAGCGCCGCGCGGCTATTGTCTGGTTGTACCAATTGATGATAAGCAACCATTCGGCAGAAGAGCAAACTGGCCGGGTCCTCGACATCGGCCAGAGCAATGTCTTCCAGTTCGGACAACACCTCGTCGTACAAACCATGCTGATCTAGCCATCGGGCATAGTAGAGCCGCAGATTCTGCCGCAACCAGGGGGATAGTCCCGCATCTGCGAGCCAAGCAGACTCGGGCAACGATAGTCCATCGTACGGCTGATTGCAATCGGCAGCCAGTCGCTCGATACGCGGGTCGACCGTTGCCAAGGTTTCCACGAGTCGATCGAGCAGGCCGCGGTTGTTCGGAGGCTCTGATTCGACCTTTGGCCAGGCATTGCGCAGTCGTTTCACAGCGAGTTCGTCGAGATGGCTTGTTTCCAGCCACTGCAACAGATGCTCGCGCACGCCGTCATAGGTTGGCACATTCCAACTTGGAGTAAACACCAACTCCGCCCGACTCGTGCTGACAAGCACGAAGATCGACAGCATCCAGACAGCACTACATCTTACGATTTTGAATTTCATTGTAGGGGTTAGGGGTTAGGGACGGGGGATTAGGGACGGGGGATTAGGGACGGGGGATTAGCAGCTGGTATTCAGTACCGATTACTCGCTCCTAGCCCCTAGCCCCTAATCCCTAGCCCCTCACCTCTTTCACCTCACCCCTCACTGATTTTTCTTGGTATGCAAATCATGCGTTGCCTCGTAAATACGCTCTTGTCGCAGGGCCAATTTGTCGAGTGCCTGAAGCATTTCGGATTCGTGGGCCTGCCGTCCAGCGATCATTTCATTATAGCGCTGGGTCCGACGGTTCACGCGTTGTTGTAGTGCTCGAATCATACGCAATTCAGCCAATTGGTCCACCAGCGACTGTTCGCCCGGCTTGCCTCCTCGGCCCGGCTGGCCCTTGTTCTTTCGCAGCTTTTTCAGCGCCTGCTGCAGGGCGGCCAGTGATTCTTCCAAGGCGGTAATAATATCTTCTTCCAATCCTTGCGCGAGGGCAGCGAGTTTGATGTCGCTCAGCCGACTGGCCACTTCTTGCATGTCCTCGCGGGCTTGCTCAATCGCTTCGGGAAACGCCACCGACGAGCCATCTTCTCGCAGCAAGATGAGCGCCCGATCTGCCTCACGGACGATCTGCCGTTCCTTGCGACTCAATCGGCCACTGGCGATTTCCACTTCATGTTCCTGAGAGCTGACTTGCGATTGGTCGAGCCGCTTGGTTTTTTCATAGACCTCGGTTTGCATCTCAAGCATCTTACGGAATCGTGCTTCGAGCAAAACTAGTAGTTGTTCGAGTTCTTCCTCTCGCAACTGGCGTAAGATGCGTTCCAGTTCCGCCTTGGCTTGCTCCAACTCGCGGAGGGCTTGCTCCTGTCGGTCGGTCGCCCCGTGGCGCTGGGCCTCCTCCAGTTTTTTTTGAGCGGCCTGCATTTTTTTCAGTGCTTGCTGAATCCGCGCTTGTGCCCGCTGCATCGGACTTGCCGATGGAGTGTCTGGTGACTTTTGCTCAGCGGATGGAGAAGGATCGTCCGAGGAGGGTTTGCCGCCCGGTTGACCCGGCTGATTCGACGGTTTGCCCGACGGGCCTTTTTTTGGTTGGCCATTTTTTGGCTCGGCATTCTTTGATTGGCCATTCTGTTTGCCTGCCGGTTTGATGGGGCCTTCGTTCGCTTCAATGTTACGGCCCAGCTTGTCGGTGCCACGGGCAATGTGCTCTTGGTCCTTGGCAAGCTGCTCCACATTGTCGCCACCTTCGGTCCTTGCTCTGACACCCCGCTGCTGGCGAATCAGCCGATTCAAGTCGCTGAGATACTTTCGAATCTTCTTGCGCTGCGATTCGATTTGTCGATCGCGATCTTCGCGCAGGAGCAGTTCCAGCAGCTTTTGCAATTCCGTGTGCAGCTCTGCCTGGTGATCTTGAGCCAAGGAATAAGATTCTTTCTGCAAGACGTGGATAATACTTTCAAATCGACCGGAAATATCGCGGTCGCGACTTTGGGCGATCAACTCGCGGAGCAGCCGGGCCCGACGGGGTTGCGTCGTTCGAGAAAGCTCCGCCAGCCGCCCAGCCAAAAGCTCCAGGCGATCGTAACGCTCGGCAAGTCGAGATTCCGTTTCTGGAAGATCGATCGTGGTAGCCGTTCGATCTTGGCCACGCAGTGGATTGCCGTCGGAAAGCTCTTGTCCACGCAAGACCGTTGCCACCGCGCATAGCGCGACGCATGCACAAAATGCTTGCACTGCACGGTGGGTTTGGACTCTGATAATCATCAAAATATCTATCTCATTCAAATCACAATTATCTCACGCAGAGGCGCAGAGATCGCAGAGAAAGAGTTGAATACAAAAAACTCTGCGATCTCTGTGCCTCTGCGTGAGATATTATTTCATTCATCCAACAAACCACGCAGCCGTGCCCGCTGCTGCCTCTTGGTTTCTTCGTTGAGTTGCAATTGCTCGGCGGCGATGCCTCGAAGCAATTCTACCAGTTCATTGTAACTTTCCAATTCTAACATACGATCGAGCACCCCTTTCATCGCCTCGAGCACCTCGTCGCCCTGCTGCCGAGCGGCGAGCATGGCTGGCCGTGCCAAGGCCGACTCGCTCATTGCCGTCTGGACACTCTGCAAGCGTCGTTCTAGCTCGGGCATTTTATCACGCCCGATCTCTTCGAGCGGCTCCGCGATTTCCTGCTGCAGCCGCTTCTTAAGCTCCTCGGTATCGACTCGGTTATTCATCAGCTCGGCCACAATGTTTTCAAACCCGTCGGCAACCCCCAGCGTTTCGTATGCCGATTGGGTAACATTCTGCAGCAAGCTGGCCACACGCAAACGATTGCGCTGACGGTTTCTTGCGATTTCCTCTTCGCTCGTTTCTCCCTCGCTCTCATCCACCGTTGGCAACGGCGTTTTGTGCGCACCGATTCGGTCGAGCAAGTCGCGTATTGCCAGCATCTTCTCATAAATCGCCTCGAAGCGCTGCCGCAGGCCGAGTTCTCGTTTCTCCAGAATCGCACGCAACGCGGAAGGCGTGACCACGTCGAGCAAAAACCGCTGACTCGAACCATGACGCGGAGTCTCCGTTAGATTGTACGCGTCGCTCGCTTGAATCGAGAGGGCAAGTTTCTGCCCCGGCTTCAACTCGGTAAAAGGTCGCCCCGTTGCCGGATCGACCTCGGTCAAATCAAAACGATCCAGCGAACGAAATTCTCGCATCCCACCGGGAGACTTTTGCATATTGCGCCGCTCGAGCTGCTGCCCATCCGTGTGATACTCGAACCAGACTTTTTCAATCCCATAATCGTCGGCGATTTGCCCTGCCAGCGGAATCGTCGCTTGTGGGGTGATGGCCGAGCCGATGCCTCGCAATTGCACCGACACCTCGGGCAGTTCGTCATGCACGATCGAAACGATCAGTTGATACGGTTCTCGGTTCTCGACGCCGTCCTCGCCGTGCAATGTGATCATGAGCGTTCGATCCTCGCTCACACGGTTGAGCACAAAATGAAATTGCTTGGCTTGATCGGGATCAACCTGTACAGCCAGATCGGTTTGATCGATTGGGTTGTGGACCCGCACATGTCGAAGCGATTTGTTTGCACGGAGCAGGCAGGTTGCATTGGCTCCCTCGGGCAACTCCAGGCGTCCACTGATCTCGAAAGAACGTGGTTCTCGCCGTAGATACTGAGGAGTCTTGACATCGACAACCATCTTCATAATCTGGGGGCGCTCAACGACGCGCAGGTGCAAATCGCGAATGCGATCGTCGCCGCCGACGATCTCGAAATCGAGGTCAGCAACAACATGTTTGAATTGATAGCGATACTGCTGGGCCGCATCGCGCCCAGGCAGCGCGCTGCCAACTTGGGTCATCGTGTCACGTCCGCGACGGCCATCGGCTAGTCGATAGCGAATTTCTACCGACTCGGGAGCGGTGTGGCCATCTTGGATCGAGGCTAAGACGTTGAGCTGGAAATCGTCGTCACGGGCGACGTTTGCGATTCGATGGGTGTTTTTATTTTGGGTATTATTTTGGGTATTGCCGCCGAAGTTTTGGAGTTGGAGCTGCACTTGGCGGGGCCAAGGCTGGTTGCTAAGCCGCAAGCGGCTGAGGTAGAAGTCGAAACCCTCGCGATGGGCGGTTGCGAAACTGGCGATGGAAACCACCATCACAGCCGCGGCGATTGCCTTCCAAACCAGCGGCTTGGTGTTGAGCACTTGGGCGATGGGCACATCGGCGATTCCCTCGGCGGCAATTCGGCTCGTCTGCCTGAGCATCGTGGGATGGAAAGGAGATGCCATGGTCGATCGCTCGGCCGCCTCGACCGTGGTCACCAGGCTTTCACGCAAGTCGGGAAACTGTCGCTCCAGGACCAACGCAATGCTGGCACGCGGCAACCGGGCAAAAACACGGCGCAGGATCAACCGCATCGCAACCAGCAGACTTGCCGCGAGCACAATCGCCCACAAGGCCATTCGCACCCAGGGCGAGGGTTCGAGCAGCCAATCGATAGCCAATCCCATCCAAAACGCACAGCCAAGCACCAGCAACAAGGCCGCGATGCCGTCGAGCAATACATAAAGACGCAACAGTCGACGCACCCGCGCGATCTTACGCGAGACCGGTCTGGGCATCTTAAACGGAATTGCTTCGACGGTAGACATATTGGAATAGGTTGGTGATTGACGGCTGTGGTTTGATTCAAAGAAGGATATCACGCAGAGTCGCAGAGACCGCAGAGTTTTTTGTACTCAATTCCTCCTCTGTAAAACATATCCATAAAAGTTTGTTTTCTCGACACACTTTTTTGGAAGTCGAAACCGCGGATCGACGCGAATACACGCTAATACTGCAGCGCAGGATTTAACCACAAAGGCACAAAGAGCACGAAGAATGATAGAGGAATGCCGCAAAAAAACAAGAAAGTAATCAATCCATGCCAGCCCAACAATCTCCAAGAAGATTCAATTGCTTGTTCGAGGGGTTGGAACTGCTTTCCCCCCTACTTATATGTTTTCTTTCTTTGTGTCCTTCGTGCCTTTGTGGTTTAACTCTGTGCGATAATACTAATCGATGAAAGTAAGGAAAAAACAGGTTTGAGATCAGCGTTTATCAGTGTTCATCCGTGGTTTCTCCTTTTTTGTTTTGGTTGCGACCAACGGCCTCGCTAGGGTCTCTGCGTGAGCATGTTTTTAACATCAGGCAAGTTTCATCAATCGGCGTAAAAACCATTCGAGACAGAGGCAACCGCAAATGACGGCCAGCAGCAGGTGGTTTAGCCACTCGGTGAATTTTTCGTCCGGTGCTCCGCGAATGGTTTTTACTTCCGAGCGACTTTCGATCCACTGATCGAGTGGTCGCAAGTCGTCGGTGCCATCGACCGCAGCAGCGATGCTGGTGTAATATCGTCCGCCGGTTCGTGTGGCCAGTGCCGCGAGCAGGCTTTCGTTCCGCTCTGTTTTTTCGTATTCCAAATTAGGAACTGTCACCTCGATTCGTCTTGAGAGTTGCTCGTCAAGCGTCTCGGGAATAGGAAGCTCGATTCGATAAGTCCCCTGTTCCAGGACGGTAAACTGCCCGATAAAGTTCCCCACGCGCCCGGCATCCGCTTGCAGAATCAAATTGAGGCCGCTCCCACTGGGCGAGACAACATGACCGGTGACGCGGTTGGCAACCAACGGTTCGCGGCTGGTGGAGGCTAGCTGGGCACGAACCACGACTGTCTCACCGAGAGTATAACGGTCTCGCTCGACGAGCAAACTGCCATGCGAACTGCCGCGGAGCAATCGTCCCTGGCTCACATGGCGGATCAGTTGCGTGTAGAGCACCTCAAAGTATCCCGGGTCGATGCGTCGGAGCCGCCAAAGCTCGCCGCTTCCCATGTAAAAGACGCGGCCGGCGCCATAGAAATGCTCCGCCAAATAGATGGGCTGTTTGGTCGAAAAGCCTGCTTCGGGATCACTGTAGCTTCCCAGTACGCGTGCTCCCGGCTTGGCACTTTTGACTGCATAGCAGCCAAAAACGCCTGTAAAGCGTGCCCAAAGCGAGCGGCTGATTTCGCCCGTGTCGCCCAACCACAAATAGTCGGCTTCAAAACCATCGCGGGAGAAGTCGATCGGCCAAGGCACCTTGGACCCAAACAGGCCATCGTCGAGCAACGTGAGCCGACGCTGAAACACGACTGGATAAAGTGCCCGGATTTTCGTGTGCTCTGGGCTTTGAATCCATTGCGTCATGTGAATAGGCCCCGCGACCAGAATCAGCCCGCCCGCCTCTTCCGCGACCCATTTTTCTAACAATTCAACTTGTCCCGCGTCGAGCAATGTCCAGTCTGGATCGAAAGCGACGATGCAGTCGTAGGAGTAGAGCTGCTCCTTGGTCGCAGGAAATGCGGCGAGGATTTGATTGGCGTCTTGCGATATGCCGGGCGGGGACATTTGCAGGCAAACATCGACCTTTGTGTGACGATCCCGACGTAGCTGATTGCGCAAGAAGCGATAGTCGCGCGTTGCTCCGCTAGCTAGCAGCAACACACGCGACGCGGTTTCGATCACCTCGACCTCCGCTTTTCGAAAGTTGTCCCCCGGGCTTTGGTCGTCGGCTGGGGCGACTAGACGCACCTCCAACTCGAGTCGGCCCGTTTCGACCGGCTCGATCTCGAATTCGACCGGCAGCACTTCGCCATCAAGGTCGAATGTGATTCGCTCTCGGCCCACCCGATCTTGCATACCCGCGGTTCCGCTGGTGCTGATATTTTCGTCGATGGGTCGCAAATAAAGTTCCACGTCGACCGAGCGCCCCCGATAGCCTTCTGCCTGGAGCAGCGCGCGGATGGTCGTTTTATCGTCCGGGTAAACACGCGACGGAGCGATCAACTGTTTCACCCAAAGATTTCGCCGCGGCTTGGTCGATCCCACGCCCACGGTAAAGAGCGGTACATTTTGCTTTTGGGCAACTTCTGCAATTGCCAAGGGATCGAGCCCGCTGTTTTGGCCCCCATCGGAGAGCACCACAATACCGGCAAGCGGTTCGCCCTGGTGACCGGCGATCGCCTTGGAAACCGCGTCGCCCAGTCTTGTTTCGACACCCAACGGCGATAAGCGGTCGATCCATGACTCGGTATCGGGGATATCTGAGCTTTCGGGGCTAGTGGAATCGCCGTCTGCCTCGGTTTTTTCATCGGTTGATTGTTGATCCCACTGGGCAACTCGACGCACATCGCGATCGAAGACAGCGAGCGCCACATCGTGCTCCTGTCGCAATGCGTCAATCCAGGGTGTTTCCACCAACATGGTCGACACCGCTTCGCTGCGCGATATCAATTCGCCCGTGGCAAGGGCAGGCACATCTCGGACCGACATGCTTTGGCTGGCATCGACGAGAATCGCCACGCGCGACCGACTTTCGATTTGCTTGTCAGTCCGCTTTTGCAAATTGAGAAAGAACAGAACCGCCCCGCCAATCGCCAGCAGGCGGAGCATGCCCAGTACGCCCGCGACAAAACGGGGCAAATTGCGACTTTCGCGGAGATAGATTCCGACAGCCAACGCTGCGATAGCCAGGATCGCCAGCGACAGTCCCATGGGCAGCCACTGCGAATCGTCCAACTGGGCAAGCCGAGCGAACTCGTAGCTGACCAATTCGCGCGCATCGGTGGCCTGGCTGGACTCGGCAGCGGCGATAAGTGGGGTGATAAAATTAAGCATGGTTTATGTTGTTTATCCGCCGGGCTTGCCCCGGCGCGAGAGAGCAGCGCCGGGACAAGCCCGGCGGCTAACTGTTTCTAGATCGGAAACGGCTCGTCGCTGAGCGCCATTTGGATAAACCGATCGATCTCCTCGGCGCCACCTTCCCAAACAAGCCCGGCGAGGCGGCGTAGGGCTTCGGGTTGGATGCGATCCTGGTTGGCTTTTGCCAGGCGTCGAAAATCGACTGCGTCTTGCTCCTTCTTCTCACGACTGCGAAAGGGCGAAAGGATCGAGGCATATTTTGAAACCAGGGCGGCTTCCAGCGTGGGAAGACGGTGCTGCGTCTGCTCGTCGACCACCACGTACTCCTTGAGAATCAACTCCTGAAACGGCGACCATGGCGACATCAAATCCACAACCGGCTTAGGCTCACTTTCAGGATCCAAATCGGACGGGTCCATGAACCGAACCACTTGCGAAAGCTCCCGAACCACCAGCTCGGGCCATTTTTCGGCGATCGCCTTATGTGCTCGTTTTCGCTCGCTGTAGGGAACCATGATGTCAACATCCTGCGTCGCCCGGGGGTTTGGCATGTAGCCGACGTAGCCGTGCAGCCCCATCAGCACCCACCCTTTCACTCCGGCACCGTTTAAGACATCAATCACATCCTGGGGGGTAATGTCCATCGCGGCATTCCTGTGATTCTGTTTGATGTAACTGGTGAGCCGCGTGCTAGTGCGAATCGCATAGGCATGGCCGGCCGGGAATTTGGGATCGAGCTGGTCGACGCCCTCCGGTCCCGGCAACTGTGCCAAAGCACGGCGGCGGCGCTCCAGGTAGGCTGGCGTGAAAAAATCCGGATCGGCCGGACGCCTGTTGGCGTGGTTGGTCATGGGCTGCCTCGGCTCGATCGATTGTGGTAACTGGCCGAGTAGGCGAGCAGTTGCTCTCCGACCAACAGTGCGACAAGCAGATAGAGCAATGAATCGCTCAGCCGATAGCCGGCCAATTGGTTGGTGGCGGTCGTCATTTCTGTTGCCATGGAAAACAGATAGTCGACGCCTTTCAGTTGCTTGGCGACAGCTTGCCGATCGAGTCGATGCAGATCGCCTTCGCCGTTTGGCACGTTCAAGGCAATCAGTCGTTTCTCGCGATTGCCGTCACGCCGGCTAAGATCAAACTGCCAAATACCACTGGTTGCAGCCATGCCCTCCGCCAATGCCGCCTGAGAATCGATCACAAGCTGGCCATCGGTGGCCCGGGGGATCAGGGTCGTAGCAGCGACTTCGGTTTGGCCGGGACGTCGCAATCGGATTTCCGGTCCGTAATCAGCTTCCGCCACCGAGAGTCCAAGCCCTTCTCGCAACGTGCGGACAGAGTCTTGTCGGCGGGAAGACGACAGATAGCCAACCAGTTCGTTGGCAAAGATGGGAAACACGGGATTCAGGCTCCAATTGTTCCATGATCCCAACTCGGTCTGCTTGGGCGAGAGCTTCGTCAGTTGGACCACCACATGCCCCTCGCCCAGCTGCTTATCGACCACCAGCGGCGCACCATTGTGGAGTCTGGCAAGCACACGTGTGTTGCCGCTAATCGGCAGACGCCACCCCGGCTCCACGGCATAATAAAAATTGACCGTAGCAACCGATAGAAAGCTGTTTCGTTTGCCATCAAACACGCGGAATATCGGATGCGGGGTGACCTCGATGTCGGCCGTGGTTTGATCGCCATCGGCAAGCAACTGGGTTGGCAGATCCAAGGCGACCGGCATCAAACCGGTGTCGTCGCGGTAGAGATGCTCGTTGTAAAACCGCCGGCCAATTTGCGGTCCGACAAAAATCGCCACGCCGCCACCTTGCCGGACGTATTCTTCCAGCGCCAAAATCTCCGGATCGTTGAGTCTCGCCACATCAAGCAAGCAAATGGCCGCGAAACGGGCTAATTCGTCGTGCTTGCGTAGAAAGCTGGGGGGACGGACCTCGGGACTCCACCCGCCCGATTGCCTGCCGCCCGGGCTGAGCGCTGTTTGCAGATAATAACCATCGTCGCCCTCGGCCGAGCCGTCGACCAACAACACCGAAAACGATACGGGCAAATGGCAAGCAAAATATCGGGCGTTGTCCGTCTCGACCGC
Organism: Lacipirellulaceae bacterium; assembly: GCA_965249435.1. GTDB lineage: Bacteria > Planctomycetota > Planctomycetia > Pirellulales > Lacipirellulaceae > JAJRWS01. The sequence goes on along the minus strand of CBDFMC010000023.1, from coordinate 30,000 downwards.
ATCGCTCGGGAGCGTGGCCTTGAGTCGGTGGGCTCCCGACTCGACAAACGTCACACGGAATCGACGGCTAACCTCCTCGCCAGGTGGAATCTCGTCGATCTCCACCGCGGGGAGCTTGATGCCGTCTTGCTCAAGTCCGACGGCGACTGCGGTGGCTGCTTCGTCTCCGTAATTGGCGACGGCAAGACGCATCCATGTTTCCACACCCGCCGCACGGATGCCCGATTCCGCCTCCAAGACCGTGACGGCTAAGTTTGGTCTCATGCGGCGGACACACTGAACAAGCCGCAACTGGGCAACTTGCTCTTGCAGTTGATTGAGTAGTTGCCGAAGTTGTGCGTCCTCGGTCCATTGTCGCTCGCGGAAGTCCGTGAGGAGATAAACGATCCGCGTTTCATCGTCCGACGGCTCCGGCAGCCGCGCTACTGCTTGCAAGGCCTCGATCGGGCCGGCATCGCTCTCCGAGACGCTCAGTTGCCCGAGCGTGGTTTGCAGTTCTTCTGTGAGCTGACGATCGAGCGTGCGGCGGTCGATGTCGGGCGCGGCCCCAGCCGACAGATTGGCTGCCTGCGAAAAGCGTAGCAAGGTGAGTTGCCCGGGGGTGGTTCCATCCGCTGCCTGCTCGACGATTTGGGCAACGACCCGTTTGGCTTCGTCCCATGCGGACGTTCGTTGCCAACGGTCGGCCATCGAGTAGCTATCGTCGAGCAAGATAAGATGATGCGTCGTGCCACGTCCCAACAATTGCCCCCAAGAGCTGCGTAACACAGGCCCGGCGAGCATCAACACGGCAGCAGCAATCGCGGCGGTCCGTAGCAGGAGCAATAACAATTGCCGGAGCAGAATCCACTTTTTATTCCGTTTCTGGCTAGCCAAAAGAAAATCCATCGCCGCCCATTCAATGCGCCGTCGCCTGCGCAAGTTGATCAAATGGATCAACAACGGCAGCGCCACCAATGGCAAACCGACGGCAAGCAGTGATTGGAATAGGAACGTCACGAGGGGTCTTTCTACAATTTCTTTGGAGTGGTGAACAAGTTAGCGTCGGCGGCCACGCCGAATAACTTGGGGGACGCTATGCCTTCATAAATGGCTCAACAATGGCTCAATCGTGTTGGTGGTAGTTCGGCATGGCCGCCGACGCTAACGGGATATCAAACCTAATCTACTACTTGCGCATCCGCGCTGCCGACATGCGTCTGGTTACCAAGGCTGCCAGGGCTGCGTCGAGCGGTTCGCTGGTGCGAATCAGGGCGTAATCGACACCATCCTGAGCACAACCACGGCGAATGGTGGTGAGGAAATTGTCGAGCGCCTGCATGTAGCCTTCGCGCAACGCACGCGGATTGCAGCGAATATGCCTCGGTAGTTCGAGCCCCTCGAATCGAGTCGGGCCGTCGAACGGGAAATCAAGCTCATCATCGTCCATGATGTGGAGCACCATCACATCATGCCCACGCTGCCTGAGCAGCCGCAGACCGTGCATCGTCGCTTGCACATCACCCAACAGGTCGGAAAAAAGCACGATCATCCCGCGCCGCGGGTTCTTGTTGGCAATGTCGCGCAGGATATTGCCCGTGTCTGTTTTGTTCCGTGGTTCGTTCTCGTCGAGCGTTTGCACAATCGATGCGAGATGCTTCTCTGTGCTCCGAAGCGGCGTACGGGCGCGAATCTTGTCATCAAAGGCAACGCATGCGACCGCATCGTGCTGACGCAGCAGCAGGTAAGCCAAGCTCACCGCGGAGGTTGCCGCATATTCGTATTTGTTGAGCGGCCCAGAACCATAACGCATGCTGGAAGAAACATCGACCAGCAGTGTGCAGCGCATGTTGGTCTCTTCTTCAAACTGTTTGACATAGAGCCGATCTTGTTTGGCCCAAACCTTCCAGTCGACATGGCGCAGGTCGTCGCCCGGCGCGTATTGGCGGTGCTGTAGGAATTCTACCGACTGACCGAAATAGGGGCTTCGATGCAATCCGCTGAGCAGTCCTTCGACGATGTGCCGAGCACGAATCTCGAGCCGCCCAATGCGCCGGATCGCTTCAGGATGCAAAAATCGCTTTGAATCGGGCGTCATTGGCCAGTTCATCCTCTTGCGTTGGCGTGGTGGCGAGTAGCTGTTGGATTAGGTCGTCAGAAGAAACTCCATCGCTCTCGGCCGCGAAATTGACCACGATTCGGTGCCTCAACACCGGAAGGGCCAGGCTTTGGATATCTTCAATCGTCACATGCGTTCGGCTTTGCATCAGCGCCCGCGCCTTGGCGCCGACGATCAGATATTGCACCGCCCGGGGGCCTGCGCCCCAAGCAAGCTGCTCGGCCACAAACTCAGGCACCCCACTTTCGCCGACGCGCGTCTGCCGCACCAGCGAAAGCGTGTAGCGAATGACATGATCGCTCACCGGCACCTCGCGAACGATCCGCTGCAACGCGAGTATTTCTTCCGGCGAAACCACGGGCGATACTTCGTCGACTAGCGTGCTTGTCGTTCGACGGGCGATTTCAAATTCCTCGTCGAAGTTGGGATAGGTCACCAGAACCTTAAACATGAACCGATCTTGCTGCGCCTCGGGGAGTTGGTAGGTCCCTTCTTGCTCAATTGGGTTTTGTGTGGCTAGCACAAAAAACGGATCGGCCAGTTGATGTCGCTCCCGACCAACAGTAACCTGACGCTCTTGCATTGCTTCCAGCAGGGCCGCTTGAGTCTTGGGCGGAGTGCGATTGATTTCATCGGCCAAGATGATATGAGAAAACAACGGGCCTTCCAGGAAACGCATTTCACGCTGCCCGGTCGAGCGATTTTCTTCGATGATGTCGGTGCCCGTGATGTCGGCTGGCATCAAATCGGGTGTGAACTGGATGCGGCTGAACGAGAGATTCATCGAGCGTGCCAACGTGCTAATCAGCAGCGTCTTGGCAAGCCCTGGCACGCCTTCAAGCATACAATGCCCACGGCTAAACAGGCTGATCAACAACTGATCGATGACCGCATCCTGGCCAACGATCACCTGGGCAAGCTGCTGGCGAATGCGATCTACCGCCGAAGCAAGCTGTTCGATCAGTTGGACATCGGTGGGATGGGAGGAGAGGGAGGTTTTTTGGTTATCTGTCATAGAGAGGTATTGGGGCTTTGTTGGGTTTAGGAAAGGGAACCACGAAATACGCGAAAAACACAAAAGGGGGGAAACTCCATGCAAAACAAATAAACGCTACTTGTATTTCGTGTATTTCGCGTATTTCGTGGTTTCCTTTTTTTCTTTGCACCCGCATCACCGCTGATAAATCGGCAAACAGGCATTTTCTAGCTGGAGCATGATTAGGTTGAGCGACGTGGTATAGACAGGGCCAATGTAACCTTGCTTCCAGAAAACGGCTTTTTCATCGCCGATGGTAATTTCAGCCGCCTCTCTCAGCAAGCGTTTCTGCAATGCCTCATGATATTCTTCCCAAACGGCATACCCTTCACGGTATTGCACCTGAGCGTAATAAAAATGCGCATAATGCCAATGGCCAAAACTATCCTGCAAGCCGGCCTTCAGGTGTTTTTTGCAGTACTTGAGCATCTTGGGGACATATTGGTCATCGTATTCACCCGCATTGTAGAGGCAAGCAATCGCCGCCGCGGTGATCGCGGGCCGACCGCCGCCCCCCTTGGAGCTATATTGCACCGCGCCATCTTTCAGTGTGCAGTCGTGGATATATTTTACCGCGTTGTCGATGATTTCCGACGGCACGGGAATGCCCGCATTGCGGCAACCCCGCAAACCTTGCACCTGGGTGATGGTCGTCGAGCCTTCGTCAAAGCCGCTTCCGCTGTCTTTGGCACTGACATAGCCCCAACCGCCCGCTTTGGTCTGGGCTCGACCGGTGAATTCCACCGCACGCGTGAGCACGCGGATAAGATCCCGACGGCGATCAATGTCTTCCTCCTCACCCAACACTTGCGAAAGAAAAAGCATGGCAAAACCATGGCCGTAGGTATAACGGTCATCGTCCGCGTCGCCAATCAAACCATTGGGCCGAGAGCGGCGCGTGAGAAAATTAACCGCCTGCCGTATGTTCTCGGCATATTTCCCTTGCGTCGGAGTCGACCCCTCGGCAAGCAGCGCAATTCCAGCCAGGCCCGTCATGGCCGTAGGATACCGACCTTGGGCGTCCCAATGCCCCGGCTTGTGCTGTTGGTAGGCCAACCAATCAAGCCCGCGCGAGATCGTCAGGCGAACTTGGGGATCGTCAATCTCTGCGCGGGCAGTCCGCGCAGAAAATCCGCCGAACAACAGCCCCAGTGCGACCGTCGGTAAAATTGCGATCATCCTCCGTGGACGACGGTTCAACTACCACCCCCCAATTTTTTAAGAATTCCGAACAAACCCTTGGATCCTTTTTCGCTTGCCGCCTCGACTTCAGCCAGTGCCGGCGGCTGAGGGGGTCGAGGCTGGGATGTAAAGTTCAGCCGTATCGCTCGCGCCGTCATTTCAATGGCCACTTCGCGGCTGGCGACTTTGTCTGCGGCTTCTTTGCCCGCGGCTTCTTTTTCTGTGGCTTCTTTGCCGCTCTCATCCTCCGAGTCTTTACCGACCTCATGCACGACCAGATAGCTGCCTCCGGTGTTGGGTAGGTTGTCTGCACGATAGAGTGTTCGTCCCGTGGCCTTTTCTAAAACCAGCATCGACAAGCCTGCCCGACCGCCTCGGCTGTCACGCCGTTGTGTGACATTCACGAACAACAAAATCGGTAAATCACACGGTTGCGTGAGCATGAATGCCTGTTGCTTGACATCGGCAGGTCGGCCCCACCGAGGCTGTCCCGACTGACGGTCGAATTGGTAAATTTGTCCCGTGACGAGAGGATAGTCTGTTGGAATGAGGCCTCGCACCTTGTTTTTGCCTCGGCCTTGAGCGTGATTCGTGAGGAGTGTGAAGCTCTCTTGGGCCGCCAATAGATGGATCTCCCGTAGCAGCGGATTGGCTTGGATCGGCTGGTCGACCAACCGCCTCCCGTCCGCCGCATCGATGATCGTGCATCGCCCGATTTGCTCGACCACCGCAACAAACCGTCCGCGAGCAATATCGATTCGCGCCCCCTTTTCAAACTCGAATTGCCAATCAACCTCTCCCGTCAAGGCATCGAAGGAAGAAAGCTCCTGCTTGTTGTCGGCACGATCTCGCCAGCGAATCACTTGACGGCCACGGGTTGCAAGCCGTTCCTTCCAGCGTGGCAGGGTTACTTTGCCTTCGCTTCGTCCGTCCGCCATGGCATAAACGTAAGCGGTTTTGCCCGATCGTGGAACCGCCAGCAGGGTTTGCTCGTCGCCGAACAGGTCGCAACCGAGGGGGACATCCGTGCGTGTCCAGGCAATTTCCCCTGATAAAGAGTCGACGCAGATCAATCGCCGCTGATCCTGGTAGATACAACTAGTGGAGGTCACGGGCCCGATGACTCCGACCCATTTACCATCCACGAGAGAACGAGGAGCACGATAAGAGCCTGGGCGACCCGTGTCGTTGGAAATCCGCTGATTTCCATAGCGACCATAGCCATAGGTGGGGTCGAAATTCCGTGTCAAGTTCGTCCGCCACAAGACATCGGGCATCGAGTCGCCTGATAAAGCCAGCGTGTTGATGGCCACCATTTGCTGACCCATCGAGACGAGCAGCAGATTGCCTCGGCTTACTCCGTAAGTATTGCCTGGAACCCGGTAGTAGGCTGCGTTGTTTCCGTCCATTTGAAGATTCGTATGAAAGAACTCTTGGCCAAGACCGTCGCGGACGATCACCTCGCCTTTCCGAGATGACGTCAGCAGGGTGCTGCTTCCCAGCATCGCATCGGTTCGCTCAAGCCGAATGCCCCATAGGGGTGAGCCGAGTCGCGCACGATCCAAACTAGGCGGGCCTGTGGAAACGACGACTTTGCCATAGGGCCATTGGGCGTTTGGGTCGTTGGAGAAGGCACTCGGCGAAGAGCCATTTTGGGATGTTCCGTACCATGAGGCCACGCATTGCAAGCCAGTCTTGCCATCAAGACAGATCACTTCGGCCAATGGGCCTACTAGTTGTTGGTCTAACTCGATCGCCAAGCGGTGCAAACCAGCCTCGTGCAGCAGTTGGGATAGCAAGGCGGTTGACTCGTCCCGAAGGCTCTGGTTCTCCGATTCGGTGAGCTGAAGCAGTATTTGCTGGGCTGCAAGGATATTCTTTTCTTGCAGCAGTCGATGGGCCTGCTCGAGCCACAACGGTTTACTAAGGGGCAAGCCACCGAAGAACCGGAGGAACCGTTCGCCCGGCGGCGACTGCCGGTGCGATTCTACCAAGGGCATGATGCGCCGCTCGATTTCACTTCGCTCATCCTCACTCGCGACGTTCCAAATCGCTTCTGACTGGGCCAAGACCCAGCGCGAGACCTGCACCTGGCGATCTCGCCCGATCGACATCATTTCTGCTGCATCGAACTCCGTCTGGTAGATTTGCAGGCAACGATCCAGCGATTCGAGCAGCTTGCCTGCCGCGTAGAGGCCTTGGGATTGAATCCTGAGCAGTCGCAGTTGATCCGCCGAGTGGCCCGCTAATAAATGCGTCAGCAGTTCCTGGTGACCGCGATAGGAAGCAAAGTCTTCGTCGAGTGCTGTTAGCAAACACTCGCTGAGCACTTCTCTGATTTGCAAATCGTCGGGCATCAGTTGATGGGCGCGCAACAATAGCTCGATTGCCTTTGGGAGCTCTTGCTGATTGTACGCGATCTCGCCAAGAATGCGCAACGCACCGACATCCTCGGCATTGGTGGCCAAATGTTGTTCTGCCTGCCGGCGGAGTACGTCGATCTGGTCGAATCGGTCAAGCGTGCGACCTGTTTGCGACAAGACCGCACCCCGGTGACAAATGAGGTTGCCCAAGACTTCGCCATCGCGCGACTTGGTACGCGAGACAATTTTTCCCTCGGCAAGATCAATGGCAATGACCTCAGCCGAAGTGAGTGGCAGATAGTAGCGTCCTTGGCTCAAAAATCCACGGCCCGACGGTTGGACTCCCGCTGGGTATTTGATCACCTTGTGCCCCCAGACCGGCTTGCCATCCTGAAGTCGAAGGGCGGTGATATTCGTGTCGCCCACCAGGAGTATTCGATCTTCGTCCACACAGGCGATAGCACGAGAATGCCGCTTGGCCTGCTTCCAAAGGAGTTGGCCCGTGACCAAATCGAGGCAATGCATTTGGTCGGAATCGGGCGGTGTGAGTAGCACACATCCGCCCGAAATAATTGCCGAACTATCGTCCCAATGGTCTTCCTCGCCCGACTGCTGAGAGCGTTCAATAAATCCGCGATAAACGCGACTCTTCCCGCGGTTGTTCGGGTAGCGATAGGCCCAAGCAAGCGAACGCTTTGCTAAATCAAATCCGACCACCACTCCCGCACCAGTCGGGCAAACAAGTAGGCCCGCATCGTACGATGGCATCGAGGCTTGCAATCGGCGCGCTGGGTCCATGAGAATGCCCGTTTCCAGACTTACCAACTGTTGCCGTTGAAGAATTTCACCCGTCTGGCCATCGAGGGCCACCAAATAGATTGCACTTTTCATCTCGACCAACGCATAGAGCGATTGGCCAATCGAAAGGGGCGCCCCAAGAAAAAAGGCTCCTTGCAATCCGCCTTGGGCTGTCTGCCCATCGATTTCCCACACCAACCGGCCTTCGGTTCCCAGATCATAGGCAGCAAGACGGTTCGAGGCGCCTTGGCTCGCGTACTGGGGCGAATTGACGGCGCCAAACGGCCCTTGCCATGGGTTGTTTTGCTGGGGATACCGCGTCATGAGATGATCAATGGCAAAAACCCGTTCCCCATCGCTGCTCACGGTACCAAACAGCCGATCTTTCCAAATCCGTTGGGTAAATGTTTGCAAAGGATTTGCGATTCTTTCCTCTGCCGAGCCTTGGATTAGCGAGCGAAGCAGTTGCTCCCACTCTTGTTGTCGCCCGGGCGATGCCTGCCAGACAAGCTTGCCGGTACGAAAATCGGCCGCAATCAATTGGTGTGCTGAACGTGTGATGACATAATCGCCCACCGCCAATGGCGAGGAGGCCACCGCGGTGGAACGTTTGTCCCTGGTGAACTCTGCCGCGAGATCATCATACAAGGTCACCAGCTTAGGATGAGCCAGGAGGCGAACTTTCCAGCGAACACGCATGTGCGGAAGGCCTCCTTCGATCTGGCCGTTTCGGGCCATGTTTCCTCGATGCGTGAGCCATTGTCGTTGGGTAATGATGCCCACCGCGGCGGGGTCACCTGCAACCTGCTTGAGCCAGTCGAGCGGATCGGTTCCTTTGGCAAAGAGCGGCTGCTCCTGATCGCCGATTTGTACCGACGGCACACCGCGACTTTTTAGTCGCTCCAGAGACTCGCGTGCTCGCGGGGAATCGCCAGAAGCCAACCAACTTAGCGCACTGAGGATCGACAGTTGCGGGTCGAATTGGCGTACCGCCTCGGGCGTTTCGAGAAGTTGCTGGTAACCGAGCGCTGCGGCCAGATGCCGACCGTGGTCTGCTTCGTTTTGGGCATAAAGCAGCGTCGCTTCATAACCGGCCGGAGTGTAAAAAAATTGCTGTGCTACACGCGACAGTGCTTCGAGGTCGCCCGTTTCCAAGGCCGATTGGAGAAGCCGCTCGGCTTGGGCGCGGTAGGCGAGCTGATAGGCGGCACGTCCCTCGGGCGGTAGATCACGAATCAATCGTCGGGCTGTTTCTTTGAGTCCTGCGAACTGGTTGCCATTGCCAGCGACAACAAAGGAATCTTCATCTTGCCTAAGGACTTCATTCAGAAAGTGGATTGCTTGGGTAAACTCGCCCTGGGCAATCCGCCTGCGCACGCGGTCCATGCCACGTGCAAGAGTGCGCTGCGAAGGCAGGAAAACTCCGCCGTAATCTTCCTGCTCTTCGAGGGGATCATTCGGATAATCTTCTTGCGCCTTGAGAGGATCGCTCGGCGACTCTTTCGGTGTGCCGGCGCTTTGAGCCTGTTGGGCACTACATGGCCAACTCGATAGCACCCATGCCATGCAGGCAAATGCCTTCCAACCAATCGCACTTTTCCCAAGGCCGCTAGCTTTTCGGCCGCTTTCCTTTGGAGTAGTCAACATAAAACCTTCCTTGCCAAGGGGGCATTCTTGAGCCGTTCCTCAGTCCTAGACGCGTCTGCAGTTAAGAACTTACCTTGATAACCCGATGCGTAAGCGAGGGACTGAGGATAACAGGGTAATTCCCTCGCTTACGCGTCGGGTTAAGATTGGTAAATTCTCATCTGCCGCTCGCCCTACGATAGCAACATGGCCGCAATTTCAGCCCACGGCTTTGCCGTGGGGTTGCCTGCCGTGAAGCATTGCCACTATTTTCTCCAGGGACATCGCTCGGAAATCCTCTACCCCACGGCAAAGCCGTGGACTGAAATGTGCTCGTCGTGACTTGGCGGCTTCTCCTGTACAAGCTCTTCTAACCGTAATAATTGATCTTATCAGATGGGACGATGCGAAGCCCAATTTGCCCGATGAGGCATCGCAGGAAACGTCGTAAAGTATTTCCTAGTATAAGTTTACATCTTCCTGGCAAATAAATCAATGGTTCCGTAGGGTGTCATTCTCTCCACAAGGCCTCTCAAAAAACAGGGCTTTTTTTCGGTATTTTTCAAGGCCACTAGCGTCTTGGCGTATTGCAAGCTACTCTTCTGTGCTAAGGTGCTTCAGGCTTGTGAGCCTGAGAGCAGAGGAAAACGCTATTTTTTCGGCGTTTTTCTGAGCATTACCGCTTGCATTTTTACGGCGACCCCTTTTAATCAGCTTTTGCCGCATGGGAGTGCAAGCCAAACCATCGTCCATTTTCCCTGTTTCCCCATTACTAAGGAGGGTTTTTAACAATGGCGAAAGCCGCAGTACAAAAGCCGCCCACCAAGACGGAAGTTTACACGAACATCGCTGAAAACACTGAGCTGACAAAAAAAGATGTCGGAGCTGTGTTCGAAGCCTTGAACGATGAAATCGCCAAAGCGCTGGGCAAGAGGGGGCCACAAACCTTCACCATTCATGGTCTTTGCAAAATTGTCGTCCAACGCAAGCCGGCCACGCCGGCACGCGAAGGGATCAACCCCTTCACAGGCGAGCAGACAATGTTCAAGGCAAAGCCGGCACGCAATATCGTGAAGGTCCGCCCGCTGAAGAAGCTGAAGGATATGGTCTAAGAAGACCTATCTCTTGCGAATCGAACGTGAATCGATGCATCTCGTTCAAGTGGTGCTGATCTTCACGTAACGGACAGAAATTTACCGCCACACATTAGGCAGTTACGGCAAGCATGCTTGCCGGCTGCCTAGCGTTGGGCGGTTTTTTTTGCACCCAGGGCGCGCTGGACCGTGGACAGGGGCGGGCTTGAACCCGCAGATACCTGGATTTTCAGTCTAGTGCTTTGTCGGGATGTTGCCGAGAATTCGAGCCCACACTGCTACGACCCCCCGGCAAAGCCGGGGGCTTTCATTCGTAATTTCCGGACACCCGCTGAGACATCTGTGGTTGAAAGAGAATCACCCTTCGATTTCCATCAACTCGTCGACTTCGCCCGACGGCGCTAGGAAGCGTGCCACCAAACACTCGGAGGATAGATTGTATCCCAGCAATGTGCGATTGGCCTTGGGGGCTAGCGAACGGTAGACGAGCCACTGCTGCTTCGCACATTGAACCCGATAACCGACGGCAACATCCGCGGGCTGGGTCTCTAGCGACTGGGCAACGGTTAGCTGTCGCCAGGTGCATTGCTTCGCCAGCCGGCGACGGTCCAGATCGATAAACACCGGAGCAGCCATGTTGGTCCCCAGGGCTTGTTGGGTCCATTGGAGATGCCCATCGCTGGCGGTCAGTTCGCCAATGCGCGGGTCGACTCGCCACTCGGGCAATGCCAAGGGGAACACCCGGGCGACCGGCTTGGCGGCAACCAACAATGCTTCGCGCGTTTCCTTCTCGGGCACCAACTTGATCGTTCCTTCCAGCGGCAGTCGCGAGGTGTGCTTTAGCTGGCCGCCAGGGGTGTCCAGCAGATAGTCGGCCAAGAGGAGGAAATGGTCTTCACGCGCCAGTAAAATCTGCCGTTCGAGGCGTGCGCCTCCCGACAGTTCGATCGACAACTCCAAAAAGTCGACGTCATTGTCGCTGAACCAGCAAACCTCATCCCACTCGCCGACCAGCTTTAGCGGTTTGCCGTCGACGGTGGTGGTCGAAGACCAGACGCCGCTGAAAAGCCGCTGCTTTCCACTGGCGACTTCGATTTTCAGTTCGCGTGCGGAGTAGTCGATAACCACGGCGGGCGCTTTACGGTCCCAAGCGGTGCGCATGATGGCAACCCCCGCCCACTCGCAGTGGTCGGAAGTTTCGGGGAGTTCGATGTTCTTTGGTTTGCCCAATCCGGCAGCCGTTTTTTTGTCCAACAGCGCACAAGCGGCTGCGTGGTCCGATTCGTCGCCACCCAGTGCAACGGCAGTCTGCAGGAAATCGGGCGACCAGGCCGAATGGTATCGCGATTGCAGCAAAGGCTTTCCGTCGGCGGCCGTCAATCGGAGTGCTTGCCGCAGAAACCACTGATAGTTGCTCTCGGCTTTCCCGTTCCAACATCCTTTTTTCAGTTGCTCGCCCATCAAGCGGCAACGGGTCCAGCAGGCAGCGAGCGGAAGCATTACCGCCAGATGGCATCCTTGCAGCAATCCTTCGCCATTGAGTCGCTCGCTTAATCCGTCCGATAGCTTCTCCCGTGCGGCAGTTCGCAGTTTGGAAAGAGGTTTGATTTCCGGAAACAGATAGGCCAACGTGAGCGGAAGTTCGCCCGTAAGAAGTTGCTGGGCCAATGCTTCCTCTGCCGATGAATTCTCCTCGGCAGACCAGTCGCCAGTCGCTCGTATCACTTGCCACAGGTCATCGAGCAATTGCCACCACATCGGCGCGGGAATTTTTTCAGCGACGCGTGGCAGCATGTGGGCGACCGTCAAGCAGGCCAGGGCATAGTCGACGGTTTGTGGGTGGTCGAGCGTTCCCTCAAGCCAACAGGCCAACGACTCTTCCAGCGTTTCGCCAGCCTGCCGCTTGCGGCTTAGCCCGTCAAGCCCGTCAAGCCCGTCGAGACAGTCGAGCAGTCGTTCAGCGGACGGCGAAAGATTCTCCCGTACAATCCCCCAGCCAATCGGTGTTTCTTTTGTTCGACAAAGTTTCTCCAACGATTTGGGCGAACGTCGCGACTGCAAATGACGCATCCATTGCTTCCAATCATCCGCCCTGCCATCAGCCGCCCGCTTCGGGGCTGCGGAAAGCCAGAAAGCAGGATCGCTCGCCTGAGGTGACAGCATTGCTTCCGCAGCTTGATGGTTGTCTAACTCGAATGAGATAGATTTTTTCTTGTCGGCAAAAGTTGTGGCCATGGGTTTTGGGTGCGCCTCTTCGCGCGGCTCCTTGGTAAGTTGGTGGTAATTCCTCTTGGCTGCAATCTGCCCATTGTAGAAACATGTCGACACGATGACACGGGGGCAGAAGTGAGAAAACTGGGAACAATGTGATATGTTCTGGGTATTGCGTGCAATGTATTTCGGTATAATCGGGAATCACGCTCGAGAGGTTAGTTTCACTCATTGATAAGGGTTCATCAGGACTCTTAGTGGATACTGTTTGAAGAAAACATTTCAGCCCCCGGCTTTGCCGGGGGGGTCGCGAAACAATCCTAGTAACTACCAAGCAGGTCATTTCTTCGAAGACAACATTTTCACGCGGGCAAAGCCGGGGGCTGAAATCGTCGCCAAAGTCTGTGGTAACCACTGAAATTCCTGAAGAACCTTGAAAAAGGACGGCATCCATGTACCACAAAGCTTGTTTTCTCGCCTTAGGGCTGCTTGTTCTCGGTTTTTTTAGTGCGGCAGAGATCGTTGCGGGTGAGACTGAAAAGCAGGCTGAGGAATCGAAACCGGCCGGGTCGCAAGATCCCCAATTATCGATGACCCAGTTGCCCGCTCCCGAAGGGGCCAAGCCACTGCCCAAGCCCGATCGGGTTTGGGTCGATGCAAAGCGGGGCTTGGTGATGGTCGATGGCCACGTGTCGCTTCGGGAAGGCTACTTGGAAATGTTTGCCTGCATCACCGGTACCAAAGAGCATGAGTCGGTCGTGGCCGTCGATTCACGTGCCTACGTGGTCCATGCGGCATTGCTCGCGATTGGGGCCGAGCCGGGCCGACCTGTGCAGTTTCGACCGAAGTACACGCCTGCTTCAGGAACAGAGATCGAGATCGAAGTCCGCTGGCAAGATGAGCATGGCCGATGGAAGTCGGTCCCCGCCCAGCAGTGGGTACTGCATGGTCCGACAAAAAAGGTGATGTCCCAAAACTGGGTTTTTGCTGGAAGTGGATTCTGGACAGATAAGGCAACCGGGGAAAAACATTACCAAGCCGAGAGCGGCGACTTCATTTGCGTGTCGAACTTCTCAACGGCGATGCTCGATATCCCGGTTGAAAGCAGCCAGACCAATGAAGAACTGCTTTTTGTCGCCAATTCAGAGCAGATACCACCCTTGGGCACACCCGTACGATTAGTGCTCAAGCGGAAAGCAAGCGTTAGCGTCGTCGGGACAGGAGAACGGCTAAGCCGGGGGCTGAAATAGGAGCTTCGAGACTTTGCAGGTCACCTGGACCACCATCGTCACGGATTGACAGGTCGTAACCTGCAGGTTACAATTGGCACGGAATGGAAGCCAAACCACAACGGGTCGAAATTTACGAAACCACCAGTGGGAAGAGCCCGTTTAAGACTTGGCTTCGCAGCCTGCGTGACCAGAAAGCAAAGCAGAAAATCCGTGCCAGGATTGCTCGAGTTCGACTCGGGAACTTCGGAGACCAAGGCCCGTCGGCGAAGGAGTCGTCGAGTTGCGTGTTCGCTATGGGCCAGGTTATCGGGTCTACCTGGGGCGAGAAGGGGATGAGATAGTCATTCTCCTCATGGGAGGAGATAAGAATACCCAACAGCGCGATATCATTAGCGCAAAGACATACTGGAAAGACTATCGGGAGACAAACAATGCCAACCAGTAATTATGAAGACTTCCTCATGGAGGACCTTGTTGATCCCGAAGAGGCTGCCGGTTACCTCTCCGCCTGCCTGGAAGAAGGTCCCGATGTTTTTCTCCTCGGGCTACGAGACATAGCGAAAGTCCAGGGAGGAATGACCAAGCTTGCACGAGATACACAGCTTTCACGCGAACCTCTCTATCGTATGCTCTCTGAAGATGGGAATCCAACTTTTTCTAGCATTACAGCCATCGTTAGTTCCCTTGGCATCCGGCTTCAATGTGTGCAGTCAGAGTGACACAATTAGAACTCGTAGACTTTGCATCTCACCCGCGTCGCGGCTTGAAGACCACCGTCGCCAGTGGCGGTAAGGTCATTACCAACGAGAACGGCCGACCGTGGCTTTCGCTTTTTTCGGCCATGATGCCGCAGTCGTTGCCCAGGTTGCTGCCGCCGTAGTAGGCCGAGTCGGTGTTGAGCACTTCGTCGTACCAGCCTCCTTCGGGCACGCCCAGGCGGTAGTCATCACGTGGAACAGGGGTGAAGTTGCATGCGACGACCAACATGTCTTGCGGATCTGCCGCGCGCCGGATGTAAGCTAGGATGCAGTCGGCGTAGTTGTGACAATCGATCCACTCGAAGCCGGCCGCGTCGAAATCGACCTGATGCATTGCCGGCTCGCGACGGTAAAAGTGGTTCAAGTCGGCAACCAGCTTTTTAACACCCTGATGCGTTTCCCACTGCAAGAGGTCCCATTGCAACTCGCCGTCACAGTCCCACTCGTTCCACTGGGCAATGTCGCCGCCCATGAACAGCAGCTTCTTGCCCGGGTGGGTCCACATGTAGCCGTACAGCAGCCGCAGATTGGCAAACTTCTGCCATAGGTCGCCCGGCATCTGGTCGAGCATCGAACCTTTGCCGTGGACCACCTCGTCGTGCGAAAAGGGTAATGCAAAATTCTCGCTGAATGCGTAGATCAGTGAAAAGGTTAGCTCGTCGTGGTGATACTGACGATGGATTGGCTCGTGCTGCATGTAGCGGAGGGTGTCGTTCATCCAACCCATGTTCCACTTCAGGCTGAACCCCAGGCCGCCCACGTAGGTTGGCCGTGACACGCCGCCCCAATCGGTCGACTCCTCGGCAATGGTCAGCACGCCCGGGTGTTGCAAATGAACCTGCTCATTAAACTCCTTGATGAACGAAATGGCTTCCAAATTCTCTCGCCCGCCGTATTGGTTCGGTATCCAATCGCCATCCTTACGGCTGTAGTCGAGATACAGCATCGAGGCGACCGCATCGACGCGCAGACCGTCGATGTGGTATTTATCCAGCCAAAAAAGTGCATTGGAGATGAGAAAATTGCGGATTTCGTTCCGCCCGTAGTTGAAGATTTTGGTCCCCCAATCGGGATGCTCGCCTTGCCGCGGATCGGAGTGCTCGTACAGGGCCGTGCCATCGAAATAGTCGAGCCCATGGCCATCCTTGGGGAAATGGGCAGGCACCCAGTCGATGATGACGCCAATGCCGTTTTGATGGCAATGATCGACGAAATACATAAAGTCTTCGGGCGACCCATAGCGGCTTGTGGCGGCGTAGTAGCCAACCGTCTGGTATCCCCAACTGCCGGTGAACGGATGCTCGCTTACTGGCATCAGTTGCAGGTGGGTGTAGCCCATTTCCTGGCAGTATTCGACCAACCGGTGCGCCAGTTCGCGGTAGTTAAGCCACTGGCTATCGCTATCGGGATTGCGTTGCCAACTGCCCAAATGAACTTCGTAAGTGGAGATGGGTGCATCAAGGCTGTTGTGCTGGACTCGCGTATTGATCCAATCGCTGTCGCCCCATGTGTAATGATCGAGATCGGCAACGATGTTGGCTGTCCGCGGCGGTACCTCGGCAGCGAAGCCATAGGGATCGCATTTTTCGAGCACATGCCCGCCGCGAGCTTTGATCGAATACTTGTAATGAGTCCCAGGCTTCAAACCGGGAACGAACATTTCCCATACGCCGCTGGGGATGTGCTTTCGCATCGTGTGGGTGCGACGATCCCAGTCGTTGAACTCGCCGATAATCGCCACGCTCTCAGCATTGGGTGCCCAAACTGCAAAGTTCACCCCAGCGATGCCGCTGACTTCGCGAGCATGGGCCCCCAATTTTAGATAACTATTCCAGTGACGGCCTTCGCCGAGCAAATGAAGATCGTAGTCGGTCAGCAATGGCTGGAAAGCATAGGGGTCGTGCATGGTCGTCTGCTGGCCTAGATCATTCTCGGTACGTAATTGGTAAGTGTTACCCTGTTGCTGGTCATGGACTTCGGAAGGGCAAATGGCCTCGAACAACCCGGCCGGATGGATACGCCACATCGGCCGGGAGTAGCCATGCTTCGAATCGACCAGCCAGACCTGCTTGGACTCAGGTAAATACGCCCGCACCGCCAAGGCACGGCGACCATTCTCCTCGATCGGGTGAGGACCGAGCAGGTCATAGGGGTTCTCATGATATCCATGAATCACAGGGCCAATCGAGTTGACATCAACTTGGGAACGCAATGCTTTGTATCCTTATCTCTGTTGTACCTGAAACGGGTGCTTCGTCATAACTAAAAATTGGAGTTGTCAGTGCATCCCGTTCGGTTTCCTATATTTAATCAGGCTTTTTCTCAAATCCTGAGCCGAACGCGCTAGCGTCGGGCAAACTTGCGAAAAACGTCAAATCATACGTCACCCGAGGCTAGCGCCTACGGCTCACATCACGACATCATTGAGGTTTCGATATTTCATACATTTCACGCCAGTGGCTGCAATCGGTGCCCATGCAGGCAAGCGTCGAGACCCATTCGCAGACGAGCTAGAATCCCCAACCTCGTTTGGTGCCGGGCTGCATGACTGGCATCGTGACGCCGACGAACCCTAGAAACCTCAGACGAGCTGGGTTTCTCCGCAACCTTGGTCAGCACCGTTTTGTCTGCTGTTCTGCCTTCCGGCTCGGCCAACTCCGAACCGGCAAACTGCCAGGCTCGGCACTCGATGCGATGAAACTCAAGGGCTCGGTCCACGCGGCGCCATAAATCATCATCTCGCACTGGCACCAGTCTGCCGAATCGTTCCCACTGCCAACCCTTCGACCGCCAATCGCTGATGCCGAACTTCAAGCCACGGCTCACATACCGGCTTTTCGTTACGAGCGTTACGCGAGCCGGCTGTTCGAGCGCTTCCAATCCGCGAACCACGGCAAGCAGTTCAAGTCGCTCGCCTTCGGCCTGAGGCTCGACATCCGTCGCCGCGAATCGGCAATCCGTATTGACGCTCTCGAGAACAAATCGCCAGGCACTGCCCTGCTTGGCGTTGTGGCAGGCTTCAGAAAAAAGCAAATAATGTGGGCTTGAATTATACATTGCGATGGAGAGTTGCTGGCCGACTTGAGCTGTCGTCCAAAAATAGGACCCTTCCGAACAAGACAATCCGTCTTACATTGTTCGGAGTGGAACTGGTAGCAATCGCGGATCCATCGCAATCTCGGACAGAGCACAAATCTCTCTCCGAAAAAGATATCGGCAAGCCCACCGCAAGGTCTTCAGTTTATCTAACTATAATATCTTAACCAAATGGCGAGCGGTGGGTTAGGTGAACTTCAAAGTCTCGAAGAACACATTTCAGCCCCCGGCTTTGCCGGGGGGTTGCCTTCGAGGAAATGTTGCTTTCGAGTAAAAATGTCCTTCGTGAAAATGCTCTGCTTGTTGGAAAGGAGGACTGTTACGCGACCCCCCGGCAAAGCCGGGGGCTGAAATGGCGACTTTGCAGTTCACCTGTGGTGGGTGCCGGCCCACCGGTATCGATGCACGTGAAATACATCGGCACTGTGCCATTGGGAAGCTTTTACGCATCGCGCTCAACATAGGTCGACCGGTTACCAACCAATTATTCCGGCTGTAGTGATCGCAGGGAATTCAGACAGTTTATTCCTCACTCAATGCCCCTTACCGAGGGGGTACCCGAACCACAAACCAACAGCAAGTCGCTCCGTATCGCGGCATCATAACGTACGATTTTTTAGACGATCGTCCTACCAATACACGGTGATCGTTTCATTCTTTGTTGGGTAGTCGAAAACTCACGGCGAGGAACAACCATGCATTTTGGTCTTTACTTGATAAAAAACAACGTGATTGACAGCGAGTTGTTTGTCACGGCACTCCAGAAGCAGTTAGCATCTCGTCCGCTACTTGGTAGTCTGGCGATTGAAACCGGTCAGATGACTGTAAAGCAGGTATTCCAAGTTCTTCGAGCCCAATGCGACGCGCCTGGTGAGTTGTTTGGTGAAATCGCCGTGAACATGGAATTCCTTGCTGAAGAAGAAGTTTCAAGCCTTGTTTTCCTGCAATCGATGCGACAGAAGCCCATCGCGGATATCCTGGTCGACGAAAGCCTTACTCCAGAGAGCGATGTGCTGAGCCACTTGGCAGAATACCACAGCGGAAAACAACTGGCCGAGCAAGAACCAGCGGCAATCACCTGCTGAGAAAATACCCAAGTACCCATATTCCGGGATGATTCCATCGGGTACTTGGGTATTTGGGTATTTGGGTATTTGGGTATTTCTATTTTCATCCCGTTCGCTGGATTGCCTCGAAGAGTAGCTCCGGCAATCGTGGGAGACTGCGCATTTCCTCGGCCAGCCGTGGATGCACAAAGAGCCGGACCCGCTTCACGTAGTCGTCGAATTGCTCTTTGGCGAGCGTTTTTACGACAGGCGAAATATCACCCAATCGCCTGTAGCAATCTTCTTTGGAAAAATAGACATCAATCTGGAATTCGACTTCTAACTCGGCAGGTGGAGCGTCCAGAAGAATCTCGTGCGGCGCTACAACACGCGACAAAGCCGTGCTGGACAAGGCCGCAAATTGCTCCGCACAACTGGCCAGCCATGGATAGGGCCGACGGGCCAAACTTTGATAGAGATTCGGTTCCTGGAAAAGACTGTATTGGGCTACCCGCTTGTAGAGGCGACGGGTGGGACCGAATAATCCGCCTAGTAGTTCCCGAGCCGGCCCCTCTCCCGCCGCGGAAAGCATCGCGCCGATCATCGGGCTATCGGTCATCCGGAACAGGCGATCAACGTCGAGCATGCCGTGCAGCAGGAAAAATGCTCGCTGGAGCATGGCCGTCGCCGAGCGGACCGCATGGTGCCAATAGACCTCACTGAACATCACATAGCGAGAAAAGACCATCATCTCCGCGGCCGTTTTCCCTTTGTCGGAAATTGCCAGTCCGTCGCCCATTTCGTTCAGGCACAAGCTGTGGATCAATCGCGGCTGGTCGAAGTTCCGCCCATAGGGTACGCCCGCATGAAGGCTATCTCGCATCAGATAGTCCATTTTGTCGACGTCAATCGGACCCGACAACATGCTCCGTAGAATCCGATCACGACGCCCGCGCGGCTTGCCGCTTAGCATGGCCATCACATCGCGGGGCTGGAGCCCCCAATCGTCGCGCAGCAAATCCGCAATTTCGCCTTCCAGCAAAAAACTATTAGCAAACAGCTCATGCCCCGGGATTTGTGGCAGGCTGAGGTCTTCGATCGGATGGCAAAAGGGCCAATGTCCCAAATCGTGCAAGAGGGCAGCCACGAGAAAACGCTCGGCGTCCTCAGGCTTCACCGCCGACGCGAATCGCGGATCGTCGGCCAGTTGATCGACGTAGAGCAGCGCATTGCGATAGACGCCCAGCGAATGTTCGTGCCGCGTGTGGTTGGCTGCGGGGTAGACCAGACTGACCAAGCCGAGTTGACTAATCCGTGCAAGCCGATGGAACTCGGCTGTATCGATCAGTTGCCGCACGCGATGCGTTATCGGAACATCGATCTCCGGCGGAATACGCACCACGCTCCTGCTCGAGCGAAGTGCAGCGATTTCAGGGAGATTGTGAAGCGACATGGGGGCGAGTGATGAAGGATGAAAGATGAAATACGCAAGCCCTTAATGTTGAGATTGGTCATTGGTCATTGGGATACTACCCTCGGATCCGAATCGATGTTTCACTGACAATCCAGAGATGGTTTTCCAAAGGTTCATCGCCGAATTTTGGAATGAGTTGCTCTACGATTTCCAACGTATGTGGCTTGTCTTGGCGGCCAAGGCGCAGCACTACAATGCCAGAGTAGTCACGAGGCGGATAAACGCGAATATCTGCGAAGCCGAGATCGAATGTTACTAAGACGCGCTGTTCTTTTCGACAGATTGCGGCAATATCAGTATCAGAATGTCCGCCTAATGATTGATCTAACACCGATAGGGCATTATGCCCCCCAGCTTGCAGCAGAGTCGTTGCCTCGACTGGCAAGTTCTCGTCGAGCTTAAACGATGCCATCAGGACGATCCTGTCGGTGATAGGTCAACGACTCGATCACGTGCAAGATCGGCAGCATAAGCCATCGTCGCTTGGACCTGTTCAAGCGTGAGCGAAGGATAGCTGCTCAACAACTCCTCCATGCTGACACCGGCACCTAGATTGTCTAAAATCACAGACACCAGGACTCGCGTCCCTCGAATGCACGCTTTGCCATGACAGATCGACGGATCAACGGTAATATGTTCTCGCCATTTCATACTTGAATTTCCTCCATGCGATGGCATTCTACTCTATTTTGCCGTGGTTTGCTTGGGATTTGACTCCACGCACTACATCCCCGGCACCGGCGGCAGGCCCATGACCAATCGCAATAGAACCGTCACCACCAAAAAGAGCGCATAGTGGAAGAAACCTGTCATGAATTCAAAATCGAAGCAGACCAGCGCCGTCCCAGCACCGACTGCCGCGATGCAGGCTCCAATCACCGCGATGTAGGTCATTTCCATCTTGCCATCGGCAACCGTTTCCCAGCCGCACAAATGCCCGGCAACAAATAGATACACTCCCCACAACAACGCATAGACGAGTCCGCAGACGACCGCCCGCAGCATCAGGTTCATCCCCTCGAATGAGCCAAACTCGTCATCGCGCAGAAAAGTATAACCGGCATAGGCCAACGGCGGCCCCAGCAAGATCGCTCCGCCAGCCAGCACCCAGTGCAGCCAGATCTCATTACCGTCTTGCTGACCCACCAACCAGGCAATCGCCACGCTAAGAATCGCCAATCCGGCGACTACCACAAGTACATTGGTGCGAAACTTTGTTTCTCTGCGGGCCACCGGCTTGAGCACCGACCGACCTTTCGAGTCGACCGCTCCTGCTTCGAGTTCCGGCGCATGGATAATCACCTCATCCTCAAGAGCAGGGATGACAATCTCTCCCTTGCACTTGGGACAAGCGCCCGTTTTGCCGGCATGTTGATCGCCAACTTTGAAGCGCGTATGACAGTTCGGACAGGTAACGCGGATTGGCATAATTAGATTGCAGAATTCGGATTGCGGAATAGCCGCGTTGCAACGCAACGCACGGCAATTGGGAGCACAGCCCGCTACTCATAATCTTTCAGGTCGTCTTCATTCAGCGCAGTAAAACCCTTCGACGCCAAGGTTTCAATCGCCATCTCGATATTGTCAACCATCAGCGCCACAGCAGGCTGGCCACGCGGCCTCGCGAGCAAGGGATAGACCTGCGTGATGTTCACTTCTGCCTGCAATAGCGCGGTGCAGACTTGCAGCAGAGGTTGGGGAGTGGAAGGCAGCTCGACACCAATCAGGTCCGACTCAACAATCGACAGCCCAGCACGTTCGAGCACCTCGCGGCCCTGTTCAGGGTCGCTGAGCAGAAATCGAACCAAGGCACACTCGGTCGAGTCGGAAATCGTCAGGGCTACGATTCGGACATGACTCCCCTCGAAGCGACGGACCACATCCAACAACTGGCCGACTCGGTTTTCCAAAAACACCGTAAACTGGCGAATCGACGGATAATCGCGGCCACGCATGGTAGCAAAATCGAGAACCCCACCTTCATCACTACTGAAACCACCGCTACTCATAGGACCCAACCTTCCTGCCTGGCATCGACGGTGCCACATCGGCAGCGCCCGGAAACAAAACAGTCACTATAGACCTTGCGGACCATTTTGGCAACGCATTGGGCATTTCGGTATGGGGTCCCTCGCCTTGTAAAAAGGGCCGAATTGGTTACGATGCGCGGTCAATGCACCCATGTTCGTCCGGAAAATCCTCCCGTCCCAAAGAAGAAGCACACGAACAATGCAGCACGTTACTGAAATTGAAGTCCGCTACTATGAAACGGATGGGCAAGGGATTGTCCATCATGCCAATTACTTCCAGTATTTTGAGTTGGCTCGCGTGAAGATGCTTCAAGCCAAGGGACACAACTACGCTGAATTGGAACGGGATGGCATTTTCTTGGTGGTCCACAAAATCGCCTGCCGCTATATGCGACCAGCCCGATTTGGGGATACGCTACGAATCGTCACGACCGCCACCCGGGCAACTCCGGCTCGGATCGAGCATGAGTACCAAGTCTTTCGAGCCGGCGACGAACAGCTCATCGCCGAGGGGAGTAGCACCATCGCCTGCATCGATCGCGAGGGCGATATTCGACGGATGCCGAAGTTTTTGGTCGAGGTACATTGATCCCGTATTTTCCAGGTAACGCCTCTCGCGATGGGGTGGCCGAAAAATAATATCTCCCAAGCCCAATCCCTCATGGGTGAGGGTCCGGAGAGGGGGCAGTTCGGAGTGCCCTGCTGCACTAATTTCGGATAATCTCCAGCCTTATCGAGAAAAGATAATTTTCACCGTGACTACCAAACACATCCTCATGCTCGTGGGCGATTTTGTGGAAGACTATGAAGCCATGGTCCCGCTGCAAATCCTGCAAACTGTCGGCCACCGCGTCGATACCGCCTGTCCCGATAAGCAAGCGGGCGACTCGGTCGTCACGGCCATTCACGATTTTGAAGGACATCAGACCTACAGCGAAAAGCGCGGGCACAATTTCGCGATCAACACCTCGTGGGAAGATGTCGAGAAAAACATCCGGACAAACGACTACGACGCCTTGGTCATCCCCGGGGGCCGGTCGCCCGAGTATCTGCAGTTGGACCAGCGTGTGCTGGCAATCGTGAAACATTTCGCCGATGCAAACAAGCCAATCGGGGCGATTTGTCATGGTCCGCAACTGCTTACAGCCGCCGATGTTGTCCAGGGGCGTCGCTGCCAGGCCTATCCCAGCGTGCGGCCGGAACTGGAACGCATGGGGGCTGTGTGGGATGAACCTGCCGTGGGGCTTGATAGCGTATGTGTGGATGGCAATCTAGTCACCGCCCCCGCCTGGCCGGCGCATCCGGCTTGGATGCGCGAGTTT
The DNA here is from genome assembly GCA_965249435.1 of Lacipirellulaceae bacterium. Taxonomy (GTDB): domain Bacteria; phylum Planctomycetota; class Planctomycetia; order Pirellulales; family Lacipirellulaceae; genus JAJRWS01. Next base: position 6,634 of record CBDFMC010000023.1, on the reverse strand, counting down.
CTGAAGCTGCTCGAAGCTTAGCTCATGTAGGAATTTTCTTATTGGATTCGAGAACCACCTGCAAAGGTACCATCCAGATTCATGAAAAAATGCGTGCTATGCGGCGTCGGCGTTTCACGCCGAACGCTAGTTGACACGACGTCCCATTCTAACGGCGGACGATAAATCCGTAGGTTGCGTCCTGACGCAAGAAACATGTGGCCAGCGATGCAAATCGGTTGGAGGTGGCAGTTTCAAATCTGATTCAACGTAGTCCGGTTGCAGTAAAAAGAGCCAAAGGTGCATATGATGTTTGAAGACTGTGTAGTATATTCGCACAGAGCGAGGCGATTGGTTCAAACTGCATGATACGAACCAGCAATGCAGATTGCGTGTCGTCTTTAAGTCATAAGCCCCATTTTGTGCTGAAGCTAAACCGTTACCAAGCCACAAGGCGGTTAATACTAGTGCAAGGCCGAGTAAGAACGAGTTTATTCAAGAGAATCAGGCGAGGTAAGGGATGTCTATCATCGTTGCTGTTGAGAAAGACGGAAAAAAGTGCATCGCTGGAAACTCGCTTTCGCTGATAGGCTCTCGAATTATCCATGAGTCGGGCAGTTTTGGAGTGAACCGATACTGGGATTCGCTGATCGGTGTCACGGGATGGCAAGTGTACCACAACATCCTAGCATCCTTCACCGACGCTCACGATCCGATGCCGATGGACAACCAGCTAAACGTTTTCAAAATGATGTGCAAACTCTGGCGTTTTGCGAAGGAGGAACTCCAATTCGTTAACGACCAAGGGGACGATTCAAATCAAGGACCATTTGCCGACCTTGATTGCAGCATGATTATCGCCAACCCACACGGCATATTCCAGGTTTTTTCGGAATTAGAAGTAGATGCAGTGAGACGTTATGTCGCGATTGGTTCGGGACAGGAATATGCATACGGAGCACTGTCCGTACTGTACGACACGGATGCTTCGGCAGCAGAAATTGCTAAGAGATCAGCAGAAGTTGCTACACATTGGGATCAATCATGCCCTGGTGAGGCCCGAGTCCTTACTGTGGACTGACCGCAACATTCCGACAGTTCAGTGGTGACCAAATCGCCGCCAGAACGGAACTTCCAAAAGTGCGTCGGATTCATCGTCCGACGCCCATCGGCCAATTGCCAGGTAATTTTTACTGTATGCACTACATCACATTTCCCATATGCACTACAATACAGGCCGTTATTTGAACGTAGTGTACAGACCTGGGAGGTGAAATATGGCGACCAAGACTGGTAAGAAGCTGGTGGCGAAACTCGCCGTCGGAAAGAATCGTAACAAAAGAATTCCTAAGCTCAAATTCACCAAAAATCGCAATATCGGGTGGCACGTATCGTATCGCGATCCGGTGACCAATATGCCCAAGAAACACCGATTCAAAGTATCGAATCGTTCAGAGGCGGAACAAGAATATCAGAAGTGGGTGGGAGCTTGGTTGATTGGTACTGTTCACGAGGAGGCCGAGCAGAAGAAGCTAAATCTGCATGTCGGTGGCAATGAGAAAGAGGAAGATTGGGTCACTGGGAAACTCGTCCAGGGAAGCTTAGGGCACATCACTTCAGGATTATTGCATTTTGAGCAATCTAGGGTTCGAGAAGAGGGAGAGGCGAAGCGCAAAGGAACGATAACTCTTGGTCTTTGTGACGAACGTAGACGGTATGCCAAAGAGTTTATGGGGTTTATCAATTCGCGGTATGGTCACGGTGCCGTAGGAAGGATGATGCTATCCGAACTGTTGGTTGTAGACGTGGAAGCCTATAACCGCATGCTCGTAGAAGCTGGGTATTCAGCATCACAGGTCGGTAAGCGCCTTCGTTTCGTCAAAGCGATTATGAGCCGGGCAGGCCGTCCTGAATTTGGGAGTCAGCATTTACCGTGGGATTGGTCGGCGCTGGATATCGCTTATGGGAAGCCAGCGAAAGAGCGTAAGCTTCCAACCGTAAAACAACTGAAAATGTTCCTTAAGTTATGTGACGTGCGGGAGACTGCGATTGTGTGGCTAGGTATTGGGTGTGGTTTGGGGCAGCGAGATATTAGTTCCATTCGGATTGGGCAATTCGATGAGAAAGGCTATGACCTAAGACGCGGCAAGACCGGAGTGGACCGATATGGCGAAACACCGAAGCTTGTTTGGAATTCGATTACCGAGTACCTACAGTTGGTAAATCGTGAGAATAAAGATCGAATGTTTGTCACCAAGAAAGGCATGCCGGTGGTTCATGGTAAAACTGATGCGATTGGGAAGTGGTGGACAAGGCTTCGCGAGAAACTTGGGGAAGAAGGTAAGGATTTGGACGGATTTTACATTCTTCGTCACTTAGGGGCGACCGAGTTTGGATCTCGGCCAGGGTGTTCTATCGGTGCTACGAAAAGGTGGCTTGGTCATTCAGCGAGTTCTCAAATTGCGGATACCTATATGAGGTCGGTGTCGCCGGAGAATCGAAAAGTGGTTAATTGGGTTCGTAAAGCGCTAGAGACAGGCACTGTGAACCTCAAAATAGAGAAAGCTAAGGTCGGAAATAGAAGCTGATGGGAGCCGTCTGAAGCGATTTGCTGAGCTAGCCACCCCGTAGCGACTTTGTCGGACGGCCAAGCCGTAATTTGCAGGTTCGAATCCTGCCGGGCTTGCAATAAAATACGGTGTTTTAAGTATTTCCGAAATCGAAAATGAAGTAAGTGGTCGGTGGATCGACTCATGTAGTGCAGGATCGGCCCAAAATGCAGTGAGAGAATAGAAAGTAGTGATCTCCGTACTGGACACTATGTGGAACGTTTGAATCCTACGATTCTGAGGCGAACCGAGCCCACTCCTTTTTCTTGTCAATTTGAAAGCTTACCTAGAATCGATTCAGTCGACTCAAGATTCTGTCCTAAGACCTTAGGCTGGGCTTTTGGGCATACTTCCTCCGGAGAGTTCTCTGATGAAGTGGTGGACTAGCCGTTACCCGATCAGCCAAAACCGGTGGACTGGCCGTTACCGAAAGGTGGACCAGCCGTTACCGACTAAATGCTAAATAGGTGGACTGGCCGTTACCAACAAGAGCAGCTCGCCGTCATCCAATCCATTGGAATTTCGAGGCAATTTTCTATTTTTACTCCAAACACATTAGCCCAATCGTCTCCACAGTTATTCCTCTACAAAGAACACTACAAAGATTTATATACAAAGAGAAAGAATTTGCCTAAGAATATTACTTGAGATTACTCTAGCCAAACACGATTATTTGAATCGTGGATGATTAAACGACTTGTTCCTACGTCGCTGGTTTCCTTGCTCAGCTTTGATTCTATTCCGAGCAGATAGCTCTGCGTGGGTTCGAGCTTCTCCCTCACTCAAACCAGATCGTAAGAGTTCGTCAAACGCTGTTGTAAACAGCTCGGTGTATCTCTCTCTTCCCTCACCCAGTATGTTTTCTTGCTGAGTCGTCGCAGGCATGAGTAAGCCAAGATCGCTGAGCAGCTCTTTATTGTTACTGAACTTTTCTCCTCTTCTCGCCTCATGCTTGCCCACCAATCGGGAGCCGTTCTCTGGCCTTTAGAAGCTGCCTTTAGGTTATCGCGCAAATAGGCCTTGGCGTTCTTCTTAAAGAAGGAATCTCCGTTTCGCTCGCGCGCAGCCAATGTAATGTCTGTCCATTCCTGAACCATGGCGAGATCGTAGCGCAAAAGAAGTCTAGCAACCTCACCTGTGTTGAAGCCAAGTGATTCAAGTGGACCGGCAGCTGGAGATTCGACAAGCTTCGGCGAGTTCTTTTCAGGATCTAGGTCAAAATACTCTCCCCTGTACAAAGTCACCCAATCTCCTGCATTCTTCTTAACTTCGAACAAATCAGAGAGGCTTTCGTGCATACCCAGGTAAGCGTTCTGTGAACAGCGTCCCAAAATTGCGCGCTATCCTAATAGAGGTGAACCATTCCCTTTATTCCAGGAACGAGCACAATGACCAATCGAAACAAATCCCCAAGAGTCCCACTGGCGTGGCCTACTGAAACAGCAGTCCTCAAGCGGCTTGAGCATCGCGGCGTTTTGCCACCAGAACTCGATTACACAAACCAGCTATTATGCCTGGCAGCGTAAGTTCCGTGAGCAGCAAGCCTCCCCAGAGCAGGGGAGCCGTTCGACCAAGTCTCTTAAAACCAGTCGTAACGCCGTCCAGGGCACCCAACTGGTGCCTGTGCGGATCGAGGGGACGACACCTGCGTCCACGCTGCGTATTCACTTGCCGCAGCAGGGAGTCTTTGTGGATGTGCCTCACGGCACCGATTGTGAGACAGTGAAGGACGTATTGCAGGCGTTGCGTGAGGTGGCGTCATGTTGATTGTGCCATCCCAAATAAAAGTCTTCGCCGCGTTGGCTCCCACGGACATGCGTAAAAGTTTTTGTGGATTAATCGGTATCGTCGAAAAGGAGCTTGGCAAACAGATTGAAGACGGAGATCTTTTCTTGTTTTTCAACCGACGCCGCAACCGGTTGAAGGTACTCTATTTCACGGGTGACGGCACGATCATCCTCTACAAGCATCTTGAACGAGGAACGTCCGAGACACTACGTGGCGCCGACCATGGAGGGGCGATTGCATCCCCCGGTGATTACTTGACACTGCATGTGGACGACCTGCGATTGTTGCTGGAAGGCATCGAGCTATCGAGTGTCAAACGTCGCAAGTGGTGGCGTCGTGAGCAGGCAAAACAAATTACTCAATCGCCTTGGAAACCACCTTGACGCGCAACGTGAATTGTCGATAAATAAACATGTGTGTTCTACACCAACGGTGTGTGATCATTTGCCATTTCGTGACGCACCTTCAAGGACCGAAACGTTGTCGATGGAATCCGACAAACTCCGAAAAGAGATCGAAGTGCAGCGCGCCGAGATCGCACATCTCAAAAGGGTTAATAGCGAGCAACAGGCAACTCTTGAATCGTTGCAGAATCACATCGAGGTGATGCAAGAGCAAATCACCTTACTCCGTAAGGCACTCTTTTCTCCACGGCGTGAACGGTTTATCCCTTCTCCCGATCAAAAGCTTCTTTTTGATCCCGAGTCGATCGAGGGCAACGAGATTAGCGAGGATGACGAGGCGACCGACGAAGAAGAGCCAGACGATGAATCGTCTTCGAAACGCAAGAAACGCCGTAAGAAGCGCAAACGTTTTGAATTCCCCGAGTGCTTGCCGGTCCAGCGTTTTGAACACCCACTGCCGCCGGAAGAACTCGATTGTCCTTGTGGATGTGGCGGCAAGCGGACGGTGATCTCCGAGCAGATCTCACGGCAACTAGAATATGTTGAGTCTAGCGCCTACATCGCCGAGCACGTTCGGTTTACCTACGGTTGCCCTGTTAGCCGGGATGGCCAGCAGATCGTCACCAGCGAAAAGCCACCCAATATCAACGAAAAAGGGATATTTGGGGCCAGCACGTTAGCCTGGCTGGCACACGCCAAGTTCGAGCGTCACCTGCCCCTGTATCGTCTCCAGGAAGAGCTTCGTTCCACCACCACGATGTGGTTCAACCGCAGCGTGTTGAGCAACGCCGTGGTGCGAACGGGCGAGCGTCTGCTGCCGGTGTGGGATCTGATTCGCACCCAAGTACTGGATAGTTTTTATGTACGGGCCGACGAGACCACGGCCCGTGTCCTGCGTCCCGGGGCTGGGGCGACCAAGCTGGTTTATCTCTGGGTCTACGTTGGCGATGACCAGCATCCGTACCAACTATTTGACTATCGACTTGATCGATCCCGCGCAGGTCCGCGGGAAATACTTGATGATTTTCAAGGCGGATTATTAACCGACGGTTACAGTGTCTACACGTCCCTAGTCAAGGAATCGGATGGCCGACTTCTGGATCTGGGTTGTTGGGCCCATGCGCGGCGGAAGTTCGACGAAGCGTGCGCCGTCTCAACGCAGCCACTTGCGCACGAGGCGCTCGCTTGGATCTGGCAACTGTACGACATCGAGGATCGCCTGGCCGATGCCGATGTGGAAACGCGACGACAAGTGCGCATGCGCGAGTCGGTTCCCATTCTTGCCCTTCTGCACGATCGTCTCACCGAAGTGCAGCCGACGGTACGGCCTTCGACCAAGTTGGCCGAAGCGATCGGCTACCTGCTCAATCGTTGGAACGCGATGACGCGATTTGCAACCGACGGGCGCTATGCGATCGATAACAACATGGCAGAAAGAGTCATTCGCCCCTCGGTTATTGGAAGAAAAAATTACCAATTTTTTGGGAGCGATGCGGGTGGTCGCGCGGCATGCGTCTGGTACACGCTTATCCAGAGTGCTCGTTCTAATCATGTCCACGTCACCCCGTATCTCAACGATGTTCTCGTCCGGCTTCCTCAGATCGTTCCCGAGTACTTGCGGGTGGGCGACGCCAAACCCCGTTCGAATCGCTTTCAAGGGACCAGCGTGAACAGCTCTCCGAGCTGCTACCTGACCGATGGCTCAAGGCACACCCTGAGCATCGCAGCGAAGATCGCCAGCGCGAACTTGATCAGGCCAACCAGCGCCGCCGCCAGAGGCGTGCTTCACGACGTCGGCTTGTCAAGATCTGAATTACGCTCCTGGCATGACGGAGTTCACAGAGCGCTAACTGG